>NZ_BBJJ01000010.1 GCF_000739815.1 Paraburkholderia mimosarum LMG 23256 = NBRC 106338
CGGACGCCGCCGCCGTCGCGCGCCTGCGCCGCGCGGGCGCGGTGCTCGTCGGGCGCACCAACATGAGCGAGTTCGCGTTCTCGGGGCTCGGTTTGAATCCGCACTACGGCACACCGCTCTCGCCCTACCACCGAGGCGTGCCGGGCGACGCGCGCGTGGCGGGCGGCTCGTCCTCGGGCGCCGCGGCCTCGGTCGCGGACGGCATGGCCGCCATCGCGCTGGGCACCGACACGGGCGGCTCCATCCGCATTCCGGCCGCGTTCTGCGGCCTCACGGGCTTCAAGCCCACCGCCGCACGCATCCCGAAACGAGGCGCCGTGCCGCTCTCGCCCACGCTCGACTCGTTCGGCCCGATCGGCAACACCGTGGCGTGCTGCGCGCTCGTGGACCGCGTGCTCGCCGGGCTCGAGCCTCACGTGCCGGCCGCGCGCCACCTCGAAGGCGTGCGCCTCGGCGTGCTGACCAACTACGTGACGGACGGCATCGACCCCGAGGTCGCCGAGACCATCGATACGGCGCTCAAGCACCTCGACGCCGCGGGCGCGATCGTGAGCGAGGTCCGCTTCGCCGCCTTCGAGCGCCTCGCCGACATCAACCGGATCGGCTTTTCGCCGATGGAAGCCTATGCGTGGCACCGCGAGCTGATTGCGAAGCATCGCGACCGGTACGACCCGCGCGTGCTCGTGCGCATCCTGAAGGGCGAGGCGGCCACCGCCGCCGATTACCTGGACCTCATCGCCGCGCGCGCGGCCGTGATGGAAGAGGCTCAGGCCACGCTCTGGTCGCGCTTCGACGCCGTGATCGCGCCGACCGTGCCGATCGCGCCGCCGCCCGTCGCCCCGCTCGTCGCCGACGACGACGTCTTCGCGCGCACCAACGCCCTCGTGCTGCGCAACCCGAGCGCGTTCAACTTCCTCGATGCCTGCGCGCTCTCGCTGCCTTGCCACCACTACGGCGCGGCGCCCGTCGGGCTGATGCTCGCCGCCGCGCCCGGGGCCGACGATGCGCTGCTCGCGATCGGCCGTGGCGTCGAGGCGGTGCTCGCGCCGCTGCGCTGATGTGCGCATGAGCGGCACAGCCAACCCCTGCGCGCGCGCAAGGACGCGTCCCACGCCGCGCGCGACCTTCGCGCTAGAATCCCGTCACGCCGTCGCAGCCGCCCTGGCACTGCGCCAAACAACCGAACGAACGAGTCACATGAACGACGATAATGCGCTGTTGCGCCGCGAGCGCCGCCTCCTGGTCCTCCTTGGCGTGATCTGCCTCGCGCTGCTGGGCGGCGCCTTGTACTTCCAGTATGTCGAGCACCAGGACCCCTGCCCGCTGTGTATCCTGGGACGCTACTTCCTGATTCTGATCGCGGTGTTCGCGTTCTTCGGCGCGCGCATGACGAGCTGGCGCGGCGTGCGCGTGCTCGAAGCGCTCGTGGCGCTCTCAGCGTTCGGCGGCGTGCTCGCGGCCGCGCGGCTCGTCTGGGTGCAGGCGTTCCCGAGCTTTAGCTGCGGCTTCGATACCCTGCAGCCCATCGTCGACGGGCTGCCGTTCGCGCACTGGCTGCCGGGCGTATTCAAGGTGCAGGGCCTCTGCGAAACGACTTACCCGCCGACGCTGGGCCTGACCGTGCCCGTGTGGTCGCTGATCGCGTTCGCGATCGCGTTCCTCGCGGTGATTCACAGCCTCTGGCGTAACCGCCGCCGCCAGGTGTCGTGGCCCGGCATCCGCCGCTGAACGACTCGCGGCGCGGGCTGCCGCTTGTCTCTGCCGCCCGCGCCTTCGCCCCAGCTTAGCGCCCCTCCCCGCCTCATCCGCCGCCCGTCCTGCGGACGGCGTGTCCCGTTCGGGGCGACTTGCGCGCCACCCTGCGCAGCTGCCCCGGTTTGCGCACGTCATCGGCACGGCCAGGACCGTCCACGCACGAATGCCGCGCCATGCGGCACGCTGAGCGAGGCGCAGCGGCGCATCGTCATGACCCAGGCCGCATAACCCCCATCTCGCGGCGGAAATACTTTCGCGACACGAGCAGTGCTATCTTCGGAACTGGATGGCGATCTACGTGCGCGAGGCCGGCTTTGGCGCGCCCCTCCCGTAACGCGCGCCTGATCCGCAATGTCCCCGGGTTCACCATGACAACGCAAACCATCCGCTTCCTCCACCGAGGCACCGTGCACGAAGTGCACGATCTGCCTCCCACCCGCACGGTGCTCCAGCACCTGCGCGAGGACCTGCGTGCGTGCGGCACCAAGGAAGGCTGCGCGGAAGGCGACTGCGGCGCCTGCACCGTCGTCGTCGGCGAACTCGATGGCGAAGGCCGTCTCGCGCTCAAGGCCGTCAACGCCTGCATCCAGTTCCTGCCTACGCTCGATGGCCAGGCGCTCTATACCGTGGAAGACCTGCGCCAGCCGGACGGCGCGCTACACCCCGTCCAGCAGGCGATGGTCGATTGCCACGGTTCGCAGTGCGGCTTCTGCACGCCGGGCTTCGTGATGTCCTTGTGGGCGCTCTATGAGAACCAGCCCGCCGGGGCGGCCCTGCCGGGCCGCGACGAAATCGACCAGGCGGTCTCCGGCAATCTGTGCCGCTGCACCGGCTACCGCCCGATCATCGAAGCCGCCCTGCGCATGTTCGATGAAACCTGCTATCCGCGCGTGGCGCTCGATCGCGGGAGCGTCGAAGCGCAACTGCGCGCGTTGCAGCGCTCTGGCACGTTCGAGTATCGCGGCCCGGATGTGCGAGGCGCCGCGCACGGCGAAAGCACGTTCTACGCACCGCGCACGCTCGAAGCCTTCGCGACCCTGCGCGCCTCGCACCCCGAGGCGCGCGTGCTCGCTGGCGGCACCGACGTCGGCCTGTGGGTCACCAAGCAGTTCCGCGATCTGGGCGAACTCATCTACACCGGCAACGTCGCGGAGCTGAGGGCGATCGCTCGCGACGCGCAGACGCTCACGATAGGCGCGGCGGTCCCGCTCGAAGAAGCCTGGGCGGCGCTCGCCATCGATTACCCCGAACTGGCGGAACTGTGGGCGCGCTTCGCCTCGCTGCCCATCCGCAACGCGGGCACGCTGGGCGGCAACGTCGCGAACGGTTCGCCAATCGGCGATTCGATGCCCGCATTGCTCGCGCTCGACGCCACGCTCGTGTTGCGCCGCGCGGCGCGCGTGCGCGCGCTGCCGCTTGCGGCTTTCTACACGGGCTATCAAAAGAACGCGCTCGAAGCCGGCGAGTTCGTCGAGTCGATCCGCGTGCCGCGCCCCTCGCCGACGCTGCGCTTTCGCACCTACAAGATCGCGAAGCGCTACGACCAGGACATTTCGGCCGTATGCGCGGCGTTTGCGCTCGACGTGCGCGACGACGGCACGATCGCGAACGCGCGCATCGCCTACGGCGGCATGGCCGCGATCCCGCAGCGCGCCGCGCACGCCGAGGCGCTCCTCACCGGCGCACGCTGGGACGAACACGGCGCGCAGCGCGCGATGGAAGCGCTCGCCTCCGACTATCGGCCGCTCACGGATATGCGCGCGAGCAGCGCGTATCGCCTGAAGGTCGCGCGCAATCTGCTGTGGCGCTGCTGGCTCGAAACGCGCGACGATGCGCCGCTCGCGCTACGCGACGTCGACGCATTCGCGTTCGCCTTCGCCGACGACGGCGAAACGGTAGCCGCGGGAGCCAAGCCATGAACGACCAGGCCGAACCGCTCGTCATGCCCCCGCAGCACGGCAATGCGCACATCCAGGAGCCCGCCCCCGAACGCGCGCTCGGCGCGCCGCTGCCGCACGAATCTGCCGAAGCGCACGTCAGCGGCGAAGCGCGCTACACCGACGACATCCCCGAACTGCACGGCACCGTGCATGCGGCGCTCGGCCTCTCGCGCCACGCCCATGCGCGCATCGTCGCGCTGGATCTCGAGCGCGTGCGTTCGTCGCCGGGCGTGCTCGCGGTCCTCACTGCGGCCGACATCCCCGGCACCAACGACTGCGGGCCGGTCGTGCACGACGACCCGGTGCTGGCCGGCGAGCTGGTGCAGTACCTCGGCCAGCCCGTGTTCGCCGTGATCGCCACGAGCCACGAACTCGCACGCCGCGCCGCGGCACTCGCGGCGAGCGAGGACGTCGTGCGCTACGAGCCGCTGGGGCCGGTGCTCACCATCGACGAAGCGCGAAGGCGCCAGCATTACGTGCTGCCGCCACTGCGTCTCGTGCGTGGATCGCCCGTCGAGCGCATCGCCGCGGCGCCGCATCGCCTTGCGGGCAGTTTCACCGTGGGCGGCCAGGAGCAGTTCTATCTCGAAGGCCAGGTGGCCTATGCGCTGCCGCAGGAGCAGACGGGCATGCTCGTCTACAGCTCGACGCAGCACCCGAGCGAGATGCAGCAGGTAGTCGCGCATCTGCTCGGCTGGCCCGCGCACCGCGTGAGCTGCGAATGCCGGCGCATGGGCGGCGGTTTCGGCGGCAAGGAATCCCAGTCGGCGCTGTTCGCCTGTGTCGCCGCGCTCGCGGCGCACAAGCTGCAGCGCCCGGTGAAGCTGCGCGCGGATCGCGACGACGACTTCATGATCACCGGCAAGCGTCACGACGCGCTCTACGCGTACGAAGCCGGCTACGACGACGAAGGACGGCTGCTCGGCGCGCGCGTCGAGATCGCGCTGCGCGCGGGCTATTCCGCCGATCTTTCGGGCGCGGTCGCCACGCGCGCGCTCTGCCACTTCGACAACGCCTACTATGTTTCGGACGTCGAAATCATCGCGCTCTGCTGCAAGACGAATACGCAGTCGAATACCGCTTTTCGCGGCTTCGGCGGCCCGCAAGGCGCACTCGTGATGGAGGTGATGCTCGACGAGATCGCGAAGACGCTCGGCCGTGATCCGCTCGACGTGCGGCGCGCGAATTACTACGGCATCGGCGAGCGCGACGTCACGCCGTATGGCCAGTGCGTCGAGGACAACGTGCTCGCGCCGCTCACCGACGAGTTGCTCGCGTCGAGCCGCTATCGCGAGCGGCGCGCAACGATCGCCGAGTACAACCGCGCGAGCCCCGTGCTCAAGCGCGGCATCGCGCTCACGCCGGTCAAGTTCGGCATCTCGTTCAACGTGCCGCATCTGAATCAGGCCGGCGCGCTCGTCCACGTGTACCGCGACGGCTCGGTGCTCGTGAACCACGGCGGCACCGAAATGGGCCAGGGGCTCAACACCAAGGTCGCTCAAGTCGTGGCGGGCACGTTCGGTTTGCCGCTCGCGCGCGTGCGCGTGAGCGCAGCCGATACGTCGAAAGTGGCCAACACGTCGGCAACGGCTGCCTCCACCGGCAGCGACCTCAACGGCAAGGCGGCCGAAGACGCCGCCCTTGCCATCCGCGCGCGCCTCGCTGCCCTCGCTGCCGCCCAGTACGGCGGCGCAGCCGAGGCGGTGACATTCGAGAACGGCGTCGTGCGGGCGAACGGCAGCGCCATCGCCTTTGGCGAATTCGTCGAAGTCGCTTACATGAAGCGCGTGCAACTGTGGTCCGACGGCTTCTACGCCACGCCCAAGGTGCACTGGGACGCGCGCACGCTCACCGGCCATCCGTTCTACTACTTCGCGTATGGCGCGGCGGTGTCCGAAGTCGTCGTCGACACGCTCACGGGAGAATGGAAGCTCGTGCGCGCCGACGTGCTGCACGATGCCGGCCAGTCGATCAATCCGGCCATCGATCTCGGCCAGGTGGAAGGCGCATTCATTCAGGGGATGGGCTGGCTCACGACCGAAGAGCTCTGGTGGAATGGCGACGGGCGGCTCATGACGCACGCGCCGTCCACGTACAAGATTCCGGCGGTGAGCGACACGCCGGAGGCGTTCAACGTGCGGCTCTATCGCAACGGCGGCAACGACAACGCGGAGCCGACCGTGTTTCGCTCGAAAGCCGTAGGCGAACCGCCGCTGCTGTTGCCGTTCTCGGTGTTCCTCGCGATTCGCGACGCCGTGGGCGCGGCGGTGCCCGAAGCGCGCGAGGCCGCGCCGCTGCGCGCGCCCGCGACGCCCGAAGCGATCCTCGATGCGATCGACACGCTCCGGGAGAGCAGCCGAAACATGAACTAAGCGCGCGAACCTGGCGGCGCTTCGCTCACTCCAACCGCGAAGCGCCACCCGCGCGAGGCCACGAAGATCAACCGGCGGCACAGGCAACGACGTGCCGCCCCGAAGGGAGAACCGCCAGATGCAAGCCTGGCTTTCCGATCTGCAGCAACTGCTCGCGCACGGCGACGCCGCCGTGCTGGTCACCGTCGCGCGCACCGAAGGATCGGCGCCGCGCGAGGCCGGCACGAAGATGATCGTCACGCGCGAAGCGGCCCGCCACACGATAGGCGGCGGCCACCTCGAATGGAAGGCCATCGAGATCGCACGCCAGGTGCTGCGCGACGGCATGCGCACGGCGCACGCGCGGCGTCTCGAGCGCCTCGCGTTGGGGCCGAGCCTGGGACAGTGCTGCGGCGGCGCCGTGGTGCTTGCGTTCGAGCGGCTCGACGTGGCCGATCTCGGTTGGCTCGCCACGCTCGCGCGGCGCCTCGCGGCAGGCACATCGACCGTGCGTAGCGTATCATTTCGCTCCTCGCGCAACGGGACCCCGGAGGCCGAGGGCACCGCAGCCGATCCGCCGATGCTTTCCGAGCCTGAAGCGGGCGTGGAAGCGCCCGACTGCCTGCTTTGGGAAACGGGCAGCACGATGCTGCTCACCGAGACCATCGCGCCGAACGACTTTCCCGTGGTGCTGTTCGGCGCGGGCCACGTGGGCGCGGCACTCGCGCGCGTGCTCGGCACGCTGCCCTGCCGCGTGCTGTGGGTCGACGAGCGCGACGCCGCGTTTCCGACGCCCGAGGCGTTCGCGCTGCTCAACGCGCCCAACGTGGCGATCGACGCCAACGACGCGCCCGACGAAGCCGTGGACACCGCACCGCCCGGCACGAGCTTCATCGTGATGACGCACGATCATTCGCGCGACCTCGATCTGGCCGAGCGCATCTTGCGCCGCGGCGATTTCCTGTTCTTCGGCATGATCGGCTCGCACACGAAGCGCAAGCAGTTCGAGCACCGGCTCGCCGCGCGCGGCATCGACCCCATGCAGATCGCGCGCATGCATTGCCCGCTCGGCGTCGACGGTATCGTCGACAAGTCGCCTGAAGTGATCGCGATCTCGGCCGCCGCGCAACTGCTGCAGGCGATCGAGGCGGCGAAACCGGCGAGCGCGACGCAGGCCGCTGCAACCCATTCCGCGTGAAGTCAAACAGTGAAGACCCCATAAGCCCAATCGAACCGACCATGACGATCACGACTACTGCGAACGCCGTCGCACATACACAGGCGCTCATCGAAAAGTCCGCCAACGCGCCCAAGGCCGAGCTGCATATCCATATCGAAGGCTCGCTCGAACCCGAGCTGATCTTCGCGCTCGCCCAGCGCAACAACGTGAAGCTCGCGTACGACTCGATCGACGCGCTGCGCGCCGCCTATGCGTTCACCGACCTGCAGTCGTTCCTCGACATCTACTACGCCGGCGCGAGCGTGCTGCTCGCAGAGCAGGACTTCTACGACATGACAATGGCCTACTGCGAGCGCGCACTGGCCGACCACGTCGTGCACGCAGAAATCTTCTTCGATCCGCAAACGCATACCGAGCGCGGCGTGCCGATCGAGACGGTGGTGGCCGGCATCGACCGCGCGCTCGCCGACGCCGAAAAACGCGGCCTCTCGAGCAAGCTCATCCTGTGCTTCCTGCGCCATTTGAGCGAAGCCGATGCGCTCGCCACCTTCGAAGCCGCGCGCCCGCTGTTCTCGCGCTACGCGCGCCTGATCGGGGTGGGTCTGGACTCCTCCGAGCGCGGCCATCCGCCTTCGAAGTTCGAGCGCGTGTTCGAGAAGGCGCGAGCGATGGGCCTGAAGCTCGTCGCGCACGCGGGCGAGGAAGGCCCGCCCTCCTACATCTACGAAGCGCTCGATCTGCTCAAGGTCGACCGCGTCGATCACGGCGTGCGCAGCATCGAAGACCCCGCGCTCGTCACGCGTCTCGCGGACACGCGCGTGGCGCTCACCGTATGCCCGCTCTCGAACACCAAGCTCTGCGTGTTCGACGACATGACGCAGCACACGCTCAAGCAACTGCTCGACAAGGGCGTGGCGGTGACCGTCAACTCCGACGACCCGGCCTACTTCGGCGGCTACGTCAACGAAAACTACCGCGCGATCATCGAAGCGCTCAAGCTCGACGACAACGAGGTGTACACGATCCTGCGCAACGGCTTCGAAGCGTCGTTCGTGACGCCCGATGAGCGCGCCGCGCTGATCGCGAAGCTCGACGCGAACTGGAGCCGCACGGCCAGCTAGGACGCAGCTCGATTCGCACGACAAGCCCCAGCCCGGGCTGCAACACCCCTCCGGCCCGGCGCGCGAGCGCCGGATCGCGGGCCGTCTCGCGCTGCGTTTTCCGCATCGGCGCGTGGGGACCGGAGCAAGCACTGGATAACTAACTGTTTATTGGATATCGGAGACGAAGTTCACATGACTCAATCGGCTTACCGCGCAAAACAGTTGACGTTCACCGGCGACCCTGCGCAATCGTCCGACGCCGCCGTCTATGACGAGGACGGCGTCGTGATCGTCGAAGACGGCCACGTGGTCGCCTCGGGCTCGTGGTCCGCGCTGAAGTCGCGCGTGAACGAACGCGCGACGGTCCACGACCTGCGCGACAAGCTGATCGTGCCGGGCTTCATCGACACGCACATCCACTATCCGCAGACGGACATGATCGCCTCGCCGGCACCTGGGCTGCTGCCGTGGCTGAACACCTATACGTTCCCGACCGAGCGCGGCTTCGGAAACGAAGCCGTGGCAAAGGAGACGGCGCGCTTCTTCGTCGACGAACTGCTCGCCTGCGGCACGACGACGGCGCTCGTGTATTGCACCGTGCACAAGCAATCGGCCGATGCGCTTTTCACCGCGAGCGAGGCGAAGAACCTGCGCATGGTCGCGGGCAAGGTGCTGATGGACCGTCACTGCCCCGAATTCCTGCGCGACACGCCGCAAACGGGCTACGACGACAGCGCGGAGCTGATCGGCCGCTGGCACAACCGCGGGCGTCAGATGTACGCGCTCACGCCGCGCTTCGCGCCCACTTCCACCGAAGCGCAGCTGGAGGCGTGCGGCGCGCTGGCGAAAGCGCACGCCGACGTATTCATCCAGAGCCACGTGGCCGAGAACCCGGACGAAGTGAAGTGGGTCAAGGAACTCTTCCCCGGCCATCGCAGCTATCTCGACGTGTACGACCACTACGGACTGTTGCGCCGCCGCGCCGTGTACGGCCACTGCATCTGGCTCGACGACGAAGACCGCCGGCGCATGGCGCAAACGGGCGCGGTTGCCGCGCACTGCCCGACCTCGAACCTGTTCCTCGGCAGCGGCCTGTTCGACTTCGACAAGGCGGGCGCAGCGTCGATGCCCGTGACGCTCGCCACCGACGTGGGCGGCGGCACCTCGTTCTCGATGCTGCAGACGATGAACGAGGCCCACAAGGTCGCGCGCATGGGCGGTCATCACCTCACGGCCACGCGCATGTTCTGGCTCGCGACGGCGGGCGCGGCGCACGCACTCGATCTCGCCGACCGCATCGGCACGCTTGCGCCGCAAAGCGAAGCGGACTTCGTCGTGCTCGATCCGCGGGCCACTCCGCTGCTCGCGCGGCGCACCGCGCGCGCCGAATCGCTGGAAGAGCTGCTGTTCGCATTCGCCCTGCTCGGCGACGATCGTGCCGTGTTCGAGACCTATGCGGCGGGCCAGCGCGTGCACAGCCGTGACGGCACGGGCCTCTGACACTCTTTCGCGAACCATAAAAAAGACGCGCCGGACACGAGGTCCGGCGCGTCTTTTCGCACTGCAAGCGCGGCGAACGTGCCTGAATGGGCCTATTTCGCCGGGGCCGCCTGCGGGGCGGCCGAATTGCCGTGGCCCGCATCCGTCGGCGCCGCACCGGTCTCGTTTGGCGTGCCGCCGCCCTTGCCAACCGGAATCTTGACCTCCGTCACCGTGCCGTTCGTCAGCGGGAAATTCCCCAGCGCGCTCTGCACGAGAAAAGGCATCGCGCGCACGAGCGAGGGGTCGTCGCCGGAGGTGCGCGCCGTCACGTTGTAGACCTCCTTGCCGCTCGCTCTGTCGGTGATGCGAATGCCGAGCGCATGCGAATACACCGGATACGTCTGGTTCACATAGGTGGGCTGATACGGTCCCCAGGCGCCCCATGGGTTCCATGGCCCCCAGTACGGGCCCGGCCAGGGGTTGTAGAACACGGGCTGCGCGACCGTGACCGTGTCCGTGCGGCTGCCATAGGCCAGGGCCACCAGATAGTGCGCCTGCGGCTCGGCCACCAGGCGGAACGCGTGCATCGCCAGCCCGTTGGCGACGAACTGCTCGTAGGTGCTCTGCTCGATGCTCTGATTCTGCTCGGGGCTGCGTTTGAACGCGAAGGTACGCATGGCATCGCTGCCGCCGTCCCATGCGGAGAAAGCGGTCACCTGGCTCGTCACGTAAGTCGTGCACCCGGACAGCGTGAGAGCGAGCGCCGCCAGCATCAGGAGCGCGCGGCGGGTCCATCGGTCATGCATCATGGTCTTCTCGTAGCAGTGTTGCGTCAGTTGGAAGAGTGCAGTCGTGGGGCCGCCCTCTCCGATACGTTATGGCTTGCGTGTTTATTCCGGGACCGCTCCTCGAACAATCCCGGGCCGGTCGGGCGTTATCGCGCGGTCCGCGAGCCATCCAGCAGGGCCCGATCATACTGACTCGCGCCGCCGTGCGAAAGTTCGGCTGCCGGGCCGTCCGCCTGCGGGCGGCTCCCAGGCGCTGACGGACAAAGCGGCCTGAGCCTTTGTACAATGGGGCGAACCGCCGCGTTTGCGCCGTCCCGCAAGGGCAGGCGAAGCGCGCCGGGCGCCGACGCTGTCGGCCACCCGATCCACCCGATCCGACCCGCCCTGTCCAGACTATGTCCGATACCGCCACGCCCTCCGTGATCCGCCGCGAAGACTACGCGCCGCCCGCGTTTCTGATCGATACCGTCGACCTCGAATTCGACCTCGTGCCCGAGCGCACCATCGTCAAGAGCACGTTGCGCGTGCGGCGCAATCCCGATGCAAGTCGCGCAGGCAACACCAGCGCGCATCTCGAACTGATGGGCGAGCAGCTCGAATTCATCGGCGCGGCCATCGACGGCAAGCCGTACGCGAACGTACGCGTGCACGAGCACGGCCTCACCGTCGAGAACGTGCCCGACGCCTTCGAACTCACGCTCACCGGTGCGTGCGACCCGGCCGCCAACACGACGCTCTCGGGGCTGTACGTGTCGGGCGGCAACTTCTTCACGCAGTGCGAGGCCGAGGGCTTTCGCCGCATCACCTGGTTTCTCGATCGCCCCGATGTGATGGCGACCTACACGGTCACGCTGCGCGCCGACAAGACCTCCTACCCGGTACTGCTCTCGAACGGCAACCTGATCGCGCAAGGCGATCTGTCCGACGGCCGCCACTATGCCAGATGGGAAGACCCGTTCCGCAAGCCCAGCTACCTGTTCGCGCTCGTGGCGGGCAAGCTCGTGGCGCTGGAAGAGCGCATCAAGAGCGGCTCGGGCAAGGAAAAGCTGCTGCAGGTGTGGGTCGAGCCGCACGATCTCGACAAGACGCGCCACGCGATGGACTCGCTCATCCACTCGATCCGCTGGGACGAGCAGCGCTTCGGCCTCGAACTCGATCTCGACCGCTTCATGATCGTCGCCGTGAGCGACTTCAACATGGGCGCGATGGAGAACAAGGGGCTCAACATCTTCAATACGAAGTACGTGCTCGCGAATCCGGAAACGGCCACCGACGTGGACTTCGCGAACATCGAGGCCGTGGTCGGCCACGAGTACTTCCACAACTGGACCGGCAACCGCGTGACCTGCCGCGACTGGTTCCAACTGAGCCTGAAAGAAGGCCTCACGGTGTTCCGCGATCAGGAGTTCTCGGCGGCGATGTCGGGCGGCGACGAAAACGAGGCAGCGCGCGCGACCAAGCGCATCGAGGACGTGCGCGTGCTGCGCCAGATGCAGTTCGCCGAAGACGCGGGCCCGATGGCGCACCCGGTGCGACCCGAAAACTACGTCGAGATCAACAACTTCTACACGATGACCGTCTACGAAAAAGGCGCGGAAGTCGTGCGGATGTATCAAACGCTGCTCGGGCGCGACGGTTTCCGTAAAGGCATGGATTTGTACTTCCAGCGTCACGACGGCCAGGCCGTGACCTGCGACGATTTCCGGCACGCGATGGCCGACGCCAACGGCCGCGACCTCGCGCAGTTCGAGCGCTGGTATAGCCAGGCGGGCACGCCGCGCATCTCGGTGACGACGAGCTATGACGAAGGCACGCACTGCTACAGCGTGACGCTCGCGCAGGGTTACGCCAATGGCTCACCCGCCGCGCGCGAGACGCAGAAAGGCCCGCTGCACATTCCGTTCGCCATTGGCCTGATCGGCCCGGATGGCGCCGACCTGCCGCTGCGCCTCGAAGGCGAGGCCTCGGCGCAGGGCACGACGCGCGTGCTGGAATTGACCGAAGTGCAGCAGACGTTCACGTTCGCCGACGTGATGGTCAAACCCCTGCCCTCGCTGTTGCGCAACTTCTCGGCGCCCGTCATCGTCGACTACGACTACGGCAACGACGAACTCGCGTTCCTGCTCGCGCACGACAGCGATCCGTTCAACCGCTGGGAAGCGGGCCAGCGCCTCGCCACACGCGAGCTGCTCGCGCTCGCGGGACGCGCCGCCGCGAATCAGCCGCTCCAGGTGGCCGACGCGCTCGTCGACGCATTCCGCCGCGTGCTGACCGACGAATCGCTCTCGCCGTCGTTCCGCGAACTGGCGCTCATGCTGCCTTCGGAAACCTATCTCGCCGAGCAGATGACGGAGTCGGATCCGGCCGCCGTGCATGCCGCCCGTCAGTTGGTGCGCAAGCAGTTGGCAACGGCGCTCAGGCGCGAATGGCTCGCGGCCTACGAACGCAACGTCACGCCGGGCAAGTACGAGCCGACGCCCGAGGCGGCTGGCCGTCGCGGGCTGAAGAACCTCGCGCTCTCGTATCTCTCGGAACTCGACGATACTGCGCAAGCAGTAGGCCTCGCCACCGCCCAATACGAGGCCGCGAACAACATGACCGACCGTTCGGCGGCGCTCTCGGCGCTGCTGAACGCGCAGGCGGCCACCGGCGACGATGTCGCGAGCAAGGCGCTCGAAGACTTCTACGTTCGCTTCGAGAACGAACCGCTCGTCATCGACAAGTGGTTCGCGCTGCAGGCCACGCAGCGCGGCACCGCGCAACGCCCGACCATCGAGACCGTGCGCGCGCTCATGGGCCACCCGGCGTTCAACATCAAGAACCCCAACCGCGCGCGCTCGCTCATCTTCAGCTTCTGCGCCGCGAACCCCGCTCAGTTCCACGCGGCGGACGGCTCGGGCTACGCGTTCTGGGCCGATCAGGTCATCGCGCTCGACGCGCTCAATCCCCAGGTCGCCGCGCGCCTCGCCCGCAATCTCGAATTGTGGCGCCGCTTCACGCCCGCGTTGCGCGATGCGATGCGCACGGCGCTCGAGCGGGTTGCGAGCGAGGCGAAATCGCGCGACGTGCGGGAGATCGTCGAAAAAGCCCTGGCCTGATCAGACGCAATGCGACCCAATGCGCGGCGCTTCCAGGCGCCGCGCGATAGCCAGTCGACCGACCACTCAACCGGCCTTCGCGCCGGTTTTTTTTGCGCATTTTTTCGATTATTTTCTGGCGGCGCGAGGCGCGCCGTCACCGGGCGAAAGCCTGCACCGGTAAGCCGCGCCACGTCCGCGCGCGAGATTTGCTGATCTGTGCGGCGGGCGGTCACAGGCGAGCGGGTAGAATTGCGCTATTCCCAAGCGCATCCGGAGTACCGCAATGGCTTTGCAACGTCGCACCACCCTCACCAAGTACCTGATCGAGCAGCAGCGCCAGCACCGCAATCTGCCCGCCGACCTGCGTCTGCTGATCGAAGTCGTCGCGCGCGCCTGCAAGGCGATCAGCTTCAACGTCAGCAAGGGCGCGCTCGGCGACGCCCTCGGCACGGCCGGCAGCGAGAACGTCCAGGGCGAAGTCCAGAAGAACCTCGACATCCTCTCGAACGAGATCCTGCTCGACGCCAACGAATGGGGCGGCAACCTCGCCGCGATGGCCTCGGAGGAAATGGAAACGTTCTTCCCGATTCCGGCCAACTATCCGAAGGGCGAATACCTCCTCGTGTTCGATCCGCTCGACGGCTCCTCGAACATCGACGTTAACGTGTCGATCGGCACGATTTTCTCGGTGCTGCGCTGCCCGGACGGCCAGCAGGCGACGGAGGAATCGTTCCTGCAGCCCGGCACGAAGCAGGTCGCCGCCGGCTACGCGGTCTACGGCCCGCAGACGGTACTCGTGCTCACGACCGGCCACGGCGTGAACTGCTTCACGCTCGACCGCGAGCTGGGCTCGTGGGTGCTCACGCAAAGCGACATGCGCATTCCGGAAGACACGCGCGAGTACGCGATCAACGCCTCGAATGCGCGCCACTGGTATGAGCCGGTGCAGCAGTACATCGGCGAGCTGAACGCGGGCAAGGACGGCCCGCGCGGCGAGAACTTCAACATGCGCTGGATCGCCTCGATGGTCGCCGACGTGCACCGCATCCTGAACCGCGGCGGCATCTTCATGTACCCAGCCGACAAGCGCGATCCGTCGAAGCCGGGCAAGCTGCGCCTGATGTACGAAGCAAACCCGATGTCGTTCATCGTCGAACAGGCGGGCGGCGCGGCGACCAACGGCGCACAGCGCATTCTCGACATTCAGCCGCAAAGCCTGCACGAGCGCGTTGCCGTGTTCCTCGGCTCGAAGAACGAGGTCGAGCGCGTCACTCGCTATCACCAGGACGCGAAGAAATAAAAAGATGAGGAAAGGGCTTGCATAGTTCGCTGCACTTTCCTATAATTTTTCTTCTCTGATGCGCGCCGGAATAGCTCAGACGGTAGAGCAGCGCATTCGTAATGCGAAGGTCGGGGGTTCGATTCCTCTTTCCGGCACCAGGATTCAAGCAAAAAGCCCAGTCTTCGGACTGGGCTTTTTGCTTTGCATACCGACAAGAATCTAGCCGCGTTCACGCTTCTCACGGAGGAAGTCGATGAACACGCGCAGTTTGGGCGGCAGCTGGGCACGCCCAGCCATATAGAGATAGAAGCCGGGAAACGATGGGCACCACGGCTCGAGCACCCGCACGAGCCGGCCTTCATCCAGCGGCGCGCGCACGTAGTCCTCGATCACATGCAGGAGACCTGCACCCTGCTCCGCGGCGCTCACCATCGTGCGCAGATCGTTCGTCACGAAGCGGCCTTCGGTGAGCACGTCGAACACGCGCCGGGGGTCGCCCGGCCGCGCGAACTCCCACCGATAGACACCGCCTGTAGCGAAGCGATAGCAAAGACAATCGTGCGCAGCCAGATCATCAGGCGTGACGGGCGGCGCGTGGCGTTGGAAATAGTCGGGCGAAGCGACCACGACAATGCGGATCGGGCCTCCGATCGGCACTCCCACCATGCCCGGCGCAACCGATTCGCCAAGGCGAATGCCCGCATCGAAGCCCTCGCCGACCAGATCGGCAAAGCCGTCGTCAAGGGCGAGTTCGAGTTTGATTTGCGGGTAGCGCGCCATGAACTCGGCGAGATGCGGCATGACGAGCAACTCGCTAGCCACGCGCGGCAGGTTGATGCGCAACGTACCCGCGGGTTCGTCGCGCGAGGCGTCGAGCGCGTCGAACGCCGCCTCGATCTGCGCGAGTGCGGGCTGGATGTTCGCGAGGAACTGCACGCCTGCCTCGGTCAGCGCGACGCGGCGTGTCGTGCGATTGAAGAGCCTCACACCGAGTTGCGATTCGAGCGCGCGCACGGTTTGCGATAACGCCGACGTGGAGAGGCCCGCGGCAGAGGCGGCGCGCGTGAAGCTCCCATGCCGCGCAACGGCCGCGACGGCAAGCACCGCTGGAAGACGGCCGGCCAGGCCCGACGCAGCTGGCACGGCCGGCATGGCTGGCAGATGGGCAGAAAGTGGGTTCATGGCACCTCGATTGTGAAGTCTGGCTTCACAGTCCTTTCACGTGCAGCCGATTTTTCCACAAAAAGGAAAGGCGCATGATGACTTCGCGTTCCACTCACCTCTTGAGGCAACCGCCATGAAACTCGATAGCTATACGCTCCTCGGCCGCTCCGGCCTGCGCGTCAGCCCGATCGCCCTCGGCACCATGACGTTCGGCACCGAATGGGGCTGGGGCGCCGACGAAGCCGCCGCACAGCGGCTCTTCGACCTCTATGTCGATGAGGGCGGCAATTTCATCGATACTGCCGATCTCTATACCGAAGGTACGAGCGAAACCTGGGTCGGCCGCTTCACGGCGGCGCGCGGCCTGCGCGAACGGCTCGTCATCGCGACCAAGTACACGTACAACGCCCAGCCGGGGAACCCGAACGCCGGGGGAAATCACCGCAAGAACCTTCTGCGTGCGCTCGATGGTTCGCTCAAGCGTCTCGGCACGGACTACATCGATCTCTATTACCTGCACACCTGGGATCGCATGACGCCGGCGGACGAAGTGATGCGCGCCATGGACGACGCCGTGCGTGCAGGCAAGATTCGCTATGTGGGTCTTTCCGATGTGCCCGCCTGGTACGCTGGCCGCGCACAGACGCTCGCCGACTGGCGCGGCTTCGAACCCGTCGCGGCGATGCAGGTCGAATATTCGCTGATCGAACGCAACGCGGAACACGAATTCGCGGATCTGGCTACACAGCTCGGCATGGGGCTGGTGCCGTGGAGTCCACTCGGCATGGGCGTGCTATCTGGAAAATATCGGCCGTCGCAGGCGGGAGCGCAAGGCACCCAGGGTCCAGGCGGGGTCAGCGGCACGGGGCGCCTGCAGACGGTGGGGCCGAAGCCGCCGCCCGGCTTCGACAAGCTTTCGCCGCGCAACTTCGCCATCGTCGGCGAACTCGAGCAGGTTTCGCATGAGGTCAACCGTCCCATGGCGCAGGTTGCGCTGAACTGGCTATATCAGAAACGCGGCGTGGCGAGCATCATCGTCGGCGCGACCAAGGCCGCGCAGCTCGCGGAATCGCTCGGAGCACTCGACTTCACGCTTGCCCCCGAACTGCTCGCGCGCCTCGATGTCGCCTCGGAGCCCGCGCACCCGTTTCCCTACTACATGTTCGCGGACGGGCACCAGTCGCGCATTCATGGTCAGGTGAACGTGCGCGCGGCGCCCGCGAATCACGCCCACGCGCAACGCGTTCCCGCGCCGACGGCAGAACCGACCTGACGAATTATGGAAGTGCATGAAGACGGGGTACTGAGACCGCTTTACGAACGCTCGATCGTTAAACACCGGCGAATTGACATTGCGCAAACAATAATAACGAACGAATGGGATAGAAACAGGCGCTTACATAGTTTCGGGCTTATTAACGTTTGGATGTCAACGGCCAGGCATAATAAATCGTTGTCGTTGTAAATGCATGGCGGGCGCTTCCGCCGCGGGCTTGCACGAGCTGCGGCGCCGCGCGGCGAGCGCGGCATGGCGTCGCGGGCCGGTTGTCAATCCGCCCAGCGTGCGACCGAACCGTGTTGTTGGCTGCGCGGCAGAGCGGCGGCCAGACATCCAGGTCGCATGCTGCAGTGCAAAGGACATCTGAACATTATATTCCTGCACCGTTAATCGATTGCATCGATGTGCGTATTAAGCAACACGCGCGCGGGAAAGGCACTGTTACGGTAAGCGGGGCTAGCGCAGGAGAAGCGCTGAGTCGGATAATCGGCTTACACAGGAGAAAGATCATGGACGCCAAACCGCCAAGAATTCCGACCCCGGACCAAGTCTTTAGCCCGGATCCGGAACCGGTGGCTGTCGAGTTTCTCGGCGACGAATTGCCCGCTCATGTGCGGGCGTTTCTTGACGAGCAGCGTAAGGCACACGAACAGAAGTGACGGGAAATGCCCACGTTCGCGCAACGCGTGATCACGCGCAGCCGGCGTTGATGTGCAAGTCGATACGCGTGACAGGGGACGCGTGTCGAGCCGTGCGCGACCAGGCGCGGCAGCGCTATCCGGTCGATCCAGTTGGCGTGCTCGCTCGCGTAGGCGCCGCTGAGTTCTCGTCGCCTCGCGCACAGCAAGCATAGTTGAGCGCAAGCAGGCCATAACCGGCTATGCTTCGCTTTTCATTGCCGGCGTCTTTCTTTCACTCGATGATCTCCCTCACCCGCGCAAGCGCGCATTGCGCTGCTGCGTTGCTGTTCGCCCTGCCGATCGCCTCCGCGCGAGCTGACAGCGACGACACGGCCCTCACCAACCTCGTCGCACTCGTTTCGCAGCGTCTCGCACTGGCCGAGCCGGTCGCGCAGTGGAAGTGGCAGCATCAGAAGCCGATCACCGATACACCGCGTGAAGACGCCTTGCTCGCCGACGTGCAAAAGCGCGCGGCGGTTGCCGGCGTCGATCCGGCGTTTGCTCGCGTGTTCTTCCGCGATCAGATCGACGCCAGTACGCTCGTGCAGAAGTCACTGTTCGATACCTGGCGAGCGTCTCAGGCGCCAGCCAACCCAGCCCCGGATCTCGCCACGGTCACGCGACCGCAACTCGACCAGCTCACCGGGAGGCTGATCGGTGCGCTCGCGCGCGTGCAGCCGCTGCGCGGCGCGCCGGATTGCCCGGCACGCGTCGCGCGTTCGGTCGAGAGCTGGAAGGAACTCACGCGATACGATTCCGCGCACGCGAAAGCAATGAATCAGGCGCTAGGCCATGTCTGCGAATCGGGCGGCGTAGGCGGTATGGCGTGATCGCGATTCGCTAGCGGAAAACCGCCGGCGCTAAACCTGGCTTGCGAGGCCATCCGCTTCCGAAAGTTGCAGCACCTGCACGCGCAGGCCGCGCTCGAAGCGGCTCTGCAGAATGCGCCACGTCGAAAGCTCGAACTCCGGCTCGACGCCCTGTTCCACCTGCGACCTTGCCGCGGCCGCAGTCGGAAACGCGCCTACATAGCACCACCGGTCGATCAGGTGGTAAACATCCGCGCCGTTAGTCGTGTCCTGTTCCTGCACGAGCACGGCGCCGACAAACGGCCAGGGCGCTGCGCCGAGGTTGGCCGGATCGCGCCTCGACACGCGCGGCACGCGGTTGAAAGCGGGCTTGAGCGATGCGATCCATTGCGCCTCGACGAGCAACGCGCCGAGCTCGCCGCCGGTCGGACGCCATTCCACCCTGCGCACCTGCTGCGCCATCCGCTGTTCGCGCGAGGAGCGCCGCTCGCCGCTGAGATGTGCACGCACACGCTGACGCACCCGTACGCTGCGTCCTACGTACAGCGGCACATCGTTTTCGCCATAGAACGCATAAACCCCGTGGCCTGCAGGCGCCGTATCGATGAGGTCGTCGGTGATATCGCCGGCCAGCACATGACGGCGCGTCGTGCGCTCGATCTGCGCCGCCAGCACCTCGGCGCCGACCAGCCCGGGCAGGCGCTGCCAGAACTGCCAGAGAAGGTCGGCATCAGCCAGTGCGCGATGACGGTCCGAGGGCACGAGCGCATGGCGCTCGACCAGCGCATCGAGACCATGGCGTTTCTCGCCCGGGAACAGCGCCCGGGAGAGGCGTACGGTGCAGAGCACGTCGGGGTTGAAGGAATAGCCGGCGCGCTCGAACTCGGCGCGCAGAAATCCTCGGTCGAAGGCCGCGTTGTGCGCGACGAAGAGCTTGCCCGAGAGGCGCTCGTGAAGTTTCGCGGCAATGTCGGCGAAGACCGGTGCACCGCGCACCATCTGATCCGTAATGCCGGTGAGTTGTTGAATGAAGGGCGGGATAGGCTGACCGGGATCGACGAGCGTGCTCCATCGTGTCACCTGCCCCTGCGCCACCTCGACGACGCCAACCTCGGTAATTCGATGCTCGCCTACCGAGCCGCCTGTCGTTTCCAGATCCACGAAAACGAGAGGCAGTTCGCCAGCAGCGGGGGCGGCGCTCAAGGAACATTCAAACATGGTGAAACGGCAGCACAAAATGAATAAGGAGCAAAGTATGCACCGTTTGGACGCGGTGCGGCTACGACTCGCGGCACGGCCGGCTCAACCCTTCACGTTTTCGCGGTAACCAGAAGCAGGGAATACGGACGGCCCCAGGGTTTTCCCGATTAAATGCGCCGCTGTAAATAACAGAAACTCACTTTCATCAAAATATCAATATGTCAAAAACAAAAAACCCCAGGTATTTTCCCGGGGCTCGATGCTTCAGCGGCGCGCACACGACGAGCGCCCGCACTTTCGTTAGAGCGGCTGGATGTTCGCGGCCTGCTTTCCCTTCGGACCGACCTTGACGTCGAACGACACACGCTGGTTCTCCTTCAACGACTTGAAGCCGTCGGCACGGATTTCCGAGAAGTGCGCGAACAGATCGTCGCCGCCGGCGTCAGACGTGATGAAGCCAAAGCCCTTTGCATCGTTGAACCATTTGACAATACCGGTTTCCATGTTTCAGTTTCCCTCGAGATTTAATGACGCGGGCATTAACCTCGCGCCGTAATACACTAGCCAACTTCCGCAATCCTCTGCGTCGAGCAAATCCACGACCTGCAATTGAAGGGGAACGAAAATCAGCCTTGCCGTTATACGGGGAACGCCTTTCGCCAGTCAAGCGAATTTTTTATAACAGGATTCCCGTTTCAAAGATAAAGCGGTTCGGATCAAAGCGTCTCGAGGAAAACGTATGCGATCCAAATGAACATGACGCAGGTCATTATCACCCTATTATCTCGACCAAGTCATTGGCACCGGAAAAATTTGCCGAAATGTAACCATTCGTGTCAAACGTAAGTGTTTCTCCCGGTTGTTCGAGTAATACATTCAATTCATGATGCTCATTATGATCGGCATCGGAGACTCATCATGCTGACGACTCTGCGGCAATGGATTCATTGGCTCGTACAAACCGAGGGGATTACGCCGACGGCGGAGGAAGCCGAGACCTATGGCGCATGGCACGGGGACCATTGGCACAACCTGCTGTGTTCCCCTATGGACGCGAGGCACTACGTGATGGAAGACTGGAGCATGCAGCCAGAGCCGCCCGAAGTGAAGGCTAGATAAGGGTGCGTGGCGCGTGCGCGGTTGATGGAGGCAAAAAAAAGCGCGGCTTGAAAGGCCGCGCCGACAAAGGTTTGGAGATCTTTTTCGTCAACGAAAAAGTCTGCTTCGGAAAGCAGCAGTTGCAGTATAGCTGGACACACGTCCGACGATTAAGCGCGCGGGGCACAACCATGTGTTACCTCGAACGCAATAATCGAGAAAACGGGACGTTCGCTTGTTTTTCGCGGTCGATTGTTGTCGCGGTAGCACAACGCTCATGCGGTTGACAGTCGCACACGCCCAACCCGAAATCCGCCGAAACCCCTTATCCAGCGGGGCTTGAGGCGCGCCAGATAATCATTTCCAATATCGCAATACATTATTGCGTAAATCGGAATCCCCGGTCTTCGAGCACCCTCTCTACACTCTGCCTGTCTGGAAACCGACTCGGACGGATTGGCTCGGACGGACTGTCTCGGACGGACTGTCTCGGACGGACTGTCTCGGACGGACTGTCTCGGACGGACTGTCTCGGACGGACTGTCTCGGACGGACTGTCTCGGACGGACTGTCTCGGACGGACTGTCTCGGACGGACTGTCTCGGACAGATTGTCTCTGACGGATTAATTCGTCCCATGCGAACTTGCCTCTCGCTGCGCTTCGCGTGGACGGTTTCCCAAACGGGGTTCAACGAAACCCATCTCTGTTCTCGGAGTTTACAAAGATGAAAAAGACTCTCATGGTCGCTGCCCTGTCGGGCGTTTTTGCAACGGCTGCACACGCGCAAAGCAGCGTTACGCTGTACGGCCTGGTCGACGCAGGCATCACCTACGCAAACAACGCCGGTGGTCACAGCCTCTGGAAGGCGACGAGCGGCACGGTCAACGGCAGCCGTTGGGGCCTGCGCGGCTCTGAAGACCTCGGTGGCGGTCTGAAGGCCATCTTCACGTTGGAAAATGGCTTCAACATCCAGAACGGCACGCTGGGCCAGTCGAGCCGCATGTTCGGCCGTCAGGCTTTCGTGGGTCTGGCTAGCAACCAGTTCGGTGCGGTCACCCTCGGTCGTCAGTATGACTCCGTGGTCGACTACCTCGCACCGCTGTCGAACACCGGCACGCAATACGGTGGCACGATTGCCGCTCACCCGTTCGATAACGACAACCTGAACAACTCGGTCCGTTTCAACAACACGGTCAAGTACTCGAGCATCGACTACGCTGGCTTCAAGTTCGGCGGCACGTACTCGTTCTCGAACAGCACCAGCTTCGCGAACAACCGTGCATACAGCTTCGGCGCCAAGTACAGCTGGGGCGGCCTGAACGTTGCTGCAGGCTACCTGCAAACGAACAACGACATCAACAACCTGCAAATGAACTCGAGCTCGTTCTCGGGCGCGCAGGCCGGTGACTTCACGTTCGCAGCAGGCCGTCAGCGCACGTTCGGCGGCGGCGTGAACTACACGTTCGGCCCGGCGACGGCTGGCTTCGTGTACACGCAAACGAACCTGAGCAACGCAGTCGGCATCTCGGCGGCGCAGTCGGGCAGGTCCAACGGCCTTGCCTTCAACGCCACCAGCGCGCGCTTCCAGAACTTCGAAGGCAATATCCGTTACGCTCTGACCCCGGCTCTCAGCCTGGCTGGCGCGTACACGTACACCCGTGGCAACTTCGGCGGCGGCGAGAACCCGAACTACAACACGGTCGCACTGCAGTCGGACTACGCACTCTCGAAGCGCACCGACGTCTACCTGCAAGGCGACTGGCAGCACGTGTCGTCGAACCCGCAGAACATCGGTGCGTACCTGAACGGTCTCGGCTCGGCATCGACCCGTCAAGACCAGGTTGCTGTGACGGTTGGTATGCGTCACCGCTTCTAAGCAGCACACGGCTGGCCGTTTCGGCCGGCACACTGCAGCTGAAAAGGCACCCTCGGGTGCCTTTTTTCATTTCTACCGCGGCTTGCTGCTCACGCGCCGGGCGGCGGGTAGCGCACGTCGAGCACGTCGATGGGCTCCGGCCCCGCAGGGGTATGCAGCGTGACCTGATCGCCGATCTTCGCTTTCAGGAGCGCGCGCGCGACGGGCGAGATCCAGCTTACGTGACCTCGGTCGAGATCGACTTCGTCGATGCCGACGATCGTGATGGTATGCGCCTCGCCGTCCTGCGTACCGTACTCGACGGTGGCGCCGAAAAACACCTGATCGACACTCTCCTGCCGGCTGCTGTCCACGACTTCAGCGAGATCCAGCCGCTTCGTGAGGAAGCGGATGCGGCGGTCGATTTCGCGCAGGCGACGCTTGCCGTAGATGTAGTCCCCGTTTTCGGAGCGGTCGCCATTCGAGGCCGCCCACGAGACCAGCTTGACCACTTCGGGCCGCTCCTCGTCGATCAGATGGAGCAGTTCGCTGCGCATGCGCTCATAGCCGGCGGGCGTGATGTAGTTCTTCGTGCCGGCGGGAATCTCGGGGTAACCGGTTTCGAGATCGTCGTCGTCGCTATCGGTCGATTCTTTGACAAAAGCCTTGTTCATGATGGATCACTGCTGTGCGTGTTGCTGTGCATGCGCTGGCTCGCTGATTTGCTGCCTCGCAGCCGACCTGACTGACCGGATACCGCCAGCGTACACGAACCTCGGCCCAGGACAAATCGCGATAAGGGTCTTCCCTTTTTTTGAACCTTTGCTATAATCTCACTTCTGCGTGCGGCTGTAGCTCAGTTGGATAGAGTACTTGGCTACGAACCAAGGGGTCGTGGGTTCGAATCCTGCCAGCCGCGCCACTTATTCGAAGCGTTTCCCACTTGCTGTTCGGGAAGGGTTTCAGGCAGTATCGTGTTGTACCGCGTGTTGTACCGCTTTTGCGTGCGGCTGTAGCTCAGTTGGATAGAGTACTTGGCTACGAACCAAGGGGTCGTGGGTTCGAATCCTGCCAGCCGCGCCACCAATCGAAGGGCCTTTCCGAAAGGAAAGGCCCTTTGTCTTTTTAGCGCCGATAGCCGAGTCCCCTGCCCTCGTCTTACCGATCGAAGGCGACTTAAGGTGATCTAGGGCAATCTAACGCGGCGCAGCCCCAATGTCGCCGATCTGTGCGTCAGGACGCGGCAAATCCTCCACATCGCCAATGGCACTAGGCTCCGCCACGGGCTCCATGCCCGAACCGATCAGCGTTTGAGGCTGGCGCAGCATCTCCCCGACAGTCTCGCCAAAGCGGCTCGCCACGAACGCCCGCAGCAATGCCTCGCGCGTCGTCTCTCCGCGGGCCTCGACCACGCGAGGCTCGCCCTCGAACTCGGCCACACATGATGCGGGGTCGCCTTCGCGCAGTTCGACGCGTCTGGAGCGATCGAGCACCACGCCCGCCGCTTCCCACGAGTCGGTGGGCATGAAGCGGCCGTCCCAGGGGCGCCCGCGATCGTTGCCGCGCACGGCAACCGTCTCGCCGCTGTCCGTGAAATAGATCTCGCGCACGAAATCCGGCAAGCTGCGCGCGACCCAGTAGTCGAGCGCGAGGCCGGTCAGTTCAGCTACATTCATTTCGTGTCCCTCGTTGCGGGTCACCGGAAGATCGCGCCATGACCGGTATGCCCGAAGGCTGCCGCAAATATACGGCCGATGCGATAACGCTAGATTACCGCGCCGGGCGCCTCATGACAGCGGTCCGCGTCACGCACCACGGCCGCACGGCGCATGCGCCCAGAGCTACGCATCGATCAATAATCGGCGCGCTCGCGGTCGATGCGCATACCGCCATCATGGCGATGGTGACCTTCGTCGCTCGGACGCTCGCGCGCTATGCGCATCACGTCCGGATTCGTGCGCACGCGGCGCATGACGTTCGCGAGGTGCACGCGATCGCTCACCTGAATCACGAAGCGCAGCAGGTTCGACTCCTGGGCGAGATCGTCGTCCATGGCGATGTGCACGATATTGGCGTCCGCCGACGTGATATCGGCAGCCACCCGCGCGAACACGCCCTTGGTGTTCTTGACGAGCACCTTCACCGCGACGTCGAACAGGCGCCCCGGCTGCGGCGCCCACGCCACGTCGATCCAGCGGCCCGGATCGCGGCGATGGATGCGCTGCGCGACGCGGCAGTCCGTCGTGTGGATCGCCATGCCAAGCCCGATGCCGATATAACCCATGATGCTGTCGCCCGGAATCGGACGGCAGCACGCCGAAAGCTGCACGGACATGCCTTCCGTGCCCGTGATGACGACCGGCGGTGCCGCAGGCGCGTTCGGATCGCGCGGCGGATGATGGTGCTCGGGGTCGTCGGCGTCCTGGCCGCTCATCAGCACTTCGATGCGCTTGGCCATGACGGCCGCCACGCGCCGGCCGAGGCCGATGTCCGCGAAAATTTCCTGGCGGTCCTTGTTGCCGGTCCACAGAACCAGCTTCTCCCAGACTTCCGGCGTGACTTCCGAAAGCTGATAACCGTAGCCCTTGAGCGCTTGATCCACTAGCCGCTCGCCCAGTTGCACCGACTCCGTGAGACGCATCGTCTTCAGATAGTGCCGGATCGCGGAGCGCGCCTTGCCGGTGCGCACGAAGCCTAGCCACGCGGGGTTCGGCTTGGAGTACGGCGCGGTGATCACCTCGACGATGTCGCCGCTCTTCAGTTCCGTGCGCAGCGGCAGCAGTTCGTTGTTGATCTTCACGGCCACGCACTGATTGCCGAGGTCGCTATGGATCGAATATGCGAAGTCGAGCGCCGTGGCGCCGCGCGGCAGCGCCATGATCTTCGACTTGGGCGTGAAAACGTAGACGGCATCGGGGAACAGGTCGATCTTGACGTGTTCGAGGAATTCGCTCGAATCGCCGACCTCGCTCTGGATGTCGAGCAGCGACTTGAGCCACTGGTGGGCGCGCTTCTGCACGTCGTTGAGGTCGGCGCCGCCGTTCTTGTAGAGCCAGTGCGCGGCGACCCCCGCTTCGGCGATCTCGTGCATCTTGCGCGTGCGCACCTGGAACTCGATGGGCGCGCCGAACGGGCCCACCAGCGTGGTGTGCAGGGACTGATAGCCGTTCACCTTGGGAATGGCGATGTAGTCCTTGAACTTGCCCGGCACCGGCTTGTAAAGCGCATGGAGCGCGCCGATGCACGTGTAGCATTCCAGCGCCGATTCGACCACGACGCGAAAACCGTACACATCTAGCACCTGCGAGAACGACAGCTGCTTGTCGCGCATCTTCTTGTAGATGCTGAAGATGGTTTTCTCGCGGCCCGTGACTTCAGCGTCGATCTTCGCGTCGGCGATGGCGCGCTGCACCGCTTCGAGAATCTTGCTCACCACCTCGCGGCGATTGCCGCGCGCGGCTTTCACCGCCTTTTCGAGCGTGGCGTAGCGATTCGGATTGAAGTTCGCGAAGCTCAGATCCTGCAGTTCGCGATAGGTGTTGTTCAGGCCGAGGCGGTGCGCGATCGGCGCGTAGATGTCGATGGTCTCGCGCGCCACGCGGCGGCGCTTCTCGGGCGGCACCGCGCCGAGCGTGCGCATGTTGTGCAGCCGGTCGGCGAGCTTCACGAGAATCACGCGCACGTCGCGCGCCATCGCGAGAAGCATCTTGCGGAAGTTTTCCGCCTGCGCTTCCTCGCGATTGCGAAACTCCATCTTGTCGAGTTTCGACAGGCCATCCACCAGTTCCGCGACCTTGGGACCGAAGCGCTCGGCGAGTTCGGTCTTGGTCACACCCTGGTCTTCCATCACGTCGTGCAGGAGCGCGGCCATGATCGACTGCGCGTCGAGCTTCCAGCCGGCACAGATTTCGGCAACGGCGACGGGATGGGTGATATAGGGTTCGCCGCTCTGGCGATATTGCCCCAGGTGGGCTTCATCGCTGAAGTGGAACGCCGCCTTGACCTCCTTGATTTCCTCTGGGGTGAGGTAACCGGAGAGCGCTGCGGTCAGATTGGCGATGGAGACGACCCCGTGCTTGCGGGGCTGCTCCGGCGTCGCGGTCGGCCCGAACAGATGTCGAAACGACTGTTCGAGGACCGCGTCGATGTAATTGCGCGCGGGGCTCGCAGTCTCGGCTTCCTGGTCCACTTCCGTGGCCGGCGAGGGCGTGGTGCTCATGTTCCCCTCCGTATCAGGTTTCGCGTTGACGATTCAAGCCGGTTGTTGCAGTTGCGCGCGGCACGAACTACATGATTAGCGCAGATGCGTGCGAACGCGCCCTTAGACGGGCACCTTCTTCAGCATCTCGAGGCCGACCTGGCCAGCCGCGATCTCGCGCAGCGCGACGACGGTAGGCTTGTCGCGGCTTTCGATCTTGGGCGTGTGACCTTGTGCGAGCTGGCGAGCGCGATAAGTCGCGGCGAGCGCCAGTTCGAAGCGGTTCGGAATCTGTTTCAGACAGTCTTCGACGGTGATGCGGGCCATGTCGGGTTCCTTCTCATTCTCAGCAGATTCTTATTCTACCTTATGTGCCCGATGCGCCGGGCTGCGGGTGGTGGATACCGAGCTGCACGAAGAGCTCGGTATGCCGCGCATATTGCGAAGCGAAGCGCAAGCGCGTTGCGCTCACGATATTGCGCAGCTCCTGCAGCGCGCGATCGAAGTTCTCGTTGATTACTACGTACTCCGATTCGCTTGCGTGCGCAATCTCGCTGCCCGCTGCCAGCAGGCGTCGCGTGATGACGTTCGGCTCGTCTTCGCCGCGCTTTTGCAGACGGTCGGCGAGCGCTTCGAGCGACGGCGGCAGGATGAAGATTTCCACGGCATTGCGGAACTGCTTCTTCACTTGCTGCGCACCTTGCCAGTCGATTTCGAGCAGGACGTCATGGCCGATCTTCATCTGATCTTCAATCCACACGCGCGAGGTGGCGTAATAGTTGCCATGCACTTCGGCGCTCTCGAGAAACTCCCCGGCAGCATGGCGCGTAAGGAAGTCGTCGACGGTCGTGAAGTGGTAGTGCTCGCCATCGCGCTCCTTCGAGCGCGGCGCACGCGTCGTGTAGGAAATCGACAGGCGAATCGCACTGTCTTCGGCGAGCAGCGCGTTCACGAGCGTCGACTTCCCCGCACCCGAGGGCGCCACCACCATGAAGAGGTTGCCGGGATACATCCCTGCGTACGGGTTGCGCTTCTTGTCCTGCGGCTTGTCGGTCATGTTCGTTGCTTCCTTCATTCGAGATTCTGTACCTGCTCGCGCATCTGCTCGATGAGCAGCTTGAGCGTCATCGAGGCGTCCGCCAGTTCCTTGGCCGCCGCCTTCGAGCCTAGCGTGTTCGCTTCGCGGTTGAGCTCCTGCATCATGAAGTCGAGGCGCTTGCCGACACGGCCGCCCTTCTCGATCACATGGCGCGTTTCGTTCAGATGCGCCGTGAGACGCGAAAGCTCTTCGGCGATGTCGATGCGAATGCCATAGATCGTCACTTCCTGGCGGATGCGCTCGGCAATTTCTTCACGGGAAATGTTGCCGATGCTGCCGCCGTTACCGTTGCTGTCCGGCGCGACGATGCCGAGCGCCTCCTGCAGACGCTCCACGATCTTCTGCTGATGCTTCGCGATCAGTTCCGGCACGAGCGGCGTGATGCGCGCGACGATCGCTTCCATTTCGGTGACGTTCGCGAGCAGCATGTTGGCGAGCTGCGCGCCTTCGCGGGCGCGCACTTCGATCAGGTCGGCGATCGCCTGCTTGCCGCAGCCGAGCACCGCGTCGCGCAGCACCTCGGGGGCGACACCGCTCTCGGCCAGCACGCCGGGCCAGCGCAGGATCTCGCCGGTGCGCAGGTGGCCCGATTCGGGGAACGCCTCGAGCACGGCACGCTCGAGCACGGCGAGCTGGTCGAGCGCTTCGCGGTTGAGCGCGCCGGCATTGGCGCCCTGCTCGCTGCGCTGGATGTTGATGCGGATGTCGACCTTGCCGCGCGAGAGCTTCGTCATCAGCATCTCGCGCAACGTGGGCTCGCACACGCGCACGTCTTCGGGCATGCGGAAGTTCAGGTCGAGAAAGCGCGAATTCACCGTGCGCAATTCCACGGAGACACTGGCGCCGCCCGTGCCCGATGCCGCAGCGAGCTCGCGCGTGGCGCTTGCATAGCCGGTCATGCTGTAAATCATGGTTCGTCTCGCGAAGGAGCCGTGACGACGTGCGGCGCTCGCGCGGGTCACGGCGGAGGAATCGAGGCGCCCGGCGTGTAGTCGCGAACGGACAATTACGCAGGGCGGAGAAACCGCATTATCCCATTTTTGACGTCGCACTCCCTCTCGCGCAGGCCGCATGGCCCGCCCGGCCGCAACGCGCTCCTTGCCGGCTTCCCGCTGGCTTCCGGCCGCGCGTTCGTGACCCGCGCGAAGGCGGTAAAATTACGGTTTCCCCTTCCCTCGTTTGCCTCGCGCACGCCCCACAATGATCCAATCCAGCCAGCGCCCCTCCGGCCGCGCCGCCGACCAGCTTCGCGAAGTCCGCATCACCCGCCACTACACGAAGTACGCCGAGGGTTCGGTGCTCGTGGAGTTCGGCGACACGAAGGTGCTGTGCACCGCGAGCGTGTCCGAAAGCGTCCCGCCCTTCCTGCGCGACAAGGGCCAGGGCTGGCTCACCGCCGAATACGGCATGCTGCCGCGCGCCACCCACACGCGCAGCGACCGCGAAGCCGCGCGCGGCAAGCAAACGGGCCGCACGCAGGAAATCCAGCGCCTGATCGGCCGCGCGATGCGTGCGGTGTTCGATCTCGAGGCACTCGGCGCGCGCACCATCAACCTCGACTGCGACGTGCTGCAGGCTGACGGCGGCACGCGCACGGCGAGCATCACGGGCGCGTTCGTTGCCGCGCACGACGCCGTTTCGAAACTGCTCGCCACGGGCCGCATCGAACGCTCGCCGATCACCGACTACGTGGCGGCGATTTCGGTGGGCGTGTACGAAGGCATGCCGGTGCTCGATCTCGACTACGACGAAGACTCGCAGTGCGACACCGACATGAACGTCGTCATGACGGGCTCGGGCGGCATGGTCGAAGTTCAGGGCACGGCCGAAGGCGCGCCCTTCACGCGCACGGAACTGAACGCGCTGCTCGACCTGGCGCAAAGCGGCGTCCGCTCGCTGATCGACAAGCAAAAGGCGGCGCTGGAGATCGCGCATGGCTGATTCGCAAGCTAAAACGGCGGAGCAAGCGCTCTCGCGCGTCGTGCTCGCCTCGAACAACGCGGGCAAGCTGCGTGAGTTCGCGGCGCTGCTCGGCGCGGCGGGGATCGAACTGGTGCCGCAAGGCGCGCTCAACGTGCCCGAAGCCGACGAACCGCATCCCACCTTCGTCGAGAACGCGCTCGCGAAGGCTCGCCATGCGGCAAAGCTCACGGGGCTGCCCGCGCTCGCCGACGACTCGGGCCTGTGCGTGCGCGCGTTGCGCGGCGCGCCCGGCGTGTATTCGGCGCGCTATGCGCAGCTCGCGGGCGGCGAGAAGAGCGACGCGGCGAACAACGCGCTGCTCGTCGCGAACCTGAAGGACCACCCGGATCGCCGTGGCTACTACTACTGCGTGCTGGCACTCGTGCGCCATGCCGACGACCCCGAGCCGCTCATCGCCGAGGGCCGCTGGCACGGCGTCGTGCTCGATGCGCCGCGCGGCGACAACGGCTTCGGCTACGACCCTTACTTCTACGTTCCCGCGCTCGAAGCAACGGCCGCCGAACTCGATCCGGCGCTCAAGAACGCGTCGAGCCACCGCGCGATCGCCTTGCGTCAACTGCTCGCGCGCCTCCAGGAGGAAGCGTGAGTCAGCAGCATCAAACGGGCATCGACGTGGTCCGGTCGTTCACGATGCCTGGCAGCATTCGCCTGAGCTCGCTGCCACCGCTCGCGCTCTACGTCCATTTCCCGTGGTGTGTGCGCAAGTGCCCCTATTGCGACTTCAACTCGCACGAGTGGAAAGGCGAGCGCTTTCCCGAAGACGATTATCTCGATGCGCTGCGCGCCGATCTCGAACAGGCGCTGCCGCTCGTGTGGGGCCGCCCGGTGCATACGGTGTTCATCGGCGGGGGCACGCCGAGCCTGCTTTCCGCGGGAGGGCTCGATCGCCTGCTTTCGGATGTGCGCGCGCTCCTGCCGCTCGACGCCGATGCAGAAGTCACGCTCGAAGCGAATCCCGGCACGTTCGAGGCCGCGAAGTTCGCGCAGTTTCGCGCGAGCGGCGTGAACCGTCTCTCGGTCGGCATCCAGAGTTTCAACGAAGGGCATCTGAAGGCGCTCGGCCGCATCCACGACGCGGCGCAGGCGCGCCATGCAGTCGAAGTCGCAGCCAACACCTTCGACAATTTCAACCTCGATCTGATGTTCGCGTTGCCGCAGCAGACGCTCGCAGAGTGCCAGGCCGACATCGAGACGGCGCTCTCGTTCGCGCCACCGCATCTGTCGCTCTATCACCTGACGCTCGAACCGAACACGCTCTTCGCTAAATTCCCGCCCGCGCTGCCCGACGACGACCAGTCCGCCGACATGCACGACTGGATTCATGAGCGCACGTCCGGCGCGGGATACGGACGCTACGAGGTTTCGGCTTACGCACAGCCGAACCGCCAGTGCCGGCACAATCTCAATTACTGGCGATTCGGCGACTATCTGGGAATCGGCGCGGGCGCGCACACGAAGCTCTCGTTTCCGAACCGCATCGTGCGCCAGGCGCGCTACAAGCATCCGGCGACCTTCATCGAGCAGGCGCGCGCGGGCACGCCGATCCAAGAGGAGCACGAAGTGAACGCGCGCGACTTGCCGTTCGAATTCATGCTCAACGCGCTGCGGCTCGTGGAGGGTTTTCCGGTGCATCGCTTCATCGAGCGCACGGGCCTGCCCATCACGACGATCGAACCGGCGCTGCAGGAAGCCGAACGGCGCGGGCTCATCACACGCGATTACGAAAAAATCGCGCCGACCGAGTTAGGGCAGCGCTTTCTGAACGATCTTCAGGCGCTGTTCCTGAAGGATTCGCACTGAGGTCGACGCGTTGATCGATTGGGCGACTGCCGCCGCGCCCACGTTTCGGGTTACAATGCGCGGCTCCGGAGGTGTGGCAGAGTGGTTGAATGCACCGGTCTTGAAAACCGGCGAAGGGGTAACCCTTCCGTGAGTTCGAATCTCACCGCCTCCGCCAGTCCCAGACACCTGGCCTTGTCACACGATGCCGTGCCAGCGTTCCGAAAAGGCCCTTCTGTTTCGCCCCGCCTCTTGTAGCTGCCGCCGATCCTCTGAATGCGGTTCCGCCCGAGACGACGCGGCGACTGTGGCGGGAACGATAGTCAGGACTGCCATCCATCTAGTCTGGCAGGACCGCAGCGCGATGCGAATCCCGTTTCTCATCGCATCGTCCGGTCGATCGCACCACCAGGGGGCCCGAGAATAAAGGGTCGAAGCGATTACTCGCGCTGCCCAACGTGCAATCGCCCATCGAATCCACTAGGTGAAAACCCTAATCATGAGGTAAAATCCTGCCCATCGATGGGAAAAATCACCATGCCGCACCAATACCAACTGCTCGAAAAATTCGCGTTTTCGCTCGTCGTCCTGTTTGCCGTGATGTGCTCGAGCTACATCGCATGGGAAAGCTCGCCCGATCTTCGCGAGAACTTCCAGGTCGGCAAGGAATTGTTCCTCAAGAGCGGCGAATATTCGTATGCCTGTGCGACGACCGTCGCCGACCCCTGCGCGCAGTTCCCCGTCGAATAAGCGGTAAGCCCCGCCTTGCATCTCGTCCCTGCGCGCCTGCCGTGTGCGACGCGGGACACTGCTGATTGCTTCCCGCTGCGTATCGACTAAGCTCAATTCAGGTTCCGCCACCGAGCTTGTTCGAGATGCTCATCTGCGTACACGGTTCTTGCGGTTCGCCATCGCCTCGCGCCACCCTCGCACGGCGCCTAGGTCTGATTTTGCTGCTCGGCGTCCTCGGGTGCTTCGGCGCCTGCACGATCACGCCGCCGCCCAAGCCGCTCGTCGCCATTCCCCCCGCGGCAATCAACAGCGCAACACTTGACGACTACCGCGCCGAAGTCGCGAAACACATTGTCGAGCGCAACCCGTCGTATGTCCTGCACGGCACGCCTCAGGCCATGCTGCGCTCGCTGGTGGTCGTCTCCTTTACGGTCGATCGCAACGGCCAGATCGTCAAGTCGTCGGTGTTCCGCACCAACGGCGACAACGACGCCGAAATCACCGCCCTCGCGACGCTGCGCCATGCCGCACCGCTCCCCCCGCCACCGGGCCGCCTGCTCAACCCGGCGGGCCAGCTCGAGATGTTCGAGGACTGGCTCTTCAACGACAACGGCAAGTTCCAGCTGCGCACGCTCGCCTCTCCGCAGGCGCAGAACTTCCAGTGACGAACGCGGCCTGCGCCGGCGCCTGAGCACCGGCTGTCGCTTTTGCTCGTCTTGCGCCTGCCTTGCTGCCCGGCGCGCACGGTCGTTATAATTTTTCGCTATCCCCGCCGGCACGCGCCGGCCATGCCTCCCGCCACGCGTCATCCACGCCGCCGCGCGAGGCTTCGACCGCGCTCCCGTCCGCCTGCGCCTATCGGCGCACGCCATGGCCGGTCAGGAAACCGCACGCTGCGTGGGCGCTGTGCGTTGCATACCGGCAAAGCGTCGTCGGCTGACAACCTCCGCCGGAGCAGCAGGCGCCACGCATGCGGCCGCCACGCTTTCGAGCCCGAACAAAGACACCCGCGCGCCCTGGCAAGTCCCAGGCGCCAGCGCGCGTCACAACGACTGGAGACCCTTGAATGTCCACCTCCCCCATTTCGCCCGCGCGCGCCGATCAGGCGAGCACGGCGAAGCAGCAAAGCACGGCGCGCGTGATATTCGCGAGCTTCATCGGCACCGCGATCGAGTTCTACGACTTCTATGTGTACGCAACGGCCGCCGCACTCGTGATCGGCCCCGTGTTCTTCCCCCACGGCTCGGCCACGGCGCAGGCACTCTCGGCGTTCGTGACGTTCGGCATTGCATTCGTCGCGCGGCCGATCGGCTCGTTCATCTTCGGCCACTTCGGCGACCGTATCGGCCGTAAATCGACGCTGGTGGCCTCGCTGCTCGTCATGGGGGTCTCCACCACGCTGATCGGCTTCCTGCCCGGCTTCGACGCGATCGGCAGCCTTGCACCGGTCCTGCTGTGCATCCTGCGCTTCGGCCAGGGCATCGGTCTCGGCGGCGAATGGGGCGGCGCGGCGCTCCTCGCGACCGAGTACGCACCGCAAGGCAGGCGCGGCTGGTTCGGCATGTTCCCGCAGCTCGGGCCGTCGGTCGGCTTTCTCGCCTCGAACGGCCTCTTCTTCGGGCTCGCTTCGACGCTCTCCGACCAGCAGTTCCGCGACTGGGGCTGGCGCGTGCCGTTCATCGTGTCGGCGGTGCTCGTCGCACTCGGTCTCTACGTGCGTCTCAGGATCGCCGAAACGCCTGCCTTCAAGGCCGCCGTCGAGCGCGAGGAGCGCGTCAAGGTGCCGGTCGCGACGTTGCTCTCGAAGCACTGGGTGCCGACGCTGCTCGGCGCGCTCGCGATGGTCGTGTGCTACACGCTGTTCTACAACGCCACGGTGTTTTCGCTCTCGCACGGCGTGACGGCGCTGCACATTCCCCGTCCGACCTTCCTCGGCATGCTGTGCATTGCGGTGGTGTTCATGGGCATCGCCACGCCGATCTCGGCCCGGCTCTCCGACCACTTCGGCCGCAGGCCGGTGCTGATCGTCGGCTGCATGCTGGCGATTCTCTCGGGCTTCACGATGGAGCCGCTGCTCGGCAGCGGTGCAACGCCGCTCGTGCTGCTCTTTCTCGTGATCCAGCTGTTCCTGATGGGCGCGACCTTCGCACCGATGGGCGCGCTGCTGCCCGAGCTGTTTCCAACGAGCGTGCGCTACACGGGCGCGGGCGTGGCGTACAACCTGGGCGGGATTCTCGGCGCGTCGGTCGCGCCGTATATCGCGCAGGTGCTGGCCGCGCGCGGCGGTCTCTCGTGGGTTGGCGCCTATGTGTCGATCGCAGCGTGCGTGAGCCTCGTCGGTGTCCTGTGCATGCGTGAGACGCGCCACACGTCGCTGACATAACACATCACGCCTCAGCGAAAAAGCGGAGTCCGCCTTGCGGACTCCGCTTTTTTTGTGCTCCTTCATCGCGCTTTTTGGTCGCTTTGGGCGCGCGCGAGGCGTGTCTATACTCGAATCGACAGGCGGGAACGAATCTCGGGGAGGCGCCGACGATGAACCTGCATCTGACCAACGCGGACATTGTTCTGATCATCGCCCTCGCCCTGGGCATCTCACTCCTGCTGGCGTTCCGCCTGCGCACCGCAAGTTGGCGCGCCGTGTTGCTCGAAGCGTTGGCGGCGAACGCCGCGGCAATTGCCGCGGTCGTCGCAATCGAAATGCTGCTCGCTTGAGGTCCACCGCGGACAGTCACGCCGCTGGCGCCACCCGGTCTGGCGGACCTCAGCGATAGTAGTAGCCGTGATGGTAGCCGCCGCCGTAATAGCCGCCGGCCGGCACCACGATGCAGCCGCCCAGCGAAGCGGCTAGCAATGCGCCAGCGATGAGGGTAAGCGTCAATCGTTTCACAGTGTTCCCCTTCGAGTCAGTGTCGATGTCCGGCCATGCGATATCGGGCGGGACGGTTCAGATTGAACACGACGGCGAAGGCGTGAGGCGTTGCAATTTGTAAGCAGCGGTATGGCCCATGTAACAGCCTGAGCGTCAAACCGCAGCGGCAGGCGGGCCAGACGCGCGCCTGCAATACAGACGCGACACTTTTAACAAGCTCGTAATGCAGAAAGCGCGTAAGACGACGCCGCGAAAACGCGCGGCGCGACGCGAAGATTCAGGCAGCGCGAGCGCGCGAAGGTTGCGTGGATGTGCCGCCGTCACGCGCAGGATAGATGCGATCGACGGCATCGATCGCCACCTGCACGGGCGGCACATGATGGCCGTCGCCGATCGAGATCGAGCGATTGGGCGCATGCACGCCGCTGTGCCCGGCGTCGGTCGACACGAAGACCATCACGGTCGGCTTGAGCAGCGCGTGGCTCAGATGCACGAAGCCCGTATCGGTGCCGACCACGAGCGCGCAATCCTCGATGCGCTGCGCGACCTGCGAAACCGTCAGGCGCGGCAGCACCGTCGAGCCCGGTATGAGCGCCGCGATCTCACGCGCTGTGGCGTGCTCGGCGTCGGAGCCCCAAGGCAATTCGACGCGCAGGCCGCGCGCAACCAACGCATTGCCCAGTTCGCCCCAATGGGCGACCGGCCACTTCTTCTCGTCTTTCGATGTTGCGTGAAAGAACAGTGCCGTGGGCGCGGCGGGCGCGGGCAGCGCGGTGCCGTCGCGCGGAACCCGCATCTGGAAGTCGGGCGGCGTGTCGACTGTGTAGCCGAGCGCCTCGCCGGCGCTGATGCGCAACCCATGCCACGCATTGCATTGCGGACGCGGACCGAAGCGCCCGTTGTATGCGAAGGCCGCGCCACGCTCGCCGAGATCCTGCGAGAGATAGCCGAAGCGGCGGCGCCCGCGCGCGATAAACGCGATGATCGCGCTCTTGTACACGCCGTGAATATCGATGATGGCGTCGTAGCGCTGGGCGCGCAGTTCCGAGATCGACGCCCAGATCGCCTTGAGGTCGCCCCAGCGGCGCGCTTTCTTGAAACGGCGCAGCGGCGCGCAGAGCACGCGGTCGACGCCTGCGTTCCAGCGCACGATATCGGCGAAGGCTTCGTCCGCGGCCCAGTCCACCTTCACGCCTGGAAATGCGCGCTGCACGTCTGCAACGACCGGAAGCGCTTCGACGATATCGCCGAGCGAAGTCACTTTGACAATCAAAACTCGTTTCATTGTGCTGCGGACCGCAGGTCCGATGCTCCAGTCTGCCAGTAATTTCCTGAGATTTTAGCCGACTAACCTTGCGGCAGCCTGAGGAAACGTTGGTGAGAACGAGCGATATCGGCCCTTTTTTCAAGACCCGGCGAAACGTCGACAACGCGCCGCAAACATACCGGGCCCCACACGCCACTGCGCGTCGAGCCCGGCATGGACGATCCGCGAGGGATCGACAAAAGCGGTCAACGGATCACGCTAGTAGATCACGACCGGCGCGGGTCTCATGTACATCGGCCGCGCCGGCACGACGATGCAGCCCGCCAGCGTTAGCGCGAGCATGGCCGCCGCGAGCAGCTTTTTACTCATGATGCGCCCCCTCCCGGCTCGTCAGGCGGCCCAGTGACCTTCGACCCAGTGCCAGTTCGGGCCATGCGCGATCCAGTGTCCCGCCACCCAGTGATACCCCACGCGCCCGGCCTGCCAATGGCCCCTCACCCACACGTACCGGCCGTGGTCCCAACGCCAGTGGCCTTTGTCCCATACGTAGCCCACGCGCGGCGCCGGCACCACTTCCACGCGCTCGACGGGCGGCGGCGCGCTCGGCTCGACAACGACGATTTCGGCGAATGCGGGAGCCGCCACGGCGCACGTGCCGGCGGCGAGGATCGCAGCCTTCGCGATGAAGAGGCGAATGGAGTTGTTCATGTTGATCACCCTTGATTTGGACGCCGTGATTGGCGTCACCCGATCAATGCGCGAGCACGGCGCGGCGCTGACATCGGCGGTGTTACGGCACAGGGTGAAGTGAAACCGGATATTTCGGTAAAGGCGCGCGCAAAGGCGGAAGCGATACGACAAACGGCGCGCGCAGCGCAGCAGCTGCGCGCGTTGAATCTCAGGCCTGCGGAATCTCGATCTTGACCTCGAGCACTTCGAGATCGTCCTGACGTTCGAGGCTCACGCGAATGTCTTCGTCGGAGATCTTCACGTACTTCGAGATCACCGCGACCAGTTCGCGTTGCAGGGCCGGCAAATAATCGGCGGGCGGATGGCCGCCTGCGCGCTCGTGAGCAATGATGAGCTGCAGGCGTTCCTTCGCTACCGAGGCGGACTTCTTCTTCTCGCCGAGAAAAAACGAAAGAAACGACATGACGTGCGCCTCCTTTACTTGCTACCGAAGAGGCGCTGGAGCAGGCCCGGCTTCTGGTAATCGGTGAAACGAAGCGACTTGTCCTCGCCGAGAAAGCGCGACACGACGTCCTTGTACGACTCGGCGACATCGGTGCCGTCCATATGCACGGCAGGCAAACCCTGATTCGATGCGTGCAGCACCGCTTCCGATTCGGGAATCACGCCGATCAGCTCGATGCGCAGGATCTCCTGAATGTCGCTGAGCGACAGCATCTCGCCCTCGCTCACGCGCTTCGGGTTGTAGCGCGTGATGAGCAGGTGCTCCTTGATCGGGTCCTTGCCTTCGATCGCCCGCTTCGTCTTCGACGACAGCATGCCGAGGATACGGTCCGAGTCGCGCACGGACGACACTTCCGGGTTCGTCACGACGAGCGCTTCATCGGCGAAGTGCATCGCAAGCAGCGCGCCCGACTCGATGCCCGCGGGCGAATCGCACACGATGTACTCGAAGTCCATCTTGCGCAGGTCCTCGATCACCTTTTCCACGCCTTCCTTCGTGAGCGCGTCTTTATCGCGCGTCTGCGAGGCCGGCAGGATGAAGAGGTTTTCGCACTTCTTGTCCTTGATGAGCGCCTGATTGAGGTTCGCCTCACCCTGGATCACGTTGATCAGGTCGTACACGACGCGGCGCTCGCAACCCATGATGAGGTCGAGATTGCGCAGGCCCACGTCGAAGTCGATGACCGCGGTCTTGTGGCCGCGCAACGCGAGGCCCGATGCGAAACTCGCGCTCGTGGTCGTCTTGCCGACACCACCCTTGCCCGAAGTCACCACAATGATTTTTGCCATTCCCTTACCTTGCGTTCGTCAGTTTCTCAGTTTGGTCTCATCGTGCCCTGCTCAAACACGCGCGCATTGCGTGGTTTGCGTGCATGCGCCCGAACAGGGATCAGGTGAGCCTCAACGGTTCGATCAACAGCTTTTCTTCCGACAGCCGGACTTGAGCCGGCTTGCCTCGCACATCGTCGGCGAGCGGCACTTCAGTGGTACGGTAGATGCCTGCAATCGAAATCAGTTCCGCCTCGAGGCTCGTGCAGAAAATGCGGGCGTCGTGGTTGCCGTGCACGCCCGCAAGCGCGCGGCCGCGCAACGGCGCGTAAATGTGGATGTTGCCTTCGGCGATCACTTCCGCGCCGTTGGACACGAGGCCGAGCACGACCACGTCGCCCTTCGCGTAGATGCGCTGGCCCGAGCGCAGCGGCCGGTCGATCACGAGCGTGGGTTCCGCGCGCGCGCCCGATGCACCGGCGTCGAGCGTCGCCGCCGCGGCGATATCGGCGGCGGCGGGATCGGCTTCGGCGGAAAAGAGTTCGGGCTGCGCAGGGCTCGCTTGCGATACGGCCGCATCTGCGGCAGACGCCGGGGCCGATGCCTCGCCCGCGCTCGCCGGCTCTTCGCCGCCCGGCTTCCCACCCGCGCCGCGCCGGTCGCGCGCTTCGAGGAACGGCAGCCCCGCTTTCGCGGCCCAGTCGTGCTGCCCGGGTTGCGCGACCACGCCCACCGGGCGCATGCGCACGCTCTCGAGCAGACGCGCGATGTCGCCAAGCGCCACCTCCTCGCCGTCGGCGAGACGCCGCACGTCGATCGCGACGGTATCGTTGGCGAAAAATTCGGGCGTCGCCTCGAAGCGCCGCGTGAGCTCGGCGCGCATGGCATCGAGCTCGGTCGTCTTGACCACGAACAGAAGCGTATCGACTGAACCGCTCTTCAGTTCAAAATATGGCGATTTCCTGGGCGACATGGCGTTCGGCTAAAAATTTTGCGTATTTTACAGGCGCGGGCGCACACGGCCATTATTTTTCATGGTGTATTCGGCCAGATTCGCCGCCGAATTCGCCGGCACAGACGGGCACGCAACTATGGGCGCAAGAAAACGCGCGAGGCGCGAGCGCACGCATGCGCACGCGATCGGCTTGGGGTTCTATTCGCAGGGAGGTGAGACGCGCGCGCGGCTGCACACAGCAGCGCCCACGTCATCCATTACGGCGACGGCGCAGACTGCGTGCGCCCGCCAACGGCGCGCATCAGCAGCGTTTCCCACTGCTCTGGCTGTTGCTCGCTACGCGCATGATCGCCGGTGGCGACGAAGCCGAGACGCTCGTAAAAGCGCATAGCCGTGGTGTTGGTGTCGGTCACCCAGGCGTAGACCTCGGTAGCGCCTTCGCTCACGAGCCAATCGATGGCGCTGTTGACGAGCAGTTCGCCACCGCGCAGATGACGTACCGCGGGCGCGACCCAAAGCGCCGATACGAACGCGCGGCGCGCCGGCGCGCTCTCGAAGCTCGCGCCGATCAAACCAGCCGGATGGCCCTCGGTGTAGAGAATGAACGACGTGCTCGTGTGCGAGTCCGCATGCCGGGCCGCCGCGGCGTCGAAAACGGCCGCATCGGCGGATAGCGCGTCTTCGAGCGTGTCGCCGAATGCATAAGGCGCGTCGCGCAGCGAAGCCGTTCGAAGCTCGCGGAGCACGGCACCCTGATCGGCGGCGGTACGGCGAACGGTCAGTGACGGACTCATGCAGTCGTAAACCCCAATAAAACGCTAACGCGTAGCTTTAACCGAACTGGCTTGAGAGTCAAATCCTTATTGGAGAAGTGCCGGCACACGACGCCCGGCGCGCGAGCCTTGACAGACGGCCCCAGAGGCCGCACAGCCGCGCTCACGGGGCCTCGTAGCCGCCCGTGCCGTCCGGCCAGGGCGTGAGCAGCTCGTAGCCGTCGTCGGTGACGGCGACCATGTGCTCCCACTGCGCCGAGAGCGAACGATCCTTGGTGACGACCGTCCAGCCGTCGCGCTGCACCGTCGTGCCGGCGCGGCCCGCATTGACCATCGGCTCGATCGTGAACACCATGCCAGGTTTGAGGCGCACGCCCTGCCCCGGCTGGCCGTAGTGCAGCACCTGCGGTTCCTCGTGGTAGACCTTGCCGATGCCGTGGCCGCAATACTCGCGCACGATCGAGAAGCCGTCTGCCTGGGCGCGCTTCTGGATAGCGTTGCCGACATCGCCGAGCGTCGCGCCCGGCTGCACCTGACGGATGCCCGCAAGCATCGCCTCGTAGGTCGTGTCGATCAGCTGGCGGCCGACCGTACTCGGCGTGCCGACGCAGTACATGCGGCTCGTGTCGCCGAAATAGCCGTCCTTGATGACGGCCACGTCGATGTTGATGATGTCGCCGTCCTTGAGCACCTCGTTGCGGCTCGGAATCCCGTGGCAAACCACGGAATTGACGGACGTGCAGATCGTCTTCGGAAAGCCGAGGTAGCCGACGTTGGCGGGCACGGCCTTGAGCCTGTTGACGATGTAGTCGTTGCAGATGGCATCGAGGTCGTCGGTCGAAACGCCGGGCTTCACGTGTTCGCCGATCATCGCGAGCACGTCGGCGGCGAGCCGGCCCGAAATGCGCAGGCGGGCGAGATCGTCGGCAGACTTGTAGGTGATAGGCATCAGTGGGCTGAAATGGGGCGCGGCAGCGCAAGAAGACGCTTCGCCGCAAATTCAAAGGAACGATTGTACCGGCGCTGCAGCGCTGACGGCGCCGCAACCCGTGGCGGGCCGGGCACCGGATTCTGCTATCTCCAGCTGTTCGAGCGCAAGCCACTGTCACGGATGTAAAACATCTTACATCGCGAATCGGCGGTGCGATCGCACGCCTCCGGGAAAAGTAGATCGCGATCGCGACGTTGGGCTCGCCCCGTGCGAATGGCAGGACGCATAGACAAACGGCACGCAACCAGTGCGACGCGCCGCTGCATCTGAAAAGCAAAAACCCTGCAGCGGGCAAGCACGGGTTTTCTGAATTTGGCGGATAGGGGCGACTTAGCCGAGCGGGGGCATACAGTCTCGAACAAGGTCGAAGCTGCCTGAGACCACACGGATTTGCTCGAAAATGCCGCCCGAGGATGAAAAAATGAGCGGCGTTTGTACTGCCTGAATGGTATCCATCGCCCATTGGACCGGCATCACGCCGTTTCGGTGGGGCGGTCCTTGGCGGCATCGGCGTAATACTTTTCCCCGTCGCAGTACAACCCTCGCGGGTCATACAGCGCGCACGGCCACGAAGTGAAGTGCGCCACGGAATCGTGGACATACTCTGCCAGAAGACTATCCACGGGAGCCGGGACAGGCGCGCGGTTGTCCCATGCGCCGAGAATCAGGTCCTCGTATGCCGTTCGCTGGCGGGGCTGCGGCGGCGGCCAGTCGCGATCACCCGCAAGGCGCTCGATCGGGTTGCGCAGAAATGCAACCCGGTTCGCCAGCCGGCGCTGTTCCGCAATCAACTGCTTTGCCTGTTCAAGCGGGCGAGGCGGAATGTCATAGGTCCAGGCAGTCGGGGCGCAAGCGGGATGGCTGGCATCGGAGGCGGCCGGCACGCTCGCGCAGACAGAGGCACTGACTTTTCCATGCAGGCGCCCAAGCACGCGGGCGTCGCTGGGCTGGCGGTCGATCCCGCCGCGCCACTGAAAATTCAGGCGGCGGTGGGCTTGCATGAGTAATTCAACGTCGTCGCCATCGGCGGCAGGAAGTACCGACATGTAGCCCTGGTACAGGTTCGCCACCGGGTCGTTGTCGGCCAGGATGTAATCCTCGCGCAATTTCGGATCGAGATTCTCTGGCAGCTTCAGCAGAACCCCCGCGCGTATCGCGTCCGCCAGCATATGACGCAAGGGAATACGCGACAGCAGGTTGCTGCGCCCCTGTTCGTGCGGCCCGTATCCGCCGCCCACGTCCGAATGTACGCCCGGATACACCACTTCCTCGCAGTTCGCCGGATAGGCCCGTCCCACCCGGACCGAATCAAGCGGGAAAGCCCCACGGACCTCATGCGCCGACACGTAATGTACGCATCGCTCGACCTCGGGCGGAATCGCCAGTTCACCGCCCCAGTCGAGGTGCAGAGTCGGCCCGCCAACCGACGCCACGGTATCGAACAAGCCCATGAACTTGATCCTTACAGGCGTACATTCGCCGTTGCGCGCTCGCCAGATCAGTCCGTTTTCCGTCCGCTCGCATTTCTTTTCTATCAACTGGCGCACGAAAGCCCTAGCTTCCGTCGCGCCGCGCGAGAAGCCGAAGACGGCGACACTGATGAACTGCATGCATTTCCAGGCGGCGGAACTCCATTCAATTTCGAGGATTCGCGAGAATTCGGCCAGCGCATACTGGATGCGCATGTCGCCGCCCTTGCCAAGGCCCAGCCCCAGAGCGCCGCCCCGGTCGTCGGAAAGCTTGTCGGTATAACCGACAAGCTTGGGGACCATGAACGGGGTGCCGACACCCGGAATGTAAATCGAGGAAGCCCCTTTACCGACACGATCATCGAAAGCCGCCCGATAGAGCTTGGCAACGTTTGACAGTCGCCCTAACGGGGCGTCGATGTCGAGGTTGTTGCCTGTACCGTCGAAAAAAAACGAGAGTTTTGGATAGAGGCGGCACTTGGTATCGCGAAGCGAAATTGGTCCCGCCTTGTTGGCGGGCGACGATAACTCCCGCATGTTTTTCATGTCACCAAACATTGCAGTGCTCTGAAGCCCGTCGTCCGTGATGGGCGCGCCAGCCTGGCGTACAGTCATGATGTAGCGGTTCCCTTGTTGTCATTTGTCGGCGCAACCGGAAGCCGAAGGCGAAAACGCCAGTTCGACGGTACTTAGATCGCGGAAAATTACGCAGGCGTAGGCGTCAGCCTTGTACGGGTCGGGGTCGTTATGTGGCCCCTTGGATGGGAAATGAAGGACAACGGTGTGGGATTCATCCGGCTTCGTCATTGCCTTTGTCTTGGGGTCTTCCTCCCAGCCCCACGTCCACCTGACCGTAACGGGCTCGCCCCAGTCCTTGATGCCTGGATAGCAACAGGTAATCTTGCCCCCGCCCCCATGACTGCTTACATCCCCTGCCCAATACTTGTCGACGAAGATATTGACGGCGTAACGATCCGTGTGATTGATCGGCACCATTGACAGCGCCGCGCCCTCGCCATCAAAGGGATCGTCGGGCAAGGCATGGCCGCAGGCCGAGAGCGCGATCATTGCGCCAGCGGCGAGTGCAGCAGTACGACAGGACATCGCCATTGAGTGTTGGTATGGCGTTTTGCCGGAGAAATACTGCTGACACCTGGATATCGCGCGATGCGCGACTTGCAGGTCCACCATAGGCTGGCCTCTTTGCTGGGTTATCGGAGCCGCGGCCAGATGCACCAAGACTGCAAAGGCAAGGCTGGCCACACAATACGGAGCTATTTCAGCCCTTCACCGCTTATAACCTGCAATACGGGGCGCCTAAATATGGAAAAGTCTGAAAATGGTTCAATAGCTGTCAAGCCGCAATGTTGAATGCTGTTCAATTGAACACGCGCTTGGATCGGCCAGGTTTGAGAGGGCTTCTGGTCGTCTCCCTCGGATACAGCGCTATTCGGTGGACTCTGTACTCTTCCCTTTTAAGGCCGCGCGATCGCCTGGCAGGTTGCGGAACTACTCCCCCGACGGAAGCGGCCGCCCCGATTAACGCACCAGCCATCGCTCAATCTTTCGCATTGTGCAATTTCAAAGCTAATCAGTTTTTAGGCGGAGTGGAGGCGAACTCCTGCCTCATTGCCGTCTCGTCCCGCCACAGCTGGCGGATTTGTGCCCGGGATCGCATGCGCACGTCGTCGAAGTTTTCGCGGAGCGATTGTTTGAGCGCAGAGAAGGTGCGGGTCAACCCCGGCAGTTCGGCATACAGGCCTGTCAAGTCATCGCCGAAATGTTGGACATCACGGCCAGAACGCGCCCGCTGGTGGCCCCGAGAAGAGCGCGGGTTTCTGCTCGATTGATGGGCTGATTGGCGGCCCAGAAAAACAAAAACCCCTGCAGCTGTTGAGCATGCAGGGGTTTTCTGAATCTGGCGGAGAGGGTGGGATTCGAACCCACGGTACGGGGAAACCGTACGCCTGATTTCGAGTCAGGTACATTCGACCACTCTGCCACCTCTCCGGTGTACTGCTGTTTTACCGCTTCTCCGGCCTTGGTCGGCGACCAGAGAAGCGAGGATTATAGAACATTTTTTGCCTTTGGCAAGCCCTCTTTTGAAAAATTTCCGAGGGGCAAGCCAATCACATGCGACGCCGCGCAGCGCGTGTCAGGCGACCGCTTCCAGACGCGCCACGCCGCCCATGTACTGGCGCAGCACCTCGGGCACCGTGACCGAGCCGTCCGCTTCCTGGTAGTTCTCGAGCACGGCAACGAGCGTGCGGCCCACAGCGAGGCCCGAGCCGTTGAGCGTATGCACGAGCTCAGGCTTGCCCTGCGCATTGCGGTAGCGCGCCTGCATGCGCCGAGCCTGGAACGCTTCCGTGTTCGAGCAGCTCGAGATTTCGCGATAGGTGTTCTGCGCGGGTAGCCACACTTCGAGGTCGTAGGTCTTCGCGGCCGAGAAGCCCATATCGCCCGTGCACAGCGTGATGACGCGGTACGGCAGGCAGAGCTTCTGGAGAATGGTTTCCGCGTGCACGACCATCTGTTCGAGCGCGTCGTACGACGTTTCGGGCGCAACGATCTGCACCATCTCGACCTTGTCGAACTGGTGCTGACGGATCATGCCGCGCGTGTCGCGGCCGTATGAACCGGCCTCCGAGCGGAAGCACGGCGAATGCGCCGTGAGCTTGATCGGCAGCGCGCTGCCTTCCACGATGCTCTCGCGCACGGTGTTCGTGAGCGAGATTTCCGAAGTCGAGATGAGGTACTGCGTGACCGTGTTCTCGCCGCCGCCCTTCTCCACGCGGAACATGTCCTCGGCGAACTTGGGCAGCTGGCCCGTGCCGTAAAGGATCTCCGGGTTGACGATGTAGGGCGTGTACGTTTCGGTGTAGCCGTGCTGCAGCGTATGCGTGTCGATCATGAACTGCGCGAGCGCGCGGTGCAGGCGCGCGATCTGGCCGCGCAGCATCGTGAAACGCGCCCCCGAGAGCTTCGCGCCGGTTTCGAAGTCGAGGCCGAGCGGCGTGCCCACATCCACGTGATCCTTCACCGCGAAGTCGAACGCGCGCGGCGTGCCCCAGCGGCGCACTTCCACGTTGTCGGCCTCGTCCTTGCCCACGGGCACGCTCTCGTGCGGCAGGTTCGGCACGCCGAGCAACAGGTCCGAGAGCTTCGACTGGATCTCTTCGAGCTTCGCGGCCGAAGCCTTCATCTCGTCGCCGATGCCGCCTACTTCGGCCATGACCGCCGAAGTGTCCTCGCCGCGGCCTTTCATCGCGCCGATCTGCTTCGAGAGGCTGTTGCGGCGCGCCTGCAGTTCTTCGGTGCGGGTCTGGATGGCGCGGCGTTCCGCTTCGAGCGCGGAAAAGGCCGCGACGTCGAGGGTGTAGCCGCGGTCGGCGAGGCGCTTCGCGACGCCGTCGAGGTCTTTGCGCAGCAGCTGGATGTCGAGCATGGGATTGTGAGACGCAGTTTCGTTGTATGAAGGGACGATTTTAGCGCACCGGCCGGCGCATCCCGGCGGGACCGGCATCACCGTTACCAGGGAATGGCGACTCAGCCCTTGCGCTTCCTCTCGCGGGTTTCGTCGCCGGGTTTGCCACCGGGTGTGCCACGATGGGCTTCGCGCCATTGCGCGTCGAGGTCGGCGAGGCGCGCGAGCTTTTCGCCGATCTTGCCTTCGAGCCCGCGCGGCGTGGGCTGGTACCAGTGCGGCTCGCGCATGCCGTCGGGCAGATAAGTCTCGCCGGCCGCGTAGGCGTCGGGTTCGTCGTGCGCGTAGCGGTATTCGTGGCCGTAGCCCAGCTCTTTCATGAGCCTCGTGGGCGCGTTGCGCAGGTGGATCGGCACCGCGCGCGACTGGTCCTTGCTCACGAAGCGCCGCGCCTCGTTGTAGGCGTTGTAGCCCGCGTTCGACTTCGGGGCGACGGCGAGATAGATCACGGCCTGCGCCAGCGCGAGTTCCCCTTCGGGGGAGCCGAGGCGCTCGTAGGTCTCGGCGGCGTCGAGCGTGATGCGCCCGGCGCGCGGATCGGCGAGGCCGATGTCCTCCCACGCCATGCGCACGATACGGCGCGCGAGATAACGCGGATCGGCACCGCCGTCGAGCATGCGGCAGAACCAGTAGAGCGCGCCGTCCGGGTTGCTGCCGCGCACCGACTTGTGCAGCGCGCTGATCTGGTCGTAGAAGGCGTCGCCGCCCTTGTCGAAGCGGCGCAGGTTCTCGGCGAGCGCGCTGCCGAGCAGTTCGCCGTCGATCTCGGTCTTCTTCTGCTGCGCGGCCGCGCGTGCGACGATTTCGAGGTTGTTCAGAAGCTTGCGGCCATCGCCGTCGGCGGAGCCGATCAGCGCCTTTTTCGCTTCGTCCGTGAACGTGAGGCCGCCCAGCTCCTCGCTCGCGCGGGCGAGCAATTCGCCCTGCTCATCCTCGTCGAGGCTCTTGAGCACGTAGACGGCCGCGCGAGAGAGCAACGCGCTGTTCACCTCGAACGACGGATTCTCCGTCGTCGCGCCGATGAACACGAAGAGTCCCGACTCCACGTGCGGCAGGAAGGCGTCCTGCTGGCTCTTGTTGAAGCGGTGGACTTCGTCGACGAACACGAGCGTCTGGTGCCCGTGCGCGCGATGCAGTTGCGCCTGCTCCACCGCCTCGCGGATGTCCTTCACGCCCGAGAGCACCGCGGAAAGCGCGATGAATTCGGCGTGGAAGGCATCGGCCATGAGGCGCGCGAGCGTGGTCTTGCCGACGCCCGGCGGCCCCCAGAGAATCATCGAATGCGCTTCGCCGGACTCGAAAGCGACGCGCAGCGGCTTGTTGGGCCCGAGCAGATGCTTCTGGCCAATGACCTCGTCGATGGAGCGCGGGCGCAGCCGCTCGGCGAGCGGGACGTTGGCACGGGTTTCTTCAAACATGACGTTTTCGCGATAATGACGGCTTGCCGGCGGGCGGCGCGCGTGGCGCCGGATTCGGGGACGGAGCTCCCCGCCGCCCCGGATGCAGTCGTGCATTATGACAGCGGGAGCCGCAGCGCGAGACGCGGGCTCCCGCGCTCGGGCTGACGGAACCGGACAAAACAGACAAAACCGGCAAAACACACGATATAGAGGAAAAGGAAAGCGTTCCCCATGACTCAAGATTCGCACGCCGGCGAGGCCGGCTCCACTTACGCACCGAACGTGCCCGTGCCCGACACGCGCCGCCAGTTCCGCACCGGCGACGCCTTCGCGTTGTGGTTTTCGCTCGGCATCGGCCTGCTGGTGGCGCAGGCGGGCGCGCTGCTCGTGCCCGGCCTCTCGCTGCCGCATGCGCTCACGGCCATCGTCATCGGCAGCGTGATCGGCGTCGTGCTGCTCGCGCTCGCGGGCGTGATCGGCACGGACACGGGCCTCGCCGCGATGTCGTCGCTGCGCCCGACGCTCGGCATCCGTGGCGTCTCGATTCCGGCCGTGATCAACATGGTGCAGCTCGTCGGCTGGGGCGCTTTCGAGATCATCGTGATGCGCGATTCCGCCGATGCGCTCGCGAAGCAAGCCTTCGGCCTTTCGATGCCGCTCATCTGGACCGTGATCTTCGGCACGCTGGCGACGCTGCTCGCCGTGAGCGGCCCGCTCTCGTTCGTGCGCCGCTTCCTGCGTACGTGGGGCATCTGGCTCCTGCTCGCGGGCGCGGGCTGGCTCACGTGGAGCCTGCTCGTGAGGCACGACCTCGGCGCGCTGATGCGCCGCCCCGGCACGGGCGACATGCCGTTTGGCAGCGCCATTGACCTCGTGGTGGCGATGCCGCTTTCGTGGCTGCCGCTCATCGCCGACTACACGCGCTTCGGGCGCAAGGCGGGCGAGACCTTCCGCGGCACGCTGGTGGGCTATGGCATCGCGAACCTCTGGTTCTACGCGCTGGGCGCGATCTATGGCCTCGCGGCGGGCGGCGGCGACGCGCTCCTCACCACGGCGCTCGCCCAGGCGGGTGGCGGCTTCGCGCTGCTGCTCGTGCTCATTGACGAAATCGACAACGCCTTCGCCGATATCCACTCGGCCGCGGTCTCGACCGGCACGTTCTGGACGCGCGCCAGCGTGCCCTGGCTCTCGGCGGCGTTCGGCGCGCTGTGCACCCTGATCGGCCTCGTCGTGCCGATGGCGAAATACGAGAACTTCCTGCTCTTGATCGGCTCGGTGTTCGCGCCGCTCTTTGGCGTGGTGCTCGCCGATCACTTCATCGTGCGCCGCCGCCGTATCGACGCCGAGGCGCTCGCCGATCTCAACGGTGCGTATGGCTATTCGGGCGGCTGGCACGTGGGTGCGTTCGTCGCGTGGGCGCTCGGCATCGGCGCGTATCACGCGCTCAACCAGTGGCTGCCGAATCTCGGTGCGACGCTGCCCGCGCTCGCCATCGGCGCGCTGTGCTATCTCGTGCTCGCTGGGCGCCGGCGCGCGGCTTACGCCTAACGCTTCGACGTTCGATCGAGCGATAAAAAAACGCCACGAGCGATCGTGGCGTTTTTATTGGCGGAGTGCCAGGCGTTATTCGCAGTGGCCGCAGCCGCCTCGGTGTCCGTGATGCGCATGCTGCGCCTGGTCATCGGCGCTCAGCTGCTGCGCGGCCTGAGCCGTGATGCCCAGACGCTGCAGCAGCTTGCGGTCGGCTTCCGCCTGCGGGTTGCCCGTGGTCAGCAGCTGGTCGCCATAGAAGATCGAGTTGGCGCCCGCCATGAAGCACAGCGCCTGGAGCGCGTCGTCCATCTGCTCGCGGCCCGCCGAGAGACGCACCATGGCCTTCGGCATCGTGATGCGCGCCACCGCGATCGTGCGCACGAACTCGAACGGATCGAGCGGATCGGTGCCTTCGAGCGGCGTGCCGCTCACCTGCACGAGATTGTTGATGGGCACCGACTCCGGGTACGGCTCCATGTTCGCGAGCTGGGCGATCAGGCCGGCGCGCTCGCGGCGCGACTCACCCATGCCGACGATGCCGCCGCAGCACACGTTGATGCCCGCATCGCGCACGCGTTCGAGCGTCTCGAGGCGGTCCTCGTAGGTGCGCGTCGAGATGATCTGGCCGTAGAACTCGGGCGAGGTGTCGAGGTTGTGGTTGTAGTAGTCGAGGCCTGCTTCGGCGAGCGCCTTCGCCTGATGATCTTCGAGCATGCCGAGCGTCACGCAGGTTTCGAGGCCCATGGCCTTCACGCCGCGGATCATGTCCTTGATCGGCTCGAGATGGCGGTCCTTCGGATTGCGCCATGCCGCGCCCATGCAAAAGCGCGTCGCGCCGTTCGCCTTCGCGTTGCGCGCGGCGGCCAGCACGGCGTCGACTTCCATCAGCTTGCTCGCGTCGAGGCCAGTATCGTGATGCGACGACTGGGGGCAATAGGCGCAGTCCTCCTCGCAGCCGCCGGTCTTGATCGAGAGGAGCGTCGAAAGCTGCACGGCGTTCGCGTCGAAATGCTCGCGATGCACCTGCTGCGCGCGGAAGATCAGATCGTTGAACGGCAGCTCGTAGAGCGCGGCGACGTCGGCGACGCGCCAGCGCGAAGCGGCATCGCTTTGCGCCTGAGCGGCGGCTGCGGCCTTCGTGACGGGAACGCTGACGGTTTGGGTTTGAGTCATGGTGTCGTGGTCCTTCGTGACGGTGACGGTATATGAGGAGACGCCAACTCAGCGCGGCGCGACGAGGTGCGCGAGCAGGGCGTCGATATTCAGGTGTTCTGCAGCCTGGTCGGCGCTCGCGCCGCGCATGTGCGGCACGACGCCGATGAGCGGCGCGCGGTACTGTGCGGCGAGCCGTTCGCGCAGGGCGGCGATGTTCTCTTCGGGAAACGCCATGGCCGGGTCGATGCGGTTCGCGACCCAGCCCGCGAGCGTCAGGCCGCGCGCGGCAATGGCTTCGGCGCTGAGCAGCGCATGGCTGATGCAGCCGAGACGCATCCCCACCACGAGCACGACCGGCAGGCCGAGCGCGACGGCCAGATCCGCGGTGTCCTCGGTCGCCGTGAGCGGCACGCGAAACCCGCCCACCCCTTCCACGACGACGGCATCGGCACGCTCGCACGCCGCCTTGTAGCACTCGATGATGCGCGCCATATCGAGCGTCACGCCTTCCAGGGCGGCGGCAATGTGCGGCGCGGCGGGCTCCTTGAGCAGGAACGGCGTGCGGATTTCAGGCGGCAGCAGCACGCTCGCGGCGGCGTCGAGCTGATCGGCGTCCTCGTTGTGCCAGACGCCGTCGCGCTCCGAGGCGCCCGCGGCGATCGGCTTGAGCGCCGTGGCACGCAGCCCCGCGCGCGCGAACCCGCGCAGTAGCGCGGCGCTCACGAAGGTCTTGCCGATCTCGGTATCGGTGCCGGTGACGAAAAGCGAAACCGTCATTGCGCGAACTCCTGCGCGTTTGTGCGCGCCTCGAGGCTCGCGCGCTGCAGCGACGCGTTCAGGCGGTCGAGGTCCGCATCGGAATGCGCGGCAGAGAGGGAAATGCGCAGCCGCGAGGTGCCCTCGGGCACGGTGGGCGGGCGGATGGCCGGCACCCACAGGCCGTCGCGTTCCAGTGCGGCCTGGAGCGCCAGCGTAGCCTCGTTCCCGCCGATGACGAGCGGCTGCACGGCGGTGTGCGAATCGACGGGCTGCCAGCAGGTGTGCGCAAGCAGCGAACGCGTGCGAGCGATCAGATGCTTGAGATGCGCGCGCCGGGCATCGCCCTCCTCGCCCTCGATCAGACGCAGGCTCGCGGACACCGCATGCGCGACCGCCGGCGACGAAGCCGTCGTGAAGATGTACGGACGCGCTCGCTGCACGAGCCATTCGATCACGGTGCCGTGCGCGCAGACGAACGCGCCCGCCACGCCCGCCGCCTTGCCGAGCGTGCCGACCATCACGAGATGCTCAGAGCGCAGCGCGGCATCCGCCAGCGCGCCGCGCCCTTGCGGACCGAGCACGCCCAAGCCGTGCGCATCGTCGACCACGAGCCACGCGCCGTGCATTTGCGCGAGTTCGACGAGACGCGCGAGCGGTGCGACATCGCCGTCCATGCTGAACACGGTGTCGCTCACGATCACCTTTGCGCTCGCGCCGGAGGCTTCGAGCATCGCGGCGAGCGCCGTCATGTCGGCATGCGGATAGACCTGGATTTCGGCGCGCGATAGCCGCGCGCCGTCGATCAGCGACGCGTGGTTGAGCGCATCGGAGAAAATCGTCGTGCCGCGGCCCGCGAGCGCCGTGAGCACGGCGAGATTCGCCATGTAGCCGGTGCTGAAGTACAGCGCGCGCGGCGCATCGACGAAACCGCCTGCGAACGCCGCGAGATCGTCTTCGAGTTGCGCATGCGCGCGCGAATGGCCGCCCAGCAGATGCGAGCCGCCGCTGCCCGCGCCGTAGCGCTGCGCGCCTTCGGCCACTGCCGCGATCAGTTGGGGATGCGCGGCGAGGCCGAGGTAGTCGTTGCTCGCAAAGCCAACGGTTGCGCGGCCATCCACCTGCATATGCGCGCTGCAAGGCGTGTCGGCAGTGCGGCGGCGGCGGCGCAAGCCGCGCGCGTCGATGTCGCGCAAGCCCTGTTCGAGGGTATCGAGCAGCGCGTTGTGTTGATGCGCCATGTCAGAGGTCCTCCGCGACGGTGGCGTCGAATGTCTCGCGCGTGCGGGCTGCGAGCAACGCCTGCATTTCGTTGTCCAGAACATAGGGCGGCATGACATAGACCGTCGTGCCGATCGGGCGCAGCAGCAGTTCGCGCTGCAACGCGTGCTCGAAGAAGCGGCGCGAGAACGTGGCCGCGCGCTGCGGGTCGGCAAGCGCCACGTCGAACGCGAGTATCGTGCCGCTCTGGCGCAGGTTGCGCACGAGCGGATGCGCCGCGAACGGCTCGAACAGCGCGCGCAGTTGCGCCGATTTGCGCGCGTTCGAAGCGAGCACGTCGTCGCGCTCGAAGAGGTCGAGCGTGGCGAGCGCCGCACGGCACGCGAGCGGGTTGCCCGTGTACGAATGCGAATGCAGGAAGCCGCGCGTGGTGTCGTCGTCGTAGAAAGATTCGTAGATGGCGTCGCGCGACAGCACGATCGAAAGCGGCAAATAGCCGCCGCTGATACCCTTTGAAAGCGTGAGCAGATCGGGCCACACGCCCGCCTGCTCGCACGCGAAGAACGTGCCGGTGCGCCCGCATCCCACGGCGATTTCATCGGCGATCAGGTGGACACGGTGACGATCGCACAGGGCGCGCAACCCCTTGAGGTACGAGGGATCGTGCATGGCCATGCCCGCCGCGCACTGCACGAGCGGCTCCACGATCAGCGCGGCGATGCGCCCTTCCCGTTCGACAAAAAGACGCTCGACATCGGCGAGCGCGCGCGCCGCCACGTCGGCTGCGGTTTCGCCGGGCAGCACCGCGCGCGCGTCGGGCGAAGCGACCACATGCGCGTGATGCAGCAATGGATCGTAAGCATCCCTGAATAGCTTGACATCGGTCACGCCGAGCGCGCCGATGGTCTCGCCGTGATAGCTGTTGGCCAGGCAGACGAACTCGCGTTTCTCGCTCTCACCACGGTTGCGCCACGAATGAAAGCTCATCTTGAGCGCGATTTCGACTGCCGACGCGCCATCGGAAGCGAAGAACGCATGGCCGAGCACGCCGCCGGTCAGCGCCGAAAGACGCTCGGCCAACTCAACGGCCGGCTCGTGCGTGCAGCCCGCAAGCATCACGTGCTCGAGCGTATCGAGTTGCGCCTTGAGCGCGGCATTGATCGAAGGATTAGCGTGGCCGAAGAGGTTCACCCACCAGGAACTGATCGCGTCCAGATAGCGTCGGCCTTCGCGGTCATAAAGCCACGGACCGGCGCCCCGAGCGACGGCCACGAGCGGCAGGCGCTCGTGATGCTTCATCTGGGTGCAGGGGTGCCACACGGCGCGCAGGCTGCGTGCGACCCAGTCGGTCGCGGCGCGATCTTCGCGGGTAAAGGGCGATTGCGAATTCAAGTACGGCTCCTGATACGACAGCGGGACCGAGATTAACGTTTTCGCCGCCGCAATGCACTACCCCGAAAAACGCCCTCCAGGCTGCGCCGGCGCGGCGTTTGGCGCGGTTGGGCACAGCTGGAAACGGATCGGAAATGAAGACGTGAAATGCGCGGAGATGACGACGGCAAAGTGAACCCGCCTTACGCAAAAAATCTGCGCGCCGGTGCGTAATTGCAGAACATGTAGCGGCTGGCGCGGCATTTTTGGCGCCGCGCTGCTAATCGAAAAGGGGTGGGAGGGGGACGCGAAGGCCCGGCGCCAGAGGCGCGTTTGCGGAATCTCGCGCGCAGCGCAAAAAGCAAAACGGCCCACTATGGGGCCGTACGCCGCTGCGGGGCGAGAAGAAACGGAAACAGCTTGAATGCGGCAGCGCGCGCCGGAGGGAGAGGCTTAGCGGCTCGCCAGCGCGTGGCCGCTGCCGCCGGTGTTGTCGTTGTCCGCGGTGGCGTGCGCGTCGTCGCCGCTCTCGCCGTTCTGCGCGGTTTGCGTTCCGCCGTTGTTCCAGACCACCGAGTTGTTCACGGCGTAGAGGCGGCAGGGATCGGAGCTGTGTTTTTCGCAGTTCGCGATGGCCACGGCCATCGGGTTGTCGCCGCCTTCGGCCCACGACCACGCGCCGGAGTCGGACACCGCGAATGCGCGGCTCGGATACTGCTTGAGGAAGTTGCGATAGCCGTCGCGGCCTGCCTGATCGACGAAGGGCACCGCACCCACTGAATCGATCGCCGCGTAGCCCGTGCCGTGCGGCGCCACCGGCGTGGCCACGCGGTACTGCACCGCAGTCGGGAGACCACGGTTCGCGAGGAACGCCTCGACCGTGGGCCACCAGATCTTCACGCCGTCGCGATCGCCCACGAGGCGATGCGCGTCGTTCTTGTATGCGCCGAAGTCAACGAGCTTCGCCATCGCGGCCGGGCGATCCGCATCCGTTTGCGCATCGCGGTACGCGGCGAACATCTTCGTGACGAGATCGGGCGACCACACGGAATCGTTGTCGCCGTAGAGCCAGAGCGAGGCCACGCGCGCCTTGCCGCCGTAGTCGCCGAACGCCTGGGTGAGGTTGTTCTGCCAGCCCGTGCAGGCATCCTGGCGCAGGCCGCCGGAGAAGTTGATGAGCGCGCGCACGCCCTTCGCCGCTTCGGTGCCGTAGGCCATGGTGGCGAGGCCGCCATGCGAGGTGCCCGCGACGATGATCTGGCTCGCGTCGATATACGACTGTTTCGACATGTACGCGATGGTCGCGGCGACATCCGCCGCCTGGCTAAGACCATTGCTCGCGACGTCGCAGCCGTTCTGCTGGTACGAGCCGCCCGAATCCGAGAAGCCCTGGCGGTTCGGCGCGACGACGACATAGCCGCGGCGCACGAATTCGCGCGCGAACGAAAGCGGATCGCTGCGCGCCTGAAGGCGCGGGTCGCCGGGGATCTTGCCGTGATTGAAGATCACCATCGGGAACGGGCCTGGGCCGTTCGGACGGTAAATCGTGGTTTCGAGCGTGACGTCGCCGGCGGCGTCCACCGGCACGCGGATCACCTGCTCGTTCATGTCGGCGCGCACGACGGGCAGCCAGGAATCGTCGAGCGCAATGCGCGGGACGTTGGCGCTACCGAGCGGGCCGCCCGCGAGGTCCGATTGTGAAGCGCTGGAGGAATGCGTTGCCGTGGCGTGGGCGCCGACTTGCGGATTTGCGTTCGCACCTGCCGGTTCGGAGAGCGACGCTGCGTGCGCAACCGAAAGCACACACGCGGTGCCGGCTACAACCCATCCGGAAAGGAGCTTTCTGAACGCCATACGCAACACCCACCTGCAAAAGACCTGCCGAGAATCCGACTTACGTCCGGTCCGCACTCCAGCCCGCTTGCTGCCACTGCCCTCTCAGGGCACAACGAGACACCGTTGCGCCTGGCCGCGAAGCCAGGTGCGGGCGTGTGACCCGTAACGGGGGAGTACTTCGATCGGAACACCTGCGCGGCGCAGTTCTATCGTCGATCAGACCCGCCGCCAGCGCCCATTGGCAGTCGATAAGGGTGCATGGGAAAAGGCTCTTTTCACTATGCACTTACGTATCGCGCGGGGCACCGTGATTAGATACTCGCACGACAAATATTTATTGTGCAATTGAGGGGTAACCCGGCATAACGCGTGCCACAATCGCGCAGGCCTTGAGGCGCGGCAGGCGTGCGCCTTTCCGTCGTGCGCCCGCAGGGGCATGAAGAAAAAAGGTCCGGTTGGGGGCGTTGCGTGTGACCAACGGTCGCAGGCTTGTGCAGTAGGTCCCTGTTTGCAAAGGTGTGTGGAACGGCGTTATCGCGCCGGATCAGGTTTCGTCAGTCACGAAACTTCGTCAGTCACGAAACATCGCCGTCGACATAGCGCCAGCGACCGTCGCCGCCACGCTCGAAGCGGCTCGTCTCATGGAGCCGGAACGCGCGGCCGCCCGTTTTGTAGCGCGCGACGAATTCGACGATCGCATGGTCATCGTCGCATTGCTCGTGGCGCTTGATGGAAAGGCCCAGCCAGCGCGGCGCGCCTTCGGCTGCGGGGTCGACGTCGAGATCGGCGGGACAAGTCTGCGACGCCCACGTCGCGCGCAAATACGCTTCGGCACCGAGCGCATAGGCTGTATAGCGCGAACGCATCAGTTCGAGCGCCGTGGCGGGCACGGCCAGCCCATCGATGAAACGGCCACAGCAGTCGGCGTAGCGCGGCGCCCTGGCGGCGGGCTTCTGGTTGGGCGCGGCTCCGCCGCACGGGCAATCAACGGGCCGGGCGGCGCGAGGGGTGTCAGCGTTCATCGGTTCGGGGCTCCGTTCGCAGGCCGCGCGGGTGCGCGGGGAAGGCGAATGACGTGCGGAGCGCCATCGCCCCGCTACGCGAGGCCGCAAGCGTAGCGCAGACGAGTGGCGCTTTACCAGTCGAGTTCCGTGCCGTCGTACTGGAAGAAGCGGCCGTTGAAGACTTCGCGCGCGGCGGCCGCCTCGGCCACCACTTCGCGCATGCCGGCCACGCTCACGGCCGGGTCGATCGCCGCCTGCGCGCCGCCCATGTCCGTGCGCACCCAGCCGGGATTGAGCGCCACGCAAGTGGCGCGGCGCGTTTGCAGCGAGGTGATCTTGAGCACGTCGTTGAGCGCGGCCTTGCTCGCGCGATAGAGCCAACCGGTCGTGCCCGTGGTCTCCGCGATGCTGCCCATGCGGCTCGACAGCACGCCGAGCACGCCATGAGCCTCGTCGACGAGCGGCAGCAGGATCGGGATCAGCTGCATCGGGCCCCGCACGTTGGTGTTCATCACGTATTCGAAGTCTTCGGCGGAGATGGTTTCCACGCCCTCGGTGCGCGGACCGTACACGCCGGAGACGACGAGCGCGACGTCGAGGCGCCCACCGTCGAGCTTCCAGCCCAGCGCGGCAATGTCCTCGGGCCGTGTGATGTCGAGCTCGAAGGTCTGCGCGCCGATCTCACGCAAGACTTCGAGCGCTTCGGGGTCGCGCGCCGTGGCCAGCACGCGCCAGCCGGCCTTCACATATTGCCGCACGAACTCGAGACCCAGGCCCCGCGACGCGCCCACGATCAACGCTGTTTTCATCCCGTCACCCTTGCCATGTGTGCCTGAAACCGCTGGAGCGCGCCGCTGCCCCGTCGTGCAAAGCGGCGCGCTGTTTCAGGCGCTAGCCTACAGCAGTTCGATGCCCATCGCCGTGGCCTCTCCGCCGCCGATGCACAGCGTCGCCACGCCGCGCTTGCCCCCGCGCGCACGCAGTGCGCCGATCAGCGTGACGAGGATACGCGCGCCCGACGCGCCGATCGGATGGCCGAGCGCACACGCGCCGCCGTTCACGTTGACCTTCTCGTGCGGCAGGTCGTGCTCCTTCATCGCGGCCATCGTGACCACGGCGAAGGCCTCGTTGATCTCGTAGAGGTCGACGTCGCTCGCCTTCCAGCCCGTCTTCGCGAACAGCTTCGCGATTGCGCCCACCGGCGCCGTCGTGAACTTTGCCGGCTCCTGCGCGAAGGTGGAATGGCCCGTGACGCGCGCCAGCGGCGTGATGCCGAGTCGTTGCGCCGTCGATTCGCGCATCATCACGAGCGCCGCCGCGCCGTCCGAAATCGACGACGAGTTCGCCGCCGTCACCGTGCCGGTCTTGCTGAACGCGGGCTTGAGCGCGGGAATCTTGTCGAGGTTGGCCTTGAACGGCTGCTCGTCGCGATCGATGGTCGTCTCGCCCGCGCGCGAGGCCACCTTCACCGGCGCGATCTCCCACGCGAACGAGCCGTCTTCGTTGGCGCGCTTCGCGCGCTTGAGCGACTCGATTGCGAATGCGTCCTGGCGCTCGCGCGAGAAGCCGAACTCGCCCGCGCATTCCTCCGCGAACGTGCCCATCAGACGGCCCTTGTCGTAGGCATCTTCGAGGCCGTCGAGGAACATGTGATCGAGCACCTGGCCGTGACCCATGCGCATGCCGGCGCGCGCCTTGGGCAGCAGATAAGGCGCGTTCGACATGCTCTCCATGCCGCCCGCCACGATCACATCGGCCGATCCCGCCAGCAGCATGTCGTGGGCGAACATCGCCGCGCGCATGCCCGAGCCGCACATCTTGTTGACGGTCGTCGCGCCCGCGGCGAGCGGCAGCCCCGCGCCGAGCGCCGCCTGGCGCGCGGGCGCCTGCCCCTGCCCGGCGGGCAGCACGCAGCCCATCACGACCTCGTCGATCTGCCCGGGCGTCAGGCCTGCGCGCTCGACCGCCGCCGCGATCGCAACCGCGCCGAGCTGCGGCGCCGTGAGCGTCGCGAAGTCGCCCTGGAAGCCCGCCATCGGCGTGCGCGCCGCCGAAACGATCACGATGGCGTCCTGCTTTTGTGTCTCACTCATGTTTGTGCTCCTTGATGAATCCGGGTTGAACGTGTTTGCCGCGCTCATGCGACGCGCACGGCCGGCGCCTCGTCGCGCGCGAAGCGTTCGGGGTAGCGCACGCTAAAGCGTATGGATGTGTCGTAGGGAAAGCAGTCCGGCACCTCGCCCGCGATGAGCCGCGCGCGGCATTCCTGCCAGAGCGCGGGTTCGAAGAAGTCCGCGTGCTGCGCGAGAAATGCACGCTTCACGCGCGGATCGCCTAGCAGGAAGGTGCGGTAGGTTTCGGGAAAGATGTCGTGCGTGCCGACGGGGTACCACGGCTCGCCAGATAGTTCGTCTTCCTCATGACGCGCGGTCGGCACGGCACGTACGTTGCAATCGGTCAGGTACTCGATTTCGTCGTAGTCGTAAAACACGACGCGGCCGTTGCGCGTCACGCCGAAGTTCTTGTAGAGCATGTCGCCCGGGAAAATGTTCGCGCGCAGCAGGTCTTTGACCGCGTTGCCGTATTCGCGTATGCCGTGCTCGATCTCCTCGTCGCTGCCGTTCTGCAGATAGAGGTTGAGCGGCACCATACGCCGCTCGATGTACACATGCCGGATCACGAGGTTGTCGCCCTCGAATTCGATCATCGAGGGCGCGAGCGTTCGCAGCTCGCGCACGAGCGCCTCGTCGAGCCGCGCGAGGGGCAGCGCCACGCTCGAATATTCGAGCGTATCGGCGAGCCGCCCCAGACGGTCGTGGCGCTTCACGAGCTGGTATTTGGCCACCACCTGGTCGCGCGTGGTCTCCTTCGGCGCGGGAAAGCTGTCCTTGATGACCTTGAACACATAGGGATACGAGGGCAGCGTGAACACGATCATCACCATGCCGCGGATGCCCGGCGCGACGATGAACCGGTCGCTCGAATGCGAGAGGTGGTGCAGCAAGTCGCGATAGAACAGGTTCTTGCCCTGCTTCTGCAAGCCGAGCGACGTGTAGATCTCGCCCTTTGCCTTGCGCGGCATGATGGTGCGCAGAAACTCCACGTAGGCGGATGGGACCTCCATATCCACCAGGAAGTACGAGTGCGAGAAGCTGAACAGGATGAGCAGCTGCTCGGTGCCCAGCAGCACCGTGTCCAGCGCAAGCCTGCCCGCGTCCACGTGACGGATCGGCACGACGAACGGCGCGAGCAGATCGCCGTTGATGATGCGCCCGACGATATACGCGCCCTTGTGGCGAAAGAACAGGGACGAGAGGACGTGGATCTGGAAGTTCGGCTTGGGCTCCACCACGCCGAAGTTATCGAGCATCGTCTGCATGATGCAGTCGACGTCGCGCCCGAGATCCTCGAAAGGCGTTTCGAGCTGGAAGTTCGTGACGATGCGTTCGAGCGTCGCCGCGAGACCGTCCTTGCCCGGATAGTAGGCCCGATAGGTGGGCTTCGCGGCGGGCTCGTCGTTCTCGATGTATTCCGTCGAGATGGCGGGCCGCACGAAGATGAAATCGTTGTTGAAGTACGAGCGGTGCAGGATCTTGCAGCACACGGAGTTGAAGAACGTCTCCGCGCATTCGGGCTGTCTGTGCGTCGTGAGCAGGCCGATGTAATGGAGCTTGATCTGCTGCCAGACTTCGTCGTCGATGGATTCAGCGTCGTATTCGTCTTCGAGCGCGGCTACGCACTCCTTCACTCGGTCGTCATAGGAGGCGATGCGCTCGCGCGCGAGCTGCTGCAGGGCGTGCCAGTCGGCCGCCTCGAAGAACGTCCTCGCCCTCACCGCCGCGTCGCAGAAGTTGCGGTAATGGCGGTTGAAGCCGTCGAGCATGGTCTGCGCGACATCGAAACCGATTTGCGACGAAAGCAGTTTCGGAAAGTGTTTCATGGCGGCCATGCCCGTTTCCCACGCGCGAGCGTCAGGTTTTCGCGCGCGCGGCCGGCGCACCACCGTCGTGCTCCGCCGTCTCTCCCGCCGCGCTCCTGTCGAGCAGCGTGCGCGCCTGGGCCTCGTACTGCGCGAGATCTTCGAGCGTCGCATCCAGGTCGGCGCGCTGACGCTCGAGGATCTCGCGGTGGTGCACGACCGTGTCGAGGAAGGCCTGGAGCTGCGGGAGCGTGTCGGTGGGCGACTCGTAGAGGTCGAGCAGCGTGCGGATCTCCGAGAGCGTGAAGCCGAGGCGCTTGCCCCGCAGCGTCAACTTCAGGCGCGTGCGATCGCGCCCCGAAAACACGCGTTTCAACCCGCCCGCGCCTTCGCGGCTCGGCGCCAGCAGGCCCTGGTCTTCGTAGAAGCGGATCGCGCGCGGCGTTACGTCGAATTCCCGGGCAAGTTCGGTAATCGTGTACTGGGTCGTCATGATGAGCGAAGAGCGGCTGGCCCGGCGTTGTCTGCACGACGACGCGAGGGGCGATAGAATCGACGTTTACGTTATCGTCAAGTGCGCGGTTGCGCAACCGGCGACGAAAACGCAGGAGACTCGCTTTGCATGGGGCCGGAGCGCGCTGCGTGAGACCGGAGTAGGCGCCAAAGCGCCAACTCCGCATCGCAAAGTGCTGAAGCACCCACTCCGGCCGACCGTTTTACGTGGGACCAGAGGAAGCGCCTAACTCTGGTCGACAGGAGAAGACACCACCGATGAACGCACTCGAACACCAGCTCGACTACCCCTACGCCGACACCTTGCCGGAGCCCGGCGTCGCCTTCGACGTCGCGCCCGGCGTGAAATGGCTGCGCATGCCGCTGCCGTTCGCGCTCGACCACATCAACCTCTGGCTGCTGCGCGACGAAATCGACGGCCGGCAAGGCTGGACGGTGGTGGACTGCGGCATCACCAACGACACCATCAAGGCCCGCTGGGAAGAGGTGTTCGAGAATCAGCTGGAAGGCCTGCCGGTGCTGCGCGTGCTCGTCACGCACTGCCACCCGGACCACATCGGGCTCGCGCACTGGATCTGCTCGGGCGGCGAAAAGAAGCGCTGGGACGTGCGCCTGTGGACGACGCTCGGCGAATACATGCAGGCGCGCGTCATGGCGGCCGGCGACGGCTCGAACGCGGGCGGCGAAGGTGCCGCGCGCCATTTCGCGCGCCATGGTCTGCGCGATGAAACGTCGCTCGACAAACTGCGCAATCGCCGCGACTACTATGGCAGCCTCGTGCCGGCGCTCCCCCCGCAGTACCGCCGCCTGCGCGAAGCCGATACGGTGGCGATCGGCGGGCGCGACTGGCGCGTCATCACGGGCTACGGCCATTCGCCGGAGCACTGCGCGCTCCATTGCGAAGCGACCGGCGTGCTGATCTCAGGCGACATGGTGCTGCCGCGCATTTCGACCAACGTCTCGGTATTCGACATGGAGCCCGAAGGCAATCCGCTGGCCCTTTACCTCGAATCGCTCGGCCGCTATGAAGCGCTACCCGAAGACACGCTCGTGCTGCCCTCGCACGGCAGGCCGTTTCGCGGCGTGCGCACGCGCATCGCGCAGCTGCGCGCACACCACGACGCACGCCTCGCCGAAGTGATGGAGGCATGCGAGCGGGCGCCGCAAAGTGCCGCCGACATCGTGCCGATGATGTTCAAGCGCGAACTCGACATCCACCAGATGACCTTCGCGATGGGCGAGGCGCTCGCGCATCTGCATCTGCTGTGGCTTGCGGGCAAGGTCAAGCGCGCGAGCGGCGCGGACGGCGTACTGCGGTTCGCGGCCTGATATCGCGACTTGAAAAACGCGTGCGCAGGAAGAAAAACGGGCGGCTCCTTTCGGGGCCGCCCGTTTTCACCTGGCTCGAGGCATGAGAAGTGTCAGTTGCCGCCGCCGGTGATCAAATCAGCGCCCTTGGGTCGCACGAACTTGAAGGTCGAAGCCGGCAGCGACGGGTTCTTTTCAATGTTGGAGAACGTGAGCAGTGTCACGTTGCCGAACACATCGTGCAGCTCCATGGCTTCGAGACTGCCGTCGCGAAAGCCGATGCCCACGCTCTTGAACTGCGTGTCCTTCGACTTCGGAATCAGCTCCAGCCAGTCGATGCCGTTCTTCACGCCCGCATCGGAGAGCGTGAAGTTCTTCTCGAGATCGTTGCTGCCGAACAGGATCGCCGCCGGGCTCGCGCCGAGCGCGCCGCCAAGCTTGCGTTCGGTCACCTGGTTCAGGTCCTTGTCATAGACGTAGAGATTGTCGCCGTCCGACTGCAGCAGTTGCTGATACGGCTTCTCATACGACCAGATGAACTTGCCGGGCCGCGCGAACACGAACGTGCCGCTCGAAGTCTTGGCGTTCAACGTGGCCGTGGCGATGGCGTCGCTGGCGTTCTTCGCACCCGAAGGCGCCTTCAGTTCGCGCTGCACGAAGCTGCCGCGCGCGGAGTGGACCTGCGAGACGAACTGCTTGAGTTGATCGGTGCCGCTCGCATAGGCCTGCGAGACCATCAGGACCGACGCGCCGAGTGTGGCAAAAACGGTGGCGAAAAACGCGCGGCGCGCCATGCGCGCAAAGCGGGTCGGTTGTCCAGCGGGATACTGCATCTATCGTTCTCCAGGAGGGGGCGTTGGCCTTCACGAAGCCGGGCAGGCCAGCAAAGCCAGCGACGCGCAGGCCCGGCGAGGCTTATTCGGCCTCGCCGCGATTGGGCACGAGAATCTCGCGGTTGCCGCTCGACGACATCGCCGAAACGAGCCCGGACTGCTCCATCTGCTCGAGCAGCCGCGCCGCGCGGTTGTAGCCGATGCGCAAGTGCCGCTGCACGAGCGAAATCGACGCACGGCGATTCTTGATCACCACTTCGACGGCCTGATCGTACAGCGGATCGGACTCGTCGCCGGTGCCACTGGTTCCCGCAGCCGTGCCCTCGTCGCCCTCGCCCCCGACGCCGCCTTCGAGTATGCCCTCGATATAGTTCGGCTCGCCCTGTTCCTTGAGCTTGTCGACCACGCGATGCACCTCGTCGTCGCCGACGAATGCGCCGTGCACGCGCACGGGCAAGCCCGTGCCCGGCGGCAGGTAGAGCATGTCGCCCATGCCTAGCAGCGACTCGGCGCCCATCTGGTCGAGAATCGTGCGCGAATCGATCTTCGATGAAACCTGGAACGCGATACGCGTGGGCACGTTGGCCTTGATGAGGCCAGTGATGACGTCCACCGAGGGGCGCTGCGTGGCGAGGATCAGGTGGATGCCCGCCGCGCGCGCCTTCTGCGCGATACGTGCGATGAGCTCTTCCACCTTCTTGCCGACCACCATCATGAGATCGGCGAGTTCGTCGATCACGACGACGATGTGCGGCAGTTTCTGGCACGGCTCGGGATCGTCCGGCGTGAGGCTGAACGGATTCGGGATCTTCTCCTCGCGCTTGTTCGCCTCTTCGATCTTGTTGTTGTAGCCCGCGAGATTGCGCACGCCCAGCTTGCTCATGAGCTTGTAGCGGCGCTCCATCTCGGCCACGGTCCAGTTCAGCGCATTGCCGGCCTGGCGCATGTCGGTCACGACCGGGCAAAGCAGATGCGGAATGCCCTCGTAGACGCTCATTTCGAGCATCTTCGGATCGATCAGGATCATGCGGACCTGCTCGGCGCTCGCCTTGTAGAGGAGCGACAGGATCATCGCGTTGATCCCCACCGACTTGCCCGAGCCCGTGGTGCCGGCCACGAGCAGGTGGGGCATCTTCGCGAGATCGGCGCACACCGGCTTGCCGCCGATGTCCTTGCCGAGGCCCATGGTGAGCGCCGAGGGCGCGTCGGCGTAAACCGCGGAGCCGAGGATCTCGGAAAGGCGTACGGTCTGGCGGCGCTGGTTCGGCAGCTCCAGCGCCATGAAATTCTTGCCCGGAATCGTTTCCACCACGCGGATCGAGACGAGCGAGAGCGAACGCGCGAGATCCTTCGCGAGGTTCACGATCTGGCTGCCCTTCACGCCCGTGGCCGGCTCGATTTCGTAGCGCGTGACGACCGGGCCCGGATAGGCGGCCACCACGGCGACGTCCACGCCGAAGTCCTTGAGCTTTTTCTCGATGAGGCGCGAGGTGAATTCGAGCGTCTCGTCGGAGATGGTTTCCTGCGTGGCCGCTGCCGGGTCGAGCAGCGAGATAGCGGGCAGCGTGGAGTCGCCCGGCAGATCCTTGAAGAGCGGCACCTGGCGCTCCTTCTCCACACGCTCGGAACGCTGCGGCGTGACCACGGGCGGCACGATCGTGACCGGCTCGTGTTCCTCGATCTTCACGCGGCCGCGCTCGACCTTGCCTTCGCGCTTCACGGCCGCGGCTTCGCCGAGCTTGCGGTCGCGGCCCGCCTCGCGGCGCAGCCTCGCCATGGTCACGGCGTTGATGATGTATTCGCCGACCTTTTCCGAGAGCGAGAGCCACGAGAAGCGAAAGTACAGCGAGAGGCCGATGGCGAGCGCGAGCAGCAGCGCGAGCGTGCCGCCCGTGAAACCGAGCGCGTGCGAAACGCCGCGTGCAACGGCCCCGCCCAGCACGCCGCCGGGCGCCTGGGGCAGTTGCACCTTGAGCGACCACATGCGCAGCGCTTCGATGCCGCAGCTCGAAAGCATGACGAGCACGAACGACAGGGCTTCGGCGACCCAGCCGATGTCGCGCGGCGGGTCCTCGTCGTCGGCGTCGATCGCCTCGTGGCGCGTGATGCGCTGGTAGTTCGCGGAAATGAGGCGACCGAGCAGCACGATCCACCAGTACGCAGAAAGGCCGAACAGCAGCAGCAGGATGTCCGAGACGCGCGCGCCGACGCGCCCCGCCCAGTTCGAGATGTGGTCGACCTGGGCCGCGTGCGTCCAGCTCGGGTCATGGCGGCTGTAGCTGATCAGCGCCATCAGCAGGAACACGCCGAGCGCGACCTGCAGAATCCAGCGGATCTCGGTGAAAAGGCGCGACATGCGGTGAGGCAATGCCTGCGCCTGCGCGGAATAGGGAGCTTTGGCCATTGAATCCTGGGCTGATTCTTGATGCGTTCGCGGTCCGCCAGTCCACTCGCCTGCCCGGCAGCGCGGGGCAGACGGACGCGCGGCCGCCTTCGTCAGATCGGGCCTATTGTAAACGCGTTGTTTCGGCCCCGGCGGCCCCTCGCTGTAAATGACGGTAACTGACAACGCCTCGGCGCGCGGCGAGATCGGCCCGCGCCGGGCTCGTCGAGCCGCCGCGCGCACCCGTCCTTGCGGGGCCGAGACTATCGCGCCGATCAGTAAGCTTCATCGAGCGCCCGGTCCCCCCGGCCTTTATAATTGCGGGCTGATGCCCAATTACCTGCGTGAGGCCCGCCGCACGCGCGGCCCGCGCCAAGCAGCGCCTTTCTACGGAATTCGATCATGTCTGCAACCAAACACGCCAAAGTCCTGATTCTCGGTTCCGGCCCCGCCGGCTACACGGCTGCCGTCTACGCGGCGCGCGCGAACCTCTCGCCGCTGCTCGTCACGGGTCTGGCCCAGGGCGGCCAGCTCATGACCACGACCGATGTCGAGAACTGGCCCGCAGACCCGAATGGCGTGCAAGGCCCCGAACTGATGCAGCGATTCCTCGAGCACGCCGAGCGCTTCAACACGGAAATCGTGTTCGATCACATCCATACGGCGAAGCTCAACGAAAAACCCATCCGCCTGATCGGCGACTCGGGCGAGTACACCTGCGACTCACTCATCATCGCGACCGGCGCGTCGGCGCAATACCTCGGCCTGCCGAGCGAAGAGCTGTACATGGGCCGCGGCGTCTCGGCCTGCGCGACCTGCGACGGCTTCTTCTACCGCAACCAGCACGTCGCCGTGGTCGGCGGCGGGAACACGGCCGTGGAAGAAGCGCTGTACCTCTCCGGCATTGCGAAGAAGGTCACGGTCATTCACCGCCGCGACAAGTTCCGCGCCGAGCCGATCCTGATCGACCGCCTGCTCGAGAAGGAAAAGGAAGGCGTGGTCGAGATCAAATGGGAACACGTGCTCGACGAAGTCAAGGGCAATGAAGGCGGCGTGAACGGCCTGCGTATCAAGAACGTGAAGACCGGCGAAACCACCGAGATCGACCTGCAAGGCCTCTTCGTCGCGATCGGCCACAAGCCGAACACCGACATCTTCGAAGGCCAGCTCGAGATGAAGAACGGCTACATCATCACGAACGGCGGCCTGAACGGCAATGCCACCGGCACCAGCGTGCCGGGCGTGTTCGCGGCCGGCGACGTGCAGGATCATGTGTACCGCCAGGCGATCACGAGCGCGGGCACGGGCTGCATGGCCGCGCTCGACGCGCAGCGCTACCTCGAGACCGTGAACGAGCTTGGCCAGGCGCACGTGATGAGCGCCGAAGCCGAACGTTAAAGCGATGCGGGAGCGCCGCCTGCGAGGGCGGCCGATCCCACGCATCGAGCCTTGGGCGTCGCTCCGCTAAAATGGAGGCCTCACGCCCGACGGCACAGTAGCAACGAGGGCCGCGGCCAGCCAGCCTGCGGCCCTTCGTTTTGGTCGTTCGTAGCGGCGCATGCGAGCCGCGCAGCATCCCGCTCACGTGCGTAGCCAAACGATTTACCAGCGTCTTTCGTCATGCCCAAGAACGTGCCCCACCCGGGCGAGCCCAAGCGCCCCACGCCCGCGCGCCCTGCTCCGGCGCCCGCCGCTGCTCCGGTGGCCGAAGAAGCCGCCACCGGCAAGACAGCTTCCGGCTTTGCCGGTCTCGGCAGCCTGCGCGACGCGCTCAAGGTGCAGACGCGCCAGCGCGAGCGCGAACGCGCGGCCGCGCAAGCCGCCCGCGTCGAGGCCGCCGCCGACAGCGACCTCTTTCGCCGCGAGATCGGCCAGGTCGCGCCGCTCAAGCAGCCGCCGCGCGCGCAGCCGCGCCGCGAAACGCCCGTGCCGCTGCCGCTGCAAACGCGGCTCGACGAGCAGGCCGTGCTCCACGAAGCGATCTCCGACGAATTCGACCCCGAAGCGTATCTCGACACCGACGATTCGCTGTACTACCACCGCCCCGGCATCAGCGAAGAAGTCGTGAAGAAGCTTCGGCGCGGCACGTGGATCGTGCAGGCGCAGCTCGATTTGCACGGCATGCGCCGCGAAGAAGCACGAGAGGCGCTGCAAAACTTCATCCGCGAGGCGGGCAAGCGCGGGCTGCGCTGCGTGCGCGTGATTCACGGCAAGGGCCTCGGGTCCGTCGGCAAGGAGCCGGTGCTCAAGGGCAAGGTGCGCGCGTGGCTCGTGCAGAAGGAAGAAGTCATCGCGTTCTGCCAGGCGCGGCCGCACGACGGCGGCGCGGGTGCGGTGCTCGTGTTGTTGCAGCCGCATCCGGTCGGGCACGGGCAGCATCGCGTGCCCTGAGCGCCGCGGTCTTTGCGCCTCGCGACGTAAAAAACCCCGCACGCTGCTCACGCAGCGCACGGGGTTTTTCGCATCGGGCGATGCGCGCGACGATCAGGCGACGCGCTCTTCCGTCTTCGGGTCGAACAGTACGGCCTTCGAAACGTCGAACAGCAGGTCCATGTTGTTGAGCGGTTGCGGATTCGCGCCCGGGTGCACGCGGCTCACGATACGCTTGCCGTTGACCTGCGCGAATACGAGCGTGTCCGGACCGGTCGGCTCGATCACGTCGACCTTCACCGCGTGGCGCTGCAGTTCGTGGCCATGGCCGTCGTGCGAGCTGCGCGCGTCGGTGATGCGTTCCGGACGCAGGCCCAGCACCACTTCCTGGCCAATATGGCCGCGCACCTTGTTCGCCTCGAACGGCAGGTTCAGGACGCTGCGCGCGATACCCGTATCGAGCTCGATGCCGATGCCCGAACCCTGCTCCACCAGCTTGCCTTCGATGAAGTTCATCGGCGGCGCGCCGATGAAGCCCGCGACGAAGAGATTCGACGGCGAATCGTAGATCTCCTGCGGTGCGCCGAACTGCTGGACGATGCCGTCCTTCATCACCGCGATGCGGTCGCCGAGCGTCATCGCTTCGATCTGGTCGTGCGTCACGTAGACGATCGTCGTGCCCACGCGCTGATGCAGCAGCTTGATTTCCGAGCGCATCTCGATGCGCAGCTTCGCGTCGAGGTTCGAGAGCGGCTCGTCGAACAGGAACATCACGGGATCGCGCGCGAGCGCCCGGCCCATCGCCACGCGCTGGCGCTGGCCGCCCGAGAGCTGGCCCGGCTTGCGGTCGAGCAGGTGCTCGATCTGCAGCAGCTTCGACACGCGGCCGACGATCTCCGTCTGCTCGTTCTTCGGCACCTTGCGGATGTTCAGGCCGAACGAGATGTTCTCGCGCACCGTCATCGACGGATACAGCGCGTACGACTGGAACACCATCGCAATGTCGCGGTCCTTCGGCGAGAGGTTGTTCACCACCTTGCCGTCGATGGCGATCTCGCCCTTGGTCACGGTTTCGAGACCCGCGATCATGTTGAGCAACGTCGACTTCCCGCAGCCCGAGCCGCCGACCAGAATCAGGAACTGGCCGTCTTCGATGTCGATGTTCACGCCCTTGAGGACGGGCACCCCGTTCGGGTAGGTCTTGTAGACGTCGCGAATGGAAAGGCTTGCCATGCTATGAATCCTTTAATCGAATGCGCGCACTATCGCGCGGTTAGCCCCGCAGTTAGCCCCGCGGTTAGCCCTTCACCGCGCCCGCCGTGAGGCCGCGCACGAAGTAGCGGCCGGCGATCACGTAGACGAGCAGCGTGGGCAGCGCGGCGATGATCGCGCCGGCCATGTCGACGTTGTATTCCTTCACGCCCGTGGACGTGTTCACGAGATTGTTCAGCGCCACCGTGATCGGCATCGAATCGACGCCCGAGAACACGATACCGAACAGGAAGTCATTCCAGATCTGCGTGAATTGCCAGATCAGGCACACCATGAAGATGGGCAGCGAGATCGGCAGCATGATGCGCGTGAAGATCATGAAGAAGCCGGCGCCGTCGATGCGCGCGGCCTTCACGAGCTCGGCGGGCACGCTCACGTAGAAGTTGCGGAAGAACATCGTGGTGAACGCGATGCCGTACACGACGTGCACCAGCACGAGGCCGCCGATCGTGTTCGAAAGGCCGAAATAGCCCTGCAGACGCGCCATCGGCAGCAGGATGGCCTGGAACGGAATGAAGCAGCCGACCAGCAGCATCGTGAAGAGCGCGTCCGCGCCGCGAAAACGCCAGTGCGTGAGCACGTAGCCGTTGAACGCGCCGATGATCGACGAGATCAGCACGGCCGGGATCACCATCTTCACCGAGTTCATGAAGAACGGCTGCATGCCGTCGCAGCGCACGCCGGTGCAGGCTTCGCTCCACGCCTTGACCCACGGCGCGAAGGTCGGGCTCGTGGGCAGCGAGAGCATGGTGCCCGTGTGGATCTGGTCGAGCGACTTGAACGACGTCGACAGCATCACGTAGAGCGGAAACAGGAAGTACAACGCGAACAGGATCAGCGCCGCATAGATGACCACGCGGCTCACGTTCATCTTAGGCTGCATTGCGCGTGCTCCTCGATTCCAGATACATGAGCGGCACGAGCACGGCCACGACAGTGGCAAGCATCATCATCGACGAAGCTGCGCCGACACCGAGCTGCCCGCGGTTGAACGAAAACGTGTACATGAAGATGGCCGGCAGCGACGACGAGGTGCCCGGGCCGCCCGCGGTCAGCGCGACGACGAGGTCAAACGTCTTGATCGTGATGTGGCAGAGGATCAGCAGCACCGAGAAAAAGACCGGACGCATGCTCGGAATCACGATCTTGCGGTAGATCGTGGGCAGCGTCGCGCCATCCACCTGGGCGGCCTTGAAAATCTCGCTGTCCACGCCGCGCAGGCCTGCCAGGAAGAGCGCCATGCAAAAGCCGGTGGACTGCCAGACGGCGGCGACCACGATACAGAAAATGGCCTTGTCCGGGTTGTTCAGCCAGTCGAGCTGAAAGCTCGTCCAGCCGATGCTGTGCATCACCTGCTGAATGCCGAGGTCGGGATTGAAGATCCACTGCCAGGCCGTGCCCGTCACGATGTACGAAAGCGCCATCGGATAGAGGAACACGGCGCGCAGCGCGCCTTCCTGGCGAATCTGCTGGTCGAGCAGGATCGCGAGGAACAGCCCGAGTGCCACGCAAATCGCGATGAACGGGATGCCGAACCAGCCGAGGTTCTGCGCCGACGTCCACCAGACGTCGTTGGCGAACAGCTCGCGATAACGGTCGAGACCCGCGAATTCATAGCGCGGCATCAGTCGCGAAGTCGAGAGCGACAGGTAGCCGGTAATGAGTATGAAACCGTAGACGAATATGAGGCTGATCAGAATGCTGGGCGAAAGCACCAGCTTCGGGATCCAGCGGTCTGCGAGCGCCGCCATCGGCGACGCGCGGCGTGTAGCAGGCGTCGCCGCCTTGCCTTTGCCGCTAAGAGAAGCAGTCACTGCGCAACTCCTGGTACGGTGCGAAAGGACGCATATGGCCCAAAGCGTCCTTACGCACGATGATGGGGCTCAGAGGTGAACCGTCATGCCCGGGGCGCGCCGCGAGCGGCACACCCCGTCTTGCTTCACAACATTACTTCGCTCACTTCGTCTTCGCAGCCTTCGCGAGCGCTTCCACCGCGCTCTTCGAATCCTGGTTCGAGTTCATGAACTTCGTCACGACGTCGGTGATCGCACCCGCCGCGGCGTCGGGCTGAGCCATGCCGTGCGCGAGCGACGGCACATAGCCGCCGGCCTTGATCGCGATTTGCTCATCCGCGTACGACTTCTTGGCGCACGCGTCGAACTTGCTCATGTCCACGCCGAGGCGCACCGGAATCGAGCCCTTGTACAGGCTGAACTGCTCCTGGAACGACGGGCTCATGATCGTCTTCGCGAGTGCGATCTGGCCAGGCGTCGCGGCCTTTTGGCCCTTCTGCTGGAAGAACACGAACGAGTCGACGTTAAAAGTGTAGGCCTTCGCGGTGCCCGGCACAGCCGCGCAAACGTAGTCCGTATCCGGCTGCTTGCCCGCGTTCGCGAACTCGCCCTTGGCCCAGTCGCCCATGAACTGCATGCCGGCCTTGCCATTGATGACCATGGCCGTGGCGAGGTTCCAGTCGCGGCCCGTGCGGCCGTTATCCATGTACGACTCGATCTTGCGGACCGTGTCGAACACGTTGACCATCTGCTGCGACGTGAGCGTCTTCTGGTCGAGGTCGACGAGCGCCTTCTTGTAGAAGTCCGCGCCCTGCGAGAGGACCACGTCTTCCCACAGCGTCAGGTCCTGCCACGGCTGGCCGCCCGCTGCCACCGGCTGGATGCCTGCGGCCTTCATCTTGTCGGCCAGCGCGAAGAATTCCGGCCACGTGGTCGGCGCCTTGCCGCCCACCTTGTCGAGCGCTGCCTTGTTGATCCACACCCAGTTCACGCGGTGCACCGAGAACGGCGCGGCGACGTAGTGGCCGTCGGCGTGCATGATCTTGTCGATTTGCGGCGGGAGGTTGGCCTTCCAGTCGGTTGCGGCGGAGTCGACGTTGACCAGCACGCCCTGCTCGGCCCATTCCTGGATCAGCGGACCCTTGATCTGGGCGGCCGTCGGCGCGTTGCCCGAGATCACCTGGGTCTTCAGCGCGGTCATGGCCGCCGCGCCCGCGCCACCGGCGACCGCGAAGTCCTTCCACACGTAGCCCTGCTTCTGCATGTCGTCCTTGAGGACGCCGACGGCCTTCGACTCGCCGCCCGAAGTCCACCAGTGCAGGACTTCGAGTGACTCTGCTGCTTGCGCCGTAGCGACGCCGCCCATCAGACCTGCGGCGCACAGGGCGCCCATGATCGCGCGGAATTTCATTGCTTATCTCCTCCAGACACCTGAACAAAAAACGATTGGCCCCTGATCGCCAGGGTGCGGTGGTTGGTCAAACAGGCAAAAAACAGGCAAAACACTGGACGGACGGGAGCCGGAGTGCCGCGCGCGTGCTTTTTCATTAGATGCGCGCGGGCCGCGTGCCGGTTACCGGCCGCAGGACGCTCAAGAGATGAGTGGTTCGGAATGCAACTTGACTGTCTCCTCTTTTGATTTTCACCGGCCATCTGGCCGGCCGAGGTGCCGCTTGCGTCACGCGGCGTTGAAGCCCCATCACGTGGCGAACCGGGCGCACGACTCAGTATCTAGCCGGGCTTTGTCCCGCGATGTTCTCCATTACCATGAGGGGGCATTCCGTCCGCTCGGGAAACCGCACCAGACCGCCTTGAAGGCCGCGCCTCACGCTTTTTTCATCGATTGAACGTTACCTCTTGATTTGGATTGTAGTTAAACTACAATTCAGTGTCAAAAAAAATTTTATCGGACTACGGCCGCCCGATCGCCCCCATCGCGCCCACTCTCAGGGCAACCGATGTACCCTGCTGCGGCCCCTCAGGACAGTGACGGAGACTCATGCAAAACACCGATTCAGGTTTCACGTTCGTGCTCTTCGGCGCCACCGGCGATCTGTCGATGCGCAAGATTCTCCCGGCCCTGTATGAAGCGCACCGTTCAGGCATGCTCGCGGAAACCGGCAAGATCGTGGGCGTTGCGCGTCACGAAGAAGATCGTGCCGAATACGTCCAGTGGGTCGACGATCACGTCAAGCCGCACGTCGCCAAAAACGGCGGCTACGACGACAAGGCGTGGGCCAGCTTTCTCGAGCGCATTGTCTATGTGAAGCTCGATCTCTCGCGCGCCGAAGACTTCACGCACCTGCGCGACGGCATCGCGGCCCTGCCCGGCATCCGCGTGTTCTATCTGGCCACGGGCCCCTCGCTCTTCGTGCCGATCTGCCGCGCGCTCGCCGCCGTGGGTCTGAACGAGAACGCGCGCATCGTGCTGGAAAAACCGCTCGGCTACGACCTCAAGTCGTCGAATGCCATCAACGACGCCGTGGGTGAGATCTTCGCCGAAGGCCAGATCTACCGGATCGACCACTACCTCGGCAAGGAGCCGGTGCAGAACCTGCTCGCGCTGCGCTTCGGCAACGCGCTCTTCGAGCCGCTGTGGCGCCGCGAATGGGTGGAGAGCATCCAGATCACGATTGCCGAGGAACTGGGCGTCGAAGCGCGCGGCGATTTTTATGACAACACTGGCGCGCTGCGCGACATGGTGCAAAATCACCTGTTGCAGTTGCTCTCGATCGTCGCCATGGAGCCACCGCATTCGATGGATTCGGATTCGGTGCGCGACGAAAAGCTTCGCGTGCTGCGCGCGCTCAAACCGGTCAACCCGCTCGATATCGGCAAGGTCGCGGTGCGCGGGCAGTATCACGCGGGCGTGATCCGCGGCCAGTCGGTGCCGGCCTATGCGACCGAGCAAGGCGTGAAGCCCGACAGCCACACCGAGACCTTCGTCGCGCTCAAGGTGGAGATCGAGAACTGGCGCTGGGCGGGCGTGCCCTTCTTCCTGCGCACCGGCAAGCGGCTTGCCGACCGCGTGGCCGAGATCGTCGTGAACTTCCGCCCCGTGCCGCATTCGGCGCTCGGCGCGCCGGCGCTGCGCCCGGGCGCGAACCGCCTCGTGATCCGTCTGCAGCCGAACGAGAACATCCGCCTCTACTGCCTCGCGAAGCAGCCCGGCGAAGGCATGAATCTCGCGAGCGTGCATCTGGATCTCGCGTTCGACCGGTTCTTCCGCGAAGGCCAGATGGAGGCCTACCAGCGCCTGCTGCTCGACGTGATCAACGGCCGCCTCGCGCTTTTCGTGCGCCGCGACGAGCAGGAAGCGGCGTGGAGGTGGGTCGAGCCGATCCTGAACGAATGGGCCGCAACGCCCCGCGCGCCCAAGCCGTACGCGGCGGGCACGTGGGGACCGGCGGCTTCGAGCGCGATGCTCGCGCAGCACGGCACCTGCTGGCTCGAAGAAGAGAACTGATGGAATGACATGGCGGCGCGCCCGGTTCGCGCGACGCCGGAACGCAAAGATGAACGACCCCGTAGACCTACAAGAAAGCAGCATGGAGGAGAAGTGATCGAGCTTCACGTATTCGACGACCCGCGCGTCCAGTCCGACGCGCTGGCGCGAGCCGTGGGCGACGCGCTACAGGCGTCGCTCGCCGCCCAGCAAGCCGCGCCCGGCGCGACGGCGCGCCGGGCAACGCTCGCTGTCTCCGGCGGGACGAGCCCGCGCCCCTTCCTCGAGGCCCTTTCGACGCATCGCTTCGACTGGGCGCACATCGACGTCACGCTGGTCGACGACCGCTGGGTGCCCGAAACCGATCCCGCGAGCAACGCGCGCCTCGCGCGCGAGACGCTGCTCACGCACGAAGCGGCCCACGCGCGCTTCCTGCCGCTCGTGGACGTGGCGCACGATCTCGACGCGCACGTCGCCGCGCTCAACGCCGATCCGGCCCGCATGCTGCCGAACGTCGCCGTGCTCGGCATGGGCGAGGACGGCCACACGGCCTCGATCTTCGCCGACGCCCCCGAATGGCACGAGGCCATCACGACCGCGCGCCCGTTCGTCGCCGTGCATCCGCAGGCGGCGCCGCACGCGCGCGTCTCGTGGTCGATGCAGGCGCTGCGCCAGGTCGATCGCCTGTTCCTCTTGATCGCCGGACAGCGCAAGCTCGAAGTGCTGCAACAGGCCGCCGCGGCCGAACAAAACAACGCCATCTCGAAGCTGGCGAACGACAAGGGAGTGAGACTCGATGTCTACTGGTGCGCCTAATAAAAACGCCCCTGGCGCAGGCCAGCACGCGGACGGACCGAGGCTGCTCGCCGACATCGGCGGAACCAACGCGCGCTTCGCGCTGGAAACGGGCCCGGGCGAAATCGGCCAGGTGCGCGTGTATCCGTGCGCGCAGTATCCGGGCGTCGCGGACGTGATCCAGCAATACCTGAAAGACAACAAGATCGGCCGCGTGAATCATGCGGCCATCGCGATTGCGAATCCGGTCGACGGCGACCAGGTGCGCATGACCAATCACGACTGGACCTTCTCGATCGAAGCGACGCGCCGCGCGCTCGGCTTCGATACGCTGCTCGTCGTGAACGACTTCACCGCGCTCGCCATGGCGCTGCCGGGCCTCACCGATTCGCAGCGCGTGCAGGTGGGCGGCGGCCAGCGCCGCCAGAACAGCGTGATCGGCCTGCTCGGGCCGGGCACGGGTCTCGGCGTATCGGGCCTCATTCCCGCCGACGACCGCTGGATCGCGCTCGGCAGCGAAGGCGGCCACGCGAGCTTCTCGCCGCAGGACGAGCGCGAAGACATCGTGCTGCAGTTCGCGCGCAAGAAGTGGCCGCACGTGTCGTTCGAGCGCGTGTGCGCGGGACCGGGCGTGGAGCTCATCTATCGCGCGCTGGCCGCGCGCGACAAAAAGAAACTGCCCGCGGATATCGACCCGGCCGAGGTCGTGAAGCGCGCCCATGGTGGCGAGCCGCTCGCGCTCGAGACCGTCGAATGCTTCTGCGGCATTCTCGGCAGCTTCGCGGGCAACATCGCGATGACGCTCGGCTCGCTCGGCGGCATCTATATCGGCGGCGGCGTGGTGCCGCGTCTGGGCGAACTCTTCATGCGCTCGTCGTTCCGCCAGCGCTTCGAGGCGAAGGGCCGTTTCGACACCTATCTCTCGAACGTGCCCACCTACGTCATCACGGCCGAGTATCCGGCGTTCCTCGGCGTCTCGGCCATTCTCGCGGAGCAGCTTTCGAACCGCGCGGGCGGCGGTTCGTCGGCCGTGTTCGAGCGCATCCGCCAGATGCGCGACGCGCTCACGCCCGCCGAGCGCCGCGTGGCCGACCTCGCGCTCAACCATCCGCGCTCGATCATCAACGATCCGATCGTCGACATCGCGCGCAAGGCCGACGTGAGCCAGCCCACCGTCATCCGCTTCTGCCGTTCGCTCGGCTGCCAGGGCCTTTCCGACTTCAAGCTCAAGCTCGCCACGGGCCTGACGGGCACGATTCCGGTGAGCCACAGCCAGGTGCACCTGGGCGATACGGCCACCGACTTCGGCGCGAAGGTGCTCGACAACACCGTCTCGGCGATTTTGCAGCTGCGCGAACACCTGAACTTCGAGCACGTCGAGCAGGCCATCTCGCTGCTCAACGGCGCGCGCCGCATCGAGTTCTACGGGCTCGGCAACTCGCACATCGTCGCGCAGGACGCGCACTACAAGTTCTTCCGTTTCGGCATCCCGACGATCGCCTATGGCGACCTGTACATGCAGGCGGCCTCCGCCGCGCTGCTCGGCAAGGGCGACGTGATCGTGGCCATCTCGAAGTCGGGCCGTGCGCCGGAACTGCTGCGCGTGCTCGACGTCGCCATGCAGGCGGGCGCGAAGGTGATCGCCATCACCTCGAGCAACACGCCGCTCGCCAAGCGCGCGACCGTGGCGCTCGAAACCGATCACATCGAAATGCGCGAATCGCAGCTTTCGATGATCTCGCGCATCCTCCATCTGCTGATGATCGACATCCTCGCGGTGGGCGTCGCGATCCGCCGCGCGTCGCCCGAGGCGGACCTGAGCAACGCCGTCGAAAAGGCCCGCGAGCATGCCGACGACGACGCCTCGGCCGTGCTCGACTGGCTGAGCCACGGCGCGTCGTCCACGGCGCGCGACTAAGGCCGGCTCGATCGGGCAATAAAAAATGGGACGCCTCGGCGTCCCATTTTTCTTAGGCGATCCGTCCGACTCAGGATGCTGCCGTTTGCGCGGCGCCCGGGGCCGGCGTGCCATGCCACTTCACGACGAGGGCGCGCCCGAACCATGTCAGCACGCCGCACGCGCCGATCGTCACCCCCATGCCGAACGGCGATACCCCCGGAAACCACCCCACCACGGCGCTGGCGAGCGCGCCGAGGCCGAGCTGCGTCGCGCCGAACACGGCCGCCGCCGCGCCCGCGTTCTTCGGGTAGCGATACATGAGATCGGTCGCGCAGTTGGCACCGAGCAGACCCACCACGCCCACGACGAAGAACAGCCCCGCCACGATCGACCACAGGCCGCCCCAACCGGTCACGCACATCAACGCGACGAAGAGCGACGCGCCCGCGCTCACCGCCGCCGCATGCGAAATCATGCGCAAGGTGCCGAGACGCCCGATCAAGCGCGTGTTGAGGAAGTTGCCGAGCATGATGCCGAACACGTTAGCGCCGAAGAAGAACCCGTAATGCTGCGGCGAAACGTGGAAATACTCGATGTAGACGAACGGCGTGGCCGAAATATAGGTGAACATCGCGGCGAACGCCATGCCGCCGCAGAGCATATGCCCCCAGACGAGCGGATCGCGCAGCAATCGCCCGTAGGCCGCAAACGAGCGCAGCACGGCCGCGCTCTCGCGCTTTTCGGACGGCCAGGTCTCGGGCACGCGCAGGTAGGCTGCCACGCCGCACGCGAGGCCGAACAGGGTGAGCGCCCCGAACACCACACGCCAGCCGCCGATCAGCAGCAACTGTCCGCCGATGAGCGGCGCGAGCAGCGGCCCTATCGCCGTGACGATCGCGACCATCGAGAGCACCTTGGCCGCATCGGATGGCTCATGGGCATCGCGCGCGATGGCCCGCGCGAGCACGGAGGCCGCCCCCGCGCCGAGCGCCTGCAGGAAGCGCACGATCACGAGTTCGCCGACCGAGAACGAGAACCAGCAGCCGACGCTGGCCACCGTGAAGAGCGCGATGCCGCCCAGCAGCACGGGGCGGCGGCCGTAGGCATCGGACATGGGACCGTAGAGCAGCATGCCGATCGAAAAGCCGGCCATGAAGCTCGTGAGCGTCGAAGCTGCTGCGGCGGCACTCACGCCGAATGACTGCGCGATGGCCGGCAGGCTCGGCAGGTACATGTCGGTGGCGAGCGGGCCGCAGGCGGCGAGCGCGCCCAGCAGCAGGATCAGCCGGCCATCGGGCCGGCGGCGCGGGGAATGGGACATGGTGTAGGTGGCGGCGGACGGTGCTCGGCTCGCGCGCGCTCTTGAGGTCGTGGGCCGATTTGTGGCCGATTCTTTGCCGATTCATGGCAGATTCTTTGCCGCCCCGGCACCAGGCGGCGCAAAGCGGCGCGAGGCTGAACGAGAGGCGGCGAAAAAGCGGCAACGGTGCCGCCGAATTGTACCTGACGACTATCGGCTCTCAGACTCCAGTCAACAAGCGGCATCTTCGCAGCTTGCGCCAACCCTTGCCCCGCCCGATCGGCGTGACTCCGGTACAATTTCGTGAGATCGGCCCCGTCGCGCGGGCCCTGGCGCCGCGGCACGGGTTCGTCCCCCCGCGCACTGCAGGCGCGAACGTCGGCGCACCCCGGATGCACAGCGCTCGCTCGCCGGCCACGTCCGCGCGTGCCTGCCCAGCACTCGCCACACCACTTTCGCAGGTCCAGCACTCATGTCCAACACCCAGTCCAGCACGCACAACCGCAACGAAGCCCTCTTCGAACGCGCCCAGCGCACCATTCCGGGCGGCGTGAATTCGCCCGTGCGCGCGTTCCGCTCGGTCGGCGGCACGCCGCGCTTCATCGAGCGCGCCCAGGGCCCGTACTTCTGGGACGCCGAAGGCAAGCGCTACATCGACTACATCGGCTCGTGGGGCCCGATGATCGTCGGCCACGTGCATCCGGAAGTGCTCGAAGCCGTGCAGCGCGTGCTTGCCAATGGCTTCTCGTTCGGCGCGCCCACCGAGGCCGAGATCGAGATCGCCGAGGAAATCTGCAAGATCGTGCCGTCGATGGAGCAGGTGCGCATGGTGTCGAGCGGCACCGAGGCGACCATGAGCGCGCTGCGTCTCGCACGCGGTTTTACGAAGCGCGACCGCATCGTGAAGTTCGAGGGCTGCTATCACGGCCACGCCGACAGCCTGCTCGTGAAGGCCGGCTCGGGCCTGCTCACGTTCGGCAACCCGACCTCGGCGGGCGTGCCCGTCGATATCGCGAAGCACACCACGGTGCTCGAATACAACAACGTCGCGGCGCTCGAAGAAGCGTTCAAGGCGTTCGGCGACGAAATCGCTGCCGTGATCGTCGAGCCGGTCGCGGGCAACATGAACCTCGTGAAGGCCACGCCGGAGTTCATCGGCGCATTGCGCAGCCTCACCGCGAAGCACGGCAGCGTGCTGATCTTCGACGAAGTGATGTGCGGCTTCCGCGTCGGGCTGCGCGGCGCGCAGGCGCTCTATGGCGTCGAGGCGGACTTGGTTTGCCTCGGCAAGGTGATCGGCGGCGGCATGCCGGCGGCGGCGTTCGGCGGCCGTCGCGAAATCATGGATCACCTCGCGCCCAACGGCTCGGTGTACCAGGCGGGCACGCTCTCGGGCAACCCGATCGCCGTCGCGGCGGGCCTGAAGACTCTCCAGCTCATTCAGGCCCCCGGCTTCTACGAGCAGCTCACGGCGAAGACCGCGCGTCTCGCGAAAGGCCTCTCCGAAGCCGCGCAAGAAGCGAAAGTCCCGTTCGTCGCGGATTCGGTGGGCGGCATGTTCGGCCTCTATTTCGCCGACTCGGTGCCGGGCAGCTTCGCCGAAGTCACGAGGAGCGACATCGCACGCTTCAACCGCTTCTTCCATCGCATGCTCGATGCGGGTGTCTACTTCGCGCCCTCGGCCTACGAGGCGGGCTTCGTGTCGAGCGCGCACGACGAGGCGCTCCTCGACGAGACGATCGATGCCGCGCGCCGCGCGTTCGCTGCGGAAGCCGCGGCTGAAAATGTGACGCAATGAAGTGCAGCAAGGCGCGCCACGCCATCGCCGGAAGGCGAGGTGACGCGCCCCGCCGCCCCCCACCCTGACCGCCGCCCGGGAGAAAGCCCGACGATGTTTTCGCAATCCGATTTCGTCCACATGGAGCGCGCGCTCGCCCTCGCGCAGCGCGGCCTTTACACGACTGACCCGAACCCGCGCGTGGGCTGCGTGCTGGTGAGGGATGGCGTGGCGATCGGCGAAGGCTTCACGCAGCCTGCCGGCCAGGATCATGCCGAAATCCAGGCGATGAAGGACGCCCGGGCGCGCGGCCACGACCTGCGCGGCGCGACCGCGTACGTCACGCTCGAACCGTGCAGCCACTTCGGCCGCACGCCGCCCTGCGCGAACGCGCTGATCGAGGCGAAGGTCGCTCGCGTGATCGCGGCGATGGAGGACCCGAACCCGCTCGTGTCCGGGCGCGGACTGGCGATGTTACGCGACGCGGGCATCGACGTGCGCTGCGGGCTGCTCGCCAACGAGGCGCGCGAGCTCAACATCGGTTTCGTTTCGCGCATGACGCGCAAGCGTCCGTGGGTGCGCATGAAGGTCGCCGCATCGCTCGACGGCCGCACTGGCCTGCCCTCTGGCGAGAGCCAATGGATCACGGGCGAAGCGGCGCGCGCCGACGGCCACGCCTGGCGCGCGCGGGCCTCGGCCATCCTCACGGGTATCGGCACGGTGAAGGAAGACGACCCGCGCATGACCGTGCGCGCCGTCGACACGCCGCGCCAGCCGAGGCGCGTGCTGATCGACAGTCGGCTCGACGTCTCACCGCTCGCGCAGATCTTTGTGGGCGCGCCTACGCTAGTGTTTTGCGCCTCGCTCGACGCGAGCAACGAAGAACGCGCCGATGCGTTGCGCGCACGCGGCGCCGAAATCGTCGCGCTCGGCAACGAGCACGGCAAGGTCGATCTGCCCGCCATGCTCGGCGAGCTGGGGGCGCGCGGCGTGAACGAGCTGCACGTGGAGGCCGGCTACAAGCTCAACGGCTCACTGCTGCGCGAAGGCTGCGTGGACGAGCTGCTGGTCTATGTGGCGCCGTCGCTGCTCGGCACGAACTCGCTCGGCATGATCGACGTCGCCGCGCCCGCGACACTCGACGAGCGCACGCGCCTCGCCTTCCATGCCGTCGACCGCATCGGCAACGACCTGCGCATTCTGGCGCGCGTCGTCACGACGCAGGACGCCTGACCTCACAGATGCACTAAACACAAGGAACAGCACGATGTTTACCGGAATCGTCGCGGCAGTGGGCCGCATCGAATCGATCCGCCCGCTCGGCACGGATGCCGACGCCGGCGTGCGCCTCACCGTCAACGCGGGCAGCCTCGGCCTCGACGACGTGCAGCTCGGCGACAGCATCGCGATCCAGGGCGCATGCATGACCGTCATCGAGAAGTCGGCGGTGAGCTTCGACGTCGACGTCTCGCGTGAAAGCCTGAACCGCACCGTGGGCCTCGCGGCAACGGGCGAAGTGAATCTCGAAAAGGCGCTGCGCGCGCACGACCGCCTGGGCGGCCACATCGTCTCGGGCCACGTGGACGGCCTCGGCACGGTCACGCGCTTCGCCCCTGTCGGCGAGTCGCACGAACTGCGCATTCTCGCGCCGGCCGATATCGGCCGCTATCTCGCCTACAAGGGCTCGATCACCGTGAACGGCGTGAGCCTGACCGTCAATTCGGTCGACGACCGCGCCGACGGCTGCGAATTCTCGATCAACCTGATTCCGCACACCGTGGAAGTGACCACGCTGAAGCATCTTCAGGCCGGCACGAAGGTGAATCTCGAGATCGATCTGATCGCGCGGTATGTGGAGCGGATGCTCTCAGCCGAGAAAGCCGCCAACGCGGCCGCGCAAGACTGACGAACCGCGGGCCCAGCGCCACGCATGCCCTGGGCGAGTGCAAGCAGGCTCGCCTGGGCGCTGATAGAATCTAGCCTTTCTCACGCGCTCGCCGCACGGCGCGCCGCGTTCCACTCACCACCCGCATCGAACAAGGAGGCCCAGTTGGCAACAATTGAAACGAGCGCCGCCATGCCGATGGTCCGGGTGATGTTGCATGTCGCGTCTTGCAACGCGACCTTCCCGCTCCCAGCGCTGCCATAGCGCGCGCGGCGCGGCATGTTTTCGAACGCCGCGCGCCGCAGTTCCACGAATTTATCCGCGACTTCGAGGTTGGGCCGCCGGGCAATGGCCTGGGCGCGCGAATCCGTTTTTCGCGTTTTTTCACGTTAACCGCTTCATTCCGTTCAGGAGAGTCCTCGGGCGTCACGTCCGGGACACGCTGTCCATGACAGAACCAGACAATCAACCCGATTCCGGCGGACAAACGTTCCGCAAGGTCCTCGGCTTTACCTTCCGGCACTGGTCCCGCCAGCCGGTGCGCGTCGCGGCTGTGGCCCTCGCCTCGCTGTTCGGCGCGCTCGCCGATGTGCTCACGCCGCACTACGCGGGCCAGCTGGTCGACGCCCTGAGCCGGGACGGCGCGGCCGGCAACGCCGCCGCGTGGCATGCGGCCGTCGTCGCGTTCTGGGCGCTCACGGCGCTGGGGCTCGGCGGCACGATCATGCGCCAGGCGGCCTACCGCAACATCATCGCGCTCACGCTGCGCATGATGAGCGAGATCGCCACGCACGCGTTCCACCGCGTGCAGCGCTTCTCGACCGACTGGCATGCGAACAGCTTCGCCGGCTCGACCGTGCGCAAGGTCACGCGCGGCATGTGGGCGCTCGATCTGCTCAACGACACGCTGCTCGTCGCCCTCTTCCCCTCGCTCATCATGCTGGTCGGCTCGACGGTCCTGCTCGCCCTGCAATGGCACGTGATGGGCCTCGTGGTCGGGCTCGGCTCCGCAATGTATCTGGGGATCACGGTCTCGCTCTCGCTCTTCTACGTCGCGCCCTCGGCACGCCTGGCGAACCAGTGGGACACGAGGATGGGCGGCGCGCTCGCCGACGCCATTTCGTGCAATGCCGTCGTCAAGGCCTTCGGTGCGGAGGCGCGCGAAGAGGCGCGGCTCGCGCGCGTCGTGTCGAAGTGGAGCAGCCGCACGCGGCGCACCTGGCGGCGCGGCACGCTCAACGGCGGCGTGCAGGGCGCGTTGCTCGTCGGCATGCAGGCGGCCATCCTCGGGGCCGCGCTCCTGCTGTGGGCGCGGGGCCTGGCGAGCGTCGGCGATATCACGTTCGCGCTGACGCTGTTCTTCCTGCTCAAGGGGTATCTGCGCGACGTCGGCATGCACGTGCGCAACCTGCAGCGCTCGGTCAACGACATGGAGGAACTCGTCACGCTCGACGCGGCGCCGCTCGGCATCGAAGACGAGCCCGACGCGCCGCCCATCGTGATCGATCAGGGCGACATCCGCTTCGAGAACATGACGTTCCGCTACGGCGCGGACGAAAGGGCGCTCTATGAAAACCTGACGCTACGCATCGCGCCGGGCGAGCGCGTGGGACTGGTGGGGCATTCCGGCTCCGGCAAGACCACGCTGATCAAGCTGATCCAGCGCCTCTACGACGTTACCGGCGGCCGCATCACGATCGACGGACAGGACATCGCGCGCGTCCAGCAGGCGTCGCTGCGCTCGCAGATCGCCATCGTTCAGCAGGAACCCGTGCTGTTCCACCGTTCGCTCGCCGAAAACATCGCTTACGCGCGGCCGGGCGCGACGCATGCCGAAATCGAGCGCGCGGCGAGACTGGCGAGCGCCCACGATTTCATCATGGCGCTGCCGCACGGCTACGACACGCTCGTGGGCGAGCGCGGCGTGAAGCTCTCGGGCGGCGAGCGCCAGCGCGTGGCGATCGCGCGCGCATTCCTCGCGAATGCGCCGATCCTGATTTTCGACGAAGCGACCTCCAGCCTCGACAGCGAAAGCGAAGTGCTGATCCAGCAAGCCATGGAGCGGCTCATGGAGGGGCGTACGACCGTGGTGGTCGCCCACCGGCTCTCGACCGTGCGCGCGCTCGACCGGCTGCTCGTGCTCGAGCGCGGGCGGGTGGCGGAGGAAGGCACCCACGACGCGCTCGTGCGCCGCGAAAACGGCTTGTACCGGCGACTGTTCGAGCGCCAGGCGCTGGAACTGACCAAGGGGCTGGCCGACGACGTGATCCTGCGCTGAAGCGGCGCGTTCTGGGCGACGCGCCCGTCCGCGTGGCGTAAAATGTGGCCTTTCAGTCAGAATCGCAGCCAGAATCCCAACATGACGCTCGCCTCCACCCCTGAGATCATCGCCGAACTCAAAGCCGGCAAGATGGTCATCCTCGTCGACGAAGAAGACCGGGAAAACGAGGGCGACCTCGTCATCGCTGCAGAGTTCGTGACGCCCGAGGCCATCAACTTCATGGCGAAGTACGGCCGCGGGCTGGTCTGCCTCACGCTCACGCAGGAGCGCTGCAAGCTGCTCAACCTGCCGCTCATGACCTACCGCAACGGCACGCAGTACGGCACCGCGTTCACGGTCAGCATCGAGGCCGCGGAAGGCGTGACGACCGGCATTTCCGCCGCCGACCGCGCCCGCACGATCCAGACGGCCGTCGCGCACGACGCGCGCGCCGAGCACATCGTGCAGCCGGGCCACGTGTTCCCGATCATGGCGCAGCCCGGCGGCGTGCTCGTGCGCGCGGGCCACACCGAGGCGGGCTGCGACTTCACCGCGCTCGCGGGCCTGACGCCGGCCGCGGTGATCTGCGAAGTCATCAAGGACGACGGCACGATGGCGCGCCTGCCCGACCTCATGGAGTTCGCGCAGGAGCACGGTCTGAAGATCGGCACCATCGCCGACCTGATCCACTACCGCAGCCGCACCGAATCGATCGTCGAGCGCGTGGCCGAGCGCACCATGCAAACCGCGCACGGCGCGTTTCGCGCGATCATGTACGTCGACCATCCCACGCGCACGCCGCATATCGCGCTCGTGCGCGGCACGCCCAAGCCGGGCGTCGACACGCCCGTGCGCGTGCACGAGCCGCTCTCGGTGCTGGATCTGCTCGAAACGGGCGCATCCACGCACTCGTGGACGCTCGACGCCGCCATGCGCGAGATCGCCGCGCGCGACCTGGGCGTGATCGTCATGCTCAACTGCGGCGATACCAAAGAACACCTGATCGACGTCTTCAAGGCGTTCGACCAGAAAGAGCGCGCGGAGGCGCTCGCACGCCGGCCCGTGGACTTCAAGACCTACGGCATCGGTGCGCAGATCCTCCGCGAACTCGGCGTGGGCCGCATGCAGGTGCTCTCGAAGCCGCGCCGCCTCGGCAGCATGTCGGGCTACGGTCTCGAAGTCACCGGCTTCGTGCCGATGCCAGGCAGCGAAGCGCAAGCACCCTGCCTGCCGGAAGCCGCTGATCCTGCTTCGTCGCGCGCCTGAAGTCGCGTCGCGCTCCTTTTACGCGTCACCACGCTCAACCGAACCTACGGACACCACATGGAAATCGGACAATACCAACCGAACCTCGACGGCGACGGACTGCGCATCGGCATCGTCCAGTCGCGCTTTAACGAACCCGTCTGCAACGGCCTCGCCGACGCCTGCATCGAAGAGCTCGAGCGCCTCGGCGTGACGGGCGAGGACGTGCTGCTCGTCACCGTGCCGGGCGCACTCGAGATTCCGCTCGCGCTGCAAAAGCTCGCCGAAAGCGGCCAGTTCGACGCCCTGATCGCGCTCGGCGCGGTCGTGCGCGGCGAAACGTACCACTTCGAACTCGTCTCGAACGAAAGCGGCGCCGGCATCTCGCGCGTTTCGCTCGACTTCAACGTGCCCATCGCGAACGCCGTGCTCACCACCGAGAACGACGAGCAGGCCGTGGCGCGCATGACCGAGAAGGGTCGTGACGCCGCGCGCGTGGCCGTCGAAATGGCCAACCTGACGGTGGCGCTGGAGCAGCTCGACGGCGGCGACGACGACGAGGAAGACGAGGAAGACGAAGAGGAACAGCAATGAAGAGCGCGCGCCGCCGCTCCCGCGAACTGGCCACGCAGGGGTTGTATCAGTGGCTGCTGTCGGGTGTGCCCGCCGGCGAGATCGACGCGCAGCTGCGCGGTTCGCAGGGCTACGACAAGGCCGACCACGAGCATCTGGATGCGATCCTGCACGGCGTGATCCGCGAGTCGGACGAACTGTCCGCCGCCATCGCACCGTGCCTCGACCGTCCGATCGAGCAGCTTTCGCCCGTCGAACGGGCGGTGCTGCTCGTCGCGACCTACGAGTTCAAGCATCACGTCGACATTCCGTACCGCGTCGTGATCAACGAGGCGGTCGAGCTCACCAAGACCTTCGGCGGCTCGGACGGCTACAAGTACGTCAACGGCGTGCTCGACAAGCTCGCGGCGCAACTGCGGGCCACCGAAGCGCAAAACGCCCGCAAGTCGTAACAACGCGAGCAGCCGGGGCAACAAGGGGGCGCTAAAAAGCACTGAGCGCCCCGCCCCGCGCGTCGCGTGATCTGTCAGTACTGGAAACACCCGCATGAACACCGTTGCCGAACCGCTCCTGCGGCTAGCCGCGCGCGTCGACGAAATCCAGCCTTTCTACGTCATGGAACTGGCGAAGGAAGCCGCGAAGCTCGAACGCGCAGGACGCGACATCATCCACATGGGCATTGGCGAGCCGGATTTCACGGCGCCCGAGCCCGTGGTCGAGGCCGCGGCCGCGGCGCTGCGCCGCGGCGTCACGCAATACACGAACGCCCTCGGTATCCACGCGCTGCGCGAGGCGATTGCCGCGCACTACCAGTACGCGTATGGCCTTACGGTCGACCCGGCGCGCATCGTCGTGACGGCGGGCGCCTCGGCGGCGCTTCTGCTCGCCTGCACGGCGCTCGTGGACCGCGACGACGAAGTGCTGATGCCCGACCCCTGCTATCCCTGCAACCGGCACTTCGTGGCCGCCGCGGAAGGCAAGCCGGTGCTCGTGCCGAGCGGCCCGGAGGCGCGCTTCCAGCTCACCGCCGCCGACGTCGAGCGCTTGTGGGCGCCGCGCACGCGTGGCGTGCTGCTGGCTTCGCCGTCGAACCCCACGGGGACTTCGATCGAGCCCGACGAGCTCAAGCGCATCGTGCAAAGCGTGCGTGCGCGCGGCGGCTTCACGATCGTCGACGAGATCTATCAAGGGCTCTCGTACGATGCGCCGCCCGTCTCCGCGCTCTCGTTCGGCGACGACGTCGTGACCGTCAACAGCTTCTCGAAGTACTTCAACATGACCGGCTGGCGGCTGGGCTGGCTCGTGGTGCCACCCTCGCTCGTGGGCGCCTTCGAAAAGCTCGCACAGAACCTTTTCATCTGCGCCTCGGCGCTCGCGCAGCATGCCGCGCTCGCCTGCTTCGAGCCGGAGACCTTGAAGATCTACGAAGCGCGCCGGCTCGAATTCAAGCGGCGCCGCGACTTCATCGCGCCCGCGCTCGAATCGCTCGGCTTCACGGTGCCCGTAATGCCCGACGGCGCGTTCTACGTCTACGCCGACTGCTCGAACGTCGCGCACCCCGCCGCCGGCGACAGCGACGCGCTCACCCGCGCGATGCTGCACGACGCAGGCACCGTAATGGTGCCGGGCATGGACTTCGGCCTGGCCGCGCCGCGCCAGTATGTGCGCCTCTCCTATGCCACGGCATACGAGCGCCTGGAAGAAGCGGTCGGCCGGCTGCGTACCTTCTTCGGACGCTGATCCGCACCGATCGGAACTGGTCAAGCAATAGAAAAAGGCACCCTCGGGTGCCTTTTTCATGCTTTTTCGTTTGACCGCTCTTTCAGCCAGACGCCCGCGACGCTCACGCGCCCATTTCGGACGAACCGTGCTTCTGGGCCGCCGTGCTCGCGCTGGCGTCGTCCTGACCGGACGCGCTCTTCGGCGACGACGTCTTGTCATCCAGCGCGTGAGCGCTGTCGAGCGTCACGTGCACGCGCTTGTCGCCTGTGATGCTGGCCACTTTCTGCGGCGCGGGCGCGCTGGCCGTGCTGGTGACCGGCGCCTGCGGTGCGTTGACCGGCACATTGCGGCCGCGTGCGACGTCGCGCAGACGGCCGCGCTCGGCCATCACCTTGGCGCCATAACCACCGTCGTCCTGCGAGGTCGATCCGACGTACAGGCGCAGACCGCCCGGCAGCGAGCCGCCGCGCGCGATGCAATCCTTCAGCACCAGGGCGCCAACCTTGATGTTCGCGAGCGGATCGAGCGCCGCGCGCTGCCCGCCGAAGTACTGGAACTTGTCCGAGTGGACCTTCGACATGACCTGCATGAGGCCCTTCGCGCCCACACCGCTTTCGGCGAACGGGTTGAAGCCCGATTCGATCGCCATCACGGCGAGGATCAGGAGCGGATCGATCCCGACTTCGCGGCCGGTGTCGAACGCCGCCTTCACGAGCTCGCCCACTGGCTCCTGCGCCACGCGGTAGCGTCGCGCCAGATACGTGGCGACGAGCGCCTGCTCGCGCGCCGAAACGAGCGCGCGGTCGTCGCGTGCGTCGGCCGCGATGCGCTGGGGCGGAATCATGCGCGCGAGCGAACCCACACTCGGCAGCGCGCGCGGATCGAGGCCGTTGAGCGTCACGGCGTCGAGCGTGGCGATACCGCCGTTCGACACCGAGGTCGCAACCTTCGCGACAGTGCTGTCCGAACCCGCGGACGAAACGCCTGCATTAGCCGCCACATTGACCGCGTTGGGCAGATTGCGCGTATCGGGCACGAGCGCCGTCGGCAGCATCGCGCCATCGGCGTTGTCCTCGTGAGTGGCTACGCCCGGGGGCGCGAATGAGGGCAGCGGATTGCCTTGCAGCAGACGTGCCGGACCGGCCTGCACCGCCGCCGAGACGAACGGCATCAGGCGCGCGGCCAGCGTGCCGCGCCACGTGGGTAGCAGCCACAGGGCAAGCGCGAGCAGAACGGCACAACCGCCAACAATGCTGAACAGGTGGTGGCTCAAGCGGGTGCCACGACGCAGCAGCGCACGGAATCCAAGAGCTACACGCTCATCGGCGCGCCACCACGATAACCAGGTATTCATCTACAGATCTCCCATGTTGCATGATCCGGCAGATGGGTCGGCAGAAGCAGACGGCCAATCGCAGGATCAAGACACCGCGCGCCCTGGCTGGTGCGGCAGCGGCGTCGGGAAAACGGCAAGAATGCCGTGGGTGGAACTCCTCTCGACAATCAGGCACGCAATGTGCGCGCAGCGGGAGTTCTCACGCGAACAGCCAGCGCATGAGGAGCGCTGACGAGGAAAACCAATCTAGACCGTATGCAAGCCGTGCAGGGATTCGGCAAAACGGCGACGCGTTGCGTCTGAAGGACCGGGAAGGTGGCTAAAAATTTCAAACCCTGCAACCAATGTGGACGGATTCTAGCAGCCTGTTATAGATCGTCAATACTATAGAAATTCAAATCTATAACTATTTGTTATGATAAACGGTGTTCATCGGGCTCCAAACCGCGCGCCAGGCGCCGCAGCGCCCGGTTATGCGGACTCGCCGCGAACGAGCGCCACCCGACACAGGTAAAATCGACAATCGTAACCTTCTGTTACGGTCGCCCTTGTTGCTGGCCGTAATGCGCAGCCACCGATACGGCCCCGGAATCCTGCCGTGCGAATGGGCCTGCCGGTTGCCCACCGAGTTACAGTTGCCACGACCGACCCCGATGAAATACAAAGACCTGCGCGACTTCGTTGGTCGCCTGGAGACGCTCGGCGAATTGCGCCGCGTCCCGCAAGCTGTCTCCCCGGTGCTGGAGATGACCGAACTGTGCGACCGCGTCCTGCGCGCCGGCGGTCCCGCCCTCCTTTTCGAGAACCGTTCGACCCACGCGTTCCCCGTGCTCGGCAATCTGTTCGGCACACCTCGGCGCGTCGCGCTCGGCATGGGCATCGACACGCCCGACACCGCCAAAGAGGGCGACGGTGCCGCGCTCGAATCGCTGCGCGACGTCGGACGCCTGCTCTCGGCGCTGAAAGAGCCCGAACCGCCGCGCGGCCTGAAGGATGCGGGCAAGCTCCTCACCCTTGCCAAGGCCGTCTGGGACATGGCGCCGAAGACCGTGAGCGCGCCGCCCTGCCAGGAGATCGTCTGGGAGGGCGACGACGTCGATCTCGCGAAGCTGCCCATCCAGACCTGCTGGCCAGGCGACGCCGGCCCGCTCGTCACCTGGGGCCTGACGGTGACGCGCGGGCCCAACAAGACGCGCCAGAACCTCGGCATTTACCGCCAGCAGCTGATTGGCCGCAACAAGCTGATCATGCGCTGGCTCGCTCACCGGGGCGGCGCACTCGATTTCCGCGAGTTCGCGCTGAAGCACCCCGGCAAGCCCTATCCCGTCGCGGTCGTGCTCGGCGCCGACCCGGCGACGATCCTCGGCGCCGTTACGCCGGTGCCGGACACGCTTTCCGAATACCAGTTCGCGGGCCTGTTGCGCGGTGCCCGCACGGAACTGGCGAAATGCCTCACGCCCGGCGTCGACACGCTCCAGATTCCCGCACGCGCCGAGATCGTGCTCGAAGGATTCATCTACCCGCAGGCGGGCGAGCCCGGCCCGGCGCCCGCCGGCGCACCGCCGCGCCCCGCCAGAGGCGCGAGCGCCGCCTACGAGCACGCGCTCGAAGGCCCCTACGGCGACCACACGGGCTACTACAACGAACAGGAATGGTTCCCCGTGTTCACGGTCGAACGCATCACCATGCGCCGCGACGCGATCTACCATTCGACGTACACGGGCAAACCGCCCGACGAGCCCGCGGTGCTCGGCGTGGCGTTGAACGAAGTGTTCGTGCCGCTCTTGCAGAAGCAGTTTCCCGAGATCACCGACTTCTATTTGCCGCCCGAGGGATGCAGCTACCGCATGGCGATCGTGCAGATGAAGAAGAGCTACCCCGGGCACGCAAAACGCGTGATGTTCGGTGTGTGGAGCTTCCTGCGCCAGTTCATGTATACGAAGTTCATCGTCGTGGTCGACGATGATGTCGATATCCGCGACTGGAAGGAGGTGATCTGGGCGATCACCACGCGTATCGATCCGGCGCGCGACACGGTGCTCGTCGAGAATACGCCGATCGACTACCTCGACTTCGCGTCGCCGGTGGCGGGCCTCGGTTCGAAGATGGGGCTCGATGCAACCAACAAGTGGCCCGGCGAAACGGACCGCGAATGGGGCCGGGCAATCGAGATGGACCCGGCCGTGAAAACCCGCGTCGACCGTCTCTACGACGAGTTGGGCTTGAGCCGCGGCTAGCGCTCAGGCGCCGCGCGACCGGGCATGATCCGGCGCGGCGCCCCACCCGAGGGGCCGGCCGATTCATCCGCGACGCCTGTTTCGCGACGCCGCGCTTACCGCATCGCGCCTCGCACACGGCAAGAGCCGCGACGCCAGGTGAACCTGAGGAGAGACGATGATGATGTTGTCCGCATCGGAGCGCCTGACGCAACTGAATGATCCCGCGCTCTTCAAGACCCGCGCGTACATTGACGGCGAGTGGAGCGGTGGTGCGGCGACGTTCGCCGTGCTCGACCCCGCCGACAACGCCGAAATCGCCCAGGTGCCCGACTTCGGCGCCGACGAGGCGAGGCGCGCCATCGCGGCCGCCAGTGCCGCGCTGCCGGCGTGGCGCGCGAAGACGGGCAAGGAGCGCGCGGCCGTGCTGCGGCGCTGGTTCGACCTCGTGATCGAGCACGCCGACGACCTCGCCGCGATCATGACCGCCGAGCAAGGCAAACCGCTCGCCGAAGCGCGCGGCGAAGTGGTGTATGGCGCGTCGTTCCTGGAATGGTTCGCCGAGGAGGCCAAGCGCGTGAACGGCGACGTGCTCGCGAGCCCCGCGAGCGACCGCAAGCTCGTCGTGCTCAAGCAGCCGATCGGCGTGTGCGTCTCGATCACCCCGTGGAATTTCCCGATCGCGATGATCACGCGCAAGGTCGCCCCCGCCGTCGCCGCGGGCTGCACGATCGTCGTGAAGCCGGCCGAGCAAACGCCGCTTTGCGCACTCGCGCTCGCCGAACTCGCGCAGCGCGCGGGCGTGCCCAAGGGCGTGTTCAATGTCGTCACCGCCGACTCGGCGAACTCCATCGAGGTCGGCCGCGCGCTGTGCGAGAGCGACGTCGTGCGCCATCTGTCCTTCACGGGATCGACGCCGGTGGGCCGCATCCTCATGCAGCAGTGCGCGCCGACAGTCAAGAAGATCGCGCTCGAACTGGGTGGCCACGCGCCCTTCATCGTGTTCGACGACGCCGATCTCGACGCCGCCGTGGAAGGCGCGATCATCTCGAAGTACCGCAACGCGGGCCAGACCTGCGTCTGCACGAACCGCTTCTACGTGCACGACAAGGTATACGACGCCTTCGTCGAAAAACTCGCGGCCGCTTCGCGCAAGATCAAGGTGGGCAATGGCTTCGAGAGCGGCGTCAACCAGGGGCCGCTGATCGACGATGCAGCCGTCGCCAAGGTCACGCAGCACATCGACGATGCGACGGCCCAGGGCGCGAGACTCGTCGCGGGCGGCAAGGCCAGTTCGGGCCGCTATGTCGAGCCCACCGTGCTCGCCGACGTCACGCGCGAAATGCTGATCGCCCGCGAAGAAACTTTCGGCCCCGTCGCCGCCGTGTTCCGCTTCAGCGACGAAGCCGAGGTGATCGGCCTTGCCAACGACACGGAGTTCGGCCTCGCCTCGTACTTCTACAGCCGCGACCTTGGTCGCGTCTGGCGCGTGGCGGAAGCGCTCGAGTACGGGATGGTCGGGATCAACACGGGGCTCATTTCGAATGAGGTCGCGCCGTTTGGCGGCGTGAAGCAGTCGGGTCTCGGACGCGAAGGTTCGAAGTACGGCATCGACGAATATGTCGAGCTCAAGTATCTGTGTATTGGCGTCTAAGGCACGTTTAAGGCGCGCTTGAGCCGCGCTTGAACCGCATTTGACGCCAACGTTCATGTCGCCCGCTTTCGCTCGCGCGGGTGGGCCGGCGCGGCATGCAATCCATACCAACAAGAAATCGTTTTCATGTCTCACGTTTCTCTGCTGTCCGATGGTTTTTTCCTGTCGCTTTCGCTTTGCCTCGACATTGGTCTCGTCAACGTCGCCATCATTTCGCTCACCCTCACACACGGCTTTCGGCCGGGCTTCTGGCTTGGCCTCGGCTCGTGCTTTGGCGATCTCATCTATGCCGCGCTGGCGCTGGCGGGCATGGCCGCGCTGCTGCAGTTTTCGGCGGTCCGCTGGATCGTGTGGATCGGCGGCTCCGCCCTGCTGCTCATGCTGACCTGGAAAATGGCACGCGAAGCGCTCTATCCTGCCTCGGCGCCGCCCGTGGAAGGCGAAGCCGATAGCGCCGCGCCGCTGCCGAAACCGTGGCGCAGCTTCGTGCGCGGCGTGGTGCTCGCGCTGTCGTCTCCGAGCGCGATTCTCTGGTTTGCGGCCGTTGGCGGCGCGCTCATCGCCAAGTCGGGCGCGACGAGCGCAAGTGCGGCGTCTATCTTCCTGCTGGGCTTTTTCGCGGGAGGCCTCGGCTGGACGCTTTTCCTGTGCAGCCTCGCGAGTCATGGCCGCAAGCGCGCCGGCGCCGGCTTGCTGCGCGCCTGCCACATGCTCTCGGCGCTGTTGTTCGCATACTTTTCGTACAGCGTGATCGTGCACGGCTACCACGATCTGATTCTGCAAGGCGCCGGCTCAACGTGATGGGGGTCAGGCATGTCCGGCTCGGCGCAATAGGAAACGGCGCAACGCGGCGTGAGCCGGCGTTGCGCCGTTTCTAAAGCCAGGATCGGGCGGCTGCCGCCCGTCAGCTTAGTGGCGGTAATAACCGTGGCCGTAGTAGCCGCGGTAGTAGCCACCATGACGCCAATACGGATGGCCGTAGTAGCCGTAGCCGCCATAGACGACGGCGGGCGGCGGCGCATAGACCACGGGCGGCGGGGCGTAGATGACAGGCGGGGGCGGCGGCGCGTAGACTGGCTCCGCATAAACCGGATAAGCCGGAGCAACCGGAATGCCAATACCGATACCCACCGAAACGTGCGCCTGGGCCGCGCTGACGAACCCCATGCCTAGCGCAGCGGCAACGATGAACGGAACGGTCTTTTTCACTTCTCTTCTCCTGGCGGCCGCCAACGGCGCCTTTCAATAACGGGCACTGCCCACGCGTTCAATGTATCGAAAATAGTGACCGGCATTGGTAGCCATTTGTTTCGAATTGCAATCCCCGCTGCGGGCAATCCGAACGGGCATCGGGCCCAGCGGGCGCGGCTGCGGCGAAAAATCGCCGAAGGGCCGCCGGATCGGGGCGGGGAATGGCTGGAGGCAGGGCGAGCTTTCATTCTTACCGGCATGGAGGCGCGGAAACGCCACTTTCCCGGTAATGTTCGATTACAAATTAGTCGCGGGGCCGCCGCCGCCCGAGGCACGTCCCGCGCTGTAAACGACAATGCCCGGTCGCGGGACCGGGCATCTTATTCAACCGGCGGCGGTACCAGCGCCGCCGCTGCAATGCGCGAACCTGGCTATCCGACCTTCACGTAGGTGAATTCGCGCGTGACGCTCGGCGGTACGTAGGCGCCGCTGATGCGCACGCGCGGCGTCAGGCGCTTCTTCTGGTCCCACCAGCAGCGGCGTTGAACCGGCGTGAGAAACCGCAGATGCTTTCGGTAAGCGAAGATGCTCATGGTGAACTCCCCGAATCGGACTACCGACAGGAACAAACCCAATTGCACGACTGCAACAACGAAACCAAACGATGAAAAGTATTGTGCTGAGATTCCGCGACAAGAATTGCACTGTTGCGCGATAGCCTCATGTGCGCCGTATATGCGCTGCGCACTGTTCGTTGAGGCCACCTCATGCTGGTCTCAGCCGCCGAGGGTGTGCCGTCGGTCCGCCAGCATAAATCGTGCCACCTCAAGAACGCGCCCTCGTTGCCTCCAGCGTCATTTGTAGTCGCACCATAGGGGCGTGATCGGTACGACAACGAACATTGGGCGCGACGCGCGGCTCAATACAACGTCTGTGCCGCTATGCGCATGGCAAGCACAATCTGACAGAAACACTGTAGCTGTTCACAGAAAACCGTGATGTGTGCCAAGACTAGTGACTTTCAGGTCCGCGCCAGGACAGGACGGCCACCGCGCATGCGCCTACCCCGCGCGGCAGTATCGATCGCGGATACTGGCGACGCGTAAGCCGTGGTAATGTGGCGACGGCGCGCGCAGCGCGCCCACAGGACTCACCGACGAGAACGCACAATGATCAAGGTCAGCATCCTCTATCCGTATCGCGAAAACGGGCGTTTCGACACCGGATACTACTGCACGCATCACATGCCGCTCGCAGCCAAGCTTTTCGGCGACTCGCTCAAGGGCTGGTCCGTCGACATCGGCATCAATGCGGGGCCGCCGGGCACGCCGCCGCCTTACGTCGCAGCCGGGCACTTCCTGTTCCAGTCGGTGGATGCGTTCTACGCGGCATTCCAGCCGCATGCCGATACGCTGCTCGACGACATTCCCAACTACACCGACGGCGGAAATGGCACGATTCTGATTAGCGAGATCAAGGTGTCAGTCTGACCTGTTCCGCAATAGGGAACGGGCAGCCTCGACACCCTTTTCGGCCGCCACACGCCAGACGCGCCGCAACTCAACACACGAAGGAAACGACACCGATGTTCGGCGATATCGCCCGCTTTCTGCTCAATACGGTCTTCACATTGTTCGGCGCCGCTCTGCTGGTGCGCGCCTGGCTTCAATACGTGCGGGTGCCGCCGTACAACCCCGTGACTCACGCCATCCAGCAGGTCACCAACTGGCTCGTGCTGCCGCTGCGGCACGTGATCCCCAGCGTGCGCGGCATCGACTGGGCGAGTGTGGTCGCCGCGCTGCTTGCGGCCATCGCGTATGTGCTGCTGATGGTGTGGATTGCGGGAGTCGACCCCTTGGGCCTTCTGCCGACGCTTCTGATCGTCGCGTTGCTCACGCTCGTGAAATGGGCGCTCAATTTGTTGATCTGGCTGACGATCCTGATGGCTTTGCTCTCGTGGCTCAACCCGCGCTCGGCGGCAATGCCGGTGCTTTATCAGCTGACGGCGCCGTTCCTCAATCCGCTGCGACGCATCCTGCCGAATCTGGGCGGACTCGACCTCTCGCCGATCCTGCTCTTCGTGATCGTTCAGGTGCTGCTTATGGTGGTCACACGCGCAGCCGTTTCGCTGACGCTATTCGGCATCTGAGGGCACCCCCTCAGCGATTCGCACCATCGGCGGCGCGTTCCTCGCGCCGCTTCCTTCGACCGCGTCATTGCGCAAACCCGTCGAAACCGCGTAAAATGGCGCGCTCTGCGGGCGTCGTATAATGGCTATTACCTCAGCTTCCCAAGCTGATGACGTGGGTTCGATTCCCATCGCCCGCTCCACTTAGGCAGGTAGGCACGCAGGGTCGCCCACCGCCGCGCGAGACCACGGTGTTTTAGCCGCGCCCCCCTCCCCGGCCGCCATGCCTGCCTTGCTGGCGCTTGTCCGGCGCATGCCCGGCGCGATCTGAATTCCACTGTTGCACAATGCACTCTGGCGCGCGTCGTGTTCTGCCGTATGCGCCGCGAGCGGGTCCGCCGGCGAGCCCGAAGGATTTCGCAGGATCGCCGCAACGACTCGCCGTGCGCCTCTGGCGCACCAGTCCCCCGATGGATCAATTTTTCATGTCCCGGCCGAGCGCGATCGCCTTGATCGTGCGCTCGCGCAAAGCCCTTTTGATTGACGCCGATGAACGCATGCCGGCCGAGGCCGAGCGCCTGCGCGCCGCAGCCGAGGACCTCACGCAACTGCTGTTCGACGTACGCGCCGGGCGTGTCGATGCGTTCGATCTGTACGAACCCACGCGCATGCGAGTTGTCGTTTCGGCGGATTGAATCGATGACCCCGGCGCTGCGGCGGCCAACTGGCGCTCCCGGGCTGGTGCCCGGAGCCCTCCGGCCGCGCTGATATAATGCGCGACGGCCTCGGAGCCACCGGGCCTCAAGCGCGCCGCGCTCGCCCTGGCGGCCGAACTGGCTACGGCAGACAGCTGCCGTTTCGGGCGGACCGGCAACCCGGCCATTGCGGCCGCCGCGCCCACCGGGCAACGGCCGAAAGCGGCGCACGTCGCATTCGGCCCGGCACAGCCGGGGCCCCGCCGCCACATGGCATCGCATGCCGATGGCGCAAGCCGCCCGCATTTTCGAAAGCCGCGAAATCCGCCGCTCTCACACCTATCCGCGAAGATGAATCACGATCCCAACGACGAAGTCCGTCCCGACTGCGCGCCGTCAGACGCAGAAGACGCCGCCTCCGATGCGAACGAGCAACCCGACGCCCAGGCAGGCGACGCGCTGCACCTGCGTCGCATCCGCAGCTTCGTGACGCGCGCCGGCCGCGTCTCGACCGGCCAGCGCCGCGCGCTCGACGAACTCGGCCCGCGCTTCGTGGTGCCCTACCAGCCCGAGGCCGCCGATTGGGACGCCGTGTTCGGCCGCCACGCGCCGCGCGTACTGGAGATCGGATTCGGCATGGGCGCCAGCACGGCGGAAATCGCAGCACTGCGCCGCGAGGAGGATTTCCTCGGCGTCGAGGTCCACGAGCCGGGGGTCGGCGCCCTGCTGAAGCTGATCGGAGAGCAGAATCTCGAGAACATCCGCATCATCCAGCACGACGCCGTGGAAGTGCTCGAGCACATGATCGCCCCCGCTAGCCTCGACGGGGTGCACATCTTCTTCCCCGATCCGTGGCACAAGGCGCGCCATCACAAGCGCCGCCTGATCCAGCCGAAATTCGTCGCGCTGCTCGTCTCGCGCATGAAGCCCGGTGCTTATCTGCATTGCGCGACCGACTGGCAAAACTATGCGGAGCAGATGCTGGAAGTGCTAGGCGCGGAGCCGGCGCTGGAGAATACGGCCGCCGACTATGCACCGCGCCCGGACTATCGCCCAGTGACCAAGTTCGAGCGCCGCGGTTTGCGGCTCGGCCACGGTGTGTGGGATCTGGTGTTCCGCCGCCGCGCCGACTGAATCCGCGAGTTGCAACGAGAAACGGGCGCCGCGCTGTCATGCGGCGCCCGTCGCTTTTAGTCGTCCCAGCCAAGCCCGCCGCCGTAGCCGAACAACAGGATCACGAGGCCGAAGGCGATTCGGTACCAGGCAAAAGCGGTGAAATCGTGCGACGCAATGAAGCGCAAGAGCCAGCGCACGCACGCGAAAGCGCTCACGAACGCGGCCACGAACCCGACACCGAAGAGCCCGAGTTCATCCACGGAGATCGTCTGCCAGCTCTTGTGCAGTTCATAGAGCGTCGCGCCGAAAATGATCGGGATGGCGAGAAAGAACGAAAACTCGGTCGCGACGCGCCGCTCGAGGCCGAACAGCATTCCGCCGATAATGGTCGAGCCCGAGCGGGACATACCCGGAATCAGCGCGAGACACTGCGCGCAACCGACCTTGAATGCATCGAGCGGCGTGATCTCGTCGAGCGACTTCACACGCGCGTCGTGCTGTGCGGCGACCGGCAGCCCCTGCGGGCCCCGCATCCGGCTTTCGACCCACAGGATGACGAGGCCGCCCCCGACGAGCGCGAACGCCACGGGCACCGGCGCGAACAGAACCGATTTGATCGCCTTCTCGAACAGCAGGCCCAGCACGACCGCCGGGATCGTGGCGACGATCACGTTGAGCGCGAAGCGCCGGGCATCGGGCCGCGTGGGCAGCCCTACGACGACATCGCCGATCTTGCGGCGGAACTCCCAGCACACCGCGAGAATCGCGCCGAACTGGATCGCCACATCGAAGGTCTTCGCAAAGTCGCCTTCGAAATTGAGAAGGCTGCCCACGACGATCAGATGGCCCGTGCTCGAAACGGGCAAAAACTCCGTGAGCCCCTCGACGATGCCGAGAATCAAGGCCTTGCAGGTCAATATCCAGTCCATCCCTTCTAGTCCTCTTATTCGTGAAAGCGGGCGTCAGGACGGCGCACGAAGCCTCGCGGCACGACCCGCGGCGGCCGTGCGCGCCGGCGTTTCGTCTGCTTACTTCTCGACGATCTGTACGCGTATGCCGTTTGTAAGGATGGTGATTGTACCGGGTTCGTAATTCACGCCGGCAAACTGAAGCTGGTCGGGCTTGAAGGTGTAGACCGGATAGTTGTTGAGCAACTGGGTGGCGGCGAGCGCCGCGATCGCGTTCACCTGCGGCGCGTACGCGGCGGCGTTGCCGGCCATGTCGACGCCGTCGACCGATGGCGACCGGAGCACCACGGCGCGGCTCGCGGCGTCGTACGCAAGCTCGCTCGATACCGTGAACGCACCGCTTACGGGCTGCTGCATCAGCGGACTTTCGAGGTGCGCGTCGAGCCGCACGGCCACGCGGTTGCGATCGGGCTGCAGCGTCACGACGGGGTTCGTGAGCGAGACGTCGAAAATCTGCTGCATCGAGCGGTGATACGGAAACTTGCGCTGCACCGCGTCCTGCACCTGCTGCTGCGAAAACGTGTAGTGGTCGGGAATGAACGGGAATATCCCCGTCGCACACGCGCCGAGCGACATCGCCGTCCCCGCCGCGGCACAGGCTGCGTACAGGAAGGCGCGCCGGGAAACGCGCGTTGCGGTGTGGATCATGCGGATTCTCCTTTTGGGCGGGCTGGCCGGTTAGCCGACCTTACGCGGCGACGTCCGGGCGGCGCCGTCATTCTGGCGCATACCGCCGGGCGGACGCAGTTTGCGCCTCGCTCAGCGAGAGGCCAGCGATTTTGGCGGCGGCGCAGTTTGCGCTTCGAGACGCGTGAGCCAGACGATCGCCTCCTCGCGCGAGCCCCCGCACATGTCGGGCTGCGGCTGCAGCCCCGAGCAGCAAGCCGGACGTAACGGCGAGCCGAAGATCATGCAGCGCAGATCCTCGCCAAGCTGAACGCAGCGCACGCCGGCCGGCTTGCCATTCGGCATGCCCGGAATCGGACTCGTAATGGACGGCGCGATGCAGCAGGCGCCACAGCCGGGACGGCACGCATGCGCGGAAACATCGGCGGGAAAAACGGGACTCACATCGGTTTCCTGAAACGCTCACGGATTGGGTCCGGACGCGGCAGCGCGCGCATCGAAGGACCAGACGTATTGTGCCATCGCCGATATGCGACCTTTTTACACAATCGCATGCACTGACGGGCTCTTACACTCTGTGCATCTGGCGCTCCAGGACACGCCACCCGTGCACGGCGTTCCGCGTCGCGGGGCGAGCCCGCCAAGGCGCCGCCTTCCCAGTGAGCTTTACATGAGCGACGCCGACCTGCTCTTTCGCCCCGACCTGCTCGCCAAATACGGCGCCAACGGCCCACGTTACACGTCCTATCCGACAGCCCTGCAGTTCCGCGACGACTTCGATCCCGCGGACTACCGCCGGGCCGCCGCCGATCCGGGCGCGAGCGAAACCGATCTCTCGCTGTACTTCCATATCCCCTTCTGCGACACGGTCTGCTTCTATTGCGGCTGCAACAAGGTCATCACGAAGAACCGTGGCCGCGCGAAACCGTATCTCCAGCAGATGATCCGCGAAGTGGCTCTGCAGGCCCGACTGTTCGACACGAAGCGCCCGGTTTCGCAACTGCATTGGGGCGGCGGCACGCCCACCTTTCTGTCGCTCGACGAAATGAGCGCGCTCATGGCCGCCACGCGCGAACACTTCACGCTGCTGCCCGACGACGAAGGCGAATACTCGATCGAGATCGATCCGCGCGAAGCCACGGCGCAGACCGTCGCCCATCTGCGCTCGCTCGGTTTCAACCGGCTGAGCCTTGGCGTGCAAGACTTCGATCCCGTCGTGCAGAAAGCGGTCAACCGCATCCAGCCGCTCGAACTCACCGTCGACGTCATGAACGCCGCGCGCGCGAACGGCTTCGAATCGATCAGCGTCGATCTGATCTACGGCCTGCCGCACCAGAACGTCAGTACCTTTCGCCGCACGCTCGAGACGATGCTGCTGCTCGCACCCGATCGCATCTCGGTATTCGGTTACGCGCATATGCCGCATCTGTTCAAAATGCAGCGTCAGATGGACGAAACCACCCTGCCGCCGCCCGCGCAGCGCATGGCGCTGCTGCAACTGGTAATCGAGCAGCTGACCGACGCGGGGTACGTGTACATCGGCATGGATCATTTCGCACTACCTACCGACGAACTCGCGCGCGCCCAGGTGCAACGCACGCTGCACCGCAATTTCCAGGGGTACAGCACACGCGCCGATTGCGACCTGATCGGCTTCGGCGCGTCGGCGATCGGCAAGGTCGGCGACGTCTACGCGCAGAATGCCAAGGACCTGACCGGATACGGAGCGGCCATCGACGCGGGAGAGCTGGCGATCAGGAAAGGCGTTCGCCTCACCGCCGACGACCGTCTGCGCCGCGACATCATCACCGAGCTGATGTGCAATCTCGAACTGCGCTACGACGAGTTCGAGGCCGCGTATGGCGTGCGCTTCCCGGCGGCTTTTGCCCCCGAACTCGAACGCCTGCGCGAGTTCGAACGCGACGGGCTCGTCGCGCGCAGCGCCGATCGCCTCGAGGTGCTGCCTGCAGGACGCATGCTGGTGCGCAACATCGCGATGGTTTTCGATCGTTATCTGGGCGCACAGCAGCGCGAAAGCTTCTCGCGGACCATTTGACGGGCTTGCCGGCGCATGGTTGCCTGGCTGGGCGATTTGCGTCATAATCACCGGCTACTTCGGGCGCCTGCAGACTGGCGCACGGATGTGCTGCAAGCGAGTAGCGACAAGCAGGCAGCAAGCGCCTCGGTGGTGAAATTGGTAGACGCGCCGGACTCAAAATCCGGTTCCGAAAGGAGTGCCGGTTCGATTCCGGCCCGAGGCACCAGAATGCTTTTTGCGCGTTCTTCGCAAAAGCCGGAATCCTGAAACCCGCGAAAGTTCATCGCTTCGCGGGTTTTTTGTTGCCGCTCGAATCCAGTCGGACGCGCGCACGACGCCTGCCGACGCAACCCAATTGGACAAAGATCAAGCAACCTGCGACTGCGCCGCCTCTCGCGTGAGCGCGATGCTATCGTTATCGCGAGATTATTGAGATAACAAGCGGGGAACGCACGATGGACCGCATTTTCATGAGGCGAGAGGAAGCCATTCGCAACCTCATCGAGGCCCACGAGTCCGCCTCCGGGCGCACTGCGGCGACGTTGATCAAATCGGGCGGCGAGCGATCCGCGAGCCTGGAAGCGCTGGACCGGCTGCTGCTCGACGTCCGCGCGGGCCGGGTCAACGAATTTCGCGCCAGCCCCGACGACAGCACGCGCGTTTCCATCACCGACTGACCCAGGACCGCTGCACTTCGCAGCGCGGGCACCGTTCTAGCGCGGATTCGTCTGCGGCCAGGCTGCGCCACCTCGTCCCCGCGGCCGCTCAGCACCGCGCGGGCTGGACTTGCCGGTACCCCAAACCAGGTTACGCGATCTTCCGGATATGAGCGGACGAGGCGCGCGGCGGGAGCACAGGGGTGTGGCCCGCGTGCGCGCGGCTACAATACCCGCTCCGCGCTGTTCGCCGTCCGTCATGAATCTCGAAAGCATTCTCTTCACCCAGGGTTTCGGCTCGCGCCGCCAATGCCGCGCGCTGATCGCCGAGGCGCGCGTCGCCGTCACCGGCGAGCCGTGCACCGACCCACACGCCACCTTCGATACGTCCGGCCTCGCCTTCACCGTGGACGGCCAGCCGTGGCCGTTTCACGAACGCGCTTACATCGCGCTCAACAAGCCCGCGGGCTATGAATGCTCGCGCGACCCGCAGCATCATCTGAGCGTGTTTCACCTGCTGCCGCCGCAGTTCGCCGAACGCAACGTGCAGTGTGTGGGCCGACTCGATCAGGATACGACCGGCCTCTTGCTGCTTTCCGACGATGGCCAGTTCGTTCACGCCTTCACTTCGCCCAGGCGCAAGGTACCGAAGGTCTACGTCGCGACGACGCGCCATGCGCTTGACGAAGCCCAGCTGAAAGCCCTGCGCGAAGGCGTCCTGCTGCATGGCGAGCGCGAGCCGAGCGCCGCTGTCGCGGCAAGCGCGCGTGGGGAACGTGAACTCGAATTGACCGTGCTCGAAGGCAAGTACCATCAGGTCAAACGGATGGTGGCGGCGGCCGGTAATCGCGTCGAGGCGCTGCATCGCGAACGCATCGGCGGCTTCGCTCTGCCCGCGGGACTCGCGCCGGGCGCCTGGCAGTGGCTCGACGCCGCAGCGCTCGACGCCCTGCGCAGCAAGGGCTGAACCCCCTCGCGCCGCGCACGCTTTGCCGCTCATCGGTGCGTTGCCGCACCAAGGCGCGCAGCCGACCGCCGTTTTCGCCGCGCCGCAGCATGTCCTTGCCGGCCTTCCGCCCTATACTGCCCTCAAGAACGATTACAAGCTGCAAGGAGGGGCATCATGATCATCAACGGCACACTCGAAATTTCCTTCCTGTTGATGGCATTCGTGGCGCTTGGGGCGGTGCTGATAGGTGGCCTGCTCGCGTCGATGCATATGCGGCATCAGTATCATCCGAACCTGATCGGGGCGCTCATCGGAGCGCTGCTTTGCTTCCTCCTGCTCGAAGCGCTGCCGGCCATCACGTGAACGGCACGCTTTGCGCCGCGCCGCCCGCCCGAAGTCACGGGTGCGGCGGCAGCGCGCGCAAGAACGCATCCACGTCGGGATAACGCAACCTCACGCGCAACTCGCGCTTGAGCCGCGTATTCGCGAGCCGGCGTGACTCCCGCATGAAAGAGAGCAAGACTGGCTCGAGTTCACGCTCGGCCTCGGCGAGGCTCACCCGCGGGGGCCGCGCGAGGCCATAGGCGTCGGCTACGCGGTCGAAGTACTCCCCCATCTTCAGTTCGCTGTCGTCCGTTGCGTGGATGGTGCGCCCGGCGCGGCCATGGGTCGCGAGGCGCAGGAGGATTGTCGCGAGGTCGTCTGCATGAATGTGGCTCGTATAGACGTCATCGCGCGCGACGAGCGCGGGCGTGCGCTTTGCGAGCCGCGCGAGCGGCAGACGGTTCGCCGCGTAAATTCCGGGAATGCGCGCGATCGTGGCGTTCAGCGCACCGCGCGCCGTTGCGCGCCGCAGTTGCCGCTCGGCCGATACGCGGCGTACCGCACGGGCGTTGGCGGGTTGCACCGGGCGGGTTTCGTCAATGCGGGCACCGCCGCAGTCGCCGTATACCCCCGTCGTGCTTGCATAGACGAGCGTCGGGCGCTTAGGGCGCCTGCGCTGGGTGCGGGAGGCCCGCCGGATGCGCTCGGGTACAATGGCGGACGGACCGAAACCCGTGGACTCGCCAGAAGCGAGGCGCAAGGTGGGGGACGTTCTGAACGCCAAACCGCGCGCGAGCACCGGACGCGAGGCCGCACGGCGGCGCGCCGTGAGCGCTGCGATCAGGCGGCGGGTGCGCAGGTCGTCGGCACCGTCTTTTTGTGGCGGCGCGAGATGCAACACCGTGCTCGCCACGCCGCCGAGCCGCGCGAGGCTGCGGCGCGAGTCGAGGTCGCCGCGCAAGGGCACAGCGCCCGCGGCGCGCACCGCTTCCACGCGCTCGGAGCGGCGCGCGAGCGCGAAAACACGCGCGCGGTCCGGCCGCTCGCGCAACTGGGCGACGCAGCGCAGGCCAACGTCGCCGCAACCGACGATCAGGATGCGCGCACGGCGCAAGTTTCGTGTGGCAATCATAGTGGAACCATTTTAGCGGCCCGCGCCTTGCGGCGAAGGGCGGCAAGGAAACGCGGGGAATGACCCAGCGACTCCCGCGACCCGATTTCAACCCTCGGATACAGATTTACGCTTCCCTGAATATGGCTTTCAACGTAACGCTCAAGAAAAGCGGCCGGCAGTTCCAGGTCGAGCCTGACGAACCCATTCTCAACGCGGCCCTGCGTCAGGGCATCGGCCTGCCGTATGGCTGCAAGAACGGTGCGTGCGGCTCATGCAAGGGCACCGTCTGCAACGGCGAAGTCGAGCAGCGCGCTCACGCGGCCTCAGCGCTTTCGAACGACGAAAGAACGCGCGGCATGGCCCTCTTCTGCTGCGCGACGGCGCAAACGGACCTCGAAATCGATATCCGCGAAGTGGCGGGCGTGGGCGACGTGCAGGTTCGCAAGCTGCCTACCCGCATCGCCGCGATCGAGCGCAAGGCCGACGACGTTATCGTGCTCAAGCTGCAGCTGCCCGCGAACGAGCGCCTGCAGTATCTCGCCGGCCAGTACCTCGAGTTCATCCTCAAAGATGGCACGCGCCGCTCCTACTCCATGGCGAACGCCCCGCACGACGAAGGCCCTATCGAGCTGCACATCCGCCATATGCCGGGTGGCAAGTTCACCGACCACGTCTTCACGCAGATGAAGGAGCGCGACATCCTGCGCTTCGAGGCGCCGCTCGGCACCTTCTTCCTGCGCGAGGAATCGGACAAGCCCATCGTGCTGCTCGCTTCGGGCACCGGCTTCGCGCCGATCAAGGCGATCGTCGAGCACGCGGTCCACAAGAACCTGAACCGTCCGATGACACTCTACTGGGGCGCGCGCCAGAAGAAGGACCTGTACCTGATGGATCTCGCCGGGCAATGGGCGAAGGAGATTCCGAACTTCCGCTTCGTGCCGGTGCTCTCGGAGCCCGCCGCCGAAGACAACTGGACTGGCCGCACGGGCTTCGTACACCGCGCCGTGATCGAGGATCTGCCCGACCTGTCGGGCCACCAGGTCTATGCGTGCGGCGCGCCGGTCATGGTGGAGTCGGCCCAGCGCGACTTCTCGCAGCATCATGGCCTGCCCGAAGACGAGTTCTACGCAGACTCGTTCACGAGCGCCGCGGACCTCGCGAACCCCGTCTGACGCGCGCGCCCTTTGGATCGATGCACGGGTCGTTGCGTGCGCAATGCAGCGGCTCCGATCGATCCAAAGGGCGAGAGTCATGAAAAATTCTTCGGCGGACTGAAAAAATTCGCCACATTGACGGTTTACAGCGCCATTCGGCTTGTCGTATTCTTGCGCCCATGAACTGCATGCTGTCCGCCCTCCGACGTCGCCGCGCGCCCCATCCCTAGGGCCTGGCTAGTCGCGGACGCGCGCTGCACTTCTCAACGCACAGCAAGTTCGAAACACGAAAGCCACGGCCAGTCCGTGGCTTTTTGTTTTTCCGCCGTATCCCTTTCAACCTGTTTGCAGCCCCAACGCGGAGCCCGTTGCCATGAATTTTTCCGAATACCCGATCGAGTCGCTGATGTACATCACCAACCGGCCCGAAATCGTTTTCACGCATGGCAAGGGGTCGTGGCTCTACGACAACGAAGGCAAGCGCTATCTCGACTTCATCCAGGGTTGGGCGGTCAACAGCCTCGGGCACTGCAATGAGGGGATGATCGAGGCGCTGGAAAAGCAGGCGCGCCTGCTCATCAACCCGTCGCCGGCCTTCTACAACGAGCCGATGGCGAAGCTCGCGGGCCTCCTGACCGACCACAGCTGCTTCGACAAGGTGTTCTTCGCCAACAGCGGCGCCGAAGCCAACGAAGGCGCAATCAAGCTCGCGCGCAAGTGGGGCAAAAAGCATCGCGACGGCGCCTGGGAGATCATCACGTTCGACCACAGCTTCCACGGCCGCACGATCGCGACGATGTCGGCGAGCGGCAAGCCGGGCTGGGACACGATCTACGCCCCGCAGGTGCCGGGCTTCCCGAAGGCCGACTTGAACGACATCGCCTCGGTTGAAAAGCTCATCAACGCGAAGACCGTGGCCGTGATGCTCGAGCCGATCCAGGGCGAAGGCGGCGTGATTCCCGCCACGCGCGAATTCATGCAGCAGTTGCGCGCGCTCACGCAAAAGCACGGCATCCTCCTGATCGTCGACGAAGTTCAAAGCGGCTGCGGCCGCGCGGGCACCCTGTTCGCGTACGAACTCTCGGGCATCGAGCCGGACATCATGACGCTCGGCAAGGGCATCGGCGGCGGCGTGCCGCTTGCGGCGCTGCTCGCGAAGAAGGAAATCGCCGTGTTCGAGGCGGGCGATCAGGGCGGCACGTACAACGGCAATCCGCTGATGACGGCGGTTGGCTATTCGGTGATCTCGCAACTGGTTGCGCCCGGCTTTCTCGAGGGCGTGCGCGCACGCGGCGAATATCTGCGCGAGAAGCTGCTCGAACTTTCGGCCGAACGCGGTTTCCAGGGTGAGCGCGGCGAAGGTTTGCTGCGCGCGCTGCTGCTCGGCAAGGACATCGGGCCCGAGATCGTCGAGAAGGCGCGCCTCATGCAGCCGGACGGCCTGTTGCTCAACGCCGCACGCCCGAACTTGCTGCGCTTCATGCCGGCGCTCAACGTGACGACGCAGGAGATCGACCAGATGATGGCGATGCTGCGCACGATTCTCGACTCGCTGTAATCGGGCGGAGCACGAGCGATGTCCGTCACGATACGCGCGTTCACCGAGGGCGACACCGAAGCGGTGCTCGCGCTCTGGCTGCAGGCTTTTCCCGAGTACAACGACGCGAGCCGGCCGCACCGCGATCCGCGCCTGTCGATCGCGAACAAGCTCGGCACGCAGCCGGAGCTTTTCTTCGTCGCGCTTCGTCACGATGGCGATGCAGGCGGCGATGATGACGGCGTGCTCATCGGTACGGCGATGGCGGGCTACGACGGCCATCGTGGCTGGCTCTATTCGGTCGCCGTCGCGCCCGAGGCGCGGCGCCATGGCGTCGGCACGCGGCTCGTGCGTCACGCGGAACGCGCGCTCGCCGCGATGGGCTGCCTCAAGCTCAACCTTCAGGTGCTCACCGACAAGGCCGAGGTACTCGCGTTCTACGAGCGGCTCGGCTATCGCGCCGACGCGGTCGTGAGTCTCGGCAAGCGTCTCGCCGCACAGGAATCCGAAGCACTCGCTACCTGAGTGGCATGCTCAGCATCATGAAAAAAGCCGCATGGTTTTCGCACCATGCGGCTTTTGTCTTTATGCGGCCGCGAGGACCGCAATGCGATGCCTTACTCGCCCAGATACGCGGCGCGCACCTTCGGATCGTCGAGCATCTGCTTCGCCTCGCCTTCCATCGTCACGAGGCCCGAGTCCATCACGTAGCCGCGATTGGCTGCCTGCAGCGCGAGACGTGCGTTCTGCTCCACGAGCAGCACGGTGATGCCTTCCGACGAGATCGTGCGCACCACTTCGAAGATCTTCTCCACCATGATCGGCGAGAGACCCATCGAAGGCTCGTCGAGCAACAGAAGCTTCGGCTTGCTGATGATCGCGCGCGCCATGGCCAGCATCTGCTGCTCGCCACCCGAGAGCGTGCCCGCGAGCTGCGTGGCGCGCTCCTTCAGGCGCGGGAAGAAGCCGAACATGCGGTCGACGTCCTTCTGGATGCCTTCCTTGTCGTTGCGCAGGTACGCGCCCATCTGCATGTTCTCGACGATCGACATGCGTGCGAAGATGCCGCGGCCTTCCGGCACCATCGCGAGGCCGCGCTTCAGAAGCTCGTACGCCGGCACGCCCTTGATCGACTGGCCGTTGTACTCGATGTCGCCCGCCGAGTACGGCTTCAGACCCGTGATGGCCTTCATGGTCGTCGTCTTGCCCGCGCCGTTCGCGCCGATCAGCGTGACGAGTTCGCCCTGGCGGACTTCCATGTCCACGCCCTTGACCGCCTGGATCCCGCCGTAATTGACCTGCAGACCCTTGATTTTCAGGACCGGTGTAGACATCAGTGAACCCCTCCACCCAGATACGCCTCGATCACCTTCGGGTCTTTCTGCACGTCGTGCGGCAGCCCTTCGGCGATCACCTTGCCATAGTCGAGCACTGTCATCCGGTTGCACAGGCCCATCACCAGTTTCACGTCGTGCTCGATCAGCAGGATGGTCTTGCCATCGGCGCGGATCTTGTCGAGCAGGCGCGTGAGTTCGACCTTCTCGGTCGCGTTCATGCCGGCCGCCGGCTCGTCGAGCGCGAGCAGCTTCGGATCGGTCGCGAGCGCGCGCGCGATCTCGAGGCGGCGCTGGTGGCCGTACGAGAGATTGCGTGACGTGTAGTCCGCATACTGCGCGATGCCCACGTATTCGAGCAATTCGAGCGCGCGCTCCTTGATCTCGCGCTCTTCCTTGCGCTCGGCCGGCGTCTGGAACACGGCGCCGAAAAGCCCGTGCTTCGTGCGCACGTGGCGGCCCACCATCACGTTTTCGAGCGCGGTCATGCCGCCGAACAGGCGAATGTTCTGGAACGTGCGCGCGATGCCCGCCTTCGCCACCTGATAGACGGCGGTCGGCGTATAGGCCTCGTTGTCGAGCTTGAACTCGCCCGAGTCGGGCGTGTAGAGGCCGGTGATCACGTTGAAGAACGTGGTCTTGCCTGCACCGTTCGGGCCGATCAGGCCGTAGATCGTGCCTTCCTCGATCTGCAGGCCGACATCCGAGAGCGCCTGCAAGCCGCCGAAGCGTTTGTTCACGCCCTTCACGGACAGGCGGATAGATTTGCTGCTCATATTCTGTTCTCCCCGTTATGCGCGAATCGGCTTCTTGCTGGCGCGCTTGGCGATCTTCGCGATCTTGTCTTCGTGCTTCGCCGCGGGCCACAGGCCTTCGGAGCGATAAAGCATGATGACGACCATGGCGAGACCGTAAAGGAGCTGGCGAATCACTTCCGTATCGACGACTTCATGGCCGAACAGCATGTGCTGGAGCGGGCCCATCGTCGAGCGCAGGAACTCGGGGAAAATGGCGAGCAGCACGGCGCCGAGAATCACGCCCGGAATGTGGCCCATGCCGCCCAGCACCACGCAGGCGAGCACCACGACCGATTCCCAGAACGTGAACGATTCCGGCGACACGAAGCCCTGGAACGCACCGAACATCGCACCCGAAAGGCCGCCGAACGACGCGCCCATCGCGAACGCGAGCAGCTTGACGTTGCGGGTGTTGATGCCCATGGCCTTGGCGGCGATTTCGTCTTCGCGGATCGCGGCCCATGCGCGGCCGATGCGCGAGTGCTGCAGGCGCGTACACACCCAGATCACGAGCAGCGCGCAGATCACGAACACGTAGTAGTACATGTAGACCTGCGTGAACGTGAAGCCGAGGATCTCGTGCGGCTGCGCGAAGTTGAAGCCGAAGACCTGCAGCGGCGCGACGCCCGTGATGCCCTGCGGCCCGTTGGTGATGTTCACCGGACGGTCGAGGTTGTTCATGAAGATACGAACGATTTCCCCGAAGCCCAACGTCACGATGGCGAGGTAGTCGCCGCGCAGACGCAGCGTCGGTGCGCCGAGCAGCACGCCGAACAGCGCGGCGAGCGCCATCGCGCACGGGATCACGATCCAGTACGGCGTATGCATGCCGCCCGGGAACATGTTGGCGATCCACGTGAACTGGTTCGCGAGGTGCGGCGAGGTCAGCAGCGCGGCCGTATAGGCGCCCACCGCGTAGAACGCGATGTAGCCCAGGTCGAGCAGGCCGGCGAAACCCACCACCACGTTCAGGCCCAGCGCGAGCATCACGTACAGCATCGCGAAGTCGAGCACGCGCACCCAGTAGTTGCCGCCCGTGGCGCCCACGACGAACGGGAGCGCCGCCACGAAGATCGCGGTCACGATGCCCACGGCGAGCGTCTTCGTCGTGTTCTTTTCGGGGATGAGCGTCGTCGACGGCTCGATCGGTTGGATTGAAGTCATGTTCTGCTACTCCCTCTTATGCGCGGTCCGCGACACGTTCGCCCAGCAGCCCCGACGGACGGAACACGAGCACGACGATCAGCACGATGAATGCGAAGACGTCCTGATAGTTACTGCCGAACACCCCGCCGGTCAGGTTGCCGATGTAGCCTGCGCCAAGCTGCTCGATCAGGCCGAGCACCACGCCGCCGACCATCGCACCGCCGAGGTTGCCGATACCGCCCAGCACCGCGGCCGTGAAGGCCTTCATGCCGGGGATGAAACCCATGTAGAAGTGCGCGTTGCCGTATTCCGAGGCGATCATCACGCCGGCCAGCGCCGCGAGTGCCGAGCCGATCATGAACGTGGCCGAGATCACGAAGTTCGGATTCACGCCCATCAGCGAGGCATTGTTCGGATTCTCGGCGATGGCGCGCATGGCGCGGCCGAGCTTGGTCTTGTGCACGAGGAGCAACAGACCCGCCATCACGACGAACGCGACGACGATGATGACGATTTCCGTCATCGAGATCACGGCGCCCACGCCGGTTTCAGTCGGCTTGATGACGTTGATCGGATCGGTCGAGATGAGCTGCGGGAAGGCCAGCGGATTGCGGCCCCAGACGATCATGGCGAGTGTCTGCAGCAGGATCGACACACCGATCGCGGTGATCAGCGGTGCGAGGCGCGGCGCGCGACGCAGCGGCCGGTACGCCACCTTCTCGATTGTGTACCCGACGGCAGCACACACGACCGCGGCGACTGCAAGGGCAATGCACAGCGTGGGGATGTTCCCGAGGCCCGGGAAGTGATTGTGCAGGACGTTGATCGCGGAGAGCGCGACCATGGCGCCCACCATGAGCACGTCGCCGTGCGCGAAGTTGATGATGCCCAGAATCCCGTACACCATGGTGTAACCGAGCGCGATGATGGCGTAAATGCTGCCAAGCACCAGCCCGTTCAGGATCTGCTGGATGAAAATATCCATTTAATGCTCCTTAGCCCGTGCAACCGGATTCACGCTCGTCATCGGCCGGTGGGCGATGGTTCACGGAACCGCAACGACACTTTCGGGTATTGAAGTAAAAACCGGTAACGGTTGGCCGCCCTGGTCCGCGTTGTCGCTGTGTTGCAGCGGCAGGCTCGCCAGAAGCGGATGCAAAAACGGCACCGTCGGATGGTTCGGTGCCGTCGGGTTCAATCAACTACGCGCCATATTCGCGGCGACGTATTCGCGATATGCCCCACGGCTGGCCATCGTGAATGCGTCGAACGTCATGACTCCCTCGTCCCGGCCGCCCGCGCACGCCGCCGCCTCAGCACTGAGATGCGTCGTAACAAAAGGGCGGGCCGGCACAACAACGCCGGTGCATGCACAAGCAAGCTGCATGCCAGGAACAATCGCTGTTGCGCCCATGCCGGTCTCGACAACGGAGGCTTGCCATGCGCCGCATGACACAGCCCCATTTGCCGACGACGCGGCAAAAGCAGACTCGAATTGCATTAATGAGGTCTCCTGCGCCTTCCGAAATGCATGTCCGAAGCCCTTTTAAGGAACAACCAGATCTTCAGAACGCGCGCATTGTAACGCCAATTATGCGACGGGCAATATTGTTGAACCGGCAGGGTTTTCCTGCATTGCAACCACATTTCCACGGCTCAACGACAGCGGGGTTGCGCCGCGGGTTGCGCCGCATTTTCGTGCACCAGTTGCACCAAGAGCCGGCAAGGCTGACATCAAGTGTTGCGAGTTGTTCCCGCAATGCCTTGTCGGGTGGGCATCGAATGGAATGGATAATATTTAAGGGAGAGCATACAAATATCGCCCGGGCGTGGTGCACGCATGGCGAGATCGTCGAAACAACAGCTGAAATAAGGGGTCACACCACGCGATTCGGTACTTTGCGCTAGCGAAAACACTAATAAGACCACCCGCCCAATACACGGTTAACCCGCTCGCCCGAATGGTCGCGCCCTTATTTAAGTTGCCGAGCGAACGCACTGCGCAAAAAAAAAAGCGCCCGATTGGGCGCCATTTTTTTTGGAGAGGTAAGGCCTCAGGCGGGCTGACCGAGCCCGCGAGGCAATGGAAACGCGATGTTCTCCTCAATGCCTTCGAGGGCGCGCACATTGCGCGCACCGAGTTCGTGCAGGCGGCGAATGATCTCCTGGGCAAGCGCCTCGGGAGCCGAGGCACCGGCCGTGAGGCCGATCCGGCGCTTGCCGGCGAGCCACTGCGGGTCGATCTGCTCTGGGGCATCCACCATATAGGCGGGAATGCCGCGCTTCTCGGCCACTTCGCGCAGCCGGTTCGAATTGGAGCTGTTCGGGCTGCCCACCACGATCACGACGTCGCACTGCGGCGCCATGAACTTGACCGCATCCTGGCGGTTCTGCGTGGCGTAGCAGATGTCCTGCTTCTTCGGCTCGCGAATCGCCGGAAAGCGCGCCTTGAGCGCCGCGATGATTTCGGCGGCGTCATCCACGGAAAGCGTCGTTTGCGTGACGAACGCCACGCGCAACGGATCGCGCAGCTGGAGCGCCTCGACATCGGCGATGTCCTCGACGAGGTACATGCCCTCGGCCACCTGCCCCATCGTGCCTTCCACTTCAGGATGGCCCTTGTGCCCGATCATGACGATGTCGAGCCCCTCGTCGCGCATCTTGGCGACTTCGACGTGCACCTTGGTCACGAGCGGGCAGGTCGCGTCGTAGACGCGCAGGCCGCGGGCCTCGGCGTCGGCGCGCACCGACTTCGAGACGCCGTGCGCACTGAAGATCACGGTGTTGCCGGACGGAACCTCATCGAGCTGCTCGATGAAGATCGCCCCCTTCTTGCGCAGATCCTCGACGACATAGGCGTTGTGGACGATCTCGTGGCGCACGTAGATCGGTGCGCCGTGCAGCTGGATGGCACGTTCGACGATCTCGATGGCCCGATCGACGCCGGCACAGAAGCCGCGCGGCTGGGCGAGCAGGATCTCGGCGTCGGTGAGGTCAGCGGCGAGGAGAGACGTGTCCGTGTTGGTCATGGGCTTTAGAGGATTCCGATGATTTGTACTTCGAACGCAACCGCCTGGCCTGCGAGCGGATGGTTGAAATCGAACAGGGCGGAGGTCTCGTTCACTTCCTTGAGCACACCCGCGTAGCGGCCGCCGTTGGGCGCATTGAATTCGATCAGGTCGCCCGGATTGAATTCGTCGCCGATCATGCCGTTTTCGCGCAAGGTCTTGAGCGAGACGCGCTGGATCAGGTCGGGGTTGCGCTGGCCGAACGCCACGCCCGGTTCTAGCCGAAAGGTCGAGTGGTGACCCACCTTCAGGCCCTGCAAAATGTCTTCCAGCGGCGGCGCGAGCTGGCCGGCGCCCATCAGCAGGGTCGCGGGGCGATCGACAAAGGTATTGACGATTTCCGTGCCATCGGCGAGCGAAAGCCGGTAGTGCAGCGTCACGTGGGAACCGGGTTTCACTTCGGAGATGTCGATGATGCTCATGCGTAACTCATTTCGTCGGAACGCGCGCTTCGCGCGTGCGCGCCGCAAGGCGCCTGTCCGGCCTGCGTCTGCCGGCCGGAAAGTTTCTATTGTAAGCCACTTGGCCGGGGCGGTCGCGGCACGTTTGTTCCCAGGCGGCATCACCGCCCGCCTGCACAGCGCGCTCCGGGCTTGCCTGCGGAGAATGTCATGACGGATCTCACCTGCATGCCGGAAACATCACTGTGGCGCAATTGCCGTGCCCTTTCTTCCCCGCCGGAGCCTGGATGTGCGGAGCCCGGCGCCGACGCAAGCGCTGCGGCCCCCGCGCCGGCGTCACCTTCGACATCCGCTAGCGTTGACGGGTCCGCTGCGGCACGCCGCCGCGACATGCCGCGCGAACGCTTGCGCACGGCCGGCCCCGCCGCGCTTTCGGACGTCGAATTGATCGCCATCCTGCTGGGCTCGGGATTGCCAGGCCACGACGTGTTCGGGGTCGCCCGCTCGCTGCTGGCCCATTTCGGCTCGCTGCGCGCCATGCTCGACGCCCAGCGTGAAGAATTCGAGGCCCTGCGCGGCATCGGTCCGGCAAAAGCTGCGTTGCTGCAGGCCGTAACCGAGGTCGCCCGGCGCTCGCTCGCCGAAGCGCTCGACGACAAGCCCCTCGTCGATTCCCCCGGCGCGGTGGAGGACTACTTGCGGCTCCTGATCGGCGGCCGGCCCCACGAGGTGTTCGTGTGCCTTTTCCTGGATGCGCGCCATCGGCTCATCCGCTCGGAAGAAAGCTCGCGCGGATCGCTCACCCGCATGGCGGTGTACCCTCGTGAAATCGTGCGGCGCGCGCTGATGGTCAATGCCGCGAGCCTCATCGTCGCCCATAATCATCCTTCGGGCGCCGTGCAGCCCAGCGCGAGCGACCGGCGCCTCACGCGTGTGCTGCGCGAAACGCTGGCGCTCGTGGAAGTTCAGCTCATCGATCACCTCGTCATCGGCGCACGCGATACGTTTTCGTTTGCGCGCCATGGCTGGAATTGAGGCGCGGCACCCACGCGTCGCCAGTTTCACGCTGGGGCGCGCAACAACATCCGTAAATCCTGTTTGATTTTCCAGGACTTTTGCTGTTAGAATCATGGTTTGCCTATTTCCAACCCTGTTCCAAAGCCCGTCAAGGCGTTCCAGGGGAAATATGGCCTGGGTTCGAGGTTGTCTCTCATCCATACGTGAGCGCGCTCCTGGTCCGGCCATTTCTCGCCTGGGAAACTTAAGCGGCTCTCGAACTCAGAATTTCCGTAGGAGTGTACTCATGGCACGCGTATGCCAAGTCACTGGGAAAGCGCCGATGAGCGGCAACAACGTTTCCCACGCTAACAACAAAACCAAGCGCCGTTTCCTCCCGAATCTGCAAAACCGCCGTTTCTGGGTTGAAAGCGAAAACCGTTGGGTGCGTCTGCGCATCTCGAACGCAGGCCTGCGCCTGATCGACAAGAACGGCATCGACTCCGTGCTCGCAGACCTGCGCGCACGCGGCGAACTGTAAGGAGTAAATCATGGCCAAGGGCGTCCGCGACAAGATCAAGCTGGAATCGACCGCAGGTACGGGTCACTTCTACACGACCACGAAGAACAAGCGCAACATGCCGGAAAAGATGTCGATCAAGAAGTTCGACCCGGTCGTTCGCAAGCACGTCGAGTACAAGGAAACCAAGATCAAGTGATCTGGTTCCGAGCCTGACGAAGACAGAAAAACCCCGCTTTTTAGCGGGGTTTTTCTTTTCTGGCACGGCTCGATGCCTTGCCGGCGCGCGCCCCCGCCTCACTTCGCGGCGCGCAACGGTGTTTTACCGGCCCCGCCGGAACTGTTGCTATCCGTTCGCGCGTCTCTCGGAGTATCCTTCCCGCTTTACACAGCCGCCACACGTTTGTCATCCGCGTATGACAGCGCCCGATGGGGCACAAGGCGCAGTACAAGAGAGACGGAGAAGCAGGATCATGAATTTCGATGTAGCGATCGTCGGCAGCGGCCTCGCGGGACTGAGCGTCGCGCTGAACCTGGCCGATTCGCGACGCGTCGTGGTCATCGCCAAGCGCGCGATGACCGAAGGCGCGAGCGACCGTGCGCAAGGCGGCATTGCCGCCGTGCTCGATTCGGCCGATAGCGTGGAGAACCACGTGGACGATACGCTCGTGGCGGGCGGCGGCCTGTGCGACGAGGCGGCGACGCGCTACATCGTCGAGCATGGCCGGGCGGCCATCGAATGGCTGATCGACCAGGACGTGCCGTTCACGAGGGATGCCGCCGCCGAGCTAGGCTTTCACCTCACGCGCGAGGGTGGCCACAGCCACCGCCGCATCATCCACGCCGCCGACGCCACCGGCCACGCGGTCGTGCAGACGCTGCTCGAGCGCGCGCGCTCGCATCCGAACATCACGATTCTCGAAGACCACCAGGCGATCGACGTCATCACGTCCGACCGGCTCGGCCTCCCCGGCCGCCGCTGCCACGGCCTCTATGCGCTCGATCTCGAGAACGACCGCACGGTGACGATCCAGGCGCCGCATACGGTGCTCGCCACAGGCGGCGCGGGCAAGGTCTATCTCTACACGACGAACCCCGACACGGCCACCGGCGACGGCATCGCCATGGCGTGGCGCGCGGGCTGCCGCGTGGCGAACATGGAGTTCATCCAGTTCCACCCCACCTGCCTCTTCCACCCGCACGCCAAGTCGTTCCTGATCTCGGAAGCGGTGCGCGGCGAAGGCGGCGTGCTACGCCTGCCCGACGGCACGCGCTTCATGCCTGCGCACGATCCGCGCGCAGAACTCGCGCCGCGCGACATCGTCGCGCGCGCGATCGACTTCGAGATCAAGCGGCATGGGATCGATTGCGTGCATCTCGACATCAGCCATCAGCCGCCGGCCTTTCTCGAAGAGCACTTCCCGACCATCCTCGCGCGCTGCCACGAGTTCGGCATCGACATCACGAAGGAGCCGATTCCCGTCGTGCCCGCCGCGCACTACACGTGCGGCGGCGTCGTCACCGATCTGGCGGGACGCACCGATCTCGCAGGCCTCTACGCCGTCGGCGAGACCTCGTACACCGGGCTGCACGGCGCGAACCGCCTCGCCAGCAATTCGCTGCTGGAGTGCCTCGTGATCGGGCGCTCGGCTGCCGAGGCGATCGAAGCCGAAGGCTTCAGCGCGGGCGCCCACGCCCCGCTGCCCGACTGGGACGAAAGCCGCGTCTCCGACTCCGACGAGGAAGTCGTGGTCGCACACAACTGGGACGAACTGCGCCGCCTGATGTGGAACTATGTCGGCATCGTGCGCACCGACAAGCGGCTGGAGCGCGCGCAGCATCGCATCGCGCTGCTGCGTGATGAAATCCTCGAGTACTACGCAAATTTCCGCGTCACGCGCGACCTGCTGGAACTGCGCAACCTCGTCGACGTGGCCTCGCTGATCGTGGAAAGCGCGCGTTCGCGCCGCGAGAGCCGCGGTCTGCACTACAGCCGCGACTGGCCCAACTCGCTGCCCAAGGCGCTGCCGACGGTGCTAGCGCCCGAGCGCGTGCGCAACCGTACGGTTTCGTAAGCGCCCGCCGCCGGAAACGCCGCAAAAAACAAAGGCCGCCTCATTTCGAGGCGGCCTTTCTCATTGAGTGCTGCAAATCGAAAGCGTGCCGGTTCAGACGATGCGCATCGAAAAGTCCGTCGCTTGCACGTCTTTCGTCAACGCACCAATCGAGACGCGGTCCACGCCCGTTTCCGCGATCGCGCGCACTGTCTCGAAGTTCACACCGCCCGAAACCTCGAGCACCGCGCGTCCGGCCGTGAGCTTCACCGCATCGCGCATCATCTCGATCGAGAAGTTGTCGAGAAGAACCGACTGCGCGCCATGGGCGAGCGCCGTTTCGAGCTGTTCGAGCGTTTCCACTTCGATCTGGACCGGCACGCCTGCATTGAGCGCCAGCGCCGCGTCGATTGCCGCGCCCACGCCGCCCGCCGCGGCAATGTGGTTTTCCTTGATCAGGATGCCGTCATAAAGCGCGAGGCGCTGGTTCGCACCGCCGCCCACTCGCACCGCGTACTTCTGCGCGAGGCGCAGGCCGGGCAGCGTCTTGCGCGTGTCCAGGATGCGCGTATTCGTGTGCGCGACCGTGTCGACGTAGCGGCGCGTCACGCTCGCCACGCCGGAAAGCAGCTGCAGGAAGTTCATTGCATTGCGCTCCGCCGTGAGCAGCGAGCGCGCCGGACCGCGCAAGGAGCACACGGTCGTGTCGGCGGCTATGCGGTCGCCTTCGCGATAGTGCCAGCGCACGTCGATGCGCGGATCGACGCGCTTCACCACGCCGTCGAACCACAGCACGCCGCACAGCACCGCTTCTTCGCGCACGATGATGCGCGCGTCGCGTATCTCGTCGGCAGGCACGAGGCGGCCCGTCTGGTCGCCGGGGCCGACGTCTTCTTCGAGCGCGTCGGCCACGTTGCGTGCAATCGCGGCGTCGAACGCCGCACCGTACTGCGTGCGCACATCGCCCAGCACGGGCGACACGGCGTCGATGGCGAGCAATTCGAGCGCACCCATTTACGCCGCCCCCACTTGCGAGAACAGCGCAGTGTCGCGCGCGAGGTCGCCGCTCGCCTGCACGCGGCGCTTGTGCTCCGCAGCAAACGCCAGCATGCGGTCGATTGGCAGACGGGCACGCTCGCCGATCGCAGCATCGACGTGAATCTCGTTGTGTCCGCGTTCCAGCACGTCGGCGAGATTCGCGAGGCCGTTCATGGCCATCCACGGGCAGTGCGCGCAGCTCTTGCAGGTCGCGCTGTTGCCGGCCGTGGGCGCCTCGATGAAGGTCTTGCCCGGCGCCGCGAGGCGCATCTTGTGCAGGATGCCGAGGTCGGTGGCGACGATGAAGCGTTGCGCGTCGAGCTTCACGGCAGCGTCGATCAGCTGCGTGGTCGAGCCGACCACGTCCGCGAGCGCGACGACGCTTTCCGGCGATTCGGGGTGGACGAGGATCTTGGCGTCCGGATATTCGGCGCGCAGCAGATCGAGCTCGATGCCCTTGAATTCGTCGTGGACGAGGCACGAGCCCTGCCACAGCAGCATGTCCGCGCCGGTCTTCTTCTGGATGTAGTTGCCGAGATGGCGGTCCGGCGCCCAGAGGATCTTTTCGCCTTTCGCATGCAGATCGGCGACGATCTCGAGACCGATGGACGACGTGACCATCCAGTCTGCGCGCGCCTTCACGGCCGCGCTCGTGTTCGCATAGACGACGACGGTGCGGTCAGGATGCGCGTCGCAAAACGCCGAGAACTCTTCGATCGGGCAGCCGAGATCGAGCGAGCAGGTGGCGTCGAGGTCGGGCATGAGAATACGCTTGGTGGGGCTCAGAATCTTCGCGGTCTCGCCCATGAAGCGCACGCCGGCCACGACGAGCGTCTGCGCCTCGTGATCGCGGCCAAAGCGCGCCATTTCGAGCGAATCGGCCACGCAGCCGCCGGTTTCGTCGGCGAGCTCCTGCAGTTCGGGGTCCACGTAATAGTGCGCGACGAGCACCGCCTTCTCGCGCTTGAGCAACGCACGAATTCGCTCCTTCAATGCCACGCGCTCCGCCGTGGACGGCGCATCGGGCACGCGCGCCCACGCCTGTCCGACGCTGCAGACGGCACCCTGCGGCCGGTCATATTCGACCTTCCTGATTGCCTGACTCATCATCTCCTGCCCCTACCGATCGCCGCGCCATCGAAGCCATTGTGGGGACTCCGGCTTTCATGCGGCCCAAAAAGAAAAACCCCGCCAGCGCGGGGTTTTGTGACGTCTCGTCATTCTAAAGGATTTTCCGGCGCCCCACTGGGGGACCCGAAATCCGGTCAAGCCGATCAGGCGTAGCGACGCAGACGCGACGCGAATTCCTGCAGCGCCTTGATACCGCTTTGTTCGGCGCGGTGGCACCAATCCTGGAGCTGCGTGAGCAGTTGTTCGCGCGAGGCGCTCGAACGTTCCCAGATGGCGGCCAGTTCGTTGCGCAGCTCGATGTAGGTGCGCAGCTTCTGGCTGTTCGCGAAAATTTGCGGAAGCTGGCGCTTCTGCGGCTCGTTCAGGCTGGCTTCTTCCTTGTCGAACCACTTGCGGGCGCCGCGCATGACCTTGTACTTCTCGCGCTCGCCCACTTCCTTGAGGTGCGCAAGCTCCTGGCGGTAGGCCTGCTTCACGGCCTTCGCGTAGCGCGCCATCACTTCGTAGCGGTTGGAGAGCACGGCCTGCAGCGTTTCGTGGTCGGGCACGAGCTTGCCCTTGGTGAGGCGCGGCGTAGGCGCGACCTTCTTCACCTTGGCGAGACCGACCGCCTGCATCATGCGGATATACATCCAGCCGATGTCGAACTCGTACCACTTGTTCGAGAGCTTCGCCGAGGTCGCGAAGGTGTGGTGGTTGTTATGCAACTCTTCGCCGCCGATGAGGATGCCGATCGGGAAGAGATTCGTGCTCGCGTCGGCCGAATTGAAGTTGCGGTAGCCCCAGAAGTGGCCAAGGCCGTTCACGACGCCCGCCGCCCAGAACGGAATCCATGCCATTTGCACGGCCCACACGGTGAGGCCGACCGCACCGAACAGCGCGACGTCGATCACCATCATGATGCTCACGCCGAGGATGGGGTAGCGCGTGTAGACGTTGCGCTCCATCCAGTCATTGGGCGTGCCGTGGCTGAAGCGGCGAAGCGTTTCTTCGTTCTTCGCTTCGGCGCGATAGAGTTCGGCGCCTTCGAGCAGCACCTTCCAGATGCCGCGCGTTTGCGGGCTGTGCGGATCTTCTTCGGTCTCGCACTTGGCGTGGTGCTTGCGGTGGATCGCCGCCCACTGGCCGGTCAACATGCCCGTGGTCATCCACAGCCAGAAGCGGAAGAAGTGGCTCGCGATCGGATGCATGTCCAGCGCGCGGTGCGCCTGGCAGCGGTGCAGGTACACCGTCACGCCGACGATCGTGATGTGCGTCGCCACCGCCGCGAACAGCACGATCTGCCACCACGAGAAATGGAGCAGCCCGTGGGCGAGGAAATCAAGCAGGGAGTTCAACAAGGTATTTACCCGTGAAGCGAAGCGCGTTGGCCTTTCAGCCCTGCGCCGGTGTCAAGAAAGTGAAAGCGATTCGATGCGGATGGACGGCATTCTACTAGAACCGTTCCAAGTGTTTGTAACAAAGGGAGATTTTTTTCTTTATCGGTGACGGCGTCAACGCCCGAAGCCCGTTTTGAGGCGCTTTGTCGCACCCCTGCCGACCGGTTTCGTAACATCTGGCCCCATCCCGCCTTTCACCGACACTCCGCAACTCGCGTCGCGCCGTGCACGCCGACGGCGCCGATCGCCGCGTGCTCCATCCTGAATCCGGGTCCGGCTTGTCGACACACCGACGCACCGACGCGCATCGGCGCGCACGCCAACGCGGGCCGTCCGGCACGTGCCAGCCGGTCCCGCAAAGGCCGCTCCCGACGCGCCGCTTACCTTACTTCGGCGCCCCTTCCGGCTCGGCGGCTTCGCTCTCTTGCGCCTTCGCGATCGCGTCGGACGCTTCCTGCGCTGCCGATGCCTCTTCAGGCGTAGTCTCAGCGCCCGCTGCCTTCGTCTTCGGCTTCGCTTCGCCGCGACGCTCCAGCACGGCGGCGAAGAAGCCGTCGGTCGCGTGGCGGTGCGGCCACAGCGACAGGTATTCGCCCGTGTCGAGGCCCACGCGCTGCTCGGCCAAGGCGTCGCGCGCGCTCACCAGCACGAACTCGGGATGCGCCTCGAGGAACTGCTTCACGACCGCCTCGTTCTCGGCTTCGAGAATGCTGCAGGTCGCGTAGACAAGACGGCCGCCGCGCTTCAGGAGGCGCGCCGCGCTCGTCAGAATCGAAAGCTGCTTGGGCGCCAGCTCCGCCACCGACTCGGGCGTCTGGCGCCACTTGAGGTCGGGGTTGCGGCGCAGCGTGCCGAGACCGGAGCACGGCGCATCCACCAGCACGCGGTCGATCTTGCCGATCAGGCGCTTGATCTTGGCGTCGTGCTCGCTGTCGATCAGCACCGGATTCACGTTCGAAAGGCCGCTGCGCGCCAAGCGCGGCTTGAGCTTGGCCAGGCGGCGATCGGAAACGTCAAAAGCGTAGAGGCGGCCCGACGAGCGCATCATCGCGCCGAGCGCGAGCGTCTTGCCGCCCGCGCCCGCGCAAAAGTCGACCACCATCTCGCCGCGGCGCGGCGCCACGAGCGTGCAGAGCAGCTGGCTGCCCTCGTCCTGCACCTCGAACCAGCCGTTCTTGAACGCGTCGAGCTTCGCGAGCGCCGGCTTGCCCGTCACGCGCACGCCGAACGGCGCGAACGGGGTTTCGCCGGCTTCGATGCCTGCCTCGGCCAGCGCGCGCTGCAGTTCGTCGCGGTTCGCCTTGATGGGGTTGGCGCGCAGATCGAGCGGCGCCGGATAGTTGAGCGCGGCGGCAAGCTGCGCAAGCTCGGCGGGCTGGAAGCGCGTTTCCAGCGCCTTCACGATCCACTCGGGCAGATTGAGCTGCACGCGTTGCGGCAGGCTCGCCGGGTCGATCTTCGAAACATGTTCGAGCCAGCTCGCCTCGGCGTCGGAAACGAACGGACGGATCGCCGAACGGCCGGCCGTCGCCATCAAACCGAGCAGCGTAAGGCGGCGCGTGGGACTGCCCGTGCCGCTCTCGGCAAGGTGCGCGAACTCCATGCGCCGGCGCAGCACGGCGAACACTGCCTCGGCAATCACGCCGCGCTCCGAGTGGCCGAGCTTCGGATGCTCGCGAAAGAAGCGGCTCGTCACGGCATCTGCCGGGCCCGTGAACTTGAGAACGTCGGCGAGCAATGTCTCGGTCTGTCCGATCAGAAAACCATGCAGTCTCATGCGCCCTCCCCGGCGGCTTGCGAGTCGTCAAAGAAGAGCCACTGCGGCTCGGCCGGCGTGAGCGTCACGCGCTCGCCGTCGAGCGCGAGGCGCCCTTCGACGAACCAGCGCACCGCGCGCGGATACATCACATGTTCGGTCTTGAGCACGCGCGCTGCGAGCGCCGCGGCGTCGTCGCCCGCGCGCACCGGCACCACCGACTGCGCGACGATGGGACCATGATCGAGCGTGGGCGTGACGAAATGCACCGTCGCGCCATGCACCCGGCAGCCGGCGTCGAGCGCCTGCTGGTGCGTCTTGAGACCCGGAAACATGGGCAGCAGCGAGGGGTGGATGTTGAGCATCCGGCCCGAATAATGGCCGACGAAGGCTTCGGTCAGCACGCGCATGAAGCCCGCCAGCACGACGAGGTCGGGCGCGTAGCCGTCGATGACCTCGGCGAGCGCCGCATCGAACGAGGCGCGATCGGGAAACTGGCGGTGATCGACGACCGCCGTGGCAATGCCATGCGACGCCGCGAACGCGAGTCCCGCGGCGTCGGAACGGTTGGCAATCACAGCGGCGACACGCGCCGGCCAGGTCTCGTGCGCGCAGGCGCGCACGATGGCTTCCATGTTGCTCCCCCGCCCGGAAATCAGGATGACGAGATTTTTCATCCGCGGATTTTATCATCGGGGGGCGTGCGCCACGCTCGTGCGGCGGCGATCGTCGCCTCGTGCGTTTATAATCTTCTGTTTCGTCGCGGTCCGTGGGCCGTTTGACCAGCACTTTGCACGCGTGCCCGGCCGGCGCGCTTTTCGAGGTTCCTCCAGGTTCCGCTATCGTGAGAGTCTTCCGCGGTCTTCCCAATGCCGAGAGTCGCGCGCCCTGCGCGCTCACCATCGGCAATTTCGACGGTGTCCACCGCGGGCATCAGGCGTTGCTCGCGCGCGTGCGCGCGGCGGCCGACGCGCGCGGCCTGCCCGTCTGCGTGATGACCTTCGAGCCGCATCCGCGCGAGTTCTTCAACCCGGCCGGCGCCCCGCCGCGCATCGCCATGCTGCGCGACAAGCTCGAAGCGCTGCGCGAGAACGGCGTGGACCGCGTCGTGGTCGAGCATTTCAACCACACGTTCGCGAGCCAGTCGCCCGAGGCGTTCGTCGAGCGCATCATCGTGAGCGGCCTGCACGCGCGCTGGATGATGATCGGCGACGACTTCCGCTACGGCGCGAAGCGCGCGGGCGACTTCGCCTCGCTGCAGGCGGCGGGCCAGCAGTACGGCTTCGAAGTCGAACAGATGGCGACCGTGGCCGATCCCTCGGGCGTGCGCATTTCCAGCTCCGCCGTGCGCGCGCAGCTGCACGCGGGCGACCTCGACGCCGCGCGCGCCTCGCTGGGCCGCGGCTACCACATCAGCGCGCACGTGACGCATGGCCTGAAGCTCGGCCGCGACCTCGGCTTTCCGACGATGAACTTGCTGATCGGCCACAAGCGGCCGGCGCTCAAGGGCATCTTCGTCGTGCAGGTGCATGGCATTGCCGACCACCCGCTGCCCGGCGTGGCGAGCCTCGGCCTGCGCCCTACCGTGGACGACTCGGGCCGCGTGCTGCTCGAAGTGCATCTGCTCGACTGGCACGGCGACGCCTACGGCAAGCTCGTACGCGTCGAGTTCCTCAAGAAACTGCGTGACGAGGAGAAGTTTGCCGACCTCGAAACGCTCACCGCCGCGATCGCCCGCGACGTGGCGAACGCCCGCGCGTGGTTCGCCGCCGCGGGCGCCCACGTGGCCGGCGGCGCTTCCACCGGGTTCGCCACCTCGGCCACCGACCGAATTAGATGACCTGCGCTCCGCGCGGGCTCGACGAGCACCGCACGGATTGCCCGCCCAGAGGCGTCGCGTGCCGCAAGCACGACATGCAGCGCCCGCGGCGACGGCGGCGCAACGCTGACGCCACGCATCCCCCGAATTCCACGTGATCTCACCATGAGCGACAAGAAAGCATCCTCCGGCAAGCCGCAGAAGACCGAATCGAAGTACCCCGTCAACCTGCTCGACACCCCGTTCCCGATGCGCGGCGACCTGCCGAAACGCGAGCCGCAATGGGTCAAGGAATGGGAAGAGAACCAGGTCTACGAGAAGATCCGCGCGGCCTCGAAAGGCCGCAAGAAGTTCATCCTGCACGACGGCCCGCCGTATGCGAACGGTGACATCCACCTCGGCCACGCCGTCAACAAGATCCTGAAGGACATGATCGTCAAGGCGCGCAATCTCGCGGGCTTCGACGCGGTCTACGTGCCGGGCTGGGACTGCCACGGCATGCCGATCGAAATCCAGATCGAAAAGCAGTTCGGCAAGTCGCTGCCTGCCCAGGAAGTGATGCAGAAGGCGCGCGAGTACGCGGCCAGCCAGATCGAGACGCAAAAGAAGGGTTTCAAGCGCCTCGGCGTGCTCGGCGACTGGAACAACCCCTACAAGACGATGAACTTCGTGAACGAGGCGAACGAGATTCGCGCACTCGCGAAGATCATCGAGAAGGGCTATGTGTTCCGGGGCCTCAAGCCCGTGAACTGGTGCTTCGACTGCGGCTCGGCGCTCGCCGAAGCCGAAGTCGAGTACAAGGACAAGACCGACCCGACCATCGACGTGCTGTTCACGTTCGCGCAGCCCGCCGAAACGGCGGCCGCGTTCGGCCTCGCCGCGCTCCCGCGCGAGGAAGGCGGCATCGTGATCTGGACCACCACGCCCTGGACGATCCCGTCGAACCAGGCGCTCAACGTCCACCCGGAAATCACCTACGCGCTCGTCGACACGCAGCGCGGCCTGCTGATCCTGGCCGAGGAGCGCGTGGAAGCGTGCATGAAGGAATTCGGCCTCGACGGCAAGATCGTGGCCACGACCAAGGGCGAAAAGCTCTCGCTGCTGCGTTTCAATCACCCGCTCGCTTCGGCGCACCCGGGCTACAAGCGCACCTCGCCCGTCTACCTGGGCGACTACGTCACGACCGACACCGGCACGGGCATCGTGCACTCGGCGCCCGCCTACGGCGTGGAAGACTTCGTGTCGTGCAAGGCGCACGACATGGCGGATTCCGACATCATCAGCCCGGTGATGGGCGATGGCCGCTACATCGAGTCACTGCCGCTCTTCGGCGGCCTCTCGATCTGGGCCGCGAACCCGAAGATCGTCGACGCGCTCGACGCCGCCGGCACCCTGCTGCGCAGCGAGAAGTACGTGCACAGCTACATGCACTGCTGGCGCCACAAGACGCCGATCATCTACCGCGCCACGTCGCAGTGGTTCGCGGGCATGGACGTCAAGCCGAACGACGGCGGCAAGACCCTGCGCGAAACCGCGCTCGAAGGCATCGAGGCGACGGCGTTCTACCCTTCGTGGGGCAAGCAGCGTCTCTATTCGATGATCGCCAACCGCCCGGACTGGACGCTCTCGCGCCAGCGCCAATGGGGCGTGCCGATGGCGTTCTTCGTCCATAGGGAAAGCGGCGAGCTGCATCCGCGCACGCTGGAGCTGCTCGAACAGGTTGCGCAGCGCGTGGAGAAGGAAGGCATCGAAGCCTGGCAAACGCTCGACCCGCGCGAACTGCTCGGCGACGACGCCAACCTGTACGAGAAGAACCGCGACACGCTCGACGTCTGGTTCGATTCGGGCACGACGCACTGGCACGTGCTGCGCGGCTCGCACAAGGACCAACTGCAGTTCCCGGCCGACCTGTACCTCGAAGGCTCCGACCAGCACCGCGGCTGGTTCCACTCGTCGCTGCTCACGGCTTCGATGCTCGACGGCCGGCCGCCCTACAACGCGCTGCTCACGCACGGCTTCACCGTCGACGGCGAAGGCCGCAAGATGTCGAAGTCGCTCGGCAACGGCGTCGATCCGCATGAAGTGGCGAACCGCCTCGGCGCGGAAATCATCCGCCTGTGGATCGCCTCGACCGACTACTCGGGCGAGCTGGCCATCTCCGAAGAAATTCTCAAGCGCGTGACGGAGAGCTATCGCCGTATCCGCAACACGCTGCGCTTCCTGCTCTCGAATCTCTCGGATTTCGACTTCGAAAAGCACGCGCTGCCCGCCGGCGAGTGGCTCGAAATCGATCGCTACGCCGTGGCGCTCACGCACACGCTGCAAAACGACGTGCTCGCCCACTACGACCGCTACGAGTTCCACCCGGTCGTGGCGAAGCTGCAGACGTTCTGCTCGGAGGACCTGGGCGGCTTCTACCTCGACGTGCTGAAGGACCGCCTCTACACGAGCGCGCCCGATTCGAAGGCCCGGCGCGCCGCGCAAACGGCGCTGCACCACATCACGCACAGCCTGCTGCGCATCCTCGCGCCGTTCCTCTCGTTCACGGCCGAAGAAGCGTGGAAGGTGTTCCAGCCGCAAAGCGAAACCATCTTCACCGAAACCTTCCACGCGTTCCCGGACATCGCCGGCGCGCAGGAGCTGCTCGTGAAATGGACGCTGCTGCGCGAAGTGCGCGGCAACGTGACGAAGGCGCTCGAAGAGGCGCGCGTGGCGAACCAGATCGGCTCGTCGCTGCAAGCCGAAGTGCGCATTCTCGCAAGCGGCGCGCGCTACGATGCGCTCGCCTCGCTCGGCGACGACCTCAAGTTCGTGCTGATCACCTCGGCGGCGGAAATCGCGAAGGTGGAAAGCGAGGCAGAGGAAGGCGTCGAAGTGGTCACCTCGAAGTACCTCAAGTGCGAGCGCTGCTGGCACTACCGCGAGGACGTGGGCGCAAACGCCGAGCATCCGGGCCTGTGCGGCCGCTGCGTCGTGAATCTGTTCGGTGACGGCGAAAAACGGAGCGCGGCATAATGGCAAAAACCCTGCCGAAGCAGTCCCGGTCGAATGGCGCGGGCGGCACGCTCGCGCCGTGGCTCGGCGTCGCGGTGATCGTGATCCTCGCCGACCAGCTCACGAAAATCGCCATCAACAAGGTGTTCAGCTACGGCGAAGGCCGCGTGATCACGCCGTTCTTCAACCTCGTGCTGGTCTACAACAAGGGGGCGGCGTTCAGCTTCCTGTCGGCTGCGGGCGGCTGGCAGCGCTGGGCGTTCACGGCGCTCGGCGTGGCGGCGGCGCTCGTGATCTGCTATCTGCTCAAACGCCACGCCACGCAGAAGCTCTTTTGCACGGCGCTCGCGCTGATCATGGGTGGCGCGCTCGGCAACGTGATCGACCGCCTGCTGTACGGCCACGTGATCGACTTTCTCGACTTCCACGTGGGCGGCTGGCACTGGCCGGCGTTCAACCTCGCCGACAGCGCGATCACCATCGGCGCGGTGCTGCTGGTGTTCGACGAATTGCGGCGCGTGCGCGGCACGCGCTGAGTGCGCAGGCGAAGCCGGGCGACTTCGTTGCATGGGACCACAGTAAGGGAGCTTTGACTTGAACACGTCCGCTGCAATCCCAGGCGAGCTGGCCGGCCGCCACCTCGTGCTCGGCATGACGGGCGGCATCGCCTGCTACAAGATCGCCGAGCTCACGCGTCTGCTGACCAAGGCCGGCGCGACCGTTCAGGTCGTGATGAGCGAGGCGGCCACGCAGTTCATCACGCCCGTCACGATGCAGGCGCTCTCGGGCCGCCCCGTCTACACGAGCCAGTGGGACGGCCGCGTGCCCAACAACATGGCGCACATCGACCTCTCGCGCGAAGCGGACGCCATCGTCGTCGCGCCCGCCTCCACCGATTTCATCGCGAAGCTCGCCCACGGTTTCGCCGACGACCTCCTCTCCACGCTGTGCGTCGCGCGCGACTGTCCGCTGCTGGTGGTTCCAGCCATGAACCGGCAGATGTGGAACAACCCGGCCACGCAGCGCAACGTCGCCCAGATCCGCGCCGACGGCATCGAAACGCTCGGTCCCGATTCCGGCCCGCAGGCGTGTGGCGAAGTCGGCGACGGGCGCATGCTGGAGCCCGAGGCCGTCTACGAGGCGATCGTCTCCTTTTTCGCGCCGAAAGTGCTCGCGGGCCGCAAGCTCCTGATCACCGCCGGCCCGACCTTCGAGCCGCTCGATCCCGTGCGCGGCATCACCAACCGCTCGAGCGGCAAGATGGGCTTCGCGCTCGCGCGCGCAGCGCAGCAGGCCGGCGCCGAAGTGCATCTGGTGGCGGGGCCGGTCGCGCTGGAAACGCCGTGGGGCGTGTACCGCCAGGACGTGCAGACCGCGCAGCAGATGTACGACGCGGTGATGCGCGCCGCGCCGGACGCCGACGTCTTCATCGGTGTTGCAGCCGTTGCCGACTGGCGCGTCGATCATGTCGCCGAGCACAAGATCAAGAAGACGGCCGAGCACCGCATGCCCACGTTCGCGTTCGTCGAGAACCCGGACATCCTCGCCTCGGTCGCGGCCTTGCCGAATCCGCCCTACTGCGTGGGCTTCGCGGCCGAAAGCGGCGACCTCGACCGGCACGGCGAGGAAAAGCGCGCGCGCAAGAAGGTGCCGCTGCTGATCGGCAATCTCGGCCCGCTCACCTTCGGTCAGGACGACAATGAGGTCGTGCTGTTCGAAGCGGGCGGCCGCAAGCCGCTGCCGCGCGCAGCCAAGCAGGCGCTCGCGCAGACGCTCGTCGCCGAGATCGCGCGGCGTCTGCCCGACCAAAGCATCATCTCGTGACGCGCGCGCCGGCGCCCCTGTGTGCCGGCACACGGCGCCGCGAACGCAGGCAAGGAGCAGTACTGCCATGACACTGCTTTCCGTACTCGACCAGTCGCCCGTCATCGCCGGGCATACCGCGGCGGACGCCATCGCCGCCACCCTCGATCTCGCTCAACTCGCCGACGACCTCGGCTACACGCGCTACTGGTGCGCCGAGCATCACGGCCTGCTGGGCGTCTGCAATCCCTGCCCGGAAGTCATGCTGGCGCGTCTGGGCAGCGTGACGAAGCGCATTCGCATCGGCTCGGGGGGCGTCATGCTGCCCTATTACAGCCCGTTCAAGGTCGCCGAGCAGTTCATGATGCTCGAGGCACTCTTCCCGGGGCGCATCGATCTCGGTGTCGGACGCGCGCCCGGCGGCGACATGCGCACCGCGCAGGCCGTGGCCGCGGGCGCGTACAACCGCGGCGACCAGTTCACGCAGCAGGTACACGATCTCGTCGGCCTGATGGACGGGAAGCTGGCCGCCGACCACCTCGCGAGCGGCGTCGTGCTGCAGCCGCAGATCGAAACGCGCCCTCAGCTCTGGGTGCTCGGCTCCAGCGACTTCGGCGGCATACTGGCCGCGCAGCTCGGGCTGCGTTTTTCGTTCGCGCATTTCATCAATGCGCATTTCGGGCATCTCGTGGCCGAGGCGTATTTCGACCGCTTCAAGGCCGGTCACGAAGCAAAGCCGTATCTCGCGTGCGCCGTGTTCGCGATCTGCGCCGACACCGAAGCCGAAGCCGCCGATCTGGAAAAAGCCGTCGACCTGCGCCGCGTGCAGATGGCCTATGGGCTGAACGCGCCGGTTCCGAGCCTCGAACAGGGCCGCGCGCAGGAATACGGCGAGCGCGAGCAGATCGTGATCGACCGCGAAAAGCCGCGCAGCATCATCGGTACGCCGGATAGCGTCACCGAGCGCCTTCTCGCGATCAAGGACAACTTTCGCGCAGACGAACTGATCGTGCTGACCGTCGCGGGCAGCTACAAGGCTCGCCTGCGTTCCTACGAACTGCTTGCCGAGGCATTCGAACTGCCTCGCGCCTGACTAATCCCCTCCGTCCAACAACGCCAACTTCATGAAAATCGACATCAAGATCTTGAACGAGCGCATGCGCGACCAGCTGCCCCACTATGCAACACCGGGGAGCGCCGGGCTCGACCTGCGCGCTTGCCTCGACGCACCGCTCACGCTCGAACCGGGCGAAACGAAGCTCGTGCCGACGGGACTCGCCATTCACCTGGACGATCCCGGCTATGCGGCGCTGATCCTGCCGCGCTCGGGCCTTGGCCACAAGCACGGCATCGTGCTCGGCAACCTGGTCGGCCTGATCGACTCCGACTATCAGGGCGAGCTGATGATCTCCACATGGAATCGCGGCCACACGACCTTCACGCTCAATCCGCTGGAGCGCCTCGCGCAGCTCGTGATCGTGCCGGTCGTGCAGGCGCAGTTCAACGTCGTCGACGATTTCGAGGCGAGCGAACGCGGCGCGGGCGGCTTCGGCAGCACGGGCAAACACTGATCGCGGCTGGTCCCGCCAGCAACAGGAAAGCACGCCCCGGGCGTGCTTTTTTTATATGGAGGCTTCGGTTCGTCGCGCCGCCGTGGGACGTCGGCGATACCACAACGCATAGGCGACCACCAGCACCATGAGAAACGCGAAGCCGTAGGCCAGCGTCATGCGGAATTCGCGCGTAAAGGCCGTTCCGGCCAGGATGCCGAGCATGAGCAGTGCGCCCAGCACGCTCGTGAACGGGAAGCCCCACATGCGGAACCTGAGCGGTGCGCCGCTTTCGCGATCCTGGCGCACGCGGAAGAAGATCTGCGTGACGAAGATCATGAACCAGGTGAACATCGCGCCGAACATGGCGATCGACATCATCATCGTGAATGCCGCCTGCGGCCAGAGCGCATTGAGCACCGCCGCCACCGCTATGCCGATGGTGGAAAGCGAGAGCGCCGCCGTCGGCACGCCGTGGCGCGTGAGGCGTCCGAACGCCGCTGGCGCGTAGCCGGCGCGCGAAAGGCTGAACATCATGCGCGTGGTGATGTACAGCTGGCTGTTCATCGCCGAGAGCGCCGCCACGAGCACGATGAAGTTGATCGCGCCGGCCGCATAAGGCACACCGGTCGCCGCCATGACCTTCACGAACGGGCTTTCGTTGCCGCCGGCTTCCGTCCACGGCACGATGGCGAGCATGAGCGCCAACGTGAGCAGGTAGAACAGCACGAGGCGCAGCACCGTCGCGCGAAACGCGCGCGTGACGGCTCGCTGCGGATCCTGTGCTTCGGCGGCGGCCACGGCGATCGTCTCCACGCCGAGGTAACTGAAGAGCGAGACGATCGTCCCCACCCACACGCCCCACCACCCCTTGGGCAACAAGCCGCCGTGCGACGTGTGGTTCGCGAAGCCCACGCCCGAGCCGGCCGGCGCGCGCCAGACGAACCACGAGCCAAGCACGATGAACGCGACGATCGCGGCGATCTTGAGGCTCGAAAAGAGGTATTCGATAGTGCCGTAGGCACGCACGCTCATTGCGTTCACAACGATCAGTGCGGCTGAAAATCCGATGATCCAGTAGAGCCCCGGCACATGAGGGAACCAGAACTTCATGTAGACGGCGATCGCCGCGACCTCGGTGCCGACCGCAAGCACATAGGCCGACCAGTACGCATAGCGCACGACGAACCCGGCGAGGGGCCCGATGTAGTGCTCGGCGTACGCGCCGAACGAGCCCGACACGGGATGAGCGACGGTCATTTCGGCAAGCGCGCCCATCAGCAGCAGCGCGATCAGCGCGCCGATCGCGTAGGAAACGAGCACGCCGGGCCCGGCAAAGGAGATCGCGAAGCCGCTGCCGAGAAAGAGCCCGGTGCCCACCGCGCCGCCGATGGCGATCATCGTCATCTGCCCGGCGGACAAGCCCCGGCGCAGCCCCTTTTCGCGCTCGACGATGGCATCGAACGCGCCCGATTTACGTGGTACCACAATCACACCCCTACTTCGCACAGACGGCGCTGCGCATCAAGAAACAAAATGCGTATTTTACTTTCCGACGTCTCTGGGGCCATTCGGTGCGACCGGCCCGCGGCGCACAAATGAAAAACGGCGCAGTCCTTTCGGACCACGCCGTCTTGAAGGCTGCAGACAGGCTACAGACAGGCCACAAGCGCGGTATCGCGCCGACGCCTACTCCACTTCCACCGCTTCCGGGTTGCGCGGCGCGGGCTGCTCGTCGAACGTGAGCTGGACCTTGTCCTCCGCATCGACATCGACGGTCACGCGGCCGCCGTTCATGAGCTTGCCGAACAGCAGTTCGTCGGCGAGCGCACGGCGGATCGTGTCCTGGATCAGGCGCTGCATCGGCCGCGCGCCCATGAGCGGGTCGAAGCCGTGCTTCGCGAGATGCTTGCGCAGCGCGTCGGTGAAGACCGCATCGACCTTCTTCTCGTGCAACTGGTCTTCGAGCTGCATGAGGAACTTGTCGACCACACGCATGATGATTTCTTCATCGAGCGAGCGGAAGCTGATCGTCGCGTCGAGCCGGTTGCGGAACTCGGGCGTGAACAGGCGCTTGATATCGGCCATTTCGTCGCCCTGCTCGCGGCGGGTCGTGAAGCCGATCGTCGACTTGTTCATTGCCTCGGCGCCCGCGTTCGTCGTCATGATGATGATGACGTTGCGGAAGTCCGCCTTGCGGCCGTTGTTGTCGGTCAGCGTGCCGTGGTCCATCACCTGCAGCAGCACGTTGAAGATGTCCGGGTGCGCCTTCTCGATTTCGTCGAGCAGCAACACGCAGTGCGGCTTCTTCGTGACGGCTTCGGTGAGCAGACCGCCCTGGTCGAACCCGACATAACCCGGCGGCGCGCCGATCAGGCGGCTCACCGCATGGCGCTCCATGTACTCGGACATGTCGAAGCGGATCAACTCGATGCCGAGCGTGAACGCGAGCTGGCGCGCCACTTCCGTCTTGCCGACGCCGGTCGGACCCGAGAACAGGAACGAACCGATTGGCTTGTCCGTTTTGCCGAGGCCCGCGCGCGCCATCTTGATCGAGGCCGAGAGCGCGTCGATTGCCGGATCCTGGCCGAACACCACGGCCTTCAGATCGCGGTCGAGCGTTTGCAGCTTGCTGCGATCGTCCTGCGACACGCTTTGCGCCGGCACGCGCGCGATCTTCGAGATGATTTCTTCGATCTCGCTCTTGCCGATGGTCTTCTTTTGCTTCGACTTGGGCAGGATGCGCTGCGCCGCGCCCGCTTCGTCGATCACGTCGATCGCCTTGTCGGGCAAGTGTCGATCCGTGATGAAGCGCGCCGACAGTTCAGCCGCTGCATTGAGCGCGCCCGACGAATACTTCACGCCGTGATGCTCCTCGAAACGCGACTTCAGGCCACGCAGGATCGCCACGGTCTGCTCGACGGTCGGCTCGACCACGTCGACCTTCTGGAAGCGCCGCGAAAGCGCCGCGTCCTTCTCGAAGATGCCGCGGTATTCCGTGAACGTCGTCGCGCCGATGCACTTGAGCGTGCCCGACGAGAGCGCCGGCTTGAGCAGGTTCGACGCGTCGAGCGTGCCGCCCGATGCGGCGCCCGCACCGATCAGCGTATGGATTTCGTCGATAAAGAGAATCGCGTGCGGCCGCTCTTTGAGCTCCTTCAGCACCGTTTTCAGGCGTTGCTCGAAGTCGCCGCGGTATTTCGTACCCGCGAGCAGCGCGCCCATGTCGAGCGAATAGACCTGGGCGTCGGCGAGAATGTCCGGCACTTCGCCGCGCGTGATGCGCCAGGCGAGCCCTTCCGCGATCGCGGTCTTGCCGACACCGGCCTCGCCCACGAGCAGCGGATTGTTCTTGCGGCGGCGGCACAGCACCTGCACCACGCGCTCCACTTCCAGTTCGCGGCCGATGAGCGGATCGATGCGGCCATCCTTCGCCATCTGGTTCAGGTTCTGCGTGAACTGGGCGAGCGGGGTTTCCTTCTGGCCGGCGGCGTCTTCGGCTTCTGCGTTCGCGTCGCTGGCCTTGGCGGCTTCGCCGCTGCCCGTCTTCGCGATACCGTGCGAAATGAAATTCACGACGTCCAGACGCGTCACGCCCTGTTGCTGCAGGTAGTAGACCGCGTGCGAATCCTTCTCGCCGAAGATGGCGACCAGCACGTTCGCGCCCGTCACTTCCTTCTTGCCGTTGGAAGTGGACTGGACATGCATGATCGCGCGCTGGATCACGCGCTGGAACCCGAGCGTCGGCTGCGTATCGACGTCATCCGTGCCGGGAACCGTGGGGGTATTGTCGTGAATGAAGTTGCGCAGGTTCTGTCGCAGGTCTTCGATATTGGCGGCACACGCGCGCAGCACTTCTGCCGCTGTTGGATTGTCCAACAGCGCCAGCAGCAGATGCTCGACCGTTATGAACTCGTGCCGCGCCTGACGTGCTTCCATGAACGCCATGTGCAGGCTGACTTCCAGTTCCTGGGCAATCATGCTTCCTCCATCACGCACTGCAGCGGATGCCCGGCCTGCCGTGCATGGGTAACGACTTGCTCAACCTTGGTCGACGCGATGTCCCGCGTATAGACCCCACAAACACCCCTGCCCTCGCGATGCACCTTCAACATGATCTGCGTTGCGGTCTCGCGGTCCTTATTGAAATATTCCTGCACGACCATCACGACGAATTCCATCGGCGTGTAGTCGTCATTCATTAGCACGACCTTGTACATGGAGGGCGGTTTGACCTTTTGCTCCTGCCGCTCCAGTACGGTTGAATCCTGCTTGTCCGGGATAATCGCCATACACCCATTCTAAACAACTCGGACAGGCCCGCAATCCTGCCGTCACCTGACCGGCCGGCCGGTGAACCCGGCGCTCCCGACCTGCGTCCCGCTGCAAGCAATTGATGTGCGCCCTGGCCCGGCCCCGATCCCTTCGACCGGCTGCGGGGCCGGTACATAATCCTGCTGCGAGCAGCTTTCACGCCACCGTTGAATCGAGTATCGCACAACCTTGGCGTTGCCGTGGAAAGCGACTGTAGGCGCCCGCACGCTCGGCATCACATTCGATGCTGCGGTGCATTCGCATGTGCGTCGCTCCCGCGATTTTTCAAGATGCGCCGCACACCTGCGCGCAGCATCGGCGAAAAGCAGGAAAAACCCTGGAAATGCGTTCTTTACAACGCGTCAGCGAACGTCTCAAAATATTCTTGACAGCAGAATAAAGAGCCCCAACAATCAAGCTGGCACTTTTTTCAACTGCCTTATATTCGGAAAAATGCCGTTGGTGAGCTTGTGAGGAGGGGGCGATCGCACTGCGATCGTTTGGCTTTTCGAACTGCTCGTGGTAGTGACATGAGTTACAGGGGAAGTTGGTATGGCAACCGGTACGGTCAAGTGGTTCAACGACGCGAAGGGTTTCGGGTTCATTACGCCGGATGAAGGCGGCGAGGACCTGTTCGCTCACTTTTCGGCCATTCAGATGAATGGTTTCAAGACCCTGAAAGAAGGTCAGAAAGTGAGCTTCGAGGTCGTGCAAGGCCCGAAGGGTAAACAGGCATCGAACATTCAGGCTGCAGCCTGATCTGTTCGGTACCCGTACCTTGGAAACCCGGCTTCGGCCGGGTTTCTTTTTGGCTTCATCGTTTTTTAACGTTCGCGTGCTAGCTAACGCGCAGCGTGCCCATCATGCCGAGATCCTCGTGCTCGAGGATGTGGCAATGAAACATGCGTTTGCCCGCCTCGTGCTGAACGGTTGCGATGTGCACGGTTTCGCCGCGCCGCACGTTCACCGTATCGCGCCACGCGAGTAATTCCTCTTCCTGGCGCACACCGCCCTGCTCGCGTGCGAGCACCTGGAACTGCGTGCCGTGCAGATGAAACGGATGGTCCATGTCCGTGGCGTTTCCTATCATCCAGTGCTCCACCTCGCCGCGCCGGCTCGCAAGCGTCACGCGCTCCGGGTCGAATACCGCTCCGTTCACCATGAATTGCATGCCGCGCGGCATGGGCTGCGTGGACGCACCCGGTGCGTGCATTGCTTGCATGTCCATCGCTTCGGTGAACACCACACTCTTTTTCGGCGGCGTTTGCGAACCCGATGCACCGAGCGGGGCAATGTCGCGCAGGCGCGCAGGCAGTGCGGATTGCGTTGCGCTACCCGGCGCAAAGCGCACGTTCGCCAACGCAATCGTCGGCCCCGGCGGCAAGCTGCCGTGCGACATCGACATTTTTCGGCGGTCGTACTGCGCGGCGATCAACGACGCGCGCGACGCATTCTGCCCAGCCCGTACGATCAGCTCCGCTCGCTCGCCCGGTGCGAGCAGGAGTGCCGTGACACCCTCGCGTGGCGCCCCCAGCAAACCGCCGTCCGTGCCCACCTGCGTGAAGGCGCGGCCGTCGTCGAATGCGAGCTGCAGATATCGCGCGTTACAGCCGTTCCAGATGCGCCAGCGCTCGTCGCGCACGATTTCGATGTGCGGCAACCTCGCACCGTTGACCAGCACGAACTGACCTTCGCGGCCGTTCATCCAGTCCATCATGCCGTTCGCGGCAATCGTGCCGTCCGCGGCGAGCTTCAGGTCCGAGACGAACAGATGGCGCTCCGGCCACGCGGCCAGCGGATCGTCGGCGGCGCGCACGATGAACGGCCCGGCCAACCCGCGAAACACCTGCTCGGAACTCAGCATGTGGGGATGCGGGTGATACCAGTAGGTGCCCGCACTTCCCGGCGGCAGCGTGAAGCGGTAGACACGCCGCTCGCCTGGCGCGACGGGATTCGATGGATCGCCATCCTGTTCGGGCGGCACGGGCAGGCCGTGCCAATGGATCGTCGACGGCTGGGGCAGCCGGTTCACGAACGTGATTTCGACAGTGTCACCCTCGCGCACGTCGATCGACGGTCCGATGACCGGGCCGTCGCTGTGGAGCGCCGACCCAGCGTCGTATTGCCAGAAGACCGTTTGCGGGCGGCCCGGCAGCAGTGCGCGCGCGGCCGGCTGCGCGACGAGTGTCGCGCGGAACTGGCCCGGCTCGCGGCTCTCGTTGGCGAGCGTGCGCAGCGCGGCGAGGGGTGCGCCAGCGGGCAAGGCATCCGCGGCGGCGAGTGCCTCTGGCGGATGCATCGTGTTGCCCGGCATCGCCGGTGTGGCCGATGCCGCGTGCATCGCGTGCATCGTATCGTCCGCAGCTTGTGCCAATGCGTGGCGCGCGAACAAGGTCGCCGTGGCGGCACTCAACGCGCCGGACAGAAATGCTCTTCGTTTCATCGATGAATTCCTCTTACCTCGTGATGCCTGAGCACGCGACGCCTACGACAGGCGCGACGCGCGTGCGGCGAATCGCTTCGCTTGCGCCTTGCGCGCACGAAGGACTTCGGAGTCACTGCTGGACCACGCTCCGCTAAGCGCTAGCGGCCCGACTCAGACGATGGGGGGAGGCAAAGGAGGAGCGTGCGTAATTCCCGCACGCATCGGCACGGGAACAACGGTGAGCGTGGAACGAGCGGGGGCTTGCATGCCCAATGCCGACGCGGCCGGAGGGGCGCCGCAGTGCGCGCCGCAACCCGCGACACAACAATTCGTGCCGCACGCATGATGCGAGACGTGGCCGTCAGCTTTCGTCACGCCTGCGGGTCTTGTATTGCCGCAATCATTCCCCGCCATCACGACGGCTTGCGGCTGCGCAAGACGCTGTGCGTGCTCGCATGCCGTGGCACCGCGCACGGCAAAGAGCGCAAACAGGCAAGCAAGAAGAAGACGACACAAAAAAGGCATGCGACGGGGGCGAGGAAGGGGCTGGGCGGATACGCCATGATATCGCAGTGTAGACATCGCGATACGCGCGACGCTGCGCCGCGCGCGCCCGCAGAACGTCATGGACACGGCGCGGCCGCCCATCATGCTCACATATTCTCGATCATCACCTGTCCGAAGCCGGAGCACGACACCTGCGTCGCTCCTTCCATCAGACGCGCGAAGTCATAAGTGACCCGCTTCTGCTGAATCGACTTTTCCATCGACGCGATGATGAGGTCGGCCGCCTCGAACCAGCCGAGATGGCGCAGCATCATTTCGGCAGAGAGAATCTCCGAGCCCGGATTCACGTAATCCTTGCCCGCATACTTCGGCGCGGTGCCATGCGTGGCCTCGAACATTGCCACGGAGTCCGAAAGATTCGCACCCGGTGCGATTCCAATGCCGCCCACCTGTGCCGCGAGCGCGTCGGAGATGTAGTCGCCGTTGAGGTTCAGCGTGGCGATCACGTCGTACTCGGCCGGTCGCAGCAGGATCTGCTGCAGAAACGCATCGGCGATCACGTCCTTTATCACGATGTCGCCGCCCGTCTTCGGATTCCTGATCTTCATCCACGGGCCGCCATCGACCAGTTCCGCCGCGAACTCCTTCTGCGCAAGCGCATAACCGTAGTCGCGGAACGCGCCTTCGGTGTACTTCATGATGTTGCCCTTGTGCACGAGCGTGACCGAGCGGCGCTCGTTGTCGATCGCGTACTGGATCGCCTTGCGCACGAGGCGCTCCGTACCCTCGCGCGAGACCGGCTTGATGCCGACGCCCGAGCTGTCCGGAAAGCGGATCTTCGACACGCCCAGTTCTTCGCGCAGGAACTTGATGAGCTTCTTCGCACCTTCGGATTCCGCGGGCCATTCGATACCCGCGTAGATGTCCTCGGAGTTCTCGCGGAAGATCACCATGTTCACCTTCTCCGGTGCACGCACCGGAGAAGGCACGCCCTTGAAATACTGCACGGGGCGAAGGCACACGTAGAGGTCGAGTTGCTGGCGCAGCGCGACGTTCAGCGACCGGATGCCGCCGCCCACAGGCGTCGTGAGCGGCCCTTTGATGGACACGACGTATTCCTTGACGACATCGAGCGTCTCTTCGGGCAGCCACACATCGGGGCCATACACGCGGGTGGCCTTCTCGCCCGCGTAGATTTCCATCCAGTGAATCTTGCGCTTGCCGCCGTAGGCCTTTTCGACCGCCGCGTCGACCACCTTGAGCATGACCGGCGTGATGTCGACGCCCGTGCCGTCGCCCTCGATGTACGGGATGATCGGCTGGTCCGAGACGTTGAGCGAAAAATCCGGATTGACGGTGATCTTTTCACCGCCCGTCGGAACGAGGATGTGCTGATAAGGCATGATCGACTCCATTAGGGGCAAGCTCTTGAAAGCAGGTTGACGAGGCGCCCGGAGCCTGCGGGCGGCGGCGAGGCTTTCTCGCCCGGCGCGAAGCGGCATCTCGCCGTTATGGCTTCTCGACATCCGGAGCGGTCGATATTTGCAGTAACACGGTCCAGCGGCATGCGACGCACTGCGCGCGATGCTGCACTGGCGCGCCCGTCGGCACGAGGATCTGGCGGTTATTCTAGCCCACGCCCTGCGCGAGCGTGCCGCTCCCATCGCTTCCTGGCGTGTGAGTGGGAAGCCGCCTTCGATGGCAGGTGAACCGATTGTCTTATATAAGACACATGAATCGTCGAAACGCTTTTTGCCTTAAGATCTCGGCGCTTACCCGTCATTTCCTCCCGCCACCTCGCCATGCGTCTGATCGCCCTCAACAAACCGTTCGGTACGATCTGTCAGTTCTCGCCACACGAAACGCGACAGTCACTCGCGGACTGGGTGAAGGTACCGGGGGTCTATCCGGCGGGCCGGCTCGATTCCGACAGCGAAGGTCTCCTGCTGCTCACCGATGACGGCGCATTGCAGGCGCGCATCGCAGAACCGCGGCGCAAGCTCGTGAAACGCTATTGGGCGCAAGTGGAAGGTGCGCCTGATACGGCAGCGCTTGCGGCGCTCGAACGCGGCGTCGACCTCGGCGATTTCGTGACGCAGCCGTGTCGAGCAAAAATCATCGCGGCGCCCGCCAATTTATGGCCGCGCAATCCGCCGATTCGCTATCGCGCCGCGATACCGACCACATGGGTGGAGATCGCGATCAGCGAAGGCAAGAACCGTCAGGTGCGACGCATGACCGCTGCGGTGGGCTATCCGACGCTGCGACTCGTGCGTGTCGCGATCGGCGCGCTCGATATTTTTTCGCTCGGCCTCGCGCCCGGCGAAAGCACCGAAGTGTCCTCCAGCGCACCGTGGCAAAACACGCCAAAAAAACACAAGTAGCTGTTGCGCAAGCACTTTTCGCTTGTTGCTTGATCTCCTTCGTATCGCGCGACACGTCCCCCTCTTTGCTGTTTCGTTTCGTTACGAAGCAAATGAAAACTTCGCGTCAACCGTCTCGCGAGACCATGCGTTATTCGACGCAGATGCCGCCCCGAAGCTATCCGGCATTCAGCCTTCAGGGTCCTCGCAGCAATGCATGGTCCCGACCGCTGGCAGACGCACCCACGCAAGTTCTCGTGAATTTGTTGAAGGTGACTGTCAACCGAAAGGTGGATGGCACGTTTACCGACCTGACTCCAATAACCGGGTCACTTGGTTAATCAACTCAAGCTGAGGATTCACAAAATGAACAAACTGATCGCTGCTCTGGTCGCTGGCCTCTTCGCATCGGCTGCATTCGCACAAGCTTCGGCTCCGGAAGCTGCTTCGGCTGCTCCGGCTGCTGCTGCTTCGGCCGCTCACAAGTCGTCGCACAAGAAGGCTCACAAGAAGTCGTCGCACAAGAAGGCAGCGAAGGCTGAAGCCGCTTCGGCAGCTTCGGAGTAAGCCTGTTGTAAGACGCTTCGAGGAACGGCATTCGTTGCCGCTCTTCAGCGCAAAAGGCAGAGCGCCGCAAGGCGTTCTGCCTTTTTGTTTGCCCGCATTTTTTTTGGCCGTTTCTTTCGACATGCACGCCCCGCTGGACGACGCGCGCAGCGCATTTTGACCCGTTCTGACCTGGTCGCGTAACATGCGCGGATTAACCTGAAGCAAGGAGCCTCTCGTGCGATTTTCCCTGCGCCCGTTCTTCGTGCGCTGCGCGCTTGCCGTTGCATTGCCGTTTGCCGCTCTCGCGGCGCTGACGTTCACCACGACGGCAACGTCGAGCATCGCCCAGGCGCAACAGATGCCACCAGGCGCCAGGCAGCCCGGCGAATTTCCGCGCGTGAAGCTCACGGCCGGCATGTTCGTCATCGACGCTGCCGTAGCCGCGAACGACGCGGATCGCGAGCAAGGTCTCATGTACCGCTCGCAGCTCGGGCCCAATGAAGGCATGCTGTTCGTGTTCGGCGAGAACGCCGTGCACTGTTTCTGGATGAAGAACACGTTGATCCCGTTGTCGATCGCTTTTATGCGCGCCGACGGCACGATCACCGACATCGACGAAATGCAGGCCGAAACGACCAACAACCACTGCCCGCGCAACAACGGCGTGTTCGCGCTCGAAATGCCCAAAGGCTGGTTTTCGGCGAAGGGCATCAAGCCCGGCATGAAGATTCAGGGATTGCCGCCGCTGCAGTAACGGCGCCGCCATCACTCACGCTTTCGCGCACGGCGCGCGAAGCGCAAGCCGGCCACCCGCTCGCAAGCGGCGCCGGCTTTTTTTGCGCCCGCGAGCGCCGCGACGCATTGGTCGGCCCACCGTTGGCCCTTTCCCGCCTGGCGCCGCCGTGCGCGCCTTGCGCGCCGCGACGCACGTCCTGCAAAAGCGCCGCGCAAGCGCTATCCTATAAATCCCGCGCATGGCGTGTGCCACTCGAGGCTCGCGCGATGCGACGCATCGGGCCGCGCGCTGGCCGCGCCGCGTGCCGCCCGGCAGCTTCCATGGCGCGTCATTCCAAGGAGATCACCGTGCCTCGCAAGACCCCCATCGAGCGCTATCGCAACATCGGGATCAGCGCTCACATCGACGCCGGCAAAACCACGACAACCGAGCGCATCCTTTTCTATACCGGCGTGAATCACAAGCTAGGCGAAGTTCACGACGGCGCGGCGACCATGGACTGGATGGAGCAGGAGCAGGAACGCGGCATCACGATCACCTCGGCCGCGACGACCGCGTTCTGGAAGGGCATGGCCGGCAATTACCCCGAACACCGCATCAACATCATCGACACCCCGGGGCACGTCGATTTCACCATCGAAGTCGAGCGCTCCATGCGCGTGCTCGACGGCGCGTGCATGGTGTACGACTCCGTGGGCGGCGTGCAGCCGCAGTCGGAAACCGTGTGGCGCCAGGCGAACAAGTACAAGGTGCCGCGCATTGCGTTCGTCAACAAGATGGACCGCGTGGGCGCGGACTTCTTCCGCGTGCAGCGGCAGATCGGCGAACGTCTGAAGGGTGTGGCCGTGCCGATCCAGATTCCGGTGGGCGCGGAAGATCACTTCCAGGGCGTGGTCGACCTCGTGAAGATGAAGGCGATCGTCTGGGACGACGAGAGCCAGGGCGTGAAGTTCGCGTATGAGGACATCCCCGCGAACCTCGTCGAGCTCGCGCACGAGTGGCGCGAGAAGATGGTCGAGGCCGCCGCCGAGGCCGATGAAACGCTGCTCGAAAAGTACCTCCACGACCACGAGAGCCTGACCGAGGAGGAAATCAAGGGCGGGCTGCGCAAGCGCACGATCGCCAACGAAATCGTGCCGATGCTCTGTGGCAGCGCATTCAAGAACAAGGGCGTGCAGGCGATGCTCGATGCCGTGATCGACTATCTGCCCTCTCCCGTGGACGTGCCCGCTATTCTCGGCCACGACCTCCACGACAAGGAAATCGAGCGCCATCCGAGCGACGAGGAGCCGTTCTCGGCGCTCGCGTTCAAGATCATGACCGATCCGTTCGTCGGCCAGCTGATCTTCTTCCGCGTCTATTCGGGCGTCGTGAATTCCGGCGACACGGTGCTCAACGCGACCAAGGACAAGAAGGAGCGCCTCGGCCGCATCCTGCAGATGCACGCGAACGAGCGCAAGGAAATCAAGGAAGTGCGCGCGGGCGACATCGCTGCCGCAGTCGGCCTGAAGGAAGCGACGACGGGCGACACGCTCTGCGATCCCGCGCACGCCATCGTGCTCGAACGGATGATCTTCCCCGAACCCGTGATCTCGCAGGCCGTCGAGCCGAAGACCAAGGCCGACCAGGAGAAGATGGGCATCGCGCTCAATCGTCTCGCGCAGGAAGACCCGTCGTTCCGCGTGCAAACCGACGAGGAATCCGGCCAGACCATCATCTCCGGAATGGGCGAGCTGCACCTCGAAATTCTCGTCGATCGCATGAAGCGCGAGTTCGGCGTGGAGGCGACCGTCGGCAAGCCGCAGGTGGCGTATCGCGAGACCGTGAAGAACAAGGTCGAGGATGTCGAAGGCAAGTTCGTCAAGCAGTCGGGCGGGCGCGGCCAGTATGGCCACGCGGTCATCACGCTCGAACCGCAGGCGCCGGGCAAGGGCTACGAGTTCGTCGACGCCATCAAGGGCGGCGTGATTCCGCGCGAGTTCATCCCGGCGGTCGACAAGGGCATTCAGGAAACGCTCAAGGCGGGTGTGCTCGCGGGCTATCCCGTGGTCGACACGAAGGTCACGCTCACGTTCGGCTCCTACCACGACGTGGACTCCAACGAAAACGCCTTCCGCATGGCGGGCTCGATGGCCTTCAAGGAAGCGATGCGCAAGGCGAAGCCGGTTCTGCTCGAGCCGATGATGGCCGTGGAAGTCGAAACGCCTGAAGATTTCATGGGCAACGTGATGGGCGACCTTTCGAGCCGCCGCGGCATCGTGCAGGGCATGGAGGATATCGCGGGCGGCGGCGGCAAGATCGTGCGCGCCGAAGTGCCGCTCTCGGAGATGTTCGGCTACTCGACGTCGTTGCGTTCGCTCACGCAGGGCCGCGCCACGTACACGATGGAGTTCAAGCACTACGCGGAAACGCCGCAGAACGTGGCCGAAGCGGTCATCAACGCGAAGAAGTCCTGATCGCATGGCCGGGTACGAACCCGGCATGCGCGCCAACCAGCCTGTTCTCGTGCGTTGCCGCGAGAACAGGCTTTTTTCCGCCCGGCATGCGGGGCACCGGCGCGGCGCCGCGCACGTCGCTATTTTGGCCGTGCCACAATGCGCCGATGTATCCGCAGGCAAGCGCACGGCTGCCAACGAAAAGGAGACACGACGATGAGCCACGACCACGATCATCACGACGACGCGACGCCCGACTGGCGCGAGCACGGCGTGAAGGTGATTCGCGGCGATCAGCTCGACACCAACACCGCGCAAACGCCGGGCATGAACCGCGCTGCCGCGATCAACGCGGCGCGCGTGGGCGCGCAGAAGATCTGGGCGGGCACGGTGACGATCCATCCGAACGCGAAGACGGGCGCGCATCATCACGGCGCATTGGAGAGCGTGATCTACGTCGTGCGCGGACACGCGCGCATGCGTTGGGGCGAACATCTGGAATTCACGGCCGAGGCGGGCCCCGGCGACTTCATCTTCGTGCCGCCCTATGTGCCGCATCAGGAGATCAACGCGAGCACCGACGATCCGCTCGAATGCGTGCTCGTGCGCAGCGACAACGAGGCCGTGGTCGTGAACCTGAACATCGACGCCGTGGAGAAGCCCGAAACGGTCTATTGGGTCGATCCCATTCACCGCCATCCGCACGAGCATTGAGCGCCGAGCCGCACCCACCGCTTCCCACGACGATACGACCTGATGACGAGTACCGCCGCTTCGCTCCGCGCACGCCTGATTCCGCTCTATGCCGCACTCATCGCCGCCAATCTCGGCGCATGGGCGTGGGCGCTGATCGCGTTTCGCCACCATCCGCTGCTGCTCGGCACCGCGTTGCTCGCCTACGGCTTCGGCCTGCGCCACGCGGTGGACGCCGACCACATCGCCGCCATCGACGCCGTCACGCGCAAGCTCATGCAGCGCGGCGAGCGTCCGCTCGGCGTGGGGCTCGCCTTTTCGCTCGGCCATTCGACGGTCGTGATCGTTGCCACGCTCGGCATCGCGCTCACGGCCGTCTCGTTGCATGGCCGCTTCGAGCGGTTCCACGAGATCGGCTCGACCATCGGCACGCTCGTGTCGTCGACGTTCCTGCTGGTGCTCGCGGGCGTGAACCTCGTGATCCTGCGCGACGTGTGGTTGCGCTACCGGCGCGCGCAGCAAGGCGGCGATGCGGCGCTCGCCGCTGCGGTCGTAGCACCCGCGCCCGCGGGCCTCTTTTCGCGCGCGCTGCGTCCGCTCTTCGCGCTCGTCACGAAGAGCTGGCACCTGTACCCCGTGGGCGTGCTGTTCGGCCTCGGCTTCGATACGGCGACCGAAATCGGCCTGCTCACGATCGCCGCTTCCGAAGCGGGCAAGGGCCTGCCGATGTATTCGATCCTCGTGTTCCCCGCGCTCTTCACGGCAGGCATGACGCTCGTCGATTCCACCGACAACGTGCTGATGGTCCACGCCTACGGCTGGGCCATGGACGACCCCAGACGCAAGCTCTACTACAACGCGAGCATCACGTTCGTCTCCGCGCTCGTGGCGATCGTGATCGGCGGCGTGGAGGCGCTCGGGCTCATCGGCGAGAAGCTCGGTGCGAGCGGCGGCGCGTGGTCGTTCGTCGCCGGACTGAACGAGCGCTTCGGCGAGCTGGGTTACGCCATCGTCGCCGCGTTCATCGCGTGCTGGATCGGCTCGGTGCTGTTCCATCGCTGGCGGCGGCCCGCTGCGGCGCGTTGAGTCGGGCCTGCGCTTCTCGCACGACGCCCGGCCGCGTGCAACCCAACGAAACCCTACCCTTCGCCTCGTTCGCCGAAAGCGCGTAAACTAGGCCCGGCTTTCGTGCTCGATAGCCGGAACACGCTGCACCCCGCTGCAGCCATTCGTCGTCTGCCGTACCGCATGCCGCCGTCGCGCGCCCTCGGGCCGCGCGTCCCCTGAACGGAACCGCACGGAAACCCGCACCGATGAACCGACCGCAGTCCCGCCGTCTGCTCCTGTCCCGCCTCGACCCGCTGCGCCCTCAGGCCGGCGAGCACGGCAACCACGCCCTCGACGAATTCCTTGCCGGCCGCCTCACGCGCCGCGAACTGCTGCGCTATGCGAGCGCGATCGGCCTCACGGCGCTGCCGGCCCTTGCCGGACTCGGCTTCCCTCGCAGCGCCAAAGCGCAAGGCGCGGCCGGGCCCGGCAACCAGACGATCCGCGTGGCGCACCTCATGCCCGCGGGCGCCGTCGATCCGCTCACCGTGACCGACGCGGGCGCGCTGTGCCTTCTGAACCAGACCGGTGAATTCCTCGCCAACGACGACGCCAAAGGCCATCTGCAGCCCGCCCTCGCGCTCTCGTGGCAAGCGAACGCCAAAGCAGACGTCTGGACGTTCAAGCTGCGCCCCAATGTGAAATTTCACGATGGCCAGCCGTTCGGCGCCAAAGACGTGGTGGCGACGTTCGATCGCCTCGCCGATCCGGCAAGCGGGTCGGCGGCGCTCTCGGTGCTCAAGGGCGTGCTCTCGAAAGGCGGCACGAAGGCCATCGACGATCACACCGTCGAGTTCCACCTCGATGCGCCCAACGGCAACTTCGCCTATTACGTTTCTTCGGACAACTACAACGCCGTGATGCTGCCCGCCAACTATGCGGGCAATTACGAAAAGAGCTTCATCGGCACCGGGCCGTTCAAGCTCGGCAAATTCGAGGCCCGGCGCGGCGCGAGTTTCGTGCGCAATCCCGACTACTGGGGCGACAAGGCGCTGCCCGCGCGCGTGGACTTCGCCTTCTATGCCGACGAGCAGGCGCAGTTGCTCGCACTCCAGGGCCATCAGGCCGACGTGATGGGCACCTTCACCGTGCAGGGCGGCATCGGCATACTCAACAATCCCGACTTCAAGGTGATCGGCGTGCGTTCGAGCGCGCACCGCCAGATCCACATGCGCAACGACTCGCCAGCGTTCAAGGACAAACGCGTGCGCCAGGCGCTCGCGCTCGCGTTCGACCGCGACGTGATGGTGCGCGGGCTTTTCAAGGGCCGCGCCGTGGTGGGCAACGACAGCCCGTTCGCGCCCATGTTCCCTTCGACGGCGACCGACGTGCCGCAGCGCAGGATCGATCTCGCGAAGGCACGCCAGTTGCTCGCGCAGGCGGGCGTCGCCAACGGCTTCGACGTGACGCTCACCACCGAGAAGTACATGGAGATACCGGACCTCGCCGTGGTCATACAGAACGCGGCGAAGGCGATCGGCATTCGCATCGTGCTCAAGGTGGAGAGCCAGTCGCAGTACTACGGCGCGGGCACGTCCGGCAAATCGGACTGGCTCGATTCGCCGCTCGGCATTACCGACTACGGGCATCGCGGCGTGCCGAACGTGTTTCTCAACGCGCCGCTCACCTCGGGCGGCACGTGGAATGCTGCGCATTTTCGCAACGCGCAGTACGACAAGCTGGTCGCGCAGTTCGCGGCGACGCTCGACGTGGCCGCGCAGAAGCAGGTGGCGCGGCAGATCCAGACCTTGCTGCTGGAAGAAACGCCCGTGATCATCCCGTACTTCTACGACCAGTTGATCGCACAGCGCGCCGTGCTCTCGGGCGTGCGCTTCACGGCGCTCGCCCAGCTCTATTTCGACCGCGCGACGCTCGCCGCCTGAACGCGGCGCACGACACGAGCGCACCCGAAACGGAGGTTCGATGGCCACTCCGCTCCCACCAGCACCGCATCCGGCCCGCACGACGAACGCCCACTCGTTCGCCGCGCGCGCGGGCGTCGCGCGGTTTCTCGGCCGACGCGCCGCGTGGGCGATTTTCACGCTGTGGCTCCTCTCGGTGCTCGTATTCGTGGGCGGCCAGTTACTGCCGGGCGACATCGGGCGCGCGGTGCTCGGACCGCTCGCCGACGCTCGCGCCGTCGCGGCCCTCAACCACGAACTGGGCGCGGACCGCCCGCTTCTCGTTCAATATCTCTCGTGGATCACGCATGCCGTGCGCGGCGACTTCGGCATGTCGTGGACCTACAAGCAACCCGTGGCGCCCTTCGTGGGCGAAGCGCTCGCGCAGTCGGCCAGGCTCGGCCTGCTCGCATTCGTCGTGGTGGTGCCGCTCGGTATTGCAGGCGGCGTATGGGCGGCGCTGCACGAAGGCCGTCTCGTCGACCGCGCGATCAGCACGGGCGGGTTGTGCGCGAGCGCCGTGCCGGAGTTCGTCTCGTCGATCGTGCTGATCCTCATCTTCGGCGTATGGCTGCGCTGGCTGCCGATCGAGGCCACCGCGCCGGAAGGCGCGGGCGTGCTGGCTCAATTGCGCCATCTCGTGCTTCCCGTGCTGCCGCTCGTGCTCGTGTTCTTCGGCTATCTCGCGCGTATCGCGCGCGCCGGCACGATCGCGGCGCTCGACGCCGACTACACGCGCACCGCGATCCTCAAGGGGCTGCCGAGCCATGTCGTGATCGTGCGCCACGTGCTGCGCAACGCCCTGCTGCCTACCGTGACGGTGGCGGCCACGCAGCTCGGCTACCTGATCGGCGGGCTCGTCGTAGTCGAGTCGCTGTTCCGCTATCCGGGCATCGGCTCTCTTATCTACAACGCCGCGAAAGCCAAGGACTTCCCGTTGCTCGAAGCGGGTGTGCTCGCCGTGGGCGCGGTGTACACCGTCGCCAATCTCGCCGCCGACGCCCTGCACGCACTGCTCGATCCGCGCTTGCGCACGCCGGGAGGCGCATGAACGATATGGCATCCGAAGCAATTTATCCGGGCGGCTCGGGCGACGAACCGCCGGGCGGCGACCCGCCCGACGATACGCTCAACGACACCCGCGTGCGCGACACGCTGCAGCTCCTGCTGCACTCGCCCTCGTTCGTCGCCGGCGCGTTGATTCTCGTGTGGTGGATCGTCTGCGCGCTCGCAGGAGCGGGGTTCGCGCCGCACGACGCCTATGCGTCCGACCCGCTCAGCTCGCTCATGCCGCCCGATCGCACGCACTGGTGCGGCACCGACCAACTCGGCCGCGACATCTGCTCGCGCGTGATCGTGGGCGCCCGCGACATCCTCACGATCGCGCCGCTCGCGACGCTCGTCGGCACGCTCGCGGGTGCGGCGCTCGGGCTCGTCACGGGCTATTTCGAAGGCGCATTCGGCACGCTCGTCGCGCGCACGCTAGACGCCGTGCTCGCGCTGCCGCTCGTGATCGTGGCGCTCCTCGTGCTGGCCGCCGTGGGCGCCTCGAATCTCGCGGTGGTGCTCGTGATCGGCATTACGTTCGCGCCGCTCGTCGCGCGCACGGTGCGCGCGGCGGTGCTCGCCGAGCGCCATCTCGACTACGTGGCGGCCGCGCGCCTGCGCGGCGCGAGCGCGCTCGCGGTGATGTTCACCGAGATCCTGCCGAACGTGTGGCCGCCCATCGTCGTCGAGGCAACGGTGCGACTGGGCTATGCGATCTTCGCCGTGGCGACGCTCTCGTTCCTCGGCTTTGGCATTCAGCCGCCGTCCGCGGACTGGGGGCTCGCGCTCGCCGAGTCGTATACGCTGCTCGCGGGCGGCGCGTGGTGGACCGTAGCGTTCGACGCGCTCGCCATCGCCTCGCTCGTGGTGGCCGTGAACCTCATCGCCGACAGTTTGGGGGAGGTGCTCGCATCGTGAACCGACCCGCCTCTGCGCGCCCCGCTCTCGCGACCTTCAGCGCCCCGCGCGACGACGACGCACTGGCGCTCGTCGGCCTGACCGTCGCCTACCGCGTGCGCGGCCGCGATCGCGACGTGCTCACCGACATATCGCTGCGCATCCGGCGCGGCGAAGCGTACGGGCTCGTCGGCGAGTCGGGCTGCGGCAAGTCGACGGTCGCGCTGGCCGCGCTGCGCTATCTCCCGCGCAACGGCCGCGTGAAAGCCGGGCGCATCGCGATCGCGGGCGACGACGTACTCGCGCTCGACGCCGACGGGCTGCGCATGCTGCGCGCCAACGCCGTTTCGATGGTCTATCAGGATCCCGCCAGCGCGCTCAACCCCACGCTCACGATTGCGCGTCAGCTGAGCGAGGCATTCGAAGCCGCGGGTGCCGACGCGAGCACGGCGCGGGCGCGCTCGCACGCGATGCTCGAACGCGTACGCATTGCCGATCCAGGGCGCGTGCTGGCGAGCTACCCGCATCAGCTCTCGGGCGGCATGCAGCAGCGCGTCGTGATCGCGATGGCGCTCGCGTCGAATCCCGCGCTCCTGATTCTCGACGAGCCGACGACGGGCCTCGACGCCACCGTCGAGGCCGAAGTGCTCGACCTCATCGCGAGACTGCGAGCGGAGCTGGGCATGGCGGTGCTGCTCATCAGTCACGACCTCGCGGTGATCGGGCGCATGTGCGAGCGCGTCGGCGTGCTCTACGCGGGGCGGCTCGTGGAGGAAGGCGCCACGCGCGACGTGTTCGAGCGCGCGCGGCATCCGTACACGGTCGGCCTGCTGCGCTGCTTGCCGACGCATGGGCGCAACAAGCATGCAGGCGCGCTCGACACGATACCCGGCGAGCTGCCCGCGCCGGGCGCGAGTACGCCTGGCTGCATCTATGCGCCGCGCTGCCGCCTCGCCGATGCGCGCTGCCGTGAAGTGGCACCGCCGCCGCACCGCATGACGTCGCCGCATGGCGAGCAGATGTCGCGCTGTCATTATCACGAGCGCGCGATCGAATTGCCGTTTGCGAATCTGAGCGAAAGCGGCGATGGCTTGCATGGCTCCGGCGACCAGGATCGCGAAACCGAGCCGCGCGTGGTGCTGCGCGCGCTCGACGTCTCGCGGACCTTCGGGCACGGCGCGAAAGCAGTGCGTGCACTGGACGCCGTATCGATCGAACTGCGCGCAGGCGAGACGCTCGGCCTCGTGGGCGAATCGGGCAGCGGCAAGACGACACTCGCGCGGCTGCTGCTCGGCCTGAACGCACCCGACGCGGGCGGCACCGTCGAACTCGATGGCCAGCGCCTGCACGCCCACGTGGCGCGGCGGCGCGGCGGCGAGCGCGCGGCCCTGCGCGTCGTCTTCCAGCATCCCGACGCCTCGCTCAATCGCGCGCTGCCCGTGAAGCGGCTGATTGCGCGCGCACTTGTCCGGCGGCACGACAACGCCATTGACCACGATGCCCCGGACGAGTCGCGCATTGCGGGGCTGCTCGAAGCCGTGCGCGTGCCCGCGCGTTATCTCTCGGCGCGCGCACGGCAACTCTCCGGCGGTCTGAAGCAACGCGTGGCGATCGCTCAGGCGTTCGCGGGCGAGCCGCGTATCGTGATCTGCGACGAGCCGACGTCGGCGCTCGATGTCTCCGTGCAGGCCGCCATCCTCAATCTGCTCGCCCGCCTGCAGCGAGAACGCGGCGTGAGCTATCTGTTCATCTCGCACGATCTCGATGTGGTGCGTTATCTCGCCGATCGCATCGTCGTGCTCTACGCAGGCCGCATCGTGGAGACCGGGCCGGCCGGCGCAGTGTTCGACGGTCCCTGGCATCCCTATACAGAGACGCTGCTCGCGGCACGCTCCCCGGGCCCTTCTTCGACAAGCGGCACGCAGCGCACACCACACGGCTGCCCATTCAGCGCGCGCTGCCCGCGCAAGCTGGGCGCCCTTTGTGACGAGGTGGCCCCGCCGTTTGCCGATGCAGGCGACGGCCATCGCATACTCTGCCACATTCCCATAGACGAATTGCGCGCACTGCAGCGCGCCGCCGCAGACGCACAACCCGCGAACTGACAGTGCGCCGCCGCGCATATTGCGCGCAGATTCGTTGCGCAGTCCGCTTCTGCAACATGCATCGCCCACTTCGGCTGGTGCGTTTCATCATCGAAACGTTTTCAGCGGATTTCCGGGCAGACAGGCGATATATCGATTATCAAGTCCGCCCCGTACGCCACTCCCGGGCCGATGGCACAAAACTGGCTATATCCGCAACGGGCATTCGGACGCCGCTATCCAGCGCGACACACGCGGGGCGTCGCTCCTGGCGATCGGATGACTGGCCGCTCGACGCGCATGTGATCCGCCATCCCGTTCCGCGGGCTCCGGCGATCCACAAGCAGTCCTGCCTAAACCGGTCATCCGGCTCGCGGTCGAACCGGGTGCCTTTGAGGGGACGTTGTACGGAAGTACCGCAGCCGGAGCGAAGCAGATTATTGGCCAGACGGGGATCGGCGCCCGCGCAAAAGGCGGGCAACCCTGCACGGGGGCGTAGGCGGCGGCGTACACGACAGCCGCCTCGCGGGGAGAAAACGATGAAAAATACGGCAATGTGTGCGATGGGAGCGGGTGTGCTGTTTCCCGCGATCGCCGCGCACGCGGGAGGCGCCGACGACATCGTCAACCCGGTGATTCTCGTTGCCGACGCACCACTGCCGGTGAGCGGCGCGGAAGGCTTCGGGGCCTTCGGCGCGGCGGCTGCGCAATCGTTTGCCGGGGGATCGACTGCATCAGGAGCACTCGCGGGAACTGATTCGGAATCCGATTCATCGAATCTCGCGAGTGACGTTTCCACGGTGTTCGCAGCAGACGATTGCGTTCGCTGCCCAGGCGGCACTTGTATTCGGGGCAACGGCGCAAGCCATGGCGGCTCGGGTTCGTCGGGTGCGAGCGGCGGCAGCAGCGGCAGCAGTGGGAGTCACGGCGCGGGCGCTGCGACAGCCAGCACTGGGGGCCCGTCTGGCGGGGCGTGCCTCGGCCGCAGCGGCAGCGCGGCTGCAGGTGGGCCGGGACCGAACGGGTCGGGAGGTGCTTCCGGCAACTCCGGCGGCGGAAAAGGCGGTGGCGGAAACAACAGCGGCGGCAACAAAGGGGGCGGTAGTAATAGCGGGGTAGCAGCTCGGGCAACTGCGGTTGCGGCGCACACGGTGGATCGGCTAGCGGACCTTCGGGCGGACCCGCAGGCGGATCCGGCGGTGGCTTTGGTGGAGGCTTCGGCGGTTTCGGAGGTGGATTCGCAGGTGGATTCGGCAAGGGTGGACCGTCGGGCGGCCCGGGCGGCGGGTACGGCGGCGGCCACGGTGGCGGCCATGGCGGCGGTCATTGATCCTGTACGGCGGTGCAGGCAAGCCGCCGCAGCCACCCCGATCTGGCGCGACGGCCAGGCGCGCCAGTCCTGGCGTCGGCGGCGGCGTTCCGGTCCCCCGGCCGGGGCCCGCCGCCGGGGGCAGGTCGCCGGATACGCGGCACGCACTGCGTTCGGCCGTGGCGGCCTCGCCCGTTGCCTGCTCATCTGCCGCCGCCGCATGCCATGATCGTGCGCACCCGCGGGCACCCGGTCAGCCTTCTAGAGCATCTCCAGCGGACGCTTGCTGCGCGGCGGCTTGAAATACGCGTCGAGCGCCGCGTGGTCCTCGGCGCCGAGAACGAGATCGAGCGCCGCGCGATTGTCGCGCACGTGCTCCACGCGCCCCGCTTTCGGAATCGCGCATACGCCGCTTCGGCTCAGCAACCACGCCATCGCCACGCGATAAACCGACACCCCGTGCGCATGAGCAATATCGTCGAGGGGCGAGCGCCGCGGCAGGCGCGCGTGATCGACGGGGCTATACGCCATCACCGGCATGCGATGCGACGCGCTCCACGGCAGCAGATCGAATTCGGCGCCGCGCCGTGCAACGTTGTAGAGAATCTGGTTGGTCGCGCAGGCGTCGCCGCCCGGCGTCGCGAAGAGTTCTTCCATGTCGTCGGTGTCGAAGTTGCTCACGCCCCAGTGGCGGATCTTGCCCGCGCGCACGAGCGACTCGAAGCCTTCCACGGTTTCCGCCAGCGGCACGCCGCCGCGCCAATGCAGCAGGTAGAGATCGAGCCGGTCGGTGCCGAGACGCTTCAGGCTCGATTCGCACGCGCGCACGACACCGCTGCGGCTCGCGTTGTGCGGATACACCTTGCTCACGAGAAACACCTGCTCGCGCAGGCCCTCCAACGCCTCGCCGACGAGCCGCTCGGTCGCGCCGTCGCCGTACATTTCGGCGGTGTCGATGAGCGTCATGCCAAGCGCGACGCCCTCGCGCAGCGCGGCGATTTCCGCGGCGCGATGCGCGCTGCGCTCGCCCATCTCCCATGTGCCCTGCCCGAGCTTCGGAATGCGTTCGCCGTCCGGCAACGCGACGGTAGCGATATCGGTCGTCATGATGTCCCTTTGCGCCCGCTGCTGCGGCGCTGCTTCGACAACGAGCGACCAGTGTATCGCCTCGTGCGAAGTGCGGTCATACGCACTTTCGCAAGCCGTTCATTAGCGTCTTCGCACGCCGATGACATAAAATTGCCGTTCGCCTTTCATGCCTGCCTCTCATGAACGCTCCCACGGAAGACCGCTGGCGCGACCTGCGCCCGGACCCGGACAACGACACCCCGCTCTATCTGCAACTCGCTCGCAAGCTGAGCGTCGCGATCCACGACAATCGCTGGAACGCGGGCGAAGCGCTGCCATCGGAGCGCGTGCTCGCGGAATCGCTCGGCGTTTCGCGTATCACCGCGCGCAAGGCGATTGCGCTGCTCGTGGAGCAAGGTCTGATTCGCCGCACCCAGGGCGCGGGCAGCTTCATCACGCCGCGTTACGAAGACCCGCTCTCGCGCTTGACGAGCTTCAGCGAAATGCTGCGGCAGCGGGGCTTCACACCCAGTTCGCGCTGGCTCTCGCGCGAAATCCAGCCCGCGAGCCGCGACGAGGTGATCCAGCTCGGTCTCTCGCCCGCGGCGGCCGTCACGCGGCTCAAGCGCCTGCGTCTCGCCGACGGCATCGTGATGGCCGTCGAGAACTCCACCTTTCCCGCCGCGTTGATTCCCGATCCCAACGCCATCGGCGATTCGCTCTACAGTTTCCTCGAGCAGCGCGGCCTCGCGATCGTGCGCGCGCTGCAGCACTTTCGCGCCGTGAACGCGAGCGAGGAAATCGCGCGGCAAATGAGCATCGCGCCCAACGAGGCGCTACTGCTCATCACGCGCGTGGGCTACACCGCCGACCAGCGCGCCATCGAACTCACCGACACGTACTGCCGCAACGACTACTACGATTTCGTCGCGGAATTGCGCAAGTAAGTCTCGCGTATCGGTGCCGCACGCGAGGCGGTCCTCAAGCGATCCACACGGGCGCATCGGTGCCGATCGGCACCGGCGGCCGCGCGTGAAACGCCGGCGTGAGTTCGAGCCGCTCGGCGGGCGCCACCGCGCGCACGCGCCCGAACGGCGAATCGATCTCTTCGAGGCAATCGGCGATGTCGGCGGCAGTCACTTCGGGCGTGCGCTGGCCGTCTTCGAGCGTACCCATCGTTTGCAGCCAGCGGCCCGTTTGCGCGAGGGAAAGGCGCACGTGCCAGCTGCCGCCCTCGCGCATGCGCCGCGCGAGCGCGACCATCGCGCCGAACGCCGCGAGATAGCCCGTGGCGTGATCGAGCGCCTGGCACGGCAGCGGCCGGACCGCGGCGAATGGCGGCGCGTCTGCCTCGTTGCTCGCGCCACGGCCCGACTTCGCGGCGGCGACGCTTTCCGTCCAGACGATGCCGCTCGCCGACTGTACGAGGCTGTCGAAACCGCGCCGCTCGCGCCAGGGCCCGCGATGCCCGTACGCGCTGATGGAGACGCACACGATGCCCGGACGGATCTGCGCCAGCGCTTCGGGCGCGAATCCCCGCGCGGCGAGCGCGCCGGGCCGATAGCCTTGAACGAATACGTCGGCGTCGCGCACGAGCGCACGCAGCTGGTCGCACGCGGCTTCGTCGCGCAAGTCGAGCGTGGCCGAGCGCTTGCTGCGCCCGTTGTCGATCACGAGCGGCGCGATGTTCGGCAGATGCGCGCCGTTGATGAGCAGCACGTCCGCGCCATGCTGACCGAGCGTGCGCCCGGCCACCGGCCCCGCGATGATGCGCGTGAGATCGAGCACGCGCACGCCTTCGAGCGGGCGGGCGCCGGCTTCCGTGCCGCTGACCGCTCGCGGCCCCTCGGCGCTCGCGTCGCCGATGCGCTCGATCTCGAAGAGCGGCAGGCTCGCCACCGCCTTCGCCTGCTCGTGCGCGGCCCACTCGCGCGGCGTGCGCACGAGCGCGGCGCACAGGCCCGCTCGCGCGAGCGCGTCGTCGAGCGCCGCGCCTTCCCAGCCGAGGATCGCGCGCGCCACGGCGTCGCGGTCGTCCGCGCACTGCAGCACGCGCAAGATGCCCGCGAGATGATGCGGGAAATTCGCGTGCAGCTGGATCCAGCGGCCGTCGCCGGTGGGAAAGTGCCCCGTCACAGGATGGCGCAGCTCGGCGGCCGGCTTTCCATCCACATTCAGATACCGCTCGCTGCGGAACGCCGCGAGCGCGCGACGCACGTCGATCGCCACACGCTGCGCGCGACCCGTGCGCAGCTCATGCAGCTGCGCCGCGGCGAGCCCTGCCGCGCCAATGCTCACCGCCGCGAGCGCACCCACGCGGAAGACCGAAGGCAGGCCAGGATCGTCGCCCTCGATGTCGAGCCGGTCGAGCGCGGCAGCGTCGCAGCCGGCGAGCATCCATAGGTGTTCGAGCGCGTGGCGTGGTGTCATGGCGTGCGGTCCTTTTACGGGGGATAACGAGCCGAGGTGATGTCACGGATCGTCGCGCCGCTCGAATCCCGAATCAATCTTGATTATCATGATCAACATAGATTGATTTGTCCTGTTCGAGGAGGCAAGGCACCGTGTCCAGCTATATGACCGCGGAGGAAGCCGCCGCCGAACTCGGTATCAGCCGCGCCACGCTCTATGCGTATGTCAGCCGCGGGCTCATCGCGTCGGCACCTTCGCCCGACGGGCGCCACAACCGCTATGCCGTCGCCGAAGTGCGGCGCCTCGCTCGCCGCAAGGCCGATGGCAAGCGCGCGGGCAAGGTCGCGCAGAAGGTGCTCGACTGGGGCGTGCCCGTGCTCGAATCGTCGATCACGCTGATCGCCGAAGGCAAGCTTTTCTATCGCGGCGAGGACGCCATCGCGCTCGCGCGCCAGGCTTCGCTGGAGGAAGTGGCCGCGCTGCTCTGGCAATGCGCGCCGCGCCGCGTGCTGCAGGCGCCCGAGGCGCCCATCGCGGCGGCGCAATGGTCTGCATGGCTGAAGATCTGGAGCGGGCACACGCCGCTCGAACGCGCGCTCGTGCTCCTGCCCGCCGCCGCCGCGCAAATGCCGCGCATCTGGGCACAGGCCCGCGACGCGCAGATCGACACCGGCGCCATGCTCATGCGCCTGCTCGCGGCGGCGCTCGTTTCCACTGCGCCGTCGAACGAGCCGCTGCACCGGCAGCTAGGCGAGGCATGGGGCGTACGTTCGCGCGCGCAAACCGATCTGTTGCGCGCGGCGCTCGTGCTGTGCGCGGACCATGAATTGAACGCCTCGACGTTCACGGTGCGCTGCATCACGTCCACCGGCACGCATCTGTTCGGCGCGGCAACGGGCGGCCTTGCCGCCCTCGCCGGCCCGCGCCACGGCGGCGAGACCGCTCGCGTGGCCGCGCTCTTCGACGAAGCGGCCCGCGCCGGCGACCTCCATCGCTACCTGGCCGAGCGTCTTGCGCCTGACGAGCGCGGCGCCGCGCCGACGCTCTCCGGCTTCGGCCACCCGCTCTATCCCGCTGGCGACCCGCGCGCTCGCCTGCTGCTCGATCTGCTCGCGCAGCGCGCGAGCGCGCGCTCGCCGATGGACGAAGTCGATGCGCTCGCCCAGGCCGTGGCCGAGACGAGCGGCGCGCGTCCGACGCTCGACTACGCGCTCGCTGCGATCGAGCGCGTGCTGGGGCTACCGCGTGGCGCGGCGTTCACGCTGTTCGCCGTGGGACGCGTGACGGGCTGGGTCGCGCACGCGCTGGAACAAGCCGCCGATGGCCGGCTGATCCGCCCGCGCGCCCGCTACGTGGGCGACATGGCAAGCGATGTCAGCAAGGTCGTGGGGCACATCCCATAACGCACGCCACCGCCTCAGCCCGCTGCCCGAACGCCCCACTGCCCGCGCACCGCCCAGCCGCGCAGCGCCTCGCCGAGGCGCGCGGCCGCACCGCGCGCACCCGCCGCGCGTGCGCGTTCCACATCGACCGGCTCCGCCGTCCGCGCCGGTGCAGCAGCGGTTGCGCCGCCCAGCGCGAGAGCGAAGCGCGCCCCTTCACGGCCCGCGCTCGCGTGGACGCGCACGCCCGCTACGAGCCGAATCGACTCGCCGGCGCGCAGCCAGTAGTCGCCGCCGTCGCCTGCGATCGTGAGCCAGAGTTCGCCTTCGCTCACGTGCAAGTGCATTGCCTCGGCCAGCCTCCAGCTTTCGACGGGCTCACCGTATTCCATTTCGAAGATTCGGATTTCGCGCATTGCCGTGCTCCTTGCAGATCGGCCGCCGAAACCCTCGGACGGCCACCGGAAGGCTTGCAGATGCGGACTTGAAGGCTCTTCCCGGTAGGAGCATTATTGCGGTCAGTGCCGCACGACCCCATGCACACTTACGCACAGTTAGCCCGGAACTGTGCAGCCGAAAAATCGAACAGTCCAGGCCGTGTCGAACTTCAGCCCGAAGCGAGACACCAGCGAGATCCCTATGAAACTCGAACTCGATCGCACGAGCGGCGTTCCGCTCACCGACCAGATCGTCAACGGCGTGCAGACCTGGATCCGTTCGCGCGTCGCGCATCCCGGCGCGCGCCTGCCGTCGATCCGCCAGTTCGCGGCCGACTACGCGATCAGCCGCTTTCCCGTGATCGAGGCGTACGACCGGCTCGTCTCGCTCGGCTACCTCGACTCTCGCCACGGCTCGGGCTTCTATGTGAGCGAGTATGCGCACGCGGGGCTGTCGGGCATGGGCACCTGCGACCTCACGAACGCCGCCGACGAGTCGGGCCATCTGCTCAGCCAGATGGAGCGCGGGGGCGAACTGCTGCAGCTCGACAGCGGCTCGATTCCGGTGGCATGGCGCGACGTCGACGCGATCGGCCAGGCGATCCGCCACGTCTCGCGCAGCGACCCCGCGAGCCTCGTCGACTACGGCACGCCAATGGGAGACGCCACCCTGCGCGAGCACCTGCGCAACCGGCTCGCGCCGCTCGGCATCGCCGCGCAGTCGCAGCAGATCCTCGTCACCGAAGGCGCGAGCGAGGGCTTCGACCTGCTCCTGCGCTACATGCTCAAGCCCGGCGACACGGCCTTCGTCGAGGATCCCGGCTACTACAACCTGTACGGCCTGCTCAAACTGCATGGCGTGCGCCTCGTGGGCATCCGCCGCACGTCGAGCGGGCCCGACCTCGATCACCTGCACGCGATGCTCGCCGAGCACCGCCCGCGCGCGTTCTTCGTCAACACGGTGTTCCACAACCCCACCGGCTCGACGATCGCGCCACCCGTGGCGTTCCGGCTGCTCCAGCTCGCGCGCGAGCACCGCTTCACGATCGTCGAGGACGACATCTACGCCGATTTTCAGGCCGACCCGACCGACCGGCTCGCCGCGCTCGACCAGTTCGAGCACGTCGTGTACGTGGGCGGGCTCTCGAAAACACTCTCCTCGTCGCTGCGGGTGGGCTATGTCGTGGCGAACCCGGCGATCGTGCGCGATCTCGCGGCCATCAAGGCGCTCACCACCATCAGCGGCTCGCGTTTCGCGCAGGCCGTCGCCGCCACGCTGCTCGAGCGCGGCGCCTATCGCAAGTACCTCGACCGGCTGCGCCGGCGCATCGCCGAGGCGCAAGGGTCGGCCACGCGCACGCTCGAAGCCCATGGCTGGGAACTGTTCGGCGGCCCTGCGTCCGCAACGGCCGCAACGGCGAGCGCGGCGCGCGGCTATGCGCAGACGGGCGGCAAGTTCGTCTGGGCCCGCGTGCCGCACATGGACGATTCGACGCGGCTCGCGGCCTGCGGCGAACCGCTCGGCGTGGCGGTCTCGCCGGGCAGTCACTTCCGCCCGCACGGCGAGCCGAGCCCGTGGATCCGCATCAACGTCGCGCTCACGCATGATCCGCGCGCCCAGGCGTTCTTCGCGGCGGCGGCGCAGCTACGCGGATAAACGCCTTTCCCGGGGACGCGGCGGCCGCGGCGCCGCGGAACCGCTAACTGCGCGTGCAGGGCGTTTTCCCTACAATGGCGCTTGCCTGCGAGCCCCACTCCCCGCCCATGTCCGAATCCGCCGCCGCGTCCAGCACTGCCCCGTCTCCCCGCTCCTTGTCCGTGATGCTGTGGCTCGTCGCCACCGGCTTCTTCATGCAGACGCTCGATTCGACCATCGTCAACACGGCGTTGCCGGCGATGGCCAGAAGTCTCGGCGAACTACCGTTGCGCATGCAATCAGTCGTGATCGCGTATTCGCTCACGATGGCGGTGATGATTCCGGTGTCGGGCTGGCTCGCGGACAAACTCGGCACACGCCGCGTGTTTCTCGGCGCGATCTTCGTGTTCACCGTCGGCTCGCTGCTGTGCGCGAGCGCGCATACGCTGAACCAGCTCGTGCTCTCGCGCATCGCGCAGGGCGTGGGCGGCGCGATGCTGCTGCCGGTCGGCCGCCTTGCCGTGCTGCGCACGTTTCCAGCCGAGCGCTATCTGCCCGCGCTCTCGTTCGTGGCGATTCCGGGCTTGATCGGCCCGCTCATCGGCCCGACGCTGGGCGGCTGGCTCGTGCAGATCGCCTCGTGGCACTGGATCTTTCTCATTAACGTGCCCGTGGGCGTGGTGGGCTGCGTCGCCACCTTCATCTTCATGCCGGACAGCCGCAACCCCGAGACGCCGCGCTTCGACCTGCCAGGCTACCTGCTGCTCGTCACGGGCATGGTGGCGATCTCGTTCGCCCTCGACGGGCGCGCCGAGTTCGGCATCCAGCACGCCACCGTGCTCGTGCTCTTCATCCTCTCGCTCGCCGCGTTCGTGGCCTACGGCCTGCACGCGGTGCGCACGCCCCAGCCCATCTTCTCGCTCGATCTCTTCAAGATCCACACCTTCAGCGTGGGCCTGCTCGGCAATCTGTTCGCGCGCATCGGCAGCGGCGCGATGCCGTATCTGATACCGCTGCTGCTGCAGGTGGCGCTCGGCTACACGGCGTTCCAGGCAGGTCTCATGATGCTGCCCACCGCAGCCGCGGGCATGTTCTCCAAGCGCCTCGTCACGTATCTCATCATGCGCCACGGCTACCGCCGCGTGCTGGTCTCGAACACGGTGCTGGTCGGCCTCATGATGGCGAGCTTCGCGCTTTCCACGCCCAACGAACCGCTGTGGATGCGCATCGCGCAGCTCGCGCTGTTCGGCGCCGTCAACTCGATGCAGTTCACGGCGATGAACACCCTCACGCTCAAGGATCTCGGTACCGGCGGCGCGAGCAGCGGCAACAGCCTCTTCTCGCTCGTGCAGATGCTCTCAATGAGCCTCGGCGTGACTGTCGCCGGTGCGCTGCTCACCACCTTCACGGGCATCATCGCCCACAAGACGGACGCGAACGTGATCCCGGCGTTCCACGCGACGTTCATTTGCGTCGGCATCATCACGGCGGCCTCCTCGTGGATCTTCGGGCAGCTCTCGCCGGACCTGCGGCGCACCGCGAAGCGGACCGATCCGTCCGAACGGACCTGACAACCGCGCGGCTGAGGCGCCGCGCTTGTCACACTGAGTTGCCACCCTGAACTCGCAGCCGGCGCGCGCACCGCGAAGGTGCAGCGAGCGCCTCCCGGCCGTGCGCGGCTCGCACCCACGACAGCTTCCCGCACCAGCGAGTGCACCATCGAGCGCATCTTTTACGAAACAGCGCGGCCCCTGCATGGCCAATGGCCGCGGGAACCGGGACTTGCATACTTTTTGCTGTCCTATCCTGTAAACTTGACGCTCACCCGTCCAGCCCGCCATGCGCCCCATCGAATATTCCTGACCAGCATGATCGACATCGATCCCCCCGGCTACCAGTCACGCCCGATCGCGGGCGAGGAAGGCGCCCGCCGCACGGTGCTATACGGCGGCTACACCGTCTTCAGCGTGTTTCAGCCCGTGTTTTCGGTCGCGCACCGGCGCGCGATCGGCTATCACGCATCACTGCGCGCGCACGACGAGCAGGGCCAGCAGGCGCCGTCGCAGGAGGTGTTCACGCAGGCGGCGCGGCGCGGCGACCTGCTGGAACTCGGCCGCCTCGCGGAATCGCTGCATCTGGGCAATTTCAACGCCTTCGATTCGCATGACGAATGGCTGTTCCTGAGCCTGCATCCGGCCGCGCTCATGGACACGAGCTACGGCGACGCCCTGCTTGCCGGCCTCAAGGCGCTCGGCCTGCAGCCGCAGCGCGTGGTGCTCGAAGTGTCGGAGCAGGCAGGCGGCGAGAACTCGCGCTTCGCGGAAATCATCGACGGGCTGCGCAAGGCGGGCTTCGTGATCGCGCTGGATGGCTTCGGCGCGAAGCATTCCAACATCGACCGCGTGTGGCAAGTGCGCCCCGACATCGTCACGCTCGACCGCAGCCTGCTCGCCCAGGCGAGCCGCCACGCGCATATCGAGCGCGTGCTGCCGGGGCTCGTCTCGATGCTGCACGAGTCGGGCCAGCTCGTGCTGGTGGGCGGTTTGTCGACCGAGCGCGACGCGCTGATCGCGCTGGAGAGCAACGCCGATTTCGTGCAGGGCGCCTGGTTTGCACCGCCCGATGTCGAGCCGGTGCCGCCCGCCAAGGCCGCACAGCTCATGGAAGACCTTTCCGCGCGCCTGCGCGAGTCCGTGAGCGCGCGCGAACGGGCACAATGCGCGCGCCTCGCACCCTACGTGAACGCGATCGAGGCCGCAGCGAAGCAGCTTGCCGGGGGCGCGAGCATGAGCGACGCCACCTTGCCGCTGCTCGGCCTCGACGACACGGCGCGCTGCTTTCTGCTCGATGCGTCCGGCCGCCAGATCGGCGACAACGTGCTGCCCGACGGCCGCACGTCGCAACGCGCCAAGCGCTTTCGGCCGCTGCTGCATTCGGAGGGGGCGAGCTGGGAGCGGCGGCCTTACTTCATCGGTGCGATGAAGACGCCGGGCAGCGTTCAGTTCACGCCGCCCTATCTGTCGATCAACGAGGCGCACTTGTGTGTGACAGCCTCGATCTCCGCGCAAACGCCGCACGGCGTGCAAGTGCTTTGCGTCGACATCAACTGGGAATCGGCGGCACGGCGCGTGTAGTTCACGCGACGACGAGCGGCTCGGCAAGCGTCGTCGCGCCGCCGTCCACGGCCCACGCCCGCGCGGTGGCGGCGCGCGTCAAGGCCGCACTGCTTTCCGTGGCAATGCGGGCGAGCAGCTTGTGCACCGCCCCGCCGCCGAAGGCGCGATTGGCCGCCGAGAGCGCGCGCCCAGCGCCCGCTGCGGCAACGCAGACAACCGGCTCGAGCCGACCGTCCCCGCCGTCGCACAGATGCAGCCAGGCCGCCAGCTCGCCGTCCTGCGCGACCAGCACCACGCCCGGTTCGCCTTCCAGCGAGAGCGCTTCCGCCCGCAGCAAAGACGCGGTGGGCGCCTCGTGCCCAGCCCGGCTGCTGGAAACGCCAGCCACGCTCGCCGCGACCAGCGCGGTTGCCGTCACGCCCAGCAGATCCATCAATCCCGCGCGATCCTGTGCATGCAGCACGTCGCGCAACCGCTCCACGGTGCGTGCATGGCGAGCCTTGTCCGCCGGAGCCGCATGGGGCGCGGCCTCGCGCGCCAGCCGCAGGCGGGCGCGCCGCACGATCTGGCGGCAATGCTCGTTCGTGCAGCCGGTGAGCGCGCCGATCTGCGCGTAGTCGCAGTCGAAGGCCTCGCGCAGCACGAACACGGCCTGCTCGAGCGGTCCCAATCGCTCCAGCATGAACATCAGTGCGTCCGAGAGCCGCGCCGCGCGCAGGCCCGCTTCCTCCGCCGAGGGTGCCGCCTCCTCGATCCACGCCGGCTCATATTCGCCCGCGCTCTCGCGCCGCAAGCGCCGCAGCCTGTCGATGGCGAGCCGCACGGTGACCGTGGCGAGCCAGCCGTGCGGTGCGCGCAACGCCTTCGCGTCGGCGGCGCGCCAACGGAACCAGGCGTCCTGCACGACGTCCTCGGCCTCCGCGCGGCTGCCCAGCACGCGCGAGGCCAGCGCGATCAGCCGCCCGCGCGCCTCGCCGAAGGCGGCGGCGCGGCGCGCTTCGGTCCACTCTTCGCACCACGTCTCTTCTTGCGGACCGGGTTCGTCGTGCGCCGGGGTCGCAGTCTCATTGCGCGCGACGTCCTCTCCACTCGCTCCGAGACGCGTCGAATCGATTGCCTGGGTCATCCTCTTCGCTCCTTCGCAGTGCCTGTTTCGCTCCTGCCGTTGTCCTCATGACGATCTGAACCCGGCCCGCGTGACAAACGCGTGCAAAAAAATTTTCGTCACGCGGCGGTCGCGCCGGGCGTCATGTGGGCAGTGGCGCGAGTGCGCCGCCAACTTCAACTGCGCCGATGGAAAAACGCGAGGATTCTCATGCCGCTCTTTGCCCCAACTTCTGCTTCGCCTTTCGCCCCACCCTTTGAACCGCATCATGCAGCATTGCCGCCGAGCGCGCTCAATCTCGTCCCGACCGTGATCGAAACTTCGGGTCGCGGCGAGCGCGCCTACGACATCTACTCGCGGCTGCTGCGCGAGCGCATCGTGTTCCTCGTCGGGCCGGTGACCGAGCAGACCGCGAGCCTCGTGGTCGCGCAGCTGCTCTTTCTCGAAGCGGAAAATCCGGAAAAGGACATCAGCCTCTATATCAACTCGCCGGGCGGTTCGGTCTACGACGGACTCGCGATCCACGACACGATGCAGTTCATCAAGCCCGATGTCTCGACGCTCTGCACCGGTTTCGCCGCCAGCATGGGCTCGTTTCTGCTCGCCGCGGGCACACACGGAAAACGATTCGCACTGCCAAACGCACGTATCATGATCCACCAGCCTTCCGGCGGCGGCCAGGGCACCGCCGCCGACGTCGAACTGCAGGCGCGCGAGATCATTTACCAGCGTGAACGCCTGAACGCGATGCTCGCTGCACACACCGGGCGCGACATCGAGCAGGTCGCGCACGACAGCGACCGCGACAACTTCATGTCGGCGCAGGCCGCGGCAGACTACGGCCTGATCGACCGCGTGCTGACTTCGCGCGATGATGCGCTACTGCGCTAAAGCGTCGGGCGGCGGATCACCGGCTCAAACTCGTGTTCATTGAAGATGCCGCTTCGGGTCTGGGCAAAGCGATGCATCACGTCTCGTTCGAGAAGCTGTTTCGCCGGATGGGTCACGTGCTCGATGCAGGAAACCCTCGCCGCGTTTGCGTGAAGCGGCGTGAAGCGATTCGCGCACAAGCAAAAAAGCCCTCGATAAAATCGAGGGCTTTTTCATGCGCCCCGCAAACCGGCGGCGCAAGCAACGGACTTCGAATTACGCGAAGTTCTGCGCTGCGAAGTTCCAGTTCACGATGTTCCAGAACGCTTCGACGAACTTCGGACGCGCGTTGCGGTAATCGATGTAGTAAGCGTGTTCCCACACGTCGATCGTGAGGAGCGGCTTGGCGTCGGTCGTGAGCGGCGTGGCGGCGTTGCTGGTCGACACGATGTCGAGCGAGCCGTCAGCCTTCTTCACGAGCCACGTCCAACCCGAGCCGAAGTTGCCGACTGCGGCCTTCGTGAAGGCTTCCTTGAATGCGTCGTAGGAACCCCACTTGGCGTTGATCGCGTCGCCGAGCGCGCCCGACGGTGCGCCACCGCCCTGCGGGGAGAGGCTGTTCCAGAAGAACGTGTGATTCCAGATCTGGGCCGCGTTGTTGAACACGCCGCCCGACGACTTCTTGACGATCTCTTCGAGCGAGAGCTTTTCGAACTCGGTGCCCGGAACGAGGTTGTTCAGATTCGTGACGTAAGCCTGGTGGTGCTTGCCGTAGTGGAACTCGAGCGTCTCTTCCGACATGTGCGGAGCGAGGGCGTTCTTCGCGAACGGCAGCGGCGGGAGCGTAAATGACATGATGCGGTTCCTTCGTCGTGTTATGGGGAGTTCTGCGTGACAACCGGCATGGAGCACTCGATTGTAGGCGAGTTGGAATAACCCCGCAAACGCGCGGCCTTTATGCCGGTGATCCTTTTCCGCGGGGCTTTTGCGCATGTTCGGCCTCGCAGTTTTGCGCCGGTTCCCCGGGGGTCGATGGTGCAGTTGCTGCAGCGGCTGCAAGCCGCACGACGCGCCGTTTAGCGGCGCTCGCACAGTGCTTCCGACGCCGTGCGCGCGGATGCTTGCATGCCGCAATGCCGCTGCAAGATTCGCGCAACGGTCATGCAAACTTCCTGCAACGAAACGGCAACAATCGCCAGCACGCGCCAGCCGCCACAGCACGGCGTCGCGGCAGCGCGATCGCGCGAGCCCTTGCGTCGGGAGCAAGTCGCGCGCCTGGCGGCTTGCCTCGCGGCCCGTCGTTAGAAGCCGTCCGCCAGACGCGGCTGCACATCGGCGAGCGCGACGTCGGCGCTGCCTTGCGCGAGATGCACCGTGAGCCGCTTGCCGGGCTTGAGCGCGGCGGGCGAGCGCACGGCGGCACCGGTTTGCGCATCGAGCAGCGCCGCATAGCCGCGCTCGAACGTGCGCTGCGGGCTCAGCACTTCGAGGCGCGCCGCGAGTTCCGACACGCATGCCGCTTCGCGCTCGCGCCGACGCGCGAAGGCGCCGTCCAGACGCCGGCCGAGCGACTCCACGCGGGTGCGCTGCGCCGTGGCGTCGGGGCGTGCGCGCTGCCAGCGCATCTGCATGACGTTCAGACGCGCGCGCGCCTCGGCGCTGGCGCGCGAGCCCGCCGATGCGAGCCGTATCGCGAGCTGGCGCAGATGCGCGCGCTGCTGCGCCAGCCGCTCGACGGGCGAGACGAGCCGGCGCGCCAGCCAGTCGAGCTGCTGCGCGCGCCGCTCGAGCAGCCGCCCGAAATCGCGCGCGAGCGCGGCATGCCGCTGGTCGAGATCGCGCAGCAGCACCGTGCGCTGCGGACTGACGAGTTCCGCCGCGCCCGTCGGCGTGGGCGCGCGCACGTCGGCGGCAAAATCGGCGATCGTGAAATCGGTTTCGTGCCCGACGCCGCTCACCACGGGGATCGCACTGGCCGCAATCGCCCGCGCGAGCGTTTCATCGTTGAACGACCACAAATCCTCGATGGATCCGCCGCCGCGGCACAGCACGAGGACATCCACCTCATTGCGCGCGTTCGCGGTCTCGAGCATCGCCGTCAGCTTTTCGGCCGAGCCCGCGCCCTGCACCGGCGCCGGATAGATGATCACCGGCACGTGGGGCGCACGCCGGCACAAGGTGGTCAGCACATCGCGCAGCGCGGCGGCCTGCATCGACGTAATCACGCCGATGGCGCGCGGGTGCACAGGCATCGCTCGCTTGCGCGCGGGATCGAACAGCCCTTCGGCCTCCAGTTGCGCCTTCAGGCGCAGGAAGGCTTCGTAGAGCCGACCCTGGCCGGTGCGCCGGACGGCCTCGACGTTCAGCTGCAACTCGCCGCGCGGCTCGTACATCGTGACCAGCGCCCGCACTTCGATGCGGTCGCCTTCGCGCGGCGTGAAATCGGCGTACTGGGCGCGACCGCGGAACATCACACAGCGGATCTGCGCCTGGGCGTCCTTGATCGAGAAGTACCAGTGGCCGCTCGCGGCCCGCGTGAAATTGGAAACTTCGCCCGAGATCCAGGCGAGGGGGAACGTGCGCTCCAGCATCGAGGCAATCGCGCGGTTGAGCGCCGAGACCGGCACGACGACGTCGCCCGAAGATGCTGAGGAAGCGGAGAATCGGTCGGATAGCATGCGAAAGGTAATGGAAATGCATCGGCCGGACAGACGATAGACCGTTCGGGGGGCGCGAGTCCAGCACGAATGAGACCCGGCCCGCAACCCTGGCGAGGTGTCCACACCGGCTGCGTCATGCGGCACGATGCCGTCGAAATCCATGCAAACGCTGACAAATATGCGCATCCGGTTGATTTGCAAAGGTTTTTTATCTCTATAACCCGCTCGCCGCCCGATGGAATGTCCGGAGAATGGGCCTTCCAGCCTCTCCGGCTCCTATTTCTCCACAAAGTTATCCACAGGCCGCGATTTTCCGGGGTTTCTCCCGGCTAGCGCGCAGCCGATGAATTGCGGGCGGACAGGCAACTTGCCGCGCGCCGCCGACCCGCGCTAGAGTGCCGGGTTCACGATCGCCTGCTCCCCATCAGGCGCATGGCGCTCACCTCGAACCGGAGAACCGACCCGATGCCCGCCCTGACCGTCAGCTTTGCGCATCCCGCGTCCGGCGCTTCGCGCGCTGATTGCCAATGAGCGGCCCCGCCCTCAGCCTGAAGGATCGTCTCGAAGCGCAATTCGCGCACGCGTGGCAGCGGCGCGGCGCGCTCGCCTGGGCACTCGCGCCGCTTGCCGCCGTGTTCGCCGCCGTGAGCGGCGCACGCCGCGCCGCGTTTGCGGCGGGCTGGCTCAAGAGCGTGCGCGTGGGCGTGCCCGTGGTGGTGGTCGGCAACGTGACCGTGGGCGGCACGGGCAAGACGCCCACCGTGATCGCGCTGGTCGAGGCGCTGCGCGCGGCGGGCTTCTCGCCCGGGGTGGTCTCGCGCGGCTACGGCGCGAAAATCGAGCGCCCCACGCTCGTCACGCCGGACACGCCGCCCCGGCTCTGCGGCGACGAACCCTTGCTGATCGCCCGCCGCACAGGCGTGCCCGTGTGGGTCTCCCCCGACCGCGTCGCGGCGGCCACGGCGCTATGCTGCGCCCACCGCGACGTCGATGTAATCGTGAGCGACGACGGCCTGCAGCACTACCGCCTCGCGCGCGACGTCGAAATCGTGGTGTTCGATCATCGCCTCGGCGGCAACGGCTTTCTGCTGCCCGCGGGCCCGCTGCGCGAGCCGCTCTCGCGCCGGCGCGACGCCACGCTCGTCAACAATCCATTCGAGCGCACGCTGCCGGCCTGGCCCAATACGTTCGCGCTCAAGCTCGAGCCCGGCGATGCCTGGCATCTCGCCAGCCCGGCGCTGCGCCGCCCGCTCGCGCAGTTCGCGGCGGGCGCGGCCACACCGGGGCAAGGCGCCGGGGCGCACGGCTCGCAGGCGGCCGTACGCCTCGTGGCGGCGGCCGGCATCGGCTCGCCGGAGCGTTTTTTCGCGACGCTGCGCGCGGCGGGCCTCGCGCCGCAAACCATGCCGCTGCCTGACCACTACACGTACGCGACCAACCCGTTCGCCGATGTGGTCGCCGACGCGATCCTGGTCACGGAAAAGGATGCAGTAAAATTGGGGGCTTGGAACGATGCGCGCATCTGGGTCGTCCCCGTGGAAGCCGCGCTCGATCATCGCCTTATCACCCTGGTTGTGGAGAAACTCCGTGGACGCTCGTCTGCTTGAAATCCTGGTCTGCCCGATCTGCAAGGGTCCGCTCAGCTACGACCGCGCCGCGCAGGAGCTGATCTGCAGTGCGGACAAGCTCGCCTACCCGATCCGCGACGGCATCCCCGTCATGCTCGTCGACGAAGCGCGTCAAACCGTGGAAGGCACGCCGGTCGATCCGGCCGGCCCGGGCGCCGCATAAGACCCCGCGGGCCGCGCCCCTCCCCCGTCTGGAAGCCGAACCCTTGCGCGCCGCCTGCGGCGCGCTGCCGTTTCCAGATCCGGTTTTCTCTTTCCCCTCCCGTCTTCGTTCCTTGCTCGAACCGGTCATGACTGCTCCCGTGCAACCCTTTATCGCCGTCGTGCCGGCGCGTCTCGCCTCCACGCGGCTGCCCAACAAACCGCTCGCCGACATCGGCGGCAAGCCAATGGTGGTGCGCGTGGCCGAGCGCGCGCGCGATTCGGGCGCGCAGCAGGTGCTGATCGCTTCGGACGCGCAAACCGTGCTCGACGCCGCCCGCGCGCACGGCTTCGAAGCCGTGCTCACGCGCGCGGATCATCCCTCGGGCACCGACCGCCTCGCGGAAGTCGCCGAGCATTTCGGCTGGAGCGACGACACCATCGTGGTGAACGTGCAGGGCGACGAGCCGTTGATCGACCCGGCGCTCGTGTGCGACGTTGCGTCGCATCTCGCCGCGCACCCCGAATGCGCGATCGCAACCGCGGCGCATCCCATCTCGGCACCCGACGAAATCTTCAGCCCGAACGTCGTGAAGGTCGTGCTGGACGCGCGCGGCGTGGCGCTCTATTTCTCGCGCGCACCCATTCCCTGGGCCCGCGACGCATGGCAGCCGCACTGGTCGCCGGCGCGTCTCGATCTCGGCGCAATGCCCGCCCCGCCTGCCCCCGCGACGGTTTACCGTCACATCGGCCTGTACGCGTATCGCGCGAAATTCCTGCGCAGCTACCCCTCGCTCGAGCACTCGCCGATCGAGCAGGTCGAGGCGCTTGAACAGCTTCGCGCGATGTGGCACGGCGAGCGCATCGCGGTACTGGTCACGCAGGAAGCGCCGGCGCCGGGCGTCGACACCCCGGCTGATCTCGCACGCGTGCAGGCGCTATACCGGCCTTAATTCCGTCCGTGGAGCAAAAATCCCATGGCATAATCAATTGTTAGCGCGAGCCGTCTAAAGCCTCTATGCGTCGGGATTTCCCCGCTTTGAGGCACCGCCCCGCAGCGCCGCTCCGTGTCCCAGGCAGGTCACGGGGACCGGGCGAAAGCCGCGCGGGACGTCTCGCCGCCCCCGCCAGCACGCGCCTCGACGGCCGTGAAAGCATGGTCGAGGAGACGCACGAACGCCGCGGATACCGCCCCACCGTGTGGGTCAGCCGCCGCGCCGCAAGAATTCACACAGATCGGAGATTGTTCACATGCGTTTGATCCTGTTGGGCGCCCCCGGTGCGGGCAAGGGAACCCAGGCAAACTTCATCAAGGAGAAGTTCGGCATCCCGCAAATCTCGACGGGCGACATGCTGCGCGCGGCCGTCAAGGCCGGTACGCCGCTTGGCCTCGAAGCGAAGCGTTTCATGGACGCCGGCGAGCTCGTGACCGACGAGCTCATCATCAATCTCGTGAAGGAACGCCTTCAGGAGCCCGACTGCAAGAACGGCTACCTGTTCGACGGTTTTCCGCGCACGCTGCCGCAAGCCGAAGCGATGAAGCAGGCTGGCGTCGCGATCGACTACGTGCTCGAAATCGACGTTCCGTTCGACGAAATCATCACGCGCATGAGCGGCCGCCGCATGCACCCGGCTTCGGGCCGCACGTATCACGTCAAGTTCAATCCGCCCAAGGTGGACATGACGGACGACATAACGGGCGAGCCGCTGGTCCAGCGCGACGACGACAAGGAAGAGACGGTGCGCAAGCGTCTGGATGTGTACGTCGCCCAGACCAAGCCCCTCATCGCGTACTACAGCGACTGGGCGAAGCGCGGCGAGGAAAACGGCCTGAAAGCGCCGCAGTATCGCGCGATCTCGGGCCTCGGCAGCGTGGACGAGATTCGCGAGCGCGCGTTCGAAGCGCTCAAGTAAGCGATTCGAGCTCCGGATTCAAAGTCCTGATTCAAAGTCCTGATCCAAAGTCCGATTAGTGGCCGGTCTCGGCACACTTGCTGGTTTGCCTGCGGGCCGGCTGGCGCCGCACTCCCGATGTGACTCGGGACGCGACGCCAGCCGGCCCGCTTGGTTTTTGGTCGGCGTCGCGTGGGCCTGCTCGCTGCGCGCGGCATAGCCACATCGAAAGGAGACGAAACATGCAGATCCGCGGCAACGTATTTCTCATCACCGGCGGCGCGTCGGGGCTCGGCGCGGCCAGCGCGCGCCTGATCGCAAACGAGGGCGGCAAGGTCGTCATCGCCGACCTCAACGAGGACGTGGGCAACGCACTCGCCACGGAACTGGGCGGCGCATTCGTGAAGTGCAACGTCGCGAGCGAAGAGGACGGCGAGCGCGCCGTGGCCGCGGCAACGGCGCTCGGCACGCTGCGCGGCCTCGTGAACTGCGCGGGCATTGCGCCGGCCGTGAAGACCGTGGGCAAGGACGGCCCGCATCCGCTCGATGCGTTCTCGAAGACCATCTCCGTCAATCTGATCGGCACGTTCAACATGATCCGCCTTGCAGCGGCCGCCATCGCCCAGACGCCACCCAGCGAAGGCGGCGAGCGCGGCGTGATCGTCAACACGGCATCGGTGGCCGCGTACGACGGCCAGATCGGCCAGGCGGCCTATGCCGCGTCGAAAGGCGGGGTCGTCGCCATGACGCTGCCAATCGCGCGCGACCTCTCGCGCAGCGGCATCCGCGTGATGACGATCGCACCCGGCCTCTTCGAAACGCCGATGCTGCTAGGCATGCCCAAGGAAGTGCAGGATGCGCTCGGCGCGATGGTCCCGTTTCCGCCGCGCCTCGGCAAGCCTGAGGAATACGCGATGCTCGTCAAGCAGATCGTCGAGAACCCGATGCTCAACGGCGAGGTGATCCGCCTCGACGGCGCGATTCGCATGCAGCCGAAGTGACGGCGCGCGCGGCTCCCGCGCGATAAAAAAAGCCCGCGACTTCATCGCGGGCTTTTTCGTCCGGGCCTGTTTCAGTCGCGCATGTCACTCATTATCGAGCGCGCGCTGACGCAGTTCCTGCAACTGCGATTCGACGACGGTCGCGTCTTCCGCTTCCGGGCGCTCGTCGAGATAGTGTTCGAGGTCTTCCAGCGCGGGCCGCAGATAGTCGAGCCGCGCGTAGGCGAAGCCGCGATCGCGCACCTCCTCGATCGTTTCCGGTAGCAGGATCACCAGCCGCTGCTGGATGGCAAGCAGGCGCTGCCAGCGTTCCGTCTGCAGATACACCGACTTCAGGTTGCGCAGCATGCGCGCGACGATCTCGCGGCGCGTGGCCGGCTCGAGCAGCATGCGCAGCGCGCGTGCCACCGAGTCCCCTGCATTGGCCACGAAGGGCTCGAGCATTTCCACCATGTCGGATTCGGTGAGCGTGCGGCCCGTAGTCGGATCGAGCATTTCGTCGCCTTCGGGCAGCGCGACGCGCAACAGGAAATGCCCCGGAAACGACACGCCCTTCACCGGGAGCCCTAGCTGGGCCGCCATCTCCAGATACAGCACCGCGAGCGAAATGGGAATGCCGCGCCGGCGTTTGAGCACGACGTTCAAGTGGCTGTTGTCGGGGTCGAGGAAGTCGTTGAGATTGGCCGCGAACCCCATCTCGCGAAAGAAGCAGCGGTTGAGCACGCCAACCTGTTGCCGCACGTCCGCGCCTTCCGGCATGCGGCGGCGCACACGCAGCGCGAGCTCGTCGATCTCGGCGAGCGTGCCTTGCAGATCGAGATCGGGGTAGGCGTCCTGCGCGATCGCGAGCGCCGCCTCGGTGAGCGGCAGACTCTCGTCGTCGGCAACGAGCGCGCTGAAATAATCCAGAACCCGCGTAGTCATCGTCGTCACTTCGCCCGCCTCTTGAAGTACGCGTATTTGAAGCCCATCAGCCACAGCATACCGAAATATAGCGCCGCGAACAGGACGAGGCACGCCCCGAGCAACGCGATGCGCGCGAGCGGTGCATGGCGCAGGCCGATCCAGTCGTAGCTGATCGCACACCAGTGCATGGCTCCTGCCAGCACGAGGCATGCCCCGAGCAACTGCACGAAAAATGTGGTCCAGCCCGAGGACGGCATATAGATGCCGCGGCGGCGCAGCCCGATGAAGAGCAGCAGTGCGTTCATGCAGGCGCCAAGGCCGACCGACAGCGTGAGGCCCGCGTGCGAGAAGATCGGCACGAAGAGGTAGTTGCTGATCTGCGTGGCGATGAGCACGCCTACGCCGATCTTCACCGGCGTCTTGATGTCCTGGCGCGCGTAGAAGCCCGGCGCGAGGATCTTGATGAGGATGAGGCCGACGAGCCCCACGCCGTAGGCGGCGAGCGCCCGGCCCGTCATGACGACCGAGTTGGCGTCGAACTTCCCGTAATGGAAGAGCGTCGCCGTGAGCGGCTCGGCGAAGAAGAACAGCGCGACCGCCGAAGGCGCGGCGAGCAGGAACGTCACGCGCAGGCCCCAATCGAGCAACGCCGAATACTCCTGCGGGTCGGCGTCGACATGCGCCTTCGAGAGGCTGGGCAGCAGGATCGTGCCGAGCGCCACGCCGAGCAGCGCCGTGGGGAACTCCATCAGGCGATCGGCGTAGTTGATCCACGACACCGCACCCGCCCCCAGACGCGAGGCGATATTGGTGTTGATGATGAGGCTGATCTGCGCGACGGAAACGGCAAACATGGCCGGCACCATCTTCGCGAGCACGCGCTTGACGCCTTTGTGCGCAAGCGCCTTCAGCGGATTCAGGCCGATGCGCGGCATCATGTCGATGCGCTTCAAGCCCGGCAGCTGCACGGCGAACTGCAGCACGCCGCCCACGATTACGGCCCACGCGAGCGCGTAGACGGGCTGCTTCATGTGCGGCGCGAACGCCACGGCCGCGACGATGAACGAGACGTTGAGCAGCACGGGCGCGAACGCGGGCAGCGAGAACTGCTTGTACGTGTTGAGCACGCCCGACGCGAGCGACGTCAGCGAGATGAACACGATATAGGGGAACATGATGCGCGTCATCGTGACGGCGAGCGGGAAGGCTTGCCCGTGGCTCTTCAGACCCGAAGCGACAACGATCACGACAAACGTGGCGCCAAAAATGCCCAGCAGCGAGAGGATCGCTAGCGCCCAGGCGAGGACGGTCGACGTGGCATCGACGAGTGCGCGGGTGGCGTCGTGGCCCTTCTGGTTCTTGAACTCCGCGAGAATCGGCACGAACGCCTGCGAAAAGGCGCCTTCCGCCGAGATGCGGCGCAGCAGGTTGGGGATACGAAACGCGACGTAGAAAGCGTCGGTGTACTGGCTCGCGCCAAATGCGCGCGCAATCAGCGTTTCTCGGGCCAGACCGGTCACGCGCGACAGCAGCGTGAAGCCGCTGACTGTCAGCAGGGCTCGGAATAGATTCATGGGGCGGTCATTATACGGGCCCTGCCCGATCCATCGCGGATGCGCACGATACGGGGCGTCAGGGCTCGGGCAAAGGCCTTCGCGGCAGCGCAAGCGACCGGCGGGCAACGGCAAAGGGCGCAGATCTGACCACGTCGCGCTGAAGGCGTTCATCCCTCGGAAGGACAGTGCCGCGCCGAGTTCCGGATGATTGCCAATCTCGCGCTCTTATTGCTATAATTGCCGATTCGAGTTCTCCAGCAGTTCTCGAAGCACGTCTCGGAAAGGAAGCGGGCATCTGCTTTGGCACAAGAGGCGTGGCTGGGAAGCAGTCAAAAGCAGTCAAAAAGAGCGATTGCAATCGAAGATTGCAGCGCACGCAACCCGGCAAATACCGTTTTGTCGTTTCAGGACTCGCTCCGGAAGGACAAATCCAGGCAAAGAGCGTCGCCCAGCCAGACTCGAAAGTCGGGCTCACGCTCCGCAAACACAAGGAATCGCAATGGCAAACTCCGCACAAGCACGCAAGCGCGCCCGTCAGGCCGTCAAGGCAAACGCCCACAACTCGGCACTGCGCTCGAAGTTCCGCACGGCCATCAAGGCTGTTCGCAAGGCAATCGACGCCGGCGACCAGGCCAAGGCTGCAGAAGTTCTGAAGGCATCGGCAAAGACGCTCGACATCATCGCCGACAAGAAGATCGTTCACAAGAACAAGGCCGCTCGCCATAAGAGCCGCCTGGCTGCTGCCATCAAGGCCATGCAAGCCGCTCAGTAAAGAGATGCGGACTGCCGGCCACGGCTGGCAGCACCCTCTTTGAACTGCACGACAAAAAACCCGCTTCGGCGGGTTTTTTGTTTTTCGGCCTGGCTCGTCGCACCGCTCATCGGCGTAAAAAAACCCGCCGAAGCGGGTCGTTCGTCGTACCGCGCCCGCACGCCACCGGTTAGCGCGCGCCGCCCTGCTGGGTCGCGTGATCTTGCGGCAGTTCGCATGCCTCGGTCACGACGAGATCGTTGTCCTTGGCGAAGGACATCACGAAATTGAAGGCCATCGGCTCGACGTCCTTCAGACGCGAATCCAGCACCACGACCTTGAGGTCGCCGATCATCGTCGGGCGGACATACAGCGAGTAGCGCAGATAGGCATTCGGTCCGCGCGCATTGGCCGGCGCCTTCGGGCCGAAGCTCGACATCACCCCTGCAAGACGCTCCGACCAGTCGCTCGGACGAAACTTCTTCCCCGTGCTGGTGATTCCTTGAATGAAGTATTCGGTTGGAGCTTCGTCGGCCATGCAGGTGTACCTGTGTGTGTAGCTGCTGGGTGCGTTTGCAGCATGTAACGGCGGCACGAGCGCTACGCCCACGCTGGCACCGCGGGATGCCGACCCGCCGCCATGCGCGTGAACAGTCCGATTGGATCAGGAACGGCTGCCCGCGCACCCGCCCGGCATCCAGTCTCGAAAATCGCCGCCGAGAGGTGTCACAAGGAAGTATTGCAACGCGATCGACGTCGTGCTTCGGTGGACTGCCAGTCACCGCACAGGCCGCTCCCACGGGCTTGCCTGCCCGGCTTGCCTGCCGTCAGGCCGCGAGGTGATGCCATCGTGGCTCAGGTGTTGCCACCCCACGCTCAGGGCCCGTTTGTCGTGCCTAAGAAATCTCCCGGATTATAGCGTACCGACCGTTTTGACGCACCGCACACAAGACGGCCAATCGGCATAACCGGAGCGTGACGAGGCTCGGAAAATACCGACCAAAGGACGAGGCATGGTGCGCCTGCGCGCTTTGCCCAATTCCAGGGCAACTCGTCAAACTGCGGAAAATCCTTTATGCTGCTTTGACTTACCACCAACCGCAGCGGCGTCGCCGGCTCCAACCTGCAGTTCGAGGCCGGATCGGGCGCCGTTTCCGTTTCATGACTTCCCGGACCATACGCCATTACCTGCAGTTCAAGGATTTCTCCCTTGACGAATATGATTATGTGCTGGAGCGCGCGCGCATCCTGAAGCGCAAGTTCAAGAACTACGAGACCTATCACCCGCTGCACGACCGCACGCTGGCGATGATCTTCGAGAAGAGCTCCACGCGCACGCGCCTGTCGTTCGAAGCCGGCATCTTCCAGCTGGGCGGCCACGCCGTGTTCATGAACACACGCGATACGCAGCTCGGCCGCGGCGAGCCGATCGAGGACTCGGCGCAGGTCATCTCGCGCATGGTCGACATCATCATGATCCGCACGTTTGGCCAGGACATCCTCCAGCGCTTTGCCGAAAGCTCGCGCGTACCGGTCATCAACGGGCTCACCAACGAGTACCATCCCTGCCAGGTGCTGGCCGACATCTTCACGTTCTACGAGCATCGCGGCCCGATCCGCGGCAAGACGGTCGCGTGGGTCGGCGACGCGAACAACATGCTCTACACCTGGATCGAAGCCGCACAGATCCTCGACTTCAAGCTGCGCATCTCCACCCCGCCCGGTTATCCCCTCGATCCGGCGCTGGTCGCACCGGAAAGCAAGCCGTTCTTCGAGGTGTTCGAAGACCCGCACGTCGCCTGCGACGGCGCGGACCTCGTCAGCACCGACGTTTGGACGAGCATGGGCTTCGAGGCCGAAAACGAAGCCCGCAAGCAGGCCTTTGCCGACTGGTGCGTCGACGCGCCGATGATGGCCCGGGCCAACGCCGACGCGCTCTTCATGCACTGCCTGCCCGCGCACCGCGGCGAGGAAGTGAGTGCCGAAGTGATCGACGGGCCGCAGAGCGTGGTTTGGGACGAGGCGGAAAACCGTCTGCACGTGCAGAAGGCGCTCATGGAGTTCCTGCTGCTCGGCCGCCTGAATCACTGAGCCGAATACACTCCGCCTTGCAAAAAAGCCGACTCCCGGGTGACCCGGGACTCGGCTTTTTTCGTCCGCTTTGGCGCTGTTGTCAGACCGTTTCGCCAAGCCGTCGCGCGAGCGATTTCAGGAGCGGCGCCACGCGCTCGCGGAACACTTCGGGCCCCATCGACGAAGCCGGCCCGCTGCAGCTGAGCACGAGCCAGCGCCGCTCGCGCGGCTCGCGAAACGGCACGGCGACGGCGTTCACGTCTTCGTGCCAGTCGCGAAACGAATAGCAGCACCCTTCCCTTCCAAAGACCTCGATCTCGCGCTTGGCGGCTTCGACCAGCGCCGGCCCCCCGGCGCCCGCCGCTTTTTCCAGCTCCGCGAACAGTGCCGTGCGCACGTCGATCGGCTGCACGGCGAGGTACGCGCGGCCCATCGAACTCGTCAACATCGAGAGCCGCGAGCCCGAAGCGAGACCGAGCGTGAGCGCAGTCTCGCTGCGAATCGTCTCCAGATAGATCATGTCGAGGCCGTCGCGGCATCCCAGCGACACCGCCGCGCCCACCTCCCGAGCGAACGCGCGCATGTGCGGCCGCGCAAGTTCCAGCGTGTCGGTGCCCGAAAGCAGCGCAAAGCCAAGTGAAAGCACGCCGGCATCGAGCGCGTATTTGCCGAGCGTTTCATCGAGGCGCAGATAGCCGAGCACGGTGAGCGTGTAAGCGAGCCGGTTCACGGTCGCCTTCGGCAAACCGGTGCGCTCCACGAAATCGCGGTTGCCGAGGAGCGTCTCGCCCGGGCGAAACGCCCGCAGCAGGTCGAGCCCACGAGCGAGCGCGACGACGAACTTGCGCTCGTCGATCGGACCCTCCGCCAACGAAGAAGTAAACGGTGAGCTAGTCGTCGATTCGGATGCAGACATGGGCGCGAGAGTGCTACACTAAAGTCAATTTGCAAAACATTGTTCCGCATAGCGGAACATTCGTCAAGCGCAAATTCGCCCATTTCAAGGATTTGAGGAAAGGAGAGACACCATGGCCGCACACGCCCAGTTCCATTGGGAAGACCCGCTTCTGCTCGACCAGCAGCTCACCGAAGAGGAGCGCATGGTGCGCGACGCCGCTGCCGCGTACGCCCAGGACAAGCTCGCGCCGCGCGTGCTGGAAGCATTCCGCCACGAAAAGACGGACGCTTCGATCTTCCGCGAGATGGGCGAGGTCGGCTTGCTCGGCCCGACGATCCCCGATCAATACGGCGGCCCCGGCCTGAACTATGTGAGCTACGGTCTGATCGCGCGCGAAGTCGAGCGCGTCGATTCGGGTTATCGCTCGATGATGTCGGTGCAGTCGTCGCTCGTGATGGTGCCGATCTTCGAATTCGGCTCGGAAACGCAAAAGCAGAAGTATCTGCCCAAGCTCGCCAGCGGCGAGTGGATCGGCTGCTTCGGCCTCACGGAGCCGAACCACGGCTCGGATCCGGGCAGCATGGTCACGCGCGCGAAGAAGGTGAACGGCGGATATTCGATCTCGGGCGCGAAGATGTGGATCACGAACTCGCCGATCGCCGACGTGTTCGTCGTCTGGGCAAAGCTCGAGGAAGACGGCAAGGACGACATCCGCGGTTTCATTCTGGAGAAGGGCTGGAAGGGCCTCTCGGCGCCGGCCATCCACGGCAAGGTGGGCCTGCGCGCGTCGATCACCGGCGAAATCGTGCTCGACGAAGTGTTCGTCCCCGAAGAGAACATCATGCCGGGCGTGAAGGGGCTGCGCGGCCCCTTCACCTGTCTGAACTCGGCGCGCTATGGCATCGCCTGGGGCGCGCTGGGCGCCGCGGAGGCGTGCTGGCACACGGCGCGTCAGTACGTGCTCGACCGCAAGCAGTTCGGCCGCCCGCTGGCAGCGAACCAGCTCATCCAGAAAAAGCTCGCCGACATGCAAACGGAAATCACGCTCGGGCTGCAAGGCTGCCTGCGTCTTGGCCGCATGAAGGACGAAGGCACGGCCGCCGTCGAGATCACGTCGATCATGAAGCGCAACTCATGCGGCAAGTCGCTCGACATCGCGCGTCTTGCGCGCGACATGCTGGGCGGCAACGGCATCTCGGACGAATTCGGCGTGGCGCGCCACCTCGTGAACCTTGAAGTGGTCAACACCTACGAAGGCACGCACGATATCCATGCCCTGATCCTCGGCCGCGCGCAAACGGGCATCCAGGCGTTCTTCTGATCGCCGCCCCGCTCCGCGCCACCAGCGCCTGAAAGAAACGCCGCACGATTCCGCTCACGTGCGGCGTTCTTGTTTGGTCCTTGTCCGAACGGCTTATTTGTTCGGCTGCGGCGTCAAGCGCAGATACGGACGCAGCGCCTTGTAGCCCTTCGGGAACTTCTGCTTGATGACCTCTTCGTCCTTCAGCGACGGGACGATCACGACGTCATCGCCCTGCTTCCAGTTTCCGGGCGTGGCGACCTGATAGTTGTCGGTGAGTTGCAGCGAGTCGATCACGCGCAGCACTTCGTCGAAGTTGCGGCCCGTACTCGCCGGATAGGTGATGATGAGGCGCACCTTCTTGTTCGGGTCGATCACGAAGAGCGAGCGCACGGTGAGCGTCTCATTCGCGTTCGGGTGAATCATGTCGTACAGCGTGGATACCTTGCGATCGCCGTCGGCGAGAATCGGAAAGCCGACGTTCGCCGCCTGGGTCTCGTTGATGTCCTTGATCCACTCGCTGTGCGACTGGGCGCTATCCACGGAAAGCGCGATCGTCTTCACATTGCGCTTCTCGAACTCGTCCTTGAGCTTCGCGGTCAGGCCAAGCTCGGTCGTGCAGACCGGCGTGAAGTCGGCCGGGTGCGAAAACAGCACGCCCCAGCTATTGCCGAGCCACTCGTGGAACTTGATGTGACCAATGCTCGAATCCTGCTCGAAGTCGGGCGCGATATCGCCGAGACGTAGACTCATTTCGATTCCTTTGAACGCGGGGTGTACGCAGCTGGAACCAAACGGGGCATAGCCCGTTGATCCAGATCCAGTGGACGTTTACAACGCTCAAGCATACCGGTCTGGTCGCGCCCCGCTAACGAACTTCGCCTCACACCGGTATGAGTTTTTGTAATTTCGAGCCGATTGAGGGAAACTTTAGGTGCCGGATCAACTCAATGGTTCTTCCAACGCGCGTCGCTGCCCGGTTATCGATGCCGCGTTCGCTCGCGGCGGGAACAAGTTGTGCGAACGGGGGATCGTGGCGACGCGTCACGCTTGCCAGCGCCCGTATCTTTGTTACGATTCACGCGTGATGTGACACGATGGGAGCCAGTCAATGTCAGAAGTCAACAAGGAGAGGCTGATGTCCGATATCAAAACCGTCCTCGCGGATGCAGAGGACCTGCTCAAGCAGGCAGCGAGCGCTACGGGCGAGCGTGCCTCGGAATTGCGCGAAACGGCACTGTCGCGTCTGAAACAGGCGAAAGAGAAGGCAGCCGACGTCCAGGTCGTTGTGGTCGAGAAAGGCAAAAAGGCGGCGCGCGCCACTGACGACTACGTTCACGAGCATCCGTGGGCGTCGATCGGCATCGCTGCCGGCGTGGGCGTGCTGGTCGGCTTGCTGATCAACCGCAAGTAAGCCGGCGCTCGCCGCCAGGCGTGGGCGCTCGCAGCAGCGCTCGCGTCAAGCGGGCGAGCCATTCGAGCCGCCTGCGCGCTGACGACGTGTCGCTGGTCATCGCGCAGCGCAGCCTCGTCCCGCCGGGCGACACCGGCGGCTGTTTTTTGTTGTCCTCTGCCCGGGCACCCGCCTGCGCCACCTGCCATCGCCATGACGACAGACACCCACACGCAGCGACACGAACACGGGGCGTTGCGCCGATTGCTCGGCTCAGCGACCGCGATGGTTCAGACACGCCTCGAACTCATCGGCATCGAACTGGCCGAGGAAAAGGATCGCTTGATCGCCGTGCTCTTCCTCGGCCTCGCGGGGATGATGTTCGCGATGCTTGCCTTGATCGCGCTGACAGCGCTCATCGCCATCGCCTTCTGGGACACGTACCGTTGGCAGGCGCTCGCAGGGCTCACGTTCGTCTATGCGGCCTCGGCCGTTTTCTGCGGACTGAAGGCGCGTCGCGGCCTGCACACCGCGCCACTCGTCTTCCAGGAGACGCTCGAGGAGTTCCAGAAAGACCGCGATGCGTTGCGCAACCCGTAGCTGGCAATATTCACGATGCGCCGCGCGTTGCGAGGCGCAGTGCCAGAGGTTCTGCCGGGCGCGCTGCGCGCCTGCAACCGCCGGCGCCCCCAGCCTCTAACACGATAGCCGAGAGCCGACGCCATGAGCCATCCGCATCCGGACACCGCCTTCCGCCCCCGCCACAACCGCTCTCACGACCTCTCCGCACCGCAAATGCGGGCGCTGCGCAAGGAATTGCTCCTGGTGCGCGCGAGCGTAGAGCGCGCCGAAATGGCAGAATCGCTCGCGGAAATCCGCGCGTCGCTCAGCAATTTCCGCGCGCTGCGCTTCCTCGTGCCCGGCTTCGGTCATTCGAGCGCCGGCGGCATGGCTAGCGGCCTCGGTAAGCTGATCAAGCGGTATCCGCTCCTCGGTTCGCTCGCCTCGCTCATCCTTGCCAAGCCGCTGCGTACGCGCGTCTTTTCGGCCGCGCGACCCGTCATCAAGTGGGGCGGCCTGGCCTTTACCGCATGGGAGGCGTATCGCGTGTGGCAACAGGTGCGGCGTCAGCGCGGCGCCTCGACGATCCGCCCAGCACGCGATACATCCGCCGAAGAAGATCTCACCGGCTGATCACCGGTCGCTCCCGGCACCCCGGCCTCACGCTCAACGGTCCCGCCAGCACATCTGCGAGGTGGCCGCCGCGACGCTGCCGCCCGCCACCTGATTGCTGCGCGCACCGGTGGCGTCGAGCACGAAGGCGCCACAAGCATCGCCGCGCATCGGCCCGCTTTCCACGGGATCCGCCGCAATGGCGTAGCCGCCGTTGGACTCGTCCGCAGGCAAGAGGTGCAAGCGGTAAGCAGGCGGCCCGGTCGCTGGAGCTCGATAGAAGCCTGCAGGCAATGCCGTCATCGACGTGGCCTGCATGTCGATGAACTGCGCCGCCCGATAGATCGCAGCGACGGCGTCGATACGATGTCCCCTCGCAATCTGCTCGCGCCACCCCGGCAGCGCGAAAGCGGCGACGATGGCCGCCGCAGCCAGCGCAATGACCAGCTCGAGCAATGTGAACGCGCCGCACCGATCGCTTCTCGTCATTCTTCCAGCCTCCCTCTTCAAAACGGCCTTGCGACGACGTGACGCCAGTGATGCTCGACGCGCGTCACATCGCCCGCTGCTTCGACGACCACCTGGTCCTGCAGCCAGCTTTGCGTGTCTTCCGATGCACCGAAGCCGCGTGCCGTCACGAGATACGCGCGAGCCTGGGGACGGCTGTCGATCCGCCACGCCTCGACGAAGCATTGCGGCGCGCGCCCCGAGCCCGGCCAGCTGGCAACGGGCATCACGGCTTGCCGCTCGAAACTATCCTGCCGTCGCCACGCTTGTGGCTCGCCGGATTGAACGGCATCGGCCGGTGCGGCCAGCGAACCATGGGTCAGCGCGCGCGAACACAGCAGGAGCGCGGCGTCGGCGGCATGGAAGGACTGCAGATGATCGGCTACGGCATCTGCGTTGCGTCGAGCCAGCAGCGCCGCCTCGAACCATGCCGCCGACGTCACCAGCATCATCGCGACAATGAGCAGTACGACGGGCAGCGCAACGCCGCGATGCGCGGGCCGCGTGCGGGAGAGGCGGCGATCCCGATGCGAGGTCGCACTCATGACGCCGCCTGCGCCACGTTCCGCAGCACGATGTGACGCCAGAAAGCTTGACGCGCTCGCCCATCGGAGCCGACAGCCTGCACACCATCGCAATCGACGTAGCGTGTGCGCCGGGGAAACGCGGCACCGCGCACCAGCACGCACAGGTCGACCGCGACGACCCCCGCCCACTGATCGCGCGCGAAGGCCGAAGCATCGAGCGCCTGCGCCGCACCCGCGGTCCAGTAGCGCACCCGCAGGCGCTCGACGCCCTCGACCAGGGGCTGCGCCGTCCCAACCTTGCCTGAGCCTTCGCAATAAAGCTCGGTGTCCCCTGTCGACCCGCTCACCTTGGCGTGATAGCGGTTCACGATCTCGACGCCCGCCGCTCCCACCGCCTGGCCGAGGCAATCGGTGGCCTGACCGCTTGCGGCGGGCCACGTCGATATGCCGTCGCCTTGATAGCGCACAGCGAGTCCGTCTGAGCGGCTCGATAGCGACTCGCAGGCCAGCGCGGCATCGGCACCGCCAGGCCGCCCGGCTGTGCAGCCAAAGATGGCCGGGCCGGCCAGGGGCGCGCGTGCATCCGCAGCAACGAATCCCGCCATCTGAATCTGCTCGCCGATCAACATCAACGCGTTCATGCCGGCCTCGTGGATGCGCGCAGTGTCGCTCGCATAGGCGAAGGCCTGGCGTTGCGACCGATATGCCGACAACGCGCCAAGCGTCACTACGAGGCCAAGCGCGACGGCGATCGTGAGTTCGAGGAGCGTATGGCCCACTTGCGGGCGCACCTTGGCGGGGCGTCCGCTCATCGCAAAAACGCGAGAGCGACGCAGTCGCGCCCCTCAGGCACCGTTGCGTCGATACACGGCACGACGCGAGAGGGCGCCGCCGAACCCGGTGCCGCGACGAACCGGGCGGCCGCCCAACTGACGGTCGCGATCGACGCATCGCCTCCCGCGCTCGACGTGGACGACTGCCCGTCGGGCAGAATGGCCGCTGTCAGCGCCTTCCACTTGTCCGTTGCAGCAGTCGTTGGACCTGCGCCCCCCGCCGCGCGCAGGGCTTCGGCAAAGGCGGAAGCAGCAAATGCGGCACGTTCGCGAGCCTGCGCAACCTGCGCGTGCCTGGCCATCCCGAGATGGGTGCTCATCAGGCCGAGCGCGCACGTCGCCATCATGCCCAGTGCAACGGCGACTTCCAGCAGCGTCGCCCCCCGAAGGTCACGCTCTCTCCCCGCTCTCATGACGCCGCCGTGCATGAGCCGTCGCTGATGCGCGCGCGGCCGCCCGCCGCGATGCGTATGCAGCGCCGCCATGCTTTGCCGGGTTGCGAGGCAGACGCAACGCGCGGCCCGATCTCGAAGTTGCGCAAGGTGCCGATGGTCTGCCCCGCGGGCGGCGTGAACGTGATGGATGCGAGCCCCGACGCTACGGCGACGGCATCGAGCGCTGGTTGCACGCGCAACGGCACGTAGGCGCCGGCGCGCTCGATCATGACAGCCCAGCCGCACGACCAGTCGGCGAGTCCGGACGGACACGCTTTCGCGGCGGCAAGACAGTTGCGCGCCGCGTCGACGCGGCAGACGGTGACGCGTGCCTTACGCCGTATCGCCTCGTTGCGCGCATAGGCGAGCGTGCCCAGCATCGCATTGGCACGCGCATCGACCTGGTCGCGCACGCGCCAGGCAGTGAATACGGGCGTCGAAACCATCGCGCCGATCGCCAGCAGGGCGATGACGACCATTGTCTCGACGAGCGTGAATCCTGGGTATTTCATCAGCAATCCTCAGTGTTAGCGGATTGCCATCAATCTACGGACGAACGGGAAACGAAACAATTAGCCGAACGGCTAGCTGGTGCGCGCAGCGGCGGCTCGCGAGAATGCAAGCGTCACGGCAGCGGCAATGAAGGAGGAAAGAAGATGCGAATGCGCTCAGCGCTTTTTCGTGGGCGTGGCGCCAGTGCCGGCGCGGCGGAATTCCTCGATCACGTCTTCGAATTCGGAGACATCTTCGAAACGGCGGTACACCGAAGCAAAACGCACGAACGCGACCTTGTCGAGTTCGCGCAATTCGCCCATCACGAGCTCGCCAAGGCGCTCGCTGCGCACTTCGCGCTCGCCGCTGCCGAGCAGCTGATACTCGATGCGGGCAACCGCCGCGTCGATCGCGTCTGCCGCGACCGGGCGCTTGCGCAGCGCCAGTTGCATGCTCGCCATGATCTTGCGGCGGTCGAATTCCGTGCGGCTGCCATCCTTCTTGACGATGGCCGGCATCGCCAGCTCGACCCGCTCGTACGTCGTGAAACGTTTGTCGCAGGCCGGGCAACGGCGGCGGCGCCGGATCGCGGCGCCGTCTTCCGAAACGCGCGAGTCGACGACCTGCGTGTCTTCGTGCCGGCAAAACGGGCAGCGCATGCTAAGGCTCAGTCAGCGCGCGGCTTAGCGATAAACCGGGAAGCGCTTCGTCAGCTCGGCGACTTGCGCCTTCACGCGCTCGATCGTCGCGGCATCTTCCGGATTGTCGAGCACGTCGGCAATCAGGTTGCCCACCTGCTCGGCTTCCTTCACGCCGAAGCCGCGCGTCGTCATGGCCGGCGAACCGAGGCGGATACCGCTCGTCACGAACGGCTTTTCCGGGTCGTTCGGGATCGCGTTCTTGTTCACCGTGATGTGCGCGGCACCGAGCGCAGCTTCGGCGGCCTTGCCGGTGATCTTCTTCGCGCGCAGGTCCACGAGCATGACGTGGCTTTCCGTGCGGCCCGAGACGATGCGCAACCCGCGCTTGACCAGCGTTTCCGCCAGCACGCGCGCATTCTCGACCACGTGCTGCTGGTAGGCCTTGAATTCCGGCGAGAGCGCTTCCTTGAACGCCACGGCCTTGCCCGCGATCACGTGCATGAGCGGACCACCCTGGATGCCCGGGAAGATCGCCGAGTTGATCTGCTTCTCGAACTCGGCCTTCATCAGGATCACGCCGCCGCGCGGGCCGCGCAGGCTCTTGTGCGTGGTCGTGGTGACGAAGTCGGCGAACGGCACCGGGTTCGGGTAGACACCCGCGGCGACCAGGCCAGCGTAGTGCGCCATGTCGACCATGAAGTACGCGCCCACGCTCTTCGCGATCTTCGAGAGACGCTCGAAGTCGATGCGCAGCGCGAACGCCGAGGCGCCCGCCACGATCAGCTTCGGCTTGTGTTCCTGGGCGAGCTTTTCGGCCGCTTCGTAGTCGATGTCTTCGGCTTCGTTCAGCCCGTAGCTCACGACGTTGAACCACTTGCCCGACATGTTGACGGGCGAGCCGTGTGTGAGGTGGCCGCCGTGCGCGAGGCTCATGCCCATGATCGTGTCGCCGGGCTTGAGCATGGCGAAAAACACACCCTGGTTCGCCTGCGAACCCGAGTTCGGCTGGACGTTCGCGGCTTCGGCGCCGAAGATCTGCTTCACGCGGTCGATCGCGAGCTGCTCGACGATATCCACGTATTCGCAGCCGCCGTAATAGCGCTTACCGGGGTAGCCTTCGGCGTACTTGTTGGTGAGCTGCGAACCCTGCGCGGCCATGACCGCGGGCGACGTGTAGTTTTCCGACGCGATGAGCTCGATGTGCTCTTCCTGGCGACGGTTCTCGAGTTCGATCGCCTTGAAGAGTTCGGGATCGACGTTGGCGATGGTGCTTTCGGCTCTGTCAAACATACGGATTCCGTTAAGTGTGTTCAGGTTGACCGGGTCTCGCGCGGAACGCGTAGCGGGTACGCGGCGCTGCTGGCGAAGAGGCCAGCCTTGACGTGGCGGAAGGAGGTGCCGCACACACGAGGCAGGACAGCCCCGGCAGCGCTAACGAAAGCGCGCGGAATCAGGCTGCCCAGGCGAACGGCAAAACGGCGCCCTGCGCTTCACGGTGGGTCGTTCCACCTTGAGTCCCCAATAGCACGCGCGTTGCTGCCTTCAACACGGTCAGCACGGCTAATCCGGAACCCTATCGCCAGTCACGCAGGGATTGAGCGCGTTAGTGTATTGGAACGGCAACGAATAGGCAACCGCCTGCGCGAGGCCCCGGTGGGCGCGCCGCGACCGGGGCTCCCGCGAACACCGGCGCCGGCTACGCGGCCCCCACGTGTCCTGTCCCTTCCTTGCCGCAACGCGGCATTGGAAGTAGGCTTTCCCCTTTCCTCGCCTTTTACCGACCAGGGAGCCATCATGATCGTTTTTGTCACCGGCGCGTCTGCGGGCTTTGGCGCCGCCATCGCCCGGGCGTTCGTAAAGGGCGGACATCGCGTCGTCGCCACTGCTCGCCGCAAGGACCGCCTCGACGCCCTCGCCGCCGAACTCGGCAACGCCCTCCTGCCCATCGAACTCGACGTGCGCGACCGCGCCGCGGTCGAAGCCGCGCCCGCCGCGCTGCCGCCGGAGTTCGCAGCCGTCGACGTGCTCGTCAACAACGCCGGCCTCGCACTCGGCGTCGAGCCCGCCCAGAAGGCCGACCTGGACGAGTGGGAAACCATGATCGACACCAACTGCACGGGGCTCGTGCAGATCACGCATGCGTTCCTGCCAGGCATGGTCGCGCGCAACCGCGGCCACATCTTCAATCTCGGCTCGGTGGCGGGCCGCTGGCCGTATCCGGGCGGCAACGTCTACGGGGCGACCAAGGCATTCGTGCGCCAGTTCAGCCTGAACCTGCGCGCCGACCTCGCGGGCACCGCGCTGCGCGTGACCGACATCGAGCCCGGCCTGTGTGGCGGCACCGAGTTCTCGAACGTGCGCTTTCGCGGCGACGACGCGAAGGCGGCCAACGTCTACAAGGACGTGCAACCGCTCACGGCCGAGGACATCGCCGACTCGATCTACTGGATCGCCACGCGCCCTGCCCACGTCAACATCAATACGATCGAACTGATGCCGGTCGCCCAGACGTTCGCCGGTCTCAGCATCCACCGCGGCTAAATTTCCTTACATATCTGTTGCTTACGTCAGCCGGACGAAAGACGTAGGGGCCGCGCGTTCCGGTAGAATGCGCGGCATGGAAAATTCCACCAGCAAGCCGGATGCGGCGTCCTCACCGGCCGGGCGCGGCTTTTCGTGGCCGGTCCGGGTCTACTACGAGGACACCGACGCGGGCGGAATCGTGTTTTACGCGAATTACCTGAAGTTCTTCGAACGCGCGCGCACCGAATGGCTGCGCGCGTGCGGCGTCGATCAGCGTCGGCTCGCCGGGGAAACGGGCGTGCTCTTCGTCGTGCGCAGCACTGCGCTCGATTACCGCTCGCCCGCGCGCCTCGACGACGTCGTCACGACCGTGAGCCGCGTCGAGAAGCTTGGCCGTGCCTCCGTCGACTTCGTGCAGGAGGCGTGGCGCGACGACACGCTGCTCGCTACGGGCACCATTCGTGTAGCTTGCGTCGATGCCGCAGCCATGCGCCCGGCCCCAATTCCGGACCGCGTGCACGAAGCCCTGCAGCGCGGACCACAGAAAGACCTGTACGCCGTGTCAACGGCAGTGCAGTAGTTACCGTTGATACGACGCCAGTGAACTCGCGCCGCTCAATGCAGGACCAAGCAGGGTTCGGCCGCGACAGCGCGAAAGCTTCCCAAACGCCCAGGGGAAGCCTTGCGTCGTCTCGCAGCCGCTCGCCCCTTTCGGGACGTCACAACGAAACAATATGAACACTACGCAAGATCTGTCGATCATTTCACTCGTTCTTAATGCGAGCATACTGGCACAGGCGGTGATGGGGCTCCTTTTGCTCATGTCGCTGATTTCCTGGACTTTCATTTTCCGCAAGTGGTTTGCCATCCGCCGGGCGCGGTCCCAGACGGAGCGCTTCGAGCGCGACTTCTGGTCGGGCGGCGATCTGCAGGCGCTCTACCAGAGCGCAGCCAACAACCGTCACACGATCGGCGCGCTCGAGCGTATCTTCGAATCGGGCATGCGCGAATTCCTGAAGGCGAAAGAGAAGCGCCTGAATGATCCGAGCCTCGTGCTCGACGGCGCGCGCCGCGCCATGCGCGCGGCGTTCCAGCGCGAGATGGACGCGCTCGAAGCGAATCTCTCGTTCCTCGCTTCGGTCGGCTCGGTGAGCCCGTACATCGGTCTGTTCGGCACGGTGTGGGGGATCATGAACGCGTTCCGGGGCCTCGCGAACGTGCAGCAGGCCACGCTCGCCAATGTCGCGCCTGGCATTGCCGAAGCGCTGACGGCAACCGCGATCGGTCTGTTCGCCGCGATTCCGGCGGTGGTCGCGTACAACAGCTACGCGCACGACATCGATCGTCTGGCGATCCGCTTCGAAACTTTCATCGAAGAGTTTTCGAATATCCTGCAGCGTCAGGCCCACTAATCTTCACTAAGCAAGGAGTCGAAGATGGGAGGCTCAGTCCGTTCGAGCATGCGAGGCAGCCGCTCGCGCCGCGCGATGGCCGACATCAATGTCGTGCCGTATATCGACGTGATGCTGGTGCTGCTCGTGATTTTCATGGTGACGGCGCCGCTCGTCGCGCCGTCCATCATCAACCTGCCCACCGTCGGCGGTGCGTCGCAGCAACAACAAACACCGCCCGTCGTGGTCAACATTCGACCCGACGGCACCTTGAGCGTACGCTATAAGGATGACTCCGGCGCCACGCAGCAGGAAAGCATGACGCGCGCCGATCTCAACGGCTTCGTCGCCGACCGCGAGCAGAGCCATCCCGACCAGCCCGTGGTGATCGCCGCCGACAAGTCCGTCAAATACGAGACGGTGATGAACGTGATGTCCGACCTGAAGTCGCATGGGGTCAAACGTGTCGGACTGCTCGTCAAATCGCAATGACCCGGAAGAACGATTCCTATCCGCTGCAGCCTCCGCGCGAGCGTGGCACAGTACGTGCTATCGCGCTCGCGGTGCTGATGCACGTGCTGCTCGGTCTATTTCTCTATCACGGCATCCACTGGCAGAACAGCACGCCGGCCGGAGAGGAGGCGGAACTCTGGACCGAGGTGCCGGACGTCTCCACGCCGAAGCCGCTGCCGCCGCCCGCGCCGGTCGCCCCTGCCCCTGCCCCGCCGCCGCCGCAAGCCGAGGAAGCCGACATCGCCCTGCAACAGCAAAAGCGTAAGCAGCAAGAGGCAGCGCGCGAGGCGCAACTGGCCGAGCAGCAGCGCATGAAGCAGCAGGAAGCCGAGGCGAAGCGCCAGCAGCTCGCTGCGCAGCAGGCGGCGCAGCTCGCCGCTCAACAAAAGGCGGAAAAGCTCAAGAAGCAGCAGGAGCAGCAACAGGCCACCGCTGAAAAGCAGAAGCAGTTGCAACAGCAGGACGCGCTCAAGAAACAGCAGCAGGAAGAGGAGCAGCAGAAGCAGGCGAAGCTCGAGGCGCAGAAGAAGGCCGATGCCGAGAAGGCGGCCAAGGCGAAGGCGCAGGCTGACGCCCAGGCGAAGAAGCTCGACGCGGAACGCCGCGCCCGCATTGCGCAGATGCAAGGCGCCATGGGCGGCGGTGAGGGCTCGAGTGGCAACGGTCTTGCGAAGAGCGGGACCGGCAGCGGCTCGGGCGGCAATGCGACGTCGCCGGGCTATGCGGACAAGGTGCGGCGCCGCGTGCGTCCGAACATCGTCTGGTCGGGCGAAACGGCGGGTCTCGAAACGGAAATCGCGGTCCGATGCTCGCCAAGCGGCACGCTGCTAGGCGCGAACATCACGCGCAGTAGCGGCAACCAGTCGTGGGACGATGCCGCGCTGCGGGCGGTCCAGCGCTCCGATCCGATGCCGGTCGACACGGATGGCAAGACGCCTGCGAGCTTCAAGATCACCTTGCGCCCGGCTGGCTAACGGCGACCGCAAGGCATGGAAGGATTGATGAAAGCCGGCGCGCGACAGCGAAAAACGGAACGATTCGAACGTTCCCGGGTCACTCTGCTGTCGCGCGGTGCGACAAAAATCGCTTATTCAGGAAACATCACAGCATGAGTTTGATGACGAAGCTTGGCCTGCGAACCCTCGTCGCGTCCTGCCTGATTACGGCGGGCGGCGCAGCGAACGCACAACTCAACGTCCTCGTCACCGGCGTGGGCTCCACCCAGTTCCCCATCGCGACGGCAAACTTTGCCGGTGAAGCGAATTCGCCCGAGCAGGTCGCCGCCATCGTGCGCGCCGACCTGCAACGCAGCGGGAAATTCACCAATATCGACGCCGGCGGCGCGCCGGTTTCGGAAAACGACTCCGTCGATCTCGGCAGCTGGAAAGCCAAAGGCGCCAATGCGTTCGTCGCGGGCAGCGTGAACAAGCTCGCCAACGGCCAGTACGAAGTGCGCTTCAAGCTCTACGACACCGTTAAGGGCGAGAGCCTTGGCGGCCTCGTGCTCACGAGCCCGGCGACCGGTCTGCGCATGACCGCGCACAAGGTAGCGGATTACATCTATCAGAAGCTGCTCGGCGATCGCGGCGTGTTCGCCACGCGTCTTTCGTACGTGATCAAGACGGGCAACCGCTTCCAGCTGCAGGTTTCGGACTCCGACGGACAAGACGCGCACATCGCGCTCTCCAGCCCCGAGCCGATCATCTCGCCGGCCTGGTCGCCCGACGGTACGAAGGTCGCTTACGTATCTTTCGAAAAGAAAAAGCCGATCGTCTACGTGCACGACCTTCCCACGGGTCGCCGCGTGATCATCTCGGACCAGAAGGGCAACAACTCGGCGCCCGCCTGGTCGCCCGATGGCCGCACGCTCGCGGTAGCACTGTCGCGCACGGGCAACACGCAGATCTTCGCCGTCAATGCCGACGGCTCCGGCCTGCGCCGCCTCACGCAAGGCACGACGATCGACACCGAACCCACCTACTCTCCTGACGGACGCTGGATTTACTTCACGAGCGACCGCGGCGGCCAGCCGCAGATCTACAAGATGCCGGCCCAGGGCGAAAGCGCCGGAGCGGCGCAACGCGTGACGTTCTCCGGCAACTACAATACGAGCCCGAAGGTCAGCCCGGACGGCAAGCAGCTGGCGTACATCTCCCGCACGGGTGGCGGATTTAAACTGTACATTCAAGATCTGCAGTCCGGGGTCGCCACGGCGCTCACTGACACCACACACGACGAATCGCCCAGCTTCGCGGCGAACGGTCAGTACCTTCTTTACGCCACACAGGTGAACGGCCGTGGCGTGCTGGCCGCTGTTTCGACCGATGGTCGTACGCGGCAAATCCTGTCCGTTCAGGGCGGCACCGTACGCGAGCCGTCCTGGGGTCCTTTCATGCAATAACACTTCAGGAGAGAAAAGATGATGTCGAAGAAAGTCCGCCTGGCCCTGGCCGTTCTGATGATCGGTGCATTGGCAGCGTGCAAGTCGGGGGTCAAGGAAGAGAACGCGAACGCCGGTGCGATGAGCACCCAGCCGAACCCGAACGCGGTCGCCCAGGTGAACGTCGATGAGCTGAACAACCCGAACAGCCCGCTCGCCAAGCGCAGCGTGTACTTCGATTTCGACAGCTACGCCGTCAAGGACGAGTACCAGTCGCTGCTGCAAGCTCACGCGCAATACCTGAAGACGCACCCGGAACGTCACGTCCTGATCCAGGGCAACACCGACGAGCGCGGCACGAGCGAGTACAACCTGGCGCTGGGCCAGAAGCGTGCTGAAGCGGTCCGTCGCGGTCTCTCACTGATGGGTGTGGCTGATTCGCAGATGGAAGCTGTCAGCCTCGGTAAGGAAAAGCCGGTCGCAACGGGCCACGACGAAGCGTCGTGGGCGCAGAATCGCCGTGCTGACCTCGTGTATCAACAGTAATTGAGCATTGGATGAAGGGGCGTATGTCGCACCGTTTCTCCTCGCTGCGGATAGCCGCAGCCGCCTGTGTGGCTGGCGTCGCCTTTGCGGCGCTGCCCGCTCACGCAGGTCTCTTCGATGACGATCAGGCGCGCCAGGCGATTCTCGACCTGCGCGCGAAAACGGACAACCTGTCGACCCAGTTGTCCGCCGCTCAACGCACGATCCTCGACCAGTCCAACCACATCGACCAGCTCAACCAGCAGGTCGCCACGCTGCGCGGACAGAACGAGGATATGGCGAACCAGTTGGCGACCCTGCAGAAGCAACAGAAGGACTACTACACGGATCTCGACACGCGGCTCAAGAGGTTCGAGCCGCAGCAGGAGACCGTGGACGGCATGCAAGGCACCGTTCAGCCGGGTGAGATGGACGCGTTCAACGCCGCTTCGCAGCAGTTTCGCAACGGCGACTTCAAGAACGCGGCTGCATCCTTCCGCAGCTTCATCGCGAAGTTCCCGCAAAGTCCTTATCAGCCGACCGCGCAGTACTGGCTCGGCAACGCGCTCTACGCGCTGAAGGACTACAAGGGGTCGACCGCGACCTGGCAAAACGTGGTCAGCAAGTATCCGCAGCATCCGCGCGCCCCTGAGGCGTTGCTGGCGATTGCGAACAATCAGATCGAGCAGGGGCAAAAGGCTGCGGCCAAGCGCACCCTCGAGCAGATCGTTTCGCAGTACGGCAGTTCGGATGTGGCCCAGACGGCGCAGAGCAAGCTTGCACAGCTCAAGTAAGCGCTGCTGGACGGTTGCGGCTCGGCTTTTGGCATCCGCTTTTGGCAGCATTCTGCGGCGCTGGCGTGTGCCAACACCGCGAAACGCGCCTCTCGCACACAGGAAAAGCCCGGGCACGGCGTGTCCCGAGCTTTTTCAATTGGTTTCACGACGGGAATGGGTTGACGCTTTGACCATGCGCCGCTATAATCCCGCTTCTCTTTTGGGTCGTTAGCTCAGCTGGTAGAGCAGCGGACTTTTAATCCGTTGGTCACTGGTTCGAATCCAGTACGGCCTACCAAAAGATTCAAGGGCTTACGTTGCTTCACGGCACGTAAGCCCTTTTCGTTTGTGCAATTCCTGCGCAACTGCGTCAGCAGCTTCCGCTGCCTCCGTAATCGGTCACGCAAGCTTCAGTAGCGCGTTCATAGCCTCGGTGATGTGCACACCGTCTCCATGCGAGTACCGCACGACCATTGCCAGCGCCTTGTGGCCGCTGATCTGCCGCGCGTTTTACCCATAGCCACTCGATGGGCGTACTCAACGGATGCGAAAGCACTCAAGCTCAGGACTGATGTTTCCGGGCAACGCCTTGCGCTCTTCACTTGCCGCGTTGCGCGTGCCGCTCTTCGACCTCGAACGTTTCGACAGGCGCACCGCTCAGATCATTCCACGATCGTTCTGGGCTGGCGCCTTACCAACGACAGCAACGAAGCGCAGTCTGCACTACATCGCCAGTTCGGCTATCGCTTTCAAGTCAATCTGCGTCCTGGTTCGCTGCTGGCAGATGCGCATGCGGCAGAACGAGACCGTCTATCTCACGGTCCTCAGGAAACGCGCTTCGCGCCTTTTCGGCAAGCTGGACGCCCAGATGTCAAGACTGGGTGCTGCCCTTTTATTTGATCTGGCTTAAGCCGCGCAGCGGCGCGTCAGAAAGACGGCGAAGTTCGCGGGAGCCGGTCGGCAACGAGGGCTGTCCGCAGCCCTGTGCTGTGTGCAGCGTCGATGTCCACGGGTCGTCGCTGAATAGCCGTCGTAACGAGTTTTAGACGCTGAGCAAAAACTTGACAGACCTTCTCAGGGCATGAATCTACCCGTTTTCTCATGCGCCCTATTCACGCATGCAGTATGTGTCAACGCCGATTTAAATCTGACCCATTTTTCGACGATGCGCCGAAGTAAAACTGACCCACCCGGGTCCTAATCACGCGGCTGCCTTCGCGCCCGCCCGCGTGCTCGTTTGTCCTGCTTTCCGCTTGTCCTTCAAGCGGTAACTCTCGCCGCTGATTTGCACGATGTGCGCGTGGTGCAACAGCCTGTCGAGCATCGCTGCCGTCAGCGTCTGGTCGTCGGCGAACGCCGAGGCCCATTGCGTGAACGGCAAGTTGCTCGTCAACACGATGGCGCCGCGCTCGTAGCGCTTGGCAACGACGTTGAAGAACAAGTCCGCTTCCTCCCGCCCAAACGGCAAATAGCCGATTTCGTCAATCACGAGCAGTCTCGGCCCGACGACCGCTCGATGGAAGAACTCCTTCAGCCGATTCTGCTGCCGCGCCGTCGCCAGCTGCATCATCAGGTCGGCGGCCGTGATGAACCGCGTCTTGATGCCTGCCTGCGTCGCGCGATAACCCAGCGCACTCGCGATGTGCGTTTTGCCGACGCCGCTCGGCCCGAGCAGCACCACGTTCTCGGCGCGCTCGATGAACGTCAAGCTGGCTAACTCTTGAATCTGCGCTCGCGGTGCGCCGCTAGCGAAGGCGAAGTCGTATTGCTCCAATGTCTTGATGCTCGGCAACGACGCGAGCTTCGTAAGCGTCTGTCGCTTACGTTCTTCGCGTGCATCGGATTCTGCCTGTAGCAATTGCTCTAGGAAGTCGGCCAGGCTCGCATCGCGCGTTGCCGCATGCTGCGCGAGCGAACCCCAATCGCGGGCCATACAGTCGAGCTTGAGCTGCATGCACAAGCCAGCAATGCGTTCGTGCTGCAAATTCATGCGGCCACCTCCAGCAGCGCGTCGTAGACCGCCAACGGATGTTGCAGGCTCTCACGCGGCAACACACGGCGAGGCCGAGACGCCGCCGGCAAGGGCGCCATCTTCGTTGCGGGCAACGGCAGCAACGAAGCCTGTTCAAGCATCAGCCTTGCTGCCGGGCGCTCACGTGTCGTCGCATGAACGCGTACGTTAGCGACTTCGGTGAGCCACCGCCCAATGTGCGCGTTCGCGGCATCGACGTCCAACGTCAGCCCCGATTGCTTGAGGGTAGCCGCGAGCGGCACTACGAAACTCTCCTTCAAATAGCGATTAAAACGTTCGACCTTG
>NZ_BBJJ01000009.1 GCF_000739815.1 Paraburkholderia mimosarum LMG 23256 = NBRC 106338
TGCTAAGGCCGATAGGCACACCGAAGATTCAAGTGGTGCTGGCTATCAGCGCCGCTGGGCTCATGATAGGTGCGTACATGATTCCGTTGTCGGCATTTTCGGCACCCGTTGTATTCAGCATGCTCATCGCGTCTCTGATTACGGATTCCGGACCGCTCGCTTCTTTGCTGCAAACGCGCCCGTTGCAATATCTCGGCAGGATTTCGTACGCCATGTACCTCAGTCACGCCGTATTTGCCTTGCCGCTCGTGGCGTGGCTTCTGCATGGGAATTATGTATTCGCCTATCAGCTTACCGGCGCCGCGGCGTTCCTGCTCGCATCCTTTGCGCTCACTCACTTTATGCATGAATACGTGGAAATCCCTTGCCGGGAAAGGATCTATGCATGGGCAGACTCGCTCACTCGCGACGAGGCGCTGCCGCTTTTGCGTGATTGCCCCGACGACCGTGGCCGTCAAGTAGAAAAACTGACCGGATCATACGTGGTCGATCCATGATCTGGCCGCGGCTCACCGACGCCATGTTGGCGTCTGCATATGAAACGTTTTGATGGTCAGTAGGGTTCGCCGTTAAAGGGGGCTCTCGCGATCGCTCCGCATCTGGGAAAGATCACCTGATCCTGATTGCCGACATTCGATATAAATGCGTACGCGCCTGGAAAGGTATGGCGGCCCGGCGGCACGCGGGCGGCAAACCTATAGGTGGCCTATATAGCCGCCGTGTGTGGGCGCGAAGGCGCGAACGATTTCACACGGGTTGCCGCTGCCGCGGGTCTCGCCATTCCTTCGTACGCGTCGCAACACGCTATCGCAGGGCAAGAGCGGCACGAGGTGCGCGACCCCACGAAAGGAAGGTGCACCCGACTTCCTGGATCGAGCCTTGTGCGGACGGCTTCGGCCTGGCGCGTTCGTCGAACACCACGCCAGTCGTCGTGATGCGCTTCGAGGCCGATAACGATGCGGCGCTCGCACGCATCCAGGCCGACTTCAAGCGCGTAATTCTCGCAGAGAAGCCGGATGCGAAGCTGCCGTTCTGAGGCTTTTGTGTCCCCGTGATCCTGTCTTGAAGCGGACTTTGGAGTAGAGGCAAACGCGGCGTCGAGCGGTCCCACCGCCCGGCGCCGCACCGTTTTTTGCACCCCGAAGTCGGCTCCAGCGTCAAATGCCGGAAACATGTTCGCTGTCACACGCTGTGTTTGACGCCGTTACTTCAAAATGCGTTGCCTGGAGGGTTTCCACTCAAAATAAGAACGATAGGAGGGCGTTTTGCGAACTGCAACCACGAATTGTCTAAGCACGACGCTGCTGACGAGGAATCGGGTCGCTCAATATTGCGCCGCGCTTTTAATCTACCAGATGGTAGCCATGGGACTCTGGGCCGCCGGTTGCTGGGTCTATCGCGTCCATGACGTGCCACCTCTCGGTGTTGATTTTCGTGTCTTCTGGAGCACATCATTCCTGTCGCTGCACAATGGAGCAGACGCCGCGTTTAACCAGTCACTTCTGGATACTGTCGAACGATCAATAGCGCCGCCTAACTTCGGGCCCTGGATATATCCGCCGACGTTCCAGATGGTGATTTACCCCGTTGCTTTACTGCCTTTCCCTGTTTCCTACGCGGTCTTTGCGTGCATAAGCGTTATTGCCGGCGTCCTCACCTGTAAGCTCGCATTGAAGGCCGACTCAGTGCCGTGGCTTTCCGTCGCCGCGTTTCCTGGTGTGTGGATCTGTCTTGTGTACGGCCAAAATTCATTGATCACGCTTGCACTCGCTGCCGGTGCACTGGGTTTGCTCGACAGGCGCCCGGCACTGGCAGGAGTATGTGCTGGCATGCTGGTAATAAAACCGCAGCTTGCAGTTGTGTTTCCGTTACTCTTCCTTTGCGGTCGCCACTATCGAGCGTTCGGCGCCGCCGCGATTACGGCGGTGCTGTTTTGCGTCGCTGGCACAACTGCCTTCGGATTGCAACAATGGCTGAGGTTTGCTGAGGCCGCCTCGTGGTTCCAATCGCAGGTGTTCACGAGCAATGTTGGAAATCTCTGGAATGCCATGCCGACCGTACTAGCGATTAGCCTCCGCTATGGATTCGACTTGAGACTTGCATACGCTATGCATTCGGCCGTTGCCTTGTGTGCATTAATCGTCACGATAAGAATTTGGCTCAGGGAACCAATCTCTCAACTCGGAAACGCCTCGGCAGTCGTTACTGCCATACTGATCCAGCCTTACCTCGTTTACTACGATCTTGCATGGCTATTGATACCGATAATTTGCTTGTGCAACGACTTTAGGAGACGCGGGGGCGGTGCGCTTTGGCAGTATGCGCTTATCGCATTGGCGTGGGCGATCTTATTGCCGTCGTTCCTGAAAATCCTCTATTTCCCCAACCTTCCATGCGGTGCATTTCTCCTTCCGATTCTGTTCGGCCTGTTGGTGCTCATCGCATTACGGGCGCGTGTGAAGCCCAACAACGTAGTCTCCTATCCTGGGCATACCATGAGGGGTGTGACTTGAGCGGATTGCGGAAATGGACCCCGACAGAAGCGGGCCCCTCGGCGCCCACCACGGCAGTGTGGGTTCGCGAACGATTTCACACCGGTTGCGGCTGCCACGGCTCTCGCGATTGCTTCATACTCGTAGCTACACGCTAACGCGAGGCACGAGCGTCACGAGGTGCGCCGCCCTACGAAAGGAAGGGGCGCCCCGACCTCCTGCCTCGAGCCTCGTACATTTCCGGGAGCGACGCAGTATGCCGCGCATCGTCAGATTTGGTATCGCTGGGCTCATCGCGACCGGCGTTCATGTTCTGATCGCCTGGTCGGTGTTCAGCTGGCTGGTTCGCGACTCCACAGTCGCTAACGTTGCGGCGTTCCTCATTGCCAATATCGTCTCCTATCTGCTGCAGACGCTGTGGAGCTTCTCCTCCCGTCCGACCGTGGCGCGCTTCCTGCGCTTTGCCACGGTCTCGATCGCGGGTTTTCTGGCCGCGACGCTGATTCCCTTGCTCTGCGGGCGGCAGACGATCTGGCTACCTACCTTTGCCGTCGTCATTTGCATTCCTGCACTGTCCTATTTTCTCCATGCCCGATGGACCTATCAGGCAGCCTGACCATGCACGACGACATTGTTCAGTCCCACATCCAGCCGCCGGGTAGAGCGCCTGTCTGGCTCGACGCCCAACGTATCCGCGCCTACGCGGCTTTCGTGCTGTTGGTGAACATCGGATACCTTTCTCTGCGAATATGGTTCGGATCAATCGACCCGATGCCCAACGTCAGTCCACCAGGCTGGGATTTCGCCGTTTTCTGGAGCGCTTCCTGGCTCGCGTTGCACGGGCCGGCAGTCAATGCGTTCGACACCGCCCTTCTCGAGCCGATTGCTTTGCCGCTTCAGAATATGCTGCCGTCCGCATTCGTGACCCCGTGGACCTATCCGCCTACGTTCCTCCTGGTCATGCTTCCGGCTGCGTTGTTGCCGTTTACGGTCTCGTATCTGGCGTATGGACTGGCCGGAATCGCCTTCGCGTTCAAGGCATGCAGATCCATCCTGCCGCCGGTAAGAGACTGGTCATGGTGGCTGCCGGTCGCCGCTTTTCCCGCCATCTGGGTCGCGGCCGCCTCCGGGCAGAACTCATTTCTGACCTTTGGACTCCTGGGTCTCGGCCTCGCTTGTCTCGAGAGGCGGCCGTGGATCGCTGGAATGCTCTTCGGCTTGCTTGCCATCAAGCCGCAACTGGGGCTCATGATCCCTGTCGCGCTGCTGTTTGGCAGGCACTGGCGCGCGTTCGCTTCGGCGGCGCTGACCGTCGGCGTTTTTTGTGCGCTCGCGGCGCTGGTGCTCGGATTTGCGACGTTCGCACGATTCGCCGAGGCGTTGCCTGCTTTTAACCACTTCGTCATTGAGTATTCGGACCGCTGGCCGCGTGGGATTGCGACGGCGTTCGGCGCCGCACGTCATTTCGGCGCGGCTGTGCCGACAGCGTATCTACTCCATGCGGTCGTGGCGGTACCCGCTGTGAGTGCCGTTGCCTGGCTTTGGTCCGTGCGCGCGTCGTTCGAATTGCGGGCGTCGGCGCTTGTGCTGGCGACATTGCTGGTGCCGACCTATCTGATGCCCTACGACCTGCTCCTGTTGGGCTTGCCGATCCTGTGGCTCGTGCGGGACGGTGGCCGCAATGGGTGGATTCGGGGCGACGGCGTTGTGCTGGTGAGCGCGTGGATCTCGCCGATTGTCACTTATTCGCCGGGAGAGTGGGCGGCGAGCATCTACGTGCCGCTCATCGTCATGGCGCTGCTGCTGGTCGTCGTGAGGCGCTATATGGCCCTGCGGGCGGTGCCCGCAAACGCGTGGGCCGGTATGGTTGCGGTCCCCGGGCACGGCGGCTCGCGCTGAATCGATCAGTCAAGTCCGCGCCGCTTTCTGCGTGTGTATCCAATACCCGGTGTGCCCCTGCGTAAGTTTGCAGTGCCTCGCGTGGTAGCGAGAAGCATGCGCCAAAACCGGAACACCAATGCGGCTGCGATGACCCGTTCGCCGTGTATTCGGCGCTTCCTGGTCGTAGCTCCCGGCTAGCCTCGCAGCACGTGGCGACTGCGAGGCGCACCGCTTCCCCAGGCCGCGCCCGCGCGTGCCGTATATGAACGGCGAAGCCGCGGGCGAAGATGGCAGCGAGGAGCACTTCATCCGACAGTGGATATCTGCCATGCGCCCAGTGCGTTGATCAGTGCCGCTCTTCCATTGGCTGGCGTGGCGGCTTCCAGCGGCCTACGCCGTCGCAGGCTACGACGCGTTATCGATCTGGAAAACACCTGCCAATCCCAGCCGATCTCATTTGCCGTCTCAGCTCACGCGCGCCCGCCACTGATATCGGAGGGGCAGCAAAACGATGGCATGCCCATTAGACCGGCGAAAAACCATCCTCGCTTCCGCGCGGATTTGCACAGTCACTAACGGGCATTCGCTCATTGCTACGGTGCGCCTTCTGCACAGGAGTAAGCGCCAGGATCAAGGCGACAATCCAGCCGAGCACCGACCATCCGAACAGCACGTTAAGCCGCTTGATGGCACCACGCTTATGGTGCACACGCCGGAAAGCGATGATCGACGGAACGAAATATAGCAACACCAGCATGACAAGAAGTCCGCCGGCATCGCTGAGTGCGTGCGCGGGCCCGGTGCTCGATTCATAATCAGACATGTTGCCCCCCCGTAAGTTAGCGCAACCGTGAGATCACGCGCCGCGCCGCATGGTGCCTATTGGCTGTACATCAGTCTGTAAGCAATCCGATTTCGAGGCCAACCGGCTAACTGAATTTATATTCGCCAGCCCCGGCTTGATCAATGCGTTGCCAGACAAAGTGAGACACGCGACTCGCCTAATGCCGGTCGTCCCCAACGACGAGGGACGAAGAAAAACTCCAGTCCAGATCATTCGATTCACTGCGTGCCTCGTCGCTGGCAATCGCCACGACACGCATCGCGAAATGCAGCACATTGAACGCGGACCTTGAACGTCTCGTTGTCATCGGCCGGCGGCTCGTACCTGCGACGCACCACGCCATTGCACCAGATCCAGTTGCGCGCTATTGGTATGGGCACGGGCATCTGCACGCTCCACCGGCAGCACGCTGACCTTGGCACTCGAGCCGTAGCGTCGGCGCACGAGGTAGACGGGCCGCTCCTTTGATTCGTCGTAAATGCGCCCGATGTATTCGCCGATGACACCGATGCCGGCCAACTGAATTCCACTCATGAACAACACGAGGGAAACCAGGGAAGCATAGCCGGGGACTGGGTTGCCAAACAGCAATGTGCGCCCGACCATGAACGTACCGTAGCCGAATGCGAGGGCAGCTATCGCGCAACCAATATACGTCCAGATTCTCAACGGTACAGTGCTGAAGCTCGTAATACCTTCCAGTGCGAAATTCCACAGGCGCCATCCCGAGAACTTCGTTTTGCCCGCACTGCGCGGCGTGCGTTCATAGTCGATCGTCACCGTGTTGAATCCGACCCATGCGAACAAGCCCTTCATGAACCGGTGCCGTTCGGGAAGACTGCACAGCGCATCGACCACCTGGCGATCCATGAGTCTGAAGTCGCCGACGTTCTCAGGGATTTTCAATTCCGACAGTGCGTTGTGAACGCGGTAGAACAGCGCCGCGGTCGTACGCTTTAAAAAGGAATCGCAGGCGCGGTCGGCACGCCGGGCGAGCACGACTTCAGCGCCGCGCTGCCATCGCGCGATCATCTCCGGGATCAACGAGGGCGGATCCTGCAGGTCTGCGTCGATCACGACGACAGCGTCTCCGCACGCTTCATGCAGGCCCGAAGTGAGTGCCGCCTCCTTGCCGAAATTGCGCGTCAGGTCGACGACCTTGATGCGTCTGTCGCTCTGGCTTGCGAGGACCAGCTTTTCGAGCGTGGCGTCGCGGCTGCCGTCGTTGACGCAGACGATCTCAAAGCGCACCGAGGCGATCGACTCCATCGTCGCGACGATCTGCTCGAAAAACATTCCCACGCCGTCCTCCTCATTGTAAAACGGAGCGACGATCGAGATGAGGGGTGACTCAAGCGCGAATCCCACGCGGCGTGCGTCCCGGCCGATAGGCGTGTCCATGATGTCTTCTCCCTTTTACGACAAGGCTGCAATGGTGGGAACTGCCTGCGCGCGTCGCTCGCGCGCGATCTGCGCGATCAGCATCCAGAGCGTGGCAATCGAGATGAGCGGGGTAAACGGAACATGCGAATGGGAAACGAGCGTGAGCCCGGCTATGGGGGCGAGCCAGAGTACGGCCAGCCATTCGCGCTGTCCGCGTTGAAAACCGTGCTCTCTGGCGTGATAAACCACCCATGCGATCAGGATTCCATACCATGTGAGATCGTAGTCGTAGAGGTATGGGCTCACGAGCATGCTTGCGCACACGAGCACCGCGGCGCGCAGCCCGAAGGCGCTGGGTCGTCCCCACGCGTAGCAGACCGCGGCGACGGCGCACAGCGCGGATATGGCCTGTGCACCGCCGGCGAGCGCGGTGGGAGCATGGAGCAGTTTGAGCGCTCCGAACAGCGTGGGCACGCGAAACAGATGCGCCCGACCCGTTTCGACGAAGCTGTTTGCGACACCCATGTTATGAACGAAGGCGACTAGCGTTTCGCTGCCGAAAGCCAGCACCGAGATCGCCAGCCAGATCAGCGAGCCCGCGATCATCGCACCCAGCGCGCGCCATGATCGCGAAGCGAGCAGCGCGAGCGGAATGAGCACGCACAGTTGTGGCTTCATGGCGACGAGAGCAAAGCACAGGCCGGCGAGTATCGGGCGATTGCGCAGCAGGACCAGTCCGAGCCCGACCAGTGATGCCGTGAGCAACCCGTTCTGGCCGGCGGTCAGCACGAGCGCGGATCCCGGGAAGGCGATTGCGATCAGGGCCGTGCCTGGGTACGGGGCGATCGTCTTGACCACTTTGACGAAGAGAGCGAGCGTGCCGAAGAGGAAGATTGGTGCGGAGAGGGTGAACGGCAGCAGTGCGAGCGGATAGACGAACAGCAGGAACGTCGGCGGGTAAAGCCACGGAAGCACGCCGACGGGGCGGCCGGCGGCATATTCCTCGACGGGCTTCAGGATGGCGAAATTATATGCATCCACCGCATGTCCCTGCAGTGCGAGGTGCGAGGCGCTCCAGAACGGCAGGCAGTCCACCGCCAGTACGCTGAGCTGGGGATCCCTCAGCCACACCAGGTGATAGACATAGGCCACCGCGACGCAAAGATAGTAAGCAAGCGCGGCCAGCGGGTAGACCCACAGGCGTTGGCCGCCCAACCAGTGCGAGTGGGTCTGTGTGTCGCCGCGAGGCTGAGCAAGTGCAGCCCTGAGCGTGCTCGTGGACTCACGAAAAATCGTCTGATTCATGATGGGTCGCTCGCCTGGAGGAGTGGGTCGATGCGTGCGCGGCGGAGCACCGCGAGCAGCATGAGAAGCAGGATCACGGGTCCGATTTGCGGCAGCCTGAGAATCTGGTTGATGAATTCGAACACCGGCAGGAGCCAGACGAGGAGCAGCACTGGCTGCTCGCCGCGTAGCCACCCGCGCCGCAGTCCGGTCGCGAGCAACCCTGCGCATGACAAACCGAGCCACGTCAGTTCGTAATGCCAAACATAGGGTGTGACAATCAGGGTCGCGGTGCCGAGCGCGGCAGCCCGTAGGGCAGTGTCGCGCGTCGAGCGCCAAATGGTCCATGCGCCGCAAGCAGCGATGAGCGCAACCGCTCCATGCGTCAATTCCGCCGCGGCTAGCGACGCGCCAATGAGTCGCAGCGACGCGAAAACAGATGGAGAGGCGAGCCAGAAGCGGACATCGTGTTCGAGAATGAGCTCACGTGCCATCCCGATGTTCCCGGCAAACTGCCCAAGCGAAGGCGACCCGAAGAGCACCACGCTTGCGATCAAAAAAAGTGCGGCCGTCAGAGCGGCATATCCAAACACTTTCCATTCACGTGCTGCAATCAGAACGAGTGGGAAGAGGATGCCGAGTTGCGGCTTGATCACGAGCATTCCGATGCAAATCCCCGCGACCGCGGGACGCCGGTCTATCGACGCGATCGCAAATGCGGCGAGCGCGGCAGTAATCAGGGCGTTTTGCCCGAAGATGGCACACACCATCGCGCATGGCATGGCGAGCACGACGTAGCGAGCCGCCGCACTGCCAAGCGGTCCCTGTGCGAGCCCGGACACGCGAACGGTTGCACAGACGAACGCGCAAGCGCTCGCGCTGAGGAAAACGAAATAAGCGAGCGGAAGCGGCAACAGCGCGAGTGGCGTGACGAACAACAGAAACGTGGGGGGGTAAAGCCAAGGGATAAACGCACTTCTCGGCAAGCCACCTGTCACTTCGGCCACGGTCCGGGAGAACGCCGAGTAGTCGAAAACGGTGGAAGCCTGACCTTGCAGGACTGCGTGGCTGGCCGACCAGAACACAAGCAGGTCGGAGCCCGGTCGCCAGCCCCCTGAGGTGGAAAAGCCATGCGTCACCCATGCCCAGAGCGCCACGAAGCCAATGCCGATCACGAGCATGGTGCTGCTGTAAGCAATGAGTCTCCCGCGCGAAAGCCAGGAGCACGCAGTCGGCTGCACGCGCGTGCCATCCCGCTCAAGTGGTCCCATCTTTGTAGTCCCCGTTGAATCTTTTCAGTTGGCAGCATTGCCGCCTATTTCTTTGCCCCCGTCCACGCAGGAAGTCCGGTCCAGGGGACTGCCTGCGTGTTGCCCCAATTATTGAGAGATGGCGGCATCGGGAGCAATGCCGACTGCATTGCCAGCGTTCGCGAGCCAACACTTTCGTGTGACAACATTATTAATTAAGAAATTGCAGAAAAAAGATGCGAGCCGTAGCGCACCGAAAACGTGCGCCTCATCGGACAGATAGTGTTTTCTCGGCAAGCAGTCCTTGAGCGGTAAAGCGCCCGCTTGGCGTACGTAGAACTTGGCTAGAAACGGGTTGATTTATCAATCAATCACGAATTGCACCTCTACCCACTGACGAACGATCGTTTAGAACGAAGGTTGTATCTATGCCGCAAAAGATGGGGTTCAGAAGTAGGGAAGCGATTTGGACAGGAAAGACCGTCGTGGTGAGCGGAGACTTAAGTAGTGGATCAAGCACGCTTACTGGCGAGCATGGCCCGGCGTTTTAAGCGAGCTAGACCACATGCAGCGTGTCAATTTTCCCGATTTGGTGTGTTGTGACACATGAAATCGTTGCGCGTGTGGCAAAGCGCACAAAGTCATCGATTTGACACGCGTAGAACTGCGCCTGTGACTGCAGCACTGAACCGGTGACGTAGTCCACGCACCCTCAAAACCACATGGAACGGGGGTTAACCATGTACTTATCCATTTGGAGATCAAAAAATGCAAAAGATCATCGCTCAGGCAAAGACCTTCGCGCGTGACGAAAACGGCATCACGGCTCTCGAGTACGGGATGCTCGCAGGCCTGATCACAGTGCTGATCATTGCAAGCATCGCATCGATCGGCTCGACGCTGAAGAATGTCTTTTCCGACGTTGCTACCGCGATCTGACTGCTGCGCGCGCGAGTGGGTGTGAATGCGCAAGCCACACACCGCGCTGCGCGGCCGAAGTCACTTCGTGGAGTTTTCGGATGTCGTTCAACCAGTCCTCAATGCCACACGGACCGGGACTGACCAGATTCACATTACTGGAGATCAAAAATGCAAAAGATCATCGCTCAGGTAAAGACCTTCGCTCGTGACGAAAACGGTATTACGGCTCTTGAGTACGGGATGCTCGCAGGGCTGATCACGGTGCTGATCATCGCGAGCATCGCATCGATTGGGTCCACGCTAAAGAACGTCTTCTCCGATGTTGCTACGGCGATCTAACTGCTGGAGGGGCGAGTGAGCACGTAACCCAGTTGCCACTCGCCCAATGCAGCCAAAAGCCGGAACGTTCGAGGACAGCAATGGAGTGTGCTCCGTCCTCTAGTACTAGTACCAGCCGGACCAGGAGCAACCCCACTCATCTAACCGGAGTTCAAAAAAATGCAAAAGATCATCGCTTACGCAAAGACCTTCGCTCGTGATGAAGAAGGCATCACGGCGCTCGAGTACGGGATGCTCGCGGCGCTCATCACGGTGCTGATCATGGCAAGCATCGCATCAATCGGTACGACGCTCCAAAGCGTCTTCTCCGACATTATCACTGCGCTCTGATCGTGCGCTGACTAGCGTGTCATAACACGGCGGGTATCGCCCGGGGGGGACAAATGGATTTCACAATACTTTCTGTTGACTTGCCGCCGCAACCGGTTCCGCTGTGCGTGATCGTGCTGGCAATCCTCGCGGCCAGCACGGACATCGTCAGCCGCCGGATTCCGAACCGGCTGATCGCGCTCGGGCTCGTCTCCGCGCTGTTGGTCCAGATGGCACTGCGTGGCGTTCTTCCGGGCTGCGCGACGTGGCTCGGCGGCGCAGTCACCGGGTTCGCCCTTTTGCTGCCGTTCTATCTTCTGCGCGGCATGGCGGCCGGTGACGTCAAGTTGCTGATGATGCTGGGCGCCTGGCTTGGAGCGGCGGTGACGGTCGACATCGCAGTGAACACCTTCATCATCGGCGGAGTGTGGTCATTAGGGGTTGCACTGATGCGTGGGAAGTTGGGCCGCCTTATGGGCAACGTCGCAGCGTTGCTGGCGGGAGCGGGACGCGCCGCGCGAATGGCAGGCGTCACGCCAGGCGAGGCGAGGGAATCGGTGGGATCGATTCCGTATGGTGTCGCGATCGCGGCGGGAACCGTTGCAGTGCTGTTCACGGCGGTGGGCTAAAGGCGCTGAGCGCAACGCAGTGGGATCAGGAGCGTGCCCCGAGGTGACCTAAGGGGTGCGCGAGAAGAAGGCAGTACTGGGGATTGAGGGTTGCCGGCGCGACTTTGCCTGGCCGGTGCCCGCGGAACAAGGTTCACGTATTCGTTCCGTCGATCATATGTTTTCTCGAAAGGATACGGGGGATGTCATGAAAAACAGCCGCGCGTTCGTCATGCTCGCGATTGCTCTGCTGGCCGGGCTGGCCGCAGTGGTGTTCGCTTCCAAATGGTTGATCCAGACGTCGTCGGGCGCCACGGTACCAGTTGCCGTCGCATCGGACGATATCAACCTCGGTCAGCCGATCAATGAGGCAATGATCCGAACGGTCAGCTGGCCAAAGGATAGCCTCCCTCCTGGAACGTTCGCTGTACCAAAGGATCTGGACGGAAGAGTGGTCCGCGCAAGCCTCACGCGTGGCGAGCCGGTGCTCGAGTCGAAGCTCGCCCCCGTGGGCACGAAAGGGGGGCTCTCCGCCGTGATCGGCGAGGGACATCGGGCAATCACGGTCCGGGTGAACGACGTGGTGGGCGTCGCGGGCTTCGCGTTGCCGGGCAACTACGTGGACGTGATCGTCAACACGCAGGAGCCCGAGAAGAAGGCCGATACCCAGCAGCAGAGCATCTCGAAGATCGTGCTCGAAAAGATTCTGGTGCTGGCGGTAGCGCAGCAGGTCAATCGCGACGATACGGCGCCCAAGGTGGTGAACGCGGTGACCCTGGAAGTCACGCCCGAGCAGGCGGAGAAACTCGATCTCGCGCGCAGCGTGGGCACGCTCTCACTCGTACTGCGCAACCAGGTGGATGACAACAAGCTGCTAACCGAGGGCGTCACAAAAGAAACCCTGCTGGGCAGGCAAGTGCCGCCCCCCGTGCCGCTGCCGGAACCGGCGCACCCGGTGCGAGTGAAGTATGCCGAGCGTGCAGTGAAGCGCAACTGCATCGGCGTGCTTTCGGGCGTGACCGGCAGTCAGGAATGTTTCTGAAAAAAGCAGAACGGTAGCCTGAGCCCGGCGACGACCATCTGGGCAGAGGGCGAGTGAGCGGCGTAGCCGCCATTAAAACGCAGGTAAGCACGGGGTATAACGATATGGATACCAAAGTAAACGTGGGGTCCACGGGGGCCTGCAACGGCGTTCGTCCGTGGCGTGTCGCAACGCTTGCCTGGGTGTGCGCCGGGCTGATGACTTCGACACCGGGCTGGGCACAGCAGTCAAACGGGAATGCAGCGCAGGACAAGGCAGCCGCAAGCGCTTCGGTTCCAATGGGCAAGGGCCCCGTGCAGATGACGATCAGCATGGGGCCGGCGCAAGGCAGCGGCGCGCCGCCCAAAGCCGTGGCGGGACCGCTGCGCGGACCGAACTGCGTGGGGCCCGTTCGCAACGAGAGCAACGTGGTCGTGCCACTTGGCAAGTCGACGCTCGTGCCGATCGACGAACCCGTGCGCAACCGCACGCTCGGCAATCCGGAGGTCGCCCAGGCAACGATGGTATCGCCGCAAACACTCTACGTCGTCGGCCAGGCGGTAGGGACCACCAACATGATCATCCAGGGCAAGAGCGGCGCATGTCAGTTGATCGATGTGATCGTCAGCGCCGACGCTGGCGGCCTCCAGGCCGCGCTTACGCAACTCATGCCGCAAGAGCGCGACATCCACGTTTCGACCGCAGCCGACAACATCGTGCTCGCGGGCCATGTGTCGAGTGCGCAGGCAGCCCAGCAGGTCGTGGAAATTGCCAAGGTGTTCGGCGTGAGCGGCGCTCAGGGCAATAACGGCGCGCACACGGGCGGCGTGATCAACATGCTCAGCGTCGACTCGCCGCAGCAGGTCATGCTCGAAGTGAAGGTCGCCGAAGTCAGCAAGACGCTGATCGATCAACTCGGCTCGGCCGTCAATATCCAGGGCGGCTTCGGGTCCTGGACGGGCGCACTCGTGAGCAACCTGCTTGCCGGCGTCTCGAGCGCATTCGGTTTCTCGAAGGCGAACAACCTCCCGCTCAAGTTCGCCATCGACGCGCAGAAGACCGACAACCTCGTGAAGATCCTGGCGGAGCCCAACCTCGTCACCATCAGCGGTCAGGAAGCCACCTTCCTCGCCGGCGGGAAGATCTACATTCCGGTGCCGCAAAGCGGCGGCGGCAATACCGCCACCGCGATCACGCTGCAGGAGGAGGAATTCGGCGTGGGGCTCAAGTTCACGCCTACGGTGCTCAACGGCGGGCGCATCAACCTCAAGGTCGCGCCGGAAGTCTCGGAGCTCTCGCCCACGGGCGTCACGTTGAGCGCGTCGAACACGAGCGGCGTGAGCATCCTGCCGCTCATCACGACGCGGCGTGCTTCCACCACGGTACAGATGCACGATGGCGAGTCGTTCGCGATCGGCGGGCTCATCAGCAACAACATTACTGGCTCGCTCAAGGCGGTGCCAGGCCTCGGTGAAATCCCGGTGCTAGGCGCGCTGCTCAGGAGCACCTCGTTCCAGCAGGACCGCTCGGAGCTCATCTTCATCATCACGCCGCACCTCGTGAAGCCGGTGGCGGACATCGCGCAACTGCAGATGCCCACGGACAGCTTCTCGCGAGCCAACGAGGCCGACGTGTACGCAACGGGCAACATGGAAGGCCGCGCCAATCGCAACCAGGGACGATTTGCGCCCACCGCGCCGGCGCCTGCCGGTACGGAGGCCGTGCCGGCCGCTCCCGCCTCGATGCCCGTTGCGCCGGGCGCACCCGCCACGCCGGCTGCGCAGCCCGCGCCGCAGGTCTCTTCCAGGCGCGAGCCGACGGCTCCGACTGGGCCGGCAACGACAGGGCCGGTGCCCGCAGAAGCGCTCGCGCAGCCCGTACCCGCGCCGCAGGTGAGCGCGCAGGCCCTCGTGCCTTCGCTTGGCGAGGACAGTGAGGCGCGCGCGCTGCGAATCGAGCGCGAGGCCGCACGGATCGCGTCGAACGAAACCCCCGCTCATTGAAGGCGATCAGGAGGCCAAAATGAAACTCGAAAACTTTGCATTCGTTCGCCGGTTCCTGTTGATCGCGCCGCTTACGGCCGCGCTCGGTGGCTGCATGACCAGCACGCCGATCTGGGACGCGCACTTCGGGCAAGCCGTGCGCTATTCGACACAGGCGCAAATCATCGACCCGGAAGCAGGCAGGCACGGCACTTTGCAGCCGGGCGTGGACGGCAAGTCGGCGGCATCGGCGATGGATCTCTATGACAAGTCCTTCCAGCAGCCGCGGGTGTCGTCGAACCCCTACACGATAGGCGTGAGTGGCGGTGGTGGCGGTGGCCAGTGAGCGGTGTGACGAGCGACTGGCCGGAGAAGGGAACAACAGCGGGGACATACGATCATGATCGACATACTCATTACCTCGACGGACTCAGAGCGGCTTGCGCAGATCATGCGCACGATCGCGGGATGCGGCCCCTACCGCACGACGCGTAGCGTAGGCACGCCGTTCGATCTCGTCGAGCGCGGCGACACGCTCGACGCCTTCGACGTCCTGATCGTCGACGCGCGAGGTTTGCAGGAGGCCCAGTTGCCTTCCGTGAGCGAGCTGTCCCGCCGGTGTGAGCGACTCATGTGCGTCCTGCTGATTCCCGAGGCGTCGCCCGACGAGCTCATTGCGGCAATGCGCGCGGGCTTTCGCGACGTGGTCACGGGGCCGCTGGACGGCCGCACGATAGGAGAGGCGTTGCAGCGCGCGATCGGCCAGCGCGCGCAAGGCAGCGCGCGTGCGTCGCGCATCGTCTCGTTCATGTCGTGCAAGGGCGGCGTGGGCACGAGTTTCATCGCGGCGAACGTGGCGCATATCGTCTCGCAGACGCAGAACTGTCGCGTGCTGCTGATCGACCTGAACCAGCTCTATGCGGACGCGGCGTTCCTCGTGACAGCGGAGACGCCGCCCTCGACGCTTCCGCAGCTGTGTGCCGAAGTTGACCGCATGGACGTGGCGCTGTTCGAAGCGAGTGTGATGCACGCTGCCGCGAACTTCGACATCCTCGCTGGCGCGGGCGACCCGATCAAGGCGAGCGAGATGCGCCAGGACCGGCTCGAATGGGTGCTCGGCGTCGCCGCACCGCGCTACGACTGCGTGATCCTCGATCTCGGCCAGACGATCAACCCGCTTTCCATGGTGGCGCTCGATCGCAGTGACGAGATCCACATCGTCTTGCAGGCGAGCATGCCGCATCTCCAGGCGGGACGCCGCCTGCAGGAAATATTGCAGTCGCTCGGCTACGGGCCCGAGCGACTGCGCCTCATTCTCAACCGGCAGACGCGTCACGGCGAGCGCGTGCGCGAGGCCGCCGGTACCGTGCTCGGCATGAAGCCGTTCCTCGTCATTCCCGACGACGCACGGACCGTCGCCGAAGCCGTCAATCAGGGTGTGCCGATTGCCACGGCGGCGCCCAGCGGCGCAGTGACGCGCAGCTTGCGCACGCTGGCGTCGAGCGTTGCGCCCCGGAACACGGCTGACGCGAACGCGCGGGGCAAGGGCGAATCGCTGTTCGCGCGAATGCTCGGTCGCCAGGCGCCCGCCAAACTCGGTTTGATGTAAAGGAGAAGAATCATGTCGCTTCGCGAGCAGATCTTTGCACAGCGCCTCGAGCCGACGATCGTCGAGCGCACCGATGCGGGCAGTGCCGCTGCGGTGGCCGCGGCGCCGCCGTCCCGGGTGAAGACTGAGGCGTACCAGAAGCTGAAGTACGACACCCATCATGCCGTGCTCGAACGGGTGGAGCTCGAGCGTCTTTCACGCATGCCCCAGGAGCAGATCCGCAGCGAGATCAACGCGCTCGTGGGCCGCATCCTCGAGGAGCAGAAGGCCCTTGCGAACGACGTCGAACGCAAGCAGCTGGCCATCGACGTCTACGACGAGATGTTCGGCTTTGGTCCGCTCGAGCCGTTGCTGCGCGACCCCACGGTCTCCGACATTCTCGTGAACACGTGGTGCCAGACTTACGTGGAGCGCCGCGGCAAGCTGGAACTCACCGATGTCAACTTCTACGACGACGCCCATCTCATGAAGGTGATCGAGAAGATCGTCTCGCGAGTGGGTCGGCGCATCGATGAATCGAGCCCGATGGTGGACGCGCGCCTGCCCGATGGCTCGCGGGTGAACGCCATCATTCCGCCTTCGGCGGTGGACGGGCCGCTCGTGTCGATCCGGCGGTTTTCGGTCAAGCCGCTGGAGGTAGCGGATCTGATCGAGTTGCGAACGCTCACGCCGCCCATGGCCCAGGTGCTCGAGGGCCTCGCACGCGCCAAGGTCAACATTCTCGTCTCGGGCGGTACGGGCAGCGGCAAAACGACCATGCTCAACGTGCTCTCCGGCTTCATTCCGAACGACGAGCGCATCGTGACGATCGAGGACGCAGCCGAACTTCAGCTGCGCCAGGACCACGTGCTGCGGCTCGAGACGCGACCGCCGAATATCGAAGGCAAGGGAGAGATCACCCAGCGCGCGCTCGTGAAAAACGCGCTGCGGATGCGGCCAGACCGCATCATCCTTGGCGAAGTGCGCGGCGCGGAAGCGCTCGACATGCTCAACGCGATGAACACCGGCCACGAAGGCTCGCTTGCGACGATCCACGCCAACACACCGCGCGATGCGCTCACACGGCTCGAGAACATGATCAGCCTGGGCGGCCTTGCCTTGCCGCCGCGCACGATGCGCCACCAGATCTCGTCCGCGATCTCGGTGGTCGTGCAGGCCGCGCGCCTCACCGACGGCCGCCGCAAGATCGTCAGCATTTCGGAGATCACCGGCATGGAAGGCGACATCATCAACATGCAGGAGATCTTTACGTTCAAGCGCACCGGCATGGATTCGAATGGCAACGTGCGTGGCCACTTTTGTGCGACGGGCGTGCGGCCGCAATTCTGCGAGCGGTTCGCGGCGTTCGGCGTGAACGTACCGGAGCAGGTTTTCGATCCGGGCCGGCGTTACGACACGGTCTGACATTTAGAACGTCCATCCGGGGGAGCGTGGCATGAGTACAACCTTCATTCTGGCAATCCTGCTGCTCTTCGTGGCGGTGGTGCTGGCGAGCCAGGGCGCGTGGGAATGGTGGAACAGCCGGCACGGCGCTGTCGCGCGCCGCCTCGAATCGCGAATCGAAACCGTGGCGACGGGTGGGGCGGGGCGCAAGGAGGCGATGTCCATCCTCAAGTCCCGCAAGCTCGACGGGTCGACGCTTGGCCAGCGCGCGCTGCTGCTCGTGCCGGGCATCCGCTCTTTCGAGGACTGGGTGCAGCAGTCGGGCATCAGCTGGACGGCAGGACGCCTCCTCGCGATGTGCGCGCTCATGCCGGTCCTCGTGCTCGTAGTGGGGATGTTCATCCGCGTGCCGCTCGCCATGCTGGCGTCCGCCGCGGTGGCGTCCACGCTGCTGCCGCTGACGTATGTGCGTAGTCGGCGCGCGAGCCGGATGCGGCGCTTCCAGAAACAGTTGCCCGATGCGTGCGACATGCTTGCGCGCGCGCTGCGCTCCGGCCACGCATTCACTGGGGCGATCGACCTGGTCGGCACCGAGTTCGCGGACCCGATGGGTGCAGAGTTTCGTACCACGTTCGACGAGATCAACTATGGCGTGTCGCTCAACGATGCGTTGACGGGGCTCGCGCAGCGCATGCCCGTGGGGGATCTGCGTTATCTGGTCATTGCCGTGCTGATCCAGCGCGAGACCGGCGGCAACCTGGCCGAGTTGCTGGACGGCATTGCGAGCCTCGTGCGCGAGCGCTTCAAACTGTTCGACAAGGTGCGCGTGCTTGCCGCCGAGGGGGTCCTCTCGGCGCGGGTGCTCGCGCTGCTGCCGGTGGTCACGGGTGCGGCCATCTTCTTCGTGAATCCGGGCTTTCTCGAAGTGCTATGGAATGACCCGGCAGGCGTGATGATGCTCGAGGCTGGCGCTGTGCTGCTGGGGGCCGGCATGCTCTGGGGGCGGCGCATCGTGCGGATTCGCGTCTGAAGCTGCGATGTCTCGCGCCATCAGAAAAATTGGAAAGGGGGAGCCATGTTAGCGCTCGATTCGACGCGGTTACTGTTGCTGATCTGTCTGTTTGCCTGTGTATTCGGCCTGTCGCTGGCTGGCATGTACGTCCTTGCACCGAAGACGATGCGCCGGCGCATCGAACAAGTGGGCGGCGCTCGCGTCATGCCCGGCGCCGTTGCGCAGCCAGGCGAGGCCAACGAGGCCTGGTACGAGAAGCTCGTGCAGATTTCCGAGCCGCTTTCCCGGCTCTCGACGCCGAAGGAGGGGTGGGAGGTTTCGGCGCTGCGCGTTCGGCTGATGAATGCGGGCTGGCGCTCGCCGGGCGCCGTGGCGATCTTCTTCGGTACTCGCACGGTGCTGGCACTGTTGCTGCCCACGCTTGCGTCCATGTGGCTGATCAGCGGCGGGGCGGCAACCTCGGTCACGCGCTTCGCCGTGATTCTCGTGTCGCTCGTCGTCTTCGGCTACTACCTGCCCGGCCTGGTGCTCGCGCGCTTCGTCGCACGCCGCAAGCGCGCGATCTTCGAAGAATTCCCTGATGCAATCGATCTGCTGACTGTCTGCGTCGAGGCGGGCCTTGGTCTCGATGCCGCGTTGATGCGCGTAGCGGAGGAGATCAGATTGCGCAGCACGGTCGTAGCCGACGAACTGGAGCTCACGCTTCTGGAAATGCGCTCCGGTTACGCAAAGGAAAAGGCGTTGCGCAATCTTGCCATGCGCACGGGTGTTGAAGACGTCGACTCCTTCAGCACGATGCTCATTCAGGCAGAGCGATTCGGGACGAGCATCGGCGATTCGCTGCGCGTGCTATCGGACACGCTGCGCACGCGCCGGCGCATGCTGGCAGAGGAAAAGGCCGCGAAAATCGCGCTCAAGCTGCTGTTCCCGCTGATGTTCTGCATTTTTCCGGCACTGATGGTCGTGCTGATGGGGCCTGCGATGATCCATATCTACCGGACGATGCTGCCGACCATGAACGGCGGCTAGCGGGCGGCGGGAGCGGGTGAGAAGAAGAAGGCAAGCCCTCTTTGGGCGATTCGATTGGGGGTGCTAAATGGAAACTGCAAAGACCGGCGCGCTGTCACTTTCGTCAGGCGCGGGGCGGAAAAAAGCGGGGGCGGCGAGCCCGCGGCGTGGGCGCGGGCGGCGTCTCCAGCGCGGCGTGGCCGCGGTGGAGTTTGCCCTCGTGCTTCCCGTGCTGCTGCTTCTGCTGTTCGGCATCATCGAAATGGGCCTGTTCCTGTACGACAAGGCCGTGATTACCAATGCCAGCCGCGAAGGTGCCCGCGCCGGGGTCGTGCTGAAGAGCCCGAAACCCACGACAAGCGACATCCAGACGGTCGTGACGAACTACACGTCGAGCTATCTGCTGACATTTGGCACCCAAAATACGCCAGCGGTGGTGACGACTGGCGCCGGCGGCAATTTCGGTCAACCGCTTTCGGTGACGGTCTCCTGGCAGTACAACGGACTGGCTCTTGGGCGCATGGTGGCGCCGATCACGGGCGCCATAACGATGTCCGCTACAACCGTCATGAACAACGAATGAAGGGAGCCATCATGCGCACGGGGAGCCGAAGGAAACAGAAAGGGGCAGTGGCCGTCACTGTCGCGGTATTCATTGTCTTTCTGCTGGGAACCGCGGCGTTGGCCATCGACATCGGCAATCTGATGGTCGCCCGAAACGAACTTCAAAACGCGGCCGACGCAGCCGCGCTGGCGGGGGCCGGCTGTCTGAAACCGCGCACCGAGTGCAGCAACGCCACCGCTACCCAGCCCGATTTCACGACGGCGTCAGCGACAGCTTCATCGTTCTCGACGTCGAACACCACCAACCGGGTCCAGGGGGCTTATGTCCAGACGAGCACGGTTGCGACCGGATACTGGAACGCTACGGGAACGCCGTACGGCCTCGAGCCTCTTCCGTTCACACCGGGCGCAAACGACCTCGCTGCCGTGCAGGTGACCATCCGCAAAGACGGCTCAAACGCGAACGGATCGATAGGGGGCTTTCTGAGCGGCGTGTTCGGCGTCAATGTCCTCAAGGCCAGTGCGGTGGCGACGGCCGTGCTGTCTTCGCCTGGCAATGTGGGGCCGGGGGGGTTGTTTCCAATGGCGATGTCACAGTGCCTGTACAACAATTACTGGAATTCGTCGACCAATTCGCCAAAGCTCTCGCCGACCAGTGGCACTGTGTCTGGCTTCTCAACGCCGCAGATTGCTGGTCAGCCATATATATTCCAGATCGGATCCAGCTATCAATATGGGACCTGCCAATCCGGTCAGTGGACGACTTTTAATGTGAATGACAACAGCGCCAGCTATGCCAGTAGTCTGCTGACAAGTGGCAACAGCACCACGTTTTCCGTTGGCGCTTCGCCGGGAACGTGGATCCAGACGGGCGAGAAAAACTCGATCTTCAACGATACCGCCGCGTGTAGCGCTGCGGGCAACGGGAAATGCGCGTGGGCGACGGTGGTCGTGGTGAACGATCCGACGACGAGCGGGTTTCAGCCGGTTCAGGCGTTTGCCTGCCTGCACATTCTCGATGCGAATAACGGCTCTCAGCCCTATGTGCTCGTGCAGATGTCCAACGACATGAGCCACTGCGAGACTCCCAATTCGGGAGGCGTGGGACCGAGTTACGGCGCGTACACACCGCCGAGGCTGGTCCAATAACAAGCTTTTTGCCGCAGCACAGGCGACGGCGCGTTCAATTTCACCGTTCTCGGGCGTGTGCGGCAATTCGCCCTGGATGCGCTGCCGCTCGCTTGCGATCGGCGCTTGTGCGTGGCCGGTGCTGGAGGTCGTTGCCCTTTTCGATGTCTTTGGGGCGCCGCTTCCCAACCCATGTCTGGCACTCTTTTCCATCCTTTTCGCTCGACTTCGTGCGGCGCGCTAAAATTGCGGACCTTTTTAATCCGTCCGCACCAAGAGCCTTGAGCGTGCAAAAGATCCTCATCGTGCGCGTATCGTCGCTTGGCGACGTCGTCCATAACATGCCAGCCATCGCCGACATCCGGCGACGCTACCCCGACGCGCAGATCGACTGGCTCGTCGAAGAGAGCTTTCAGTCGCTCGTCGAGCTCGTGCACGGCGTGCGCCGGGCCATTCCGTTTTCGCTACGCCGCTGGCGCAAGGGCCTTTTATCGAGTGCCAACTGGCGCGAGATCGGCGCGTTCCGGCGCGCGCTCGCGGCCGAAAAGTACGACCTCGTGATCGACTGCCAGGGGCTCATCAAGACGGCCTGGGTCGGGAGTTGGGCGCGCGGGCCGCTCGTGGGCCTCGGCAACCGCACCGATGGTGCGGGCTACGAGTGGCCGGTGCGCTTCTTCTACGATCGTTCCATCCGCATCGAGCCGCGCACGCACGTGGTCGAACGCACGCGCAAGCTGGTTGCGGGCGCGCTCGATCTCGCGCCGCCGTCGCCCACCGACGAGATCGACTTCGGCCTCGACACCTACCGCGCCGCGCAGGCGCTCGCGGGCGTCGGGCTGAACCTGCCGGTGCCTTATGTCGTGTTCGTGCATGCCACCTCGCGCGCGGATAAAGAGTGGCCCGCGCAGCACTGGATCGAGCTGGGCCAGGCGCTCGTGCGGCGCGGCGCGTCGCTCGTGCTGCCATGGGGCAGCGAGGCCGAGCGCGCGACGAGCGAGCGACTCGCGCGCGAGTTCGGCGAAGCGGCGATCGTGCCGCCCAGGCTCTCGCTGCCTGCCGTGGTCGGCCTGATCGACGGCGCGGCGGCCACGGTGGGCGTGGATACGGGTCTCGTGCATATCGCGGCGGCGCTCAAGCGCCCGACCGTCGAGTTGTACAATTTCGCGACCGCCTGGCGCACGGGCGGCTACTGGTCGCCGAACGTCTTCAATCTCGGTACCGCGGGCCAGCCGCCGACGCTCGCGCAGGTCAAAGGCGCGCTGGCGGGCTTCGGATTGCTGTAGCGGCGCGCTTGCGCAAGACGCGTGCGCGGGCTGCGGTCCGTCAAGGCGGATCATGGGGGTAGCGGGTATAAGAGTCGGCGCGCGCGAACGCGCGCCAGCGCCTGCCCGGCATGCGCCGCGTGGCCGCCGCAGTGGCGTGTCATGACGCCAACACACCGCAACGCACGAAACGCGCACGGTACAAGTCGGGCAGGCAATCAGATCCATCGCGTCCAGGGGCGACAATGAACGAATCCCAGATCATCGAAATCACTTCCGCCAACTGGCAAGGCCAGCAACTCTCGCAGCCGCGCGAGACGTTGCTCGATGCCGTCGAGCAGGGCAAGGTGCTGTACTTTCCGCACCTTGCCTTTGCGATCGAAGGCGGCGAGCGCGCGCTGCTCGACCCCGCGATCGCCGACCCCAAGCGCAAGAACATCAGCCTCGACCCGAACGGCGGCGCGCTGCACGGCGTGCTCGGCGACGCGGTCACGCAGTCGGCCGTGCGCGCATTGATCGCGCGTTATCAGGCGTGCGCGCGCACGCTGGTGGACGGCCTCTTTCCCGAGTACACCGGCAAGCTGCGCGTGGCGCCCACGAGCCTGCGCCTGCATCAGGTGGAAACGCGCCAGACCTCGTGGCGCAAGGACGATTCGCGTCTGCACGTCGATGCGTTTCCGTCGCGCCCGAACTACGGCGAGCGCATCCTGCGCGTGTTCACCAACGTCAACCCCAACGGCGTGCCGCGCGTGTGGCGCGTGGGCGAGCCGTTCGAGGATATGGCGAGGCGCTTCCTGCCCAACATCAAGCCGCAGCTTCCGGGCTCGGCCTGGCTGCAGAACCTGCTGCACATCACGAAGTCGCCGCGCAGCGAGTATGACCATCTGATGCTCAATCTTCACGACAGCATGAAGGCCGATCTGGACTATCAGAAAACCTGCCCGCAGGAGAACATCGGCTTTCCGCCGGGCAGCGTGTGGGTGTGCTTCTCCGATCACACGTCGCACGCCGTGATGTCCGGCCAGTACATGATGGAGCAGACCTTCTTCCTGCCGGTGAAGGACATGGTGCATCCGCAATGGGCGCCGCTGGGCATTCTCGAGCGCCTCAAGGGCAAGGAACTGGTTTGAGCCCCCAACAGAGCCCGCAACAGAGCGTGAGCCCGCCCATGGGCGTCGTTTCCTGCCGCACGGCCGCGGCGTTTGTCATCACCCCGGCCGCCGCGGAGGCCCGATGCTGAGAGCGATCTATCGCGCGGCCTGGTGGCTCATCGCACCGCTTGCGGTGCTGCGGCTTTTCATCCGCTCGAGCCGCGAGCGTGGCTATCGCGAACATATCGGCGAGCGTTTCGGCTATTCGGCAGGGCGCCTGCCCGAAGACGACGCCCCGCTCGTCTGGGTCCATGCCGTCTCGGTGGGCGAAACGCGTGCGGCGCAGCCGCTTGTCGACGCGCTGCTGGCCGCGCGCCCGGACGCGCGCATCCTGCTCACGCACATGACGCCGGGCGGCCGCGCCGCCGGCGTGCAGCTCTTCGGCGAGCGTGTGCTGCGCTGTTATCTGCCGTATGACATGCCGCACGCGGTGCGGCGTTTCCTGCACGCATGGCGCCCGTCACTGGGCCTCGTCATGGAGACCGAAGTGTGGCCAACGCTCATCGACGAATGCAAGCGTGCCGATGTGCCGCTCGTGCTCACGAACGCGCGCATGTCGGCGCGCTCGTTCAAGCGTGCAGCGAAGTTCGGCGCCGGCACGCGCGAAGTGTTCGGCGGCTTCACGCGCGTGCTCGCGCAAAGTCCTTCGGATGCGGAACGCCTGAGCGCGCTCGGCGCGCGCAATGTCGTCGTGCTCGGCAACGTCAAGTTCGACATGGCGAGCCCGCCTGCGGTGATCGCGCGCGGCCGCGACTGGCGCCGTGCGATCGGCGAGCGGCCGGTGTGGGTCGCGGCGAGCACGCGCGAAGGGGAAGAGGAGCTCGTGTTGCAGGCCTTCGCGGCACTCGATGTACCGGACGCGCTTCTGATCCTGGTCCCGCGCCACCCGCAGCGCTTCGACGAAGTGGCCGCGCTCGTGGAGCGCAAGACACTCAAGCTCGAACGGCGTTCGCGCTGGGCGCCGGCTGCTGCTGCGGCGGCCTCCGAACATGAGGGCGTGCGGCCGCTGCCCCGGGACGTGAGCGTCCTGCTCGGCGACTCGATGGGAGAGATGGGCGCTTACTACGCCGCCGCCGATCTCGCGTTCATCGGCGGCAGCCTGTTGCCGCTCGGCGGCCAGAATCTCATCGAAGCGTGCGCCGTGGGCGTGCCGGTATTGATCGGGCCGCACGTGTTCAACTTCACGCAGGCAACCGCCGACGCCACGGCCGCAGGCGCGGCCCTGCAGGTGCAGGATCCCGCGGATCTCGCGCGCGCCTTGCGCGAACTCTTCAACGACAAGCCCCGCCGGGTCGCCATGGGCGCGGCGGCCGCAGCGTTTGCCTCGCGCCACCGCGGCGCGACGGCGCGCACGGTGGACGTGCTCACCACGCTCATCTAGTCCGCGCCCGGTCGCATCAACTCGTGAGAAGTCCCTTCTTTTCAATGAACGCGATCACCTCGCCGAGCCCCTCGAGCGCCTTCAGGTTGCACATCACGAAGGGCCGCTCGCCGCGCATCTTTTTCGCATCGGACGCCATCACGTCGAGGTTGGCGCCCACGAGCGGCGCGAGGTCGGTTTTGTTGATGACGAGCAGGTCCGACTTCGTGATGCCGGGGCCGCCCTTGCGCGGAATCTTTTCGCCGCCCGCCACGTCGATCACGTAGATCGTGAGGTCCGAAAGCTCGGGGCTGAAGGTGGCCGCGAGATTGTCGCCGCCCGACTCGATGAAGACGATATCGGCATCGGGAAAGCGCGCGAGCATCTGGTCGACGGCTTCGAGGTTGATCGAGGCGTCCTCGCGAATCGCCGTGTGCGGGCAGCCGCCCGTCTCCACGCCCATGATGCGTTCGGCGGGGAGCGCGCCCGCGACGGTCAAGAGGCGCTGGTCTTCCTTCGTGTAGATGTCGTTGGTGATGGCGACGAGGTCGTAGCGCTCGCGCATGGCCTTGCAGAGCATTTCGAGCAGCGTGGTCTTGCCGGAGCCGACCGGGCCGCCCACGCCGACGCGCAGCGGCGGCAGTTTCTTCGTTCGTTTGCTGGGTGCGTGCGAATTCATGTTCGTGTGTGACGTGCGAAATGAGGTGCGAAATGAGGTGCGATTTCAGGAGCGGAAGAGCCGCGAATACTGCGATTCGTGGCGCGCGCAGAGGACGCCGAGCTGCGGTGCGAACGTATTGAGCGCCTCGGGGGGCGTGTCGAGCGCGCGCGCCACGGCTTTTTCGATTTGCGGGCGCAGCGCGACGATGATGCGCTGGCCCGCGAGCTGGCCGAGCGGCACCGCCTTTAGCGCGGCGGCCGTCTGGTTTTCGATCCAGCTGAACGCGTAAGCAGCGAGCGCGGCGTCAGGCGCGGCCTCGTGGGCCCAGGCGGCGAACGCGAAGGCCGAGGGCTGCGCGACGGGCGTCATGCGTTCCAGGGTGGCACGCCGTGGCGCGTCGCCCCATTCGAGCTGGGCGCAGAGCTGGCGCAGCGACCAGCCCATTTGCGACGTCTCGCGCCGCAGCTCCGCCGATTCGCGGCTCGCGACGAATTCCTCGTTCGCCTCGATCAGCGCTCCGGCGTCATGGCTGCGCCAGCGTTCGATCTGATGAGCGACGAAGGGCAGCTCGCCGCTGGCGAGCACGCTCGCGAGACCGCCTGCGATCCAGCGCGTGGCCTCCTCGGCGTTGGTGACGAGCTTTGCCTCGATCGCCGCTTCGAGCCCTTGCGAGTAGCTGAACGCGCCGATGGGCAGGGCCGGCGACGCAAGATGCAGCAGCGCGGTAAGTTCAGCGATGTTCATGGCTGCGGTCGTGCGCGTGGCCGTCGCAATGACCGTGGTCGTGTCCGCAATCCAGGTCGTGCGCGTGATCTTCGCCATGGGCGTGATCGTGCGCATGTGCGTGACCGTGATGCTCGTCGTACACGCGTTGCGCGAGCGCGTAGTCGTCGGCGAAGGTTTCGTCGTGGCCGTGGCGGTGACCGCCTCCGTATGCGCCCGATTCCGGCTGGAAAGGCAACTGCACGCGCTCGACCTGGGCACCCAGGCGCTTGAGCATGTCTTCGAGCACGGGGTCCGCTTCGAGCTTGAGTTCGTCCGCGCCTACTTCCACCGGCGTATGGCGGTTGCCGAGGTGATACGCCGCGCGCGTGAGCGTGAGGCGATCGCTCGCGCGTACGCGCAGCACGCTCTCGGCCGCCGCGATCACGCGCACGAGGCCGCCATCGTCGGCCACGAGGATGTCGCCGTCGCGCAGCACTGTGCCGCGCGGCAGGACCACGCCCACTTCCTCGCCCGTATCGAGCGTGGCCGCGAAGCGGCTCTTGCAGCGCGCGTCGTACGGGAGCGTGAGCGTGGGCGCGCGATTGACCAGCACCGGTGCGAGTTTCGCGTTGAGCCGTTTGTCGATTGTGCGCATGCCAAAACCTTAGAACAGGAAGTAACGCTGCGCCATCGGCAGCACCGTCGCCGGCTCGCAAGTGAGCAACTGGCCGTCGGCGAGCACCTGATACGTTTCAGGATCGACGCTGATCGACGGCTGCCACGCGTTATGAATCATGTCGGCCTTCGTCACGCTGCGGCAGTTGCGCACCGCCACCACGCGCTTTTGCAGGCCATAGCGCTCGGTAATGCCCTTGTCGAGCGAAAGCTGCGAGACGAAGGTGAGCGACGTTTGTGCGAGCGCCCGGCCGCGCGTGGCGAACATCTCCCGATAGTGCACGGGCTGCGGCGTGGGAATCGAGGCGTTCGGGTCGCCCATCTGCGCGAGCGCGATCATGCCGCCCTTGAGGATGAGCGATGGCTTGATGCCGAAGAACGCCGGCTCCCAGAACACGAGATCGGCCCACTTGCCCGGCTCGATCGAACCCACTTCGTGCGCGATGCCGTGCGTGAGCGCGGGATTGATCGTGTACTTCGCAATGTAGCGCTTCACGCGGAAGTTGTCGTTGCGCGTGCTGTTTGCACCCCCGTTTGCGCCCCCGTCCTCGGGCAGCGCGCCGCGCTGCACCTTCATCTTGTGCGCGGTCTGCCACGTGCGGATGATGACTTCGCCCACCCGGCCCATCGCCTGGGAATCCGAAGAGAGCATCGACAGCGCGCCGAGATCGTGGAGGATGTCCTCGGCCGCGATGGTCTCGCGGCGAATGCGCGACTCGGCGAACGCGATGTCTTCGGCAATCGACGGGTCGAGGTGATGGCACACCATCAGCATGTCGAGGTGCTCGTCGAGCGTGTTGATCGTGTATGGGCGCGTGGGGTTCGTCGAGGAGGGCAGCACGTTCGCCTCGCCGCACACCTTGATGATGTCGGGGGCGTGGCCGCCGCCCGCGCCTTCCGTGTGGTACGTGTGGATCGTGCGGCCCTTGAACGCGGCCACGGTCGCTTCCACGAAGCCCGATTCGTTGAGCGTGTCGGTGTGAATGGCGACCTGGGTGTCCGTTGCGTCCGCAACGCTGAGGCAGTTGTCGATGGCCGCCGGCGTCGAGCCCCAGTCCTCGTGGAGCTTCAGGCCGATCGCGCCCGCCGCGATCTGCTCTTCGGCCGGTGCGGGCAAGCTCACGTTGCCCTTGCCGAGAAAGCCGAGGTTGATCGGCCAGCCGTCGGCGGCCTGCAGCATGCGCTCCATGTGCCACGGGCCCGGCGTGCAGGTCGTGGCGTTGGTGCCCGTGGCGGGGCCGGTGCCGCCGCCCAGCATGGTCGTCACGCCCGAGGCGAGCGCCTCGTCGATCTGCTGCGGGCTGATGAAGTGGATGTGTGTGTCGATGCCGCCGGCCGTCACGATCTGGCCTTCGCCCGCGATCACTTCCGTCGAGGCGCCAATGGGAATCGTCACGCCCGGCTGCACGTCGGGGTTGCCGGCCTTGCCGATCTTCCAGACGCGGCCGTCCTTGATGCCGATATCGGCCTTCACGATGCCCCAATGGTCGACGATCACGGCGTTCGTGACCACGGTGTCGGCCACTTCGGCGTGCAGGCGCTGCGACTGGCCCATGCCGTCGCGTATCACCTTGCCGCCGCCAAATTTGACCTCGTCGCCGTAGACCGTGTAGTCGCGCTCGATCTCGATGATGAGTTCGGTGTCGGCGAGGCGCACGCGGTCGCCGGTCGTGGGGCCGAACATCTCCGCATAGGCGCGGCGGCCGATCTTCAATGTCATGTCCGATTCCTGATGAATTCGCTTGAATGCGCTTGAATGCGATCGCCGCGCTCAGAGCGGGCCCATCACCTTGCCGTTGAAGCCGTAGACGGCGCGCTCCCCCGCAAGCGCGACGAGCTCGACCGTGCGCTCTTGCCCTGGCTCGAAGCGCACCGCCGTGCCCGCCGCAATGTTCAGGCGAAAGCCGCGTGCGGCTTCGCGATCGAACGACAGCGCCGCGTTGACCTCGTAGAAGTGGAAGTGCGAGCCGATCTGCACGGGGCGGTCTCCCGTGTTCGCGACCGTCACGGTGACGGTTTCGCGGCCCGCGTTGAGTTCGATTTCGCCGTCGTCGATCAGCATTTCGCCGGGGATCATGGTTGGCTCCTGTCGACTCAAGGGATCGGGTGGTGGACGGTGACGAGCTTGGTGCCGTCGGGGAAGGTCGCTTCGACCTGAATGTCGGGGATCATCTCGGGCACGCCTTCCATCACGTCCTCGCGCGTGAGCAGCGTGGTGCCGTAATGCATGACCTCGGCGACGGTCTGGCCGTCGCGGGCCGCCTCCATCAGCGCGGCGCTGATGAAGGCGACCGCTTCGGGGTAGTTGAGCTTGAGGCCGCGTGCGCGGCGCCTTTCGGCGAGCAGCGCGGCGGTGAAGATCAGGAGCTTGTCTTTCTCGCGTGGCGTGAGCTTCATCGTTCTCGGTCGAGGTTGGGCATGCGCGATGCGCGCCGATCCAGCTTACGGGAGCGAGGTTACGCGGAGCTTGCTATTTCGCACGCGGCGCGCGCATCGATGCAAGCTCTTAGCAAGGTATGTGCCAATGAAGGGGGCCAGCATGGATGCACCATTTCCGGCGCGCTTTCGCACCATGCCGGCGTTGCTGCGTTGCGAAATGGTGCGGCGATGCGCGCATGCGCACGGGCCTGGTGCGTGTGATGGTCGTTCAGGTCGTCCACAAACGCAGCGGTGCTGCCTTCACGCCATGCACGAACGGGCGCAGCGCCGTCCAGCATTGGGCGAGCGTGTGCTGCAGCGGCTCCATCGAACGTGCGATCACCCGCACGAGCAGCACGCCGGGCGCGATGCAGCTCGCGCCCGAGCGCAGCGTGTCGTCGAACGGCAGGATGACCGCGAGATCTTGTGCGAGCGCTTCGTTGCATGCAGGGCCGATGGCCCACAGCACGCCGAAGGCGGGGTAGCCCGCGAGCCCTTGCGGCGCGTCGCGCAACGGGTCGGCGGCGTCGATGAGCGCGCGTTCGAGCCAGAGCAACGCGTTGTCGTCTTGCGCTTCGGATGCGGTGCGCGTCACGCGCGTGAGCGCGCGCACCATGCCCGCGGACCAGCGCTCGCCCGCGGCCTGGCGGCCCAGTTGCGTCGCGTCCCAGCCGATGGCCGTCGCGCCCGCGCCGAGCGCGAGCGCGAATTCGAGTTCGGCGTGCGCGTGGTCGAACACGAGGTTGTTCTGTGGCAGCCAGTCGAGCTTCGCGCCCGCGCCCACGCGCACGTTGATGCGCTGGCGCGCCACGCGGCCGTTGGACTTGTACCACTTGGTCGCGCCCGGCGTGGTGAGCACCGCGTGGGCGCCGTCGCCCACGTTCACGTCGATATCGAGCCGGTCGCCCCCCGCGATGCCCGCGGGCGGATGCACGATCACCGCGTGGCAGATCGCGTCGCCTTCGGGGTAGAGCGGTCGTTGCACGCGCAACGGCCCCACGTGCAGGCGATGCGCAAGCGTCGTGCGCTCACCGTTGCGCTCGAAACCCAGTTCGAGTTTCGCCGCCCATTCCTGATGCGCGGTGCTGCGAAACGTGGTGTTGGCGAGTGCGGTGTGATCGGCGTGAAGCGACATGCTTGGGCGGTGGGGAAGAAGGCGTGGAATGGCGTGGAGGATAGCACGCACGCCGACACGTGCGCCTGACTGGATCGGAGCGGGCGGCACGGGCCGCCATACTCCGGCGGGTGAGTTTGGCAGTGGGAATGGAATGGCGACCGGTGATGCGGTCAATGGCCAATCACAGGGGAAACGCAAATGAAGCAGCCCCGTTTCATGTGGCGCACCGGCGTGCTGATGATCGCTATTTTCTTCGCCAGTTGCAGCGGCGGCGGTGGCGGCTCGGATTCCGGTTCGAGCATGCCGCCCAGTAGTACGCCTGGCAGTCCGCCCAGCAGTCCGCCCAGCAGTCCCCCCAGCGCGCCGTCCGGGATGTCCGCGAGTGTGGTGACCTACCACAACGACATCGCTCGTACTGGCCAGCAGCTCGCCGAGACGACACTCTCGCCCGCCAACGTGAACGCAGCGAAGTTCGGCAAGATCGGGTTTTACACCGTCGACGGCAAGGTCGACGCGCAGCCGCTCTATCTGTCACAGGTCTCGATTGCGGGCGGTACCCACAATGTGCTGTATGTCGCGACCGAAAATGCAAGCCTCTACGCGTTCGACGCGGACACGGGCGCCGTGCTCTGGGCCGTCTCGACGCTCGGCAAGAACGAGACGCCCAGCGATGACCGTGGCTGCAGCCAGATTTCACCGCAAATCGGCATTACGTCGACGCCGGTCATCGATCGCACGCGCGGGGCGATCTATGTCGTCAGTATGTCGAAGGATGCGACGAGTGGCTATCACCAGCGCATCCATGCGCTTAACATTACGACGGGTGCCGAGTTGTTCGGCGGCCCCACTGAAATCACCGCCTCGTATCCCGGGAACGGACCGAACAGTTCGGGCGGGCTGGTCGCGTTCGATCCGAAACAGTACGCGGAGCGTCAATCGCTGCTCGAGCTAAACGGCACGATCTATACGGCCTGGACTTCGCACTGTGACATCGCGCCCTATAACGGCTGGGTGATCGCCTACAGCGCGGACACGCTCATGCGGACAAGCGTGCTGAGCCTAACGCCGAACGGCGTGGAAGGCTCGATCTGGATGAGCGGCGCGGGCATGGCATCGGACGGCCAGTCGATCTATCTTCTCGATGCGAACGGCACCTTCGACACGACGCTCACCGCAAACGGGTTTCCGTCACTTGGCGACTACGGCAATGCATTCCTGAAGCTTGGCGCGACCAATGGGCTGACGGTCTCGGACTACTTCAGCGTGTCGAACACGGTCGCCGAATCGGACGCGGACGAGGATCTTGGCTCGGGCGGCGCGCTCGTGCTGCCGGATTTGACCGATTCAAATGGCGTCGTCCATCACCTCGCGTTAGGCGCGGGGAAGGACACAAACATCTACGTCGTCAACCGGGACTCGATGGGCAAGTTCAGCGCAAGCACGAACAACGTCTACCAGCAGATCAACGGGCAACTCACGGGGGCTGTGTTCGGCATGCCTGCGTACTTCAACAACACGGTCTATTTCGGCGCGGTTGGCGACAGCATCAAGGCGTTCAGCGTGAGCGGCGCGAAGTTGTCGAACGCGCCGACGAGCCAGTCGCCGGAGACTTTCGACTATCCGGGTGCCACACCGAGCGTCTCGGCAAACGGCACGGTGAACGGGATCGTGTGGGTGGCGCAAAACGGCAATACTGCCGGGCTGTACGCATATGATGCGACGAACCTCGCGCATGAACTGTATAACAGCAACCAGGCGCCCAACGCGCGCGATCAGTTCGGCGCGGGCAACAAGTTCATCACGCCGATGATTGCGAACGGCAAGGTCTACGTCGGAACGCAAAACGGCGTCGCGGTGTTCGGGCTGCTCGGCAGCCAATAGGGCGCCGCACAGCCCATAAGGCTGCCCTCTCGGACAGCCCGAAACCTGGGAGCACCATTCAGTGAAGTTTGTCGGCCAGAACCGGCGCCGGCGCCGTCAAGCCGAAGCAGCAAGCCAACTGCGCGGTTCTGTGAGAGCAGATGCGCATTGCAGAACGTCCTTGTGAAAGCAGAGTCCGCGAGGCCATATGGCAGACGGTGCGCTTGCGCGACTGCATCTTCGGGATGGGCCGAAGTCGCAGCCATGAGGCCGCACCGTTGGTGACGGTCTCTTATCAGCCGGGAAAGGGCACGTCGTAGGCGTCGCCTGAACGGCTCAAAGGGGCATTGGGGGCTGCAGCTGTACGACATCGTAAGCCAGCAGGTGTGCGTGCTCTTTGCGAATCCCTTTTGTGACCTGCTGTCAATGCCCACAGGAAAGCGATAACCCACCCGAGCACGGACCATCCGAGCAGCACATTAAGTCCCTTGATCGCGACGCGATTGGGGTGCTGACGGTGGAAGGCGATGATCGCCGGCATGAAATACAGCACCGTCAGCACCACCAGAATCGCGCCTGGATAACTGACAGCGGGCGTGTCCAGGGCCCCGTTGCTCACATGATGGTCAGACATCTCGTACCCCCGAAAGTGTGTGGATCCGCGAAATCACGCGACGCGTCTCATTGCGCCTCTTGATCTATGCACCAGCCCCTTAATAAAAATCTGGTATTGAGGCTGCTCGGTAGCTGTATTTGTAGGCGCCAGCAGCCGTTACCTGTATGCGTTGCCAAACAAAACGAGACATGCAGTTTGCCGCCAGCCGCCGTCTTCTAGATTCAGTGCCCGGCCAAACCACCTGGATCAACGCAGCCGGTCGGCGGCTGAGCGAACGTCCAAAGGAGACTCCGGACTTTGAGAAACTCAACGGAGCTCGAGCGCCCCGGCTATGACGCACTGACAGGCGAGGGCGCTGGCCCGTTCGAGCCTGTACTTAGGGAGTGACTAGGACCTAGGGGGCTCGCCGGCCACGGCACGGTTTAACGCTCGTTCGGGCGCCTTGCACGAGTTCTCGGCTGTAGCGCCGGGTTTTGCCGTTAGCAACGTCCGCCTCGCGCAGTTGAAGCGTTGCCAGCAGTTCCGAGCGTCGCTCCGTCCGTCGCCATCGTCTTCGCCGCTTCCTGAGAAGACCGGTTGCCCGGCTTTGTTCGGGGCGGTCATTGGGTGGCGCACGCGTCGATGCCAGTGCGCCGCAGGATTGAGGCCAGCCGGTCGCCGCCACTGCGCACCGGTGCCCGCGAGGTCGCACCTATCAAGAAGGCGTCCAGCGACGATTTTTCGACTATTCGTCGTTAGAAATGGCTGTTTGCGATAATATTTCGAGACTTCTGAACGTTTTTCGAGTCGCATGGCCGAACTGGAACCCCTTGGCTACCAGCACCTCATCGAGCACCTGAACCTTGAACCACGGGTTCGGGCGCTTGAGGCGCCCGCTTATCTCAACGGTTCCGTGAACCAGAAAGTGCGCGGCCACAATGGATTCTGGTATCCGCGCAAGACCGCGGTGGAACAAACAATTATCGGGCACGTCGAATTCGCGCTTCGCAATGAGGGGGTGAATCTTGAGGTGCTTGAGGCGGTGTTCGAACACCTGTCCGAGGCGGAACTTCTACGCCGGTGGTCCGAGTCGCCGAACAGTGCGTTCGTACGAAGGGCATGCTTTTTCTGGGAGTGGCTAACCGGCGGCAACCTGGTCGTCGACAAGAGCCCTTCGGGCGCCTACGTCGATGCACTGCCAGAGGCTGATTACTTCACGGCGGATTCCGCGCACGCAATCCGGCACCCGAAGTTCCGGGTGCGGGATAACCTGCCAGGCACGCGTGACTTCTGCCCGCTCGTGCGGCGCGTTGCGCTCGCAGATGGGCCCTCTCTGGACGATTTGCTGGATGAGGCGAGTCTGACGCTGGAGCAGGTCACCGACGCAGCATTCTACGAACGCGCGGTGCGCTACCTGTTCCTTTCCGAGACGCGCAGCAGCTACAGCATCGAACGCGAAACGCCCAGCGGCAACAAGGGTGAGCGCTTTGTCCAGCTTCTTGCCCGGGCCGGCGAGGAAGAGCGCATTACCGAGGATTGGCTCGTCGATTTGCAGAACGTCATCGTCAGGGACACCTACGCTCAGGAGGCATCGTACCGGGCGAAACAGAACTGGCTCGAGGACGGAACGGGGCGTGTCACGTTTTTCCCGCCCCCGCCCGAAGACCTTCCACGCGCGATGCGAGGCTGGGAGGCGTTCATCAACGAGCAATCCGGTGATGGCGGATATCGGTGTTCCAACGTGCTCGTGCGGTCCGCTTGTGCGGCCTTTGGCTTTGTCTACCTGCATCCCTTTCTCGATGGGAATGGGCGTATCCACCGCTTCCTGATCCACCACGTGATAAACGGTGCCCGGCGATTGAAGGGCGGCGCCATCGTGCCGGTTTCGGCGGTCTTCAAGCGCCACGATGATTTATACCTTGACGTGCTCAATGGCTTTTCCCGCCCAACGACGCGACTGTGGCGATACGTGCCCGGCGAGAACGCGCCGCACGTGGTTGCGTCACCGGGTGGGCGGCCCTACCGGTTCTTTGACGCAACACGGGAGGTTCGCTTCCTGCACCGCATGTTGATCGAGGCCGTGAGGAACGAGTTGCCACGCGAATTGCACTGGCTAAGCGGATTCGACGCAGCGTTTGAGCAGCTGAACGGCGAACTCAATGTTCCCCGGCCAGACCTGTCGGCGCTCATCCGCATGGTGCAAACGAACAACGGAAAGCTGTCGTCGAACAAACGCAAAACGTACGCGCATCTGCCCGACGAGGTCATTGCCCGTATCGAAGAGGTGGTGCGCGAGGCTTTCAAGCTGCCATCGGCACACACCAGCAGTGAGGGCGAATCTTCGCAGCCCTGAGCGCCGACTGAGCGCCGGGGCACCGCGGCGCGACAGTTTTTCGAGGAGGGAGCGCCAATGGCAAGGCTGACTGAAGAAATTTCGAGCAATACGACAGTTTTTCGTATGACAACCGTGATGTCGACCTGAGCGGGGGGCGTCACCGTTCTACCACCTCGCATACTTTGTGGCGCGGCTTACCGGGCTGCCCATTCCATGGCGTGGCCCGACACGCGGCCTTTGCCGGGAGGCGGGCAGCACGAACGCGCGGCCCGCCAACCCGCGCTCACCGCTTGACGTGCTTATCGTCCGAATTCCGAAGCTCACCTGCAAGGTGCGGGCAAAGCCGGCGAGGGCGGTTAAGCGTGGACCGGCGCACGGGCGCGCGGCCCGACCGGCCTGCCGCAGCGCATGCAAAGCCTGGGGGAGGTGGAACGTGGTGCGCGCCGGTGGTGTGCCGCTTAGGGCTTGAAGCGCGTGCGCGCGGTGGGGCCCGACGGTGGGCAGGCGTCGGCCACCACCTTTTCGTCGCGGTCGATCGCCGACAGGATCAGTGTCTTGCGCTCGTCCCCGACGGGCAGCAGATCCACGCGCTTCCTGAGCCTGGCGAGATCCACCATGCCGTGGCGGATCAGCTCCTGGTTGAACATGCGGTCCTTGGGCCGGTCCCCCACGTATTTGGACAGCGCGAGATCGTGCACGTCGATGCAGTAGCCGACGCCTCCCCCCGTGGCCGGTGTCGCCACCTCTGTGAGACGACCTTCCCACCCCACCGGAAGTACCGCTGTGCGGGGATCGACGCCCTGCGCGTAGTAGCCGTAGGTCTCGTTGAAGGGCGACCCCTCTCCGATCGAGCCGTCGATCAGGTCCGACAGCTTTTCCCAGTTCACGCGCGGGTAGATGTGGAGTTCATTGGACTGCAGCAGTGACTTCGGCGCGTCGGGAAATGCGCCGAGAATCGACTGGCTGCCAACGATCACGAATTCGGTTTCCTGCGTGATGGCCGACGCGACGCGGATCACATGTTCGAGTTGGTCGCGTTCCATTGCCTGAGAAAACTCCAGCGTTCCTGTGGAGAGAGTACGCCTGCGAAGGGGCTGGATTGCCGCAGCTCCCTGGCACGCTCGCTGTCCTCGGTCGCCACGGCCAGGGCGGCCGGCATGCCCTGTTCCAGCAGCCTCGACCAGGCCGCGAGCAGCGCGGCGTTGCGTCCGGGCGTGCGCGACCAACGCTCAATGTTTTGAGACGCGATGGCGAACAGCTTAGGCTCGGCGCGGATCTTGTCGGCGATCAGGCGATGCATCGCCAGACTGCGCCGGTCAAGCCGTTCATGCGAGCTTGACACGACTTCCATCTGGAATCTCCCGGATTGCACGGTCCTTATGCCGATCGTAAGGCAGCTTGCTGGCCCTGTCACGACCGGGGGCTCCCGCTCGCGGGCATCCGCTGCGCGAGCGCGCGACGTCCGGAGCGCACGTCATCGCATCGGGCGGCGTGTTCGATGCGTCACTGATGCCACCACGACGCGGCAACGACGCGGCCGTGACGCGTGCGGGGATTCTGCCGACCTGGCCGCGTGGCGTGTTGGGCAATATCTGAACCGGATACTAACTCGCAGCCAGACTGTCGTCCGGGCGCCCTGCTGGTCGTACTGGTCTGTGAGCCGACCCGGATGCGCCCTTAAAACTTAAACCGCGATCATCTCCCGCACACCATCCGCATCCATGCTCGCGCCCGCGCCGCCCGCCACGATTTCGCCGCGGCTCATCACCCAGTACCGGTCGGCAATGGCCTTGGCGAAGTCGTAATACTGCTCGACGAGCAGCACCGTCAACTGCATGTCTTCGACCAACCGCCGCAGCGTGTGCCCGATGTCCTGGATGATCGAAGGCTGAATGCCTTCGGTGGGTTCATCGAGAATCAGCAGCGAAGGATCGCTCATCAGCGCGCGGCCGATGGCGAGTTGCTGCTGCTGGCCGCCCGACAGGTCGCCGCCGCGGCGCGCCTTCATTTCCCTGAGCACGGGAAAGAGTTCGTAGATATGCGCGGGCACGCCGGAGGGCATGCGCTTCTTGCTTGCCGCGCCTACCAGCAGATTCTCCTCGACGGTGAGGCGTGGAAAAATATCGCGCCCTTGCGGCACGTAAGCGAGACCGTGGGCCACGCGCGCATAGGTGGGCAGTTTCGCGAGCGCATCGCCGCGCCACGCGATCGAGCCGCTCTTCGTCGGCGCGACGCCCATGAGGCAGCGCAGCAGCGTCGTCTTGCCCACGCCGTTGCGGCCCAGCAGCACGGTGAGTTCGCCCTCGGGCACCGTCATCGAGACGTTGCGCAGGATGTGGCTGCCGCCGTAGTACTGGTTCAGCGATTCAATGGTTAGCATGGCTGATAATATGGCGAGGCGGACCTAGCGGCCCAGATACGATTCGATCACCGCTTCGTCGCGCTTCACGTCTTCGAGCGTGCCGTGCGCGAGCACGTGGCCTTCGGCCATCACCGTCACGCGGCCGGTTTCGCCGGCGAGCGCCGCGACGAATTCCATGTCGTGCTCGACCACCATCATCGAGCAACTGCCGCGCAGGCGGTTGAGCAGGGTGGCGAGTGCCATGGTTTCTTCGTCGGTCATGCCGGCGGCGGGCTCGTCGAGCAGCAGCAGTTGCGGCTTCTGCATGAGCAGCATGCCGATTTCGAGCCGCTGCTTCTGGCCGTGCGAAAGCTCGCCCGCAAGACGGCGCGCGTCGCTCTCCAGACGGATCACCTCGAGCGTTTCCTCGATCTTCGCCTGCGCCTCGCGGCCCAGGCGCGCGCGCAGCGTCGCGAACCATCCTTTGTCGGCCTTCATCGCAAGCTCGAGGTTCTCCCACACGGGGTGCTGCTCGAACACCGTGGGCTTCTGGAACTTGCGGCCAATGCCCGCGCGCGCGATTGTCGGCTCGTTCATACGCGTGAGATCGAGCGTCTGGCCGAGGAACACCTTGCCCGAGTCGGGCGCGGTCTTGCCGGTGATGACGTCCATCATCGTGGTCTTGCCCGCGCCGTTCGGGCCGATCACGCAGCGCAGCTCGCCCGCGTCGATGGTGAGGGAGAGCTGGTTGAGCGCGCGAAAGCCGTCGAAGCTCACGCTCACGTCTTCCAGATAGAGGATCGTGCCGTGCGAGGTGTCGATCACGCCGGGCTCGACCACGTGGCCCAGGTCGGCTACGCCGGAGAGCGCGAGTTCGTCGTGCTGGAGGGCGTCGTCGAAGGGATTGTGGTTGAGCGGGTCGTTGAGCACATAGTGTCCGTTCATGGGCGTTCGCTCCGCGCGATGATCCGGTTCCGGACGAGTTCGATGAGGCCCATGATGCCGTTGGGGAGAAGGAGCGGCACGAGCACGAACATGAGGCCGAGGAAGAACAGCCAGTACTCGGCGAAATACGCGGTGAAAAAGCTCTTCGCCCCGTTCACCGCGAACGCGCCGATGATCGGCCCAATGAGCGTGCCGCGTCCGCCGACGGCCACCCAGATCGCCATTTCGATCGAGTTGCCCGGCGACATCTCGCTCGGGTTGATGATGCCGACCTGCGGCACGTAGAGCGCGCCCGCAATGCCGCACAGGACGGCCGAGACGGTCCACACGAAGAGTTTGTAGCCAAGCGGGCTGTAGCCGAGGAACATCAGGCGCGTTTCGCCGTCGCGCACGGCGGTCACCACGCGCCCGAGCTTCGAGGTCACGATGGCGCGCGCGGCGAGGAATGCGAGCACGAGCGTGGCGAACGTGAGCAGGAACAGCACGGTGCGCGTGCCCGGATGCGTGATCGGCATGCCCGCGATGCGCTTGAAGTCGGTGAAACCGTTGTTGCCGCCGAAGCCGGTTTCATTGCGATAGAAGAGCAGCATCGCCGCGAACGTCATGGCCTGCGTGATGATCGACAGGTACACGCCCTTCACGCGCGAGCGGAACGTGAAGAAGCCGAATACCCACGCGACCACGGCGGGCGCGAGCACGACGAGCAGGAGTGCGTACCAGAGTTGCTCCGTGCCTTGCCAGTACCAGGGCAGCGCATGCCAGTCGAGAAACACCATGAAGTCGGGCAGGTCGCTGCCGTACTTGCCGTCGTGGCCGATCTCGCGCATGAGGTACATGCCGATGGCGTAGCCGCCCAGCGCGAAGAAGAGGCCGTGGCCGAGGCTCAGGATGCCGCAGTAGCCCCACACGAGATCGAGCGCGAGCGCGGCGATGGCGTAGCACATGAGCTTGCCGGCGAGCGTCAGCGCGTAGGCGGAGAGGTGCAGTGCGCTCGATTGCGGCAGCACCAGCGCGCAAAGCGGCACGCCTGCGCCGATCAGGACGATCAGCGCGATGAGCGCGAGCCACGCGCGCGGCGAGAGCAGCGCCGGGCGCGCGGGCAAGCCGAGTGCGAACGTCTCGGCGCGGTCGATAGGGGGGGCGCCTGGCGTGCGGTGCGGCGAAGTGGAAGTGGCGCTGGTCATGTCATGCCTCCGCGCTGCGGCCCTTGAGGGCGAACAGGCCCTGCGGACGCTTCTGGATGAAGAGCACGATCAGCACGAGCACGGCGATTTTCGCGAGCACGGCACCCCAGAACGGCTCGATGGCCTTGGAGACGAGCCCGAGCCCGAAGCCGCCGACCACGGTGCCCGCGATCTGCCCGACCCCGCCCAGCACCACGGCCATGAACGAATCGATGATGTAGCTCTGGCCGAGGTCGGGCCCGACGTTGCCGATCTGCGAAAGCGCGCAGCCGCCCAGTCCCGCCACGCCGGCGCCGAACGCGAAGGCCCACGCATCGACGCGCGCGGTGCGCACGCCCACGCACGCGGCCATGCGGCGGTTCTGCGTGACGGCGCGCACGAACAGGCCAAGGCGCGTTTTCGCGAGCACGGTCCACGCAATGCCCACGACGATCAGCGAGAACGCGAGGATCGCAAGGCGGTTGTACGGCAGGATGAGGCTGGGCATGACAGTCACGCCGCCGCTCATCCACGAGGGATTTTCGACCTGCACGTTTTGCGCGCCGAAGATCATGCGCGTGGCCTGAATGAGGATGAGGCTGATGCCGAACGTGGTGAGGAGCGTTTCGAGCGGGCGACCGTACAGATGGCGGATCACGAGCCGCTCGATGACCGCGCCCACGAGCGCGGCGGCGATGAACGAAGCGGGGATCGCGAAGAGCGGATACCAGTCGAAGGCGCCTGGCGCGTAGCGCTGCACGAGCGTTTGCACGACATACGTTGCGTACGCACCGATCATGAGGAACTCGCCGTGCGCCATGTTGATGACGCCGATGAGGCCATAGGTGATGGCGAGGCCGAGCGCCGCGAGCAGCAGTACGCTGCCGAGCGAGATGCCCGCGAACAGCGTGCCGGCGATTTCGCTGCGCCGCTGGATGGCGTCGAGCGCGTCGATGCCTTGCTGTGCTGCCGCGCGAACCTCCGCATCGGGTTCGTTGTACGCGCCGCTCGCGCTCTTCGCGACGAGCGGCCGCAGCAGTTCGTACATGTCGAGATCGTGGCGCGCGGCGACGAGCTTCGCGGCTTCGAGGCGCGTCGCCGCATTGGGGTCGTGCAGCGCGGTCATGGCCCAGAGCGTGTCGAGCCGCCGTTTGAGCGCAGGGTCGGTTTCCTTCGCGCGCGCGGCGTCGATCATCGGCTTCATGGCCGGGTCGGGATTCTTGAGGAGCGCGGCGATGGCGTCGCGCCGCGTGGCGACATTGGGCGAGTCGAGCTGCAGGCCCGATACGGCGCCCGCCACCTTCGAGCGCAGCAGGTTATTCAGCGTGATGGGCTGCGCGCTCGAAGCGACGCCGGCGGCGACGCCCTGGCCCGTCACGGCGTCGTGTGCGCTTTGTCCATCCGCGCCCTCCAGCACGAGCACTTCGCCGGAGTCGGTCGCGCTCACGTTGTCTTGGGCGAGCGCCTTGAGCAGCGCGAGCGAGGCGGCGTCGTGCGTGGCGATGAGCTTGTCGATGGCGGCGGATTTCGCATCGAAGTCGTCGCCGCCGAGCGGCGCGACATCGGCGGCATCGAGCGCGTGCGCGCAGGTGCTGAGCGCTGCGAAGAGCGCCGCCGCGGCGAGTGCGTGGTGCAAGCCCGCGCGCGCGTACCTCGGAAGAGAGAGAGCCATGATGGGTTCTTTTCGATGCGGCTTGCAGCGCAGCGTTACCGCTGCGCTGCAAGCCGTTGGCAGATCGCGCAGGCACGCGCGTCCGGTCCGGCGCGCGTGGCGTATCAGCTCACCAGCGCCTCAGCGCGTCAAAAGCTCGTCACGAGCAAGTCACAGGCACGTCAGGCCACGCGCGAGCGGCGCAGGAAAGCGGGCAGCGGGTTCGACGTGACCACATCCGGCTTGCCTTCGTTGCCGGCGATGAACGGGCTCCACGGTTGCGCGCGGATCGCCGTCCTGGTCTTCCACACCACGTTGAACTGGCCGTCGCCGCGAATCTCGCCGATCATCACCGGCTTGTGCAGATGATGGTTGCCGTCCATCGTGAGCGTGAACCCCGAGGGCGCCGCGACCGCCTGGCCGATCATCGCCACGCGCACCTTGTCGACGTCGGTGCTCTTCGCCTTTTCGACGGCCTGCTTCCACATGTGGATGCCGACGAAGGTCGCTTCCATCGGGTCGTTGGTCACGCGTTTGCTGCCGCCGGGCAGGTTGTTCGCCTTCACCCACGCCTCGAACTGGTCCTTGAACTTCGTGTTCTGCGCCCCCTTCACCGACATGAAGTAATTCCACGCCGCGAGGTGGCCCACGAGCGGCTTGGTGTCGATGCCGCGCAGCTCTTCCTCGCCCACGGAAAATGCCACGACGGGCACCTCGGTGGCCTTGATGCCCTGATTGCCCAGCTCCTTGTAGAACGGCACGTTCGAGTCGCCGTTGATGGTCGAAATGACGGTGGTCTTGCCGCCCTGCGAGAAGGTCTTGATGTTCGCGACGATGGTCTGATAGTCGCTATGGCCGAACGGCGTGTAGACCTCCTGAATATCGCTGTCCTTCACGCCCTTGGAGTGCAGGAACGCACGCAGGATCTTGTTGGTCGTGCGCGGATACACATAGTCGGTGCCGAGCAGGAAGAAGCGTTTCGCGCCGCCGCCTTCGGCGCTCATCAGGTATTCCACGGCGGGAATAGCCTGCTGGTTGGGCGCGGCGCCCGTGTAGAAAACGTTGCGCGACATCTCTTCCCCTTCGTATTGCACGGGGTAGTAGAGCAGACCATTGAGCTCCTCGAAAACCGGCAGCACCGATTTGCGCGACACCGAAGTCCAGCAGCCGAACACGCACGCGACCTTGTCCTGGGTGAGGAGCTGACGCGCCTTCTCGGCGAAGAGCGGCCAGTTCGACGCCGGATCGACCACCACGGGCTGGATCTGACGCCCCATTACGCCGCCGTTCTTGTTGATGTCGGCAATCGTCATCAAGGCGGTGTCTTTCAGTGAGGTCTCCGAAATGGCCATCGTGCCCGAGAGCGAGTGCAGGATGCCCACCTTGATCGGGCCGCTGCCGGCGTCCGCGTGCGCGAACGGCACGCGAGCGGCAACCGCGAGTGCGCCCGACATCGTCCCGAGTTTCAACAGACTGCGACGTTTCATTTATTTGCCCCTTGTCGGTGAAAGAGTCATGGGCCGTGGCGCGTGGTTGTTTCTTGTCTTGCGCGCCGCCCGATTTGTGTGGCCAGTCTTGCGAGGAGGCTTCTGCAAGCGTTGTGCCAGGGCGAAGATCGGGCGCGAGGCTTGCCCCACAAGGGAGGCGGTCATGCGGCGCGCATCGGGGGCAACGTCGCAGGCGGGCGATCGTGGTGCAGCGGGATGCATGTTCGGGCGCGCTGCATCGTCTCAGTGCGGGCATGCATGCAGTGAAACGACCGTGCGGCCGGGCACGCTGCAACGTTGTGCATGGCGTGCGCGTACTTTAAAGAACGGTTTTCTGGCGTGGACTGAAGCGAACGGCCCAGAAATGACAAAGGGCGCGGCTCCCGGCCACGCCCCTTTTTAGCTGATGCACTGGCGGTTCATGCCGCCGTGGTGTGAGGTGCTCAGTACGTCGGCACCTTCGGATCGACCTGGCGCGACCACGCGTCGATGCCGCCTTGCAGGTTGAACACCTTGGTGTGGCCGCGCGACTCGAGGAACATCGCGACCTGGGCGCTGCGCGCGCCGTGGTGGCAAATGCAGACGATCGGCGCTTCGTCGTCCAGCTCCTCGCTACGCGCGGGAATGTCGCGCATGGGGATCGACGTGCTGCCCGCGATCTTCGCGGTTTCGATTTCCCAAGGCTCGCGCACGTCGAGCAGGACGGGGGTCTCGCGCGAGGTGTCGGCGAGCCATTCGGCGAGGGCGGGGGCGGTCAGATTCTGCATGGAACACTCGATCGGGTAAAAGGCCGGGCAGCCCGGAAAATCCTCAAAAGCACGCCCGGCGATACGACAGGTTGGCGGCGCGTCAGAACTTGAAGCGCGGCGGATGCACGGCGTTCTGCAGCGGTTCGACGTAGGTCTCGAATACGCCGGCAATGCGGTACTGCTTTTCGTCGATGCGCGTGATGATCTGTGCTTCCATGACCGGCGCGCCGCCCACGAAAGCGGCCAGGCGCCCGCCCACCTTGAGCTGCTCGAGCAGTTCCTGCGGCACGACCGGCAGGCCGCCCGAGACGCAGATCACGTCGTAGGGCGCATTCGCGGCCCAGCCGCGCGCGCCGTCGCCGAGCGCGACTTCGGCGTTGAGCACGCCGTTCTTCACGAAGTTCGCGCGCGCGAACTCGGCGAGTTCCGGGTCGATCTCCACGGTCAGCACCTTCTGGGCCCGGTGTGCGAGCAACGCCGCCATGTAGCCGGAGCCCGCGCCGATTTCGAGCACGCTTTCGTGCTTCTTCACCGCGAGTTCCTGCAGCACGCGCGCTTCGACGCGCGGCGCCAGCATGTGCTGGCCGTTCGGCAGCGGCACTTCGAGGTCGGCGAACGCGAGGGCGGTATAGGCCTCGGGGACGAAATGCTCACGCTTGACGATCGCAAGCAGGTTCAGCACGTCCTGGTCCAGCACTTCCCAGGGGCGAATCTGCTGTTCGATCATGTTGAAACGCGCTTGTTCGATGTTCATGGTGACTCGGCGTTGTGGTCGGGTTCGGTTCGTGTCGAGCCCGGCAAAAAGGGCGCCGGGCAACCGCAGAATTGTAGCAAACCGGCTTCTGGCCTGGCCGCGCCGCCGGCAGCAGGCGGCTGTAACGGGACATTGACGGATCGGTGTTTGTCCTGGCCTCGTGCGCCTTGCGGTTTTGTGGTTCTCGTACCAAAAATGTAATCGATTACATCGGGGGGCGGCCGAACGGCTCGCCTCGCGGCCGGCGCACCGGTGTTCATCGACCAGGATTGCCTTCGTTCATGTCCGCACGCTCGCCTCGATCGCCGCAGCCCCAGCCCGAAGCCGCCGGTCCCGCCGCACGCGCCGAGGCCGCACGCGCTGAAGCCGCGCGCGGCGGCTCGATCGCGGCGGTTGCCGAGCGCGCGGGTGTTTCGGTCGCGACGGTCTCGCGCGTGCTCAACGGGCATACGAACGTGCGCGCGGCGACCCGCGAGCGCGTGCTCGCCGAGATCGAATCGAGCGGCTATCGGGTAAACGAACTCGCGCGCAACCTGCGCACCGCCGAAAGCCGCCTGCTGCTGACGATGGTGCCGGACTTCGGCAACCCGTTCTATGCCGAGATCGTGCGCGGCATCGACAGCGTCGCGCGTCAGCACGGGTTCTTCCTGCTGCTGTGCGACACGGGCGCCGACGCGGGGCGCGAGCGCAGCTACTTCGACCTGCTGCGCCGCCATCGTGCGGACGGCGCGATCTGCCTCGACCCGGCCACGGTGCAGCACGCGCTCGCGGCCGAAGCGACGGCGCTGCCGTGGGTGGCGTGCTGCGAGTTCGACCCGGACGTCGGCGTGCCCTACGTCGGGATCGACAACTACCGGGCCGCGCACGACGCGGTGCGGCATCTGATCGCGCGGGGGCGGCGACGCGTCGCGCTCATCAACTCCGACGAGCACTACCTCTACGCGCAGCAGCGCCGCGACGGCTGGCGTGGCGCGCTTGCCGAGGCGGGCATCGTGGCGCGCGACGCCTGGCGCGTGAACGTGAACTGCCTCGACTACGACGCCGGCGCGCGGGCCGCCGCCGCGCTCATGCAGCTGCCGGCGGGCGAGGCGCCCGATGCGATCTTCGCGGTGTCGGACACGCTCGCGGTGGGCGTGGTCAACGGCTTGCGCGGCGTGGGACGGCGCGTGCCGCACGACGTCGCCGTGGTGGGCTTCGACGACATCGCGCTCGCCGCGCAGATCGACCCGCCGCTCACGACCATCGCGCAGCCCATGCGGGAGCTGGGCGAGACGGCCGCGCGCCTGTTGCTGCGGCGCTTCGCCGATCCGCGCGCGTGCGTGCCAGGCGTGCTGTTGCCGCATCGGCTGGTGGTGCGCGAGAGCGCCTGAACCCGTTGCAGTTGCGTTGCATGGCCCCGTTGCCAGCGCCTGGCGGCAACTTCGGCCAACACATCAGGAGGAGCGCACGCTCATGAGCGTCGCCGTGAAGTTCAACGACATCCGCAAGGACTTCGGTCCCGTGCGCGTGCTGCACGGCGTGAGCTTCGAGCTCGCGCCGGGGCGCATTCACGGGCTCCTGGGCGAGAACGGCGCGGGCAAGTCCACGCTCGTGAAGATTCTCGCGGGCTACGAGCACGCGAGCGCCGGCGAGCTCGTGGTGGATGGCGTGCCGCGCCGCTTCGAAGGCTCGCGCGAGGCCGAGGCGGCGGGCATCGTGCTGATCCACCAGGAATTCAACCTCGCCGAGCATCTCACGATCGCGCAGAACATCTTCCTTGGCCACGAGAAGCGCAAAGGCTGGCTCGTCGACGATGCCGCCATGCGCCGCGAAGCGCTCGAACTGCTGGCCCAGGTGGGCCTCGCGCGCGACCCGGACACGAAGGTGCGCGACCTGATCGTCGCGGAAAAACAGCTCGTCGAAATCGCCAAGGCGCTCTCGCGGCACGCGCGCCTGCTCATCATGGACGAGCCCACGGCCACGCTCACGCCCGCGGAAACGGCGCGCCTCTTCGCATTGATGACGAAGCTGCGCGCGGGCGGCACGACGCTCGTCTACATCTCGCACAAGCTCGACGAGGTCGAGAAAATCACCGACGACGTGGTCGTGATGCGCGACGGCCGCTTCGTCGCCGCGAGCGCGACGGCAGGGCTCGCGCGCCAGCAGATGGCAAACCTGATGGTGGGCCGCGATGTTTCGGACATGTTCCCGGAGAAAGGCGGGGTGCCCGACGATGCGCCCGTGGCGCTGCGCGTGAAGAACCTCATCGTGCCGGGCTGGGTCGACGGTTTGAGCTTCGAGGTCCGCGCGGGCGAGATTCTCGGCTTCGCGGGGCTCGTGGGCGCGGGGCGCAGCGAGGCGTTCGAGGCCATCATGGGCCTGCGCGAGAAGCAGGCGGGCGAGATCGAGATCGACGGGCGCCCGGTCACGCTGCACCACCCTCGTGACGCGATGCGCCATGGCCTCACCTATCTGAGCGAAGACAGAAAAGGACGCGGCCTGCACATGAACCTCACGCTGCAGGACAACCTCACGCTCATGACGCTCGAGCGTTACGGGCACCCGCTGCTCGACCTCAAGGCGGGCCGCCGCGCGCTCGAAAAGGCGGTGCGCGATTTCGGCATCCGCACGGGCGACCTCGATAGCCGCGCGCGCATGCTCTCGGGCGGCAACCAGCAAAAGCTCGCGCTCGCCAAGTTCCTGCAGCCCGACCCGCGCGTGATCGTGCTCGACGAGCCCACGCGCGGCGTCGACGTGGGCGCGAAGCGCGAAATCTATTTCCTGATCCAGCGGCTCGCGGCCTCGGGGCGCGCGGTCGTCGTGATCTCGTCGGAGCTCATCGAGCTGATCGGGCTCGCGCATCGCGTAGCGGTGATGCGCGCGGGCCGGCTCGTCGCCACGCTCGGGCGCGAACATCTGAACGAAGAGGAGCTGATCGCCCATGCAACCGGCACCCACTGACGCCGCCTCCGAAGGCCGCCGCGCACGCGCGGCCGCGGCTCGCCTCGTGCACCGGCTGGCGGGCGTCGGGCCGCTCATCGGCCTGATCGCGCTGTGCGTGCTCGGCACGCTGCTCAACCGCGACTTCGCGACCGCCGGCAACCTGCTCAACGTGCTCACGCGCACGTCGTTCATCGGCATCATTTCCGTGGGCATGACGTTCGTGATCATCTCGGGTGGCATCGATCTTTCGGTTGGATCCATGGCCGCGCTGATCGCGGGCGTGATGATCTGGACCATGAACACGCTTGCCGATGCCCATACGCTGGCGCCGCTCGCCATCGTGGCGCTCGGCATGGCGATCGCGCTCGTGCTGGGCGCGGCGTTCGGGCTCGCGCATGGCCTGCTCATCACGCGCGGGCGCATCGAGCCTTTCATCGTGACGCTCGGCACGCTCGGCATCTTCCGCTCGGTGCTCACCTGGCTCGCAGATGGCGGCGCGCTCACGCTGCAGAACCCGCTCGTCGATCTCTACGGCCCCGTGTATTACGCGAGTCTGTTCGGCATTCCCGTGCCCGTCTGGGTGTTCGCGTTCACGGCGGCGGGCGGCGCGCTGATTCTCAACCGCACGGCGTTCGGGCGCCACGTGCAGGCGATCGGCTCGAACGAGCAGGTCGCGCGCTATGCGGCGATACGCGTCGATCGCGTGAAGTGTGCGACGTATGTGCTGCTGGGCGTGTGCGTGGGCGTGGCGACCGTGCTCTATGTCCCGCGCCTCGGTTCGGCCACGCCGACCACGGGCCTGCTGTGGGAGCTGGAGGCGATCGCCGCCGTGGTGGTCGGCGGCACCGCGCTCAAGGGCGGGGAAGGGCGCGTGGCGGGCACCGTGGTCGGCGCGGTGCTGCTCTCGGTGATCGCCAATATCCTCAATCTCACGAGCATCATCAGTGTGTATCTGAACGCGGCCGTGCAGGGCGTGGCGATCATCGCGGTGGCCTTCCTGCAGCGTGGCAGACGATAAGGATGTCGAAGCGGTTCTGGCAAGGCAGTCGGGCGGTCGGAGGAGGCAGCCAACACTCAATGCAACACAACGCAAACGGGCGCGTGCCCGCATAGGAGACAGCATCATGAAGAAGATGATTCGAACGATGTGTGCGGGTGCGCTGGCGCTCGGCGTGGCGGCGACGTTCGGTGCGGGCGCCGCGCGCGCCGACGACAAGGTGACGCTGGGCGTCGCCATTCCGACTGCCGACCACGGCTTCACGGGCGGCATCGTCTGGTGGGCGAACGAGGCGAAAAAGGAACTCGAAAAGGCGCATCCCGATCTGAAGGTCATCGTCAAGACGGCGGCGAATGCGCCCGATCAGGCGAACCAGTTGCAGGACCTCGTGACCGTCAACAAGATCAACGCGCTCGTGATCTTTCCGTATGAATCGGCCTCGCTCACGCAGCCAGTCGCGCAGGTGAAGAAGCAGGGCGTGTACGTGACGGTGGTCGACCGCGGTCTCACGGACACGAGTGCGCAGAACGCTTACGTGGCGGGCGACAACACGGCGTTCGGCAAGATTCCCGCCGAATACCTCGCGAAGCAGCTCGACGGCAAGGGCGACATCGTCGCGCTGCGCGGCATTCCCACCACGCTCGACAACGAGCGCTGGAGCGCCTTCACGTCGGTGCTCAAGAACTACCCGAACATCAAGATCCTCGACGCCAAGTACGCGAACTGGAACCGCGACGACGCCTTCCGCACGATGCAGGACTTTCTCACGCGCTTCAAGCACATCGACGCCGTGTGGGCCGCCGACGACGACATGGCCGTGGGCGTGCTCAAGGCGATCGACCAGGCGAAACGCAACGACATCAAGATCGTGTTCGGCGGCGCGGGATCGAAGGAGATGGTCAAGCGCGTGATGGATGGCGATGCGCTCATCAAGGCCGATGTCTCCTATTCGCCGAAGTTCATCTACGACGCGATCAAGCTCACGGCCGATGCGCGTTTGCAGGGCAAGACGCTGCCGCCCACGACGATCATCCCTTCGGTGCTGATCACCAAAGAGAACGCGAAGCAGTTCTACTTCCCCGATTCGCCGTTCTGAGCGGGCTTGCCGTCAATGATCGCCGCCGCGCGCGTTCGCCCCGAAGGCGCGCGGCGTCCTTAACCAGAGGGAGAGAGCCGATGAAGACGATCAAGGGCCCTGCGATATTCCTCGCGCAGTTTCTCGGCGACGACGCGCCGTTCGACAGCTTTGGGAGCATGGCCGGCTGGGCTGCCCAGCTCGGCTACAAGGGCATGCAGGTGCCCACCGATGCGCGCCTCGTCGATCTCGCGCAGGCCGCGTCGAGCGTGGCGTACTGCGACGACCTGCGCCAGCAGGCCGACGACGCGGGCGTGGCGATCACCGAGCTTTCCACGCATCTGCAAGGGCAGCTCGTCGCCGTGCATCCCGCCTACGACACGCTGTTCGACGGCTTCGCGCCGCCGCAGGTGCGGGGCAATCGCGAGGCGCGCACGGCATGGGCGATCGACCAGTTGATGCTGGCCGCGCGCGCCTCGAAGAACCTGGGGCTAAGCGCGCACGTGACGTTTTCGGGCGCGCTCGCGTGGCCGTATTTGTATCCGTGGCCGCAGCGGCCGGCGGGTCTCGTCGAAGCCGCCTTCGACGAGCTCGCGTGCCGCTGGCGGCCCATCCTCGACGCATTCGATGCGGCGGGCGTCGATGTCTGCTACGAGCTGCATCCGGGCGAGGATCTTCACGACGGCGTGACGTTCGAACGTTTTCTCGCGGCCGTAGGCGACCATCCGCGCGCGAACCTCCTCTACGATCCGAGCCACTTCGTGCTTCAGCAGCTCGACTACCTCGCATTCATCGACATCTATCACGCGCGCATCAAGGCCTTCCACGTGAAGGACGCCGAATTTCGCCCCACCGGAAAGCAGGGCGTGTACGGCGGCTACAGCGGCTGGGTCGAGCGCGCCGGGCGCTTTCGCTCGCTCGGCGACGGGCAGATCGACTTCGGCGCGATCTTCTCGAAGCTCACCCAGTACGACTATCCGGGCTGGGCGGTGCTCGAATGGGAGTGCGCGCTCAAGCATCCGCACGACGGCGCCCGCGAAGGCGCGGAGTTCATCAAGCGGCACATCATCCGCGTGGCGGAGCGCGCGTTCGACGACTTTGCGGGCAGCGGTGTCGATGCGGCGCAGCTGCGGGGTGTGCTCGGGCTTTGATCGGCATTCCTGAAGGAGTGGTGCAATGACGCGAAGACTCAGACTCGGCATGGTCGGCGGCGGCGAGGGGGCGTTCATCGGCGCCGTGCATCGCATCGCGGCGCGGATCGACGATGCGTTCGAACTCGTGGCCGGCGCGCTCTCGTCCGATGCGACGCGCGCGCAATCGAGCGCCGAGGCGCTCGGCCTTGCCCGCAGCTATGCGGACTGGCGCGAGATGGCGAGCGTGGAAGGCGCGCGCGAAGACGGCATCGAGGTCGTGGCGATCGTCACGCCCAACCATCTGCATGCGCCGGTCGCGCACGCGTTCATGGATGCGGGCATTCACGTGATCTGCGACAAGCCGCTCGCGGTGTCGCTCGCCGAAGGCGAGGCGCTCGCCCAGCACGCGCGCGACGCGAATCTCGTGTTCGCGCTCACGCATACGTATTCGGGCTACCCGCTCGTGCGGCACGCGCGCGAGCTGGTCGAGGCGGGCGAGATCGGCGACGTGCGCATCGTACAGGTCGAGTACGCGCAGGACTGGCTCGCCAATCCTGTCGAGCGCGCGGTCGGGGGCAGCGGCGCAAATCGCCAGGCCGTCTGGCGCACCGATCCGGCGCTCGCCGGGCCAGCGGGGTGCCTGGGCGACATCGGCACGCATGCTTATCAGCTGGCGGCGTTCGTGAGCGGGCTCGTGCCCGACTCGCTGGCGGCGGAAGTCCACACCTTCGTGCCGGGCCGTCGCGTGGACGATCACGTGCAGGCCATGCTGCGCTACGCCAACGGCGCGCGCGGCATGCTATGGGCGAGCCAGGTGGCGAGCGGCGCGGAAAACGCGCTACGGCTGCGGGTGTATGGCACGAAGGCCGGGCTTGCGTTCGATCAGGAGGAGCCGAATCTGCTGTGGTTCACGCCGCAGGGCGGCGCGGCGCAGCGGCTCACGCGAGGCCGCGTGACAGGGGCCGCCGCGCGGCACGCCACGCGCGTGCCGCCGGGGCATCCGGAGGGGTATCTGGAGGCGTTCGCGCAGCTTTATCGCGACGCCGCCGCGCAGATTCGCGCGCGCGAGGCCGGCGAGCCGGCGCCGCCCGAGAGCCGGCTCCTCACGACGGTGGACGACGGCGTGGAGGGATTGCGCTTCATCGAGGCGGTGCTGGCGAGCAGCAAGGCGGGCGGCGAGTGGCGCAGCATCGCGCGGTCGTGAATGCGTTGCAAGGGAAGCGCCGCGATGCGCTTGGAGCACCCCGCAGCCTCGAAGAGCGCGCGACCTTGAGCGCCCTCCGATCACCGCTGCGGTTAGCTGCGGTTAGCCGCCGTTCGCCGTGATTGGCTTCATGCGCGCGGGGCGCTTGCGCTCATTGCCCGAGATACACGAACTTGCCCCCGCGTACCGTGCCCATCACGCTCGCGCGCTGGTCGAGGCCCACGTGGTCGGTCGGGCTCGTGGTCACCATGCCGTTGGGCACGACCACTTCATGCGCGTGTTCGAGTTCGCTGCGCAACGCCACGCGGAACGCCTCCGTGCCCGGCTGCGCGGTCTTCAGCGCGCGCGTCACGGCATCTTGCAGGCGCGGGTACACGCCAGCGGCGTCGCCAGCGAACTGCGTGACCGTGCCGGGGCCGTACTTGGCCTCGTAGGCGTCGACGAAGGCGAGCGCCGCCTTTTGCGCCGGCTGGTCGGCGGGCAGCGTGCGCGCGACCACCACGGGCTGGGTCGGGAACAGGGTGCCATCCACGTCCTTGCCGCCCAGCTTGATGAACTCGGGCGTGGCGATGCCGTGCGTCTGATAAATCGGCCCCTTGTAGCCGCGCTCGATCAGCGTGCGCTGCGGCAGCACGGTCGGGGTGCCCGCGCCCGCAATCAGCATGGCATCGGGCTTCGCCGCGATGAGCTTGAGAACCTGGCCCGTCACGCTGGCGTCGGTGCGGTTGTAGCGCTCGGTCGCCACGATCTCGATGTTGCGTTCCTTCGCGTACTTCGTGAACTCGTTGAGCCAGCTGTCGCCGTAGCTGTCGGCAAAGCCGATGAAGCCGACGGTTTTCACGCCGTGCGCGGCCATGTAGCGCGTCATGACGTCGGCCATCGCGGCGTCGGTCTGTGCCATCTTGAACGCCCACACGCGCGCGCCCTGCTGCGGCTCGACCACGGAGCCCGAGCCGACCAGCGTGATCATCGGCGTCCTGCTCTGCGCCACCGGGTCGAGCGCCGCGAGCGCGGCCGGCGTGATGTTCGGCCCGACGATCACGTCCACGTGATCTTCGTTGATGAGCTTGTGGATGTTGCGCACGGCGGCGCCCGGGTCCGAGCCGTCGTCCAGCACGATGTATTCGGCCTTCTGGCCCGCGATCGTGTCGGGCCACATCAGCATGGCGTTCTTGCTCGTGATGCCGATGGCGGCCGCGGGCCCCGTGCTCGACAGGTCGACGCCCACCTTGATGTCGGCGTGCGCGGCCGGCGCGAACATGGCGGCTGCGAGCGCGGCCGCCGTGGCGAGCGGGCGCAAGTACGTGTACGGCTTCATCCGTTGGATCTCCTGTCGATCAGAGTTGGCGCTTCGGCGCCGTACTCTGATCCCATGCAGAGCGGGCGAAAAGCGACGTTGTTGTGATGCTGATTTTGTCTGATTTTTCTGCCGGCGCGGCGCCGCCGCATCCCGCTACAGCTCGTAAGTCTCGTGCTCGCCCTTGAGCGCCTGCTCGATGAGCTTGCGGTTCAGGCTCGGCGAGAGCAGCTCGACGAGCGTATACACATAGCTGCGCAGGTAGGCCCCCTGCTTGAGCGCCACGCGCGTGACGTTGCTGCCGAACAGGTGGCCCACGGGCACGGCGCGCAGATGCCGGTCGCGCTCGGCGTTGAACGCGATGTCGGCCATGATGCCCACGCCCAGTCCCAGTTCGACGTAGGTCTTGATCACGTCCGCGTCGATGGCTTCCAGCACGATGTCGGGCGAGAGGGCGCGCAGGCGGAACGCGTCGTTGATCTTCGTGCGCCCGGCGAAGGCGTTGTCGTAGGTGATCAGCGGATATTGGGCCAGATCGTCGAGCGAGAGCGGCTTGCGCTCCAGCAGCGGGTGGTCGGGCAGCATCACCGCCACGTGGTGCCAGGTGAAGCAGGGCAGCGACACCAGTTCCTTGTAGCCGGAGATGGCCTCCGTCGCGATGCAGAGATCGGCCTGGTCGTGGAGCACCATCTCCGCGACCTGGGTGGGGCTGCCTTGCAGGATCGACAGGTGCACCTTCGGGAAGCGCCGCTTGAACTCGGCGATGGCCGCTGGCAGCGAGTAGCGCGCCTGGGTGTGCGTGGCCGCGATCGTCAGGTTGCCCTGATCCTGCGCCGCGTAGTCCTTGCCCACGCGCTTCAGGCTCTCCACCTCCTGCAGAATGCGCTCCACCGAGGCGAGGATGATCCGGCCCGGCTCCGTCAGCGAGCGAACGCGCTTGCCGTGGCGCGTGAAGATTTCGACCCCAAGCTCGTCCTCCAGCTCGATGATCGCCTTGGAGACGCCCGGTTGGCTCGTATACAGCGCCTTGGCCGCTTCGGTCAGGTTGAAGTTCTGACGCACGGCCTCCCGGACGAAGCGGAACTGGTGAAGGTTCATACCAAACCCTTATAACCTGTTTGCATATCGACCTGATTTTTGAGTCGTTTGAAATATAAGGCGAGTTTATTACCATTCCTCCAACTTTTCCAATATGGATATCTGTTTTGGTCATTAGCAAATGACCGGCGCGGCTGGACGGCGCGGGTCTTCGAGACAGACCGGACAGAGGCGGAAAGAGCGAAGTCAAAGAAGTCGGAGCGCGGCGTAACCGGAACGCCGCGATTGAACCAACCCCTGGGGTCCCCGAATGTACCAATACGATCAGTACGACCAGACCATCGTCGACGAACGCGTCGCGCAATACAGCGACCAGGTTCGCCGCCGCCTGTCGGGCGAATTGAGCGAAGAGGAATTTCGTCCGCTGCGCCTGCAGAACGGCCTGTACTACCAGCGCCACGCCTACATGCACCGCATCGCGATTCCGTACGGCAACTTGCGCAGCGACCAGTTGCGCATGCTCGGACGCATCGCGCGCGAGCACGATCGCGGCTACGGCCATTTCTCGACGCGCTCGAACATCCAGTTCAACTGGATCAAGCTCGAAGAAACGCCGGAGATCCTGCGCAAGCTCGCTTCGGTGCAAATGCACGGCATCCAGACCTCGGGCAATTGCATCCGCAACATCACCGCCGACCAGTTCGCGGGCGTCGCGCCCGACGAAGTCGTCGATCCGCGCCCGTGGTCCGAGATCCTGCGCCAGTGGTCGACGTTCCACCCCGAGTTCGCATGGCTGCCGCGCAAGTTCAAGATCGCCGTGTCGGGCTCGAAGGAGGACCGCGCCGCCGTGCAGATCCACGACCTGGGCGTCTACCTCGAGCGCAACGAGCAGGGTGAAGTCGTCGCGAGCATCCTCGCGGGCGGGGGCCTCGGCCGCACGCCGATCGTCGGCGCCATCATCAAGCGCGACCTGCCGTGGCAGCACCTGTTGACCTACTGCGAAGCCGTGCTGCGCGTGTACAACCGCTACGGCCGCCGCGACAACATGTACAAGGCGCGCATCAAGATTCTCGTGAAGGCGCTCTCGCCGGCGAAGTTCGCCGACCAGGTGGAAGAAGAGTGGCTGCACCTGAAGGACGGACCCTCGACGCTCACGCAGGAAGAAGTCGACCGCGTCTCGCAGTACTTCGCGCCGCCGGTCTATGAAAAGATCGCCGACACGGACACCTCGTACGAGAAACATCTGCTGGAGGACCGCGCGTTCGCGCGCTGGGTCGAGCGCAACGTGCGTCCGCACCGCGTGCCGGGCTACGCGTCGGTCACGCTTTCGCTCAAGCCGCGCAACATCGCGCCGGGCGACGCCACCGATGCGCAAATGGAAGCCGTGGCCGATTGGGCCGACGAATACTCGTTCGGCCAGATCCGCGTCTCGCACGAGCAGAACCTGATCCTCGCCGACGTCAAGAAGCGCGATCTCTTCGCGCTGTGGGAAAAGGCGAAAGCGCAAGGTTTCGCGACCGCCAACATCGGCCTTCTGACCGACATCATCGCGTGCCCGGGCGGCGACTTCTGCTCGCTCGCCAACGCCAAGTCGATCCCCATCGCGCTCGCAATCCAGGAGCGCTTCGATAACCTCGATTTCGTCCACGACCTGGGCGACCTGTCGCTCAACATCTCGGGTTGCATGAACTCGTGCGGTCACCACCACGTCGGCAACATCGGCATTCTGGGCGTGGACAAGGACGGCGCGGAGTGGTACCAGGTGTCGCTCGGCGGCGAGCAGGGCAACGGCGCCAACGGCGCGCGCCTTGGCCGCGTGATCGGCCCGTCGTTCTCGGCCGAGGAAATGCCCGACGTGATCCAGAAGGTGATCGACACGTTCGTCGAACTGCGCATCGACGGCGAGCGTTTCATCGACACCTATGACCGCATCGGCATCGCGCCCTTCAAGGAGCGCGTGTACGCTTCGCGCCAGCCGGCCCACGCCTGAAGCATGCAAGAGAGCATGCAACAGGGCACGCAACGAGATACGAGATTCGAGCAATGGCATTGATCATCAAAAAACGCGAGATCGTCGAAGACAACTGGCAAGTCGTGCGTGCGGCCGAAGACGGCGCGCTGCCCGAGGTTGCCGCGCTGCCGGCCGGCAAGGTGCTGGTCCCGCTGGCGCTGTGGCAGGCCGGACGCGACGCGCTCGTCGCCTCGCGCGGCAAGGACGAGCTCGGCGTGTGGCTCGCGCCGGACAGCGAACCGGCCGATATCGCCGGCGACTTCGACAAGCTCGCGCTGATCGGCGTGGACTTCCCGGTGTTCCGCGATGGCCGGGGCTTTTCGATCGCCCGTCTGCTGCGCGAGCGCTATGGTTACAAGGGCGAGCTGCGCGCAATCGGCGACGTACTGCGCGACCAGCTGCGCTTTCACGAGCGCTGCGGCTTCGATTCGTTCGCCGTGCGCGCCGACAAGGACATCCACGACGCGCTCAAGGCGTTCACGGAATTCACGGTGCAGTACCAGGGCGCGTTCGACGAGCCGTCGCCGCTGTTCCGCCGCCGCCTCGCTCAACAAGGCGCGGAAGCATGAGCACGGCCGCCAGCGAAATCACGGCTGACCTGCAGGCGAAGATCGAGCGCCTCGACGCACTGCTCGATTCCATCGCCGCACGTCATGCCAGCGTCAAGCTAGCCAGCAGCCTCGCCGCCGAGGACATGCTGCTCACCCATGCGATCCTCTCGCGCGGCGTGAAAGTCGGCATCTTCTCGCTGAACACGGGCCGCCTGCATGCGGAAACGCTCGGCATGATCGATGCGGTGCGCGAGCGCTACGGCTACGAGATCGAGCAGTTCCATCCGCTGCAGGACGCCGTGGACGAATACGTGAGCCAGCACGGCCTGAACGCTTTTTACGAGAGCGTGGACCTGCGCAAGCGCTGCTGCGAAATCCGCAAGGTCGAGCCGCTGAACCGCGCGCTCGCGGGCGTTTCGGCCTGGGTCACGGGCCAGCGTCGCGAGCAGTCGGTCACGCGTGCGGAACTGCACGAGGAAGAACGCGACGAAGCACGCAGCATCGACAAGTTCAATCCGCTCGCGGACTGGACCGAAGCCGATGTCTGGGCTTACCTGCGCGCCTACGAGGTGCCGGTGAACCCGCTGCATGCGCGCGGCTATCCGAGCATCGGCTGCGAGCCCTGCACGCGCGCGATCCGTCCCGGCGAGGACAGCCGCGCGGGCCGCTGGTGGTGGGAATCGCGCGACACGAAGGAGTGTGGCCTGCATATCACGTCTGTCTCGGCCATTCCCGTAGTCGAAGCGACTTCGATCACCCAGCCGAACTAAGATTCAGTTTGCCGCGCCGTTCGTGTAGACCGGCGCGCTACCGAACACCGAGTACTGCGTGCCCCGTCAAAAGGGTGCGAATCAACGAAGGATCCGAACATGAGCACCACGCTCGACTCAGCAGTGAACGCACCGCTCCAGGTCACGGCGAACCGCATGGACCATCTCGACTGGCTCGAAGCCGAGTCGATCCATATCCTGCGCGAACTCGTCGCCGAATGCAGCAAGCCCGCGCTGCTGTTTTCGGGCGGCAAGGACTCGGTCGTCGTGCTGGCGCTCGCGCTGAAGGCGTTCGGCCTCGGCGCGAACCGCAAGACCGCGCTGCCGTTCCCGCTCGTGCACATCGACACGGGTCACAACTACGAGGAAGTGATCGACTTTCGCGATCGCCGCGCGGCCGAGATCGGTGCGGAACTCGTGGTCGGCCACGTGGAAGATTCGATCAAGCGCGGCACCGTGCGCCTGCGCCGCGAAACCGATTCGCGCAACGCCGCGCAAGCGGTCACGCTGCTCGAAACCATCGAGCAATACGGCTACACGGCGATGATCGGCGGGGCGCGCCGCGACGAAGAGAAGGCCCGCGCGAAGGAGCGCATCTTCTCGTTCCGCGACGAATTCGGCCAGTGGGATCCGAAGGCGCAGCGCCCGGAACTCTGGAGCCTCTATAACGCGCGCCTGCACAACGGCGAGCACCTGCGCGTGTTCCCGATCTCGAACTGGACGGAACTCGATGTGTGGCAATACATCGAGCGCGAGAAGCTCGAACTGCCGTCGATCTACTATGCGCACCAGCGCGAGATCGTGCGCCGCAACGGCCTGCTCGTGCCGGTCACGCCGCTCACGCCGATGAAGGAAGGCGAAGTCAGCGAGATGGCGCAGGTGCGTTTTCGCACCGTGGGCGACATCAGCTGCACCTGCCCCGTGGCGAGCGATGCCGACACCGTCGAGAAGATCATCGCCGAAACGGCCGTGACCGAAATCACGGAACGCGGCGCGACGCGCATGGACGACCAGGCGTCGGAAGCGGCGATGGAACAGCGCAAGAAGCAAGGTTATTTCTAAAGAGCACGCAGAGGAAAAACTAGACATGGTTACGACACACCAACCTGAAGACCTCGGCGTGCTGCGCTTCATCACGGCAGGCAGCGTGGACGACGGCAAGAGCACGCTGATCGGCCGCCTGCTGTACGACAGCAAGGCTGTCCTGAGCGATCAGCTTTCGGCGCTCTCGCGCGCGAAGAACAAGCGCACCGTCGGCGACGAAATCGACCTGTCGCTGCTCACCGACGGCCTCGAAGCCGAGCGCGAGCAAGGCATCACGATCGACGTGGCGTACCGCTACTTCGCCACGGCCAAGCGCAAGTTCATCATCGCCGACACCCCGGGCCACGAGCAGTACACGCGCAACATGGTGACGGGTGCGTCGACCGCGCACGCCGCGATCATCCTGATCGACCCCACGCGCGTGACGGTCGAGAACGGCGTCACGCAACTGCTGCCGCAAACCAAGCGCCACAGCGCCATCGTCAAGCTGCTCGGCCTGCAACACGTGATCGTCGCGATCAACAAGATGGATCTGGTCGACTACAGCGAGGCGACGTTCAATCTGATCCGCGAGGCGTATGTCGCGCTCGCGCGCCAGCTCGGCCTTGCCGACGTGCGCTTCGTGCCGGTCTCGGCGCTCAAGGGCGACAACATCGTGGCCGCGAGCGAGCGCATGCCGTGGTACGCGGGCGAGCCGCTGCTCGACGTGCTCGAGCAACTGCCGGTCGCGCAGGCGACGGGTGAAGCGCTGCGCTTTCCGGTGCAGTGGGTCGCGCGCCAGGACGGCTCCAGCGCCGACGACTTCCGCGGCTACATGGGCCGTGTGGAATCAGGCGAAGTGAAAGTGGGCGACGCCATCACGGTGCAGCCAGCCGGCCGCCAGGCGACGGTCGCCGAGATCATCGCGCCGGTGCCGGGCGGCACGGCGCAGGTCGACCGCGCGTTCGCGGGGCAGACCGTCACGATCCGTCTCGCCGAAGACGTGGACGTCTCGCGCGGCGACACGTTCGTGCCCGTTTCGGAGAGCGCCCAGCCGGCGAAGAAGCTCGAGGCGGACCTCTGCTGGTTCGACGACGAGCCGCTCGCGCCGCAACGCAAGTACCTGCTCAAGCAGACCACGAGCACGGTGTTCGCGAAGATCGGCGCGCTCAAGCAGGTGCTCGATGTGCACACGCTCTCGCACGCCACCGACCGCCACGAACTTGCGATGAACGATATCGGCCGCGTGACGCTCTCGCTGCAAAAGCCGATCGTCGCCGACCTGTATGATGCGAATCCTGGCACGGGCGCGTTCGTGCTGATCGACGAAGCGACGCATCACACGGTGGCTGCGGGCATGATCCGCGCGTTTTCGGCCTGAGGCTTCGGGTCGGGCGCGGGATGACGGCGTGCGCCCGGTAGCAACAGGAGATTCACAAGCAAATGGGCAAGGTATATCTGATCGGCGCGGGACCGGGCGCAGCGGACCTCATCACGGTTCGCGGCGCGCGGCTGCTCGCGAGCGCCGACGTCGTGCTGCACGACGCGCTCGTCGAGCCCGCCATGCTCGACTACGCGCCGCAAACCGCGAAGTTCATCGCGGTCGGCAAGCGTTGCGGGCAACGGTCCACGGCGCAGCACTTCATCAACAAGCAACTCGTCGATGCGGCGCGCGAGCACGCCGTGGTCGTGCGCCTGAAGGGCGGCGACCCGATGCTGTTCGGCCGCGCCGACGAGGAAATGCGCGCGCTGGAAGCGGCCGGCATCGAGTTCGAAGTGGTGCCGGGCATTACGGCGGCGCTCGCTGGCGCGGCGACGCTCCAGCGCTCGCTCACGCTGCGCGGCGTGGCGCGCAGCGTGGCGCTCGCCACGTATTCGCGCGCGGCGGGCAGCGAGGAGATTCGCGAGCACGTTAGCGCCGATTCGCTCGTCTTCTACATGGGCCGCGACAGCGCGCCCGAGATCGCGCGCCAGCTCATCGAGGCGGGCCGCGCGGGCACGACGCCCGTGGCGATCGTCGAAGCTTGCAGCACGACGCGTGAGCGCATGCTCACGCTCACGCTGGCGGGACTTGCCGCGGGCGAGGCGCAGGACTGGCTCGACCCGGCACAGCCGAGCCTGCTCATGATCGGCGATGCGTTCGCCGAGCGGGCAGGGCAGGCGCTGCTGGAAGATGACGCGCAGGATGATCGTCAACGTCGCCGGGCGGCGGCGTAAGTCGCCATCGAGGAGCCAAATGCAAAACGGGCTCGCAGCAACAGCGAGCCCGTTTTTTTATGCGTGAGCGTGGCGGGTTCGGCTAGTCGCCCACGTTTTCGAGGCAATACCGCACGACCGCATCGAGTACCGCATCGTCTTCGCCGACGGCCCCTGCACAGCGCAGGCGAACATTGGGGTGCCGGGCCTGACATTGCGCGATCAGCGCGGGCAGATCGCGGCGCACATGGCCGCCCTGGCCGAAGAACACGGGCACGACCGTGATCGTGTCGCAGCCCGCCGCGGCCTGTCCGTCAATGGCGTCGGGCAGGCTCGGCGTCATGAGTTCGAGAAAAGCGAGGCCGACCGGACCCGCATCGCCGCGTGCGGCGGCGAGCTTCGCGGCGAGCCGCTGAAACGGCTCTTGCCAGCGCGCATCACGCGCGCCGTGGCCGAAGAGGATCATGCCGTGGTTGCCCATGCGTGCAGGCTCCCGCAATTCAGTTGGTCAATGAGCGGGCGAGGGCGCCCGCCGTCAATGCCGTTCGACCCATTTGAGCCCGATCAGACCGACCGCGAGATAGATCAGCCCCGGTGTCGCCGCCGTAAGCGGCGCGGGCCAGGTGTTCAGCGTCCCGACGTGCGAGAACAGGGTGTTGACGAGCTGGAAGCTCATGCCGAGCATGATCCCGCCGAACACCTTCATGCCCACCACGCCGGAGCGTGTATGCAGGTATGCGAACGGCAGCGAGAGCACCAGCATCACGAACACGGCGAACGGGTAAAGCAGCTTGCGCCAGAACGCGATCTGGTAGCGTTGGGCGTCCTGGTGGTTTTCGGTTAGATGCTGGATGTAGCGGAACAGGTTGAACATCGACATCCGGTCAGGCGAGACGAGCAGCACCGAAAGGATGTTCGGCGTGAGTTCCGAGCGCAGCAAGTATTCGGGGGCCGACGTCTGCGTCGCGCGATAGACCGGATCGAGCGCATCGGCCGGCTGGTTCTGCGGCGGCGTCACGCTGAGCAGTTGGGTATCGGTCACGTCCTTGAGCAGCCAGTGGCCCGGCGGCTGGAAGGTGCCGCTTTTCGCGAGCCGCACATTGGAAAGCCGGAACTTCGAATCGAATTCGTAGATGCGCACGTTCGAGATGGTCGCGTTGGGCTGCAATTCGCCGACGTTCACGAAACGCGTGACCTGCTCGCCGTCGGCGCGCGCGGTGAGCGTGTCCTTGACCCACACGCCCGACTGGAAGTCGCTCGACACCGCCGAGCCGAGCGCCTCCAGGCGCACGCGTTCGGAGAGCTGGTCGGTGTAGGGGCCGACCACTTCGCCGATCAAATAGGTGAGCAGCACGAGCGGAATGCCGATCTTGAGCAGCGAGCGCAGCGCCTGGTTCGTGGCGAGGCCCGACACGCGAAAAATCGTGTACTCCGAATTGGCGGCCATTTGCGCGAACACGTAGATTGCCGCGATGAGCGCCGCGACCGGAATGATCTCGTAAAGCCGCGAGGGCGCCTGGAGCGCCACGCGCAGCACCGCGTACTGGAACTTGTAGTTGCCGTGGCCGACCGAGTTCAGCTCGTTGATGAGGTCGAAGAAGAAGAACAGGCCCGAGAAGGCGAACAGGATGAAGATGAACGTCAGGTAAACCTGGCGAGCGAAGTATTTCTCGTAGATGCGCATCGGTCAGTTTCCCTCTCAGTTTCCAGGAGAGGCGCGGCGGAACATCGCACGTGTGAAGAGCGGCCGGTTGCGCACGCGTATCCAGAAGATGAACACGACCAGCGCGAGCACCACGACGTGCAGCGAGACGAGACCGACGCCGAACGCCATCTTGCCTTGCTCGATCTGCGATTGCACGACGTTGAGCAGGTTCGAATAGGTGAGGTAGATGAGCACCGCCATCACGAGATTGATCGTGCGGCTGCGGCGCGGGTTCTGGTACGCAAGCGGAATGCCGAGCAGCATCAGGTTGATCGCGATGAGCGGCAGGCCGGCGCGCCACGCGAGCTCGCCCAGGTTGTCGTTGGTGGGATTGCGCAGGAGGCCCGGCGTGGACGTGGTGCTCGCCGACGGCGTGTTCACCACGGGCTGACTCGTGATCTTCACGCCGTAGCGCTGGAACTCGCTGATGCGGAAATCGGGGTGGCCCGGCTCGCCGTCGTAACGCCGGCCGTTTTCGAGCACGACGAAGCGGTCGCCGCCCTTCATGGTTTCGGTGTGGCCTGTCTTCGAGACGATCACGCTGACCTTGCCGTTTTCCGTACTCGTGACGAACACGTTCTCCACGCGGCCCTGGTCGGGGCTCATGCTTTCGATGAAGAACACGCGGTGCGTGGTGGGCGACTCGCGGAACTGCCCGGGCGCGAGCAGCGATACTTCATCGCGCTGCTGGAAGCGCGCGCGAATGAGCTTGCTTTGCGCGTTCGACCACGGCCAGCCGACGAACGCGAAGAACACGATGAGCAGGATGATCGGCGTGGCAAACGTGGCGACCGGCTTGATGAGGCGCGTGAGGCTCACCCCGGAGGAGAGCCACACGACCATTTCGGAATCCTTGTACCAGCGCGTGAGCACGAACAGGATCGACACGAAGAGCGTGACGATCAGCATCACGGCCATGTAGCCGATCACGGTCAGTCCGATGAGCACCAGCACGTCGCGCGGGTCGATCTGACCCGACGCGGCGAAGCCGACGATGCGGATCATCATCGTCGTCAGCATGATCGTGAGCAGAACCATGAACACGGCGCCGGCCGTGTACGCGAGTTCGCGCTGCAGGGAACGTTCGAAGATCATTCTTGAAGGGCAGGGCGGGCGGCCCGTGCCGGGAGGCGCGCAGCTCGCGCAACCGCCCAGGAGCCGCCGCGGGAAAAATAGCGGATAATTGCGGCTTTCATCCTAAGCCCAGATTTTATCCGAGGACAAGCGCGATGGACTTTAGCATAAAAGCCTGTGACTGGAGCAAAGGCGGGGAAGGCCCCTTCCTGACCGGCAAGTCGGATTGCGTCGTGGTCGGCGTGTTCGAGGCGCAAACGCTCTCGGGCCCGGCGTTCGCGATCGACAGCGCAATTGGCGGCGCAATCGCGCGCGTCGTCAAGGCCGGCGACATCGACGGCAAGGCCGGCTCCACGCTGCTCCTGCCCGAAGTGAGCGGTATCGGCGCCTCGCGCGTGCTGCTCGTCGGTCTCGGCAAGCAGGACACGTTCGGCCAGAAGGCTTACGGCGACGCCGTCAAGGCCGCCTGGCGCGCGATCCTCGGCACCAAAATCGCACAGGCCACGTTCACGCTCGCGCAACTGCCGGTGAAGGAGCGCACGGGCGACTGGTGCGTGCGCGCCGCCATTCTCGCGTTGCGCAACGAAACGTACCGCTTCACGCAGATGAAGAGCAAGCCCGACGTCGCGCAGCGCGCGTTCAAGCGTGTGATCTTCAGCATCGACGCCGCCGAGGAAAAGGCAGCGAAGCTCGCGGCGAAGCAGGCCACCGCGCTCGCAAACGGCATGGACCTCACGCGCGACCTCGGCAATCTGCCGGGCAACGTCTGCACGCCCACGTATCTCGCGGCCACGGCCAAGAAGCTCGCGCGCGACTGGAAGCTCAAGGTCGAGGTGCTCGGCCAGCGTCAGATCGAAGCGCTCAAGATGGGCTCGTTTCTTTCGGTGACGAAGGGTTCGGTCGAGCCGCCGCAGTTCATCGTGCTGCACTATGAGGGAGCGAGCGCCAAGGCCGCGCCCGTCGTGCTGGTCGGCAAGGGCATCACGTTCGACACGGGCGGCATCTCGCTCAAGCCCGGCGAGGGCATGGACGAGATGAAATACGACATGTGCGGCGCCGGCTCGGTGCTCGGCACGATCCGCGCGGTCGCCGAAATGGGGCTCAAGCTCAATGTGATCGGCATCATCCCGACCTGCGAGAACATGCCCGCGGGCAACGCCACGAAGCCGGGCGACATCGTCACGACGATGGCGGGCCTGACCGTGGAGGTGCTCAACACCGACGCCGAAGGCCGCCTGATCCTGTGCGACGCGCTCACCTACGCCGAGCGCTTCAAGCCGGCCGCGGTGGTCGACATCGCCACGCTCACGGGCGCGTGCATCATCGCGCTCGGCCATCACAACAGCGGCCTCTTCTCGAAGGACGACGCGCTCGCGGGCGAACTGCTCGACGCATCGCGCGAGGCCAACGACCCCGCCTGGCGCCTGCCGCTCGACGACGAGTACCAGGAGCAGCTCAAGTCGAACTTCGCCGACCTCGCCAACATCGGCGGGCGCCCGGCGGGCAGCGTGACGGCGGCGTGCTTCCTTTCGCGCTTCGCCGAGAAATACCCCTGGGCGCACCTGGACATCGCGGGCACCGCATGGAAGAGCGGCGCGGCGAAGGGCGCAACGGGCCGCCCCGTGCCGCTGCTCGCCCAGTTCCTGATCGATCGGGCCGCGCAATGACGTCAGGCATGGCGATTGCGGCGCGCGTGACGGTGTGTAAAGTGGTGCTGGCATGACGCGCATCGATTTCCACACGAACGTCGGCGACTCGCTGCTGTACGCGTGCCGGCTCGCGCGCAAGGCGTATCTCGCGGGCGAGCAGGCGGTCGTGCTGGCCGAGCCCGGCCGCCTGCGCGCGTTCGACGAGATGTTGTGGACCTTTTCGCCGCTCGACTTCGTGCCGCATTGCATGGCCGACAGCCCGCATGCGGGCGCATCGCCCATCGTGCTGGCGACGGATCTGGAGCGTGCCCCGCATCATCGCGTGCTGCTCAATCTGGGTGGGGAGGTGCCGCCGCAATTCGCGCGCTTCGAGCGCCTGCTCGAAGTGATTGGCGATACGCCCGACGAACTCGCGTCGGGCCGCGAGCGCTATCGCTTCTACCGCGACCGCGGTTACGCGCTCAACAACTACAAGCAGGGCGGCTGAGGCCGGACGCGAGCAGCGTACCGGCGCCCGGCCGACTGCTCCGATCGATGGAGGTACTCATGTCCGGCAAGCACGATACGGAAGATGCGGCGATTCCGCTCCTGAACGAGGTGATGGTGGCCGGCAATCCGTTGCGCGCGCATAACGTCGAAGAGGCGAAGGGCGCGACGGCGGCCGCCGTGAAGGCTGTCGTGGCCGAGCGCGAGGGCCTGTTCGCGCATGACGCCGACGCCTTGGTCGAGCGCCTGCGTGGCCGCTGCCTCGCGTGGCTCACGGGCGAGGGCCGCGCCGTGATCGAGGCGCGCTGCAGCGCCGCGATGCAGGAACATACGAACTGGCTCGTGGGACAGGTGTCGCGCGAGATCGGTCTCGCGCTCGAAACGGAACTCAAGAACTGGGTGAAGGCCGCCGTGCGCGAAGAACTGGCGGCGCGCTCGGGGCAACCGCCGTCGGCCTGATTCCCGGCGCCGCCTGGCCTCGCCCGGTTGGGCTTGTGGCAACGCGACGCCGCCAACCGTCCTCGCCTCACTTGAGCGTGAGGATCCAGTTCGCAAGCGTGGCCGCCTGGCCGGGGTTCAACTGCGTGTTGGCCGGCATCGGCACCGTGCCCCACACGCCGGTGCTTCCCTCAAGAATCTTGTGCGCGAGATAGGTCTGCGCGTCGGGCTTGCCCGCGTATTTCGCGGCAATGTCGTGCAGGGCGGGGCCCATGAAATTGCGGTTCACCGAATGGCAACTCATGCAGTTCTGCTGCTGGGCGAGCGCGAGGCCGGTCGGGCCATGCTGCGCGCAGGCCGGGGCCGTCCCGAGCGCGCCGGCCATGCCGAACGCGAGCGCGGCCGCGAGCGTCGCTGTCTTGTTCTTTGCTTGCGACTTCCGTTTCATACAGGCCTCCGCCAGCGTATGCGCCGGCTGTGTCGTCGCATTATAAAAGCAAAGGGCGCACGTTCCGGGCGCGCGCCCTTTCGTCTTTGGCATCGCAGCGGGCGTCCGGCGTTGCGCCGAGTCCCGCCTTATCCTATCCGGTTACCGCGCCCTGGTTGGCCGGGCGCGCGAGCGCCGCGTACTTTGCCAGCACGCCACGCGTGCAGCGCGGCGCCGGCTGCTTCCATGCCGCGCGGCGGCGCGCAAGCTCGACATCGTCGACGTTCAGCTGCAGCAGGAGCTGGTGCGCGTCGATGGTGATCGAATCGCCCTCCTGCACGAGCGCGATCGTGCCGCCTTCGAACGCCTCGGGCGCCACGTGGCCGACCACCATGCCCCAGGTGCCGCCCGAGAAGCGGCCATCGGTGATGAGACCCACCGACTCGCCGAGCCCCTTGCCGATGAGCGCCGAAGTCGGCGCCAGCATCTCCGGCATGCCGGGGCCGCCCTTCGGGCCGAGGTAGCGCAGCACGACGACGTCCCCGGCCTTGATCCGGTCCGCGAGGATCGCTTCCATGGCGCTCTGCTCGTCGTCGAATACGCGCGCGGGCCCGGTGATGACCGGGTTCTTCAGGCCCGTGATCTTGGCGACGGCGCCCTCTACCGCGAGGTTGCCCTTGAGGATGGCGAGGTGGCCTTCCTTGTACAACGCCTCGCTGATGGGGAAGATCACCTTCTGGTCGGCGCGCGGCGTGGACGGCACGTCCTTCAGTTCCTCTCCGATGCTCTTGCCCGTGATGGTGATGCAGTCGCCGTGCAGCAGGCCCGCGTCGAGCAGCAGCTTGAGCACCTGGGGAATGCCGCCCGCCTGATGCAGATCGGTCGCGACATACTGGCCCGAGGGCTTCAGGTCGCAGATCACCGGCACCTTCTTGCGCATGCGCTCGAAGTCGTCGATGGTCCATTCGACTTCCGCAGCATGCGCGATGGCGAGGTAGTGCAGCACGGCATTGGTCGAGCCGCCCGTCGCCATGATGAGCGCCACGGCGTTCTCGATCGACTTTTTCGTGATGATGTCGCGCGGCTTGAGGTCCTGCTTCACGGCTTCGACGAGCACGCGCGCCGATTCCGCGGCCGAGTCGACTTTTTCCTCGTCGGGGTTGGCCATCGTCGACGAGTACATGAGCGACATGCCGAGCGCCTCGAACGACGAGCTCATCGTATTCGCCGTGTACATGCCGCCGCACGAGCCCGTGGAGGGGCACGCGTGCTTCTCGATGCCCTCGAAATCCTCTTCGGTCATGCGCCCGGCCGTGAATTCGCCGACGGCCTCGAACGCCGACACGATGGTCAGCGCACGGCCCTTCCAGTTGCCGGGCCGGATCGTGCCGCCATACACGTAGATGCCGGGCACGTTCATGCGCGCGAGCGCGATCATGCCGCCGGGCATGTTCTTGTCGCAGCCGCCGATCACGACCACGCCGTCCATCCATTGGCCCTGCACGCAGGTCTCGATGCAGTCCGCGATGACCTCGCGCGAGACGAGCGAATACTTCATGCCCTCGGTGCCCATCGACATGCCGTCCGAGATGGTGGGCGTGCCGAAGGTCTGGGGGTTCGCGTCGGCGTTCATGATGGCGGCGACGGCGGCGTCGGCCAGCCGCTGCAGGCCCGCGTTGCAGGGCGTGATCGTCGAGTGGCCGTTGGCGATGCCGATCATCGGCTTGTCGAAGTCGCCTTTCTCGTAGCCGAGCGCGTAATACATCGAACGATTGGGCGAGCGGGCGACGCCTTGCGTGATGTGCTTCGAACGACGGTTATAGGGCATGGGGAACTCCGGTGGACGTTGTCTCGCAGGCCGGCCGTTGTTCTTGTGCGGGCGGTTTTTCGTAGCCGCGTCGTACCTGCATGCCGGCATGTGATGGCAAGCATGCGGTTTCGCGAGAACGCTGTCCAATATATTATTCGTGGCTCATCGAGTCCTGCTCGCCGCTCGCGATGGTCATCCGTCACCGTTATATTCGCCGTGCGTGCCAACTGTGCATTCTGCTTCCCGCTCCCGCGCCTCGGCGATAATGTCACGCCGTGACGCGCCGGCGGCGAACCCCGGCGCTTTGCAAACGTCCAACCAGTCTGGCCCGCTTTGAGGCACCGCGGCGCTGCCGCTTACAACCCGATTTCAACCGATATCGCCGAGAAGACTTCATCCCACGATGCTCATCCACCCGAACTTCGACCCCGTCGCCATTCATCTGGGGCCGCTCGCCGTGCGCTGGTACGGCCTCATGTACCTCGTCGGCTTCATACTCGCGATCGTGATCGGGCGCCTGCGCCTGCGTCTGCCGTTCGTGGCCGCGCAAGGCTGGAACGTGAAAGACATCGACGACATGCTGTTCTACGGCGTGCTCGGCACGATCCTGGGCGGGCGCCTCGGCTATGTGCTGTTCTACAAGGCGAGCTGGTATTTCGCGCACCCGCTCGACATCTTCAAGGTGTGGGAAGGCGGCATGTCGTTTCACGGCGGCTTCCTCGGCGTCACCTTCGCGATGATCCTGTTCGCGTGGCAGCGCGGCCGCACGTGGCTGCAGGTGACGGACTTCGTCGCGCCGATGGTGCCCACGGGCCTGGCCGCCGGACGTCTCGGCAACTTCATCAACGGCGAGCTGTGGGGCCGCGTGACCTCGCCCGACTCGCCGTGGGCCATGCTGTTCCCGGGCGCCGCGAACGACGATGCGGCATGGCTCGCCGCGCATCCGCAACTGGCTGCGCAGTGGCATCTGAGCGAGGTGTTCGCGCAATACCATCTGCTGCCGCGCCATCCTTCGCAGCTCTATGAGATTGCGCTGGAAGGCATCGCGCTCTTCGTCGTGCTGATCCTTTTCTCGCGCAAGCCGCGCCCCGTCGGCGCGATTTCGGCGATGTTCCTGATTGGCTATGGTCTAGCGCGTTTCACGGTCGAGTTCGCGCGCGAACCCGACGACTTCCTCGGCCTGCTCGCGCTCGGCCTTTCGATGGGCCAATGGCTTTCGCTGCCGATGATCATCGTGGGCATTGGCTTGATGGCGTGGGCGTATCGCCGCGCCAATCGCGGCAAGGACGACAGCAAGAATGGCAACGACGGCGCGCGGGTGGCGGGCGCGAAGAGCTGACGCTCGCACACGCACGAAGCGCATTGAGCCCATGAAAAAGGCCACGGTTTTAAACAAACCGTGGCCTTTTTGTTGCGTGCTGCCCAAGTGTGCGCCTTACTTCATTTGCACCGATCCGGAGACATTGACCGTCACCGTTGAGGTGCCGCCTTCGACCGGCACGGGCGACGACATCTTCGCATCCGCCGACATGGCGCGCGCGCTCATCATCATCACGGGGCGCGGCATCACGCCCGAATGCCCCACGTTCACGTCGCGGATCGAGTAGCCGCTATAGCCGAACGCGCGCGTGGCCGACAAGGCTTGATCGCGGAACGAGGCGATGGCCTGGCCCGAGAGCTTCTGCTCGGCGGCGCGCTGCGCCTCGGGGGACAGCGAGAACTGCACGTTGCCCACTTGCATGACGGAGCCGAGATCGCCGGCGAGCTTCGACGCCGCCGCGAAATCATGCGATTCGAGCACGACTTCCGTGCGGCCGCGCCAGGCGGAGATGCGTCCGTCGCGATCGGTGGAGGGGAAGATCGAGAACTGGCCCGATCGGGCGGTCACGCCCGCGACACCCCTGGCGCGTTGCAGGGCGGCGTCGGCGCGCTGGTTGAGCGTCGCCGTGAGCGAAGCGGGATCGTTCGCTTCCTGCTCGTAAAACAGCGTGATGGTGACGACGTCTTGAGGCACTTCGGCGCTCGCCTGGGCGGAAAGCGACAGCACGCCCGAGGGCTGGAAACGCGCGTCGCTCTGGGCAAGCGCTGCGCCCGGTGCGAAAGTGATGGCGAGGGGGAGGGCGGCGGCGAATGCGGCGGCGAGCGTTACGGCGGTTTTTCGGTTCATTGAGGCTCCTTGCAGAACTGGCGTCGCGAGCGTGGTGTGATCGAACATTCAGGCAACGATGCGCGACTGTGCGCGATTGTGCTTGAAGTCGCGCAGCGATGTCGCTTCCGTGCCTCGGCCGCTTGGGCTCGTGCCGCTGCCATGCCGCTTCAACACATGGTGAACGACGTGCCGCATCACATCAGATGTTTCGTGATGAAGTTCCACTCGGCCGCGGTGACCGGGGTGATCGAAAGGCGATTGCCTTTTGCGAGCACGCGCATGTCCGCGAGTTCGTCGTGTTCACGCAAGGCGGCCAGAGGAATCAGCGGACACTTCTTCTTGAACACGACATCGACGAGCATCCAGCGCGGATTCTCGCGCGTCGATTTCGCGTCGTAGTAAGGGCTCTTCGGATCGAACTGCGTGGGGTCGGGGTAGGCCGTGGACGACACCTCGGCGATGCCCGCGATACCGGGCTCGGGGCAGCTCGAGTGATAGAACAGCACGCCGTCGCCTTGCTGCATGGTGTCGCGCATGAAGTTGCGCGCCTGATAATTGCGCACGCCGGTCCATGGCAGCGTGCGCTGCGGCGCGCGTGCGAGGTCGTCGATGCTTGCTTCGTCGGGTTCGGACTTCATCAGCCAGTAGCGCATGAGTCGAAGGTCACGTCGATAGGGAGAGGGGCAGGCATGCGCGCAAGGCCATGCGCGAAGCGGCGCACACAAGCAAGCGCGAAATCGGCCACACAACGGAAAACGGCCGCACAACGGAAAACGGCATCGGACGCTGGTCCGATGCCGTTTGAATAGGTCCCCGCCATAGCCGCTAGGCCGGCATCCTGAACCGAGGGTTCAGAATTGGTCGCAGTTAGCAGCACTTCGGGTACATCAGACTGTGTGACGCGCACGCCCGTGCTACAAATTTCCGCAACCGTGCACATGGCATTGGTTCAAGGAATATATGACCTTGGCGAACCAGGCAGGGAAGCTGACTAAACTGTTTAGTAACGTGCTCGACGTTACGATGAAGGAACCGCTTTACCGCGCTTATTGCACCCCATACTGCTGGATGACCGCGCCGAGCTGTTCATTCATTTGGCGCATTGTACGACGGATTTCTTCGGCTGGGAATGCTTCCCCATGACGCACGCTCGTTTGCAGGCGCAGCAGTTCCGACGCAAGCGAAAGCGCCGCCATGACCGCAATGCGATCGGTGCCGCGCACATTGCTGTGATTGCGGATTTTCGACATTTCGGCGTCGACGCGCGCCACCGCTTCGAGCAGGGCCTGTTCCGTTTCCGGCGAACAGACGAGGCGATAGCTTTGCCCGAGTATCGTCGCTTCGATCTGCTTGGTGGTCATGCATTTTCTCCGTGGCGCGCCGCGTTGCTTTCGTCATCGCTGCCTCGCGACGGTTCGAGCAGGTCGAGCTGGTTGTCGCGCTCGTTGCCCGCACGTGCGCGCGGCAGCTTTTCGAGGATCGCGTTCAGACGCACCTGCGCATCGTCGATCTTGGCCGAGAGCGTGTCGCGCTCTGCTTGCAGCGCGTTGCGTTCCTCGCGGATCTGTTCGAGCTCGGCGCGCGTGGTGTCGCATTGCGCACGCAGCTGTGCGAGTTGCTCTTCGAGTGCGAGGCGTGTTTCATGTTGGCGCTGATTAATCTCGATCAGCCGCCCGATGTTTTGTGAGAGTGTTTCGAGTTCGTTGAGCATGTGCTGCGTCCTCTAAAGACAGGCATTCTAGCGCGGATCAACGCGTGTTTTGGCAATTGTGTCGTTTCCAGACGTAACAACCCGGCTTCTTACCGGAACCGGGCCCGAATCCCGCGTTACGTGTGCCGCATGCGCCAGCCGGGAACGCAATTTGCCAAGGCGCGCGCGAAGCGCGTTGGCTCGATTGTGGTCTGCGCGTTATAACATCACGGATTCGTGGCTTTTTGCTAGTGGTTTTGTCGGCTGTTCTCTTTTTTGCCGATCGTTTTTTCAGCTGCGTCGGCAGAATCGCTTCGAACAAAAACACTGCGCGCTGCCCATGTTGCGATATCGCTGCCGTTAATCCGTGTGATCTTTTTGAAACCCGCCGCCGAGTTACCCGATGCGTTCCATGAGCCGCGATGAATCCCACGCCGCGTCCGAGTTGCATGCGCTGCCGCGCCGCTCGATGACCGTGCGCCGCGCCTGCACGATCTGGGCGGGCCTCGCACTAGCGGCGCTCGTGGTCTTCGCGGCATCGCTCGCGACAGGCAGCGTGAGCGTGACGCCTGCGCAGGCGCTCGCGGCGCTCACGCCGGCGCACGGCGCGCCGGACATGGCGACGGAAATCGTGCGCACACTGCGCCTGCCGCGCGCGTTGGCCGGCTTCGCGTGCGGCGCCTTGCTCGCGCTGGGCGGGGCGCTCTTGCAGGTGCTGTTGCGCAATCCGCTGGCGGAGCCCTATGTGCTGGGCGTTTCCGGCGGCGCCGCGGCGTTCGCGCTCGTTGCGATGATCGCGGGCGTGGCGTGGTGGGGTGTGCAGGCGAGTGCGTGCGCGGGCGCGCTTCTTTCGATCCTGCTCGTGCTCGGCCTCGCGCGCCGCGAACTATGGCGCGGCGAACCGCAGGACAGTTCGCCGCGGCTCTTGTTGACGGGCGCCGTGACGGCGGCGGGGTGGGGCGCATTGATCACGCTGCTGCTCACCCTCGCGCCCGACACGCGCTTGCGCGGCATGCTGTTCTGGCTCACGGGCGACCTCAACGGCGCGAGCGCGCCATGGCCCGCGCTCGTGACGCTCGGCGTACTGCTTGCATGCATCGTGCCCGCTGCGCCCATGCTCAACGTACTGCTGCGCGGTGATGCCGCCGCACAGGCGCTCGGCGTACCGGTGCTGCGTTTGCGCGTGGGCATTTATCTCGCCGCGTCGCTCGCAGCCGCGGCCGCGGTGACGACGGGCGGCACCATTGGCTTCGTCGGGCTCGTCGTGCCCCACATGCTGCGCCTCGCGTTGGGCAACGATCAGCGCATGCTCGTACCCGCGGCCGCGATCGCGGGCGGCGTGGCCGTGATGGGCGCGGACCTCGTGGCGCGCACGGTGGCGGCCCCCGCGCAGTTGCCGGTGGGCGTCGTGACCGCGCTGGCGGGCGTCCCGGTTTTTCTCTGGATGCTGCTCGCGAGGCGCCCGCGATGAGCGACACCCGGGCACCGCTTCTTGCTGCGCATGCGCTCACATTGCGCGCGGGCGCGCGTACGCTCGTCGAATCGCTCACGCAAAGGTTTGCCGCTGGTGAGATCTGGTGCGTGGCCGGTGCGAACGGCGCGGGCAAGACCACACTGATCGGTGCGCTCGCGGGCCTGCGCGAACCCTCGGCGGGGCGCGTGGAAGTGGAGGGCATCGCGCTCGCACACTGGCCGCCGGTTCGTCTCGCGAGGCGCCGCGCGCTGATGCCCCAGGACCAGCGCGACGCATTCGGCGCGAGTGTGCTCGACACCGTGCTGCTCAATCGCTATCCGCATCTTTCGGGCTGGGGCTGGGAAGGCGACGTCGATCGCGCCGCCGCGCACGCTGCGCTCGCGATGCTCGGCCTCGAAGCATTCGCCACCCGCGATGTGCTGTCGCTCTCCGGCGGTGAGCGACAGCGCGTTGCGCTCGCGGCGGCGCTGTGCCAGGGTGCACCGCTCCTGCTGCTGGACGAGCCACTCGCGCATCTGGATCTGCATCATCAGATTGCGTGCCTCGAAACGCTTTCGCGCTGGGTGCGCGGCGAAGACCGCGCGGTGCTGTTTTCCTGCCACGATCTCAATCTCGCGCGGCGATTCGCAACGCACGCGCTCCTGCTCGACGGCCGCGGCGGCTTTCACGCGGGCCCCGTGCGCGAAGTGCTCACACCCGAGCGCGCGAGCACTGCATTCGGCCATCCGCTCGTGCTGATCCGCGAGGGCGCGCACGAGGCGCTCGTGCCTGCGCTCGGCCCGACTTCCTCATTACTGCATTCGCCGGTAGCGAACGGCGGCCGCTAGTGCGCCGTTCGCTCACGCATCATCACTTCGAAACGAAACTCACCATGACGTCATCGCTTACCGAACTGCTCGCCGTCGAACCGCTCGACCTCTCGTTGCGCGACGAACTCCAACGCCTCATCGACATGAAAACGAAACCGCCTGGCAGTCTCGGCCGCCTCGAAGCGCTGGCGCGCCAGCTCGGCATGATCCAGGGCACCACGCGCCCGGGCGTCGAGCGGCCCGTGATGATCGTGTTCGCCGGCGACCACGGCATCGCGGCCGAAGGTGTGAGCCCGTATCCGCAGGCCGTGACCGCGCAGATGGTCGCGAATTTCGTGGCGGGCGGCGCGGCCATCAACGCGTTCAGCGGCGTGGCAGGCCTCACGCTCGAAGTCGTCAATGCGGGCGTGGCAACGCCGCTGCCGCCGTCACCCGCGCTCGTCGACGTGCCGATTGCGCGCGGCACCCGCAACTTCGCGCGCGAGCGCGCCATGACGCGCGACGAGGCCGTTGCCGCGCTCGCCGCGGGCGCCGAGCGCGTGCGCCATCACGCGTCGCTCGGGACCAACGTGATCGGCTTCGGCGAAATGGGCATTGCGAACACATCGTCGGCCGCTTGCCTGATGAGCCGGTTGTGCGGCGTGCCGATCGACGAATGCGTCGGACGCGGCACGGGCCTCGACAACGCGGGCCTCGCGAAGAAACGCAACGTGCTCGCGGCGGCGCTCGCGCATCATGCCGACGCACGCGAGCCGCTCGACGTGCTCGCCGCGTTCGGCGGCTTCGAGATCGCGATGATGGCGGGCGCGTTCCTCGAAGCGGCGCGCTCGCGCATGACGATCCTCGTGGACGGTTTCATCGCGACCTCGGCGCTGCTCGTGGCCGATTCGCTCGCGCCGAACGTACGCGATTACTGCGTGTTTGCGCACGCATCGAACGAGGCGGGGCACCGGCGTATGCTCGACCATTTCGGCGCGCGCGAGCTGCTTGCGCTCGACCTGCGTCTGGGCGAGGGCACGGGCGCCGCGCTCGCGGTGCCGTTGCTGCGCGCGGCCGTGGCGTTCCTCAACGAGATGGCGAGCTTCGAGTCGGCCGGCGTCGACGACCGCAGCGATCGCCACGCATGAGCGCCGTGCGATGAATCCGCTCGCGGAGCTGCGCTACTTCTTCACGGCGCTCGGCTATTTCACGCGTGTGCCGGTGCCGCGCTGGGTGGGCTTCGAGCCCGCGTGGCTCAATGCGGCGGCGCGTTACTTTCCGCTCGTCGGCGCGTTGGTCGGGGCGCTCGCGGCACTCGTCTATCTCGCGGCGCTGCGACTCTTTCCGGCGAGCGTCGCGGTGCTGCTTTCGATGGCCGGTACGCTCCTCGCGACGGGTGCCTTCCACGAAGACGGGCTCGCCGACTGCCTCGACGCATTCGGCGGCGCATACACGCGCGAGGACGTGCTGCGCATCATGCACGACTCGCGCATCGGCGCGTTCGGTGCAATCGGTCTCGTGGTGGCGCTCGCGCTCAAGTGGCAGACGCTCGCCGCGCTGCCGCCCGCGCGCGCCGCGATGCTGATGATCGCGGGCCATGCCGCGAGCCGCGCCTGCGCGATCAGCTATCTCGTCTCGCTCGACTACGTGCGCCCCGAAGGCAAGGCCAGGCCCGTGGCGCAGCGTATGAGCGTGGCCGCGTGGATGGGTGCGTGCGTGTTTGGTCTGCCGTGGCTCTTCTGGCCCGTGTGGTCCGCCGGACCCGACTGGCGTGCCGGTGTGGCGACGCTCGCCGTGCTGGCGGTGTTGCGCTTCGTGCTGGCGCGTTATTTCGTGCGCCGCGTCGGCGGCTATACGGGCGATTGTCTTGGCTTCGCGCAGCAGGTGTTCGAAATCGCCATCTATCTCGTGGGGCTCGCGTGGATCTCGTTCTGATCCGGCATCCGGCCGTCGCGGTGGAGGCGGGCGTGTGCTACGGCGCGAGCGACGTGCCGCTCGAGGGCGACGCGACGCAGCAGGCCGGTTTGCTCGCCGAGCGGCTCGCGGCGCTCGGCGTTTGCAGGCCGCAACGCGTCGCGACGAGTCCGCTCACGCGTTGCGCGGGCGTCGCGGCGGCGCTTGCCGCTGCCGAGGGACACGTGGCGCAGGAGGACGCGCGTCTGGCGGAGATGGATTTCGGCGCGTGGGAAATGCAGCGCTGGGACGCGATCGAGCGTGCGCAGATCGACGCCTGGGCCGCCGATTTCGAGCACGCCCGCGAGCACGGCGGCGAGAGCGTCGCGCAGTTCGATGCACGCGTGAGCGGGTGGGTCGACACGCTCGATGCGCGCGAGAATGCGACTGTCTGGGCCATCACGCATGCGGGCGTCATTCGTACCGTCACGGCGCGCGCGCTCGGCATGCCGCTTGCGCGCTGCGTGCGCTGGCCGCTCGAAATGGGCGCGATCGTATGGCTGCGTTATGACGCGTTTAGCGCGCAATGGTTGCTCTCGCGCTGGAACGCGTAGCCGGTCGCTTAGGATCTCCAATCAATGCGAGGCAGCATCGCGCGAGCGGGTGTGTTCGAGATCCCCGCAAAGCTGCGCCGCACCCTGGGCGATGCGCGGTGTGGGGCGGGTGAGCAGATCGCCGTCGATGGCGAAGAGATTGCCGTGCGCGACTGCGGCAAGCGCGGGCCACGCGCGCCAGCGCTCGAGGCTCGGCAGCGGACGATCCGGCGAAGTCGCGCCTTGCGAGGCCGTGACGATCGCATCGGGATTGGCGGCCAGCACCGCTTCGGTCGAAACGGTCGGCACGAGCGGCTTGAGCGCCGCGAAGATGTTGCGGCCACCACATAGCGCGATCACGTCGCTGATCATGTGCGAGCCGTTGATGGTCATCAGCGGCTGATCCCAGACTTCATAGAAGACGCTTACGGGCGCGCGCCGCGCATAGCGCGCGCGTAGCTGCGCGATGTCACGGCGGTAGGCGGCGGCCGCGGCCTGCGCCGTGGCGTCGGTGCCGAGCAGTGCGCCGAGGCGCGTGAGCGAGGTCGCGACGTCGTCGAGTTCGTGCGGCTCGCTGAAAAAGAGCGGAATGTGCAGCGCGCGCAGGCGGTCGAGCTGTTGCTGCGCGTTGCCGTGACGCCAGACCACGATCAGGTCGGGCTTGAGCGTGGCGATGCGTTCGAGGTCGAGCGCGCGGTTGTCGCCCACGCGCGGCACATGCTGCGCTTCGGGTGGGTAATCGCTGTAGGCCACGGCGCCGACCAGCTTCGCGCCGCCGCCGGCAGCGTAGAGCAGCTCGGTCACGTGGGGCGCCAGGCTCACCACGCGCTGCGCGGGCGCGGGGAGCGTGACGGTGTTGCCCGCATCGTCGATGGCGGTGACGGTGGCACGAGCGGCGCACGGGCCGAGGGCCACGGCAGCGAACGCAAGCTGGGCGACAAACCTGGCGATGGACCTGGCGACAAGCGCAAAGGCGGCCGCGCGCATCAGCCGATCGCCCGCATGGCTTGCGCGAGCGCGTCTTCCAGGCGGCGCCATTCGTCGTCGTTCGCGGGCAGCCCGAAACGCAAGCTGGCCGGTGCGTCGAAGCGGCGTGTCCATACCGCGTGCCGCGCGAGCGCGTCCTGCAGCGCCGGCGCGCGGGGGTCCGTGATCCAGGCGAAAAGCGGCGTGGCGTGCGGCGCGAAGCCGTGAGCGCGCAAAAGCGCGACGAGTCGCGCGCTTTCGTCTGCGAGGCAAATGCGCATTGCGCTTTGCCACGCGCTGTCTTCGAACGCATGCGTGACCGCGTGGCGCGCGGGGCCGCTCACGGTCCACGCGCCCAGATGCGCGCGCAACGCGTCCAGCAGATCGGGCGCGCCAAGCGCGAAGCCGCAGCGCGCGCCCGCAATCCCGAAGAACTTGCCTGGCGAGCGCAGCACGACGAGTCCTTCGAGACCGGTTGCGTGCGCAACCGTTTCGGACCGTTCGGTACCGAATGCATCGGCAAAAGCTTCGTCGACGATCAGCGTGCCGCCGCGCGCCGCAAGTTGTGCACGCCAGTGCAGTAGACGGGCCGCAGCGACATGCGCGGCAGTGGGATTGTTGGGATTCACCACGACGACATGCGCGATGCCATCGGGCAACGCGTCGAGCGTGAGGTCGAGCGGCACGATCTCGTGGCCCGCCCGCGCGAAAGCGGGTGCGTACTCGCCGTAGGTAAGCGGTGCGATCGCCACGCACACTTCACCTGCGCGCGGCAGCAGTGCGGGCAGCGCGCGGATCGCGGCCTGGCTGCCCGCCACGGGCAGCACATGCCGCGCGTCGGGGGCGCCATAGTAGCGAGCGGCGCAGGCAGCGAGGCCGTCGCCCTCGTCGGGCAGGCGTCGCCATGCTGCCGCGGGCACCGGCGGCACCGGGTAGCCATGCGGATTGATGCCGGTCGAGAGGTCGATCCATGCCTCCCAGGCGATGCCGTAGCGCTGCGCCGCTTCGTGCAGATTGCCGCCGTGCGCGACGAGCGTGGCTGGCTTCTCAAACATGGGTGGCCACGCTCGCAAAGGCCAGGGCGAGCAGCGCCGCGAGCCACAGGATCGTGGTGCGCTCCACGAGGCGCAGCGCCGCATCCACGTGCTGCGCGCGTGGCGGCGAGCCCGCGCCGAGCGCCGGGCGCTCCTCCAGCATGCCGTGATAAACGGCCGCGCCCCCCAGCAGCACGTTCAGGCTGCCCGCGCCGGACGCCATCACCGGCCCCGCGTTCGGGCTTTCCCAGCGAGGCGCCTGCTCGCGCCAGCAGCGCAGCGCCGTGCGCGTATCGCCGAGCAGCGCGTAGCTCGCGGCGGTGAGGCGCGCCGGGATCCAGTTGAGGACGTCGTCGATGCGCGCGGCCGCCCAGCCAAAACGCAGGAAGCGCGGCGTGCGGTAGCCCCACATCGCGTCGAGCGTGTTGGCCAGACGAAACGCGAGGGCACCCGGGCCGCCCGCGAGCGCGAACCAGAACAGCGCGCCGAAGATCGCGTCGTTGCCGTTTTCGAGCGCCGATTCGACGGCGGCGCGCGAGAGCGCGGTCGCGTCCGCCTCATGCGTGTCGCGCGAGACGATGCGGCCGGTCAATTTGCGCGCGGCGGCGAGGTCGCGCCGCGCGAGCGCCGCGCCGATCGGCGCGATGTGCTCCGCGAGGCTGCGCGCGCCGAGCGCGAACCACAGCAGCGCGACGTGCAACGCCCACGCGAGCGGCCAAGGCAGCAGCGCGCACAGCAGCGCGGCGAGAACGACGGGCGGCGCGACGGCCGCGAGCCATGCGAGCAGACCGAGCGGGCGGCCACGCCGGCCCGTGTTCAGGCGCGCCTCGATGGCGTTCGCGAAGCGGCCGAAGGCGACGAGAGGATGCGCTTGGCGCGGCTCGCCGAGCCAACGGTCCACGGCGACGCCGGCCACGGCGAGCGCGGCAGTGACGGGCAGCGTGAGCATCATGAGGTCCGCGGCGGTGCCTTGAGCACGAGCGGCAGGCCCGCGGCGACGAGCGTGGCCCGGTCGGCGAGCGCCGCGATGCGCTGATTGAGGCGGCCGAGTTCGTCCACGTAAAGACGCGTCGCGGCGCCGAGCGGCACCACGCCCATGCCGATCTCGTTGCTCACCACGAGCACCGTGCCCTGTGCGCGCTCGCAGGCGGCGGCGAAGGCGTCGAGGCGGGCTTGCCAGCCGGGCAGCGGCGCATCGGAGTCGGCCGGGCAAAGGAGGTTCGCGAGCCAGAGCGTGAGGCAGTCGATCAGCACGCACTGGCTGGGCGCCGCCGTGGCGTCGAGCGCGCCCGCGAGGTCGAGCGGCGCCTCGGCGAGCGCCCAGTGCGCGGGCCTGCGCGCGCGATGGTGGGCGATGCGCTCGGCGAACTCGGCGTCGCCGGTCACGCGCGCGGTGGCGATATAGGTGACCGGCAGGCCGCTCGCCGCGGCGAGGCGTTCGGCATGCGCGCTCTTGCCCGAGCGCGCGCCGCCGACGATGAAGGTGAGGTCGCGCGAATTCATCGCGTGATTGTAACGGCTGCCTTTGTGGCGTCGTTATCCTGGCGGTTGTCCCGTCGGCCAACGTCGCGCCGCGCACCTGCAGTGCCTGGCGGGGCGATGGGATAATGCGCTCTCTCCTTTTCGCGCCTGCCGGTGTCTTCCGGGCCCACGCATCACCTGCCATTCGCTTCATGACCGCAAAGCTACCCGCCGTGCCGCAAGGTGCGCTGATGATCCAGGGCACGACGTCCGACGCCGGCAAAAGCACGCTCGTCGCCGGCCTGTGCCGTCTCGCGCGCCGCGCGGGCGCGCGTGTCGCGCCATTCAAGCCGCAGAACATGGCGCTCAACAGCGCCGTGACCGTGGACGGCGGCGAGATCGGGCGCGCGCAGGCGCTGCAGGCCGTCGCCGCCGGCATCGAGGCGCACACCGACCTCAATCCGGTGCTGCTCAAGCCCAACAGCGACCTCGGCTCGCAGGTCATCATCCACGGCAAGGCGCGCATGAACCTCAACGCGCGCGCGTACCAGGATTACAAGCCGCTCGCGCGCGAGGCCGTGCTCGCGTCCTATGGGCGGCTGCGCGAGCGCTACGACACCGTGTTCGTGGAAGGCGCGGGCAGTCCCGCCGAGATCAACCTGCGCGCCAACGACATCGCCAACATGGGTTTCGCCGAAGCGGTCGATTGCCCGGTCGTGCTCGTCGCCGACATCGACCGTGGCGGCGTGTTCGCGCATCTGATCGGCACGCTGGCCTGTCTTTCCGCGAGCGAGCGAGCGCGCGTGAAGGGCTTCGTCATCAACCGCTTTCGCGGCGATCGTTCGCTGCTGGAGCCCGGCCTCGCATGGCTCGAAGCGCAGACGGGCAAGCCGGTGCTCGGTGTCGTCCCATACCTGCACGGCCTCACGCTCGACGCCGAGGACATGCTGCCGGGCGCGGCCCGCAGCGGCGCGTCGCAGGCCGAGGGTGAGACGCTGCGCGTGGTCGTGCCGGCGCTGCCGCACATCAGCAACCATACCGACTTCGACGCGCTGCGCGCTCATCCGCAGGTCGATTTCACCTACGTGCGCACGGGCGAAGCGCCGCCCGCTGCCGATCTCGTGATTCTTCCAGGCTCGAAGAACGTGCGCGACGATCTCGCCTGGCTGCGCGCCCAGGGCTGGGAGACGGCGCTCGCGCGGCACCTGCGCTACGGTGGCCGGGTGATCGGCATTTGCGGCGGCATGCAGATGCTCGGACACACGATCGCCGATCCGCATGGCGTGGAGGGCGAACCGGGGGCGGTGGAAGGCTTCGGCTGGCTCGACTACGAAACCGAGCTCACGCGCGAGAAGACGCTCAAGAACGTGACGGGCGCGCTCGCGCTGGAAGGCGCCGGTGAGGCGCGCGTGGCGGGGTATGAGATTCATATGGGCGAGACGCGCGGGCGCGCGCTCGATCGCCCCGCGATGTGGCTAGCGGCCGCCGCCGGGGGCCGGCCGGAAACGGCAACGCGCCCGGACGGCGCGTGCTCCGCGGATGGCCAGATCCTCGCGACCTACGTGCACGGCCTCTTCGACACGCCCGAGGCGTGCGTCGCGCTCCTGCGCTGGGCCGGGCTCGCGGCGGCGCGCACCGTGGACTATCCGGCGTTGCGCGAGGCGTCGCTAGAGCGGCTCGCGGATACGCTGGCGGCGAGCCTCGATCTACAGAAGGTGTTCGGCGCGATCGGCTGAATGCGCGGCGCGCCGGGCGTGCTCAGTAGAGCACCATCTGGGTACAGCGGAAAAGCGCGATGGTCTTGCCGTCCGGGCCGCTTACCGTGGCGTCCCAGACCTGCGTGCTGCGCCCGAGGTGCACGCCCGTCGCAACGGCCGAGATCGTGCCTTCGCGGGCGGTGCCGAGGTGGTTGCTCTTGATCTCGAGGGTCGTGAAGTTCTTCGCGGTCGGGGGCAGGTGGGCGAAGCAGGCGTAGCCGCAGGCGGTGTCGGCGAGGCCGATCACGGTGGCGGCGTGCAGAAAGCCGTTGGGGGCGAGCAGGTCGCTGCGAATGTCGAGCTCGGCGCGCAGCTCGCCTTGCTCGAGGGCAAGCGGGCGAAAGCCAAGCAGCTCGGGCAGACGGCCGCGCTGGCGCTCGAGCAGGGACTCGATCGTGATGTCGTGGCGTAGGGTGCTCATGGGTCGGTCAGTCTCCCGAATTTGATATGAAGATTGTGGTGCGCGCAGCTGGGGGGCTTCGGCGGCGCGCAAATTGTCGATATTATCGGACGGTTGATCCGGTTCGCTGCCTAACCGGCAAGTCGCCTCGCAAGGCATCGAGCAGCGCATCGAGCAAATTCACGGCAAACCGGCTGGCCCACGCGCCAGCCATCCTGACGGGAGTATTCATGACGGTAATCGTGGTGGCGAATCCCAAGGGCGGCGTGGGCAAGAGCACGCTGTCCACCAATCTGGCCGGCTACTTCGCCGCACAGGGCGAGTGGGTCGCGCTCGCGGACCTCGACCGGCAGCAGTCCTCGCACGCGTGGCTCGATCTGCGGGCCGCGACGCTGCCGCCGATCGAAAGCTGGCAGGTCGATCTGGACAATCCGGCGAAGCCGCCCAGGGGACTCGAGCACGCCGTCATCGACACGCCCGCGGGCCTGCACGGCAACCGTCTCGCGTCGATCATCGAGCTGGCGGACAAGGTGATCGTGCCGCTACAGCCTTCGATGTTCGACATTCTCGCCACCCAGGACTTTCTGAACCGCCTCGCGAAAGAAAAGGCGGTGCGCAAGGGTAACATCCAGGTGGGCGTGGTCGGCATGCGCGTGGACGCGCGCACGCGCTCGGCCGAGCAGCTGCAACGCTTCGTGGAGGGGCTCGATCTGCCCGTGCTGGGCTATCTGCGCGATACGCAGAACTACGTGCAGCTCGCCGCGCACGGCCTCACGCTGTGGGACGTGGCGAAGAGCCGGGTCGAGAAGGATCTCGACCAGTGGCAGTCGATTCTCGGCTGGGTGGACGGGAAATAAGCGGCGAACAAGCGGCGACCAAGCGGCGACCAAGCGGCATAGAAGCGGCACATTAGCGCCAAACAAGCCGCCGGCAGGCGCCGGCGCTGGCCGCGAGCCGCGCCGCCGGCCTTCCGCTCAGCTCCAGCTTTGCGTGGGCACGTGGTCGCGGCTGCCCTTGATGCGGTTGTTCTCGTCGACGAACACGAGGTTCGGCTTCCAGCCGGCCTTGAGCTCTTCTTCTTCCACATTCGCGAAGGCCGCGATGATCACGAGGTCGCCCAGCTGCGCGCGGCGTGCGGCCGAACCGTTCAGCGAGATCATGCCGCTGCCGCGCTCGCCCTTGATCGCGTAGGTCGTGAAGCGCTCGCCATTGTTGATGTTCCAGATGTCGATGCGCTCGTTCTCGACGATGTTCGCCGCTTCGAGCAGGTTCTCGTCGATGGCGCACGAGCCTTCGTAGTGCAGCTCGCAGTGCGTGACCGCGACGCGGTGGATCTTCGACTTGAGCATATGGCGTTGCATGGTGTGTCTCCTCAGGCGCAAGGGCGGGCGGGCCGCCACGGATCAGGCGCAAAAATACGGATAGGCGGAATCTGGCGGAATGGGGCGCGGCGGTCCTGCGGGCTCAGATCTCGAGATTGTCGATGAGACGCGTCGGGCCGAGCTTCGCCGCGGCCAGCACGACGAGCGGCTCGTCGCCCTGGCCGGGGGCGGGCGGCAGCAGGTTCACACGCTTGCGGATCGCGATGTAGTCGGGCTTCCAGCCGCGTGCGGCGAGCGTCGCCATGGCGTCGAGCTCGAGCTGCTGGAAATCGCGGCGGCCCGCCAGCACCGACTCGCGGATCGCGCGCAGCACGCCGGCCAGTTGCGGCGCCTCGGCGCGCTCGGCTTCGGAAAGGTAGCGGTTGCGCGAGCTGAGCGCGAGACCGTCGGTGTCGCGCACCGTTTCGGCCGCGATCACGTCGGTGGGCAGCGCGAACTGCTGGCACATCGCGCGCACGATCATGAGCTGCTGGTAGTCCTTCTTGCCGAACACGGCCACGCGCGGCTGCACGCACGACATCAGCTTCATGACGACGGTGCACACGCCCTCGAAGAAGCCGGGGCGGAATTCGCCCTCCAGGATGTCGCCGAGATCGTGCGGCGGGCGCACGCGGTATTCCTGCGGCTGCGGGTACATGTCGCGCTCGGTCGGGGCGAACAGCACGTAGACGTTTTCCTTCTGCAGCTTCTCGATGTCGTCCTGGAGCGTGCGCGGATACTTGTCGAAGTCCTCGTTCGGGCCGAACTGCAGCCGGTTGACGAAGATGCTCGCCACGACCGGGTCGCCATGCTGGCGCGCGAGGCGCATCAGCGAGAGATGGCCTTCGTGCAGGTTGCCCATGGTCGGCACGAACGCGGTGCGGTTTTGGCCGCGCAGCTGGTCGCGCAATTCCTGAATCGAGCTGATGACTTTCATGATTGGATGCGTTATGCCTCGCGCGGGGCAAGACTTGGGTTGCACGGCCGCAAGCCGGAGATCCGGACGATGGGCCCGGAGCGGACGTCGCGCGCCCGGTCCGCGCAGTATTTCATGTTCCCATATGTGGGATGAGACCGGGCAGGCGCGGGCGATTGTAGTGGATTTGCGAGCCCGGCGCACCCGCCCCGGCAGAGGGCTTTTCCTGGTGTTCCGCTATGCGGACCAGCCGGCACTCTCCCGCGATACGATCCTGTTTCCGGGTTCACCGCGCCCGGCGCGCCCGCCTGCGAAGGCGTCAGCCTCGGGATCAAGCCGGCAGATACGCGAGCCGCACGTAGATCGGGGCGAACGGCTCGGGCTGGGTGATCTCGATGAGCGATTCGCGCGAAAGCTCCAGCATCGCGATGAAGTTCACGACCACGACGGGCACGCCGCGCGTGGTGTCGAAAAGCTCGGAGAACTCCATGAAGCGCTCGCCCTGGAGGCGGCGCAGGATGATGCTCATGTGCTCGCGCACCGAGAGTTCCTCGCGCGAGATCTTGTGATGCTGAACGAGCTTCGCGCGCTTGATGACGTCGGCCCAGGCGGCGCGCAGGTCGTTGCAGTCCACGTCCGGGAAGCGCGGCGTGATGCTCTGCTCGATATAGACCTCGGCGCGCAGGAAGTCGCGGCCCAGTTGCGGCAGGCGGTCGATGCGCTGGGCGGCGAGCTTCATCTGCTCGTATTCGAGCAGGCGGCGCACGAGTTCGGCGCGCGGGTCTTCCGCCTCTTCGCCCGTGTCGGCCTTCTTGACCGGCAGCAGCATGCGCGACTTGATCTCGATGAGCATGGCAGCCATCAGCAGATATTCGGCCGCGAGTTCGAGGTTGGTCTTGCGCAGTTGCTCGACGTAGCCGAGGTACTGCGTGGTGACCTCCGCCATCGGGATGTCGAGGACGTTGAAGTTCTGCTTGCGGATGAGGTAGAGCAGCAGGTCGAGCGGGCCTTCGAAAGTCTCCAGGAAGACTTCGAGCGCATCCGGCGGGATATACAGGTCCTGCGGGAGCTTGAAGAGCGGCTCGCCATAGAGGCGCGCGAACGCGACGCCGTCGATGGTGTCGGGTGTCGAGTCGGTGGCGGGCGTGGCCAGCGCTTCACCGGGCGTCTGCCCGGCGGCGTGGCCCCCGTGACTGGCCGCGTGCTCGCCCGGTGGCGGCGCGCCGGCCCGGTCGGCCTCGGCCATCAGAAGTTCTGGTAGTAGACGTAAGACGTTTGCTTCACGCGCGAAGCCTGCTGACGCTCGCGCTCGTCGAGGTCGAGCGGCTGCTTGTCCCACAGGAGCGCACGGCCCTTGCGTTGCTGCTCTTCGAGCTGCGGCTTTTGCTGCTTGAGCTGGTTCAGGAACTGCGTGATGTCCGACTGATACATGGCTGACGTCCGTCCAGTAAGGCGGGGCGCCTGATTGCACCGCGCCGCTAATTCTGTCGGCCGCAATTTTACCGCAAGCCACCGCTGCGTAACATGCGCGCTTCGTTCGCGCCCCTTGCGTTTCACATCGCGGAGCGTTGTGGCACGTTTTGCGCCTCCTTGCGGGGTTCTGACACGCCGATGTGGTGAAATAACGCGTTTGCGCCCGATGCCGCGTCCCGTGCCCTGCGCGCGAACGGCGCAGCCGGTGGCAACCAGTTCTACGACGGCCGGAGGTGTTGTTTGGCGGGAAGGGTGATCGAAGCGTTGTGCGCACGGCGTCGTCCCTCGCGGGCGGCGCGGCCATGGCTCGCCGCGTGTCTGACCGCGTGCCTCGCCGTCTGCCTGTCTGCGCCAACGCCCGCGCGGGCCGACCTCGCCAGCCTCCTGCCGTGGATGCGTGCGCGCACCTACTACGACGTCGAGATCGAGGCCTCCCCGCGCGAGCTGCGCAAGCTGCTCGAGGCGCACCTCGATATTTCGCGCTTCGCCACGCGAGCCGACGTGAACGAGGACCAGTTCGAATTCCTCGTGACCGCGATCCCACGGCAGGTCAGCGACCTCGCCGCGACCTACGGCTATTTCACGCCGGTGGTGCGCACCGACGTACGCACCATCGACGGCAGGCGGCATGTGCGGGTGAGCGTCGACGCGGGCCCGCGCACGACGATCTCATCGGTGAAGCTCGTCTTTCGCGGCCCGGTGCTCACGGAGGATACCGCGCAGGAGAACACCGCGCGCTTCGCATTTTCGCTGCACGAGGGCGACGCCTTCACGCAGTCGGGCTGGGACGACGCCAAGAACGCCTCGCTCAAGGCGCTGCAGGCGCGCCGCTACCTGGGCGCGAAAATCGTGCACTCCGAGGCGCGCGTCGATCCGCTCATGCACGACGCGCAGCTTTCCGTGACGTTCGACAGCGGGCCGACCTTCACGGTGGGCAAGCTCGACGTATCGGGCACGCGGCGCTACCCGGCCGAAATCATCGACAACGTGAATCCGCTCTCGCCGGGCGAAGTCTACGACCTCAAGCGCGTGGCCGAACTGCAGCGCCAGGTCCAGAACACGCCGTACTACGCGAGCGTGGCCATCGACGTCGACGCCAATACGCAAAAGCCGCTCGAGACGCCCGTGCACGTGAAGGTGAGCGAGTTCCCGTACAACAGCTTTCGCGGCGGCGTGGGCTATTCGACCGACACCGGCGCGCACGTCCAGGGCTCGTACACCTACCTGAACACGTTCGGGGCGGCCTGGCCGTTCCAGGTGCAGGGGCGGCTGGACCAGATCCAGAAGTTCGGCCAGGTCCAGCTTTCGATGCCGCCGGGACCGCGCGCCTGGACCAACAGCCTCGTCGCTTCGTACACGACGACCGACGTGTCGGATACGAATATCTACAGCGCGCGCGTCGGCGTGCAGCGCACGCGCACCTCGCAGAACATCGACTATGCCTATGCGCTGATGTTCTACGACGACCGCCTCACGCAGAACGTAGGGCCGTCGTCGAGGGCTTACGCGCTCGTGCCGACCTGGGGCTGGACGCGCCGCAATGTCGACGACCCGATATTTCCGCGCAGCGGCAACATCATTCGCGTGGAGGCAGGCCTCGCGCTGAAGAACCTGGGGGCCGAGCAAAGCTTCTTGCGCGGCTACATGCGCGGCCAGCAATACCTGCCGATCGGCCGTTCCGATCTCATGCTGTTCCGCGCGGAGCTGGGCGGCGTGTTCACGAGCGGACCTTCGAGCGGCGTGCCCGCCTCGCTGCTGTTTCGCGCGGGCGGCTCGAACTCGGTGCGTGGCTACTCGTTCCAGAGTATCGGCAACAACGTGTCGGGCTCGATCCTGCCGACGAAGTATCTCGTTACCGGATCGGCCGAGTACCAGCACTGGTGGACCCGCGACTGGGGTGGCGCCGTGTTCTTCGACGTGGGCACGGCCACCGACACCTGGGGCGAGAAGCAGTTCGACCCGGGTGCCGGGATCGGCGCGCGCTGGCGCAGCCCGGTCGGGCCGGTCAACCTCGATCTCGCCTATGGTTTTCGCACTCACAGCGTGCGTCCTTATCTGACTCTCGGGATCGCCTTCTGATGACGACGCGCTCGCTGCTCGCTTTCGGTTCGACACCTTCGCCGCACGGTGGGGTGGCCGCATGAGCGCGCGCCGTTTCGCGGCGCTGCCCTGGCGGTCTGCCGCGTTCGCGGTGCCGCCGGGGGAGGCAAGCGGCCGGCCGGACGACGCCGCTGGCCATGACACCGGCGGCCAAAGGGGGGCGAGCGGCGGCCAGGATGGCGGCAATGGCGACGCGCCGCCGCCGCGCCGTGGACGCAGCCTGTGGAAGGCGCTCGCCTGGGCGATCGTCGTGCCGGTGCTGATCGTCGGGCTCATCGCCGGCGGGATCCATGGCCTGCTGACCACCGAGCGCGGCACGGCGTTCGCGTGGCGCGCGGCGGTCAGGCTGCTCGACGGCAAGCTCGCAGGCAGGCTCGAAGGCGGCACGCTCGCGAGCGGCGTGCGGTTTTCCGACGTGAGCTGGCGCGGCGCGGACGGCACCACGCTCAAGGTGGACCGCATCGGCGGCCAATGGGCGCTGCACGGCTTCGGCCAGGGGCCGTGGCGCTTCGTGGTGGACTATCTGCATATCGGCGACGTCGAGATGCGCATCGTGCCGTCGCACGAGCCTTCGACGTCCATGACGCTGCCGGAGAACCTGGAGCTGCCGCTCGGGCTCGAGATCCGCGACCTGCGCGTCGACAAGCTCACGCTGCACGAAGGCACGTCGACCAGCGAGTACTCGCGGCTCCAGTTCCACGGCCGCAGCGACGGCCGTCATCACGAGGCCGCCATCGAGCGTCTCGACACGCCGTTTGGCGCCGTGAGCGCCGAGGCGAAGCTCGACGGCGTGCGGCCCTTCGCGCTCACCGGCGATGTTGGCTATTCCGGCAAGGTGAACGGCGAAGACGTGCAGGTGAGCGCGAACCTGGCCGGTTCGCTCGAGGCGCTCACGGCCGAGATCGTGGCGAGCGGCATGAAGCTCACGGGCCGCGCCCATGTGGAGGCCGCGCCGTTCGCCTCGGTGCCCCTGCAGCGGGCGACGCTCGCCTTCGATCACGTCAACCCGCAGGCGTTCGCGCCGGGCGCGCCGTTTGCCGATCTCGCGCTGCGCGCGCAACTGCAGCCGGTGCCGGGCGGCGCGGCGGGCGTGCCGGCGGCGCTGGCGGCGGCCTCTGGCGTTGCCGCGGCTTCGCAGGGGGCGCCCGCGTCAGTGCCGGCCGGGGCCTCGGCGCCGAAGGCCGGCACGAAGCCTGGCGCAACGGCTTCCGGCACGGCGGCGGGATCCGCAGCTACGGCGGCATCTGCGTCTGCGGCCGGCGCACGCCGCGATGTCGCGGGCTTGACGGTGGCGGGCACGGTCTCGATCGTGAACGCGAAGCCCGGCGCGATCGACGAGAAGCTGCTGCCACTCATCGACGCTCAAGCGGACGTCGTGCTCGATGCGAAGACGCAGCGTATCCCGAAGCTCGCCGTGCGCCTCATGAAGAACGCGACGATCACGGGCGGCGGCACCATCAGCGGGCGCGACGGCCGCTTCGACCTGAAGGTGGCCGGGCTCGACCTCAACGCGATCCAGTCCAGCGTGCGCGCCACGCAGTTCGCGGGGCCGGTCGGCGTGCGGCTCAATGGCGACGTGCAGAGCGTCACGCTCGATCTCGCCGATCCGCGGGCGGCGCTGCGCGTGCAGGGCAAGGTGACGCAGGATCCTGCGCGCCTGTCGTTCAGCGACGTGCGGCTGACGTCGGGCGCAGGTCGCATCGACCTGTCCGGCGCGCTCAAGCACGACGCCAGCTCGACGTATCAGTTGAAGGCGGTGCTGACCGATTTCGACCCGCTCTCGCTGACGTCGCAAACACCGGCGCGCCCGACGCCCAGGACGACGAGCGCGAGCGCCCGGCCAACGCACGCCCCGGCGCCCGCGCACGCCGCCGACGCGCTCAACCCGAAGCGCAATCTCGCGCTCAATCCCGCGCTCAACCCGGCGCTCAATCCCGCGCAATCGGGCGAACAGGCTGCCGAGCAAAAGCGAGTGGACATTGCGAAGCAGACGGAGCAGGGCGGGGCGGCCAGGCCCGCAGCGAGACCGAGCCCTGCGCCCGTACGCGCCACCCGCCGCATCGAGGCGCGCGTGAACGGCACGCTCAACGCGAGCGGCACGCTCGCGCCCGCCTTCACGACGAAGGCGGAGTTCAAGCTCGGCCCGAGCGTCTACGACGACTTGCCGCTCACGGGCCAGGGTGTCATTCAGCTGGCGGGTTCGCGCATTCTGCCAAGCCGTGCGAACCTCTCGGTCGCGGGCAATATCGTCGATCTGGAGGGCAGCTTCGGCGCGCCCGGCGACCGGCTGCGCTTTCGCGTGGACGCGCCGCAGCTCGACCGGCTCGGCTTCGGCATTGCGGGGCAGCTCGCGGCGAACGGCGATCTGACCGGCAGCTTCGCCCATCCCGACGTCTCGTTCGACTACCGGGCCGATCACGTCGTGTTCGGCGATAACCGCGTCGGCCATGCAGAGGGCAAGGCGCTCGCGCGCGACGGCGCGAACGGCGCGCTCGCCTTCAGCACGGACGCGAGCGATGTCGCCGTGGCGGGCGTCGATATCGCGACGCTCAACGCGCGCCTTGACGGCACCCGCGCGAAGCACACGCTCACCGCGAACGCGAAAGGCAAGGTCCAGGGCCAGCCGATCGATCTGGCGGTGGCCGCAAACGGCGGCCTCCAGGAGACGCGCGAGGGCAGGCGCTGGAACGGCACGCTCACGCAGCTCGAGAACCGCGGCTCGCCCGGCGTGAAGCTTCAGGCGCCGATGACGGTGAGCGCGGGCGCGGGCAAGGTCACGCTGGGCGCGACGCGCATCGTGGCCGAAGGCGCTTCGCTCGAGCTCAAGTCGTTCGACCTCGACCATGGCAGCATCCGTTCGGCTGGCACGCTCAGGAACGTTTCGCTCGCGCGCATCATGCAACTGCGGCAGCAGTACACGGGCGAGACGTCCACGCTCAGGACCGATCTCGTGTTCGATGGCGACTGGGACTTCTCCGTTGGCCAGAGCGCGAATGGCTACGTGCAGCTCAAGCGCCACTCGGGCGACATCACGGCCGCGATCGGCCGCGGCTTTGCTTCGCTCGGCATCGGCGAGCTCCAGGCACGCGCGGCCTTCAGCGGCGGCAACCGGCTCACGTTCACGGCACGCGCGCAGGCGAGCCGCGTTGGGGTCCTCGATATCGACGCCCACACGACGCTCATGCCGCGCGACGGCATCCTCACCGTTGCGGACGAGGCCCCGATCGGCGGCACGATCACGGCGAACGTGCCCTCGCTGCGAACGACGGGCGGCCTCTTTGGACCGAGCTATCTGCTCGAAGGCCATCTCGCGCTGCAGCTCGCGCTCGCCGGCACCGTAGCGAAGCCTGATCTCACCGGTTCGCTGGTCGGCGACGGCCTGTCGGCCACCATGGTCGATCAAGGCGTGGAGCTGAAGGACGGTGTGATCCACATTGCGCTTTCGCACAATCTCGTCGACTTCCAGCAAGTTGAGTTCCACGGGGCGACAAGCGGCACGCTGCGCGCGACGGGCCGTGTGCGCCTCGACAACGCCGAACCCGATCTCACGGCGAGCATCGTCGCCGACAAGCTCGAGCTCTTTGCCTCCCCCGACCGCAAGCTATCGCTCTCGGGCAGCGCGAGCATCGCCAACGGCGGGCACCTGGGCGGCATGCAGATCGACGGCAAGTTCACCGTCGATCATGCGCTCTTCGACATGCCCGAATCGCCCGCGCCCTCGCTCGGCGACGACGTGGTGATCGTGCGCCCCGACGGCAGCACGTCGGGCGGCAGACCGCCCATCGGGGAGACCGCCTCGACGAAACCCGCGCCGCGTTTCGCGCCGCGCGCGAACGTCGCCATCGATCTCGGGCGCGACTTCCGCTTCCGCGGGCAGGGCGCGGATCTCGGCCTCGCGGGCACGATCACGGTGATCAGCGAGCCCGATGTTCCGCTGCGCGCCGACGGCAACGTGCGGGTGACCGAAGGATCCACCTACACGGCATTCGGCACCAAGCTCAACATCGAGAATGGCTTCTTCACGTTCAACGGGCCGGTCGGCAATCCGGGCATCAACATTCTCGCCATGCGCCGCAACCAGCAAGTCGAGGCGGGCGTGCAGGTGACCGGCACGGTGCAGGCGCCCGTGGCGCGGCTGGTATCCGAGCCGAACGTGCCCGATAACGAAAAGCTCTCCTGGCTGCTCTTTGGCCACGGCACCGACCAGGGCAACAACCTCGGCCAGCAGAGCGCGATGACCACGGCGCTCGCGTTGCTCGGCAGCGCGCAAGGCAAGCGCATCGCGCAGAGCATCGGACTCGACGAGTTTTCGATCGGCCGCAGCCAGGTCGGCCTGACGGACCCAGAGGTCGTGATGATCGCGAAGGCCATCAACCAGCGGCTCGTGATTGGCTACGAGCAGGGCCTGCAGTCGGCCTCGAACGCGGTGAAGGCGACGATCAATCTGACGCGTTACTGGTCGTTGGTGGTGTACGGCGGCACGTTCAACGGCGCCGATATTCTGTATACGCGGCGCTTCGATCGCCTACGCCGGTAACAACGCGAAAACGATTTTGTGAAAACGAGCGGCCCGGTCGTCGAATGTCGATGACCGGGCCGTCGTCGCTATGCGCCGGCATTTTCTTAATACATCTCTACGGCATTAGGAAATCCCTGCGACCCGGATAAATTAAATGTGAATGATCTTATTGTTGTGCACACGCGGCTTTTCCCGGCGCACGGCAGTCGCATTAAGGAATTCTCGGGCTCGGATGGGTCAGATTAAGGAATAGCGCAAATTCTGACTCGTCTGATAGGACGAATTTAAATGCGGAAATAAGATCGGGTTGATTTCGGATTATTCCTATGGAGGATGGATCGCCCAAATTTAGCATGTCGGGTGCCATGAGATGACCGCAAGATTCGGTGCACGCCTGATACGGCTCACGGGTGCGATTCCGCAGCTTGCGCTTGCACCCCAATAAAACAGGAAATTCCTGTTCCTTGGCCCCGATCCAAAAAATAGGAAATATCCGATATCTATAGAGGAAGCTTGCAGGGATATTACAAACCCTCTTCAACCCGAAAGGAACTAAAAATGTTGTTCAACAAGAAAATTGCCGCGATCGCTTTCGTTGCGGCCACCACCGCTCCGGCCATGGCATTCGCCGCCAGCGCAAACACCATCAACTTCCAGGGCGAAGTGACGACGCAGACCTGCGCGGTGACGATCAACGGCAACACAGCTAACCCGACGGTTCTGCTGCCCACCGTCTCGACCGCCGCTCTGGCTGCTACGGGGAGCACCGCCGGCATGACCACCTTCACGGTCGGCGTCACCGGCTGCACGGCGCAAGCCAGCGCGACGCCGATCAAGACGGTGTTCGTCGGCAACCAGGTCGACGGCGACGGCAACCTCGGCAACACCGGCACCGCCTCGAACGTCGCGCTGCAGCTGCTCGATCCCACGGCTACGTCCACGCCGTTCAACCTGTCCGGCGCCACGGGCTATGCCGCAGCGGGTTTGAATCTCGCTGCTGGCGCAACCGCGGCAACGCACGACTTCGCCGTTCGCTACTACAGCGCGACGGGCAATGCCACTGCCGGTTCGGTGCTCGGCAGCGTGCAGTACGCAGTCAGCTACCAGTAAGGCCTGAGCGCCTGCCTCAGCTTCAGGGCCAGCGCTTCAAACCGGGCCTGGATACCTCCAGGCCCGGATATTCAATCGTTCATACCAGGAAGGCAGATCGGCATGACAGGGCTCAACGCGAAATTGTTCAAGGTGGTAGCACCGCTGGTGCTGGCGGCGCAACTGGGAAGCGCGTCGGCCAGCGTCGTCATGTCCACGACCCGGGTGATCTACCCCTCCGACGCGCGTGAGCAGACCGTTCAGCTCACCAATCAGGATGAATCGCCGAGCGTCATGCAGCTCTGGGTCGACTCCGGGAATCCCGACTCCGTGCCCCAGACCGCCGATGCCCCCTTTATCGTCACGCCCCCCGTTTTCAGGATCAATCCGAAAGCCGGGCAGACCGTTCGCATCGTATTCACCGGCAAGGATCTGCCGCAGGATCGCGAATCCGTGTTCTATCTGAACACCCTCCAGATCCCGTCGCTCAACAGCGCTTACGCCGGGCAGAACCAGATGATGGTCATGTTGCGTAACCGGCTGAAGATCTTTTATCGCCCCACCGGTATCGAGGGCAGCGCGCAGAAGGCGCCCGAACAGCTGAGCTTCCGCCTCGAGAGCGAAGCCGGCAAGTGGCGTGTCAGTGCGAACAACGCATCGGGCTACTACGTCTCCCTCATCGAGGGCCAGCTCGTGAGCGGTTCGCATGTCACGAATTTCACCCCGTCCATGGTCGGGCCGCATTCCGCGCAAAGCTGGAAGCTCGAATCCGCGCGCATCGACGACAGCACCGCCGTGCGCGTGAAGGTGAAATACATCGACGACTACGGCGCAATCCGCGACGCCGAGTATCCCGCCACCTCTACGACGACGGGAAAAAACTAAGATGACGTGTTCAGCACATGCCGCGGCACGCCATACGCGCCGCGCGGGAAAACTCGCCCCGAGAAAAGACGCGCATCCGGCCTGCCGGCTATCGCTGAGCATCCTCGCGCTTGGCTTCGCGGTGCCGGCCATGCCGGTGCTCGCCGCGCCGGTCGACGCCAGCGAAAAAGAGTCCGGCGCAGCCATGCCGACCACGCTGGCCTATAACTTCGACAGCAAGCTGCTGCTCGGCTCGTCGCTGGGCGTGGCCGACATCGAACGCTATAACAAGGCGAGCGTCGTCGACCCGGGCCGTTATCAGGCGGACGTCTACCTGAACAGCAACTTCATCTCGCGCAAGGCCGTCGAGTTTCGCGCGGACCAGGAGGGGGAGGTCTATCCCTGCCTGAGCGATTCGTTCCTGCGCGAAAGCGGCGTGCTGGTTTCCGGCGTCAAGTCCGGCGACGCCTCGGTCGATGCGGCACCAGCCGAAACACCGATGCCCGACAGCGAGGGCGGCATGGCCGGCGGCACCGACACGCCCGGAGCGTGTCTGCCTATGGGCAAGCGCGTCGAAGGCGCGTCCACGACCTTCGATCTGTCGCGCCTGCGTCTCGACATCAGCGTTCCCCAGGCGATGATGAAGAGCACGCCGCGCGGATCCGTCGACATCAAAAGCCTCGACGCCGGCCAGACCATGGCCTACGTCAATTACGACACCAACTACTACACGTCGTCGGCGTTCGGCTTCAAGACGAACTCCTTCTACGCCGGCCTGAACGCCGGGGTGAACATCGGCCTTTGGCGTCTGCACCAGCAGTCCGCCTACAGCTTCACCGACGGAGGCAATACCCGCTATTCGCGCTGGAACAACATCCGTGCCTACGCCGAGCGGCCCCTGCCGGAAATCGGCAGCCAACTCGTCGTCGGACAGAATTTCACCAGCGGCAACCTGCTGAGTTCCGTCGGCTATACCGGCGTTCACATCGAAACCGACGAGCGCTCGCTGCCCGATTCGATGCAGGGCTATGCACCGGTCGTCACCGGTATCGCGAATACCAATGCGCGCGTGGTCGTCAGCCAGAACGGCAATACGATCTATCAAACCACGGTCGCACCCGGCCCATTCAGGATCACGGATCTCAGCCCGACCAGCTTCCAGGGCGACTTGACCGTTCAGGTGTTCGAAGCGAACGGGCAGGTGTCCAGCTTCGTCGTGCCGTTCTCGGCCGTGCCGAACTCGCGGCGCGCAGGGTCGTCGCACTATAGCGCCACGCTCGGCAAGGTGCGCCAGGTCCAGGGCGCGAACGCCGCGTTCGCCGACCTGACTTATGAACGCGGCCTGACAAACCACGTCACGCTCAACAGCGCCACCCGCCTGTCCAGCGACTACCAGTCGCTGCTCGCGGGCGCGGTGTTCGCCACGCCTGTCGGCGCGTTCGGCTTGAACGCCTCGTGGTCCAACGCGCTCGACCAGACCGGTCACCACACGAACGGCTGGCTCAGTTCCATTACCTATAGCCACACGATCGCGGCCACCCAGACCACGTTTGCGCTTGCCGGCTACCGCTATTCGACGAGCGGCTATCGCGATTTCGTCGATGCGCTCGGCGCGCGCGCGGCCTACAAAAGCGGCCAGAACTGGTCGTCGAGCACATACCAGCAGCGCAACCAGTTCACGGTCAACGTGAACCAGAACCTTGACAGCTACGGCTCGCTGTCACTGTCGCTCGGCGTCAGCAACTACTACGGAGCCAAGTCCCGCGATACGCAGTTCCAGATCAGCTACAACAATCATTTCAAGTCGCTGAGTTACAACCTGTCGTTCGTGCGGCAGCACACGGGGCCGCTCTACACGACGAGTGGTCCAGGCTTCGTCACGGGCAATACGCAAACGGGCAGGCAGTATCCGACTTCGAACACGTTCATGGCGACCGTGTCGATTCCGTTCGGCTCGGGGCCACGCTCCGCCTCGGTGTCGGGCGGCGTCACGCTCGATTCGCACTCGAGCAGTACCTATCAGGCCTCGGTCTCCGGCATCGCCGATGAGGCCCAGACGATCAGCTACGGCCTCACGGGCACGGCCCAGACCGGCGACGGTCAGCGCAGCATCAGCGGCAACATCCAGAAGAACCTCTCGATGATCACCATGGGGGCGAGCTACTCGCAGGGCAACGGCTTCTGGCAGGCCGGCGCCACGGCGCGCGGCGCGGCAGTCGCGCACAGCGGCGGCGTGACGTTCGGCCCCTATCTCTCCGACACCTTTGGCCTCGTCGAGGCCAAGGGAGCCGAAGGCGCGACGGTACGCAACGGCCAGGGCGCACAGGTGGACCGCTGGGGCTATGCGATCGTGCCGTCGCTCACACCTTATCGGTACAACGACGTGGCGCTCGACACCAAGGGCATCAGCACGCGCGCGGAACTGACGGGCAACCAGTTGCGAGTCGCGCCGTACCCTGGCTCTTCCGTGTTGCTGCGCTTCTCGACCCTCACCGGCCATGCGGTGCTGATCCGCTCCACGCTGCCAGACGGCAAGCCGTTGCCGCTCGGCGCCGACGTCCTGACCAGCGATGGCACTGCCATCGGGATGGTCGGCCAGGGCGGGCAGGTGTATGCGCGCGTGCCGTCGGAGCAGGGCGTCGTCACCGTGAAATGGGGCGAGGGCCGGGAAAACCAGTGTGCGATTCCTTACGACCTGAGCGGGCAGGATGCCAAGGCACCCCTGGTGAACATGAAGGCCGAGTGTTCGCCCATCGTGGTCTCGGCGAAGCGGTGAGCGAAGCCCAGCATGGCCGGGCGAAGCCGGACGCACCGTCCGGCAGCCGGTCCCACCGGACCGTCATCAACAGCGAATGCGACAGAACAGACACGCAATCAGGAATGCCAACCATGTCCCGCAGATTCATTAATTCTCTTGCACGCAGGCTCAAAACGCGCCGAACCGCCTGGTTGTCACTGCTCGCCTGCGGTCTCGGTGTGGGCCTGTCCACGTCGTCATGGGCTGTGTCCACGGCAACGGGTTGCTACAAGATCACGGGGCTCACCACGAACGTGAATAGCGCGTACTACACCGATCCTGGCACGATCACGACCAACTGGCTCGGCTCGGCCGACACGGCGGGGCGAGGCGCCTACCCGATGACCGTCACGGTCAACACCCCGCCTTTCGTGCCCGACGGCACGCTGCTTGGCAGCGGCGTTTCTTCCGTCTACAACATGGGATACAACGGTGTCGGCAGCTACAGTCCCGAACAGGTGCTGTGGCGCTGCTCGCCCGAGGCCGCCACGGCCAATGGCCTGTACGAGTTCTTCTCGACCAACGGCGACAACGACTATGCCGGGAAACGGGACGCGAGCGGAGACTCAGGCATTCCCGGCACCTACTACACCTATTACAAAGGACTCATCTCGCGCATCACCAACATCACGACCGGACAATACGTCTCCCGCTATTGGGCTGCGCGCCAACTGACAAACCTTGACAAGGACAGCCAGGGTTGGCTGCTCGTGAAAGCGAAGAACTTCAGCCAGTACAAGCTCGAATTCTTCCAGTGCAGCACCTGCACCAGGTACTATGCCAACACCAGCGCCAACCCCGGCTACTGGGCCTACACGCAGCCGGTAGGCTACGTGGCGTTCGTGGCGCCCAATTTTGGCGGCAACGTAAAGCCCGGTGCCGACCACAACGTTGCGTACGACGGGTTTTACGACAGATGGCCGGGCGCAATCAACCCCTATAACACGGTCTACATCAGGAGAACGGCAACCTGCGCCGTGACCAATGCGACTCCGGTCGTCGTTTTCCCGGTGATCACGGTTGACGAGCTGAACAAGGGCACCACGCGCCAGTTGCCCGTCACGATCCAGATGCAATGCCAGTCCACGACGCCGTCGGGCATGAACGCCTTCGCGAGCGGCACCGGAGCCGACCAGACTGCGCTCGGCATCCTCGCGCCGGCAGCCAACGCCCAGGCCGCGGTGTCGGCAGGACTCACGACCGCGGGCACGGGCGTGACTTATCTGCTTTCGGACAACTATGGAACCGATCCGACGGTCGCTACCGGTGTCGGCGTCGCGCTGACGCGGCCCGGCGGCGGTGCGCTGAACTTTCTGACGAACCAGTATGTGACGATGGGCGGCGCGAAAGACGGCTGGGATCCGGTGCTCAATGACGCGACCTCGACCGGATCACCGGGCGCAGGGGTGACGTCCTACCAGCGCCAGATCAATGCGACGTTCAAGGCATTTGCGCCGGGCGCAGTGCCTGTCACGCCTGGCAGATACAACGCAACAGCCCAGGTCATCGTCCGTGTCCAGTAAATCCGTCCGTAGCGCAAGCGCTGCCGCGCCCAGCGGCTTTCCCGTTCGCAGCGGATCCGGCTCGGGGCCGTCCGCCGGTCATGCGCGCGTGCATGCACGTTGGCGCGCCAGGGCGTTGCGCGTTCTCACGGGCTGGCTACCCGCCCAGAACGTCCTGCACTCCATTCGCCTCGCCGGCCTCGCACTCGCACATGCAGCACTGCTCGCGGCCTCGCTGAGCCTGCCGGCTCATGCGGGCGTGACGCCCGTGGCGTCGCGCGTGATATTCCCCGCCGGCGACACCGAGCAATCGGTGCAGCTCTTCAATGTCAACAAATATCCCGTACTGGTTCAGGCGTGGATCGACGATGGCCGTATCGAAGCGGTACCCCAGGAATCAACCGCACCGTTCGTTACGCTGCCGCCAATCTTTCGCATGGGCGCAGGGGACCAGACCAGCCTGCGGATCATTCATTCCGGTGCGAAGCTGCCGTCCGACCGGGAGTCGCTGTTCTGGCTCAACCTGTATGAGATCCCGGGCGTGCCGAAAAATCAGCCCGACCAGGCACAGAGCGTGATGGTCACGATGCGCACGCAGTACAAGGTCTTCGTGCGGCCGGCCGGACTGCCGTACGGAGCGCGCGAGCTGCCAAAACGTCTCACGTTCTCGCTGGCGAATGCCGGGGGCAAGCTCACGCTCAAGATCGACAACCCCACGCCCTACTACGCAACTTTCAACGCTGTTCTCGTCAAGATCGGCGGCCGGTCGCAGCAGATCACACCCGACATGGTGGCACCGCTTTCCGGCTCGACGCTCGAACTCGACCCGCTCGGCGCCGGGGCAGGCGAAACGGCCGAAGTCCTGTTTTCGCTGATCGACGACGACGGCAACCCCATGGTCGAAAGCGTGAAGGCCACGATCGCGCCCTGACAGAGGGGCACAGGGTCAAGGGGAGAGTACCAATACCTCCATCACCCCGCAGATGACGTATCGGTTGCACGCGAGTGCCTGGTAAACGAATGCCGCCCCGTGGGGCGGCATTTTGAGTCGACAGTCGCGAAGCAGCGCTTGCGACGACTTGAACTGAAAAGACTCGCTACGCTTTTACCGCACTCGCATCCCCGGCTTTGCACCGCAGTGCGGCTCGAGAATGTAAAGGCCCGGTTCCGCCTTCTCGTCGGGGGCCGACGCCGCGAGCACCATGCCTTCGGACAGGCCGAACTTCATCTTGCGCGGCGCCAGGTTCGCGACCATCACGGTGAGCTTGCCCTTGAGATCCTCCGGCTTGTAGGCCGAGCGGATACCCGAGAACACGTTGCGCGTGCGGCCTTCGCCCACGTCGAGCGTGAGCTGCAGCAGCTTGTCCGAGCCCTCGACGACATGGCAATCCACGATCAGCGCCACGCGCAGGTCGATCTTCGCGAAGTCGTCAATGGAGATGACTTCGGGCTCGCCAGGCACTTGCGGCTCTGCCTTCTTCGCTTCCTTGACGGCCTTCGACTTCTTGTTCGCATCGGCGGCTGCCGCGGCGGGCGCGTCGGTGGCCTGAAGCGAGTCGCGGTTCGCGGCCAGCAACGCTTCGATCTGCTTCGGATCGACGCGCGTCATGAGGTGCTTGTACGCGTTGATCGGGCGTTGCGAGGAGAGCGCCTTGCCGGCGTCGGCCCAGGTGAGCGGCTCGATCGCCAGGAACTGTTCGACGCCTTCGGCGAGCGTGGGCAGCACCGGCTTCAGCGCGAGCGAGAGCAGGCGGAACGCTTCGAGGCTCACGGAGCAGGTTTCGTGCAGCGCCGCCGCGTTGGCCGGATCCTTGGCCTGTTCCCACGGCTTGGCCGTATCGACGTAGCCATTCACCGCATCGGCAAGCTCCATCGTATGGCGCAGCGCGCGGCCGTATTCGCGCGCCTCGTAGTTCGCGGCGATCTGCGCAATCGCGGCGCGCAGTTGCTCGAGCAGCGGATGATTCATCGCGCTGTCCTGCACGCGGCCGTCGAAGCGCTTGATCAGGAAGCCCGCCGCGCGGCTCGCGATGTTGATGTACTTGCCGACGAGGTCGCTGTTCACGCGCGCCTGGAAATCATCGAGGTTCAGGTCGAGGTCTTCCATCGTGCTGTTGAGCTTTGCCGCGAAGTAATAGCGCAGCCACTCGGGGTTCAGGCCCGTGCTCACGTAGCTTTCCGCCGTGATGAACGTGCCGCGCGACTTCGACATCTTCGCGCCGTCCACGGTCAGGAAGCCGTGCGCGAACACGTTGGTCGGCGTGCGGTGGCCCGAGAACTGCAGCATGGCCGGCCAGAACAGCGTGTGGAAGTACAGGATGTCCTTGCCGATGAAGTGGTACTGCTCGGTCTTCGAGCCGGGCCTTACCCACGCCTCGAAGTCGATGCCGCGCTTCTCGCAAAGGTTCTTGAAGCTCGCGTAATAGCCCACCGGGGCGTCGAGCCACACGTAGAAGTACTTGCCCGGCGCGCCCGGAATTTCGAAGCCGAAGTACGGCGCGTCGCGCGAGATGTCCCAGTCGGCGAGTTTCGATTCGCCCGACTCGCCGAGCCACTCGCGCATCTTGTTGGTCGCTTCCGGCTGCGCGAGCCCGCTCACCCAGCCGCGCAGGAAGTCTTCGCAGCGCGGGTCGGAGAGGCGGAAGAAGTAGTGCGTCGAGGTCTTGCGGATGGGCGTGGCGCCCGAAACCACCGAGTACGGATTCTTCAGATCGGTGGGCGCATAGGTCGAGCCGCACACTTCGCAGCTGTCACCGTACTGGTCCTTCGCGCCGCACTTCGGGCACTCGCCCTTGATGAAGCGATCCGGCAGGAACATGTTCTTGACCGGGTCGTAGGCCTGCTCGATGTCGCGCGTGTCGATCAGGCCGGCTTCCTTGAGCGCCAGATACACCGACTCGGAGAGCACGCGGTTTTCTTCGGAGTCCGTCGAGTAGTAGTTGTCGAACGACACGCCAAAACTGTCGAAGTCGCGCTTGTGCTCCTGCCATACGCGCGCGATCAACTGCTGCGGCGTGACGCCTTCCTTCTCGGCGCGCAGCATGACGGGCGTGCCGTGCGTGTCGTCGGCACCGACGTAGTAGACCTCGTGGCCATGCATTCGAAGCGCGCGAACCCAGATGTCCGTCTGGATGTACTCGACCAGATGGCCGATGTGGATCTGCCCGTTGGCATAGGGCAGAGCAGACGTGACGAGAATCTGGCGGCGGCCACTTTGATTGGCATGCGCGCCGGCTGCTGCGAGGTCGGTGGCGGGTGCTGACATAAATGAGGAGAAGTCCGATGTTGCAGGGGGAAAGGGCGATTTTAGCAGGGCAGACGCACCCCCGTTCAGCCGGCGGCTGAGCGCTCGCATGCGATTTGGGTAGAGACAGCACGCCCGCTCGGGAGCAACGGAGAAGCCGCATTGCAAAAAGCGGCCAAAAAAAAACCGGGGCAGTATGGCCCCGGAGCAACAACGACAAGAGGAGAATGGTGACGCGGCGGCGCTGCCGCACACGTACCGTAAACAAAGACAGCGCGGTTTCCGGAGAGTTCGAAAATTTTTTCGATTCCCTGGCAGCGTTTCCAGACGAGGCGTTGATGGCCGTCCAGCAGCGGGTCCGAAGCGGCCCTGCTGCCGCTCCGAATGCGCAATGCAAGCGGGACGGCATCGCTGCCGTCCCGTCGATGTGTCGCCTTTAGCTGTCGCCTCTAGCCAGCGGCTGTGCCGGGCAGCCTCAGCCCTGATGCTGCGCCGTGGCGCGCAGATAGATTTCGACGCGGCGGTTCGCGGCGCGGCCCGCCTCGGTGTTGTTGTCGGCGACCGGTTGCGTGTCGCCGCGGCCGTCGGCCGCCATGCGCTGCATCTGAATGCCGCGCGAGGCGAGGTAGTTCACGACGCTCTGCGCGCGATTGACCGACAGCGTTTGATTGTAGGCGGAGGAGCCCGTGTTATCCGTATGGCCTACCACCTGCGCGACGACTTCCGGGTTCTGCTGGAGCGTCTGCGCGACCTCGTCGAGCACCGGCGCGAACGACGGCTTGATCGCATAGCTGCTGGTGTCGAACGTCACGTTGCTCGGGATGTTGAGCTTGAGCGAGCCGTCCGGCTGCTCGGTGATCTGGGTGCCGGTGCCCTTGGTCGCGCCCGAGAGCTTGTTGTGGATCGCGTTCCAGTTGTAGCCCGTGATGCCGCCGACCAGTGCACCCGCGCCCGCGCCGATCGCCGCGCCCTTGCCGCCGCCGAAGATCGCGCCGATGGCGGCGCCCGTACCGGCGCCCACACCCGTGCCGAGCGCCGTATTGGTGCCCTGCTGGGTCGCGCAGCCGGCGACGAGCGCGCCGGCAACGGCGAAGACGGAGAGGCGGGTCAGGATTCTTGTGTTCATTTGCTTTCCTTTCTTGAGTGGAACCAGGCCGGCCGTGGCGTTCGCGGCCCCGCTTGCGAACAGGGTCTTCGATGCGCGCACGGCGGCAGCTACTACAATGACGCCTTGAGGATTGCGCCGCCAGGCGCTCTCGCGGCCGCATTCCAGCAGCCTTGAGAGCGCCTTTGGCGCGCGCAAACGATGCTGCCGCGAAGCGTGCCTTCCCGGCCGGATTTGCGCAATGCAGCTTAACAATTTCTTTCGATTTCCGGCGCGTACGCGATCACTCCTCGCTGCGATGAGCGCTTACGCGAACCGGCATTCTCCCCACGGAGTTTCAATGAGCATAGACCGGGCTTTGATCGACGCCGCGCTCGCGGCCTTGACGGATCCGAACACGGGCCATCCCTACACGGTGGCCAAGGGCGTACGCAACGTCAGCGTCGAAGGCGACACGGTCGGCGTGGAGATCGTGCTCGGCTATCCCGCGAAGAGCCAGTTCGACGCCGTGCGCAAGCAGGTCGAAGCGGCGCTCGCCGCCGTGCCGGGCGTGCAGGCAAGCCGCGTCGCGGTGCGCAGTGAGATTACCGCGCATACGGTGCAGCGCGGCGTGAAGCTGCTGCCCAACGTCAAGAATATCGTCGCGGTGGCGTCGGGCAAGGGCGGCGTGGGCAAGAGCACGACCGCCGTCAACCTCGCGCTCGCGCTCGCGGCCGAAGGCGCTTCTGTCGGCGTGCTCGACGCGGACATTTACGGCCCCTCGTTGCCGATGATGCTCGGCATCGAGGGCCGCCCCGAGTCGCCCGACGGCCAGTCGATGAATCCGCTCGAAGGTCACGGCGTGCAGGCCAACTCGATCGGCTTTCTGATCGAGCAGGATAATCCGATGGTCTGGCGCGGCCCGATGGCCACCTCCGCGCTCGAGCAACTGCTGCGGCAGACGAACTGGCGCGAGCTCGACTATCTCGTGGTGGACATGCCGCCCGGCACCGGCGACATCCAGCTCACGCTCTCGCAGCGCGTGCCCGTGACCGGCGCCGTGATCGTCACGACGCCGCAGGACATCGCGCTGCTCGACGCGAAGAAGGGCCTCAAGATGTTCGAGAAAGTGGGCATTCCGATTCTCGGCATCGTCGAGAACATGGCCGTGCACATCTGCTCGAACTGCGGTCACGCCGAACATATCTTCGGTGCGGGCGGCGGCGAGCGCATGGCGAAGGAGTACGGCGTCGAAGTGCTGGGCAGCCTTCCGCTCGACATCGCCATTCGCGAGCAGGCCGATTCGGGCAACCCCACCGTGGTGGCCGCGCCGCAGGGGCCGGTGGCGGAAATCTATCGCGCGATCGCGCGGCGCGTGGCAATCCAGATCGCCGAGCGAGCCCGCGACATGACCTCGAAGTTCCCGACCATCGTCGTGCAGAACACCTGAATTCCTGCGCATCCAGAGGCCTGGCCGGTTCCCGCGCATGGGGACAGATAGGCGCGCGGCGCGGCGCGTGCGCGGTATCATGTGGGCTTCATCGGTCCGGTGTGGCGGGAGCAACGGGGCTGCCGCCGGCCGGCAAGAGGATCGCATGGGTAAAGGACACGACAGGCAAGCGGGGAACGCGCACGTCGTACGGGTGAGGGCCCTCGTGGCGCTCGTGGCACTCGGCGGCGGCATGCTGCTAGCGGGCTGCACGAGCTTCATGGGCCAGCAGGAGAAGCGCGCGAGCGCGCAGCTGTTGCCGACGGTCGGCAGCCAGGCGCGCGGCACCGTGTCGTTCGTCGAGCACTCGGACGGCGTGCAGGTGAGCTACAACCTCGCGGGCCTGCCGCCCGACAGCGATCACGCACTGCAGGTGCACGAACGCGGCGACTGCAACGCCATCGATGCATCGAGCGCCGGCCCCGTGTTCGCCCCCGCCGCCGAGCGCCTGAAGCCGGGCGCGCGCGTCGAGGGCGACCTCGGCAACATCCATGCGGATTCGAATGGCGTGGCGACCGGCTTTATCGTCGCACCCGACGTTTCGCTCGACGGCGTGCGCTCCGTGCTGCAGCGCGCCGTGATCGTGCATCGCGATCCGATCGACCCCTATGCGTATCCGCAGCGCGGTACGGGTCCGGCGCTCGCGTGCGGGCTGATCCGCGCCCAGTGAGCGTGGCGCCATGCCACATCGGCTCGCGCCGGGCCACCGGAAGGCGACCGCCAGGCGACCAGCAGGCGACCCGAAATCCACCGGAAGACCAACCGAGGCCGCGTGAGCGCCAGCAATCATGCGGGTTTGCGCGCTACGGCCGCGCCACCGGCTGCATCCATCCCGGCAGCGTCAAACGCAGTTCCCGGCACGCCGATCCACATCGCGTAAAATAGGCGCCTTTCGCACGCGGCGAGTGCCCGATGGGGCCATCCGCATGCCTTCCCGACCCGATTTTTCCTCGTACGTAGCGAACATGGCAATCAAGTCCGACAAGTGGATCCGGCGCATGGCCGAAGAGCAGAAGATGATCGAGCCGTTCGTGCGCGATCAGGTCCGTATGTCGGAGGACGGCCGCAAGATCGTGAGCTACGGAACGTCGAGCTACGGCTACGACATCCGCTGCGCCGACGAATTCAAGATCTTCACGAACATCAACTCCACGATCGTCGATCCGAAGAACTTCGACGAAAAGTCGTTCGTCGACTTCAAGGGCGATGTCTGCATCATTCCGCCCAATTCGTTCGCGCTCGCGCGCACGGTCGAGTATTTCCGCATTCCGCGCAACGTCCTGACCGTGTGTCTGGGCAAGTCCACCTACGCGCGCTGCGGGATCATCGTGAACGTCACGCCGTTCGAGCCCGAGTGGGAGGGCTATGTGACGCTCGAATTCTCGAATACGACACCATTGCCTGCCAAAATCTACGCGAACGAGGGTGTTGCCCAGGTGCTGTTCTTCGAAAGCGACGAGGTCTGCGAGGTCTCTTACGCGGATCGCGGCGGCAAGTATCAAGGCCAGCACGGCGTCACCCTGCCGAAGACCTGACGCACACAGGCCCTGCCACCGGACACAACGACATACGGGGACCGCTGCGCGTCATATGCAGCGGTCGTTTCTTTTGGAGAATCGCCCATGAAGTTTCGTTTTCCCGTCGTCATCATCGACGAAGATTTCCGCTCCGAGAACATCTCGGGTTCCGGCATCCGGGCACTCGCCGAAGCCATCGAGAAAGAGGGCGCGGAAGTCCTCGGGCTGACGAGCTACGGCGACCTCACGTCGTTCGCGCAGCAGTCGAGCCGCGCGGCGTGCTTCATCCTCTCGATCGACGACGACGAGCTGTTGCCCTACGTCGAAGGCTCCGACGAGGAAGCGCCCGAGCACGCGCCCGCCATCGTCGCGCTGCGCGCGTTCATGGAAGCGGTGCGCAAGCGCAACTCGGACATCCCCATCTTCCTGTACGGCGAAACCCGCACCTCGCGCCATCTGCCCAACGACATCCTGCGCGAGTTGCACGGCTTCATCCACATGTTCGAGGACACGCCGGAGTTCGTGGCGCGCCACGTCATTCGCGAAGCGCGGGTGTATCTCGACGCGCTGGCGCCGCCGTTCTTCAAGGAGCTGGTCAAGTACGCCGACGAAGGCTCGTACTCGTGGCACTGCCCGGGCCACTCGGGCGGCGTGGCGTTCCTGAAGAATCCGCTCGGGCAGATGTTCCACCAGTTCTTCGGCGAGAACATGCTGCGCGCGGACGTCTGCAACGCGGTCGAGGAACTCGGCCAGCTGCTCGACCACACGGGCCCGGTCGCGGCCTCGGAGCGCAACGCGGCGCGCATCTTCAGCGCGGACCACGTGTTCTTCGTGACCAACGGCACCTCCACGTCGAACAAGATCGTCTGGCACGCCACCGTGGCGCCGGGCGACATCGTGCTCGTGGACCGCAACTGCCACAAGTCGATCCTGCACGCGATCACGATGACGGGCGCGATCCCCGTGTTCCTCACGCCTACGCGCAACAACTTCGGCATCATCGGCCCGATTCCGCGCGACGAGTTCAAGCCGGAAAACATCCGCAAGAAGATCGAGGCGAACCCGTTCGCCCGTGAAGCGCTCGAGAAGAACCCGAACCTCAAGCCGCGCATCCTCACGATCACGCAAAGCACCTATGACGGCGTGATCTACAACGTCGAGATGATCAAGGACCTGCTCGGCGACATGCTCGACACGCTGCACTTCGACGAAGCGTGGCTGCCGCACGCCGAATTCCACGCGTTCTATCAGGACATGCATGCGATCGGCGCGGGCCGTCCGCGCACGAAGGCGCTGGTGTTCGCGACGCACTCGACGCACAAGCTGCTCGCCGGCATCTCGCAGGCCTCGCAGATCGTGGTGCAGGACTCGGAGGACAGCACGTTCGACCGTCACCGCTTCAACGAGGCGTACCTCATGCACACGTCCACGAGCCCGCAGTACGCGATCATCGCGTCGTGCGACGTGGCCGCCGCGATGATGGAAGCGCCCGGCGGCCCCGCGCTGGTGGAAGAGTCGATCGCCGAGGCGCTCGACTTCCGCCGCGCGATGCGCAAGGTAGACGCCGAATACGGCGCCGACTGGTTCTTCCAGGTCTGGGGCCCGGACGACCTGGCCGAGGAAGGCATCGGCTCGCGCGAAGACTGGATGCTGCGCCCGAACGACCACTGGCACGGCTTTGGCGCGCTGGCCGAGAACTTCAACATGCTCGATCCGATCAAGGCGACCATCGTCACGCCGGGTCTGGACGTGGACGGCGAATTCGGCGAGACGGGCATTCCGGCCGCGATCGTCACGAAGTACCTGGCCGAGCACGGCATCATCGTCGAGAAGACGGGGCTGTACTCGTTCTTCATCATGTTCACGATTGGCATCACGAAGGGTCGCTGGAACTCGATGGTCACCGAACTCCAGCAGTTCAAGGACGACTACGACAACAACCAGCCGCTCTGGCGCGTGCTGCCCGAGTTCGTCGCGCAGCATCCGATGTACGAGCGCGTCGGCCTGCGCGACCTGTGCCAGCAGATCCACAGCGTCTACCGCGCCAACGACATCGCGCGCCTCACGACCGAGATGTACCTCTCGAGCATGGAGCCCGCGATGAAGCCTTCCGACGCCTTCGCGAAGCTCGCCCACCGCGAGATCGACCGCGTGCCGGTCGACGAACTGGAAGGCCGCGTCACGTCGATCCTGCTCACCCCGTATCCCCCGGGCATTCCGCTGCTGATTCCGGGCGAGCGCTTCAACAAGACGATCGTGAATTACCTGAAGTTCGCGCGCGAGTTCAACGAGCGCTTCCCGGGCTTCCACACCGACATCCACGGGCTCGTGGGCGAGACCATCAACGGCCGCATCGAGTACTTCGTGGATTGCGTGCGCGACTGAGCGCCCGAGGGAGAGGAATGTCAGGCGGTTCATCGGCGCGGTTTGCGCGCTCCTTCACCGCGATCGTGTTCGCGCTTTCGGTTGCCACGGCTTTGCTGGCCGTGGCGCCGGGCGCGCGCGCGGAAGTCGCGGCGGCCGATCCGATCGACACGGGCATGCGCGCGTGCCTTGCGCGCGCCGACCGTTCCTCGACGGCCGGGCAGATCCAGTGCATGGACGACGCGCGCAGCGCATGGCGCGCGGCCGCCGACACGGCGCTCGCGCAACTGGTCGCGAAACTGCCGCCCGCGAGGCAAAAGCGCTGGCGGTCGAGCCAGCAGAAGTGGGTGGCTTGGCGCGACGCCGAGGACACCATGCTCGGCGCCGTGTTCGCGACGACGAGCGGGAGCACGTATCAGCTTTACGAGGCCGACATGCGGCTGCAGCCGGTGCGCGAGCGTGCGCTCGCGCTGCGCAAGGCGGCGGCGGCCGACGGCGACCCGCCCCGTGTACGCGCCTGCAGCGCCGACGCGCGCTGTGAGCACGCGAGCTACGGCCTGAACCGCTATTACCGTCAGCTCTATGCCCGCATGCCGAAGCACGCACGGCCGACGCTCGCGCGCGCGCAGCGCGACTGGCGCGCCTATCGCGACGCGACCACGCCGCTCATCGACGAGCATGCGCGGCTCGACCTGCTAGGCGGGCGCCTCGCGACCTTGAAGCGCCTGGCGGAGATGGTGAACAACCACTGAAGCCGCGTCGTCAGTCGATGATGAACTGCTCCGGCGCGCGCGCCGGTAGCGAGGTGGGCTCGCCCATGAGGTCGTGCAACGCGACCTCGATGCCCGCCGACATCATGTTGAGCGCGAGGTCGTTGTCCTCGGTGCCGAACGGGTCTTCGATCTGCGAGGCGATGGCTTCGTGGGCCATGAACGCATAGGCCACGAACACGGCGAAGACCGGCGTGAGCGCGCCGATGCTATCGACGAGGCCGAACGGCAGCAGCGCGCAGAAGAAGTACACCGTGCGATGAATCATTACCGTATAGGCGAACGGCAGCGGCGTGGAGACGATGCGCTCGCAACCGCCGATTACATCTGAAATGCCATTGAGATTGTGCTCGAACGCTAGCACCGCGTAGCCGTCGAGGCGGCCTTCGCTCGCCTCGCGCTGGACCCATTCGGACGCGCACAGCATGAGCGTGGCCGGGCGAAAGCGCGAGGCCATCACGCGCGCGAACAGCGCCGGTGGCAGGCGCGCTTCGAGGTCGGCGCGCGGATCGGTGCTGCGCAGCTGATGGCGCAGCGCGTGCGGCAGCGCGGCGAGCAGCCCGACAAGCTCGCGGGCGCGTTCGCGCGTCGCGGCTGCATCGACGCTGCGCGGGAGCGTGAGCGCCTCGCGCGTGAGCGAGCGCGTCTCGTTGAGCATTTGCCCCCAGAGCTTGCGCCCTTCCCAGTAGCGGTCGTAGCTCGCGCTGTTGCGAAAGCCGAGAAACACCGCGAGCGCGATGCCGATGAGCGAGAACGGCACGGTGCTCAGGTTCACCGTGACCTTGAGGATGTGATCGTGCACGGCCACTGCGACGATCGAGATGCACAGCACGATGAACAGGCGCGGCAGAAGCTGCGGCAGCACGGAGCCGCGCCACGCGAGCAGCATGCGGAACCAGTGGAGATGCGGGCGGACGATCATCGGGGTGGTAGTTGGGGCAAGGGCGAACGGGGCCAGCGTCGAGCCGCGGCGGTGGCGACCGACGGGGCAAAGCGTCAGTATGGCGCGGGATCATAGGCCATGGCGCGTACGTGCCTGGCGCACACCTGCCGAGGTTTCCCGGGGGTACAGCGCGTGCTCGTATGTTGCGGCGCCCCAAAAACAAACCGGGCGCGCGACGTTGTCAGTCGCGCGCCCGGTTGGCGCTCGTGCGGGCCCCGTTCAGGCCCGCAGCGTTGCGCTTACTTGAGCGCCGCGCGCGCCGCGGCGATGGCCGCACGCACCTGCTCGGGCGCCGTGCCGCCCGGGTGGTTGCGCGCCGAGACCGAGCCCTCGAGCGTCAGCACTTCGAACACGTCCTCGCCGAGCAGATGCGAAACAGCCGGCAGTTCGCGGCGCATTTCGTCGAGCGTGAGGTCGGCGAGATCGCAGTTGCGGTCCACGCAGATGCGCACCGCGTGTGCCACGGCTTCGTGCGCGTCGCGGAACGGCAGGCCCTTCTTCACGAGGTAGTCGGCAAGGTCGGTGGCCGTCGAGAAACCTTGCAGCGCCGCCGCGCGCATCGCTTCGGCCTTCACCGTGATGCCCGCGACCATCTCGGCGAAGATGCGCAGCGTGTCGGCAACGGTGTCGACCGTGTCGAACAGCGGCTCCTTGTCTTCCTGGTTGTCCTTGTTGTACGCGAGCGGCTGGCCCTTCATCAGCGTGAGGAGCGCCATGAGATGGCCGTTCACGCGGCCGGTCTTGCCACGCGCGAGTTCCGGAACGTCGGGGTTCTTCTTCTGCGGCATGATCGAGGAGCCGGTGCAGAAGCGATCGGCGAGATCGATGAAGCCCACGCGCGGGCTCATCCACAGCACCAGCTCTTCCGAGAAGCGCGAGACGTGCGTCATCACGAGTGCGGCGGCCGCCGTGAATTCGATCGCGAAGTCGCGGTCGGAGACGGCGTCGAGCGAGTTCGCGCAGATGCCGTCGAAGCCGAGCGTCTTCGCCACGGCGAAACGGTCGATTGGGTAGCTCGTGCCCGCGAGCGCCGCGGCGCCCAGCGGCAGACGGTTCACGCGCTTGCGGCAATCGACCATGCGCTCGGCGTCGCGGGTGAACATCTCCACGTAGGCGAGCAGGTGATGGCCGAACGTGACCGGCTGCGCCACCTGCAGGTGCGTGAAGCCGGGCATGATCGTGCCCGCGTGCTGCTCGGCGAGGTCGAGCAGCGCGCCGCGCAGGTCGCCGAGCAGGCCGCCGATGCGGTCGATCTCGCCGCGCAGCCACAAGCGGATGTCGGTCGCGACCTGGTCGTTGCGCGAGCGGCCCGTGTGCAGGCGCTTGCCCGCGTCGCCGATGAGGGCCGTGAGGCGCGCTTCGATGTTCAGGTGCACATCTTCGAGATCGAGTTGCCATTCGAACTCGCCGCGCTCGATTTCACCCTTGATTTTCGCCATGCCGCCCTGGATGGCGGCGAGGTCGTCGGCGGAGATGATCTTCTGCGCGGCCAGCATCGACGCGTGCGCCAGCGACCCCTCGATATCGACGAGCGCGAGACGCTTGTCGAAGAAGACCGACGACGTGTAGCGCTTGACCAGCTCCGACATGGGTTCGGAGAAGCGAGCCGACCAGGCTTCGCCTTTTTTGTGCAGTTGGGAGGTCATGGTGATGAGAGCGGTGAGCGATGGGAAAGCGGGCCGCGCAGCCTCGCGCAAAACACGGCGCACGGCGGGAAAGGCGTCAATTTTACCATCGGCGCGGGCGGCGGCCGGCGCTGGGAGCCGGGCGAGGGGCGTGCGGGCGCGGCGAGGGCGCGCGCCGGGCCGGTTGACGAGCGGCAGGCCCGCGAGCGAGCGCCGGTTTTACAGCCGCACCAGCACCACCAGCTTGAGGTCCTCGCGGTGCGCGGGCTTGAGGGTGATCTGGTCGTAAGCGATGCGGCCGTGGCGCGGATGATTGAACTCGCGCCGGCCGCCTTCGCGCTCGAACACGTCCTGCGAGGCCCAGAAGCGCGCGAACTCGTCGCTCGCAGCGATCAGCGAATCGACCAGCGCGCGCGTGGGGGCGTCGTTCAGATGCCGGATCGAATCGGCGCGGAACTCGGCGGCCAGACGCCGCGCACGCGTTTCCCAGTCGACGATCAACTCGCGCCCGAGCGGTTCGGTGAACGTGAAGCGCAGCAGGTTGCGGTCGTGCTCGCCGTCGAGCCAACCGGTGAAGAGGTCCGCCGCGTGCGCGTTCCAGGCGAGTGCGGTCCACTGGCGGTCGAGCACGTAGGCGGGGGCGTCCACGAGCTTCACCGTCTGCAGCAGCGTGGCGGGCGCGTCGGCTGCGGTGGCCGGATCGGGCTCGGCGGGGTCGCGCTGCGCGGCCAGTTCGAACAGATATGCGCGCTCGGCGCGCGAGAGCCGCAGCGCGACGGCGATGCGCGCGAGCGCATCCGCCGAGGCGGAGACGGGGCGACCTTGCTCGATCCACGTGTACCAGGTCGGACTCACGCCACACAGTTGCGCCACCTCTTCGCGGCGCAGGCCGGGCGTGCGGCGGCGCGGGCCCGGCGGCAAGCCGACCTCCTGCGGCGAAAGCCGCTCGCGATGGGCGCGGATGAATTCACCGAGGGCGCGCGCGGGTGTCGCGTCGAGAGTTTTGCCGGCGGCGGCGGGCGTGTCGAGGCTCATTGGCGTAGGGCAGGTGGCGGTGATACCAGAATAATCGCTTAACTTGTACTGGTACAGAACGGGCCCTATTGTAGCGTCTGACGAGGCGACGGGCCGCCGCGTCAGCCCGCCCGAAGATGGCCGAAGCCCCGGCACGCAGCGCTCGACGCTTCGCGCCCCGCATAACGAGCCGCACGAGAACCCGCAAAACAACCCGCAAAAGGAGCATGCGATGAAGCATCACGATCAGGTCGCCGACGCATTCGGCTCGACTGCTGCCGCTTACCTCACGAGCCAGGTCCACGCGAGCGGCGCGGACCTGGAGAACCTCTCTGCGACCTTCGCGGCCACCTGCGGCAATGCGACGGTGCTGGACATGGGTTGCGGCGCCGGCCACGCGAGCTTCGCGGTGGCGCCGCACGTGCGCGAAGTCGTGGCCTACGACATCGCCCCGCAGATGCTCGCCACGGTCGAGGCCGCCGCGAAAGCGCGCGGCTTGACGACGGTGCGTACGCAGCAGGGCGCGGCGGAGACGCTGCCGTTTGCCGATGCGTCGTTCAACTGGGCCGTGAGCCGCATGAGCGCGCATCATTGGCGCGACGTGCCGCGCGCGCTGGCCGAGGTGCACCGCGTGCTCAAGCCGGGCGGCCGGCTGAAGTTCATCGACATCGCGGGCATCGACGATCCGCTTTACGACACGCATATCCAGGCGATCGAGTTGTTGCGCGACGCCTCGCACATTCGCGACTACCGCGCCGACGAATGGATCGCGATGCTCGACGCCGCCGGATTCGATGCGAACGTGAGCGAGCGCTGGCGCATCGCGCTCGACTTCGATTCGTGGGTGGCGCGCATGCGAACGCCTGCTGAACGGGTGACGGCGATTCGCTCGATGTGGGAGCGTGCGCCCGATGAAGTGCGTCAATACTTCGATGTGCAGAGCGATTATTCCTTCAAGCTCGACGCGCTCATGATCGAGGCGACGCGGAGGGATTGAGACGCGCGAGGCGAAAGGAAAAACGGCGTCGTGCCCGCCAGGGCACGACGCCGTTTTTGAACAACGAGTCAGCGCAGCGCGAGTGTCAACCCGTATTGCGCAGCCCCGCCGCAATCCCGTTGATCGTCAGGTGAATGCCGCGCCGCACGCGCGGGCTCGGGTCGCCGGCGCGATACCGCTTGATCAGCTCGACCTGCATGTGATTCAAAGGATCGAGATAAGGGAAGCGGTTCTTGATCGAACGCGCGAGCAGCGGGTTGTCGGCGAGCCGCTCGCTCGCGCCCGTGATCTCGCCGAGCACCTTCGTCGTGCGTTCCCACTCGGCCACGATGCGCTCGAACACGTGCTTGCGCAGCTTCTTGTCCGTCACCAGTTGCGCGTAACGCGACGCCACCGCGAGGTCGGTCTTCGCGAGCGTCATGTCCATGTTCGAGAGCAGGTTCGAGAAGAACGGCCAGCTCTTGTACATCTTCTTGAACATCGCAAGACGTCGCGCGCGCTCGGCGTCGCTGCCCGCGTCGTCGAGATATGACGACACCGCGCTGCCGAAGCCGTACCAGCCGGTGATCAGCAAACGGCATTGGCCCCACGAGAAGCCCCACGGAATCGCACGGAGGTCGTCGATCTTGCGGTTCTTCGGGTCCTGCAGCTTGCGCGAGGCGGGGCGGCTGCCGATGTTCAGCTCCGCGATCTCGGTGATCGGCGTCGAGGCGAAGAAGTAGTCGGTGAAACCCGGCGTCTCGTAGACGAGCGAGCGATAAGCGGCCATCGCCGCGTCGGAGAGCGTTTGCATCGTCTCTTCGAACGCGGGCAATTCGTCCGGCGCGTTGTCGACGTTGCCGCCCATCGGCAACAGCGTGGCTTCGAGCGTCGCCGCGATCACCGTTTCGAGGTTGCGGCGGCCGATTTCCGGATTGCCGAACTTGCTCGCGATGACTTCGCCCTGCTCGGTCAGACGGATCTGGCCTTCCACCGTGCCCGGCGGCTGCGAGAGGATGGCGTTGTAGGTCGGGCCGCCGCCGCGTCCCACCGTGCCGCCGCGGCCGTGGAACAGACGCAGCGTGATGCCGCGATCCTTGAACAGCGCGACGAGCGCGAGTTCCGCGCGGTAAAGCTCCCAGTTCGAGGTGAGGAAGCCGCCGTCCTTGTTGCTGTCCGAATACCCGAGCATGATTTCCTGCTCGTTGCCCTGGTGCTCGACGATGCCGTCCATCCCCGGCAGCGCGAGCAGGTCGCGCATGATGTGCGGGGCGTGGCGCAAGTCGGGGATCGTCTCGAAGAGCGGAATCACCATCAGCGCGGCCTTCGCGGGATCTTCCACGTGGCCGAGGCGTCCGCTCAAGAGGCCGGTTTCCTTTTGCAGCAGCATCACTTCGAGCAGGTCGGAAACCGTTTCGGTGTGCGAGATGATGTAGTTGCGCACTGCGCGCGCGCCGAACTTCTCGCGCGTCACGCGCGCCATCTCCAGCACGCCCAGCTCGCTCTTCACGAGATCCGAATAGTCGAGCCACGGCGAGCGCAACGTGCGCGGCTCGGCGAGCTGCGCGAGCAGCACGATCTGCTTGTCTTCTTCGGAGAGCGAAGCATAGTCGGCTTCCACGCCCGCGCGCGCGAGCAGCTCCGTGATCACGGCCTCGTGGATGTCCGAGCTCTGGCGCAGGTCGATGGACGCGAGATGGAAGCCGAACACGTCGACGGCGCGCATGAGCGGCGCGAGGCGCGGCGTGGCGAGCGAAGCGCCGTGGTGCTCGGCGAGCGAGTCCATGAGGATATGCAGGTCGCGCGAGAACTCGCCTGCATCGGCATAGGGCGTGGCGCGCACGGGCGCGGCGTTGCGGCCGGCGCTGCGCACCGCCACCACGCCTTCGCCGAGGCGCACGCGTGCGCTCGCGGCAAGGCGCGTGTAGACGCCGATCAGCGCGCGGCGATACGGCTCGTCCACGCGGTGCGGCGACTTGTCGGGCGAGGCTGCGGCCAGCGCCTTGAGTTCGTCGCTCGCCCCGGCGAGCAGGTCCGACACCGAAAGCTCGGCGCCCAGCCGGTGCACTTCGTCCAGGTAATGCTGCAGGATCACCTGCGCCTGGCGCTCGCTGGCCTCTTCGAGCGTGGCGGCCGTGACGTTCGGATTGCCGTCGCGGTCGCCGCCGATCCAGCTGCCCATCTGGAAGAACGCGGGCAGGCGTGCCGAAATGCCGTGCTCCTTCAACTGTGTTTCGATCTCGCCGTAGAGCGCGGGAATCTCGGTCAGGAAGGTCGTGTGGTAGTACGAAAGCGCGTTCTCGATCTCATCGCCCACGGTCAGCCGCGAGTCGCGCAGCATGCGGGTTTGCCACAGCGAGGTCACGCGCGCGCGCAAGAGGGACTCGTTGTGCTCCAGCTCGCGATGCGTGAGCGGCTGATCGCGTTCGGCGAGCAGCCGCGCGATGTCGTGCTGCGAGTCGAGTGTGCTCTTGCGCTGCACTTCGGTCGGGTGCGCGGTGAGCACGGGCACGATCAGCGCGTCGTTGAAGAACTGCTGGAGCACGGGCGTGGCCGCCGCACCGGCTTGTGCGAGGCGTTCGAGCGAGTGCGCAATGGTGCCGGCCTGCGGCGCCGAGCCCGCGAGGTCGTGAATGCGTCGACGGCGGTTGCGGTGGCGGTCTTCGGCGATATTCGCGAGATGCGAAAAGTAGCTGAACGCGCGCACGACCGTTACGGTCTCTTCGGGCGAGAGCGCGCGAAGCTGCCGGTCGAGCGCCTGGGCGTCGGCAATGTCGTCTTCGCGGCGAAAGCGCACGGCGGTCTTGCGAATGCTTTCGACGACGTCGAACACGGCATCGCCTTCCTGCTCGCGCAGCACCTCGCCAAGCACGCGGCCGAGATAGCGGATGTCTTCGAAGAGCGGCTGGTCCTTGTCGTCGCGCGCGCGGCCGTTGCGCGAGGTGCCGGCGGCCTTCCCCGCGGCAGAGGCCGCTTTCGTCGCTTTGGTGGCTTTCACGCCTTTCGGCGCCTTCACTGTCTTTGCGGTCTTTGCGGTCTTCGCTGCTTCGAGCGCCTCGGCGGCCTGCGTGGTCCGGCCCGCAGGTTTGGTGCCGGTGGATTTCGTGGTCTTCGTGGTCTTCGCTGTTTTCGCCGGTTTCGTGGACGGCGCGGCCACTGCGGCCTTGGAAGTAGCGTTCTGCGATGCGGTGTTGCGGCGCTCTGCGCGCGCCGAGCCTGAAGACTTCACGATGTTTTCCTTGAGGCTTGCCAGGATTTGGACAGGTTGATCGGAGACTGCCAACTGCATGGCCGCGGCGCTTGCCGGGCCGGGTACTTCGGGTGCAACCTGGGACGGGCGGAAGGTGCCACCCTGCGCGAGCCATGCGGATGTTGCAGAGGCGGCGCGGGCCGCCAGTGGCGGTGCGCCGGGGGCAGGCCCTGCTGGGGAGACTGCGCCGCTGCGACGGCGAGCGCAAGCCCGAAGCTCGCACGGCCGTGGCCGGGCCGCTTGTGCCGGCTTGTGCCGCATAGGCGCCAGGTCCGCACGCGAGCGGCGTGCGGCGTCTTCGGGCCGCCACGCGCGTGGCGTGTTGCCAGTGGCGAGGCGGACCGTGCTCTACCGAATCAATCACACACGGTAAGCGCCGATGCAGCGTTTGAGTCTCTTCCTTGCCGCCGCACGCTTCTTGTCAGCCTGTTCCTGCCGGGAGGCCATAAAAAGGGCGCGTGCTAACATTGCCTGTTATCCGATCCTGCTTTTCATCCCGTCATTCGATGCTGTTGCCATGAACTCCGAGACGTTATCCGCGCCCATGCCCCGCACGCTTGTGATCGCTTCGCGCGAGAGCCGCCTCGCGATGTGGCAGGCAGAGCATGTGCAAGCTGCGCTGCACAAATTATATCCAGCCTGCGACGTGAAAATTGTTGGAATGACGACACGCGGCGATCAAATTCTCGACCGCACGCTCTCGAAAGTCGGCGGTAAGGGACTTTTCGTCAAGGAGCTGGAGCAGGCACTGGCCGAAGGCCGCGCCGACCTCGCCGTGCACTCGCTCAAGGACGTGCCGATGGAGTTGCCCGAGGGTTTCACGCTTGCAGCCATCATGGAGCGCGAAGACCCGCGCGATGCGTTCGTCTCGAACGACTACGACTCGCTCGCGGCGCTGCCGCCGGGCAGCGTGGTGGGCACCTCGAGCCTGCGCCGCGAGTCGATGATCCGCGCACGCCATCCGCATCTCGATGTTAAGCCGCTACGCGGCAATCTCGACACGCGTCTGGCCAAGCTCGACCGCGGCGACTACGCCGCCATCATTCTCGCGGCCGCGGGCCTCAAGCGCCTTGGCCTCGGCGCGCGCATCCGCGCGCTCATCGAGCCCGACGACAGCCTGCCGGCGGCGGGTCAGGGCGCACTCGGCATCGAGATCCGCACTGGTCGCCCCGAGCTTGCCGCGTGGCTCGCGCCGCTGCACGACGATGCCACGGCAAAGGCCGTCGAAGCCGAGCGCATGGTTTCGCGCGCGCTGGGCGGCAGCTGCACGGTGCCGCTCGCTGCCTACGCGCAGTGGCAGGGCGGCAAGCTCGCGCTGCGTGCGACGATCGCCACGCCGGACGCGAGCCGCGTGCTGGCCGCACAGGAAGCGACGGCGGCGTCGACGGTCGACGAAGCCGTGGCGCTCGGCCGCCGCGTCGCCGACGACCTCGTTGCTCAGGGGGCGCTCGATATCGTGCGCACGCTAGCCGATGCGGCCCAGGGCGCCGACGGCCCGAACACGGCGCCTCAACACGACGGTGGCGCCACGAACGACCCCACCGGCCCGGGCGAAGGCCCGGCCCGCGCATGATGGCCGGCCCCTGGCAACCGCCCGGCAATGCCGGTCAGCCCGACGAGTGGGGCGGCCCAGGCGACGCCTCGACAGGCACGAAGCGCGCGCCGCTGGCAAGCGGCAATGGCGGCAATGGCGGCAGTGCGCCGTTTACCGTTGTCATTACCCGGCCGGCCGGTCAATCGGACGGGCTCGCCGGGCAACTGGCGCGGCATGGCATCCGCACGTTCGACTTCCCGCTCATCGCCATTGCGCCCGTGACCGACGACGCCCCGCTGCGCGCCGCGCTCGGCTCGCTCGAACGGTATGCGCTCGTCGTGTTCGTTTCCCCGAACGCCGTGGACCGCGCGTTCGCATGCTACGCCTCGGTCTCCTCGATCTGGCCGCCCGCGCTGCCGGTGGCCGTGGTCGGCCCGGCGAGCGTGGCCGCGCTCGAGCGTCATGGCGTGGCCGAGCCCGATCATCGCGTGGTGAGCCCGTCGGGCGCTGCCGACGAGGAGCCCGCGCGCTTCGATTCGGAGTCGCTCTATGCGGCGCTCGAGAATACGTTCGGTGCGGAGGCTTTCGCTGGCAAGCGTGTGCTGATCGTGCGCGGTGACGGCGGCCGCGAGTGGCTCGCCGAACGTCTGCGCGAAGCGGGCGCCGAAGTGGAGACCGTCGCGGCCTACCGCCGCATCGTGCCCGAGCCGCCCATCGCCGCCTGGACGCGGGTCCACGCGCTTCTCGAAGGTGCGCCGCACGCATGGCTCGTGACGAGTTCGGAAGGCGTGCGCAACCTCGACGAGCTCGCGCGCGAACATCTCACGGCGGGCGAAATCGTCGAGCTGCGCCACGCGCCGCTCGTCGCGCCGCACGCGCGGATCGCCGAGACGGCGCGCTCGATGGGTTTTGATAGGATTACGGTGTCCGGCGCGGGCGACGAACGCATCGTCGAGACGCTGCTAGGCCTCGCTTCTTCCGTTGTTCAACCGGTTCAGAACACTCCGGCCCAGGCGCCGGCCAACCCACGCATGACAGATTCGAACAACTCCAGCAGCACGTCAAACCAGGGTGCCGTCGCCACGGGGGCGTCGGCTTCCGGCAGCGCGCAGGCTTCGGGCAGCGCGTCGGCACGGCCGTCGTATGCGTCGTCGGGCGCAGGTTCTTCCGCACCGCAGGCCCAGCCACCGGGCACAGCGCGGCGCGGGGCAGCCACGGCGCTGCTGTGGCTCTTCGTGGTGCTGGTCGCTGCGGGTTCGGGCGCGGGCGGCTATTGGCTCAATCGCAAGGTCGACAACCTCGGCATGCAGGCCATACAACGCCAGCAGGCCAGCGAGCAGCAGGCCGCGGCGCTGCGCGCGCGCGCCGACCAGGCGGTTGCGGGCACGCAGCAACTCGACAAACAGATCGCCCTGCTCGAAAGCAAGATCGCCGACGAGCAAACCGCGCAGCAGGCGCTCGCGCAGCAATACGCCGATCTCTCGAAGAGCCGCGACGACTGGACGCTCGCCGAAGTCGGCCAGATGCTCTCGAGCGCGAGCGAACAGCTCCAGCTCACCGGCAACACGCAGCTCGCGCTCTTCGCGCTGCAAAGCGCCGACACGCGCCTCGCCGCCTCGGACAACGCACAGGCCATCACCGTGCGCAAGGCAATCGCGCAGGACATCGACAAGCTAAAGGCCGCGCCGTCGACCGATCTGACAGGGCTCGCCATCAAGCTCGACACCGCGCTCGGCCAGATCGACTCGCTGCCGCTTTCGGGCGAGGCGATCGTCGCGCACACGAAGCCCGAAGCCGCTCAACCCGCCGATGTCGCCAGGGTCGCCGCCGCGACCAACCAGCCGAAATGGAAGGTGTGGATCGACACGTTCCTCGACGGGGTGGGCAAGCAGGTCGCGAGCCTCGTGCAGGTGCGCCGCATCGACAACGCGGACGCCATGCTCGTCTCGCCCGATCAGGGCTACTTCGTGCGCGAGAACCTGAAGCTGCGCCTGCTCTCGGCGCGCCTGTCGCTGCTCTCGCGCAATCAGGACACGCTCAAGTCCGACCTCGCGGCCGCCGACGCCACGCTCGCGCGCTACTTCGACGGCGCCTCCAAAGACACGCAGACCGTGCGCGACCTGCTGAAGGCAGTGGGCGCCGGCTCGGCCGCCGTCGCGCTGCCCACGCTCGATACGAGCCTGAAGGCGATCCAGCAATACCGGAGCCGGGGGTAAGACATGGCCATCCGTGGACTCCTCTGGCTCGCGCTCCTCTTCGCGATCGCCGTCGCGCTCGCGACCTTCGGCCGCTTCGACGCCGGGCAGGTGCTGCTCGTCTACCCGCCGTATCGCGTGGACGTCTCGCTCAATCTGTTCGTGGTCGGCATCGTGGTGGCCTTCGTGCTGTTCTACGCGATCCTGCGTTTCGTGCGCAACGTCGTGACGATGCCGCGCCGTGTCGCGGCCTACCGCGCGCGCATGCGCACGGAGAAGGCCAACTCGGCGCTGCGCGACGCCGTCGGCAATCTCTACGCGGGCCGCTTCTCGCGCGCCGAGAAGGCCGCGCGCGACTCGCTTGCCGATCAAAAGAACACGAGCGCCGCGGGCCTCATCGCCGCGACGGCTGCGCATCGTCTGCACGAATATGCGCGCCGCGACGAATGGCTCACCCAGGTCGACGACCCCGACCTCCAGGAAGCGCGCCTCATGGCCACCGCCGACATGCGCGCCGACGGCCGCGACGCCGATGGCGCGCTCGCCGCGCTCACCGAAATGCGCACGCAGGGCGGCCGCCGCATCCACGCGCAGCAGATCGCGCTGCGCGCGCAGCAGCAGCTCAAGAACTGGAGCGAAGTGCTCAAGCTCGTGAAGACGCTCGAAAAGCGCGAGGCGCTGCATCCCGCCGTGGCCGTGCGCCTGCGCCAGCTCGCGGCGGAGAACCTGCTGCGCGACCGCCGCCATAATGCCGATGCGCTGCTGGAGCTGTGGCAATCGCTCTCGCCGGTCGAGCGCCACTCGCCGCGTCTGGCGGACTGCGCCGCCGAACTGCTGATCGCGCTCGAGCGCCAGGCGGACGCGCGCAAGATCGTCGAGGAAGCGCTCGCACAGAACTGGGACGCGCGCCTCTTGCGCCGTTACCCGGACACGGTGAGCAACGACGCCCTTCCGCTCATCCAGAAGGCCGAGGCGTGGCGCAAGGACCACCCCGAGGACGGCGACCTGCTGTTCGCGCTGGGCCGCCTGTGCCTGAAGCAGCAGTTGTGGGGCAAGGCTCAGTCGTTCCTCGAAGCGGCGATCAAGTCCGCCGACGCGAGCCAGAACGAACCGCTCAAGATCCGCTCGCATCGCGCACTCGCGCGTCTGCACGAGCAGCTCGGCGACGGCGAGAAGGCGGCCACGCACTATCGCGAGAGCGCGCTGTCGATGAACGTGGTTTGACGCAGTCGCCGTTGCACCCCGTAAGCCGCAACGAAAACGGCCGCCTGAAACAGGCGGCCGTTTGCCATTGGGGAAGCCGAATGAGGCTTCAGCGATTCACGAGCTTTGCCGGCGCGGAAAGCGCGAGCAAACCGCCCAGGATCATGAACGCCGCGAGCATGTACATGCCCGAGTCGTTGGCCGACGTGGCCTCTTTGAGCCAGCCCACCGCATAAGGGCTCAGGAAGCCCGCGAGATTGCCGATCGAGTTGATGAGCGCGATGCCGGCCGCGGCGCCCGTGCCCGCGAGCCACGCCGTGGGCAGGCTCCAGAACAGCGGCAGGGTGGTGAGGATGCCCATGGTCGCGACGGTGAGCGCCGTCATCGCGAGCGTGGTGTCGTGCGCCCACGTGACCGAGAGCACGAGGCCTAGTGCGCCGATGGCGGCCGGCACGGCGATGTGCCAGCGGCGCTCGCGCGTGCGGTCGGCGCTCTTCGCCACGAGCACCATGCCGATCACAGCCGCGGCGAACGGAATGGCCGAAAGCAGGCCGATCGTCAATGCGTCCTTCACGCCCGTCGCCTTGATGATGGTAGGCAGCCAGAAGCTCACGCCGTAGAGGCCCATCACGAACGAGAAGTAGGTGAAGCTCATCACCAGCACGCGCGCGCTCGTGAGCACGGTCATGAGCGGCGGATCTTCCTTGGTGGCGTCCTCGGCGGCGATGTTGCGCTCGAGCAGCGCGCGCTCTTCCTCGGTGAGCCACTTCGCGTTGCCGATGCGGTCATCGAGCACGAAGAACACCAGCACCCCGACGAGCACCGAAGGCAGCCCTTCGAGCAGGAACAGCCACTGCCAGCCCTGCCAGCCGTTCGCGCCGTCGAAGGCCTTGAGAATCCAGCCCGACACCGGCCCGCCGATCACGCCGGAGAGCGCGATGGCCGTCATGAACCAAGTGGTCATGCGCCCGCGCCGGTGCGCGGGATACCAGTAGGTGAGGTAGAGGATGATGCCGGGGAAGAAGCCCGCCTCGCACAGGCCGAGCAGAAAGCGCATTACGTAGAACATGGTGGGCGTGGTCACGAACATCGTCAGTATCGAGACGAGACCCCATGTGACCATGATGCGCGCGATCCACACGCGCGCGCCCACGCGATGCAGGATGATATTGCTTGGCACTTCGAACAGAAAATAGCCGACGAAGAAGATGCCGGCGCCGAAGCCGTAGACGGCGTCGGAGAGGTTGAGCGCACTGCTCATCTGCAGCTTGGCGAAGCCAACGTTCACGCGGTCCAGATAGGCGACCACGTAGCAGAGCATGAGGAGCGGGGTGAGGCGCCACGCGACCTTGCGATAGGTGGCTTCTTCGAACGCGGAGGGCGGGGCGCCCGCTCCCGCTTTCAGGTGATTCGCTGGACTGGCCATGGTGTCTCCAACAATGTGGTCGTTCGTAGTACTTGTTTTAGTGCCGCCTCGTTGTGGCGGGTATGCGACGCGAAAGCACGACCATTCTATACGCGCCGCCGTGGCGCGACGGCGCGTAAAGGTCGGGGAAAATACTGATGAATCGACGACTTCTGGCGCGTTCCGGCCGCCTACACGCAGCGCCCGCCGTCCACTTCGATGCAGGTGCCGGTGACGAACGCGGCCTCATCCGAGGCGAGATAGAGGCAGGCGTTGGCCACATCCTGCGGCGTGGAAAAGCGCCCGAGCGGAATCGTCGCGATGAAGCGCTGGCGGTTCTCCGGCGTATCGGGCACGCCCATGAACTCCGCCGTGAGGCCCGTGTCGCCGATTACGGGATTCACGCAGTTCACACGGATCTGGTCGGGACCGAGTTCGGCGGCCAGCGCCTTGCTCGCGACGATCATCGCCCCCTTGCTGCCGTTGTACCAGACGAGTCCGGGCCGTGGCCGGATACCGGCGGTCGAGGCGATGTTGACGAACGCGCCGCCGCCGCGCTCCCGGAAGTGCGGCACGAACGCGCGCACGCTCCAGTAGAGCCCCTTCACGTTGACGGCGTAGACGCGGTCGAATTCGGCTTCGCTCACTTCGAGCACGGGCTTGTTGCGATGCGTGGTGCCCGCGTTGTTGACGACGACCTGCACGCTGCCGAAGTCATCGATGGCCGCTTCGCGCAGCGCGTGCCAGTCGGCCTCGCGCGTGATGTCGCCCTGCACGGCAATCGCCTTGCCGCCCGCGAGCGCGATCTCGCTCGCGACGCGTTCGGCCGCCTCGCCGTTCAGATCGTTGATCACGACGTTCGCGCCTTCGCGCGCGTAGGTCTTTGCAATGCCTTCGCCGAAGCCCGAACCGGCGCCCGTCACGACGGCCGTCTTGCCTTTGAGTCGCATGGTGTCTCCGTTTGTTTATCGGTTTTCTGACTGCGCGTGGGTTCAGCCGTGCCGGATCGCAATGGTCTTCAGCACCGTGAAGCCATAGAGCGCCTCGAAGCCTTTCTCGCGCCCGTGCCCCGAATGCCGCGTGCCGCCGAACGGCAATTCCACGCCGCCGCCCGCGCCATAGTTGTTGATGAAGACCTGCCCCGCGCGCACGCGCCGCGCGAGGCGCAACTGGCGCGCGCCGTCGCGCGTCCATATCCCTGCCACGAGGCCGTAGGGCGTGCCGTTGGCGAGCGCGAGCGCTTCTTCCTCGCCCTCGAAGGGCATGGCCGCGAGCACCGGGCCGAACACCTCTTCCTGCGCGAGGCGGCTTTGCGGCGGCACGTCGCGCAACAGCGTCGGGACCTGGTAGAAGCCGCCGCTGGGCGCGTCGGCTTCGAGCGTGCCGCTTGCCGCCGTCGCGATGCGGCTCGCGGTGGCCTCGTCGAGGAAAGCGCGCACGCGCTGGCGCTGCTTGTCGTTGATGAGCGGGCCGCAGTCGAGATCGGCGCTGGCCGGTCCCACGCGCAGCTTGCCGAACGCCGCGGCAAGCCGGTCAAGCAGCGGCTCGTAGGCGCCGCGCTCGATCAGCACGCGGCTGCCCGCCGAGCACGTCTGCCCCGCGTTCTGCACGATCGCGGCAACGAGCACGGGCAGCGCGGCGTCGAGATCCGCATCGGCGAAGACGATTTGCGGCGATTTGCCGCCCAGTTCCAACGTGACGGGCACGTGATGCTCGGCGGCCATCTGCGCGACGAGCTTGCCCGTTTGCGGCGAACCCGTGAACGAGATGTGGTCGATGCCGGGATGCGCGCAAAGCGCCGCGCCGGCCTCGTGTCCGAGCCCGGTCACGATATTGAGCGCGCCGGCGGGCAGCCCGGCTTCGCGCGCCAGTTCGGCCACGCGCAAGAGCGACACGCAGGCGTCCTCGGCGGGCTTCACCACGCAGGCGTTGCCGGCGGCGAGCGCCGCGCCCACGCTGCGGCCGAAGATCTGCATGGGGTAGTTCCAGGGCACGATGTGGGCCGTCACCCCGTGCGGCTCGCGCACCGTCAGCACCGTATAGCCGGCCTGGTAGGGCAGCGTTTCGCCGTGCAGCTTGTCGGCGGCGCCCGCGTAGAACTCGAAGTAGCGCGCGAGCGCGGCGGCGTCGGCGCGCGCCTGTTTGAGCGGCTTGCCGGTGTCGCGCGCTTCGAGCTGCGCGAGTGCTTCCTTGTGCTGGCCGACGAGGCCCGAGAGCGCGAACAGCAGCCGCCCGCGTTCGGCGGCGCTCAGTGCGCCCCAGGCGCCGTCGAAGGCTTTGCGCGCCGCGCTCACGGCTGCGTCGATGTCGGTTGCATTGCCGCGCGCGAGTCGCGCGAAGGGCTGGCCCGTGGAGGGATCGATCGCGGCGAGTGTCTCGCCGCTGGCGGGCGATTGCCACTCGCCGCCGATGAAGTGCTTCGCTTCTTCCATGCATGCGCCTCGCAAATGGGGAGTCAAACGAGGGAAAGAAAACGCACAACGGGAAATGCCGCGCAGGCGTGCCTGGCATGCTTCGATGGAGGCTCGCGCTGACTGTCTCATTATCGCGCCATCCCAGCCGCGCCGCGCAGGAATTCAGCGGGCGCTTCATCCGCGTGCGGGAAAGCCCTGGGCCAGACTGCCGGCCGCCCTGGCCGATTGGCTATAATGGACGCCAACTTCTTACGTCCGGTTACGCGCCGGAGCGTCGTGCGCGGTGTGCTTCCCAATGCGCCCACGCCGCGCCCCACGCGTGCGCCGTCGCTTTTTTTCCCTTCTCAACAGAGAGCGCTCATGAGCTTCGCAAATGTCCCCGCCGGCAAGGATCTGCCGCAAGACTTCAACGTGATCATCGAGATTCCCGCGCAAAGCGATCCGGTGAAATACGAAGCCGACAAGGACCTGGGCCTGCTCGTCGTCGACCGTTTCGTCGGCACGGGCATGCGCTATCCCGTGAACTACGGCTTCATTCCGCAGACGCTCTCCGGCGACGGCGACCCGGTCGACGTGCTCGTGATCACGCCGTTCCCGCTGCTGGCCGGCTCCGTCGTGCGTTCGCGCGCGCTCGGCATGCTGCAGATGACCGACGAGTCGGGCGTCGACGCGAAGCTGATCGCGGTCCCGCACGACAAGGTCTGCCCGATGACGGCCAACCTCAAGACGCTCGACGACGTGCCCGAGTACCTGAAGGACCAGATCAAGCACTTCTTCGAGAACTACAAGGCGCTCGAAAAGGGCAAGTGGGTCAAGGTCGATGGCTGGGTCGGCATCGAAGCCGCCCACAAGGAAATCAGCGAAGGCGTCGCGAACTTCAAGAAGTAAATCGCGCGTTTTTCCTGCTGCAAAGAAACCGCACGTGCCGCGAGGCCGTGCGGTTTTTTCATGGGCTAATCTTCCCCGCCGGGTTCAGCCGACCTTGGCCACGTCGAACCGCTCTGGCCTGCGCGGAATGCCGAGCCGCGCGGGCATGTTCACGCCGCAGCCGTGCGCGTAGTTCAGGCCTACGGCGATCGCTCTCGCGCCGCTACGTTTGCTCATGCTGGCGCCTGGGCTTCCGGCTCGGTGCTCGGGGGAGGTGGCAGCACCGATTCGATCGTCAGTGCGCCGGTCGCGAGCGCGCGCTTCTCCTGGGGGCGCAGGCGCTTGACCCAATACTCGGCGCTCGAAGCGCTCGCACGATCGGCAAACTCGAACTGCGCGAGCACCTGGACCGGCTTGCGCGAGCGCGTGTAGCGCGCGCCTGTGCCGGCGGCGTGCTGGGCGAAGCGCGCGGCGACGTCGATGGCAATGCCCGTGTAGACGCTGCCGTCGGCGCATTCGAGCAGATAGAGGTACCACGGCATGGTGCGGGAAGCGATGATGATCGATTTGGGCAGAGGCGTTTCAGGGAGCATCACGCACGTGCGTTCACACACTGCATTCACGCGCGAAACGGATTGCGCTCGTTGAGCTCGTGCATATAGGCGTGAATATGGTTCGTCTCGCTTTCGAGAAAGCGCGCGATGGCGTCGGAGAACGCAGGATGCGCGAGCCAGTGCGCCGAGCGCGTGACCGTAGGCAGGAATCCACGGGCCATCTTGTGCTCGCCTTGCGCGCCGCCCTCGAACACGTCGAGTTTCTCTTCGATGCAGAATTCGAGCGGCTGATAGTACGCGGTCTCGAAGTGCAGACAGGGGACATGCTCGAGCGCGCCCCAGTAGCGGCCATAGAGCGTGCCGCCCAGGCCATTCTCGCCGCGTTGCCAAACCACGAGCGAACTCGCGATCGGCTTGCCTTCGCGCTCCGCGATCACGAGCAGCAGATTCTCCGGCATCGTTTCGCCGATCATGCGGAAGAAGTCGAGATTCAGATACGGCGACGAGAAATGCTCGCGGTACGTCTGCCGGTAGCAGCGGTTGAAGAAGCGCCATTCGGCGTCGCTGATGTCCTCGCCGCGCACGCGCCGCATCGTCACGCCCGCGTCGCGCACCTTGCGGCGCTCGGCGCGGATGTTCTTGCGCTTCTTCTGCTCGAGCGTGGAGAGGAAGTCCTCGAAGTCGCGGTAGCCGTCGTTGAGCCAATGAAACTGCACGCCCTCACGCAGCATCATGCCGAGGTCGGTCAGCGCCTCGGCGTCTTCCGCGGTCGGAAAGAGTACGTGCAGCGACGACACGTCGGCCTGCTCGGCGAACGCGAGCAGCGTCGCGGCCAGATGGCGGCGCGCGGCTTCGTCGGCGGCCATCAGGCGCGTGCCCTGCACGGGCGTGAACGGCACCGCGCACAGCAGCTTCGGGTAGTACTCGATGCCGTTGCGCTTGTAGGCGTCGGCCCATGCCCAGTCGAACACGTACTCGCCGTACGAGTGGCCCTTGAGATACACCGGCGCGGCGGCGGCGAGACGGCCCGTGCGCGTATCGGTGAGCGTGACGAACTGCGCGGCCCAGCCCTCGTTCGGCGCCGCGCAGCGCGTGGCATCGAGGGCCGTGAGGAATTCGTGGCGCAAAAAGGGCGTCGGCTGCGCCTGGCGCGCGAGCAGCGCGTTCCATTCGGCGGCGTCGACCTCGGACGGTGACCCGAGGATGCCCGTGCGATAATCGAAATGTTCCTTGTTCAACTTGCGTGCCCGTTGGCGTGGGAAGCGGTGAGGGTGCACACGGCGTGGTTCGAAGCGCCTGCCGCGGCAAACGGTCATGGTAAAGCAAACATCCCGTGCGGGTGAGGACCGCCGCGCCTCGTGCATCGGCGGCTGCCATGAAGGCGCAAGCCCGCCCGCAAGCCAGGCCCTAACCTTGGGCCAGAAAGCCAGGCCCGAACGTTCAGAGCGCGCTCTGCGCGCAGCGCGCCCGCCTCGAGGTTATCGAAAATGAAAGAGCGCTTCTTCAATCTCTATACGCACGGCTTTGCGCGCGTGGCCGTAGGCGTACCCCGCTGCCGCGTGGCTGATCCGGCATACAACGCGAGCGAGACGCTCGCGCTCGCGCGCGACGCCGCCGCGAAGGGCGCGGCGCTCGTCGCGTTCCCTGAGCTTGGCCTGTCGGCCTACACTTGCGACGACCTGTTCCATCAGCAAGCCCTGCTCGACGCCTGCGAGCGCGCGCTCGCGCAGGTCGTGGAAGCCTCGGCGGCGCTGCCGCTCGTGATGATCGTGGGCCTGCCGGTGCGAGCAGGCCATTCGCTCTTCAATTGCGCCGCCGTGGTGGCGGGCGGCCGCGTGGCGGGCGTCGTGCCGAAGAGCTTCCTGCCGAACTACGGCGAATTCTACGAGCCGCGCCAGTTCAGCCCCGCCGATAGCGCGAGTGTCGATACGGTGCGCCTCGCCGGCGCCGACGTGCCGTTCGGTGCGTCGCTGTTGTTCGAGGTGCCGCAGGTCGCGGGGCTGCGCTTTCACGTGGAGATTTGCGAGGACGTCTGGGTGCCGGTTCCGCCGTCGTCGTTCGCGGCGCTCGCGGGCGCATCGGTGCTGGTGAATCTTTCGGCGTCCAACGTCGTGGTGGGCAAGGCGGGCTACCGGCAGCAGCTGGTTTCGCAGCAGTCGGCGCGCTGCCTCGCCGCGTATCTGTACACCTCGGCCGGCAAGGGCGAATCGACGACCGACATGGCCTGGGACGGGCAGGCGCTCGTCTGCGAAAACGGCGAACTGCTCGCGCAATCGGAGCGGTTCTCCGACGACTCGCATCTCATCTTCGCCGATGTCGATCTCGCCCGTCTGCAACAGGAGCGCATCCGCCAGACCACGTTCGGCGATTCGATTCGCCGTCACGCCGATGAAGTCGCGAAGTTTCGCGTGATCGCGTGCGAGCTTGCAGGCGAGGGCGCGTGGAAGCGCGAGACGCTCGCGCTGTCGCGCCGCGTGGAGCGCTTCCCCTACGTGCCGGCCGATCCGAAGCGCCGCGACGAGCGCTGCAACGAGGTCTACAACATCCAGGTGCAGGCGCTCGTGCAGCGGCTTTCGCAGGCGGGCATCAAGAAGGTGGTGATCGGCGTGTCGGGCGGGCTCGACTCCACGCACGCGCTGCTCGTGTGTGCGAAGGCGATGGACCGCCTTAACCTGCCGCGCGCGAACATCCTCGCGTACACCATGCCCGGTTTCGCCACGAGCGAGCGCACGCTGCGCCAGGCGCGCGAGCTGATGGCGCTCGTGGGCTGCACGGCGCGCGAGATCGACATTCGCCAGAGCTGCATGCAGATGCTCGAGGACCTCGGCCATCCGTACTCGGAAGGCAAGGAGACCTATGACATCACCTTCGAGAACGTGCAAGCGGGCGAGCGCACGAATCACTTGTTCCGCCTCGCCAACTTCAATCACGCGATCGTGATCGGCACGGGCGATCTCTCGGAGCTCGCGCTCGGCTGGTGCACGTATGGCGTTGGCGATCACATGTCGCACTACAACGTGAACGCGAGCGTGCCGAAAACGCTCATCACGCATCTCGTGCGCTGGGTGGCCGAGACGGGCCAGATTGGCCGCAATGGCGAGAGCGGGCGCGACGTGCTGGAAGCGATTCTCGCCACCGACATCAGCCCCGAGCTGATTCCCGGCAAGTCCGACGGCGCGCCGGAGCAGAAGACCGAGAGCACGATCGGGCCGTACGAGCTACAGGACTTCAACCTCTATTACACGCTGCGCTTTGGCTTCGCGCCTTCGAAGGTCGCGTTCCTCGCGCGCCACGCGTGGGGCGACCGCGAGGCGGGCGCGTGGCCCGAGAACGCCAGGGTCGCGCGCAATCAGTACGATCTCGCGGCGATCAAGCGCAATCTGCGCATCTTCGTCGACCGCTTCTTCCGCCAGAGCCAGTTCAAACGCAGCTGTATTCCGAACGCGCCGAAGGTCGGCTCGGGCGGCTCGCTCTCGCCGCGCGGCGACTGGCGTGCGCCCAGCGATTCGGAATCGGTGGTATGGCTCGCCGATCTGGAGCGTGTCCCGGATGAGGCGGCCGGGGCGCCTGCGGGCAAGCCCTCGGCGTGAGCGCCGGCCGCGCAGCGTAGAATCCCATCAGGTTCCAAAATTTCCGACTGATCCGATAACGAGACGAGGTTCGCCATGAAACGCATTACTGCCGTGATCAAACCGTTCAAGCTCGACGAAGTGCGCGAGGCGCTCGCCGAAGTGGGCCTCACGGGCCTGACCGTCACCGAGGTCAAGGGCTTCGGCCGTCAGAAGGGCCACACGGAGCTGTACCGCGGCGCCGAATATGTGGTCGACTTCCTGCCCAAGGTGAAGATCGAAGTGGTGGTCGCCAACGCGCAGGCCGATCAGGTGATCGACGCGATCATCGGCGCGGCGCGCACCGGCAAGATCGGCGACGGCAAGATCTTCGTGACCGACGTGGAGCGCGTGATCCGCATCCGCACGGGCGAGGAGAACGAAGCGGCGGTTTGACGGTGTCGGCCTGGCACTCCCGGGCCTGGAAGTACCCGAAGCAAAATACCGGAAGCACCCGAAGCCAATAGAAAAAGGGGACGTCGCCGCTTGCGCGGCCCGTCCCCGGCATAAAAAACGGTGCGATACCCTTTCGGACATCGCACCGATACGCGCCTCTCGCAGCAGCGTGAAAACTTCGATGTAGCTGTTCTGTCTACACTCGCTTCGAATTAGAACGAGTGCTGGATACCTGCGTACACGCCGGTCTGGCTGTGGCCCGGAAGCGGGTTGCCCGTGCTCGCCGCCGTACCGAAGTTGTTGGCGTTCAGACCGAAGTTGGCCGCCTTGCTGTTCTGCACCGTGCCTGCCTGGATGTCGAGCAGCGTGCGCTTGGACAGGTTGTACGTACCGCCGATCGTGTACAGCGTGGCGTTGCCGCCGCCGTTGTTCGCGTTGACGTGATAGACCGCGGCGATCAGGGCTGCCGCCGGCGTCATTTGCCACGTCACACCGCCCCATTCGTGGTCGAGCGTGGTCGGCTGGCCGACGATCCCCGGGTTCATGCCCGAAGAACGGATGGCTTCGTAGCCGCCCTGCACCTTGAAGGAGCCGAGGAACAGGTTGAACATGGCCATGTAGTCGCGCGAGTACGCGAACACGCCGTTGCCATTTCCAGGGCTGCCGAGCGGCGTCGCAGTGCTGCCGTCGAGCCGGTTATAGACGCCGCCCAGTTGACCGCTGTTCGGATTGCGGATTTCGTCATACAGGCCGCGGATCTGGAACAACGAGCTCGTGTAGGTAAGTTGCAGACCGGCTTCGCGGCCCTGGCTCGTCGAGCCGTTGCCGTTCCAGTTCGTCGCGTTCGAGAACGCGTACTGGCCGTACACGTCAAAGCCGTACCAGTTCGGCGACTGATACGAAATGTTGTTGCTCGATTGCGGCCAGTTGCGACCACGGACCATCGAAGCCGACGACCAGTTCGACTGACCGAACGGGTCGAAGTCCCAAATGCCGTTGGAGATGAACAGCATGCGGCCTGCAAGCAGCGTACCGAACTGGTCGTTGGCTACGCCGATGGTCGCCCAGCGATTCCAGATCGAGCCGGCCGAGCCGAGCGAGCCGTTGGCGGTGCTGAAGCTGCCTTCCAGGTGGAACAGAACCTTGTTGCCGCCACCGATGTCTTCAACGCCCTTCATGCCCCAGAGGCTCGTGCCCCAGTAGCCGCTTTCGAGCAGAACCTGGTGCGTGCCGTGGGTTGCATTGCCAAAATTGGGGCCCGGCGTGGTATTGACGCCAGCACCGATGCCGTTCATATAGGCCACACCCATGTCGAGGCGGCCGTAGAGCGTCACGCTGCTTTGCGCATGTGCGATCACGCCAGCCGACATCAATGCTGCGGCGAGCAAAGCTTTCTTCATCTTCTCCTCCATACCCTGTCAAAGAGTCAACCCTAAGTACTGCGAAAGACGTCCGTGCGCTTGGCGGCGCTGCGAACAGAAATCGTCGCGAGGGAGAGTTACCCCGAGGATCGGCGTACGGGCTGGTGCCGTTGCACGACCCGCACTGGGTCGTCTGCAATCCCCTGGTTGACTGGCATCTCCCGTTCTTTTTGAAGTGAAACTACTTTTAATGAACTTTGTTTTGCTACTTTGGTTACCAATTTAGCAAAAAAGGTCGGCGCTGGCGAATTAATTCGTGCTCGGATGAACCGGTGTCGTCAAATTGCAATAAGGCCTTCCTGGATGGTGGTCAGAGAGGTACTACAAGTGGGTCGAAAGCCTTACGGAATAAGGGATTCAGGCCGCTTGAATGGCAGGATTCAGGATTCCCACTATTGACGAGACCTTGCGCAAGGAGTAGCGGAAAAATATGACTGTTTCGGGCCAACGGACGCTTTTACGAGGGCAGAAGAATAAAAAAGAAAAGGCGCCGTAGGCGCCTTGTAAGACTACTTTTACTACACGGTCTGATGACGACAACCCGCGGGTCGTCTTACTTGAGGCTACCCGAAAGGAACTGGCGCAGGCGTTCGCTCTTTGGCGTGGCGAAGACCTCGGCCGGGCGGCCTTCCTCTTCCACGAGACCCTGGTGCAGGAACATCACGTGGTTGGAGACGTTGCGCGCGAATCCCATTTCATGCGTGACCACGATCATCGTACGGCCCTCCTCGGCGAGCTTCTGCATGACCTTGAGCACTTCGCCCACGAGTTCGGGGTCGAGCGCCGAGGTCGGCTCGTCGAACAGCATGACATCGGGGTGCATGGCGAGCGCTCGCGCAATCGCCACGCGCTGCTGCTGGCCGCCCGAGAGATGCGAGGGATATTGCTTTTCCACGCGTGGCGCGAGGCCGACCTTCTCAAGATAGGTGCGCGCGCGATCTTCGGCTTCCTTGCGCGGCAGGCCCAGCACGTGCACGGGCGCCTCGATCACGTTCTCCAGCACCGACATGTGCGACCACAGGTTGAAGTGCTGGAACACCATCGCGAGCTTGGTGCGCACGCGCTGCAGCTGCTTCGCGTCGGCGGGGTGCAGTGCGCCGGAGCGTTTGTCGGCGCGCGTGGCGACTTCCTCGCCGTCCACCACGATGCGCCCGGCGTTGGGCTGCTCGAGAAAGTTAATGCAGCGCAGCATCGTGCTCTTGCCGGAGCCGGACGAGCCGATCACGCTGATCACGTCGCCGGCGTTCGCCTGGAGCGAAACGCCTTTCAGGACTTCATTGTCGCCGTACTTCTTGTGGATGGAGTCGACGAACAGCTTCTGCTTCCGGGAATTCATTGATTGACCTCTTGCGACCTCTAGCAGGCTCACTTGCCTTGCGGTCGCAGGTATGCGAGCCAGCGGCGCTCGGCGCGGCGGAACAGCCACACGAGCGTGAAAGAAATGATCAGGTACAGCAGCGCGGCGATGCCGAACGCGCCGAACGACTGGTAGGTCGCCGAGTTCACGTCGCGCGCGATCTTCAGGATGTCCGGCACGGTGGCCGTGAACGCCACGGTCGTCGCGTGCAGCATCAGGATGACTTCGTTGCTGTAGTAGGGCAGCGCACGGCGCAACGCCGAAGGCAGGATCACGCGGCGATACAGCGTGAATTGCGACATGCCGTACGCGCGCGCGGCCTCGATCTCGCCGTAGGGCGTCGCCTTGATCGCGCCTGCGAAGATTTCGGTTGTATACGCACAGGTGTTGAGCGTGAACGCGAGCAGCGTGCAGTTCATCCCGCTGCGGAAGAACGCGCTCGTGAGTTCGTGATTGCGCACGATCTCGAGGCTATAGAGGCCCGTGTAGCAGAGCAGCAGCTGCACGTAGAGCGGTGTGCCGCGGAAGATGTACGTGTAGAGCCACACGAGCCCGGCGAGCCACTTCTTTTTCGACACGCGCGCCACGGCGAGCGGCACAGACAGGCAGAAGCCGAGCCCGATCGAGATGACGAGGAGCCACAGCGTGATGGCCACGCCGCTGAAGTGGTAGCCGTCGGAGAAGAGATAGTTGCGCCAGTATTGCTGGATCAGTTGGACGAAGTCTTGCATGGTCTTGGCCTCGCGCGATTCAGAGATCCGCCTTGCGCACACCGGTGGAGTAGCGCTTGTCGAGATACATCAGCACGAAGTTGGAGACCGTGGTGATGACGAGATAGATCGCGCCGGCGAGCAGCGTGAAAAAGAAGAACCGCAGCGTGCCCTTGCCGGCGTCCTGGCTCGCCTTCACGACATCGGCGAGACCGATGATCGAGACGAGCGCCGTGGACTTCACGAGCACCTGCCAGTTGTTGCCGATACCCGGCAGGGCGAAGCGCATCATCTGCGGGAACATGATGCGCGCGAACACCTGCCAGTTCGTCATGCCATAGGCGTGGCCCGCTTCGAGCTGGCCGCGCGGCACGGCGAGAAACGCGCCGCGGAACGTCTCCGTGAAATACGCGCCGTAGATGAAGCCGAGCACCACGACACCGGCCAGAAACGGATTGATGTCGATCTGATCCCAGCCGAGCAGGTCGGTGAGGTTGTTCAGCCAGATCTGGATGCTGTAGAAGAGCAGCAGCATCAGCACGAGATCGGGCACGCCGCGAATGAGCGTGGTGTAGAGCGTGCCCGCGCCGTGAGCGATGCGGTTTTTGGAGAGCTTCGCCGCCGCGCCGATCAGCCCGAGCACGAACGAGAGCGCGAGCGACAGCACGGCGAGCTTGACGGTCTGCCAGGTGCCGGCGAGGATCAGCGGGCCGTAGCCTTGAAGAAACATGGGCGAGTCCTTGACGGGGCGCGCAGGCACCCCGCGAAAGGCGCGGCGCTTGTCTGCCGCGGTTCAAATCCGTTCATGGCCGCGCGGTGTTTTGCCTGTGCGCGCGGCCGATGCGAGTGCGCTCGTGAGCGCGCCAGTGACTGTATCGACGAAGCCCGGCTGTGGTCCATCCGTGCTGGCCCCGGGCCGATGCGCGTCGTGGCGCGTGAGACGAGCGGTGATGTCTCGTTGTTTATTTACCTTCGTGTGCGTTCCGGTTCACTTGCCTTTGTAGATATCGAAGTCGAAATATTGCTTCGCGATCCTGTCGAACGTACCGTCGGCATGAATCGCGGCCAGCGCTGCGTTGAACTTCGCCTTCAGGTCGGCGTCGTCCTTGCGCAGGCCGATGGCGGTGCCGTCGCCGATCGTTGCGGGGTCTTCCACTTCCGGACCCGCCCACGCAAAGCCCTTGCCGCGCGGCGTCTTCAGAAAGCCGAAGTCCGCCTGGACCTCGTCTTGCAGCGTGGCGTCGAGTCGGCCGGCGATCAGATCCTGGTAGACCTGATCCTGATTCTGGTACGAGATCACGTTCACGCCCTTGGGCGCCCAGTGTGCCTTCGCGTACGCCTCCTGGGTCGAGCCCTGTTCGACCCCCACGTTCCTGCCCTTGAGCGCGGCCGGCGTCGGCAAGAGCGGCGAGCCCTTGCGCGCGATCATGCGTGCGGGCGCATCGAACATCTTCGCGGAATAGTCGATCTGCTGGGCGCGCTGCGGCGTGATGGTCAGCGAGGAGACGATCGCGTCGAACTTGCGGGCCTTCAGCGCCGGGATGATGCCGTCGAGGTCGTTCTCGACCCAGACGCACTTCACGTCCATGCGCGCGCACAGTGCCTTCGCGAGGTCGACATCGAAGCCGACGATCTGCCCGTTCGGCGCTTTGGACTCGAAAGGCGGATAGCTGGCGTCCACGCCGATGCGCACGGTCTTCCACTCTTTGGCGAAGGCGCTGCCCGCGATCAGGGCGAGTGCCACGCACACTGCAAACTTCTTCATCATTCTCCTGGGTACGGGCGGAGCGACGCGCCAAGGGCCGCGCAGCCAGCGCCGAGCGGTCTGGCTGGTGGCCATCGGCCGACATTCTAGGCGATCAAAAATGCGGGTCGGAGGGCGCGATGCGCAGCAGTTCCTCCCGGCTCGCGGGCCGCGCCTCGCGCGTCGCCCGCGGATTTCGGTGCTTTGCGCGCGGCTGTCCACCTCGGCGGCTGCGCGGGTTGGCGAGGCAGGGGGCCGCCACGGGGGGCTAGCCGCCGGCCAACAGGCTCGCGCCAGCCGAAAAGCGCGGTATTTTACCCGAAGCGGGAGGCCGTGCCAGTGCGGCGGCGCTCGACGTCCGCAAGCGAGCGCATCATGCAGCTCATTGATGTTGCTCGCGAAACGGTGCGGTGCGCCGCCGCGGATTGTGCAAGCGGCCCGCCGCCCTCACATTCGGACATCGACATGATTGACCGGAGAATGCCATGCTGACCATCCGACGCGCCGGCGAACGCGGCCACGCCAACCACGGCTGGCTCGACACGTATCACAGCTTTTCGTTTGCCGACTACTTCGACGAGGCGCACGTGCACTACGGGGCGCTGCGCGTGCTCAACGACGACCGCATCGCGGGCGGCCGCGGCTTCGGCGCGCACGGCCACCGCGACATGGAGATCGTGACGTACGTGCTTTCCGGCGCGCTCGCGCACCGCGACAGCATGGGCAACGGCTCGACGATCCGCCCCGGCGACGTGCAGCGCATGAGCGCGGGCACGGGCGTGATGCACAGCGAGTTCAACGGCTCGCAGGACGAAGAGGCGCACCTGCTGCAGATCTGGCTGCTGCCGCGAGAGCGTGGCGGTGCGCCCGGTTACGAGGAGAAGCGCTTCGACGACGCGGACAAGCGCGGGCGGCTGCGGCTCGTGGCCTCGCCCGACGGGCGTGACGGCTCGGTGACGGTACGGTCGGATGCTTCGATCTACGCGGGGCTCGTGGATGGGCAAGAGCGAATCGAGTATGCCGTGCCCGCGGGGCGGCGCGTCTATCTGCATGTCGCGCGCGGCGCGCTGGAGGTGAACGGCCAGCGTCTCGAAACGGGCGATGCCGCGATGATCGACGCCGAGGCGAGCGTCGCGCTCGCGAACGGCACTGCCGCCGAAGTGCTGTTGTTCGATCTGGCCTGAGGGTTCGAGCGCCAGGCCACACGGCTGTCATCGGGCATGAGCCATGGAAGAAGCGCCGCGGGGGCGAATCCCGCGGCGCTTCGTCGCAGTGGCGTGCCGCACGCAGATGGCGCGTCTGCCTCGCGCTTACTGCTTTACCCCTGCCCGGCCGGGGCCGATGCGCCGTCCTTGTGGTGCTGCTCCCAGCGCTCGCGCATCTGCTCGTGGCGCTGCTCCATCTTCGCGAAGCGTTCCTTGATCGCCGAGCTCACCGTCGTCTTCTGCTGATCGTTCAGGCCGTTATAGAAGGCGAGCCACGCCTGCGCCGTCTGCTCGCGCAGTTGCTGGTTCCGCTGCTCGTTCTGCTCATGCGCGGTGTGCATCGCGTTCAGGTCGAGGATCGGCTGGTTCTTCATCGAGTCGAACTGCTGTTTCATCTGTTCATGATTCTTGCGCATCGCTTCGCCGTTCTGCTTCATCGTGTCGAGCGCCGCTTGCCACTGCTTTTCCTGGGCGGCGTTCAGATTCAGCTTGTCGTGCAGTTTCTTGAAGCCGAGCATGAAGTCGCCGTGCATGCCCGGGCCGCCGTGCATCATGCCCGGGCCGCCCGGGGCTGGCGGCGTGGTTTGGGCGTTGGCCGCGGTGGCGCCTACGGCGAGGGCGAGCGAGGCAGCGGCGATGGCGAGAAGGCGCGAAGTCGTCTTGTACATGGTGATGCTCCTGACAAATCCATGAGGGTTTTATCCGGTGTGGGGCGGCGCCGATAAGGGGCGGCGTTCGCAACCGGTGTCCCTAGCGTATCCAGCGGCTGGAGGGGGCGTGTTACGGCGCCGGGCACGGACATTACGCGACATTACGCGCGGCTTTCGCGGTAACACCTCGTAACCCGGCTGGAAGACCTGTAAGCAAACGGCCCCTGTGCGCGCGTTACACTTCGCTCCATGGCTACTCAAATCCTCGTCGTCGACGACGACCTCGAATTACGCGACCTCCTGCGCGACTATCTGGCGCGCCAGGGCATGGAAGTCTCGGTGCTGCACGACGCCAGTTCGCTCGAGCGGCGGCTGGAGCGCGAGCGCCCGGACCTGATCGTGCTGGACCTGATGATGCCGGGCGTGGACGGGCTCACCGCGCTGCGCAAGCTGCGCGCGGCCGGCGACGACATACCCGTCATCATGCTCACGGCGCGCGCGGACGACGTGGACCGCATCGTCGGCCTCGAACTGGGCGCGGACGACTATCTCGGCAAGCCGTTCAACCCGCGCGAGTTGCTCGCGCGCGTGCAGGCGGTGCTGCGCCGCCGCCGCACGCTGCCCTCGGCCGCCGCGCCCGAGCAGCGCGAGCCATACTCGTTCGGCCGCTTCACGCTCGACTTCCAGTCGCGCACGCTGCAGCAGGAGGGCAAGCCCATCCTGCTTTCCGGCAGTGAGTTCGCGCTCCTGAAGATTTTCGTGAACCACCCGATGCGCACGCTCACGCGCGAGCGGCTGCTGGAACTGCTGCACGGTCCCGAGTACGACGGCACCGACCGCGGCATCGACGTCCAGGTGTGGCGTCTGCGGCGCATTCTCGAAACCGACCCGTCCACGCCGCGCTTCATCCAGACGGTGCGCGGGCGCGGCTATGTGTTCGTGCCCGACGGAGAGCAGGGCAACCATGCGCCGGCCGGTTGATTCGCTGTTCGGACGCCTCGCGCTCATCTTCATCGGCGTCCTGCTGGTTTCGCATGTTGCCTGGTTCACGCTCATGCGCGTCGAGCACAACCAGATGCAAACCCGTTATGCCGTCGAGGAGGCCACCTTCCTCGTCGACGCGGTGCGCCAGCACATCCAGCGCGAGCCCGACCAGCCCCTGCCTTCGCGCGTGCAGCTCGTCGATCCGGCAAGCCCCGCCGTGCCGCCCGTCACCCAAAGCATGCCCGAGGCGCTGAGCCGTTTCATCGACGACGTGCGCGAGCGCATGCCGCCCGGCACCGACGTGCGCCTCGGGGCGCCCGGCGGGCCGCCCACGCTCTGGGTGCGAGGGCCGCAGGACCCGCGCTGGATCGTCTTGCCTGGCCAGCCCTTGCGCATCATGCGGCCGCTCGACAAGTTTCTGCCCTGGGTCATCACCATCTTCGCGACAGCGGTGACCGCGGCGCTCGTGGCCGCGTGGATGCTGCAGAAGCCCCTGCGCGCGCTCGCGCAAGCCGTGGGTCGCTTCGGCCGCGGGCAGCCGGTGCCGCCCGTGCCCGAGCGGGGGCCGCGCGAGCTGCGTCAGCTCACACGCGGTTTCAACCAGATGGTCAAGGAAGTCGAGCGCACCGAGAAAGACCGCGCAGTCATGTTGGCGGGCGTCGCGCACGATTTGAAGACGCCGCTCGCCCGCCTGCGCCTGCGCGCCGAGATGATGGACGAGCAGAAGGTGCGCGACGGTGTGGTGCGCGACGTGGAATCGATGGCGCACATCGTCGACCAGTTCCTCGTGTTCGCGCACGACGGCGCCGATCGCAGCGAGCCCGTCGAAGTCGACGATCAGTGCGAGCGCATCGCGCGCAACCATCGCACCGTGAGCGGCGAGGCGATCACGATCGAAACGCATCTGCACGCGGGCCCGGAGTTTCGTCTGCCGGCCGCGACACTCGAGCGCGTGGTCTCGAACCTGCTCGACAACGCTTACGCGTATGGTGCGCCGCCCGTGGTGATCGAGAGCGAGCGAGGTCCGGCTGGCTTCTCGCTCACCGTACGCGACCACGGCAAGGGCATTTCCGACCAGGATCTCACGCAGGCGAGCCGGCCGTTCGTGCGGCTCGACCCCGCGCGGGGCGGCAACGGCCACAGCGGCCTCGGACTCGCGATCGTCGAGCGGCTCGTGCGACGCGCGGGCGGCGAGCTCGCCATCAGCAATGGTGAAAGCGGCGGGCTAGCGGTGTGCATGACGTTTGCGTTCGACGTCGTGGCGCGCACCGTGGCCGAGGCGGCGCAGATCGGCTAAGCGGTCGGGCTTCGGTTCGGGCGGGGGCTCGCACTGATCGAGAGGCGTCTGGCCGCAAGGGCGTGAACCGGGCTGGCTGAATTCGGTGGATTTGCGGCAGAAGGCGCCGCTGCAGCGACGCCGGGCGAGGCATGGTAGAGACGGCTGGCCCTGGAATCAGACCGTGAAAAGCGTATCGAGCGCGGCGGCGGCCTCGTTGTCCACGGTGTTGTAGGTGACGCTGCCGGCCTCGAAGATGTAGTGCGTGGTGTACTTGCCGAGACGGGCAAGGATCTCTTCCTGAATCAACTCGGGCGTGGCGTCGAGTTTCAGGTACCACGCGGTCGATGACAGGCGCGTCTGGAACGCGCCGTACTCGACCATCAGCTGGTCGAACGCGATCGCATCCTGATCGCGGCAGACAATGACCAGATTTCCCTTCATGCATGCCTCCAGATTTGTGCGGAGCACCGGGTTGGCGCGGTTTGGATCATGCGCGCCGCATCGACCGGCGCGCCACATTCGGCCCATGATACCGCGCCGCTCCGAACGAGCCGGGCGAGTCACGCAGGCCAGCGAGGGCCTGTTGCGCACAGACCGGGTTCTTCCATCCGGGCTTTGCAGCGGCTTGTTCCATCGCTCACCAGGTCGGCGCCGCCGCCCGCGGCGGCACGACGCCGTCGGCCGTCATGGCCTCGCAGCGGTCGCGGCCGGCCGCCTTTGCCATGTAGAGCGCGAGATCGGCGCGGCTCATCAGGCGCTCGGGCTGATCCTGCGAAGCGGCGAGTTCGGTCACGCCGATGCTCACGCTCACCGCCGCTTCCTGAGGCAGATCAACGCAAACGCGCTTGCCGATCTGCTCGCGCAGCCGGTCGAGCACGGCCAGCCCGCTGGCGAGCGAGGTAGCGGGCAGCACGATGCCGAATTCCTCGCCGCCCAAGCGGCCGACGGCGTCGTCGGAGCGAAGTTCGGCGCGGCAGGTCTCCACGAAGTGCTGGAGCGCACGGTCGCCCGCCGCGTGGCCGAAGCGGTCGTTGATCTGCTTGAAGTAGTCCAGATCGGCGATCGCCATGCACAGCGGCTTGCCCGCCGCATAGGCCGCGTCGATCTCGCGGCGCAGCAGGTCGAGGAAATAGCGCCGCGAGAGCGCGCCGGTCAGTGCGTCGTGGCGCGCCTCCGCGGCGAGCAATGCGTTCGCGTCCTGCAACTGCCCGGCGAGGTCGCGGCTCGCCCGATGCAGACGCCGCTCGCGCACCCATGACACCGAAATCACCGCCGCCAGCGCCGCCGTGCCCGCGAGCGTGAGGAAGACGAGGAGCCGGTTGCGGCGGTGGTTCGCGATCAGATCGGGCCACGCGTTGACCGGATCGACGAGATGCGCGGAGAGCCCCGAGTTCAGGCCGCCGCGCTGCTCGTAGAGGGCAGGTGCGCGCCGGCCGGGCAGGTCGACCATTTGCGCGGCGTCGGCGGCCGCAATCCACGGCGCCTCGTTCTCCGCGGCTCGCGCGGCCGAGCGCAGCGCGAGCGGCGTAAAGCGCTCGCGCAGATACGTGTTCACGCGGTCCACGGCGTTCATTTCCGCGACGTGCGAGCCCGGCAAGGCGCGTCCTTCGAGCGCGCTGTCGTGGGCCATGATGATGACGCCGTTGCTGTCCGCGACGAAGGTGCCCGGATGGGTGACCCAGTGGCGCAGCCGCGCGATGCTGACCTTCGCGACCACGGCGCCGACCAGCAGGCCGTCGTCGTACACGGGCGCCGCGACGAAGATGCCGGGCTCCCCGCTCGCTGCGCCCACGCCATAGGCTTCGGAGAACGCGCCAAGCAGCGTGTCGTTCAGCCAGGCGCGCGGGCGCATGTCCGCGCCCAGGTAGGAGATTCTTTCGAGGGCGTTGCTGGACGCGATGCAGATGCCGTGGGCGTTGACGAGCCAGATTGCATCGAGCCCGGAGAAGCCCTGAGCGTCGTGGAGGAAGCGGTCCACGGAGGCGAGGCCCGGCACCGCTTGCAGTTCCTTGCGCCGTGCCAGTTCCGTCGAATCGCGCGAAGCGGCATAATTCGCGGCCTCGGTGAGCGCCTGCTGGACGACGCGGGTTTCGGCCATCGTCGCCGGAATGGCGCGCGACATGGCGAGATCGCTGGCGATCACTTCGGCCATGTTGTCCACGACCGAGCGCGTGATTTGCCGTTGGGCCGTGAGCGCCGCCACGAACTCCTGGCGCACGAGGCGGTCGGCGAGCCAGCCCGCCGCCGCCCAGCAGACGAGCGTGACCACCGCGACCCCGAGAGGTCCGGCTGCCTGGCGCAAGAGTCTCCTGTTCATTGGCTTCTGGTTCGTGAGTGGGCATTGAGGCGTAGGCGGCCGGCGGTCCGCGCATCGGGACGCCGCTTGCGGCGCGAGACGATTTTACCCCTCGAAACGGGCTGGCGACCTCGCGCTCCAAGCGGCCAGGCGGCGTGGCGAGGCGGCGCGCGAAGGCGCAAAGGCGCGCGCAGGCCGCCGTCATGCGCGCCGCATGCCGTGAACGCGGCCATACACGGGCATCTGCGCTGAGGAGCGGGCACGGGCGTGGTCAGGGCGAGCTTCGCGCCGATGCACGGCGTGTGGCGCGCAAGCGACGCCCTCTGGCGCCGGCGGCCTCGATGAGGCAGGAGCCACCTGTCATCAAGGCGTCATCGTTGCGTCATCACGATGTCGTGCAGCGGCCGCGCGAGCGGTTCCGCAAGGCGCAGGGAAGACCTGCGAAAGCGTTTCGAAAGTCCATGTCGCCAGGCTTTAGTGCGACGCGGGGCGCGGTTGTGAGTGTCATGAAGGTTGTAGTAGTGTCGTGCCGTTTCAATCGGGGCAAGCCCGGTCGCCGTGCGGCAGTCGGCGCGGGGCCCGCTTGCGCGGCGTCGTCGCCGTGTCATCAACGCCAACGAGATTCTGTGTTCATGCGTCTTGCCTTTTTCGATCCGCGATCCGCGCGGCGCGCGCAACGCCTGTCTGGATGCACCGGCGCCCTGGCGTCCGCTTTTCTGAATCCCGGCGCGGAGGGCGTCTAAATGGAGTTCGGCTTCAACCTGAACCGCACGGCCAACGCCTCGGCGTGGCGCGTGCTGCCCAACCGCTGGGACTTCGTGGCGTTCCCGCTCATCATCGGCCTGATCGCGATGGCGGCCGTGGGCTTTCACGAGACGCTGGCGCCCATTTCGACGCTCAAGACCGAGGCCATCTCGCTCGACCCGGCGAGGCTGCCCGAGTATGCGCTGCGGACCACGCTGCGCATGCTCGCGGCGATGGTCGCCTCGCTCGTGTTCACGCTCGCGTACGGCACGCTCGCCGCGAAGAGCCGCCGGGCGGGCATGGTGCTCGTGCCGATTCTCGACATCCTGCAGTCGGTGCCGGTGCTCGGCTACATCTCGTTCACGGTCACGTTTTTCCTCGCGCTCTTTCCCTCGCGCGTGCTCGGCGCCGAGCTTGCCGCGATCTTCGCAATCTGGACGAGCCAGGCCTGGAACATGACGTTTAGCTTCTACCAGTCGCTGCGCACGGTGCCGCGCGACCTCGATGAAGTTTCGCGCGGCTTCCACCTGACGGGCTGGCAGCGTTTCTGGAAGCTCGAAGTGCCGTTCTCGATGCCGGGCCTCATCTGGAACATGATGATGTCGATGTCGGGCGGCTGGTTCTTCGTGGTGGCCTCCGAAGCGATCACGGTGGGCAACAACACGATTACGCTGCCCGGTGTTGGCGCTTATCTGGCACAGGCGATTTCGGACAAGAACCTGCACGCCGTGGGCTGGGTGATTCTCGCGATGACCGTGGTGATCCTCGCCTACGATCAATTGCTGTTCCGTCCGCTCGTGGCCTGGGCCGACAAGTTCCGCATGGAGACCACGAGCTCCGGCAACGCGCCGGAATCGTGGCTGCTCGACCTGGTGCGCCGCACCCATTTGATCAACCAGTTCCTGGTGCCGGTGGGCTGGCTGTTCGCCAAGGCCGCGCGCATTCCGCTGAAGCTGCCGGCGTTTCCGAACGTCTCGCGCATGGCGCCGCTTGCCGGCGGCCGCAGCGGTTTGCGCGCGCGCATCGGTGACGCCGTGTGGGCCGTGCTCGTGATCGCGCTGACCGTGTTCGTGGTGTGGCGAGTGGTGGCCTACGTGCGCACCGGCGTCACGCTCGACGAAGTCTGGCACGTGCTCGCGCTCGGCCTCATCACCCTGTTGCGCGTGGCGCTGTTGATCGCGGTCGCCTCGGTGATCTGGGTGCCGCTCGGCGTGCTGATCGGCCTGCGCCCGGCGCTGGCCGAGAAGATCCAGCCGCTCGCGCAATTTCTGGCCGCGTTTCCCGCCAACCTGCTGTTTCCGGTGTTCGTGATCGTGATCGTGCGCTTTCATCTGAACCCGGACATCTGGCTCTCGCCGCTGATCGTGCTCGGCACGCAGTGGTATATCCTGTTCAACGTGATCGCAGGGGCCACCGCCTATCCGAACGACTACAAGGAAGCGGCGAAGAATTTCCGCATCCGCGGATGGCAATGGTGGAAGCAGGCGATGCTGCCGGGCATTTTCCCGTACTACATCACGGGCGCCATCACGGCCTCGGGCGGCGCGTGGAATGCGAGCATCGTCTCCGAGTTCGTGCAGTGGGGTGACACCAGGGTCGTCGCGCATGGCCTCGGCGCGTACATCGCACAGACGACCGCAGCCGGCGACTATCCGAAGATCATTCTCGGCATTGCCGTGATGTCGCTGTTCGTCACACTGTTCAATCGCCTGATCTGGCGCCCGATGTACACGTACGCCGAGTCCCGTTTGCGGCTCGACTGACCGAACAACGAAAGATCGAAGGTAACGCGATGCAAAACCCAAAGACGCTGAGCGCCGCCCACGGCGATGTGCTGACGGCTCCAAACCCGCCGCGCCTCGGCGAGGAAATCCTCAACGTGAAGGACGTGTGCCGGGGCTTCAACAAGACCCAGGGCGAACTGCTCGTGCTCGACGACGCCAACCTCTCGCTGCGCGAGGGCGAAATCGTCGGGCTGCTGGGCCGTTCCGGCTCGGGTAAGTCCACGCTGCTGCGCATCATCGCAGGCCTGATCTCGCCGACCTCCGGCGACGTCACCTGGCGCGGCAAGCCGCTCGAAGGACCGGCCGAGGGCGTGGCGATGGTGTTCCAGACGTTCGCGCTGTTCCCGTGGCTCACCGTGCTGCAGAACGTGGAAGCGGGTCTCGAAGCGCAGGGCGTGGGCGCGCGCGAGCGGCGCGAACGCGCGCTGGCGGCCATCGACCTGATCGGTCTGGACGGCTTCGAAAACGCCTACCCGCGCGAGCTTTCGGGCGGCATGCGTCAGCGCGTGGGCTTTGCGCGCGCGCTCGTGGTCGACCCGATGCTGATGCTCATGGACGAGCCGTTCTCGGCGCTGGACGTGCTGACCGCCGAAACGCTGCGTACCGATTTGCTGGACCTCTGGACGCAAGGCCGTCTGCCGATCAAGTCGGTGCTGATCGTCACGCACAACATCGAGGAAGCGGTGTTCATGTGCGACCGCATTCTCGTCTTGTCGTCGAATCCGGGGCGCGTGGTCGCCGAGATCAAGGTGCCGTTCAAGCATCCGCGCAACCGTCTCGACCCGGTGTTCCGCAAGCTCGTGGACGACATCTACGCGAAGATGACCGCGCGCCAGACCGGTGAGACCCAGAAGAAGGGGCTCGAGCTCGGCAGCTGGCTGCCGCGCGTGTCGACCAACCTGATGGCCGGTCTGATCGAGACGCTGGCGGCCGCGCCGTATCACGGCCGCGCCGACATGCCGGAAATCGCGCGCTCGCTGCATCTGGAGGTGGACGACCTGTTCCCGATCGCCGAAGTGCTGCAGAACCTCGGTTTTGCCGACGTGCGCGAAGGCGACGTGCTGCTCACGCCGCCCGCTCGCGTGTTCGCGGAATTCGGCACGCAGGAGCGCAAGATGATGTTCGCCGAGCATCTGCTGCGCCACGTGCCGCTTGCGGCGCGGATCAAGAAGGTGCTCAACGAGCGTCCGGGCCACCGCGCGCCGCGCGTGCGCTTCGAGCAGGAGCTGGAGGACTTTCTCTCCGACGGCGCCGCCGAAGAAACGCTCGACACCGTGATCGACTGGGGCCGTTATGGCGAGATCTTCTCCTACAACGACCAGTCTGAAATCTTCAGTCTCGAAGACGTGGAGTCCTGAACATTGCGCATCTTGCCGCGCGAGCAACATTGAAAAACGGTCGCCGAGGCGACCGTTTTTCGTTTGCTTGTCTGCGCTACTGCAGCGTGCCCCAGCGCTCCACCGCGGGCTCGGCCGTGGCCCATTTCCAGCCCGACTGGTCCTGGCACGCCGTGGCGGTGTACCACTGCTCGGGCGCGTTGCCCGAATCGCCGTCCTGCACCGAGAACGCGAACTCCTTGCAGAGCGTGAGCGCGTTCGCGAACGCGCGCGTCACGCGCACCTGACCGTGACCGTTCTCCACGGGCAACTGATGTTTGACGCGCCAGATATCCATGCCTCCCACAGGCAGGCGGCCGACCGTCTCGGCGATCCGTTCCTGCTGATCTGCGTGCATTCCCTTCATGTAGCGGCCGACGGCTGCGTCGGTGGCGGCCTGCACCGCAATGCCCACGCCGATGCCCACGGCGGGATTCGCCGTGACGATGCCGGTGGCCGCCGCTGCCGCTGCGCCGCTCGCGGCGCCGATCGACGAACAGCCGCTCGCGCCGAGCGCGACACCCGCGCAAAGCGCGGCGAGGACGATGAGCTTGGCAGGGCGCGGCGGCGACGGATTCCTCGCTGCGCGCCGTGCACGCTTCGCGCACGCGTCGATGCGGGTCATTGCAGCGCGCCCCAGCGGTCGGTGGCGGGTTCGGCGGACGCCCATTTCCACTTGTCGCCATCGCGGCACACGGAGGCGACGAAGAAGGCGCTCGAAGCGGGCCTGTCTTTCGTGGCCTCGTGATCGACGGAGAACACGATCTCCTTGCAGTCGAGCGCGCCGCTGCTGATCGTGCGGCTCACCGTGACGCGGCCGTGCTCGTCGTCCTCGATCGGGAACGAGTGCGTAATCGACCATGGCGCGACCGCGCCGACTTCGAGCGGGCCTGCCGCCCTCGCAATGCTGTTCTGGGTGTTGCGATGGACGACGCGCTCGGAGTACTGGACGCCGGCCCGCGCGGCGGCGACGGCGCCAAGGCCGATGCCGGTCGCCACGGCGGCGTTGTTCGTCACCTTCGATGCAACCGCCGCGCCGGCGATGCCGGCACCCGTTTGCGCGGTTTCGGAGTAGAGAGACGTGCATGCCGAGCACGCGAGACTCGCCGCGGCGGCAAGCAGCGTGAGCGACAGGGTCCGTCGCCGGCGCGGGGGAGCCGCGGAGCTTTGCTGCGGCCGCGCACCGGCAACCACTTCGTCGACCGCTCCCATCACCGATGGCGCGATCCGCGCCCGAGCACTCCGTTCTTGCATGATGATTCCCTGCCGCTCGCCGGTCGACACCGTTCGAGCGGACGTCCAGCACCTTTTATGCCTGTTTGAGTGCTGCGGATTGTGCAGCATAGGATTGCTAACGGGGATAGGGGAAGTGCAAGGAATTGCAAAAGTGCGTGCGCGGTAGCCCAATCTTTGATTGGCGCCACCGCGTAGTGCTTTTGTTGCCGACGAACGCCGACGAACCGATCGCGCCGCGCAAGCCGCCGGCGCACAGGCATGGGAGGGGTCAGGCTTCGTTCGCGTCCGGCTCGCCCGGCGCTTCGGTGTCGCCTTCGCCGGCGCCGTAACTGCCCAGCCGGTTATAGAGCGTCTTGAGGCTCACGCCCAGTGTGCGCGCCGCGAGCCGCTTGTCGCCGCCGCAATACTTGAGCGTGCCGAGGATGATCTGCTTTTGCGCATCGGCGAGCGGCGTGCCGATCCAGACGCTCATCGCGTCGCCCTGGGTCACGGGCTTCTTCACGCGCGGCACGAGTTGCGGATGCGCGATCTCCACGACCTTTTCCGCGAGGATGAAGGCGCGGTACACGGCGTTCTTCAATTCGCGCACGTTGCCGGGCCACGACCAGTTGCGCACGGTTTCGAGCGCACGCTTGCTGAAGGCTTTTTGCGTGCCTTCCTGCTCGTTGAGTTCGGTGAGAAAGTGCTGGGCGAGCAGCTCGCGGTCGCGCTCGCGCTCGCGCAGCGGCGGCGCGCGCAGCGGAAACACGGCGAGCCGGTACATCAAGTCTTCGCGCAGGCAGTTTTCCTTCACGGCCATGACGGGATCGCGGTTGGTCGCGGCGATGATGCGCACGTCGCCGAGAATCGCCTCGTTGCCGCCCACCGGAAAGTACTCGCCGGTTTCGAGCGCGCGCAGCAGCTTCACCTGATGCAGCAGCGACATCTCGGTGATCTCGTCGAGGAACAGCGTGCCGCCGCGCGCATGTTCGAAGTGTCCTTCGCGCGCCTGGATGGCGCCCGTGAAACTGCCTTTCTCGTGGCCGAAGAGCTCGGCTTCGATCAGCTCGTCGGGAATCGCGCCGCAGTTCACCGCGATGAACGGCCCGTCGCGGCGCTCGCTCTGTGCGTGGATCGTGCGGGCGATGAGTTCCTTGCCCGTGCCCGATTCGCCGACGATGAGCGCCGTGGCCTCCGTCACGGCCACGCGTTCGATCTGCGCATAGAGTTCCAGCATGACGGCGGACGAGCCGTACAGCAGACCGTACGACTGCAATCCTGCGACGCGCTCTTCGGCGTCCCGCACGCTATGACCACTGGTCCCGCTGATTCCGCTGTTTCTCTTGGCGGCGGGCGAGCCCGGCTCGATTGACGCCATAGGGGTTGTCGTCCTGCAAAGGTAGTGCGGGCGTTCGCCTGCGCGCGCTGACGCGGCCGCGCATCGCTGCGCGAATTGGCGAACGACCCTGGGATCCGGGGCTGGCCGTCCAGGACAGATGCGAAGCTTGCCGATCCGACGGCCTCGGGATGGCATCTCGTAAGCATTTAACCACTGCCGTGCAGGACTGGGCAATGGACATGCACACGGCGCGCCGGCCGAAGGCGCGCCGTGCAGTGGCTTTCCCAGCGGCTCAACGTCGTTTTCAACGGGTCCTGGCGCCGATTTATCCGCTGTTTTGTCCGAGCCGGCAGAGGGGGTGGCACGAGCGCGAGCGTGCGTGGCACGCATCCTGCTGCGGAACTCGCAGAGGTTCGCGCCGTCTTCGTTGACAGGGCGGCGCATCGGCTACGCTTCGGGCGATGGGATTCTGTTCAATACGCGTCTTCCGTCTTTGACGAGGCGTACCTGGGGAGAGAGCGAAATGTCGAAGAACCGCAGCGGGTTCGTAGGAACCTTGATGACCGTGGGCGCGCTGGGTGCCATGGCGGGCATGCTGGCCTGGCGCTTCTCGCAACGCCACCGCACGCAACGGCAATCGTTTTATCGCGACTTGAGCCGCTGGGAAGGCGAGGGGGGCTCGCTCGCCGATACGACGGATAGCGACCTGGATCCCGAAACGACCATGGCCACCGGCGCGGCAGGCGCGCAGAAAAGCGGCATGAAGGGAGGGCTGGCAGGCGGCGCAAGCAGCGATGCGAGCAGCAGTGGCAACGGTGCGGCCGGTTTGCCGTGGCCGTTTCCGCATAGTTAGGGGGCCAGGACCGCGGCGCGAGAGCGGTGTCCGCGCCCCTTTCGAATATGTCTATAATGGTCAGGTCAACAACAATCGAGGTTCGGGCTGCCAGCGGCTAGCGGTATTGTTGCTCCCATGTAGCAAAACCGCGCGTACTTACGTTCTTGCCGGCTTGGGCGTGCGTCCGACCGTTTCGTATTCCATTGCAGCGCACTTTTCTGCGCCGCGACTTCCGCGGCGCCGGGCAGCCCTGTCCGGCGCGCTTGCGAAGGGCGCGGCGCTCGCGCTCTGGAACCATTCACCTATCAAGGCTGACGAGACGCGATGCCACATGTATTGATTGTCGATGACGATGCACAAACCCGCGAGGCGCTGGCGGCCGTGGTGAGCGAAGATGGGCTCACCACCGCGCAGGCAGGCGACCTGCGCGAGGCGCGCATCCAGCTCGTGCGGCAGATGCCGGACGTGGTTTTCACCGACCTGAAGCTGCCCGACGGCAGCGGTACCGACCTCTTCGAGGATCTCGATCCGCGTTCGGGCGTGGAGCTCGTTGTCATCACCGGTCACGCGAGCGTCGAGACCGCGGTCGATGCGCTCAAGTCCGGCGCCATCGATTACCTCGTCAAACCGATCAACCTCCAGCGCGTGAAGGCGATTCTGAACCGCCTGCCGCGCGCGGGCGATCTCAAGGCGGAAATCGGCACCCTGCGCGGCGAGTTGCGCCGCATGGGGCGCTTCGGTCTGATGCTCGGCAATTCGTCGACCATGCAGGAGGTGTACGACCAGATCAGCCGTGTCGCGCCCACGCCAGCCTCGGTCATGCTGGTGGGCGAGTCGGGCACCGGCAAGGAAGTGGCCGCGCAGACCATCCATCAGTTGAGCCTGCGCCGCAAGCACGAATTCCTCGCGGTGAACTGCGGGGCGATTTCGCCGAACCTGATCGAGTCCGAGATGTTCGGCCACGAGCGTGGGTCGTTCACGGGCGCCGAGCGCCAGCACAAAGGCTATTTCGAGCGCGCGAACGGCGGCACGCTATTCCTCGACGAAATCACCGAAATGCCGATCGAACTGCAGGTGAAGCTGCTGCGTGTGCTCGAAACCGGCATGTTCATGCGCGTGGGGACGACGAAGGAAATCGAGACCGACGTGCGCCTCATCGCGGCGACCAATCGCGACCCCGAGGAGGCCGTGGCGGAAGGCAAGCTGCGTCTCGATCTCTATCACCGTCTGAACGTGTTTCCGATCAGCCTGCCGCCGCTGCGAGAACGCGGCAAGGACGTGGAACTGCTCGCCCAGGCGTTCCTCGACGAACTGAACGAACGCCACGGCACGAAGAAGCAGTTTCCCGCGGCCGTGCGCGAGATGCTGGCGACCTATCCCTGGCCCGGCAACGTGCGCGAACTGAAGAACTACGTGCAGCGCGCGCACATCATGTCGGGCAACGATGGCGACTACACGGCCACGGTGCCGCTGCAGATCTCGCTCTCGAAGCCGATTGCGGGCACCGCGGTCACGATTCCGTTCGGAACCTCGCTCGCCGACGCCGATCGCCAACTCATTCTCGCGACGCTCGAACAGTGCGGCGGCGTGAAGACGCGCGCGGCAGAAATTCTCGGCATCAGTCTGAAAACGCTCTATAACCGGCTTGTGGAATATGGCAACGAGAGCGCCGGCAAGGGCGATACGCCCGCGCGCGTAGCCGGCGCCTGAGCGGCAAACGCGGGTGCGCCGGCGCGGCACATCGGCGCTGGCGGTACGACGCTTGCAGTGTGAGTTTCGCGTCCATCGACGAGGAGCGAAAGATGCCGAGCTGCCTATCTTGTGATGCCGTCCGTGTGACGCCGTGGCTCGCGCATACGCCGCAGCCGGACGAGCCTCCGGATGAGCCCGGCGAGCCCGATGTGCCGCCCATCGGCGATCCCCCGGCGCAGCCCGGTGAAGCGCCGCATACGGCGGCCCGATTCCACCGTTCGATCTCCTCTCGATTTCGGTGCTTGCGATCAGCCGAGTCCGTTCGGGATGTCCGATGAACTCGGCCGGCGATGTCGCCTCGACCGTCGTCGCGCTTGCAATGACCGTGTTCACCAGGCATTTGGGGACAAGGCAGTAGAGCGAATGGCTTTTATGTACTAGTTACAAATGCTTCGCCATTTTTACCGGCGAATCCATGCGGCGGACCCTGGACTCCAGAAAAACGCCTGGCCGCGTGGCCGCCTTCCGCTGGAGGCATCGACATGAGACATCCCGCTTTGCGCCGCTCCGCCCGACACACGGGCAAGCGCAGCCCGCGCGAATCGCAAGAGACGAACAGCCCCCCGCCGTCGGTCGCGCCGGACCCAGCGGGCCAGAATCGCGCCGCGCCCGGCGTGCAGCCCGACGGCGAGCACAATCAGGGCGGTGCGCGGGCCGAGGGGATCGAATACCAGCGCGATCTTGGTTCGGAACAGGACGCCTGATCGCCTGCGAACCGTCGCTCGCGGCGCGCGGTAACCGGCCCGGTTTCCCGGTTGACAGATCATCGGGGTTTTACGCCAACGCGCAGCCGGCGCGCGGAATTCGCTCGCGCTGTCGCTTGGGAGAAAGAATTTTGCTCCAGACCCTGCCACTTCGGCACGCGTCTTGCGTACCTGTTTGAGACATTGTCTTCGGACCCAATGAAACAGGAGGTAGAGCCGCAATGGGCAGACTGATCGTGGTATCGAATCGCGTTGCGCCGACCCAGGAGGGGCGCCCGGCAGCGGGCGGTCTCGCAGTCGGCGTGCTGGACGCGCTCAAGGAAACCGGGGGGGTATGGTTCGGCTGGAGCGGCGAAACCGTCGCGGAACCTTCCGCGCCCGTCATCGAGCAGCAGGGCAGCGTCACCTACGCGACCGTGAGTCTTACCCGGCGTGACTATGACCAGTATTACAAGGGCTTCTCGAATACGACGCTGTGGCCGACGTTCCACTACCGCAACGACCTCGCGCGCTACGAGCGCCAGGAGTACGGCGGCTACCTGCGCGTGAACGTTTTGCTCGCGCGCCAGCTGCAGCCGCTCATCGAGCCGGATGACATCATCTGGGTGCACGACTATCACCTGATTCCGTTCGCCCGCTGCCTGCGCGACCTCGGCGTGAAGAACCCGATCGGCTTCTTCCTCCACATTCCGCTGCCGGTGCCCGAGGTCTTGCGCTCGGTGCCGCCGCATGAGGAACTCATCAAGTTCATGTGCCACTACGACGTGGTCGGTTTCCAGACCGGCGCCGATCGCCAGGCCTTCCTCGACTATATCGAGCGCGGCGGCCATGGCACCGCGAGCGACGACGGCATGGTCCACGCGTGGGACCGCTTCCTGAAGGTGGGCGCCTACCCGATCGGCATCTATCCGGACGCTATTGCCCGCGCATCGGCGCAGTTCTCCGACCGCAAGGCCGTGCGCAGCCTGCGCGAGGCCATGCGCGGGCGCAAGCTGATCATGAGCGTCGACCGGCTCGATTACTCGAAGGGCCTGGCCGAGCGGTTCCAGGCGTTCGAGCGCATGCTGCAGAACGGGCCCGGCTGGCACGGCCGCGTCTCGCTGCTGCAGATCGCGCCGCCGACGCGCTCCGACGTGCAGACCTACCAGACGATCCGCCGCAATCTCGAAGGCGAGGCCGGCCGCATCAACGGCCGGTTCGCGCAGCTCGACTGGACGCCGATCCAGTACCTGAACCGCAAGTACGAGCGCAATCTGCTAATGGCGCTGTTTCGCGAGGCCCAGGTGGGCTATGTGGCGCCACTGCGCGACGGCATGAATCTCGTCGCGAAGGAGTACGTGGCTTCGCAGAACCCCGAGGACCCCGGCGTGCTGGTGCTCTCGCAGTTCGCGGGCGCAGCCGAGCAGTTGCCAGGTGCGCTGGTCGTGAACCCCTACGACCTGAACCAGACGGCCGAGGCGCTGGAGCGCGCGCTTTCCATGCCGCACGCGGAGCGCGTCTCGCGATACAACGACATGATGGCGTCGCTGCGCGAGAACAACCTTTCGGTGTGGCGCGATACGTTCCTCGCCGACCTGCGCAGCGTCGCAACGGCGGCGTCGGTCACGGCGAAGGCGCGCACCGCTGCGCCGGCGGGCGCCGCGTCCGCGCCATCGCCCGCGACGTCCGCGTCCGCACCGGAACCGGCCCCGCGCGCCGCGCGCGCGCAGTGAGGCCCGCAGTGAGGCCAATGGCGCGGCGCGAGGCGCCATCGACCGCATAGCGTTGCCTCGACGCAAATGTTTCCACGCGGCGGCCTTCAGGCCGCCGTTTTTTTGCGCCCGCTTCGGGCGCGGCGCGCGTTCAGGCCCGCTGGCTGAGTGGGTCGGCAAACGGCATCGGCGGGCGGGTCGGGTCGAAGTCGGCCCAGTGGCCGTCATGCCATTGGCCCGAGGCACGCTCGATGTCGGCGGCGCCCGCGTCGCGCAGCAATTGCGCGGCGAGATCCTGGTTCTCGTAGCAGACGTGAACCGTGAGCAGCACGCCGTCATTGCGCATCTCGCGATGCACCCGCTCGTGGTGTGCCGCAGCTTGTTGCGCCGCGGCTTTCGCTCCCACGCTCGCGCCGATGCGTGCGCCGATCCAGGCCCCCACGCCGGCCGCGATCACGACCGAGGGGAGCGCCGCCGAAAATGCGCTGAACAGCACCACGCCAACCACGGCGCCCGCCACTGCGCCCGCGGTGATATTGCGCGCGTGATGCGAGCGCGCGGCGGCGGCCGTTGGCGGCGGCGCGGCCGCCATCGCGCTGTGGCGCGCGTGCTGGCCGCGCGGATTGACGAAGAACAGGTTGACGTCCTCTTCGAGGAAGCCGCCGGCGTACAGCTTTTCCGCGGCGGCTTCGGCGGCGGGGAAGGTCGTGAACCGACCAGCGACGATCAGTGACATGGGAATCCTCCTTTGCCGGTTCGGCATTTCGACTCGCCGGAAACGGAAGGAACGGGTACGCCGCGAATGCGGCGTGCCCTGAATCCATGTTAGTGCCTGCGCACGCGCAGAGTTAGGCTGCTCTCGCGGGGGCGCGTGCTTGCACGTTCAGCGCGGCCTTTGCGCCACCGTGCCCGGCATCAGCCGCAGCAGGCTCACCACGGCCGCGACGGCGGCGAAGGCAGTCGCCACGTAGAGCGCCACGGTCGGTCCCTGTTGTGGCGCAAAGCCGAAGATGAGCGCGACGAGCGCCGCGCCGAGCGTTTGCCCGGTGAGGCGCGCGGTGCCGAGCATGCCGCTCGCGCCGCCGCTGCGCTCGCGCGGCGCGGAGGAGAGGATCTGCCGGTTGTTGGGCGACTGAAAAACGCCGAAGCCCGCGCCGCAAAGCGCCATGCGCCAGCAGATGTCGAGCACCGTCGGATGGGCGCCGAGCGCGGCGAGCGAGAGCAGGCCGGCCGAGAAGAGCGCGAGCCCGATGCCGCCGAGCATGCCTGCCGGATAGCGGTCGGAGAGGGCGCCCGCGAGCGGCGCGGCACCGATGATGACGAGCGGCCAGGGCGTCATCAGCAGACCCGTGTCGACCTGCGAGAAGCCGAACGTCTCCTGCAGCAGGAAGGGCAGCGCGACGAACGCGAGCATCTGCGCGCAGAACGAGCACACCGAGGTGCTGATCGACAGCGCGAACACGGGATTGGCGAGCAGATCGACGGGCAAAAGCGGCGCTGGCTGGGTGAGCTGCCGCCGCACGAAGAACCAGCCGACCACGATCGCGACCACGAATTCGAGCGCGACGAGGCGCTTGCTCTCGCCGTGGCCGAGGCCGTCGACGGCGAAGATCAGGAGGCCGAACACGATGGCGTTGAGCACGGCGCTCAGGTAATCGTAGGGCGCGGGATGCCGTTCGTTCACGGGCAGCGCGCGCATTCCCAGCATGAACGCGGCGATGCCGATCGGCACGTTGATCGCGAAGAGCCATGTCCACGACGCGATGGCGAGCACGCCCGAAGCAAGCGTCGGCCCGACCGCCGAGGCGATCGCGACAACCATGGCGTTGATCGCGACGCCGCGCCCGAGCTGCGCGCGCGGATAGATCATGCGCACGAGCGCGGTGTTCACGCTCATGATCCCGGCGCCGCCGAAACCCTGCACCGTGCGCGCGAGCGCGAGCTGGGGCAGCGTGGTGGCGAGCGCGCAGCCCAGCGACGCGACCGTGAAGAGCGCCATGCCGGCGAGGTAGACGCGCCGGTAGCCGATGCGGTCGCCGAGTGAGGCGAGCGGCAACAGCGAGATGGTCACCGAAAGTTGATAGGCGTTGACGATCCAGATCGAGCTTGCCGCGCTCGCGCGCAGGTTGCGCGCGATGGTCGGCAGGGCGACGTTGGCGATTGCGCCGTCGAGCACGGCAAGCGTGATGCCGAGCGCGACGACGAGGATCGCGTAATAGCGCTGTGGGAAGGGCAGGCCGGTTTCGGCGTCGGCGGTGGAATCGGCGGAAAGTTCGGAAAGCGTGGGCATCGACTGGAGAGGCGGCGCGCCCCGTGTCTGGATCGTCGCGAGGCGCTGCCGGCTGGCTGTGGTTTTCAGGCGTTGTTTCGCGCTAGTTCGTTGCCTGGCTGTTGCTTGTGGCGTGGATTATTTCAGTTCGTAAAGCCCGACGTAGGTGGTCGAGTCCACTTCGTTCAGGTGCGTCATGAAGCGCGCGACGGCGTTCGTCGTCTCCGGTGTGACAGGCAATTGCGCGGCCTTGAGCGCATGCACGCGGAAGATATAGCGATGCGGCTTGTCGCCGCGCGGAGGCGCCGCGCCGCCGAAGCCCACGGTGCCATAGTCGTTGCGCACCTGCACCGCGCCCTGCGGCAGCAGGCTGCCGTCGGCCCTGCCCGCGTTGCGCGCGAGCGAGCGTACGTCAGGGGGGATGTTGACCACGACCCAATGCCAGAAGCCGCTGCCCGTGGGCGCGTCCGGGTCGTAGACGGTGAGCGCGAAGCTTTGCGTGTCGGCGGGCGGCTCGTCCCATTGCAGCGCGGGCGAGACATTGTCGCCGTCGACACCGAAGGCACGGTCGTCGAACTCCTGTGCCTTCGGCATGAAACCGTTGCTGGGAAAGTCATCGGACCAAAGTCGGAAATCAGCCATCGGTTGCCTCCTCCGTTTTGGAACTGCTTGTGACTGCTTGTGACTGCTCGTGACTTCGCGGGACGGTTGCGCCGGCATAGATGACATCGCAAACGAAAGGCGTTCGCGACTTGCGTTCGCGACTTGCGTTCGAACAGGCAAAGCGACTAGCGCAGCCGGTCGAGCGAGTTTATCACCGCGCGGCTTGCGCGCGAGCGGCAGCATCGCAGCGCCACAAGCGGTGCAGGCCGCGCGGGCCGCCTCACGCGCGCGCCTCGAACCACGCGGACGACTCGTCTTCGAGCCACGCGGCGAGCCGCTCGACGACCGCCTGCGGATCGTGCTGCGCGCCACGCAACGCGCATTCCCAGATCACGGCCACGCGCCACCCCTGCGCCGCCAGTGCGGCGAGCGCCCGGGCGTCGTTGACGCGGTTGCGCGCGATCTTCTCGCGCCAGAACTCGGGGCGGGTTTGCGGCCACTTGAAGAGCGCGCAGTTGTGGCCGTGCCAGAAGCAGCCGTGCACGAATATCACGGCGCGCCGGCGCGGCAACACGATGTCGGGGCGGCCGGGCAGTTCGCGCACGTTCAGGCGAAAGCGAAAGCCGCGCCGATGCAGCAGACTGCGAATCAGCGTTTCGGGCCTGGTGTTGCGCCCGCGTATGCCGGACATCATCCGGCTGCGGGTCGCTGTATCGACGACGTCCACCATCGCCTGAAGTCTCGCTCCTTAGCCTTGCTTCGTTCGGCCGCGGCGCGCGCCGCTCAGCGGCCTCCCGCCGTGGCCAGCGACGTCGCGGCGCGCGCGGGTTTGCGCCCCGCTTTGGGCCCCCCTTTTGGCGCAATCCTGCGTTTATCCACACTCGCAACGGCGGCAGGGGTTGCCGCCGCCGCATTGTCCGCGAGGGGCGCCGTGTCGTGCCTTGCGCCGAGCAGGGCATCCAGATGCGGCATCATCGCGCGCGCGACTTCGCGCATCACCGGCATCACTACGCTGTTGCCGAACTGGCGGTATGCCTGAGTGTCGCTCACCGGAATGCGGAAGGTGTCGGGCAGCCCCATGAGCCGCGCGCACTCGCGCGGCGTGAGGCGCCGCGGGCGCACGCCTTCGCCCTGGTAGACGAGGATTTCCGAGCCGTCCTTGTGATAGCGCGCAGACAGCGTGCGCGTGACGCTGTCGGGAAACGCGAGCCCGTAGCCGAAGCCGTTGCCGGCCGCGCGATGTTTTTCGGCGTATTGCTGTAAATAGGCCCAAAGGCCGGGCGTGAGCGTGTACTTTGACTGCACGCGGCGCTCGCCGTGATCGAAGAAGCGCTCTCCGTCCCACGGCAGGACCGGCTCGCGGCCGTCGGTGCGGTGCAGGATCGAAGCAAGGCGCGGGCCGTTTTCAGGCAGCGCCAATGCGTCCCACGAGAATGCGGTCGGCTCGCGAAACCCGACGATGATGATGCGCTCGCGATGCTGCGGTGTGAAATGACGCCCGTCGATCACGCGATAGTGCACGTCATAGCCGAGTTCGTCGCGCAGCACCTGGAGAATCACGTCGAAGGTGCGGCCGCGATCGTGCGACATCAGGTTCTTGACGTTCTCGAGCAGGAACGCGGCGGGCCGCTTCTCGGCGATGATGCGCGCGACGTCGAAGAACAGCGTGCCCTGGGTCGTGCACGCAAAGCCGTGCGGGCGGCCGAGCGCGTTCTTCTTGCTCACGCCCGCGATCGAGAACGGCTGGCAAGGAAAGCCCGCGAGCAGGACGTCGTGGTCCGGCACGTCGGCGGCGTCGACGGCCGTGATGTCGCCGATGAACGGATGGTCCTCGCCGTAGTTCTCGAGATAGGTCTTGCGCGAGAACGGATTCCATTCGCTCGTGAAGACGCACTCGCCGCCATGCGCCTCGAATCCCTTGCGGATGCCGCCGATGCCGGCGAACAGATCGATGAAGCGAAAGCGCGCCGCGCCGCCGTGCTGGCGCGGGCCGCCGTGCAGCAATTCGCGCAGCGCGGCTTCGAGCATGGCGGGGCAGGGCGTTTCGCCTTTTTCCCAACGCCGGATGGTCTTCACGTCGCGGCCGACGTGCGTGGCGATTTGCTGCTGCGTGAAACGCTTGCGTGCCTGCTGGAGCAGGTCTCTCGGTTCGGCCGTGAGCACGGAGTCCTCGTTAGGGTATTTTTGCGGACATTATGACCGATGCTCGACCCGCGACACCAGGACTTCCCGCTGTGTTGCGTGGGCCGCGCCGCCCGGGCGCGTCGAAAACAGGAGGAAATCAGGAGTGTGAGCCGGCGTTTGCCTGCCTGGTCGGCGAGGTCGAGGCGACGTTGAGTTCGTGCAAATCGACGATGAGCAGCAGGCTGTCGATTTCGCTCAGTTGGCCTTTGTTCACGTGGCCGGTGTCGAGCAGGCGATGCAGGCGCTGGCGCCAGTAGCTCGCGGGGAGAATAGGTCCCCCGAAGTCGCCCGCGAGCGACAGCGGCATCACGCGACGAATGTGCGCGATATCCTGGTCTATGAGGTTCGACACCATATAACCGGCGGGGAGGGGACGCGTGGAGTCCATGAAGGCCATAACGGCACTTCCTGTCGTACCTTTAGGGAAATTTGCTCGGTACTTACCCTGGCCGCTCAAGGGGCGCGCCAGATCGCCTCGCGCCGCCGCTTATTCGGCGGCGGGGGGCGTCACGCCGGGCGCCTGGGCAGCGCTTTCGAGGAAGCGGCGCGTCGCGTCGAAGGCGTTCAGCATCTGCTCGGGCCAGGGGGTTTGCAGCATGACGGCCTGATGGTTCTCGAATGCCGCGCTCAGCTGACGAGCGAGCTCAGGCGAGTTGAGATGGCGCAGCAGCACGCTCACGGCGATGGCGGTGGCCTGGCTGGCGCCGGCTGTTTGCAGTTCGGAGGCGGTGAGGGCGGCGACTTGCTTGTTGATGTCCATGGAAAGCCTTCGGGAAAGAGGGGGCACGAACGCGCAGAAGGGACGGGACCGGGGATGCGCGAACCGGCCGGTGCGGCTGGTCCCCCTGGCAGGAATCGAACCTGCATCTAGCGCTTAGGAGGCACTTGTTCTATCCATTGAACTACAGGGAGCGCGTGGTCGAGCATTGCTCCGTTCGATCGCCATGTTTCCCAAGTGACCCGTCATGGCGCGGAGCGGCCGCGAAGCGGTTCGGCCTTGCGGGCCCGAGCCATATCGCGACGCAGGGCCAAGAGTATAGCAAACGTGTGGGGCGCGAAGACGACGCCCTCCAGGTTCGTGTCCTTGCGCTATCGCGACTTTATCCGATGGCGGCGAGCCGTCGCGCGATTCGGGCGAAGCGGCGCGATCAAAATTCGACGACGGTGAATTCCGCCTTGCCGACATCACACAACGGGCAGCGCCAGTCGTCGGGGATATCCGCAAAGCGCGTACCGGCGGCGATGCCCTCGTCCGGCAGACCCTCTTCCTCGTTGTAGATCCAGCCGCAGATCAGGCAAACCCAACTCTTGTACTCGATTACTTCGCTCACAGCGTGTCCTTCGTTTAGTCGATTCGATGCATGGCCCCAAATACGGCCCTGTATAGATTCAAGGCGGCCCGGGCGACCCGCGATGTTACCGGAAAAAGGCCCGCCTGCCGGTGCGTGAATGGGTCACGGTTGAGGGCGCGCCCGTGCCTCGCGGCCCGAGCCTTGCGGCGGGCACCTGCGCGGACCGACCTGCGCGGCCTGAGCTCCGCGCCCCGACCTAGCGGCCCGAGCTCCGCGCCCCGGCCTACGCGCCCCGAGCTCCGCGCCCCGAGCTCCGCGCCCCGAGCTCCGCGCCCCGGTACAATCCCCCTTTCAGGTCCATCGCACGCATCGCATTTCATCCATGTCGCTTTACACCATCACCGGCGCGCAACTGGCGTTCGGCCACGTCGCGCTGCTCGATCACGCGGACTTTTCGCTCGAAGCCGGCGAGCGCGTCGGGCTGATCGGCCGCAACGGCGCTGGCAAGTCGTCGCTGCTGACGATCGTCGCCGAACTCGCCAAGCCCGACGACGGCCTCGTCACGCGCCAGCAGAATCTCTCGACCGTCTACGTGCCGCAGGAGCCCGACTTCGACGCCGATGCCACGGTGTTCGACACCGTCGCGTCCGGCCTCGCCGGCGTGCGCGCGCTGCTCGACGAATACGACGCGGTCGCGCACCGGCTCGCGGACACGCCCGAAGGCGCGGAGCACGACGCGCTGCTCGCGCGCATGAACACGCTGCAATCGTCGCTCGACCACGCCGACGCGTGGAGCTGGCGCACGCGCGTCGCCACGACGCTCGCGCAGATCGGCCTGGCAGGCGACGCGCGCGTGGGCTCGCTCTCGGGCGGCATGCAAAAGCGCGTCGCACTCGCGCGCGCGCTCGTGGTGCAGCCCGACATCCTGTTGCTCGACGAGCCGACCAACCACCTCGACTTCGACGGCATCCGCTGGCTCGAGGAACTGCTCGTCGCGCAGCGCTCGAGCCTGCTCTTCATCACCCACGACCGCGCATTTCTCGACCGCGTGGCCACGCGCATCGTCGAGCTCGATCGCGGCAAGCTGCTCTCGTATCCGGGCAACTTCTCGCAGTACCAGGAGCGCAAGGCGCAGCAGCTCGAAGTCGAGCGCGTGGAGAACGAGAAGTTCGACAAGCTGCTCGCGCAGGAAGAAGTGTGGATCCGCAAGGGCGTGGAGGCGCGCCGCACGCGCAGCGTGGGCCGCATCGCACGGCTCGTGCAGATGCGCCGCGAGCGCGAGGAGCGCCGCAACGTGCAGGGCAACGTCCGGCTCGATGTCGCGCAGGGCGAGAAGTCCGGCAAGATCGTCGCGGAGCTCACGGATGTCACGAAGCGCTATGGCGCTCGCACGATCGTCGACAACTTCTCGACCACGGTGATGCGCGGCGACAAGATCGGTTTCGTCGGGCCGAACGGCGCGGGCAAGACCACGCTCCTGAAGCTGATCCTCGGCGAGCTGAAGCCCGACGAAGGCACGGTTCGCGTGGGCACCAACCTGCAAGTGGCGTACTTCGACCAGATGCGCGCGCAGCTCGACCTCGAAAAGAGCCTCGCCGATACGATCAGCCCCGGCAGCGACTGGGTCGAGATCAACGGCGCGAAGAAGCACGTGATGAGCTATCTGGGCGACTTCCTGTTCGCGCCCGAACGCGCGCGTTCGCCCGTGAAGTCGCTTTCGGGCGGCGAGCGCAATCGCCTGCTGCTCGCGCGGCTCTTTGCGCGGCCCGCGAACGTGCTGGTGCTCGACGAACCGACCAACGACCTCGACATCCCGACGCTGGAACTGCTCGAAGAACTGCTCACCGACTACGACTGCACCGTGCTGCTCGTGAGCCATGACCGCGCGTTTCTCGACAACGTGGTGACCTCGGTGATCGCGTCCGAGGGCGATGGGCGCTGGCGCGAATATGTGGGCGGCTTCACCGACTGGCAGACGCAAAGCGCACGGGCGCAGGAGATTGCCCAGGCGCGTGCGCCGAAGGAAGCGGCGCCGGCGGCGGCCGCGCCCAAGGACAGCGCGGCGGGGCGCAATGCCCAGCGCACGGTCAAGCTTTCGTTCAAGGAGCAGCGAGAGCTGGACGAGCTGCCCAAGCGTATCGAGGCGCTGGAGACGGAGCAGAAGGACATCGGTGCGAAGCTCGAGGACGGTTCGATCTTCGCGAAGGACGCGCAGGAAGGCGCGATGCTCACACAACGCTACGCGGCGATCGACGAAGAACTGCTCGTTGCGCTGGAGCGGTGGGAAGAGCTGGAGAGCAAGCGCAAGTGATGCGAGAGAGGAAGCGGCTTGATGAAGGCCGCTTTTTCATGAGCGTGTGAGCCGTGAAAGCTTGTGCTCAAGGCCTGGCAAATACGACTGCACGGTGCTCCAGACTATGTCGATATCCACGACGAAGTATCCGTGTGTCACATGGTTGCGCATGCCATACATGGCCTCCCAAGGTATCTCGGGATGCGCGGCCGCGAAATCCGGGTCGCCACGCGTGATATTGCGCGTGGCTTCGCCAATGATCGTGATGTTACGCACGACTGCATCGACAGCCATTGGTGTTGCCGCGAAGCTGTCGCGTGAAAGCGGCGCGGTGTAGGTACCTATGCGTTCAATGGCATCAAGAATATGTTGCAGGTAGTCCGGCGTGCGCAGATCCTTTTTTCTCATACAGGCACCGATTCAGCGACCACGCGTGCCCGGAAGGTTTCCGGTAGTGCCTTTGGCGTGAGAACGTCCACCCGGACGCCCAGCAACGCTTCGAGCCGCAACTGGATTTGTGCGAGATCGATAAGCGTAGTCTCCGGGGTGGGATCGACGAGCAAATCGAGATCGCTGTCCTCGTCGTCTTCCGCGCGCGCTGCCGACCCGAACACGCGTGCATTGGTCGCGTGATGGCTCGCGACGATTTGCCGGATTTCTGCGCGGTGCGCACGCAAGGCTTCGGATGGTTTCATGACACCTCCATGCTCCGGATCGTTAAAAAAAGCCTGTTGAGCAGTCAATGGCACGAGCCGTGCCGCGCGCACCCATTCTACGCGACCCGCCCCGCGCGCCGCCCCTCCCCCGAACGGCCAACCCGCCGGCAAATTGCCGTGCAAGCCCAAATCAGTACAATACCTCGCGAATTCGAATAACGGCCCGACGGGCCGCGCCGCCGCGAGCGCATCTGCCAGCGCGGTGCGCAGCCGGTTCACCCCGTTGTTTCATATCGGTTTTTTTGAACGCTCAACGCGTTTTCCCCGCAGATGTCCACAGGACCTGTGGACAAGCGCGCCGACAACCCCCTGTGGATCACCATGTCAACGAAGAAGTCCAACGCTGGAAACACCGGATATAGCGAAGCGTCGATCAAGGTGCTCAAGGGCCTCGAGCCCGTCCGGCAGCGGCCGGGCATGTACACGCGCACCGAGAATCCGCTGCACATCATCCAGGAAGTCATCGACAACGCCTCGGACGAAGCGCTCGGCGGCTACGGCAAGCGCATCACCGTGACGCTGCACGCCGACCATTCCGTCTCCGTCGAGGACGACGGCCGCGGCATTCCGTTCGGCCTGCACCCCGACGAGAAGGTGCCCGTCGTCGAGATCGTGTTCACGCGTCTGCACGCGGGCGGCAAGTTCGACAAGGCCGCCGGCGGCGCCTATACGTTCTCGGGCGGCCTGCACGGCGTGGGCGTCTCGGTCACCAACGCGCTCTCCACGCGGCTCGACGTGACCGTCTGGCGCGACGGCAAGGTCGCCGAAATCGGCTTCTCCGACGGCAACGTCACGCGGCCCCTCACCACGCGCAACGCCACGCGCGACGAGAAGAAGAGCGGCACGCGCGTGACCGCATGGGCCGATCCCAAATACTTCGATTCGCCTAATCTGCCGCTCGGCGAATTGCAGCGCTTGCTTCGCTCGAAGGCCGTGCTGCTGCCCGGCGTCGAAGTCACGCTCGTCATCGAGAAGACCGGCGAGCGCCAAAGCTGGAAGTACGAAGACGGCTTGCGTGGCTATCTCCTCGAAGGCATGGGCGGCGCCGATCTGCTGATTCCGCTGTTCGAAGGCGAGCGCTACGCCGACGCGCGCACCACCGACGACACCTTCGCCGAAGGCGAGGGCGCCGCGTGGGTCGTCGCCTGGAGCGAGGAAGGCTCGCTCACGCGCGAGTCGTACGTGAACCTGATTCCGACGCCCGCGGGCGGCACCCACGAAAGCGGCCTGCGCGATGGTCTCTTCCAGGCCGTGAAGAGCTTCGTCGAACTGCACAATCTTCAGCCCAAGGGCGTGAAGCTCCTGCCCGAAGACGTATTCGCGCGCGTCTCGTTCGTGCTCTCGGCCAAGGTGCTCGACCCGCAGTTCCAGGGGCAGATCAAGGAGCGCCTGAACAGCCGCGATGCCGTGAAGCTCGTTTCGTCGTTCTCGCGCCCCGCGCTCGAACTGTGGCTCAACCAGCACGTCGAGCACGGCAAGAAGCTCGCCGATCTGGTGATCAAGCAGGCGCAGGCGCGCACGCGCGCGGGCCAGAAAGTCGAGAAGCGCAAGAGCTCGGGCGTGGCCGTGCTGCCCGGCAAGCTCACCGACTGTGAAGCGACCGATATCGCGCGCAACGAGCTGTTCCTCGTCGAGGGCGACTCGGCTGGCGGCTCCGCGAAGATGGGACGCGACAAGGAGTACCAGGCGATCCTGCCGCTGCGCGGCAAGGTGCTCAACACGTGGGAGACCGAGCGCGACCGCCTCTTCGCCAACAACGAGGTGCACGACATTTCGGTGGCGATCGGCGTCGATCCGCACAGTCCCGACGACACCGTCGATCTCTCGAACCTGCGCTACGGCAAGATCTGCATTCTTTCCGATGCGGACGTGGACGGCTCGCACATCCAGGTGCTGCTGCTCACGCTCTTCTTCAAGCACTTCCCGCAGCTGATCGAGCGCGGCCACGTGTTCGTGGCGCGCCCGCCGCTGTTCCGTGTGGATGCGCCCGCGCGCGGCAAGAAGCCGGCGCAGAAGCTCTACGCGCTCGACGAAGGCGAGCTCGAAGCGATTCTCGACAAGCTGCGCAAGGACGGCGTGCGCGACACGCAGTGGAGCATCAGCCGCTTCAAGGGCCTGGGCGAAATGAGCGCCGAGCAGCTCTGGGATACGACGATGAATCCCGACACGCGCCGCCTCTCGCCCATCGTGCTCGGCGACCTCGACTACGAGGCCACGGTGTCGCGCATGACGATGCTCATGGGCAAGGGCGAAGCGGCTTCGCGCCGTTCGTGGCTCGAAGAGAAGGGCAACGAAGTCGAAGCCGACATCTGATACGCGCCAGCGCCCATCACGCGCACACACACACGCGCACACACGATTACGGACTGATTGAAACATGGACGATCTATTTGCTGAAGTGGCCGACGCCCCGAACGGCGACACGCTCACGCTCGGCCACTACGCGGAACGCGCCTATCTCGACTACGCGGTGAGCGTGGTGAAGGGCCGCGCGCTGCCCGACGTCTGCGACGGCCAGAAGCCGGTGCAGCGCCGTATTCTCTTCGCGATGAACGAAATGGGCCTCGGCGACAACGCCAAGCCCGTGAAGTCGGCGCGCGTGGTGGGCGACGTGCTCGGCAAGTACCACCCGCACGGCGACCAGTCGGCTTACGACGCGCTCGTGCGTCTCGCCCAGGACTTCTCGATGCGCTATCCGCTCATCGACGGCCAGGGCAATTTCGGCTCGCGCGACGGCGACGGCGCAGCGGCCATGCGATACACCGAAGCGCGCTTGACGCCCATCGCGAAGCTGCTGCTCGATGAAATCGACATGGGCACCGTCGATTTCATGCCGAACTACGACGGTTCCTTCCAGGAACCGAAGACATTGCCAGCGCGCCTGCCCATGCTGCTCCTGAATGGCGCATCGGGTATCGCGGTGGGTCTTGCCACGGAAATTCCGTCGCACAACCTGCGCGAGGTTGCGTCGGCAGCCGTCGCGATGATCCGCAATCCCAAGCTTTCGCACGCGGAGATCATGGAGCGGCTTCCGGGGCCCGATTTTCCGGGCGGCGGCCAGATCATTTCGAGCGACGCGGAAATCGCGGCGGCCTACGAATCGGGTCGCGGCAGCCTCAAGGTGCGCGCGCGCTGGAAGATCGAGGATCTCGCGCGCGGGCAGTGGCAACTCGTGGTGACCGAGCTGCCGCCCAACACATCGGGCCAGAAGGTGCTCGAAGAGATCGAGGAGCTGACGAACCCGAAGCTCAAGCTCGGCAAGAAGACGCTCACGCCGGAGCAGCTGCAGAGCAAGCAGACCATGCTCGCGCTGCTCGATGCCGTGCGCGACGAGTCGGGCAAGGATGCACCCGTGCGCCTCGTGTTCGAGCCGAAGACGAGCCGCATCGATCAGTCCGAATTCGTCAATTCGCTGCTCGCGAACACGAGCCTCGAGTCGAACGCATCGCTCAATCTCGTGATGATCGGCGCCGATGGCCGTCCGCGTCAGAAGGGCATCAGCGAGATCCTCGGCGAATGGATCGGCTTCCGCTTCGCGACGGTCACGCGCCGCACTAAATACCGTCTCACCAGGGTCGACGACCGCATCCATATCCTCGAAGGGCGGATGATCGTCTTCCTCAATATCGACGAGGTCATCCGCATCATCCGCGAGTCGGACGAACCCAAGAGCGCCTTGATGAGCGCGTTCGGGCTCTCCGAGCGCCAGGCCGAGGACATTCTTGAAATCCGTCTGCGTCAGTTGGCGCGGCTCGAAAAGATCAAGATCGAGAAGGAACTCGCCGAACTGCGCGAGGAAAAGGCGAAGCTCGAAGAACTGCTTGCGAACGAGTCGTCGATGAAGCGGCTCATCGTGAAGGAAATCGAAGCCGACGCGAAGCAGTACGGCGACGACCGCCGCACGCTCATCCAGCAGGAAAAGCGCGCGAGCTTCGAGGCGCGCGTGGTGGACGAGCCGGTCACGGTGGTCGTTTCGCAGAAGGGCTGGGTGCGTGCGCTCAAGGGCCATGGGCTCGACACGCAAGGATTCACGTTCAAGGCCGGCGACGGTTTGTACGCCGCGTTCCAGTGCCGCACGCCCGACACGCTCATCGCGTGGGGCAGCAACGGGCGCGTCTATTCGGTGGCGATCGCGAACCTGCCGGGCGGCCGTGGCGACGGCGTGCCGGTCACGTCGCTCATCGAACTCGAAGCGGGCACGCATCTGCTGCATTACTTCGCCGCGAACGCGGAGCAGCAATTGCTGCTGGCGTCGAGCAACGGCTTCGGCTTCATCGCGAAGATCGGCGACATGGTGAGCCGCGTGAAGGCGGGCAAGGCGTTCATGACCATCGACGAGGGCTGCGCGCCGCTGGCGCCGATGCCAATGCTGCCCGATGCGATTCAGGTGGCGTGTCTTTCGTCGGGTGGGCGCCTGCTAGTGTTCGGCCTCGACGAGATGAAGACGCTTTCGGGCGGCGGGCGCGGCGTGACGCTGATGCAGCTCGACGACAATGAGAAGCTCGTGCAGGCGCTCGCGATCAGTGCGGCAGGCGTCGTGCTCGTGGGCACGGGTCGCGGCGGCAAGGCGGGCGAGGACCTGATGGCGGGCGCGGTGCTCTCGCCGCAGGTCGGCAAACGCGCGCGCAAGGGCCGCACGCCGGACTCGAAGCTCAAGGTCGTGACGGGTATGCGTCCGGTGTTGCCGCAATAAAGGCGGGGTTCGGAGTGGGACGGGAGTGCTCTGCGTGGGACGGGAGCGCTCTGCGTGGGACCGGCGCTTTGCGTGGGACCGGGGTAAGTGCTAAAGCACTAACACCGGTCGCAAAGTGCTAAGGCACTAACTCCGGTCGCAAAGTGCTAAAGCACCAACTCCCGTCGACACATATCCTGCGCGAACGGCCGCATGGCATGGAATAATGCCGCGAACAACGACATAACGAGGGATCTCAAGCATGGGCCACGCGATCGCAACCGCGCTCTTTCTGCATCTGCTGGGCGTTGCCGTCTGGGTGGGCGGCATGGTCTTCGCGCACTTCTGTCTGCGCCCGGCGCTCGAAGACCTCTCGCCGCAACTGCGCCTTCCGCTCATCGAATCGGTGTTCGGCCGCTTCTTCAACTGGGTGGGCGCGGCAGTCATCGTGATCCTGGTTTCCGGCGGCTTCCTGCTCATGCAGTTCGGCGGCGGGCACGCCACCTGGCAACTGCATGCCATGGCGGGCCTCGGCGTGTTGATGATGCTGATCTTCGGCCACATCCGCTTCGCCGTGTTTCCGCGTATCCGCCGCGCCGTGCAGGCGCAGAAGTGGCCCGACGGCGCGCGCGCCGTGGGCACCGTGCGCCGGCTCGTCGTGATCAATCTCGTGCTGGGTGTCGTGACGATCGGTGTCGCGGTGCTTGCGCGCGGGTTCTGATTGGCGCTTCGGCGTCGCTTTCTCCTGTTTCTTCCGCCACCCGAGGCGCGTGCGCTCTCGGGTGGTTTTGCGAGCGCGCCTCGATCAGCAAATGAGGTCGTGCTTCATGCCCGCGCATCAAGTCAAAAGCACCCACGCGCCGCATGCGAGACCCACCGTCGCATAGACCGCGTAGGCGGGGAGCTTGAGCTTGCCGAAGCACATCGCCGCGAACAGGGCCGTCAGCAGGTACGACGGATGCAGCGGCACGCGCCGCACGATATGCCATACCGCGATCGCCAGGAACGCGGTCGTGGCCGCGCCCAGCACGCTCATGGCGTGCTCGAAGCGCGGGTTCGCCCTCATGCCGTGCACGTGGCGCCGCGCGAGCACGACGAGGCAGCCCGACGGCACGAAAAGCGCGAGCGTGGCGACGAGCGCGCCCGTCCAGCCATCCACGAGATAGCCGAAGAACGGCACCACGTTCAGGAGCGGCCCCGGCGAAAGCGGGGAGAGCGTGAACGCCAGCGTGAAATCGTCGTTGCTGATGCCCACGGCTGGCGTGACGAACAGCGTCTTGAGCACCGGCAGCGCCGAGAAGCCGCCGCCGAACAGGGTCATGCCCGCGCCGGCGAGCCGCGGCCATAACAGCGCCGCGTCGAGCCGCTGCGGCAGCGGCAGCGCGAACATCGCGATCAGCGCGGCAAGCACAGCGAGCAGCCGCACGTCGCGCCGCGTCACGCGCATGTCGAGCCTCTGCGAAGGCACGGGGCTTACAAGCCAGCCCACGGCGAATGCGAGAAGGAGAACCACCACGTACGCCGCGCCGCTGGCGGCGAGCGCGAGCGCCACGCAGGCCGCGAGCGCCACGCCCCATTCGAGCGGGCCGCGCACGAGCGCGCAGGTTTGCCGATACCAGGTCACGGCGATCAGCATCGCGAGCACCACGCTGAAGTGGTCCAGTAACGTGCGCGAGGCGGCCCCATGCACGAGCGGCGTGCGGTAGAAAGCGGCGAATACCGTCATCACGGTGAAGAAGGGCAGCACGCTCGCCACGCCGGCGGCCCACGCGCCCGTGCGGCCGCGCAGCGCGTGTCCCAACTGCACCGCCACATTGCATCCGACCGGCCCCGGCACCATCCATGCGAGCGCGACGAGATCCGAGAATGCCGTCTGGGTCAGCCGCCGCTCGCGCGCCACGTAGTGCTGCTCCAGCTGCGCCATGAGCGCGAGACCGCCCCACGAGATCGCGGACACGGTCAGCACGACGCGAAAGAGCTTCAGCAGGGGTTCATCATCGTCGCGTTTGGGCGTCGCAAGCGCGTCGTCGGTGCGGGGTGACATGGCTGAATCATGCGGCGAAAGTGCGTGCGGGTCTGTGCGAGAAGGCACGCGCGATGCGCGAGAGGTGCCCGTTAGCGCGGTTGCGGCGCGTCGCTCAGTCGCTCGTTGCGGCTATCTTCGTGTGCCGTCTGCGTACCCGGCGGTGTGGCGCTGCACACGCCGAAGCGCTCGATCAACGCGGCTACCTCTTCGACCGGCACCGGGCGCGAGAACAGGAAGCCCTGCGCCTCGATCGGTCCGAGCGCGGCGAGCCACGCGATCTGCTCCTCCGTTTCGGTGCCTTCGACGACCACCGTCAGCCCGAGCGAGCGCGCAAGATTCACGATCGCCGAGACCATCACGCAAACGCTGCGGTCTCCGGGAATGGCCTGCACGAACGAGCGGTCGACCTTGAGCGTGTCGACGGCGAAGCGGTTCAGGTAGGACAGCGAAGAATAGCCCGTGCCGAAGTCGTCGAGCGCGACGCGCACGCCAAGACGCTTCAACGCGAAGATCTTCTCGGAGACGAGCTCCGGGTACTCCATCATCGCGGTTTCGGTGATCTCGAGCTCGAGCCGGTGCGCGGCGATACCGGTCTCTTCGATTGCGCGCGCAACGGTTTCGTAGAGATCGCCGCGCCAGAACTGCACCGCCGAGATGTTGATCGCGAGCGTGAGCGACTCGTAGCCCTGCTGCTGCCACTGCGCAAGCTGCGCGCATGCGGTGCGGATCACGAAGTCGCCCACGGGCACGATGAGGCCCGTGGATTCGGCCACCGGAATGAACTCGCCCGCGGGGATGAGCCCGTACTGCGGATGGTTCCAGCGCACGAGCGCCTCGAAGCCCGTGATGCAGCGCCGCCGCAGATCGATCTTCGGCTGGTACGCGAGAAAGAGCTGGTCCTCGGCGAGTGCGACGCGCAGCTGCTGCTCCCACTTCATCAGGTGGTCGGCGCGGTGGGCGAGCTGCGGCGAGTAGAAGCGAAAGCAGTTGCGGCCGGCCTCCTTCGCGGCGTACATCGCGAGGTCGGCCTTCTTGAGCAGATCGATCTCGCTCTCGTGCGCGACCGCGAAGAGCGCGATGCCCGTGCTCGCATGCAGGACGAAGGCGCTGCCGCGCACGTCGAACGGATGGGTGAACGCGGCGTTGGTGGCCTCGGCGAGCGCGATGGCGCGCTTTTCGATGTCGTCGCCCTTCACGATCACGACGAACTCGTCGCCGCCGATGCGCGCGAGCGTGCCCGCGCCGCCCACGGCGTCGGCGAGGCGCGCGGCGCTCATCTGCAGCACGATGTCGCCGGCGTTGTGGCCGAGCGTGTCGTTGACGGTCTTGAAGTTGTCGAGGTCGATGAAGAGGATGGCGAGCCGCCCGAGGTTGCCCGGCTGCGAGACTTCGTGGCGCAGGCGCTGCAGCGTGGCGTAGCGATTGGGCAGGCCCGTGAGCAGGTCGTACTGCACGAGCTGCGACATTTCGCGCTCGCGCCCGAGCAGCTTGCCGATCAGCCCCGTTGCCACGGCGAAGAACGACAGCATGGCGAGCGAGATGAACGTCGCCATCATCAGGTAGACGTCGCGCGTGTGGTTGTAGTCGGCGAACTCTTCGGCCTGCGAAAGACCGACCAGCACGGCGAGCGGATAGCCGTCGATGTGGCGGTACGAGACGATGCGCGCGACGTGGTCGATCGGGTCGACGTAGGTGCCCGAGGCGTGCTCGGAGATCGGATAAACGCCGCTCGCCGAGAAGGCGCCGTTCGCGCGTTCGGCGCTGCCCGTGCGGCGCGCGAGCACGGCGCCGCTGTCCGAGATCACGGCGATCACGCCGTCACGGCCGATCGCCGCATTGTTGTAGAAGTCGCTCGTGAAGTAGCTCGGGTCTTCCGAAACCACCACCACACCCGCGAACGAGCCGTCGGGGTGGTTGAGGCGGCGCGTCATCTGCAAGGTCCAGTGGCCGGACACGCGGCCGAGCACCGGCTTGCTGATGAAGAGCTGGTCGTCGTTCTCGTGCTCGTGCACCTTGAAGTGCTCGCGGTCCGAGAGGTCGATGGGTTTGGGGTTCGGCTCGGCCGTGTTGGCGACGAGCTTGCCGTGCTCGTCGATGATCGACACCTGCACGAGCGAGTCGCTCTGCACGACGCCCTTCTCGACCGTGCTCGCGAGATTGAAGCGCTCAGGCGACTTCTCGAACTCGTACTTCACGAAGCGCGTGATCTGGTCGACCTGGTGGATCGCCTTGACCGTGTGCTGTTCGAGCGCCGCCGAGAGGATGGCCGCGGAAGCCGTGGCCTCGCGCATCGTCGCTTCCTTCTCGACGGACAAGCGCGTGAAGATCACTGCCCACAGCAGAACGAGCACCAGCACACCGAGCAGGGGGATGGCGAGCAGCGCGCGCGGGCGCGTGTAGGCCGGCCTGGGAGTGCCGCGCAGGCTCGCATCTCGCGAGAACGGACCCCGGCGGGTGCTCATTGCAGCCGCCGTAGGCGCGTGGGCTCACCCCGCGGATGCGGCGTGCAGAACGGCGGCGATGCGCTCGGAGGAGTCGGCGGCATGAACAAAAGATGGTTGGGGAATACGCGAATTGCGCACGAACTATGAACGCCGGACGCGGCGTGCATCCGATGTTTCGATATTACTGGTTGGGGAATGATTAAGGAAGCTGCGCTCCCCCGGGTATACGCGAGGGACGGCTCAACGGGCCTGCAATGCCCATGTGCGGTGCATAGATGCCATGCGGCGCATGATGGCCGATGCCGCGTGCATGCAGATGACGCAAGGCACGTGTGGCGCCTCGCTGACACGGGGTCCGGCGTTCAGCCGAGGCGGCAGGTCCCGTCGACGACGGTCACCGCATGGCCGCCCACCCAGATCTTGCCGGCCGCGTCGTCGTAGGCGACGTGCACACGCCCGTCGCGCCCGAGCGCCGTGCCCTGGCGTACGGTGTAGCGTGTGCCGGGGCGCCGGTTCTGCTGTTCGAGCAGCATGGCGATGGCGGCGTTCGCGCTGCCGGTCACCGGGTCTTCGCCCTTGCCGAGGCCCGTCATCAGGCAGCGCACTTCGAAGGTGGCGGGGCCGTCGGCCTCGTGCGGACCGTAGGCGGCCAAACCGTGCGCGCCCACGCTCGCGGCAACCGCTTCGATCCGCTCGTAGTCGACCTCGAGTGCGAGCACCGCTTGCGCCGAAGCGAGCCGCACGACGAGCCACGGCGCGCCGTTGTCGACGCCGCAGGGCGTTGCCGTGAAGTCGATCGCGTCCGAGCGCAACGCGTCGCGCAATGCATCGCGCTGTGCGTCGGCGAGCGGCGTCACGCGCGCTGGCGGCGCGGCGAACGCCCATGCGCCGTGCTCGCCCGCGGCCAGGTCGATGAGGCCCGCGCCGCATTCCTGCACGAGGCGCCCGGGTGTCTTCGGCGTGCGGCCGCTTTCGAGGAACGCGTGCGCCGTGCCGAGCGTCGGGTGGCCCGCGAAGGGCAGTTCGCCCTTGGTCGTGAAGATGCGCACGCGGTAGTCGGCGCGGGCGTCGGTCGGCGCGAGCAGGAAGCTGGTTTCCGAGAGATTGGTCCAGCGCGCGATGGCCTGCATGTCGTCGCTGCTCAAGTCATCGGCGTCGAATACCACGGCGAGCGGGTTGCCCGTGAAGGGACGCGACGCAAAGACGTCGACCTGTTTGAAGCGGACGCGGTGCTGGGTCATGGCGGAACGATCGCAGGAGGGGAAGGAGAGCGGCAGAGGATGCGCCAGGTTGCGCGAACGCACAACGGAAAAACTGCGAGATAGTTCGCGGACCTTGATGCAGGTCCGCGAACCGTGTCAAAAGCCGCTAGTCGCTTACTCGACTTCGGCGATCAGCTCGATCTCGACACACGCGCCGAGCGGAATCTGCGCGACGCCGAAGGCCGAGCGCGCGTGCTTGCCCTTCTCGCCGAACACGTCGGCGATCAGCTCGGACGCGCCGTTCGTGACGATGTGCTGCTCGGTGAACGTGAGCGTCGAGTTCACGAGGCTCATCAGCTTCACCACGCGCTTGACCTTGTTGAGGTCGCCCGTATGGGCGTGCAGCGTGGCGAGCAGGTCGATCGCGATCGAGCGCGCGGCGGCCTTGCCTTCCTCGGTCGTGAGCGTGTCGCCGAGCTTGCCGGCCCACACCTTGCCGTCCTTCTTGGCGATGTGACCGGACAGGTACACCGTGTTGCCGCTTTGCGCGCTCATCACGTAGGCGGCGGCGGGCGCGCCTGCCTGGGGCAGTGCGATGCCGAGCTGTTCGAGACGGTCGTAGACGTTGATGTCAGCCATGATCAGGATTCCTCGTTCGGGTGTTGAATCGAAACTAGCGTGTCATTGTGTCAGGCGTGCGCGCGGATCAGGGCCGCGAGCCTGGCGACGCCTTCTTCGATCTTCGCGGGCGGCACCGTGACGAACGACAGGCGCAGCTTGTTGTGTTGCGGCTCGCTCGCGAAAAACGGCGCGCCGGGCACGAAGGCCACGTTCTGCGCCACGGCTTCGGCCAGCAGCTTCATGCTGTCGATGTGCGCGGGCAGCGTCACCCAGATGAACATGCCGCCTTCGGGGCGGTTCCAGCTCACGCCTTCGGGCATGTTGCGCTGGAGCGAGTCGAGCATCGCCTCGCACTGGTCGCGATAGAGCGAGCGCACCTTCGGGATGTGCGTGTCGAGGAAGCCGTCCTTCACCACCTCGTAGACGATGCGCTGCGTGAAGCTGGGCGTGTGCAGGTCGGTGGCCTGCTTGGCCTGCACGAGCTTGAAGTGGAGGTCTTCGGGAGCAATGATGTAGCCCACGCGCAGGCCGGGCGCCAGGACCTTCGAGAACGAGCCCAGAAGCACGACATGCTCGGGCGCGAGCGAGTGCACCGTCGGCAGCGGGTCGCCCGCGTAAAGGAGCGCGCCGTACGGATCGTCTTCGACCACGGGGAACGGCGAGTGCTTCGCGAATGCCGCGAGCGCCTGGCGGCGGTCGAGCGGCAGGCGGCGGCCCGTTGGGTTCTGGAAGTTCGGGATCGCATAGAGCAGGCGCGCGCCGGCCGTGAGTTCGGGCGTGAGGCCTTCGGGCACGAGTCCCTTCTCGTCGGTCGGAACCTGCACGTACTTCGGCTCGTAGAGCGAGAACGACTGCAGCGCGCCGAGGTAGGTGGGCGTTTCCACCAGCACCGGGCTATCGGGCGAGACGAGCACCTTGCCGATCAGGTCGAGCGCCTGCTGCGAGCCCGTGGTGATGAGCACCTGCGAGGGGCGCACTTGCACGCCGCCCACCGAGTGACGCGCGGCCACCCACTCACGCAGCGGCATGTAGCCTTCGGTCGCGCTGTACTGCAAGGCGCCCGAGGGATCGTCGCGCAGGATGCGGTCGGCGGCGGCGCGCATTTCCTCGGCCGGAAAGGTGGCCGGCGCGGGCAGGCCGCCCGCGAACGAAATGACTTCCGGGCGTTCGGTGACCTTCAGGATTTCGCGAATCGCCGAGCTGGTCAGCTTGATTGCGCGCTCGGACAGTTGCCACGCGGGCGCGGCCTTGAGATCGCTCTGGTCCATGGGGTCTCCTTGTTGGGGTAGGCGAGTTGCTGCACGTTCAGATGCAGTTTCAGGGGCGGCATGGGGCGCGATCACGCGACGCCGCCGGCGGCCGCCGAAAACTTTCGATTATGACGCGAAACCTGCTCATGCGCGCGCCGGCGCTGGGGCGGTGCGGATCGCCGCGCGGCGTCCCAACACCACCGTGGCGATCACGGCCGCCGCGTAGAGCCATGCCGAGGGCGAGACCTGCTCGCCGAACAGCAGCGCCGAGAACGCCATCGTGAAGAAAATCTGCAGCAGCTGGACCTGGCCCACGCGCGCCGTGCCGCCCATGGCGAGCCCCGCGTACCAGGCGAAGAAGCCGATGAACTGCGAGAACAGCGTGACGTAGCCGAAGGCGAGCCAGGTTTTGAGCGCGACGGGTTCGGGATGGGCGACGTGGTGCGCCCAGGCGAGCCAGCCCACGGGTAGCGCGAGGAACGGCGCGCAAAGCACGAGCGCCCAGCAGATCACCTGCCAGCCGCCGAGCACTCGCGCGAGGCGCGCGCCTTCGGCATAGCCGAGTGCGCCGATGCCCACGGCGATGAGCATCCACGCGTCGCCCGCGTGCAGCGCGCCGCCGCCCGCCTGGAGCGCGAACGCGACCACGAGCGCGCTGCCCAGAAGCGCGCTGATCCAGAACGCCCTGGAGGGCCGCTCATGCGAGAGCCACGCGGCGTAGATCGCCACGGCGAGCGGTTGCAGCCCGTTGACGATGGCGCCGTGCGAGGCGGGCACGGTCTTCATCGCGAAGGCGGAAAACACCGGAAACGCGACGATCACGCCGAGCGACACCACGGCGAGGCTCTTGACCTGCGGCCAGGTGGGGCGCTTCTCGCGCCGGATGGCAAGCAGCAGCGCGGCCGGCACGGCGGCGGCGAGCGCGCGGCCGAGGCCATTGAGCAGCGGGTGGAATTCGGCGACGACGATGCGCGTCATCGGCAGCGTCAGACTGAAGATCATGACGCCGACGAGGCCGAGCAGCATGCCTTGGGTTTCGCGTGCCTTCATACGTTCCATTGCGGTTGCGCCCGACGGATCAGCGTGCCGGCGCACCGAGCGTGCGCGGGCCGGACGGGGTTTCGAACTGCGCGACGAGCGCGGGCGAGAGGGCTTCTTCCACGGCGATCAGGTGCGCCGCGCCGAGCCACTCGAGCTGCTCGCGCACCGCCTGCGCCTGCGGATGAAAGCCGGTGAGGGAGGTCAGCGCGATGCCGCTGTCGGGCAGCACTTGCGACGGGTGGCGCGCCGTGTCCCACTGGATGAGCGAGGGGAGGACGCCGTCGCCCGCGCCTTGCCACGCCGGAAACGCGCCGTCTTCGGGCACGGTGAGCTGCCACGAGAAGTCGCCGCGCGTCATCGGCACGAGAGCGGCAATGCGCTGCGGGTACTGCTCGCGCCAGCGCGCGAGGCTTTTGGGCGGATCGACGCGCACGACCCAGTGCGACAGGTACGGGCCCTGTTCGAGGCGCGCCTGCACGGCGGGATCGTCCAGCGCGAAAAGGCGCGCGCGGGCGTTGGCGCCGCTCTTGGCCGCGGGGTCGACGGCGATGACTTCCAGATACGCGCCGCCCCACAGCCCGAGCAACCGGTTGTGCGTGCGCATGAGCGGGTGCGCGCCGCCGCCCGAAGGCGCGACGCCCAGCGCGTCGCTCACGTACTGCACGCCTGCTTCCAGCGTGCGGGCGGCAACGACGAGGTGGTCGAGGCGAAGCGGCGTGGCGTTCATGGGGGGCGATCGGAACCGGAAGTTTCGAGGGGCCGGAAGGAAGCGGGTGGTGCGCCTGAACAGTGCGGGACGCCGCCACCGAATCCTTACCGGTACGGATGCAATCAAATGTACCGGTATGGCTGCAGACAGTAACGGTACAATCGGCCCGATAGTGCTCTGTACAGTTGCAGCCCCGGGAGAAGTCATGTCCTCCGTACCGCTCGACCAGATTCCCGCGCCGCACGATGCGGCCACGCTCACGCTCGTCGACCAGCTCGTGCAGTGGGGCCGCCGCCGCATCGAGGAGCGGGTGTTCCGCCCCGGCATGCGTATGCCGTCCATCCGCAAGCTCGCGCTCGACAAGGGCGTGTCGCGCTTTACCGTGGTCGAGGCGTACGAGCGCCTCGTCGCACAGGGTTACCTCGACTCGCGGCGCGGTTCGGGCTTCTACGTGCGCGAGCGGCTCGCGCTCGTGGCGGGCGTCGAGCGTGCGACGGGCGCCGCGGGCGCGCCCGCGCGGACGGACACCGCTACGGCCGCCGCCGCGCCGCCCACCATCGACGTGGTCTGGCTGCTGCGCAACATGCTCCATACGTCGACGCGGCCCGAAAAAGGGCCGGGTCTGGGCTACCTGCCCGCGCGCTGGCTGGACGGCGAGCTGCTGACGGGCGCCATGCGCTCGCTGGGCCGCCAGAGCGGCACGCAGCTGCTGGGCTTCGGTTCGCCGCAAGGCTTCCTGCCGCTGCGCCAGCAGCTCCAGACACGCATGGCTGAACTGGAGATCGGCGCGACGCCCGAGCAGATCGTGCTCGTTTCGGGCATCACCCAGGCGATCGACCTGCTGGCGCGCATCTACATGCAGCCCGGCGACACGGTGATCGTGGGCGACCCCGCGTGGTTCCAGATGTTCGGCCGCTTCGCCTCGCAGGGTGCGCGGCTCGTGGGCATGCCGTACACGCCCGAGGGGCCGGATCTCGATGCGCTAGAAGCGCTCGTCGAGACCTGGCGCCCGAAGATGCTCGTCATCAATTCGGTGCTGCAGAATCCCACGGGCACTTCGCTCACGGCTGCGCAGGCGTTCCGCATCCTGCGGCTTGCCGAGCAGTACGACTTCATCGTCGTCGAGGACGACATCTACGGCGACCTCTGCCCGACGGGCTATCCGGCCACGCGCCTCGCGAGCCTCGACCAGCTGCGCCGCGTGATCTACCTCGGCAGTTTCTCGAAGACGCTCGCGCCGAACCTGCGCGTGGGCTATATCGCGAGCGCGCTCGACGTGGCGCAGGCGGTGGCGGACCAGAAAATGCTCGTCGGCATGACGAGCCCCGAGCTCAACGAGCGCGTGCTGTACCGCGTCCTCACGGAGGGCCATTACCGGCGTCATGTGGAGCGGCTGCGCGCGCGGCTGGACGGTGTGCGCGACAAGGCGGCCCGCATGCTGGAGCGCGCCGGCTGCCGCCTCTTCACGGCGCCGGGCGCGGGCATGTTCCTGTGGACGGACACGGGCGTCGACGCGGACGCGCTCACCGCGGCGGGCCACGAAGCCGGTTTCCTGCTCACGCCGGGTAGCCTGTTCTCGCCGCACCAGTCGCCCACCACCTGGATGCGCTTCAACATCGCCAATTGCGGCGACCCGGCGCTGCCCGCCTTCCTCGCCGACTACCTGGAGGGCGCCGCCCGGCGCGGCGTTCCGGTTTCGGGCGGCGACTCTTGAAAACGGCGCCGTCCGTCCTCAACTGGGCGGGCGGCGCGCCGCGATGCCGCGGCCCACGATCTGTCAGACCAGAACTGCAACGAAAGAGGACTCCCGACCATGGCACAAGAAACCATGAGCTTCCAGGCAGAAGTGAAACAGCTTCTGCACCTGATGATCCATTCGCTGTACAGCAACAAGGAAATCTTCCTGCGCGAGCTGATCTCGAACGCATCGGACGCGGCGGACAAGCTGCGCTTCGAGGCGATCGCAAACAACGCGCTCTATGAAGACGATCCGAACCTGCGCATCCGCGTGAGTTTCGACAAGGCCGCCCGCACCATCACGATCGACGACAACGGCATCGGCATGAGCCATGACGAAGCCGTCTCCCACCTCGGCACGATCGCGCGCTCGGGCACCAAGGAATTCTTCGGCAAGCTCTCGGGCGACCAGCAGAAGGATGCGGCGCTCATCGGCCAGTTCGGCGTGGGCTTCTATTCGGGCTTCATCGTCGCGGACAAGATCACCGTGGAAAGCCGTCGCGCGGGCCTCCCGGCCGCCGAGGGCGTGCGCTGGACGAGCGCGGGCGAGGGCGAGTTCGCCGTCGAGACGATCGAGCGCGCGCAACGCGGCACGACCATCACGCTGCATCTGCGCGAAGGCGAGGACGAGCTGCTTTCCGCATGGAAGATCAAGTCGATCATCCAGAAGTATTCGGATCACGTCGGCCTGCCCATCGAGATGAAGAAGGAGGAATGGGACGCCGAAAAGAGCGAGATGGTCACGAAGGACGAGTACGAGACCATCAACCAGGCGAGCGCGCTGTGGACTCGCGCGAAGAGCGACATCAGCGACGAGCAATACCAGCAGTTCTATCAGCATCTCGCGCACGATCACCAGAATCCGCTCGCGTGGACGCATAACCGCGTGGAAGGCCGCAGCGAATATACGCAGCTGCTCTACGTGCCGTCGCATGCGCCGTTCGACCTGTGGAACCGCGACCACAAGAGCGGGCTGAAGCTCTACGTGAAGCGCGTGTTCATCATGGACGACGCCGAGCAGCTGCTGCCCAACTATCTGCGCTTCGTGAAGGGTGTGGTCGATTCGAGCGATCTGCCGCTCAACGTCTCGCGCGAAATCCTCCAGGAAAGCCGCGACGTGAAGGCGATTCGCGATGGCGTGACCAAGCGCGTGCTCTCGATGCTCGAAGAGATGGCGAACGCCGCTACGGACACCGAAGCAAAAGAGGAAGACAAGGCGAAGTACGCCACGTTCTGGACCGAGTTCGGTCAGGTGCTCAAGGAAGGCATCGGCGAGGATCACGCCAATCGCGAGCGCGTGGCGAAGCTCGCGCGCTTCGCGTCGACGCACAACGACACGAACGAGCAGAACGTCTCGCTCGCCGATTACGTCTCGCGCATGAAGCCCGAGCAGACGAAGATCTACTACGTCACCGCCGACACGTGGCAGGCCGCGAAGAACAGCCCGCACCTCGAAGTGTTCCGCAAGAAGGGCGTGGAAGTGCTGCTGCTCACCGACCGCGTCGATGAGTGGATGCTCTCGTTCCTGAACGAGTTCGACGGCAAGCCGCTCGCGAGCGTGGCGCGCGGCGACCTCGACCTCGGCGCGCTCAACGACGAGGAAAAGCAGCAGCAGGAGAAGGTGAGCGAGGAACTCAAGCCGCTCGTCGAACACATGAAGGAAGCGCTCAAGGACAAGGCCAAGGACGTGCGCCTCACGTTCCGCCTGACCGATTCGCCCTCGTGCCTCGTGGCCGACGAAGGCGACATGAGCGGTTACCTGCAGCGCATGCTGAAGGCGGCGGGGCAGCAGGCGCCGGAAATGCATCCGATCCTCGAAGTGAATCCGGACCATCCGCTCGTGAAGGCGCTGCGCACCGATAGCGCGGACTTCGGCGACTGGTGCCATCTGCTGTTCGATCAGGCGCTGCTGGCCGAAGGCGGCACGCTCGACGATCCGGCCAGCTTTGTGAAGCGCACCAACGCACTGTTGATCGCGCGGGCGTAAAGCACGGGTTCGCGTGTATTCGAGAAAGCCCCTTGCGGTTGTCCGCCGCAAGGGGCTTTCCTTTTGCGCAGCCCGCTCACAGCGAACTGCAATCGTCGCGGCCTATAATGCGCGCCATGCCTCTCCGATTCGATGCCGCTGACGCGCACTGGCGCGTCACGCCCTTGCCCGCCTTGAGCGCCTGCCAGAAAGACTGGCTCACGCGCGGCGGTTCGCTCACGGCGCATTTGCGCATGCTCGGACGCGTCGAAGTTCGCGTGACGCGCGAAGCCGTCGATATGCCCTGGCTCGACGAATACGCCGCGCTCGGGCTCGCGCCGCGCGAGCGCGCGTGGGTGCGCGAGATCGTGCTCGCCGTCGATGGCGTGCCGTTCGTGGCCGCGCATAGCGTGACCCCTTTCATCGCGAGCCGCGGTGTGTGGCAGGCCATGCGCCGGCTGCGCACGCGGCCGCTCGCGGAACTGCTCTACAGCGACAGCGGTGTGGCGCGCTCGGCGCTCGTCAGTCGGCGCGTAGGCGCCAGGCATCCGCTTTACCGGCTCGCTGCGCGCGAGGTCGTGGGCGAGCCGGCGGCTGCGCGGTTTCTCGCACGCCGCTCGGTATTCGAGCGCGCGGGCGCGCCGCTGCTCGTGACCGAATGCATGCTGCCCGCGCTGTGGTCGCGCCTCGCGAGCGGCCCGCTTGCGCACGAGACCGGCGTGCATCTCGGACGCGAGCGCGGCCCGCTCGATCACACGGCATCGCGCGCGCATCAGGCGCCGCGTTGAACCTCGCGCATCGGTTGCCATGACCTACAAGCGCTGCTTCGATCCCGTCGTCGATGCGCATACGCGCGTGCTGATCCTCGGCAGCCTGCCGGGTGAGGCGTCGCTCGCGCATCAGCAGTATTACGCGCACAAGCAGAACAGGTTCTGGCATCTGGTGGGCGAGGTGATCGGCGAGGATCTCGTAGCGATGAAGTACGAAGCGCGGCTGCAAACGCTGCGCTCGAAACGAGTCGGCCTATGGGACGTCGTGGCGCAAGCGCGCCGCGAGGGCAGTCTCGACGGCGATATCCGCGATCACGAGGGCAACGATCTCATCGCGCTGATCCAGCGTCTGCCCGCGCTCGAAGCGATCGCGTTCAACGGCGGCACGGCGGCGCGCATCGGCGAGCGCATTCTTGGCGCGCATGCGCGGCCCTTCACGATCCTGCGGTTGCCGTCCAGCAGTCCTGCCTATGCGTCGATGAACTTCGCGGCGAAGCTCCTGCAATGGCGCGCATTGGCTGCGTTCGTCGGCGAGCCCGACGCGCCTATGAGCGCCGGCGCGCACAGGCGCGAGCGCGCTGCGACCCGGCGGCGCTAGCATCCGCTCGAAGTGCATCGCAACCCGGGCGCAATGCGCCGCGAATGCTATGCTCTCGGTCGCCTGAGCAAATGCACCTGCATTTGCGCCCCCACAGCAAGCGATTTTCTACATGACGACTCTTATCAAGCGCGCCTCCGCCGAGGCCCGCGCATTCAAGCAATCTGGCAACGCGACGCAATCGGGCGAGACCGGGAAGGTCACGAAGCGCCCCCGCCGCGCATCGGCCGCCGCCGACGACCTCGACAACGCGCCGGTCATCGAAGCGCCGCGCAAGCCGCGTTTCGCGCCGGTCACGTTCTCGGAAGAGCACGGCGTGCGCTATCTGCACTTCGGCACCGAGTGGGTGCAGGGCGCGATGCGTCTTGCGAAGCCGCAACACATCGAGCTCGAATACGCGCAGCAGATGATGGCGTGGCTGCTCTTTCTCGCCACCCCCGAGCGCATCGTGCAACTGGGTCTCGGCGCCGCCGCGCTCACCAAGTTCGCGCACCGCTACCTGCGTCCCGCGAAGGTCGAGGCGATCGAACTGAATCCGGCGGTCGTGGTGGCCGCGCGCACGATGTTCGAACTGCCGTACGATGACGCGCGTCTCACCGTGCGCGAACTCGACGCCTGGGACTTCGTGCAGGACCGCGCCAATCACGGCACGATCGGCGTGCTGCAGATCGACGTGTACGACGCCACCGCGCGCGGCCCGGTGCTCGACAGCGTGGCGTTCTATCGCGCAGTGCGCGCTTGCCTGACCGATGCGGGTGTCGTGACGGTCAATCTGTTCGGCGACCATCCGAGCTTCGTGCGCAACATGAAGCGCCTGAACGAAGCCTTCGACGGCCGCGTGATCGCGCTGCCCGAAGTGCACGAGGGCAATCGCGTGGCGCTGGCGTTCTCGGGCCCGGCGCTAGAAGTGTCGTACGAAGCGCTCGAAAAGCGTGCCCGCCTGCTCGAAAGCAAGCTCGGACTGCCGGCGCACCAGTGGGTGAAGGCGCTGCGCGAATCGAGCGGCCAGAACGGCGCGACGTTCTCGATCTGATGCGCGCGCGAACGGCGCTCACGCCGTTGCAGCAGAAAGAACCGGCCACGTGGCCGGTTTTTTTTCGGCCGCGCGCGGCAAGCACAGCACATTCCCGGTCGATTTGGTTGACCCGGCGCAAGCCGTTGGCGCTTGACAACGCCCTCGAAATTCGGGTCCGCCCTGCTTGACCGTGCGGCGTGCCCTCGATACTCTTTTGAGCGCTTTCGGGGACCTTGCGGACTATCCGTTTGCGAGGCCAGGGGCCGCTTCACGCCGGGCGGCGAATCGCAAACAAAGCATGGCCGTATAACTACATAAGCAACGAGGAGACGTCATGGCTCACGACGCCGACGCCGGAAAATCAAGCAAGCATTGGCAATGGCTTTTGCTGCTGCCCTGGATCGCGATGATCTGGGTGCCGTCGTACAACAGGATCGAGCCCACTCTGTGGGACTTCCCGTTTTTCTACTGGTATCAGCTTCTCTGGGTGTTGATCAGCGCCGTCGTTACCGCGCTCGTCTACTTCAAGACGAAGACCCGCGGCAAGGGTGATGCAGGGGGCGCGCAATGAACGTCACCGCAACTATCGTCTTCGTCCTGTTCTTCCTCGGCGTCACGGTTCTCGGCTTCGTGGCTGCCCACTGGCGCAAGGGCGATCTCGCGCATCTCGACGAATGGGGCCTGGGCGGCCGCCGCTTCGGCACGATCGTCACCTGGTTCCTGCTCGGCGGCGACCTCTACACCGCGTACACGTTCATCGCCGTGCCGGCGCTCGTGTTCGGTGCGGGCGCAATGGGCTTCTTCGCGCTGCCCTATACGATCCTGATCTATCCGTTCGCGTTCGTCGTGTTTCCGAAGCTCTGGGCCATCGCGAAGCGTCACCGCTATGTCACGTCGGCCGACTTCGTGAGCGCGCGCTATGGCAGCCGCATGCTCGCGCTCGCCATCGCCGTGACGGGCATTGTCGCGACCATGCCGTATATCGCACTGCAGCTCGTGGGTATCGAAGTGGTGATCGGCGCACTCGGGTTCGATACGACGGGCTTCGTCGGCGACCTGCCGCTCATCATCGCGTTCGCCATTCTCGCGGCCTATACGTACACGTCGGGTCTGCGCGCGCCGGCCATGATCGCCGTGGTGAAGGACATCCTCATCTACATCACGATCATCGTCGCGATCATCGTCATCCCCGCGCAGATGGGCGGCTTCGGCCACATCTTCGGCGCGGTGCCGCCGGCCAAGCTGCTGCTCAAGTCGCCTGACGCCGCGAGCCTGAACGGTTATAGCGCCTACGCGACGCTCGCGGTGGGCTCGGCGCTCGCGCTGTTCCTGTACCCGCACTCGGTCACGGCGATTCTCTCGTCGGCCTCGGGCAACACCATTCGCCGCAACATGGCGATGCTGCCCGCGTACTCGCTCGTGCTCGGCCTGCTCGCGCTGCTCGGCTACATGGCGCTCGCCTCGGGCGTGAAGGACATGCCGGAGTTCGCGCCGTACTTCAAGGCCTTCGGTCCGAACTTCGCGGTGCCGGCGCTGTTCCTGCACTTCTTCCCGTCGTGGTTCGTTGGCGTGGCGTTCGCCGCCATCGGCATCGGCGCGCTGGTGCCCGCGGCCATCATGTCGATTGCGGCGGCCAATCTCTACACGCGCAACATCCACAAGGAGTTCATCAACCGCAATATGTCGCACGAGCAGGAGACCAACGTCGCGAAGCTGGTCTCGCTGATCGTGAAGGTCGGCGCGGTGGCGTTCATCCTGGGCCTGCCGCTCACGTACGCGATCCAGCTGCAACTGCTCGGCGGCATCTGGATCATCCAGACGCTGCCCGCCATCGTGCTCGGTCTCTACACGCGCGTGCTCGACTACCGCGGCCTGCTGGCGGGCTGGGCAGCCGGCATCGCCACCGGCACGTGGATGGCCGTTTCGCTCAAGCTCGCAAGCTCGATCTTCACGATCCACCTGTTCGGCATGGCGATTCCAGGCTACGCCGCCGTGTGGTCGCTGATCGTGAACCTCGTGGTGTCGATCGCGGTGTCCGTGCTCGTGCACCTGTTCGGCATGGAGAAGGGCGAGGACCGCACGCGTCCGGAAGATTATCTCGACGTCGTCGAGGGCTGATCTGCCTTTGATCCGGCCTGGCGCACGCCGCCGGGCCCCCCGCATGACCGGGAATGCCCGCAACGAAGCGTTGCGGGCATTTGTTTTTCTGGTGCACGATGGCGCTGTTCCGGCTCACGTTCAGACCGCACCATGGCCTCGTCCGAAACCGAATCTGGCTCCGAGCCGCGCTCCCAGCGTACTGGCGCTCCCGATGCCCAGCCCCCGCTTCGCTCGCGCCCGCCGCGCCACCGCTCGCGACTTTCGCGCATGTGGCGCGCGCTCAGCTCGCCGTACTACCGCTACCGCAACGCCAGGGTCATTCACAGCGTGCGCGTGGGTCTCGCGATGCTCGCGTCGATTCTCGCGACCTCGGGGATCCACATTCCGCACGGCATCTGGGCGTCGGTCACGCTGCTCGTCGTGATCGGCGGGTTGCAGCATCAAGGCAACATCCGCAAGAAGGCCGCCGAGCGGGCGTTCGGCACGCTGCTGGGCGCCGTGATCGGCCTCACGCTAATCGTCGTGCAGGCCGTCACGGGGTCGGCGCCGCTCACCTATGTGCTGATGTCGCTCGTCGCCGCCGTATGCGGCTACTACGCGATTGGCAAGCCCGGCTACGTCGCGCTGCTTGCCGCGATCACCATGTGCATCGTCGCCGGCCACGGCGACAATCTCATCGATACGGGGCTCTGGCGCACGCTCAACGTGATGATCGGCATCGTCATCGCGCTTGCGTTCTCGTTCGCGTTGCCGCTGCACGCCACGTATTCGTGGCGCTACAGCCTCGCCGACAATCTGCGCGAATGCGCGCGCGTCTATGCGCAAGTGGCGAACGGCGAGCATATCGATCCGGACGAGCAGGTGCGGACGTTCATGCGCCTGAACGCCCGGCTCGTCGAGCTGCGTTCGCTCATGCCTTCGGTGACCAAGGAGATCGATGTGCCGCTCGCGCGGCTGGAGCAGGTGCAGCGCCTGCATCGAGCGATGCTCAGCGCGCTGGAGATGCTCTGCACGGGAACGAGTAGTTACGAGCAGGCGCTCGTGCGGGTGGCATTCGCGCAGCGCGGCGAGCCGGTGCGCCGCGCGTTGCTTGCCACTGCGCGCGCGCTGCGCTTCGGCGGCGGCCGTCATCCCGATGCGGCCGCGCAGGGGCTGCGCCCGTCAGTTGCGAGCGTGCAGGCATGTGCCCCGGAGTCGTCGGCTATGGCGGGTGGAGAGGATGCAAACGCCGCCGTATTGCCGCCTGCGCGCAGCGAGCTTGCACCGCAGTTGCAGGGGCCCTACTGGCTCAGCCTGCGCGTGGAGGAGCAAGTGGAGCGCCTGCGCGCGCTGCTCCTCGAGACCGAGCCGCGCTGGAACATCGAGTGCGCCGCGTCGCACCGCATGATGTGACGCCGGGTGTGACGCCCGCCGCGGCGAAGCGTCAGGCCGGGTGATCGAGCGGCGGTGCGGTGACCATCCACGGCACGCCGAACTTGTCGGTCACCATGCCGAAGCCGGGCGACCAGAAGGTCTTCTGAAAGGGCATCGTCACATTGCCGCCTTTGGCGAGCGCGTTGAAGTAACGCTCGGCCGTCGCGGCGTCGGAGCCCGTCAGCGAGACGCCGAAGCCCGCGAACTTGTCGTTCTGCGTCATGCAGCCGCCGTCGGACATCATGAGCTGCGCGTCGCCGATCTGCAGCGTCGCGTGCATGATCTTTTCGGCGAATTCCGGCGTCACGGGGCGCTCCGGATCGGGCGGCGCATCCTTGAAGCGCATCTTGAACAGCTCCTGCGCACCGAGCGCTTCGCGATAGAAGGCGATCGCCTCGTCGCATTTGCCGGAATAGAAGAGATAGGGCTGGATTTGCATCGTCGGTTTCCTTGCGGACTGGACGTTGGGCGGCCCCTTCTAGCGGACGCGAGTTGGCGCGGGGCCGGATGGCGCGGCGGGTTGCGCCGCTGCCCTGATTCTAGGCGCGCGATCGGGCGTCACCGAGTGACGTGTCGCCAGGGTTTGCGAGAGCACGCACGGGAACGCGCATTGCTCAGCCGCGCAACGCGCATAACGCGCATAACGAAAGGGGCCGCACATGCGGCATGTACGGCCCCGGAACAACGTTGCATCGATGCGCGCCAGGTGGCGCGCAGGCGCGTTACTTCGCGCGCAGCTCCTCGATCATCTTTTCGAGCTTGATCGCGTCCGCAGCGAACGCGCGGATGCCTTCCGCGAGCTTCTCGGTCGCCATGGCGTCTTCGTTGAGCTGGAAGCGGAACGACGGCTCGTCCACGGCCACGCGCTCGACGTGCGTGTCCTTGAATGCCTCCGGCGAGAGCTTGCGCTCGACCTTATCGTTGCTGTCGTGGAGCTTTTGTAGCAGATCGGGGCTGATGGTGAGCAGGTCGCAGCCGGCCAGCTCGACGATCTGGCTCGTGTTGCGGAAGCTCGCGCCCATCACTTCGGTCTTGTAGCCGAACTTCTTGTAGTACGCGTAGATCTTGCGCACCGACTGCACGCCCGGATCGTTGGCGCCGCCGTCCTTCGCATCGTCCCAGTCGGCGCCCTTGGCCTTCTTGTACCAGTCGTAAATACGGCCCACGAACGGCGAAATCAGCTGCGCGCCCGCTTCGGCGCACGCGGCGGCCTGCGCGAGCGAAAACAGCAGCGTCATGTTGCAGCGGATGCCGTCCTTTTGCAGCACTTCGGCGGCGCGGATGCCTTCCCACGTGGACGCGAGCTTGATCAGCACGCGCTCGCGCGCAATGCCGGCCTGCTTGTACAAATCGATGATGTGGTGCGCCTTTTCGATCGACCGCTTCGTGTCGAACGACAGGCGCGCGTCGACTTCGGTCGAGACGCGGCCCGGAATGATCTTGAGGATCTCGGTGCCGAACGCGATCAGCAGATGGTCGATGATCGACTCGAGCGGTTCGCTCGCGTGATCGCGCACGGTTTTTTCGAGCAACGGGCGGTACTCGGCCTTCTGGACCGCCTTGAGGATCAGCGACGGATTGGTGGTCGCATCCTGCGGCTTGTACTGCACGAATTGCTGGAAGTCGCCCGTATCGGCGACGACGGTGGTGTACTGCTTGAGCTGGTCGAGTGCGGTAGTCATGTCTGGCCTTGTGGGCGCGTGCGCGCCTGCTTCGGTGAGAGTTGAACGGCCGGTGTGCTTCAGGCATGAACCTGAAACGCGCCGGGCGGAACGCGAAAAGGGCGCTGCGGCCGCCGCCCAGCCAGCGCGGGTAGGGCGGGAAACCAGGGGCGGCGCACTTTGCCGCGCAAGTCGGCGCGGCTCACACCGTCATTTTATGGCGGAAACGCGGGGCGTTGCGCTTGACCCCGTCGCGACGCGCGCAAGGCGTCTCGTGAGCGTCGCGACGAGGGCCTCAGGCGCGCCGCGCGCTCAGCGCGAACTGGGTGATGACGCCCGCCACCAGTCCCCAGAACGCCGCACCGATGGAAAGCAGCGTGAGCCCCGAGGCGGTCACCATGAAGGTGATGAGCGCGGCCTCGCGCTCGTTCGGATTCTGCATGGCGTTGGTGAGGCCGCTCATGATCGAGCCGAACAGCGCGAGCGCGGCGATGGAAACCACGAGCGCCTGCGGAAACGCTGCGAACAGCGCCGCGATAGTGGCGCCGAAGACGCCCGCGATCAGATAGAAGATGCCGCACCACACGGCCGCCATATAGCGCTTCGTGCGATCCTCGTGGGCGTGCGGGCCGGTGCAGATCGCCGCGGTGATGGCCGCGAGATTCACGCCGTGCGAGCCGAACGGCGCCAGCACGAGCGAGGCGAGACCCGTGGTGGCGATGAGCGGCGAGGAAGGCGCTGCCGTGTGGTCGTAGCCGTCGGCGCGCAGCACGGCGATGCCGGGCACGTTCTGCGAGGCCATCGCCACGACGAAGAGCGGAATGCCGATGCTGACCACCGCCGTGAGCGAGAACGCGGGCATGGTGAACACGGGCTTCGCCACTGCCACGCGGAAGTGGCTGAAGTCGAGCAGTCCGAGCACGGCGGCGGCAGCGATGCCGAGCATCAGCGTCGCCACGATCGCGTAGCGCGGCAAGAAGCGTTTCGCGATGAGATAACCGAAGAACATCGTGAGCACGAGCGGCGTCTGCACCTGTGCGGCGTGAAAGATCTCGATGCCGATCTCGAACAGGATGCCCGCGAGCAGCGCCGCCGCGATGCCCGCGGGAATGCGCTTCATGAGCGTGTCGAACCAGCCGGTGAGGCCCACGGCCGTGAGCAGCACGGCGCAGACGATGTACGCGCCGATCGCCTCGGCATAGGGCACGTGCGGCAGCGAGCTGATGAGCAGCGCCGCCCCCGGCGTGGACCACGCGATCACGATGGGCGCGCGGAACCACAGCGACAACCCGATGGTGCTCAAGGCCATGCCGATGGAAAGCGCCCAGATCCACGAAGAGATTTGCGCGTCGGACAGATGCGCGGCCTGGCCGGCCTGGAACATCAGCACGAGCGAGCTGGTGTAGCCCGTCATCATCGCGACGAAGCCGGCCACGATCGTGGCGACCGAGGTGTCGGCGAAGGGCCGCAGCGGTCCCGGCCTGAACCTCGCGGACAGGTTGGGGGAAGAAGGGGCGGTCATGCAGGTGGGTCTCCGGATTAAGCGTAGATCTCGCGAGTTCGGGCGGCGCGGCCTTGAAACGCTCAGGCACGCGCCGCCTCGACAAAGCGGAAAAGGGAGGGGCTGGCGCCTACTTGCTCAGCACGCGCATGGCCGTTTCGAGGCCAGCGACGGTGAGCGGATACATACGGTGCCCGAGTATCTCGCGGATGATCGAGACCGACTGGCGGTACTCCCATAGTCGCTCCGGCTCGGGATTGAGCCAGGCGAAATGCGGGAACTGGTCGGCGAGGCGGCGCAGCCAGACGGCGCCCGCTTCGGGGTTGGTGTACTCGACCGAGCCGCCCGGCTGGAGCACCTCGTACGGGCTCATGGTGGCGTCGCCCACGAAAATGAGCTTGTAGTCGGGTGTGAACTTGTGGAGCAGGTCCCACGTGGGCGTGCGCTCGGCGTGGCGGCGGCGATTGTTCTTCCACAGGTAGTCGTACACGCAGTTGTGGAAGTAGTAGAACTCCAGATGCTTGAACTCGGCCTTGGCCGCCGAGAACAGCTCTTCGGTGCGCTTGATGTGATCGTCCATCGAGCCGCCCACGTCGAGCAGCATCAGCACCTTCACGTTGTTGTGGCGCTCGGGCACCATCTTGAGGTCGAGCCAGCCGGCGTTCGCCGCGGTGCTGCGGATCGTGTCGCCGAGATCGAGTTCCTCGGCCGCCCCTTCGCGCGCGAAGCGGCGCAGGCGGCGTAACGCGACCTTGATGTTGCGCGTGCCGATCTCGACCTGGTCGTCGTAGTCGCGATACGCGCGCGCGTCCCACACCTTCACGGCGCTGCGCTGGCCGCCCTGCTCGTTGGCCGCGCCGATGCGGATGCCCTCGGGGTTATAGCCGCCGTGGCCGAAGGGCGAGGTGCCGCCCGTGCCGATCCACTTGTTGCCGCCTTCGTGGCGCTCTTTCTGCTCTTCGAAGAGCTCCTTGAGGCGCTCCATGAGCTTGTCGAGCCCGCCCATCGCTTCGATCTGCGCGCGCTGCTCGGGCGTGAAGTCGCGCTCGAGACGTTTCTTGAGCCAGTCTTCGGGAATGTCGAAGGCGAGTTCGGACTTCTTCTCGATGCCGCGAAAGTACGCGCCGAACGCCTGGTCGAAGCGGTCGAAGTACTGCTCGTCTTTCACGAGCGTCATGCGTGCGAGGTAGTAGAAGTCGTCGAGCGAAGGCGCGATCACGCGCGCCTTGAGCGCTTCGACGAGCGTGAGGTACTCCTTCACGGAAACCGGCAGCTTCGCGTCGCGCAGCGTGTAGAAGAAGTCGATCAGCATGCGGTGTCTCCGGCTTGCTCGCGCATGTTCCTCGTCAACGGTTGTGACGGTTCATGTAGATGAGGCGCTCGAACAGCGTCATGTCCTGCTCGTTCTTGAGCAGCGCGCCTGCGAGCGGCGGCATGGACTTCGAACCGTCGGCCGCGCGCAGCGCCGAGGGTGGAACTTCCTCGGCGAGCAGCAGTTTGAGCCAGTCGAGCAGTTCCGAGGTGGACGGCTTCTTCTTTAGCCCCGCGACGTTGCGCAGTTCGAAGAAGCTTTCCATGGCCGCGTTGAGCAGTTCCTTGCGGATGCCCGGATAGTGCACCTCGACGATGCGCTGCATCGTGGCCGGATCGGGGAAGCTGATGTAGTGGAAGAAGCAGCGGCGCAGAAAAGCGTCTGGCAGCTCCTTCTCGTTGTTCGACGTGATGATGACGAGCGGACGCTGCTTCGCCTTGATGAGCTGGCGCGTCTCGTACACGTAGAACTCCATGCGGTCGAGTTCGCGCAACAGGTCGTTCGGGAATTCGATGTCGGCCTTGTCGATCTCGTCGATGAGCAGCACGCTTTGTTGCCCGGACTCGAACGCCTGCCACAGCACGCCTTTCACGATGTAGTTCGCGATGTCCTTCACGCGTTCGTCGCCGAGCTGCGAGTCGCGCAGACGCGACACCGCGTCGTACTCGTACAGGCCTTGCTGCGCCTTCGTCGTCGACTTGATGTGCCACTGCATGAGCGGCATGTCGAGCGCCGCCGCGACTTCCTCGGCCAGCATCGTCTTGCCGGTGCCGGGCTCGCCCTTGATGAGCAGCGGGCGTTTCAGCGTGATCGCGGCGTTGACCGCGAGCTTGAGGTCGTCGGTGGCGACGTACCGCGAAGAGCCTTCGAAACGCGTGGCGCGCATGGTGAATCCGCTCGCTGGGAAAAAAATCCCAGTATAAGTCAGATGGGGTGTCGCGTCGGCGGGGCCTCGCGTATCGTTGGGGCCGCGCCGTGGGGTGCGGTTCCCGGGCCAGACGTGCCGGCCCACGCCGCTTTGGCGCACGCAAGCGGCACGCCTGCGCATGGGCACGGCGCGCGTCAGGGTTCGTCCGGGTTGCCTGCGGGCGGACTGCTGCGCGACGGTGCTCAATGAGTGCTGAATGGCGAAGGCGGGGCCGCCGCGCGGCGCCGCCAGGCCCTCCGAAGCCCGCCAGGCGTGGCGCGGCCGGTGGACGGCCGGCGCGGCGTCGCGGTATACTCGGACCGATTTTTTTCGGCCTGCACGGCGACCCCAAAAGTAAAACAGCAGTAATGCGGCGCAGGCCGTGGCCTGCGGTTCGGGCGTTCGAATCCCCTCAAGCCAGGTTGGATGCTATGAAAAAAATTGTCGGCAAGCACGTCGTCGCGGGCGCAATCACCATGCTGGCGTGCTTCGCGGTCACGGCTCACGCGGACGTCGTGGGCAATGCGAAGGCGGGGCAGGACAAGGTGGCGATGTGTATCGGCTGTCATGGTATTCCCGACTATCGCACCGCCTATCCCGAGGTCTATCACGTGCCCATTCTGGGCGGCCAGAACGCCCAGTACATCGTGAACGCACTGCACGGCTACAAAAAGGGCGACCGGCGTTTTGAGACGATGCACGCCATCGTGTCCTCGCTCAGCGAACAGGACATTGCCGATATCGCGGCCTACTATGCTGCGCAAACGGCCGCGTCGAAAGACAATCCGAACAAATAACCGGCAGGTGGAAAACACATGAACAAGCCCTATACGGCTGTGCCCTCGTTTGCCGGTGCAACGTTCAAGGCGGCTCGCGCGGCGCTCGCGCTGGCAGCCGTGCTGGCGCTTCACCCCGCCCACGCGGCCGACGCCTCCAACGGCAAGGTTCTCGCAGATAGCCACAACTGCGCGGCCTGTCACGGACCGGGCCTGAACAAGCCCGTGAGCCCCGAATATCCGAAGCTCGCCGGCCAGCACGCCGACTATATCTACTGGGCGCTGCGCCAGTACCAGATGGGCACCGGCAATCCGCATCTCGGGCGCAACAACCCGATCATGCAGGCGCAGGTGCAGAGCCTCTCGCAGAATGACATGAAGGATCTCGCCGCGTACATCCAGTCGCTCAAGGGCGACCTCGTCAACAAGAAATAAGCCTCGACGCGCCCCGCTGCAAGCGGGCCGCGTCATGTCGATCACCCCGCGTGGGCCTCGTCTTCGGCGAGGCAGTCGCGGGGTGTTTCGTTGTGGGGTCTTCGTTTCGGTCGCGGTTTCAGTCGCGTCTTTAGTGGCGCTTTAGTCGCGTGAAGCGCGGCGCTCGATGCGCATGAGATAAGCGTCGGTATCGGGTGGCGTGTTCGTGCGTTGCGCTTCCCAGATCGTTTCGCCAAGGCATTCCATGATCGCATGCTGCGCGTCGTGCGTGGAGCCAAGGCGTGCCGCGAGCCGGTCGTGCGCCGCGCGAATGCCCGGCGGCTGATCGATCGAGAGCTGCTCGCTGATCGCGAGGTGCATCGACAGATGCAGGAACGGATTGCTCTGGCCGCGCTCGGGCGAGTAGTCCTGCGCGGCGGCCGCGTCGGCATCGGCGAGTTCGGCGTGATATTCGGGGTGCTCCACGATCCAGTCGGCGGCAATCGCCTCGAGCGGCGTGAGGATTTCGCCCGCGCGCTGCTTGCGCCAGGTCTCGGTGAAAAAGCGACGGACTTCGTCACGGCTGGGATTGAACATCTCGACTCTGCGGTATCGATGAAGCGGCGTCGCGCTGCGACGCTTCGGTTAGTCATTTTACGCGCGGGGCGCGTGCTCGCTCAGAGCTCGGGCGGCGGCGTCTTCGGCCTGAATTCGCACAGCGGCTCGATCACGCAATGCCAGCACTCGGGCCTGCGCGCCTTGCACACATAGCGGCCATGCAGGATGAGCCAGTGATGCGCGTCATGACGGAACTCGGGCGGCGTGAACTTCTCGAGCGCGGTTTCCACGGCGCGCACATCCTTGCCGGGCGCGAGTCCCGTTCGGTTCGCAACCCGAAAGATATGCGTGTCGACGGCGATGGTCGGTTGGCCGAATGCGGTGTTGAGCACCACGTTCGCCGTCTTGCGCCCGACGCCGGGCAACGCTTCGAGTGCCTCGCGCGTTTGCGGTACTTCACTGCCGTATTGCTCGATGAGGATGCGGCAGGTCGCGATCACGTTCTTCGCCTTCGTGCGATAGAGGCCGATCGTCCTGATGTAGTCGGCCACGCCTTCCTCGCCGAGCGCGAGCACCGTTTCCGGTGTGTTGGCGACAGGAAACATCCTGCGCATGGCCTTGTTCACCGAAACGTCCGTGGCCTGCGCGGAGAGCATCACGGCGATCAGGAGTTCGAACGGCGTAGTGAACGCAAGCTCGGTGGTGGGATGCGGATTGAGGCTTTGCAGCGTTTCGTAGATGGCGCGGCGCTTGGTGGCGTTCATGCTCGTTGTACGTGGGCCTTTTGCAGTGCAGTCAGGTTCGCGGCGCTTCGCTATCGGGCGGTTTGATCGTCGTCGTTGCGCGTCGCGTCGTGCTTTTCGCTGTTCCCCGCAGTTGCGTCCGGCTCGATGCCAATGCGTTTGCGGCGCGCCTCGGCCGCGTCGATCTGCGCCTGCACGTCGGCGCTCACATGCTCGACGTTGCGCGGCCCCAGGCCCTGTTCGGCCATCTCGGCCTTCTTGCGGCGCGCGCGTTCGAGCGCCGCCTGGATGATCGCTTTCTTCTTCGCTTCGGCGTCGTCGGTGGGGGCGCTTGCCGGCTGCGTGATGCTCGCCTGCGCAGCCGCGACCTCCGCCGGTGCGCCCGGCTGCGCCTGGGCGTGCGTCGAGGCGCGGCGTGCCGCGGCGCGCGCCTCGGCCGCGTTGCGCTCGGCTGTCTGACGCGCGAGACGCCGGTCGTGGCGCACGCGGGCTTCATCGGCCTGCTGCTGTGTCCATGCATCCCAGCCGGTCGCTTCGCCCGTAACGGGAATCATTGCTATGCAGTCGACAGGACATGGCGCGACACACAGATCGCAGCCCGTGCACAGATCCTTGACGATGGTGTGCATCTGCTTGGGAGCGCCAACGATCGCGTCGACAGGGCAGGCCTGCATGCACAGCGTGCAGCCGATGCACAGTTGTTCGTCGATGAACGCGACCGCCCGCGGACGCTCGAGGCCGTTGTCCGGATTGATCGGAATGACGGGTTTGCCGAGCAGGCTCGCGAGGCGCGCGACGCCTTGCGCGCCGCCGGGCGGGCACTGGTTGTAGTTGGCGTTGCCGGCAGCGATGGCCTCGGCATAGGGCCGGCAGCCGTCATAGCCGCACTTCGTGCATTGGGTCTGGGGCAGCAGATCTTCGATGCGATCTGCGAGTGTCTTGGGATCGTTCACGTTCGCTACATCGGGGCGGGCCGGTCGGCGCGGTGACCTTGGGCGAACATGGTTTCGCGCCTGACCGGACAGGGCGCACATGCACAGCGCCGAAGCTCGTATTATCGCCGATTTCCCGCATTGCCATCGGCGGGCCATGTGCCATAATCAAAACGCTTAATGCGAAGCACTGCTGCGAAGCACTGCTGCGAAGCACTGCTGCGAAGCACTGCTGCGAAGCACTGCGGCGAAGCACTGCTGCGAAGCACTGCGGCGAAGCACCGTGCAGTCAGGGGAAATGAATAGACGTAAGCGGTACGTGTCGGGCACGGCAGCCCAGGTGCTTTGCATGAGGCAGACAGGGGGAAGAACGATGTCGGCTCGCAACGACATCAAACAAACAAGAAGGAACGCAAGACCGTAGGTCGGAGGGTGTCTGTCCATTAACAGCGCGCCCCGCACAACGTTGTCGATCCCAGGGCGAGGAGAGGCCCGGCGTCGTACTGCCCGACAGCGCAAACCGGACAACGCGGCTTAACGAGATCCTGCCACCATGAATCAGCCAAAAATCAAAAGAGATCCTGAAGGCACGCGCCGCCGCATTCTGCTCGCCGCGGCGGAAGAATTCGCCAATGGCGGCCTGTTCGGCGCACGCGTCGACCAGATCGCACGACGCGCGGAAACCAACGAGCGCATGCTCTATTACTACTTCGGCAGCAAAGAGCAACTGTTCACTGCAGTCCTCGAGCACGCGTTCGGCGCGCTCAACGAAGCGGAACGCGCACTCGATCTCGCGGGGCTCGCGCCCGTCGAGGCGATCACGCGGCTCGCGCATTTCGTGTGGGACTACTATCGCGACAATCCCGAACTGCTGCGGCTCGTGAACAACGAGAACCTGCACGAGGCGCGATATATGCAGAAGTCCACACGAATTCGCGAGATGATCTCGCCGATCGTGGCAACGCTCGGCGCGATCCTCACGCGCGGCGAATCGGCTGGGCTGTTCCGCCCGAGCGTCGATCCGTTGCGGCTCTACGTCACGCTTTCGGGCATGGGCTACTACATCGTTTCGAATCGCTATACGCTCAACGCGACGCTCGGACGCGACTTCAGCGCGGCCGCCGAGCGTGCGGAAATCATCCAGCTCAATACGGAAATGCTGCTCGCGTATCTCATGCGCAAGTAACACCGAAGGCACGCGCCGCGAATCCGCGAAAACGTTTCGTGCGCCACAAACGAAGCGCGCCGTCCATGGACGGCGCGCGGGGTGTATTGCTTTGCGCTTTTGGTGAAGCGCGATCGCTGACGTCAGGCGACGGCGCCTTCCGCAGAGCGGCCGCGAGCGGAAGGCCGCGCGCCCTTGTTGCGGGCGGCCTGCTGGTGATGGCGAATGAAATCGCGCAACTGCGGGTAGATGATCGTGCGCCAGCGGCGGCCCGAGAAGATGCCGTAGTGGCCGCATTTCTCGGCGGTCAGATGATGCTTGTTCGCATCGGGAATGCCCGTGCACAGGTCGTGCGCGGCGCGCGTCTGGCCTGCGCCGGAAATGTCGTCGAGTTCGCCTTCGATCGTGAAGAGCGCCGTGTCGCGAATGTCCTGCGGGCGCACGCGCTCGCCGGCGACGTCCCACGTGCCTTCTGCGAGACTGAATTCCTGGAACACCGTGCGGATGGTGTCCAGATAGTACTCGGCGGCCATGTCGAGCACCGCGTTGTATTCGTCGTAGAACTGGCGATGTGCTTCGGCGTCCTCTTCGTCGCCGCGCAGCAGGCTCTTGTAGAAGTCCCAGTGCGCGGTGGTGTGGCGGCCAGGATTCATGGCGACGAAACCCGCGTGTTGCAGGAAGCCCGGATAGACTTCGCGCCCTTCGCCCGGGTAGTTGGCCGGCACGGGATGGATCACGTTGTTCGCAAACCAGTCGAGCGAGTGCTCCATAGCGAGCGAGTTGACGGCGGTGGGGCTGCGCCGCGCGTCGATCGGGCCGCCCATCATCGTCATCGTGAGCGGGGTGTCCTCACCGCGGCTCGCCATGAGCGAGATGGCCGCGAGCACGGGCACCGTGGGCTGGCAGACGGACAGGACGTGCAGATTCTTCGCGCCGATATGGCGGATGAATTCCTGGATGTACGCGACGTAGTCGTCGAGGTGGAACGGACCGGCTTCGAGCGGCACCATGCGCGCGTCGATCCAGTCGGTGATGTACACCTTGTGGTCCTGCAGCAGCGTGCGCACGGTATCGCGCAACAGCGTCGAGTGGTGGCCCGAGAGCGGCGCGCACACGAGCACGACCGGCTCGTCCTTGAGCGCGGCCACGGCGCCGCTGTCGTCGGCGTAGCGCTTGAAGCGCAGCAGGCGGCAGAACGGCTTCTCGACGATGGTCTGCTCGACGATCGGAATGTTGAAGCCGTCCTTCACGATCTGACGAAGGTTGAATTCGGGCTTCTCGTAGTCCTTGCCAAGACGATAGAGCAGTTCGTAGCCTGCGGCGAGGCGCGTAGCGCCCGGCACGAGTGAAAACGGGCTCGACGGATTCGAAAACGATTTCGAGGCGGCCTGGGCCCAGGCGGTCAGCGGGCTCAGCAAAGCGCGCTGGAATTCACGGATTTGATAGAGCATGGGCGCTCCGGCATCTTTCAAGGGGGCGGTTCGCAGCGGGGTCGCGCGGTTCAGGCGCGGAGCAGATGCGGGCCGTTCAGGTTGGTCGGTCAGTCATTCAGTCAGGTTGTATATCGGCCGCCACCCGGGGGGCTTTAGCGCGGGTAGACCCGCATACGCCAGGCCGTGACCGGCTCCAGGCGGGTGCAAGGCGGCACGCGCGTTCACCCCGTTGCCAGGCGGTGCGGGGAGTCGCGCAGTCGAATCAGTCAGACTATCCCGCCCCGTTATTGTGCAACGCAGCAACTCTAGTGTACCCCAGCTCGCGAAAACGTCCAGGCGCTTTCGAACAATTACGACTCGGATGCAACAGCCGGCTCGGCCGACTTGCTTTCGGCGACGGGATGTCCCGTCTCCGTCGCGATGTCCTGCTCGTGCCGCATGAGGTTCAGGCCCGTATGCACGAGCGCGACATGCGAGAACGCCTGCGGAAAGTTGCCGACGAGCCGCCCTGCAATGGGGTCATATTCCTCGGCCAGCAATCCCACGTCGTTGGCGAGCGAGAGCAGGCGCTCGTACATGCGGCGGGCGTCGTCCATGCGGCCTTGCAAGGCCAGGTTGTCGACCATCCAGAAGCTGCACGCGAGGAAGGTGCCTTCGCCCGGCGGCAGCCCGTCGTTGAAATCGGTGGTGCGATAGCGCATCACGAAACCTTCGCACATGAGGTCGCGCTCGATCGCCGCGACCGTGCCCGCGATGCGCGGATCCCGCGCGGGCAGGAAGCCGACCAGCGGCATGAGCAGCAGGCTGGCGTCGAGATCGGTGCCGCCATAGATCTGCGTGAAGGAGTTCAGATCCTTGTTGAAGCTGTACTCGCAAATGGCGGCGTGGATCGTCGCCCGCAGCTCGCGCCAGTGAGCGATCGGCCCGGGCAGCTCGAACTTTTCCGCCGATTTGATGGCGCGGTCGAATGCGACCCACGCCATCACCTTCGAAAACGTGAAATGCTGCCGGCCGCCGCGCGTTTCCCAGATGCCCTCGTCTGGCTCCGTCCAGATCGTCTCGAGGTGCTCCAGCATCGCGCACTGGATCGACCATGCGGTGTCATCGGCCTGCAGGCCGCCCACGCGCGCGAGGTGCAGCGCGTTCATCACTTCGCCGTACACGTCGAGCTGCAGCTGGCCCACGGCGTTGTTGCCCACGCGTACGGGCTTCGCGCCTTCGTAGCCGGGCAGCCAGTCGAGTTCGAACTCGGGCAGGCGCCGTTCGCCAGCGAGGCCGTACATGATCTGCAATTGCGAGGGCGAGCCCGCCATCACGCGGCCGAGCCATGCGCGCCAGGCGCGCGCCTCGTCGTAGTAGCCGCCGCGCATCATGGCGAGCAGCGTGATGGTCGCGTCGCGCAGCCAGCAATAGCGGTAGTCCCAGTTGCGCGTGCCGCCCAGCTGCTCGGGCAGCGAGGTGGTAGGCGCGGCGACGATGCCGCCCGTGGGCTCGTAGGCAAGCGCCTTGAGCGTGATGAGCGAGCGGCGGATCGGTTCGGCCCAGCGGCCTTCCACGGTGCTGCGCGAAGCCCATTCGGTCCAGAAGTTCTCGGTGCGCGCGAGTGCGGTGAACGGGTCGCGCGGCGGCGGCAGGCGCAGATGCGAGGCCGCATACGAGAGCGAGAACGGCACCCGTTCGCCTTCCTTGACGTCGAACTGCGCGACGGTGTGCATGTTCTCCCCCTGGAGATCGACGGGCGTGCGCAGCACGACCGTGTCGGGGCCCACGGTTGCCTTGATGCCGCTCTCGTAGGTGAGCCGGCTCACCCACGGCACGGAAAAGCCGTAGTCGAAGCGCAACACGAACTGGCTTTCCATGCGCACAGTGCCGCGCCTTCCCACGACGATGCGCACGAGTTCGGACCAGCCGTTGCCGGGCGGCATGAAGTCGATGAGCGTCACCGCGCCATCGGGCGTCTCGAAATCGGTTTCGAGGATCAGCGTTTCGCCGCGATAGCGGCGCGTGGTCTTGATCGCGAGCTTCGCGCCATCTTCGGGCTGCGCGGGTGCGATGAGCCAGCGGCCGTTCTCCTCGGTGCCGAGGAGGGCGGCAAAGCACGCGCCGGAATCGAAGCGCGGCCAGCAAAGCCAGTCGATGGAGCCGGCGCGGGACACAAGCGCGGCCGTGTGGCCGTCGCCGATCAATGCATAGTCTTCTATGAGGGCGGGCATGGTAAGCAGATTGACAGCGTTGCTCGAAAACGTAAGCCGCTCGCCGCTTGTCGCGGCATGCACGCACAAGAGTAGTGGCAGCGGGGCCGCCTGTGCAATGCGTTTTGCGGGGCAACACACGCAAATCCCTATGCGGCCAGGTCAACGAACGTCAACGAGGGCCTCAGAGACGCCCCATCCCAAAAAGCCCGACGAGTCCGATGATGATGAGATAGAGCGCGACGATGTAGTTGAGCAGGCGCGGCACGACGAGGATAAGAATGCCCGCGATGAGCGCGACGAGCGGCCCGATGGCGACGTGAATGTTCATTACGGCTCCCTTGTGGCTGCTGGTTTGAAGCGTTGTGCAGTTGCTCCGACGTTGATTCCTTATTGCCCTCGATGATCGGTGCGCGGCGGCGGGCATGGGCGATGCGTGCCTGGGGCCGCTACGCTTGCGCGGCGGGCGCGCTCGAGGTCTCTTATACTGGGTCGGTATCCCATGCATCAGACGAAATGGCCTGGCGATCAGGATCGCGGTTGCGCACCGCCATTGCTGCCGAGCCATTGCGCCGCATCGACAAGAAAAAGGAGATCGCTATGTTCCTTCGCCTTGGAGTCGCAAGGATCGTGCCCGCGGCTTCGCGTTCATATGGCCGTCTTCGTCGAACCGTGCACGGACGCGCGCATTTTCTGACGCAGCTCATTAAAGGTATCTTCATCATGGCTTCCGTCGCCGCGGCGCCCACATTCGCGCAATCCGCTTCGCAATCCGGCTCCACGGGATCGTCTGCTGGCGGGATCTACAACCTCATCATCGGCACGTACACGGGCGGCAAGAGCGAGGGCCTCTACGTCTACCACTTCGATACGCGAACCGGCGACGCGCAGCAAGTGAGCGTCACGAAGACCGTGAATCCGTCGTTTCTCGTCGTGAGCAAGGACAGCCGCTTCGTTTACGCAGTGAACGAATTGCCCGGCGATAACGGGCCTGCCAGCCTGCGCGGCGACGTGAGCGCGTTCGCCTTCGATGCCGCAAGCGGTCAGCTAACGTTCCTCAACAAGGTCTCGGCGCAGGGCAACGATCCGTGCTACCTGAGCCTGTCGCCCGATGGGCGCTATCTCTTCGTGGCCAACTATTCGGTCGCGACCGATCCGGGCGGAAGCTTCGCGGCCCTGCCGGTGCAGCCCGACGGCAAGCTCGGCGAGGCCGTGCTCACCGTGCATCACGAGGGCGGCGGCCCCGTGAAGGGGCGTCAGGACAACGCGCACGTTCACTCCACGGTGTTTTCGCCGGATGGGCACTACCTCTTCGCTCAGGATCTCGGCACCGACAAGCTTTGGGCCTATGTCTACACGCCCGACGGCAGCCGCGACGTCGTGAGTCCGGCCGAGTGGCGTTACACCGGCGTGAAGGCCGGCAGCGGCCCGCGCCATCTGCGCTTCGGCAATGATGGCCGCCACGCGTATCTCACGAGCGAACTGGCCGCCACCGTGACGGTGTTCGGCTATCACGACGGCCACATGGATCCGGAGCAGATCGAGGAGCTCGCCGAACCGGGCTTCCAGGGCACGCAGGGCGCGGCGGCGCTGCACCTTTCGCCGGACGGCAAGTTTCTGTACGTCTCCAATCGCGGCGACGCCAACGACATTTCGATCTTCGCGGTCGATGGCGACAGCGGCAAGCTCACGCGCGTGGGGCGCCAGTCGAGCCTCGGCAAGGCGCCGCGCGAGTTCGCGATCGATCCGACCGGGCAGTGGCTCATCGTGGGCAACCAGAACAGCGATACGGCCTACGTGTTCCGCCGCGATCGGCAGACGGGGCTGCTCGAGCCGAACCCTAAGCGCATCGATATCGGCTCGCCGGTCGACTTCAAGTTCGTCGCGCAGTAACGCACTTGAGGATGGGGAATGAAGGCGCGCGTCGCGCCTTCCTCACTCGCCCTGGCCGCCGCCCGGCACGAGCACTTCGCGGCTGCCGTTGATGCCCATCGGCGAGACGAGGCCCGCCGTTTCCATCTGCTCGACGAGACGCGCGGCACGGTTGTAGCCGATGCGCAGTTGCCGCTGCACCGACGAGATCGACGCGCGCCGCGTGCGCACGACGAATGCGACCGCTTCGTCGTAGAGCGGATCGGCTTCGGCATCGGGGGAATCGCCGAACAGGTCCTGCGGCGCGCCTTCGGAAGCCGGGCCGTCGAGAATGCCCTCGATGTATTCGGGCTCGCCGAACTGCTTCAGATACTCCACCACGGCATGCACTTCCTCGTCGGCGACGAACGCGCCGTGCACGCGCTGCGGGTAGCCCGTGCCCGGCGGCAGGAACAGCATGTCCCCCTGGCCTAGCAGCGATTCGGCGCCCATCTGGTCGAGAATCGTGCGCGAGTCGATCTTCGATGACACCTGGAACGCCACACGCGTCGGAATGTTCGCCTTGATGAGACCCGTGATGACGTCCACCGAAGGACGCTGCGTCGCGAGAATCAGGTGGATGCCCGCGGCGCGCGCCTTTTGCGCGAGACGCGCGATCAACTCTTCGATCTTCTTGCCCGCGACCATCATGAGATCGGCGAGCTCGTCGATCACGACCACGATCATCGGCAGCGGCGAGAGCGGCTCCGGCGCCTCGGGCGTGAGCGAGAACGGATTGCCGATCTTCTTTTCGTGCGCTTCGGCGTCGCGGATCTTCTGGTTGAAGCCCGCGAGATTGCGCACGCCCACGGCCGACATCAGCCGGTAGCGCTTCTCCATTTCGCCCACGCACCAGTTCAGCGCGTTGGCGGCGAGCTTCATGTCGGTCACGACCGGCGCGAGCAGATGCGGAATGCCTTCGTACACGGAAAGCTCGAGCATCTTCGGGTCGATCATGATGAGGCGCACGTCCTCGGGCGTCGCCTTGTAGAGCAGCGAGAGGATCATGGCGTTGATCGCCACCGACTTGCCCGAGCCGGTCGTGCCCGCCACGAGCATATGCGGCGCCTTCGCGAGATCCGTGACGATCGGATGGCCGACGATGTCCTTGCCCATCGCGATCGTGAGCTTCGACTGCGAGCGCTGGTACTGCGGCGATTCGAGGATCTCGGAGAGGCGGATCATCTGCCGGCGCGCATTGGGCAATTCGAGGCCCATGCAGGTCTTGCCGGGGATCGTCTCGACCACGCGGATCGACGTGAGGCCGAGACCGCGCGAAAGATCCTTCATGAGGCCGACGATCTGGCTGCCGCGCACGCCGAGCGCGGGCTCCACTTCGAAGCGCGTGATGACCGGCCCCGCCGATGCGCCGACCACCGTCACGGGCACCTTGAACTCCTGGAGGCGCTGCTCGATGAGCTGGCTCGTTTCGGCGAGTTTTTCCTCGGAAACGGGCTCGATCTCGGACGAGGCGCATTCGAGCAGATCGAGCCCGGGCAACTCGACCGCCGATGCGCTGAGCGGCTCGAACACGAAGCTCGTGGGCGCGTGGCCGCGCACGGGAGTGCGCGCGGCGGGCGGCTCGGGCGCCTCGACGGGTTCCGGGGCGTCGTACGCGGGCGCGAGGTCAGGGCTCGCTGCGCTGCGTTCGGCAGGGACGGCGGGGTAGGGCAGCGGAGCGGCGACGAGCGGTGCTGTGACGGGCGCGGGACTCGATGCAGGCGCCGCCAGGACCGGTGCGGGGTGGTCTGCTGGCTGCGTATCGGCCACCCACGGCGGTGTCGTGATGGACGCAGGTACTGCCCAGGTGGCTGGCGCGACGGGAGACGGCGTGACGGAGCCGGGCGCGGTTGCGGTTGCCGCAGTACCGCTTGCGGCCAACGGCGCGGTAAGCGCAACGCTGCGCGGCACGTCGACGCGGGCTTGCTGCGCTTGCGCTTCCACTCCGGCAAGTGCCGACGGCGCTTCGGGCGCTGCGCTCACAACGACCTGGGGCTGAGCGAAACCGGCGGCGGGCGCGTCGATGTGCGATTCGCTCGCGGTTTGCCGTGCCGCGTCGAGCGGCATCGAAGATGCCGCATGCGAGGCAGTGGCCCCAACGTATGCGGGCATCGTATGCGTGGATGAGTCGAGCGCACCGCCGTAGGTGGCGTGCGCAGGCGTCACAGGCGCGGACTCGTCGAGGTCTACGGTCGCTGCGCTATCAACCATGTCGACGGTGGCATCCGCTTCAGGCGTGCGCTCGCCGAGCGGCGCCGCGTGAATTGCCGACGCTGAGGCGGTGTCATGTTGCGCCTCGCGGCGCGGAGCGTGCACGACGTTCGGCCGGGCCGGCTCATATGGCGCATACGGCACGGGATCCGCCTCGGCGGGCGCCGGTCGTGCGGGCTGCTCGCTTGCCGCGGCGGGGGGCAGCATCGGCGCGGTGACGGGTGGGGAAGCAGCGGGATCGGCTGCGAGAGGCTGGGGCGCCTGGTCTTCCACCGGCACCGGCGTGAACGTGACGAACGGCTCCGCTGCCCGAATCTCTGCAGAGGAGGCCGTCGTGGGTTCGTCGTCGAGCAGGATCCACGGCACGCCGTGATCCAGCGTCGGCCAGGGGGAGGCGCTCGCGATCTCCGGCGGTCGGGCGTGCGCAGGCCCGGCGTGTATCGACTCCGGCGAGGCATCGGGTGCCATCGCGCTCGAAGCGCTCTGCGCCGGAACCTCCGCAGGCGCGGGTTGTCGGGGACTTGGCACAGTCGTCTGCTCGCGGGCGGAAGTGACGGAGGCTGCCTCGGACATTGAGGCGTCCTGCGCCGCCGCAGGCGGGGTGGCGGCGTGCGCGGCGGGTGCCGTGCCTGTCGTCGAATCGTCGGGCTGGCCGTCGGTGCCTGTTTGCTGGACCGAGTGGACGCGCGCGTTCGGCGAGACATCGTTGCCATCGTGCTGCGCGAACGCCACTTCCTGCTGAATCGGCGCAGTCGCCGTGGCTGCGGGAGCCGGCGCAGCCATCGGCGCAATCTCCAGCGATGTGTTCGGGGATTGCGCGTGCGTCTGCTCCGCGCCCGGCATCGCGCCGGTTTCGTCGAGCGTGCGACGCGCGAGGCTCGCGCCGGCGAGCGTGGTCCAGCGCGCGGCGTTCTCTTCGATCGAGCGCAGCGTCTCCAGCACGCTCGTCGAGAGCGGTGCTTCGGCCTTCGCGACGTCAGCGGGAGGACGCGAGTAAGCCGGCATTGCTGGCGGCGTGTGTGTCGACTGCGAAGTGAAGGGCGCGGCCATCGGCGGCCGGGCGTTGACACGCGAAGGCTGGCCTTGCCACACGAACGGACGCGGCGGCTTCGCGACGCGCGGCGGTGCGGCGGCAGCGGCGCGCGCCGCCGTGCTGC
>NZ_BBJJ01000008.1 GCF_000739815.1 Paraburkholderia mimosarum LMG 23256 = NBRC 106338
GCCTGCCGCAGCGGCTGCTGCTGCACCGGCACCGGCCGCTGCACCGGCCGCCGCGGGCGGCGGCGCGCAAACCGTCAAGGTGCCGGACATCGGCGACTATAAGGACGTGCCCGTCATCGAGGTCGGCGTGAAGGTCGGCGACCGTGTCGAGAAGGAGCAGTCGCTCGTCACGCTCGAATCGGACAAGGCGACGATGGACGTGCCGAGCCCGGTGGCCGGCGTCGTCAAGGCAATCCTGGTCAAGGTCGGCGACAACGTGTCGGAAGGCACGGAGATCGTCGTCGTCGAAGCGGAAGGTGCTTCGGCTGCGGCCGCCGCGCCGGCTGCGAAGCCCGTCGAACTGCCGTCGGACGCGCCTGCGCCGGCAGCAGCCCAGCCCGCGCCTGCCGCACCGTCGGCGCTCGCACAGGCGCCGATCATCCCGGCTGGCGAAGGCGGCGCGCGCCGTCCGAGCCATGCCTCGCCCTCGGTGCGCAAGTTCGCGCGCGAACTCGGCGTGGACGTCGCCCGCGTGACGGGTACGGGTCCGAAGGGCCGCATTACCCAGGACGACGTCACCGCGTTCGTGAAGGGCGTGATGACGGGCGCGCTCGCCGCGCCTGCCGGCGCTGCAGCCGCTCCCGTCGCAGGTGGCGCGGGCCTGAACCTGCTGCCGTGGCCGAAGGTCGACTTCACGAAGTTCGGCCCGATCGACACGCAGCCGCTCTCGCGCATCAAGAAGATTTCCGGCGCGAACCTGCACCGCAACTGGGTCATGATCCCGCACGTCACGAACAACGACGAAGCGGACATCACCGAGCTCGAAGCGCTGCGCGTGCAGCTGAACAAGGAGAACGAGAAGGCAGGCGTGAAATTCACGATGCTCGCGTTCGTCATCAAGGCCTGCGTCGCGGCGCTCAAGAAGTTCCCGACCTTCAACGCGAGCCTCGACGGCGACAACCTCGTCTTCAAGCAGTACTACCACATCGGCTTCGCCGCCGACACGCCGAACGGCCTCGTCGTCCCCGTGATCCGCGACGCGGACAAGAAGGGTCTCGTCGACATCGCGAAGGAAATGGCCGACCTCTCGAAGCTCGCGCGCGAAGGCAAGCTCAAGCCCGACCAGATGCAGGGCGGCTGCTTCTCGATCTCGTCGCTCGGCGGCATCGGCGGCACGCATTTCACGCCGATCATCAATGCGCCGGAAGTCGCGATTCTCGGTCTGTCGAAGAGCGCCATGAAGCCGGTGTGGGACGGCAAGCAGTTCGTGCCGCGCCTCACGCTGCCGCTCTCGCTCTCGTACGACCACCGCGTGATCGACGGCGCGGCTGCCGCGCGTTTCAACGCGTACCTCGCTTCGATCCTCGGCGATTTCCGCCGCGTGATTCTGTAAAACCGCATCGACCGGCTTACGCTGGCGGCGCCGCACGTGTGAATGCGTGCGCGCCGCGGCGGGCGCGGCCGGTCGTCCAAAAGGGGACACCATGAGTCTCGTCGAAGTGAAAGTGCCGGATATCGGCGACTTCAAGGACATCGACGTCATCGAAGTCAACATCAAGGCCGGTGACGTGATCGAGAAAGAACAGACGCTGCTCTCGCTCGAGTCGGACAAGGCCACGATGGAAGTGCCGAGCGATGTCGCGGGCACCGTCAAGGAAGTGAAGATCAAGGCCGGCGACAAGGCGTCGCAAGGCACGGTGATCGCACTGGTCGAGGCTTCGGAAGGCGCAGCGGCGCCGGCGCCGAAGGCTGAGGCGCCCAAGGCTGAAGCACCCAAGGCCGCCGAAGCACCGAAGGCAGCTGCGCCGGCGCCGCAGGCCGGCAGTTTCAGCGGCAACGCGGACGTCGAGTGCGACATGCTCGTGCTCGGCGCGGGCCCCGGCGGCTACTCGGCGGCGTTCCGCTCCGCCGACCTCGGCATGAAGACCGTGCTGGTCGAGCGTTATTCGACGCTCGGCGGCGTCTGCCTGAACGTGGGCTGCATTCCGTCGAAGGCGCTGCTGCACACGGCGCTCGTGATCGACGAAGCCGAAGAGCTCGCCTCGCACGGCATCACGTTCGGCAAGCCGCAAATCGATCTCGACCGCCTGCGCGACTTCAAGTCGGGCGTCGTCAAGAAGCTCACCGGTGGCCTCGCCGGCATGGCCAAGGCGCGCAAGGTCGAAGTCGTGACGGGCGTGGGCGCGTTCCTCGATCCGCACCACATGGAAGTGGTGGGCGAGGGCGGCAAGAAGATCGTCAGGTTCAAGCAGGCGATCATCGCGGCGGGCTCGCAGGCCGTGAAGCTGCCGTTCATGCCGGAAGACCCGCGCGTGGTCGATTCGACCGGCGCGCTGGAGTTGCGCCAGATTCCGCAGAAGATGCTCGTCATCGGCGGCGGCATCATCGGGCTGGAAATGGCGACGGTCTATGCGACGCTCGGCGCGCAGATCGACGTCGTGGAAATGCTCGACGTCCTCATGGCCGGTGCGGACCGCGATCTCGTGAAGGTCTGGGAGAAGTACAACGCGAAGCGCTTCGCGAACGTCATGCTCAAGACCAAAACCACGAAGGCCGAGGCGAAGCAGGACGGCATCTATGTGAGCTTCGAAGGCGAGAAGGCGCCGGCCGAGGCGCAGCGCTACGACCTCGTGCTCGTGGCCGTGGGCCGCTCGCCCAACGGCAAGAAGATCGGCGCGGACAAGGCGGGCGTGGCGGTGACGGATCGCGGCTTCATCGAAGTCGACAAGCAGATGCGCACCAACGTGCCGCACATCTTCGCGATCGGCGACGTGGTCGGGCAGCCGATGCTCGCGCATAAGGCCGTGCACGAAGGCCATGTGGCGGCGGAAGCCGCGCACGGCGAGAAGGCGTACTTCGACGCACTGCAGATTCCTTCGGTGGCCTACACCGATCCGGAAGTGGCGTGGGCCGGCAAGACCGAGGACCAGTGCAAGGCCGAAGGCATCAAGTACGGCAAGGCCGTGTTCCCGTGGGCCGCTTCGGGCCGCGCGATCGCCAACGGCCGCGACGAGGGCTTCACGAAGCTGATCTTCGACGAAGAGACGCATCGCGTGATCGGCGGCGGCATCGTCGGCCTGAACGCGGGCGACCTCATCAGCGAAGTGTGCCTCGCGGTGGAAATGGGCGCGGACGCGACCGACATCGGCAAGACGATCCACCCGCACCCGACGCTGGGCGAGTCGATCGGCATGGCTGCGGAGCTGTATGAAGGCGTGTGTACCGACTTGCCGCCGCAAAAGAAGAAGTAAGCTCGTGCCGCGCCGCCTCACCGGGCGGCGCCCATGAAGAAACGGCGCACTCCGCGAGGAGTGCGCCGTTTGCATTTGGGGTAACGCTGTGTGCCGCGTGGTCCTGCCGGTGCTACGAGAGGCGCCTGAGCGTAAAAAGAAATCCCGGTCGGCGACCGGGCAAGTGGCACGCCGTGAGGCATGCCGGAGCGTTCAGGTCCGGCATCGGGCGCCGCGCTGTTTCAGTGCGGGCCCCGGGTTCGACGCACTACGTTCAGACCGGCTTCTTGGTGGCCGAAGCGGCAGCCGAGCGCGAAGCCTGTGCGGCGGCCTTGCTGGCGGCGGCGGTGGCGGCGTTGAAGTTGCTTTCGGCCATTTCCACGGCTTGCTTCGTGGCCTTGTGGACCGTTTCGTAGGTCGTGTTCGCGGCGTTGATGGCCGACTTGATCACGGCGACCGCGGTTTCCGAGCCAGCCGGCGCATTCTTCGCGACGTTATCGACGAGCGACTGAACCTTGCGGTTCTGCTCTTCGTAGTGGGCTTCGGCGACCTTCGCAAACTCGGCCTGGGTGGCCGAGGCGATTTCATACACGTGACGGCCATACGACAGCAGCTTTTCGGTCAGCGGCTGGGCATAGCTCGTTTGCAGGGCCAGGAATTCCTGCGCGTCCTTGACCGACAGTGCGCGCTGGGCGTGTTCCTGCGTTTCCGCCAGATTCGAGCGGACAGCCTGAAGGTTCAATTCGACGAGCTTTTCCACGCCTTCGAATGCCTTGCCGGTGAGGCCGAACAGGGTTTCGACGTTGGCTTTCTGGGCAGCGGCGAATTGCTCAGGGGTCAGCAGACTCATGTTTACGCTCCTGGATTGGTCGGCGGCCTTCTTGGGTCGCCTGAAGTAAGAAGTGGCACTACGCTGGTGCTCTGTCGCTCGCGTTGTGCGTCGCAACATTACCTCGATTTTAGGATCTCACGGAAGAAAGTCAAGATTTTTTGGTGCGTCGCACAATCTCAACAAATTATTATTAAACAAACACTTATGCATGATGGTTAGGAGGGCTGCGACAATCGCGACAGCAACCAGTGCGCGGGCTCGGGGCGCGGCGGAGAACCGCTTTCTGCAAGGTGCGCCTGATCTCGCGGGAAAGCAGATGCGGGATTTCACCGAATGCGTCTACCGAATTGCTACATGGAACGTTAATGATCTATTGCAGTCGAACGCGTGTCGCGCGGCACGGCGACACCGGTGGTCAGGCGGTTCATCCGCATTTTCCTCAGTTCAAGTTCTGTACGACGAACGCCGTTAACGCAGCAAGCGCACTTTGCGTGCGCCGTAAGCGTTCTCAGCAAGCGGCGTCGTGGCGGGGGGATTGTCTGCCTCCATCGAACGCAATCGAACGCGGGAAGTGCATTGATCTGCTCAATCGAAGGTCATATTTCGGTTTAATGAGCGCCGATAAGTGCTTCAATTTGCGAATTTTTTGTGGTTTTACTACACTTGGCGAACGATCCCGCCGCTCCATCAAGAACACCAATGAAATCCGACAAGCTCCTGTCGTTCTCACTGATGCCGTCGTCGGTCATCAGCGCCGCGTTGTCGGTTGCTGTGTCCGTCGCCATCGGTGCGACGCTCGTGGCGCCCGAAGGCGCCTTTGCTGCGTCGCAAGACGCCGCGCCGGCCAAAACGGCCAAGGCGAAGAAAGCCAGCAAGAAGGTTGCGAAGGCCGAGCCGGCAACGGCCGGCAACCAGGCGGCCACAACCCGCAGCGCCGCCTCGAAGGAAGACGTTGCGCGCCCGGTGGCGAAAAAACGCCGCGTCACCTACACGATGAACGGTCGCCATCATTCGGCGATGCGCCGCGTGGCGTTCGAGCCGCGCCAGCCGACGGTCGGCCAGGCCTTCGGCCTGCACGAGACGCCCGACTCGCTGATGCTGCGTTCGGGTGTGGCCTACGTGGTCGACCAGAACACGCTCGAGCCGCTCTTCGACAAGAATTCGCATGCGGTTGTGCCGATCGCCTCGATCACGAAGCTGATGACCGCCATGGTCGTGCTCGATTCCAAGGCGCCCCTCTCGGAATCGATCGAAGTGACCGATGAAGACCGCGATTACGAGAAGAACACGGGTTCGCGTCTCTCGGTGGGTTCGGTGCTTTCGCGTGAAGACATGCTGCACATCGCGTTGATGGCCTCGGAAAACCGCGCGGCGGCGGCGCTCTCGCGCTACTACCCGGGTGGCCGTCCGGCGTTCATCGCGGCGATGAACGCGAAGGCGAAGCAGCTCGGCATGACCGATACGCACTTCGAGAATTCCACGGGTCTGACGAGCCGCAACGTCGCCACCGCACGGGATCTCGTGAAGATGGTGAACGCGGCTTACCAATACCCGATGATTCGCCAGTTCTCGACCGACCGCAGCTACGACGTGTTCACGGGCAAGCGCAATCTTGCCTACAACAGCACGAACGCGCTGGTGCGCAACGCCTCGTGGGACATCGGCCTCCAGAAGACCGGCTTCATCAACGAAGCCGGTGAGTGCCTCGTCATGCAATCCACGATCCACAATCGTCCGGTGATCATGGTGCTGCTCGATTCGAGCGGCAAGTACTCGCGCTTCGCGGATGCTACGCGCGTGCGTACATGGCTCGACAATGGCGGCGCCGACCAGCAGCCGCGTATCACGAGTGCGGATGCAAGCGGTCCCGGCACCTGAGCGGTAGTCCGGCACACAGCGTGCCGATGCGCGAGTTGCGGACTGGTTTCGCACCGCAACGAAAACGCCCCGCAATCGCGGGGCGTTTTGCTTTGAGAGGTTGCCGCTCCGTTCGTTTCCGTAAGCGGCTCTGGACGGCGGTCCTGGCGAGCTTCAGGCGGGCTGGGCGTTACCTTCGGCGGGCTCCGGGTGGTAGCCGAGCGACTCCGAAATGGTGAGCGCAGTCTTGCTCAACTGGCCGAGCCACGAATCCTGCAGGCGATCGGCCGGGGCCGAAAGCGAAAGGCCCGCCACCAGTTTGCCGGTGTCGTCGTAAATACCCGCCGCGATGCAGCGAACGCCCAGTTCGAGTTCTTCGTTATCGCGTGCGCAGAATTGCTGGCGCACATGAGCGAGTTCGCGCTCGAGGCGGCCCAGATCGGTAATGCTGTTGCGCGTATGGCCCGACAGGCCGGTACGCGTGGCGTAGGCTCGCACGCGGTTCGCCTCGTCGGCGGCGAGGAAGAGCTTGCCCACCGACGTGAGGTGCAACGGGGCGCGTCCGCCGATCGCGCGCACCACCTGCATGCCCGAACGCTCCGAGTAAGCGCGTTCTATATAGACGATCTCGTCGCCCTGGCGCACGGAAAGGTTGACGGTCTGGCCCGTGAGGCGGTGCAGTTCGCGCATGGGCGTGAGCGCCGCGTCGCGCACGGACAGTCGCGCTTTCACGAGGTTGCCGAGTTCGAGCAGGCGCATGCCGAGCCGGTACGTGCCGGGATCGGAACGGTCGACGAGACGGCAACTCACCATGTCGTTGAGGATGCGGTGCGCTGTCGAAGGATGCAGTTCGGTGCGTTGCGCAAGTTCCTTCAGGCTCACAGGGTCGCTATGCGCGGCCAGCGCGTCCAGCAGGCGCATCATGCGCTCGATCACCTGAATCGAGGTCTTCGGATCTGGATGGGTGTCGCTCATGGGTTCAGATTCGTTTGACGCGTGAGGCGGAAAAGGCATTGTATCTCGTATTGTGAAAAAAGTAAGCGCTTGGCGGCCGATGTGCGCTGCAGTGCGGAATATATTTAGCCGGCCAGGCAGCCCAGGCCCGCGTTGGTGACGGCGGCGAAACAGCGGATAATCGGGGACGGTTTTCACGAGGAGTTCCCATGCGAGTCGGTCTGTTCGTCACCTGCCTCATCGACACGATGCGCCCTGAAATTGGCTTTTCGACGCTGAAGCTGCTCGAAGATGCGGGCTACGAGGTCATCGTGCCGCCCGCGCAAACCTGCTGCGGTCAGCCGGCCTATAACTCGGGGGAGCGGGCGATCGCTCGTGATCTCGCGGAAAAGACACTGCGCGAATTCGAGCAGTTCGACTACCTGGTGGTGCCGTCGGGCTCGTGCGGCGGCATGGTCCGAGTGCACTACGGCGACCTGTTCCGGGACGATCCAGAATTGATGGCGCGTTACGGCAAGCTGCGCGAGCGCGTGTATGAACTCACGGATTTCCTCGTCAATGTCGCGAAGGTCGCGCTGCCCCAAGGGGAGTTCAACGGCCCCGTGACTTATCACGATTCGTGTTCCGGCCTGCGCGAACTCGGAGTGAAGGAACAGCCGCGCGCGCTGCTCGCCCAGCGCGGCGTGGAAGTGCGGGAAATGAAGGACTGCGAGCATTGCTGCGGCTTCGGCGGCACCTTTGCCGTGAAATACGGCGATATCTCGACGGCCATTGCAGACGAAAAATGCGCGAATGTAGCGGCGACCGGTACGGGCGCCGTGGTGCTCGGCGACCTCGGCTGCATGCTGAACATCGAAGGTCGTTTGCGCCGCAACGGGGACACCGCCACGCGCGTGCTGCACATCGCGCAGGTGCTGGCCGGCGACGTTTGACGCGCCGCTCGTCGTCGCCGATTCCTCGCCCATTCGTCACGCCTCGCCCGAACCCGCCCACCATTGCGCTGACACCATGCAAGTCCAATCGATGCAGTTCAAGGCGCGCGCCGGCCAGAAGCTGGCCGACCAGCGTCTGCAGCAGAACCTCAAGAAACTCTCGACGAAGTTCGTTTCCGCGCGCGCCGAGGCCATCACGGCAATCGACTTTCCAGCCACGCGCGCGGCGCTCAAGGCTCGCCGCAATCGCGCGCTCGAAAACCTCGATGTCTGGCTCGAGCAGTTCGAGACCGAGGCCACGCGGCGGGGCGTGACCGTGCTCTATGCGGAAACGGCGCGCGACGCCGCGAAGCTGGTCGCGGACATTGCGCGCCGGCACGACGTGCGCAAGGTGATCAAGACGAAGTCGATGGTCTCCGAGGAAATGCGGCTCAACGCGGTGCTGGCGGAAATGGGCGTGCAGTCCATCGAGACCGACCTGGGCGAGTACATCCTGCAGATCAACGACAACGAGCCGCCCAGCCACATCATTGCGCCCGTCGTCCACAAGGACAAGGACGAGATCGCCGGGCTCTTTGCCAGGACGCACGGCAAGCCGCGCCTGACCGAAATCCCCGACATGACGCGCGAGGCGCGCGAAGTGCTTCGCCCGCACTTTCTCTCGGCCGACATGGGGGTGACGGGCGGCAACTTTCTCGTCGCGGAAACGGGCTCGGTGGTGCTGGTGACGAACGAGGGCAACGAGGGCATGTGCACCGTGATGCCGCGCGTGCACGTGGCGGTCACCGGCATCGAGAAGGTGCTCCCCACGCTCGAAGATCTCGCTACCGCCATGCGCCTGCTGCCGCGCTCGGCGACGGGGCAGGCCACGTCGAATTACTTTTCGGTGCTGTCCGGGCCGCGCGGGCCCGACGACCTGGACGGCCCCGAGCACATGTATGTCGTGCTCGTGGACGGCGGCCGCATTGGCCTCATCGGCGGCGAGTTCCAGGAGATGCTGCGCTGCATCCGTTGCGGCGCCTGCATGAACCATTGCCCGGTCTATCAAAAGGTGGGTGGCCATGCCTATGGCTGGGTTTATCCGGGGCCGATGGGCTCCGTGCTCACGCCGAGCTACGTCGGTATCGACCAGGCCCTCGATCTGCCGCAGGCGGCGACGCTCTGCGGTGAATGCAACAGCGTCTGCCCGGTCGGCATTCCGCTTTCGGATCTTTTGCGCAAGCTGCGCGAGAAACAAACCGAGCGCCATCTGCGCCCCTGGCGGGAACGCGCTGCACTGGCCGCGTGGGGCTGGCTCGCGCTGCATCCGGGCGCCTATGGGCTCGTCACACGCCTGGGCGTCCGGATCCTGGAGCGCATGGGCGGGCAGGCGCGGCTCATCCGCAAGCTGCCGTTCGCGCGCGGCTGGACAAACGGCCGCGACATGCCTGCCCCGGTTGGCCGCACGTTCCGCGAGTTGTATGCGGCCCGGAACACGCATCTCGACACGACCAGGTCCAGGCGCGCCGACGAAGCTTGACCTCCCGTGATAGTCAAGCGTTGTTCGCAGACTATTTAGCCGGGCGCAACAGTGTGTTCGTGCCGCGCGGGTTTTTCCTGATTGCGACTCTCTATATCATCTCGACTGGCGATAGTGCGCTCGTGCTCTTCGCCCAACAGTCGATAGAGAGTCGCATCATGAGAAAGAAAATAACGGTGTACTGGCCACTGGCGCTCATCGTGCCGCTCGCGGCGATCGCGTGGATCCATGCGTGGAAAACCGCGGAGCAGCAAATGCCCCTCGCCGCCGGACAGTTCACGGCCGAGCTCGCGCGCGCCGTGTCGTACGGCCTCGTAGGCAGCGACGGCAAGACGCCCGTGAAGGCGATGACCGGCGCTGCGGGGCTGCCGCAGTCGAACGCGATCTGATGAACCGCTCGCGCAACGCTGCCGGGGCGCTGCGAGTCGGCGTGCCTACCGGCCGCGCCGCGCATAATTGTTGCCCTTTGTATAATTGGCGACTCGCCGACGCGCGCTGTGTGCCGGCCGCCGCTCCAGCGTCCCAGCAATGAAAACGGTTTCTGTCTGCTTCGTTTGTCTTGGCAACATCTGCCGCTCGCCCACCGCGGAGGCCGTGATGCGGCGTCTCGTCGACGAAGCGGGACTGACGGAACACCTCGAAGTCGATTCTGCTGGCACGGGCGACTGGCACATCGGCGAGGCGCCCGATGAGCGCGCCCAGCGTGCGGGCGGTCAGCGGGGCTACGATCTCGCGCCGCTGCGTGCGCGGCAGATTGCCGAAGAGGATTTTCGGCGCTTCGATCTGATCGTGGCGATGGACGAGGCCAATGTCGTAGCGCTGCAGGGCATCTGTCCCGCTGCGGAGCGCGACAAGATCCGCCTGCTGATGGAATTCGCGCCGCAGGCCGAAGCGCGCGTGGTTGTCGACCCTTATTTCGGCGGCGACGCGGGCTTCGAAACGGTGCTTGATCAGTGCGAGACAGCCTGCGCGGGCCTGCTGGCCGCACTGCGTCCGCAACTGATGGTTGAATGAGCGGCGCGCAATCTGCCAGATTCGGGCAGATGCGGCCAGATTTGGCCAGCCGTAGAAAACGCGCCATTTTCCCTGGTCGCAACACACGTAATAACCCCAAATCGCGATGCGGATACTTGACTAAACTAGTCATGTATTTATACTTGACGAAAATTGTCGAGAATTGCGGTTCCCATACATCATGAGACTCACCACCAAAGGCCGTTTCGCCGTCACGGCGATGATCGACCTGGCCCTGCGCCAGGAGCAGGGCCCGGTGACGCTTGCGGGTATCAGCCAGCGCCAGCATATTTCGCTGTCGTACCTCGAACAGCTGTTCGGCAAGCTCCGCCGTCACGAAATCGTCGAATCGGTCCGCGGGCCGGGCGGCGGGTACAACCTCGCGCGCCGCGCGGAGGATGTCACGGTCGCGGACATCATCATCGCCGTTGACGAACCGCTCGACGCCACCCAGTGCGGCGGCAAGGGCGCCTGCGAAGGCACCAAGCAGCACGACGGCCACTGCATGACGCACGAACTCTGGTCGACGCTGAACCAGAAGATGGTCGAGTACCTCGATTCCGTGTCGCTCAAGGACCTGGTGGACAAGCAGCGCGCCCGCGAAGGCGCGGCGCCCGCCGTCCTGCGCGACCGCCGCACCGAGGCCCCGGCGGTGGAGCCGGTGAGGACGATGCCGCTTGGTCCGAACTCGATCTTCAACATGGCGGGTTCGTAAGCGCCTTCCCGAGCGGTTCACGACACGAGCCGGCAACGCAATACACAGTACAGCGCAGCACAAAAAGATTCCCCGGAGCGATAGATGAATAACGACATTCCCCACCTGCCCATTTACATGGACTACAGCGCGACGACCCCGGTCGACCCGCGCGTGGTGGACAAGATGATCCCGTATCTGCGCGAGCAGTTCGGCAATCCGGCGTCGCGCAGCCACGCCTACGGCTGGGACGCGGAGCGTGCCGTCGAGGAAGCGCGCGAGCAGGTCGCGGCGCTCGTCAACGCCGACCCGCGCGAAATCATCTGGACCTCCGGCGCGACCGAATCGGACAACCTCGCGATCAAGGGTGCCGCGCACTTCTACAAGAGCAAGGGCAAGCACATCGTCACGGTGAAGACCGAGCACAAGGCCGTGCTCGACACCTGCCGCGAACTCGAGCGCGAAGGCTACGAAGTGACATATCTGGACGTCAAGGACGACGGCCTGATCGACCTCGACGTGTTCAAGGCCGCGCTGCGCCCGGACACGATCCTCGTTTCCGTGATGCACGTGAACAACGAGATCGGCGTGATCCAGGACATCGAGACGATCGGCGAGATCTGCCGCGAAAAGGGCATCGTTTTCCACGTGGACGCCGCGCAATCCACGGGCAAGGCGCCCATCGACCTGCAAAAGCTCAAGGTCGACCTGATGTCGTTCTCGGCGCACAAGACTTACGGTCCGAAGGGCATTGGCGCGCTGTACGTGCGCCGCAAGCCGCGTGTGCGCATCGAAGCGCAGATGCACGGTGGCGGCCACGAGCGCGGCATGCGCTCGGGCACGCTGGCCACGCACCAGATCGTCGGCATGGGCGAGGCGTTTCGCATCGCGCGCGAAGAGATGGCCACCGAAAACGAGCGGGTGCGCATGCTGCGCGACAAGCTCCTCAACGGCCTGAAGGAAATCGAAGAAACCTACGTGAACGGCGACATGGAACAGCGTGTCCCGCACAACCTCAACATCAGCTTCAATTTCGTCGAAGGCGAGTCGCTGATCATGGCGGTCAAGGACGTGGCGGTGTCGTCGGGCTCGGCGTGCACGTCGGCGTCGCTGGAGCCGTCGTACGTGCTGCGCGCGCTCGGCCGCAACGACGAGCTGGCGCACAGCTCGATCCGCTTCACGGTGGGCCGCTTCACGACCGAACAGGACGTCGACTACGTCATCAATCTGCTGAAGACGAAGATCGCCAAGCTGCGCGAGCTCTCGCCGCTGTGGGAAATGCATCAGGACGGCATCGACCTGTCGACCATTCAGTGGGCGGCGCACTGAAGCCACCGCATTGAAGCCACCGCATTGAAGCCGCCGCATTGAAGCCGCACCAAGGCGACAGTGGCGCAGTCAGCAGCGAATAACGAACCGGCCGCAGCGCATCGAACATGCAGCGCGGCCAACGAATTGAAGGAGTGTGATCATGGCATATAGCGACAAGGTTCTGGACCACTACGAAAACCCGCGCAACGTCGGCTCGTTCTCGAAAGACGACGACGCGGTGGGCACCGGCATGGTCGGCGCGCCGGCATGCGGCGACGTGATGAAGCTGCAGATCCGCGTGGGCGCGGACGGCGTGATCGAAGACGCGAAGTTCAAGACCTACGGTTGCGGCTCGGCGATCGCATCGAGCTCGCTCGTGACCGAGTGGGTGAAGGGCAAGACACTCGACCAGGCGCTCGACATCAAGAACACGCAGATCGCCGAAGAGCTGGCGCTGCCGCCGGTGAAGATCCACTGCTCGATTCTCGCGGAAGATGCGATCAAGGCAGCGGTCGCCGACTATCGCCAGCGTCATACGACGGAAGCAAAGGCCGACGCAGCGTAAGCGCGCGGTGTTGAGGCGGGACGGCGCCGGCCGACGAGGCGTGGCGTCGCAGGACTAACGATTTTGGATGCAGCAGGGTTGCGTCGCGACGCAAGGTAAGGCGAAAGCCCGACCGGGCGGCGCGGGGCGCGGCGAAGATGCTATGGCAATTACGTTGACAGAAAAAGCGGCACAGCACGTGCAGAAGTACCTGACCCGTCGCGGCAAGGGCGTGGGCCTGCGCCTCGGCGTGCGCACGACGGGCTGCTCGGGCCTTGCGTACAAGCTCGAGTACGTCGACGAGCTCGCGCCCGAGGACAATGTTTTCGAGAGCCACGGCGTGAAGGTGATCGTCGATCCGAAGAGCCTCGCCTATATCGACGGCACGCAGCTGGACTTCGTGCGCGAAGGCCTGAACGAAGGCTTCCGGTTCAACAACCCGAATGTGAAGGACGAGTGCGGCTGCGGCGAGTCCTTCCGCGTTTGAGCCCGCGCAGAGCGGTGAAAAGGCGGCCTGTGCCGCCTTTTTGATTTTGATGGCCCTGACAGGCCTGATAGCCCTGATAGCCCCACCCGAACATTCCAGCCGATGACCACGCCTTCCACGCCTTCGCGCTCGCTCTCCGATAGCCACTTCGTGCTGTTCGGTTTGCCAGAGCGGTTCGAGATCGACGCGAACGCGCTCGATCACGCGTACCGCACGGTGCAGGCGCAAGTGCATCCCGACCGCTTCGCCGCCGCCGGCGAGGCGCAAAAGCGCATCGCCATGCAATGGGCGACGCGTACGAACGAGGCGTACCAGACCCTGCGCGATCCGCTCAAACGCGCGAAGTATCTGCTGCATCTGCGCGGGATCGACGTCGGCGCGGAGAACAACACGGCGATGGAGCCCGCGTTCCTCATGCAGCAGATGGAGTGGCGCGAGGCGATCGAAGACGCGGTCGGCGCGAAGAATATCGACGCGCTCGACGCGCTCGCGAGCGAGCTGCGCGACGACGAACGCGTGCGCTTCACGAAGCTCGCGGCGCTGCTCGACAGCGGTTCGAACCAGCCTGCGGCCGAGGCGGTGCGCCAGCTCATGTTCATCGAACGCGTGGCGGGCGAGATCGACTCGCAGATCGAGCGGCTCGAAGGCTGAACCCCGGCTGAAACGGATATCGGGCGCTCGCGCCCAACCCAGGTTAACAAGCAGATCACACAGATGGCCTTACTGCAAATCTCCGAACCCGGCATGGCGCCGGCGCCGCATCAGCGGCGACTCGCCGTCGGCATCGACCTCGGCACGACGAACTCGCTGGTCGCCGCGGTGCGCAGCGGCGTGCCCGACGTGCTGCCCGACGAAGACGGGCACGTGCTGCTGCCCTCGGTCGTGCGCTATCTCGCGAACGGCGGCCGCCGCATCGGCCGCACGGCGAAGGCTGAGGCCGCCACCGATCCGCGCAACACCATCGTCTCGGTCAAGCGCTTCATGGGCCGCGGCAAAGCCGACGTCGAAGGCGCGGCGAACGCGCCTTACGACTTCGTCGACGCGCCGGGCATGGTGCAGATCCAGACCGCCGATGGCGTGAAGAGCCCCGTCGAAGTCTCTGCGGAAATTCTCGCGACGCTGCGCCAGCGCGCCGAAGACACGCTCGGCGACGAACTCGTCGGCGCGGTGATCACCGTGCCCGCGTACTTCGACGAAGCCCAGCGCCAGGCGACCAAGGACGCCGCGCGTCTCGCGGGCCTGAACGTGCTGCGCTTGCTCAACGAGCCGACCGCAGCGGCGATCGCCTACGGGCTCGACAACGGCGCCGAAGGCCTTTATGCCGTCTACGACCTCGGCGGCGGCACGTTCGATCTGTCGATTCTCAAGCTCACGAAAGGCGTGTTCGAAGTGCTGGCGGCCGGCGGCGACTCGGCGCTCGGCGGCGACGATTTCGATCATGCGCTCTTTGCGTACGCGCTGGAGCAGTCGGGCATCGAACGCGCGACGCTCGCGCCCGAAGACGTGCGCCTCCTGCTCGACCGCGTGCGTGACGCGAAGGAAGCACTCTCGTTCGCGCCCGAAGCGCGCATCGATGCGACGCTCTCGAACGGCAAACAGATCGCCCTGACGATCGACGAGCCGCGCTTCGAAGCGCTGACGCAGGCGCTCGTGCAGCGCACGCTCACGCCCACGAGGAAGGCGCTGCGGGACGCAAAAGTCGCCGCAAAGGATGTGAAGGGCGTGGTGCTGGTGGGCGGCGCGACGCGCATGCCGGTGATCCGCCGCGCCGTGGCGCAGTTCTTCGGCCAGGCGCCGCTCACGAATCTCGACCCGGACCAGGTCGTCGCGCTTGGCGCCGCGATCCAGGCCGACCTGCTCGCGGGCAACCGCGGCGGCGACGACGACTGGCTGCTGCTCGACGTCATCCCGCTCTCGCTCGGCGTCGAGACGATGGGTGGCCTCGTCGAGAAGATCATTCCACGCAATTCGACCATCCCGGTCGCGCGCGCGCAGGACTTCACGACGTTCAAGGACGGCCAGACGGCCATGGCGATCCACGTGGTGCAGGGCGAGCGCGAGCTCGTGGCCGACTGCCGCTCGCTCGCGCGCTTCGAGCTGCGCGGCATACCGCCGATGGCGGCCGGCGCGGCGCGCATTCGCGTGACTTACCAGGTAGACGCCGATGGTCTCTTGTCCGTGTTCGCGCGCGAGCAGCATTCGGGGGTGGAAGCCTCGGTGGTGGTGAAGCCGTCCTACGGTCTCGCCGACGACGACGTGGCCCGCATGCTCGAAGACAGCTTCAAGACCGCCGAAGTCGACATGCGCGCCCGCGCGCTGCGCGAGGCGCAGGTCGAGGCGCAGCGCATCATCGAAGCGACGAACGCCGCGCTCGGCGTGGACGGCGAACTGCTCGACGCAGCCGAACGCGCGCAGGTCGACACGCTGATCGCCGCGCTCGCGCAGGTCGCGCAGGGCGAGGACGCCGGCGCGATCGAAGCGGCAACGAAGGCGCTTTCCGAAGGCACCGACGAGTTCGCCGCGCGCCGCATGGACAAGGGCATCAAGCGCGCGCTGGCGGGCAAGAAGCTCGACGAGATCGGCTAAAGACACCCACACGCGGCGTTGATGAACGCCGCTCGCGTGCGTGCTTTCCCGATGCAGGCGAGCGCGCCGCGCCAGTAGAATGGGCACATGCCGCCGTCGCAGGCGGGGCATGCGCCCGAGATGAAAAGTTATTGGATACGGAAATCACAATGCCTCAAATCGTGGTGCTGCCCCATGTCGAACTGTGCCCTGAGGGCGCCGTCATCGACGCCAAGCCGGGTGAGAGCGTGTGCGACGCGCTGCTCGAACACGGCATCGAAATCGAGCACGCATGCGAGAAGTCGTGCGCCTGCACGACGTGTCACATCATCGTGCGCGAAGGCTTCGAGGCGCTCGAGCCGTCGGAGGAAGACGAAGACGATCTGCTCGACAAGGCATGGGGACTCGAGCCGACGTCGCGGCTGTCGTGCCAGGCCCTCGTGCCTGAGAACGACGACCTGGTGGTCGAGATTCCGCGTTACTCGATCAACCATGCGAAGGAAAACCACTGAGCCACAAAGAGGAGCGGGCAGCCATGAAATGGACCGATACACAGGACATCGCGATGGCGTTGACGGACACCCATCCAGAGGTCGATCCGCAGTACGTGCGCTTCACCGATCTGCACCGCTGGATCACGGAACTCGACGGTTTCGAGGACAACCCCGAGCGCTCCAACGAGAAGATCCTGGAAGCGATCCAGGCCGCGTGGATCGAAGAAGCCGGCTATTGATTCGCGGCGTTTGTCACGAAGTCAACGAGAAAGGCGATTCGCTAGTACGGCGAATCGCCTTTTTTGTTCGGCTACGGACGCATTGACCCGATCGACTCGCGCAACGGATCCGCGCGATCAGCCTGCGACCAGCGTGCCGTTCTCCACGCGCACGCGCTCACCCTCCCGGAACGGCGGCGGCTGGTGATACGTGAAGTAGCGCATCTTGCCGTTCTCCATGCGCACGCGTACGGAATAGCTCGTCGTGCTGCGCAGATGTTTTTCGACCGAGTTGCCCGCAAAGCCCCCACCCAGCGCGCCGAGCAGTGTCATCGCGGTACGGCCGTTGCCCGAGCCGAACTGGTTGCCGACCACGCCGCCGGCCACTGCACCGCCCACCGCGCCGATACCGGTGCCGTGGCCTTCCTGCTTGACTTCGGAGATCGCCACGACGGTGCCGCACGTCGAGCAGGCGGCCCGCGGCGGCGGCGCCTCCTGCGCGTACTGCTGCTGCGAAGGCTGCGGCTGCTGGACAGGCTGTTGTCCATATTGCTGCGCCGGGGCGACCGGTACGGCCGTTTGCTGTCGCGGCTGGGCCGGGGCCGGTTGAGGCTCTGCCGGCGCATTCTGTTCGTTCTGCGCGTATTGCGAGGCCTGCACCGCCCTGGTCGAGTCGATCGCCGGCGGCGGCGCCGTCAGGGTGGTCTGGCCCGTCTGAACCTGGGCGCTTTGTTCGGCTGTGCTGGAGGCCTTCGGGAAGACGCCCGTGATGGCCGCGGTGGCCGCGAGGCTCGCGACGATGACGGCGGCCGCGGCGGTCGCGATGAGCGGATGTAGGCGGCGTTTCGGTGTGGCAGGATCGGTTGTGTTCATGACAGGCTCCGTCTTTTGCAGAGTTGGCTCTTGCCAGCCAGTTTGAGACAACGCAGGTCGGCGAGCGTTTCAATTTGTAACCCTGCGCCGCGACGGCGCCGAGGCGCAAGGGGGCTGATCGTCGCGAAGCGAGGCGCGGCGCGGTTTTCGAGACCGGTATAGCCGGCGCCCCTGTTCCGGGCCCACTGGCAGGGGGCACTTTTTACCGATGGTTACAAACCTGCACGCCGGAACGCCCCCAGGAAAAAGGGCGCATGCGGCGTGAACCGCATGCGCCCTTCTTGCGAGGCGATGTGCCGCTTAGTCTTCGCGGCGCAGGTGCGGGAAGAGGATCACGTCGCGGATGCTTGCGCTGTCCGTGAGCAGCATGATGAGACGGTCGATACCGATGCCGCAGCCGCCCGTCGGGGGCATGCCGTATTCGAGCGCGCGGATGTAGTCGGCGTCGTAGAACATGGCTTCTTCGTCGCCGGCGTCCTTTTGCTCGACCTGCTTCCTGAAGCGCGCCGCCTGGTCTTCGGGATCGTTGAGCTCCGAGAAGCCGTTGGCGATTTCGCGGCCGGTGATGAAGAGCTCGAAGCGTTCGGTGATGCCCGGCAGCGTGTCCGAGGCGCGCGCAAGCGGCGAGACTTCGACGGGGTAGTCGATGATGTAGGTCGGCTCCCACAATTGCGACTCGGCTGTTTCTTCGAAGAGGGCCAGTTGCAGCGAGCCCACGCCCGCGTTCAGGAACGCCGGCTGGTTCGTGTCCACGCCGAACTTCTTGAGTTCCGTGCGCAGGAAAGCCGCGTCGCCGAGCTGCTCGTTCGTGTACTGCGGCGCGTACTTCTGGATCGCCTGCACGATCGTCAGACGATGGAACGGCTTCGAGAGATCGAGCTCGCGGCCCTGGTACGTGAGCACGGCAGTGCCCGTCGCATCGATGGCGGCCTGGCGGATCAGTTGCTCGGTGAAGTCCATGAGCCATGCGTAGTCGGTGTACGCGGCGTAGAACTCCATCATCGTGAATTCCGGGTTGTGGCGCGGCGACACGCCTTCGTTGCGGAAATTCCGGTTGATTTCGAACACGCGCTCGAAGCCGCCCACGATCAGGCGCTTGAGATAGAGCTCAGGCGCGATGCGCATGAACATCTGCATGTCGAGCGCGTTGTGGTGAGTGACGAACGGCTTCGCGGCTGCGCCGCCCGGGATCGGGTGCAGCATCGGCGTTTCGACTTCCATGAAGCCGGCATCGGCCATGAAGCGGCGCACCGACGAAACCGCCCTGGTCCGTGCCTGGAAGGTCTGACGCGCTTCGGGCGTGACGATCAGGTCGACGTAGCGCTGGCGGTAGCGCATTTCCTGGTCGGCGAGGCCGTGGAACTTGTCGGGCAGCGGACGCAGCGCTTTCGAGAGCAGGCGCAGTTCCGTGCAGCGCACCGAGAGCTCGCCCTTGTTGGTGCGGAACAGCACGCCCTTTGCCGCGACGATGTCGCCCAGGTCCCACTTCTTGAACGCTTCGTAGGTCGCTTCGCCCACGTCGGCGGGCGTGATGAAGAACTGGATCTGGCCCGAGCCGTCGCGCACCGTTGCGAAGCTCGCCTTGCCCATCACGCGCTTGAGCATCATGCGGCCGGCGATGGCGACTTCGAGCGGCTTCGCTTCGAGCGCCTCCTTGTCGGTGTCGGCGTAGTCGCGCTGCAGGTCGGCGGCGTGGTGAGTGGGGCGGAAGTCGTTCGGATAGGCGACGCCCGCCTCGCGCAGTGCGCGCAGTTTTTCGCGGCGCTCGGCGATGATCTGGTTGTCGTCGAGTTCGGGCGCGGCGCTGGGCGCGTTCTGCTGGGTCGGTTCGGTCATGATGGCTCGGAGTTCTTTGAGTCGCGGGTGTTTCGGCGAGTGTTCGGGGCTGCGGCCCCGGCGTGGTCCTTCGTGGGACGCGCACGCAAAAGCGGACTTCGGTTCCTGCTGCGCGCGCCGCCCTGGAGCGAAAGCAGGCGGCGCAGCGGGAGAGGGCGGTGCTGCCGCCCGAGTGATTGCGTTACACGCCCTGTTTCAGGCTGGCGCTGATGAAGTCGTCGAGATCGCCGTCGAGCACGGCCTTGGTGTTGCTGATTTCGACGTTGGTGCGCAGATCCTTGATGCGGCTGTTGTCCAGCACATAGGAGCGGATCTGGTGGCCCCAGCCCACGTCCGATTTGCCGGCTTCCAGTTTGTCCTGCTCCGACTGGCGCTTGCGCATTTCGGCTTCATACAGGCGCGACTTCAGCATCGCCATGGCTTCGGCGCGGTTGCGGTGCTGCGAGCGGTCGTTCTGGCATTGCACGACGATGCCCGACGGCATGTGCGTGATACGCACGGCGGAGTCGGTCTTGTTGATGTGCTGACCGCCCGCGCCCGAAGCGCGGAAGGTGTCGATGCGCAGATCGGCCGGATTGACGTCGATCTCGAACGAATCGTCGATTTCCGGATACACGAACACCGACGAGAACGACGTATGCCGGCCGCCCGACGAGTCGAACGGCGACTTGCGCACGAGGCGGTGAATGCCGGTTTCGGTGCGCAGGAAACCATAGGCGTATTCGCCTTCGACCTTGATCGTCGCGCTCTTGATGCCGGCGACGTCGCCTTCGGATTCTTCGAGCACTTCGGTCTTGAAGCCCTTGCGCTCGCAGTAGCGCAGATACTGGCGCAGCAGCATCGACGCCCAGTCGCAGGCTTCGGTGCCGCCGGCGCCGGCCTGGATGTCGATGAACGCGTTGTTCGGGTCGGCCGGATTCGCGAACATGCGGCGGAACTCGACATCGGCCACGCGCTTTTCGATCTCGTGCGCGTCGGATTCGATGGCGGCGAGCGTGTCGTCGTCGCCTTCCTCGCGCGCCATCTCGAAGAGATCCTGCGTGTCGCGCGTGTCGTTCTCGATGCTGTCGAGCACCTGCACGACGCCTTCGAGCAGTTTCTTTTCCTTGCCGAGACCCTGCGCGTGCTTGGAGTCGTTCCAGACGTTGGGGTCTTCGAGTTCGCTATTGACTTCGACGAGCCGTCGGGCTTTTACGTCGTAGTCAAAGATACCCCCGTAGCTCGCCCGCGCGCGTGCGCAGGTCCGCCAAGAGGGCTTCGATCGCGTTGAGACGTTCCGCTTCCATTTGTGTCGTGATCCGGCGTGTAAAACATTGAATTATAGCCGATTGGGCCTGGATTGGACCTGGATCAAGGGCGGCGCGGACGCGTCGGGCGGACCGCGCGGCAAGCGTCAGAGCGCCGCGTGCTCCACCACCAGTTGCACACGCGACACGCCGTTCCAGGTGTCGCGCACGAGCCGGTAGGCCACGGTCGTGCGCTGCGGCAGCGACTCGGTGTGATTGAACCAGATCGCGTTGAAGCGCTGGCGGCCGCGCAGCAGTTGCAGCTTGAGATGCTTGTCTTTCACGAGCGCCTGTGAGGCGACTTCGAATTCGCCCGAGAACACGGGCGCCGGAAAGCCCTGGCCCCACACTGCGGCGTCGAGCATTTCCACGAAATCGGGCGTGAAATACGCGTCTTCGAGATCGCCGTCGGTCTCCAGGGTGCGCGCGAGCGCCTCTTGCGTGAGCCACTCGCGGCCCACGCGCTCGAACGCCTCGGCGAAGCGTGGCACGTCGGCGGCGGCGATCGTCAGGCCCGCGGCCATCGCGTGGCCGCCGAACTTGTGGATGAGGCCGAGCTCGCGCTTCGAAATCAGATCGACGGCGTCGCGCAGATGAAAGCCGGGAATCGAGCGGCCCGAACCCTTCACGAGTTCTCCGCCGTCGTCGGCGGGCGCGAAAGTGAACGAGGGGCGATGAAAGCGCTCCTTGAGCCGCCCCGCGACGATGCCGATCACGCCCTGGTGCCAGGCTTCGTTGAAGAGCGTCAACGTGGCCTTGCCCTGCGGGTCGACGTCGGCGAGATCGGCGAGCGCCTGTTGCTGCATCCCCGCCTCGATTTCGCGGCGCTCGCGGTTCATCGCGTCGAGCTGCTGGGCCAGTTCCCACGCGCGGCCCACATCGTCGGTCGTCAGGCACTCGATGCCGAGCGACATGTCCGAGAGACGTCCCGCCGCGTTCAGGCGCGGGCCGAGCGCGAAGCCGAAGTCGAAGCCGGACGCGCTTTTCGCGTCGCGGCCCGCGGCGCGAAAGAGTGCCGCGATGCCCGGCTGCATGCGGCCGTTGCGCACGCGCTGCAGACCCTGCGCGACGAGCACGCGGTTGTTGCAGTCGAGCTTCACGACGTCTGCGACGGTGCCGAGCGCGACGAGATCGAGCAGGCCATCGAGACGCGGCTCCGGCTTCGATTCGCTGAACGCGCCGCGGCGGCGCAGTTCGGCGCGCAGCGCGAGCAGCGTATAGAACATCACGCCCACGCCGGCAATGCACTTGCTCGGAAACTCGCAGCCCGGCTGGTTCGGATTGACGATGGCGCGCGCGGCGGGCAGCGTGTCGCCGGGCAGGTGGTGGTCGGTCACGAGTACGTCGATGCCGAGCGCGTTCGCGGCCTCCACGCCTTCGACGCTGGCGATGCCGTTATCGACGGTGATGAGCAGATCGGGCTTGCCGCCTTTGCGCTGCGCCGCGAGCGCGACGATCTCGGGCGTGAGGCCATAGCCATACTCGAAGCGGTTCGGCACGAGATAGTCGATCTGCGCGCCGAGCATGCGCAGGCCGCGCACGGCCACGGCACAGGCGGTGGCGCCATCGCAATCGTAGTCGGCCACGACGAGCATGCGGCGATTCGCGGCGAGGGCGTCGGCGAGCAGCACGGCGGCGTCGTCCAGACCCTTCATGCCCGCGGGCGGAATGAGGCGCGCGAGGCCGGTTTCGATCTCGTCGGGCTGGCAGATGCCGCGTGACGCATAGAGACGCGCGAGCACCGGGTGCAGACCGTGGCGCACGAGCGCTTCGGCGTCGGCGGGCGAACAGGCGCGTGTGACGATTCGGGTCATGCGGGGCGGCGGAAGAAAGAGGTCATTCGGGGATCATTCGACGAAGAGCGACGCGAACGGACGGCGTCGCCAGAATTTGTGCAGATCGCCGCGCGTAACGGAGAGCGTGACCGAGCCGGTGTCGCCGCACAGCGTGAGGTCGAGCGCCGCGAGTGCGCCCGTTTGCAGCGCCGCGAGGGCGGGTGCGAACCAGTCGCGCTCGAGTTGCGCGAAGGCGGCGTTCCAGCGGCCCCAGTCCTGCTGGATGAAGGCTTGCGAGAACGGGTCCAGCTCGACGAGCGTCGCGCCCGGGCCCGCGGCATCAAGCGTGTTCATGAGCGCGCCGAAGGTGGCCGGCGTGGCGTCCACCTGCGCCTTCGCGGCGAGCGCGAGGCCGCGCGTGGCGGCGGCATCGGAGCGCACGCGCGCGAACGGGCTCGTGACGGCGCGCAATGCGCCCTGTGCGTGGAACCAGATCGAGTTGACGGCGGGCAAGCCGCGGGCCTCGCGCGCCTCGTTGACGGGGTGCTCGAACCAGGCCATCTGCACTTCGTTCTGCACCTTCATCCAGGCTCGCGAACGCTGGCCCGAGTGGGCCTCGTGCGGCAGCCAGATCTCGATGTTCCGACCGCTCGCGCGCAACGGCGACGCGCCGGCCAGCGCGCCGAATGCCTCCGACGAGAGATACCAGCGCTGCGGCGTGGGGGCCTCGACGCGCACGCCCAGCTCCTCGATCAGCGGGCGCGCTACGGTGTAGAGCGTGGCGGCATCGGCGTCGGCGAGTTCGAGCGACGCGGGGTCGATCAGCACCAGATGATCGTGCGCGATACGCACATGCACGGGCTGCACGCACGCCCACGAGGCGTCGCCGGGCGTGCCGCCGTCGGCGAGCAGCATGTAGGGTGCGAGCGGTGCTTCGTCGTCGGCGGACGGCGCGCGTTGTGCGCCGGTGGCGCTCGGGCCGAGCGCGCCGAACTGCCGCGCGACCCAGCGCTCGTGAGGCAGCGTGCGCTGAAAGTCCTCGCCGATCACCTGCTCGCCGAGCGTCGCGCGCGCAACCAGTTTCGCGAGCGCCGGATACTCGAGGCCCGCGAGCGCGGTGGAGGCGGAGGCCGCCGACGGCAAGGCGAAGGGAACGAGGAGATGGAGTCGGTCGGCGGGCATGATGGTGCGCATTGTACTTCGGCGCTCCGCGCGCCGGGCGCGCCTTACGGTGGGTTCACGCCCCGGCTGCGGCACTTGTGGCCGAAAAGCGGCTCGAAGGAGAGGGCGCGTGAATCGGGCGCGGCATGGGACAAAGCGCGGACAAAACGTCGTTGAAGCCCTGAGCGGGCGATGGAAGTCACTTCAAAAGTCCGTGCCAAAGTCCGTGAAGCGCCGCCAGTATGGCAAACTTCGCGCTTGATCGCCGCCCGGCCGGGCACGAAATTCTTCCGGCTACGCTGCACTGGCCCCGCGGCCATCACGCCTCCAGAGGGCGCACCGCCAGAGGGCGCACCGCCAGAGGGCGCGCCGCCAGAGGGCGCGCCGCCAGAGGCCGCAGCAGCGCAACGAAGACGCAAAAAGGATTCGCTTGAAACTTCCCTACGAATGGCAGATAGGCTGGCGCTACACCCGCGCCGGCAAACGCACGACCGGCAACGGTTTTATCTCGTTCATCGCGCTCGTTTCGATGTCGGGCATCGCGCTCGGCGTCGCGGCGCTGATCGTCGTGCTCTCGGTGATGAACGGCTTCCAGCGCGACGTGCGCGACCGCATGCTCTCCGTGCTTGCGCACATCGAAATCTTTTCGCCTACGGGCACGATGCCCGACTGGCAGCTCACCGCGAAGGAAGCGAAGTCCAATCCCGAAGTGATCGGCGCGGCGCCCTATGTGGACGCCCAGGCGCTGCTCACGCGCGGCGACAGCGTGAACGGCGTGGCGCTGCGCGGCATCGAGCCCTCCGAAGAGCCGCAGGTCTCGGACATCGGCCGGGAGATGAAGGCGGGCAGTCTTAACGACCTCACGCCCGGCAGCTTCGGCATCGTGCTCGGCGCGGACCTCGCCGTGAACCTCGGCGTGACGGTGGGCGACAAGGTCACGCTCGTCGCGCCCGAGGGCTCGATTACGCCGGCCGGCATGCTGCCGCGTCTGAAGCAGTTCACCGTGGTGGGCGTGTTCGAGTCGGGCCACTACGAGTACGACAGCTCGCTTGCACTGACCAACATTCGCGACGCCGAGGTGCTCTATCGACTTGGCGCGCCAAGCGGCGTGCGCCTGCGCCTGAAGGACATGCAGCGCGCGCCGGCGGTGGCGCGCCAGCTCGTGCACACGCTCTCCGGGGACCTCTATATCCGCGACTGGACGCAGCAGAACAAGACGTGGTTCTCGGCCGTGCAGATCGAAAAGCGCATGATGTTCATCATCCTCACGTTGATCATCGCGGTCGCCGCGTTCAATCTCGTTTCGTCTCTCGTCATGACCGTCACCAACAAGCAGGCCGATATCGCCATCCTGCGCACGCTCGGCGCACAGCCGGGCTCGATCATGAAGATTTTCGTCGTGCAGGGCGTGACGATCGGCTTCGTGGGCACCGGCCTCGGCATCGCACTGGGCTGTCTGATCGCCTGGAGCATTCCGTGGAGCGTGCCGGCAATCGAGCATCTGCTCGGCATCCAGTTCCTGCCCCCATCCGTGTATTTCATCAGCGAGCTGCCTTCCGAACTCGTGGCTTCCGACGTGATCCGCATCGGCGTGATCGCGTTCGTGCTGTCCGCGCTCGCCACGCTCTATCCGAGCTGGCGCGCGGCCAAGGTTCGTCCCGCGGAGGCGCTGCGCTATGAATGACCGTCAATCGTTCGTCGCCGCGGCCGGCGACTATCCGTACGTGCTCGAGGCACAGGGCGTTTCGAAGGTGTTCGGCCAGGGCGCGCTCGCCGTGCAGGTGCTGCACGACACGGAACTCAAGGTGAAGCGCGGCGAGAAGCTCGCGGTCGTGGGCGCTTCGGGCTCGGGCAAGAGCACGCTGCTGCACGTGCTCGGCGGCCTCGACGAGCCGGGCGCTGGCAAGGTCTCGGTGCTCGGCAAGCCGTTCACGGAGCTTTCCGAGCGCGAGCGCAACGAGTTGCGCAATCGCGCGCTCGGCTTCGTGTATCAGTTCCATCATTTGCTGCCCGAGTTCTCGGCGCTCGACAACGTGGCGATGCCGCTGCGCATTCGCCGCATGACGCAGGAAGCCGCGCGCGCCGAGGCAATGACGATACTGGAGCGCGTGGGCCTCGCGCATCGCGCGCGCAACCGGCCGGGTGAGCTTTCGGGCGGCGAGCGCCAGCGCGTGGCGATCGCGCGCGCACTCGTGACGAAGCCCGCCTGCGTGCTGGCCGACGAGCCCACGGGCAACCTCGACGGCGCGACCGCGGACACGGTCTTCAATCTCATGCTCGAGCTTTCCGACCAGTTCGACACGAGCTTCGTGATCGTCACGCACGATCCCGATCTGGCCGCGCGTTGCGACCGCATCGTGCGCCTGCGCGACGGCAGGTTGCACGAAGAGCCGGTCGTGCCGGTCTGAGTCGCGCGGCGAACGAACACCATGTGGATCGACACCCACTGCCATCTCGACGCGGCCGAGTTCGACGCCGACCGCGACGCGGTCGCGGCGGCCGCGCACGCGGCGGGCGTGTCGCGCATCGTCATACCGGCGGTGGGGCGCGAGAATTTCGCGGTGGTTCGAGCGCTCGCGCACCGCACCGCGGGCGCGGTCTACGCGCTCGGCATCCATCCGCTCTATACGCCGCAGGCGCACGACGAAGACCTCGAAGTGCTGCGGCGCGAAGTCGAGGCGAGTCTCGCCGATCCACGCTTCGTCGGCATCGGCGAGATCGGGCTGGATTACTTCGTTGCGGGCCTCGACCCTGCGCGCCAGCAGCACTTCTACGATGCCCAGCTGCGCCTTGCGCGCGAGTTCGGCTTGCCGGCGATCTGCCATGTGCGCAAGTCGCAGGATCAGGTCCTGAAAGGCCTGCGGCGCAATGGCGTGACGAGCGGCATTGCGCACGCGTTCAACGGGAGCTTTCAGCAGGCGCGCGCGTTCATCGACCAAGGTATGCATCTGGGCTTCGGCGGCAACGTCACGTTCGAGCGCGCGTTGCAGATCCGGCGTCTTGCGGAGCAGTTGCCGCTCGAGGCGATCGTCATGGAAACCGATGCGCCCGACATCTCGCCGGCATGGCTCTACCGCAAACGCAACACGCCCGACCAGGTGCCGGGCATCGGCGCTGTGCTCGCGGGCTTGCGCGGCCTGAGCGTCGGGGAACTTGCTCTTGGCACGACGGCTAACGCGGCGGCTGCGCTGCCTCGGCTCGCGCTTTCGTCTGCATAATCGTTGCCAGAGGGTGGCGTGGTGGCGTGCGCGGCATGCGTGCCGCGGCGCGATCGCACGAACTGGCACGAAACGGACGAACTTGCACCCAGCCGCGCGACGCGCCCGGATCACGTCGCCAGTTCGTACATCAGGCCCCCTCGTTGCGAGGAGGCAGGATGCGAGTCATTTGGTGCGGGTTTGCGCTGGGCGTGATCGTATTGCAGCGGCAGGCTGCATTGCCGGGCTGGGGCGTGTGGACTGGGCTCGTGCTGGCAACCACATTCGCTGCCGGATGGGCGACCTGGGCACTCGGGCGAGGCGACGGGCGGCGCTGGCGTGTCGTCAGCGGCTGGGCCGCGGTGTGGCTCGCGGGGGGCTGCGCAGGGGTGGGTTACGCCTCGTGGCGCGCCGAGTTGCGGCTTGCAGAGGCGCTTCCCGCTGCCTGGCAGGCGCGCGATCTGGACGTCAGCGGCTCTATCTCGAGCTTGCCTTCCTATGGCGCGAATGGGGCGAGCTTTCTCTTTCGCGTTGAATCCTGGGGCGGCCCCCATGCATCGATGCGCGCCGCATCGCTTCCGCGTTTGATCCAGCTGTCCTGGGTGCCGCGCGAGACGCCGCTGCCGCCGCTCGTGCCCGGCTCACGCTGGCGTCTGCCCGTGCGCCTCAAGCGTCCTCACGGCAACGGCAACTTCGGCTTGCGCGACACGGAAGCCGCCTTGCTCGCGCGGGGTGTGCGCGCCACGGGCTATGTGAGCGATCCGGCGCGCGCCACCCGTCTTCCCGTTGATGATTCGGGCGTGGGCGTGCGTATCGAGCGCGCTCGCGCTGCGCTGCGCTCGCGCATCGACGCTGTGCTTGGCGACGCTCCCCATCGCGGCATCGTCATCGCGCTGGCAACCGGAGCACAAGACTCGGTGAGCGACGCGGACTGGCGCCTCATGCGCAATACGGGCACGAGTCATCTGGTGGCGATCTCCGGGTTGCATCTCGCGTTCGTCGCGGGGCTTGCAGGCTGGCTGGCGGGCGCGCTCTGGCGGCGCGCCCGCTGGCGCGGTGTCGAGGCGCCGCTCCTGATGGCTGCGCAGAAAGCCGCGGTGGCGGGCGCGTTGATCGCGGCCGGGATTTACGCGGCGCTCGCCGGTTTCAACGTGCCCGTGCAGCGTGCACTCTGGATGCTCGCAGTCGTGGCGCTCGCACTATTCGCCGGGCGGGAGGTTGCGCGATCGCACGTGCTCGCGTGGGCGCTGGGTCTCGTGCTGCTGCGCGATCCCTGGGCCGTGACGGCGGCCGGATTCTGGCTCTCGTTTTGCGCGGTCGCGGCGATTCTTTTCGCGGCGACCGGGGTGCCGCGCCTGAGCAAGGACGCGTCGCAGGCGCTGTCCGTCGACGAGCTCGATCCAATGCACGATCGAGCCGAACCAAAGGAGCGCCAGCGCTGGCTCCGTCGTCTCGCCGCCGCCGTGGTGCCGGGCGGCGGTTGGCCCGGTGCCGCGCGAAGGATTGCCGCGCGCGCGGGCGATAGCGCACGTGTGCAATGGGCCGTGACGCTGGCGCTTGCCCCGCTCACGGCGTACTGGTTCGCGCAGATCCCACTGATCGGCCCGTTCGCCAACGCTTTTGCGATTCCCTGCGTGAGCATGCTCGTCACGCCGCTCGTCATCGGGAGTGCGGCGCTGCCGGCACCCCTCGACGCCGTCGCGTTGCGCGCGGCGCATACCTGCCTCGACTGGCTCGCCGAGGTGCTGCGCGCTCTCGAAGGTCTGCCGTGGGCGGTATTGCGATTGCCGCAGCCAGGCTCATGGGCACTCGGCTGCGCGGCTGTGGGCGTCGCCTGGTGCCTCGCGCCGCGCGGCTGGCCGATGCGCTGGCTCGCGCCATTCACCTGGCTGCCGCTTCTCATGCCTGCGCCGACGGGGCCGCTACCGGGCCAGTTCCGGCTCACCGCGCTCGACATCGGGCAGGGCACCTCGGTGCTGGTCGAAACGGCGCGGCATACGTTGCTCTTCGATGCGGGGCCCGGCCCGGAATCGACACAGGCGGGCGAGCGCATCGTCGTGCCGTTTCTGCAGGCGCACGGCATCGCGCGGCTCGATACGCTCATGATCAGCCACGACGATTCCGATCATTCGGGCGGCGCACAGGCCGTGCTCGATTCGATCGACGTGGGCGAGTTCGCGGCGGGCATTCTGCCCGCGCATCCGCTGTGGGTCAGCGCCCGCGCAAAGGGTGCGCAGACCGTGCAATGCGCCGCAGGCCAGCGCTGGCAGTGGGACGGCGTCGATTTCGAGGTGCTGTGGCCCGATGCCGGCCCGCTCACGGGCAAACCCAATGGCCATTGCTGCGTCCTGCGGGTGACCACCGCGGCGAGCGACGCGTTCGAGACGCCGCGCGCACCGGTTTCCGCCCTGATCGCCGCGGACATCGAGGCGGGCGTCGAGCGCACGCTCGTGGCGCGCGATCCCGGGCGGCTGCGCGCGCAGGTGCTGATCGTGCCGCATCACGGTAGCCGCACTTCTTCGACTGAACCGTTCCTCGACTCTGTCTGGCCGCTCGTCGCGATATTTCAGGTAGGCTATTTGAATCGCTTTCATCACCCGTATCCGGGCGTCTACACCCGCTACCTGGCTCGCCGCATCGAGCTTGCGCGTAGCGACGCGGACGGCGCAGCGCGCGTCGATGCGCGCCCGGGCGCACTCGCCGTCGAGCGCTTTCGCGATACGCAGCGGCGGTATTGGATGGACGCGTCGACGCGAGACTGATGCGCCTGGCCGATGGCAATGCGACGTGAGAACTCAGAAGCGCGAACGAAAGACATCAACAAGATAGAGAGACAAGCCGCCTTTGAAAAACGTCATCCATTTCTCGCACGCGAACGGCTTTCCGGCCTCGACGTATCGCACGTTCTTCGCCGAACTGGCCGACAACTACGAACTGCGCTACATCGAGCGGATCGGCCATGACCCACGCTTTCCTGTCACGCGCGACTGGCCGCATCTCGTCGAGCAACTGCTGGACGATATCGGACGTACCTATGAGGATCCGGTGTGGCTCGTCGGACATTCGCTCGGCGGCTATCTCTCGCTGATGGCCGCGCTGAAGAAGCCGCAGTGGGTCAAGGGCGTCGTGATGCTCGATTCTCCCGTGATCGCCGGCTGGCGCAGCAGCATGCTGCGGATATCGCAGTGGACCGGTCTCGACGAGCGCCTGTCGCCCGCCGCCGCCACGCGCAGGCGCCGCACGAGCTGGGCGAGCCGCGACGAGGCATGGCGGCATTTCCATTCGAAGGCCGCATTCGCGCGCTGGGACGAGCGCGTGCTGTCCGACTATATCGACTTCGGCATTCCTCAGACGTCATCCGACGGCGGCCGCACGCTCGCCTTCGATCGCCACACCGAATACATGATCTACCGAACGCTGCCGCACACGCTCGGCGCGCGGCTCGTGCACGGCTCGGCGGTGCCGGTGAGCTTCGTCGCGGGCACGCAATCGCGGGAAGTCCGTCAGGTCGGACTGGCGGCGACGCGGCGCATTGCAGGCGAGCGTTTCGAATGGATCGAGGGCAGCCATCTGTATCCCATGGAGCGCCCGATCGAGACTGCCCGTGCGGTGCAACGCATGCTTTACGCGATGGAAAACGGAGCCTGAGCCATCGATATTCGGCGCTGCTGGGGCGGCGCGGGGGAGAGCGGGGCGCAACGCATTCGACCCGCGCCGCGCTCGCTCAAAATTCAGGGTTAGCCCTTGCTTTCAGGTATAATCCGTTTTTCCCGCGAGCATCCAGCGATGACCAAATATGTTTTCGTCACCGGCGGCGTAGTTTCCTCCCTTGGCAAGGGTATTGCCGCCGCCTCCCTCGCCGCGATCCTCGAATCGCGCGGTCTGAAAGTCACCCTCCTCAAACTCGATCCCTACATCAACGTCGACCCCGGCACGATGAGCCCGTTTCAGCACGGCGAAGTGTTCGTGACGGAAGACGGAGCGGAAACCGACCTCGACCTCGGCCACTATGAGCGCTTCATCACCACGAAGATGCGCAAGGCCAACAACTTCACGACGGGCCAGATCTACGAATCGGTGATCCGCAAGGAGCGCCGCGGCGATTATCTGGGCAAGACCGTGCAGGTCATTCCGCACATCACCAATGAGATCCAGGCGTTCATCGAGCGCGGCGCCGCATCGGCGACGTGCGGGGAGCCGGATGTCGCGATCGTCGAAGTCGGCGGCACGGTGGGCGACATCGAATCGCTGCCGTTCCTCGAAGCCGCGCGTCAGATGAGCCTGCGCCTCGGCCGCAACAGCGCGTGCTTCGTGCACCTCACGCTCGTGCCGTTCATCGCCACGGCGGGTGAGCTCAAGACCAAGCCCACGCAGCATAGCGTGCAGAAGCTGCGCGAAATCGGTATCTATCCGAACGTGCTGCTGTGCCGCGCCGACCGCCGTATTCCCGACGACGAGCGCGCGAAGATCTCGATGTTCTCGAACGTCCCGGAAGACGCCGTGATCTCGGTGTGGGACGCCGACAGCATCTACAAGATTCCGCAGATGCTGCACGACCAGGGCCTCGACTCGATCGTCTGCGACGAACTGAAGCTTTCCGCCAAGCCCGCCGATCTGTCGATCTGGGCGGAGATGGTCGAGAAGCTCGAGCATCCGAAGCACGAAGTCACGATCGGCATGGTCGGCAAGTACGTCGACCTCACCGAATCGTACAAGTCGCTCATCGAGGCGCTGCGCCACGCGTCGATCAAGACCTCGGCGAAGGTCAACATCGAGTACATCGATTCCGAGCAGATCGACGAAGAAGGTGTCGAGAGCCTCAAGCATCTCGACGCGATTCTCGTGCCGGGCGGTTTCGGCCGTCGCGGCACCGAAGGCAAGATCAAGGCGATCCAGTACGCCCGCGAAGCGAAGGTGCCGTACCTCGGCATCTGCCTCGGCATGCAGCTCGCCGTGATCGAATTCGCGCGCGACGTGGTGGGCCTGAAGCACGCGAACAGCACGGAATTCGATCCGGACACGCCGGACCGCGTCGTCGCGCTCATCACCGAATGGGCCGACCGCGAAGGCAAGGTCGAGAAGCGTTCCGAAGACTCGGACCTCGGCGGCACGATGCGCCTGGGCTCGCAGCGCTGCCCGATCAAGCCGGGCACCCTCGCGGCAGAGATCTATGGCAAGGACGTCAACGAGCGCCATCGCCATCGTTATGAAGTCAATAACGGCTACGTGCCCAAGCTCGAAGCCGGCGGCCTTATCATCAGCGCCCGTACGCCTACCGAGGACCTGCCCGAGATGATGGAGCTGCCGCGCGATATGCACCCGTGGTTCGTCGGCGTCCAGTTCCATCCGGAATTCACGTCCACGCCGCGCGACGGCCATCCGCTCTTCAAGGCGTATGTCGAAGCAGCGGTCGCGCACCAGCAGGCGCGCGCCGAGGAGAAAGCATGAATCTGTGCGGTTTCGAAGTTGGCCTCACCAAGCCGTTCTTCCTGATCGCGGGCACCTGTGTCGTCGAATCTGAACAGATGACGATCGACACCGCGGGCCGCCTGAAGGAAATCACGTCGAAGCTCGGCATTCCGTTCATCTACAAGTCGTCCTACGACAAGGCCAATCGTTCGAGCGGCAAGTCGTTTCGCGGCCTCGGGATGGACGAGGGTCTGCGCATCCTCTCCGAAGTGAAGCGCCAGCTCGGCCTGCCCGTGCTGACCGACGTGCACACGGAAGAGGAGATCGGGCCGGTCGCCTCGGTCGTGGACGTCCTGCAGACACCGGCGTTCCTGTGCCGCCAGACCGACTTCATCCACGCGTGCGCACGCTCGGGCAAACCGGTCAATATCAAGAAAGGCCAGTTTCTCGCGCCGCACGACATGAAGAACGTGATCGACAAGGCGCGCGATGCCGCGCGCGAAGCGGGTCTTTCCGAAGACCGCTTCCTCGCCTGCGAGCGCGGTGTTTCGTTCGGTTACAACAACCTCGTCTCGGACATGCGCTCGCTCGCGATCATGCGCGAGACCGGCGCACCGGTCGTGATGGACGTGACCCACTCGGTGCAGCTGCCGGGCGGCCAGGGTACGAGCTCGGGCGGTCAGCGCGAATTCGTGCCGGTGCTCGCGCGCGCAGCCGTGGCCACGGGTGTGGCGGGTCTTTTCATGGAAACGCACCCGAACCCCGCACAGGCGAAGTCGGATGGCCCGAATGCCGTGCCGCTGAACCGCATGGCCGAGCTGCTGGAAACGCTCGTGACGCTCGACCAGGCGGTCAAGCGCACGCCGTTCCTCGAAAGCGACTTCAACTGAGCGCAAGCAGGTCCCGCGCAGTACGCGTAGTGAAGCAGTTGCGCGCCGCTTCGATTGCATGAGCGGCGCGATGGAGGAGCAGCGCGGCGCAGGCCCGTGCGCACAGCAGATGTCGCCAAACGCCATCATGCTGTACGCGGTGGGGCGAGCGCGCCGCGTTCGATGTACAAGGCAGCGTGGCAGCCGATCGGGCATGCGAACATGACCATCGCGCTGCGGCAAGTTGAACCTGGCGATCGCGCCGCCTGTCCCATGTGACGGTGTGCCCCGAACGAGCATAGAAACTGTGCCTCGGGGGCAAATGCAGCAGGCGGCGCAGGTACGCGCAAGAATTACTGTCATTTCCTGAGGAAACCATGAGTGCAATCGTAGATATCATCGGTCGCGAGATTCTGGATTCGCGCGGCAATCCCACCGTCGAATGCGACGTGCTGCTCGAATCGGGCACGATGGGCCGCGCAGCGGTGCCGTCGGGCGCATCGACGGGCTCGCGCGAAGCGATCGAACTGCGCGACGGCGAAGCCGGCCGCTACAACGGCAAGGGCGTACTCAAGGCCGTCGAGCACATCAACACCGAAATCTCCGAGGCGATCATGGGCCTCGACGCGTCGGAACAAGCGTTCCTCGACAAGACCCTGCTCGAACTCGACGGCACGGACAACAAGTCGCGTCTGGGCGCGAACGCCATGCTGGCCGTTTCGATGGCCGTCGCGAAGGCCGCCGCTGAAGAAGCCGGCCTGCCGCTGTACCGCTACTTCGGCGGCTCGGGCGCAATGCAACTGCCGGTGCCGATGATGAACATCGTCAATGGCGGCGCGCACGCGAACAACAGCCTCGACATTCAGGAGTTCATGATCGTGCCGGTGAGCCAGCCGACCTTCCGCGAAGCGCTGCGTTGCGGCGCGGAAGTGTTCCACGCGCTCAAGAAGATCCTCTCGGATCGCGGCATGAGCACGGCAGTGGGCGACGAAGGCGGCTTCGCACCGAACTTCGGCAGCAACGACGAATGCCTCTCGACCATCCTGCAAGCCATCGAGAAGGCCGGCTATCGCGCCGGTGAAGACGTCCTGCTCGCGCTCGACTGCGCAGCCAGCGAGTTCTATCACGACGGCAAGTACCAGCTCGCGGGCGAAGGCCTGCAACTGTCGTCGGCCGAATTCGCCGACTACCTCGCAACGCTTGCCGACAAGTTCCCGATCGTTTCGATCGAAGACGGCATGCACGAGTCCGACTGGGCCGGCTGGAAGCTCCTGACCGACAAGCTCGGCAAGAAGGTCCAGCTCGTGGGCGACGACCTGTTCGTCACCAACACGCGCATCCTCAAGGAAGGTATCGAGAAGGGCATCGCCAACTCGATCCTCATCAAGATCAACCAGATCGGCACGCTGACGGAAACCTTCGCGGCAATCGAGATGGCCAAGCGCGCCGGTTACACGGCCGTGATCTCGCACCGCTCGGGCGAAACCGAAGACTCGACGATCGCGGATATCGCCGTCGGCCTCAATGCTGGCCAGATCAAGACGGGCTCGCTCTCGCGCAGCGACCGCATCTCGAAGTACAACCAGCTGCTGCGCATCGAGGAAGATCTCGGTGATATCGCCAGCTACCCGGGCAAGTCGGCGTTCTATAACCTCCGCTAAGCGGAACCTGCGCCGGCAGCGGCCTTGCTGTCACCCTTCGTCATCTATCCGCCGCCCTGCGTTTAGCGCAGGGCGGCGTGTATTTATCCGGCACCTTTCATGCGGCTTGTCACTGTCGTTCTGATCATCCTGCTCGTGCTGATTCAGTATCCGCTGTGGTGGGGCCATGGTGGCTGGCTGCGTGTCCACGAACTGGAGCAGCAACTCACGCAGCAGCAAAAGCAGAACGACGACGAGAAACTGCGCAATGAACGCATTGCGGGCGAAGTGCAGGATCTGCAGAACGGCACGGCAGCCGTCGAGGAGCGCGCGCGCTACGAGATGGGCATGGTGAAGGACAGCGAGGTCTTCGTGCAGTTCGTCTCGCCGAACCAGACGCCGCCGGCAACGCCGAGCGGTTCGTCGAATACCTCGACGCGCGGTCAGATGTCGGCGGCGCCGGTGAGGGTGGTGCCGAACCCCGTTTCACGCGTGCCTGAGAAGAAGCACGGACACACGAAGGAAGCGAAGAAGGCAGGGTAAACGGTGCGCGAGCGCAGAGCCGACGGCGTACTGGAAAACAAAAGGCGCGGCATCGATCCGCGCCTTTTGCGTTGGATAGCGCTTCGCGTGACGCGGCGTGGCTACCAGCCCCAACCCCAGCCAGGATAACCGTAGCCAATACCCGTGCCCCAGCTACTGCCCCATCCGCCGCTGGAATAGCCCCCAAACACCGTGACTGGCGGCGCGTAGGCACGCGACCACGCTTGCGCGGCCGCCTCGGCGGCCATTGCCTGGTCCTGCTCCGCGAGCACCTGGCGGTCGATCGCGTCGTAGCGTGCCCGTTCGTCGGGCGTGAGCGCCGGCGCCGTCGTGACCACGCCCGACTGGTCAGCGGGCAGTCGACTAAAGATGGGCGAAGGTCCGGGAGGATCCATCGTGCAGCCGCTCGTGAGCGTAACGGCGGTCACGGCAACGCCGAACATCGTGAGCGCGGCCAGGGCGTTCACGCGCGGCGCACGGTCGCGCAACGGACGCGCGAAGCGTTTGCTATTGATCATGCTTCCCTCCATCTGTCGGACGCCTAAGCAATGCCCGGACGGCGAGTGGGTCAGCGTTCGACTCGATTCCCTGAGGTAGTGGATGCGCTGCCGCGCATGGCGGCAGCACAACGCCTGTCGGGCCGCGTGGGCGCCCCGGCCATGGCGAGGCGGCCGGTACGCCCTCGCCGGTATACCCTCAGTGGCGACGCTCAGCTGCGGGGCTCACGCTTTCCGAGAGCCCGGTTACCGCGAAAAGTTGCGCGACGTCCACGGGGTCGAACTCATAGCGCTGATTGCAGTAGTCGCAATGGATCTCGACGTGACCCCGCTCCTCGACCACGCTATCGACTTCCTCGCGGCCCAGCATCTTGAGCATCGCGCCCACCTTCTCACGCGAGCACGAGCACTGGAAGCGCGGTGCGAGCGGCTCGAAGTGGCGCACGTTCTCCTGCCAGAAGAGGCGGCGGAACAGCGTCTCGCCGTCCTCCTTGAGCATTTCGTCGCGCTCGAGCGTCCCGCCGAGCGTGCAGACGCGCTCCCAGGTATCGAGGTCATGCTCGCCCTGGTGCGGCACGATGCCGCCGTCGCCGGGCAGCTTCTGCAGCAGCATGCCGACTGCGCGCTCGTCGTTGGCGGCCAGCCACAGCCGCGTGTCGAGCTGCTCCGAGTGATGCATGTAATGCTCGAGCACGGAGGCGATCGACTTGAGCGGACCGTCTTCGCCGTTCAGCGGCACGATGCCCTGGTAGGGCTGCTGGCCCGGCTGCTTCTTCGCGGGATCGAGCGTGATCACGCAGCGGCCCTGGCCGTCCGGATTCACGAGGTCGGCGAACGTGAGTTCGTCGGCGAGCGGCAGGGCGTTTGCGCCCGTGAAATCTTCGCCGAGACGCGCGGTGGCGCGCATCGCCAGATCCGACCCGCACTGCACGACCAGCATCTTCACCGGGCCGTCGCCGAAGATCTGCATGATCAGCGTGCCTTCGAACTTGAGATTCGCCGAAAGCAGGGCGCACGCCGCCATCATCTCGCCGAGCACGGTGCGCACCGGCGCCGGATACTGGCGGCGCTTGAGCACTTCCTGCCACGAACTGCTCAACGAGACGATCTCACCGCGCACCGGAGCGGCGCTGAACATGAATTTCTGCAACTGGTCGTTCACAATCTTTTCCTTCGTTTCAATCGGGGCCGCACGGCCGCGTCGCGCACGGCGAGAGCATGCGGCTCTCGGCCGTCCCAGCCCGGTCAGCCGATGCGCACGAGCTGAGCCTTGAAATATTCACGACGCTGCGCGTAGACATCGGCGTTGCGCTTGAGGCCGGCAATGTCGGCTTCGGTAAGCTCGCGCACCACTTTGGCCGGCGCGCCGAGAATCAGCGAGTTGTCGGGGAACACCTTGCCTTCCGTGACCACCGCACCCGCGCCAACCAGACAGTTGCGGCCGATCACCGCACCATTCAAGACCACGGCCTGAATGCCGATCAGCGCGCCTTCCTTGACCGTGCAGCCGTGCAGCATGGCCTGATGGCCGACCGTCACGTTCGCTTCGAGTGTGAGCGGGTAGCCGGGGTCCGTGTGCAGCACCGCGCCTTCCTGCACGTTGCTGCGCGAGCCGACCGTGATCGGCTCGTTGTCGCCGCGCAGCGTGGCGCCGAACCAGACGCTCGAGTCTTCGGCCAGTTCGACCTTGCCGATGACAGTCGCGTTGTCCGCGACGAACACGCTTTCGTGAATGGTCGGCGCGGCGTCGCCTAGCTTGTAGATGGCCACGATGTCGAGTCTCCTGTGAATTTCGGGGGCTGCTGCCGGCCTGCTGTTGCCGTGCAGCGGGGGCCGCGGCGCGGGGCAGGTTAATCGCGTATTGTAAACGGTTGCGCGAACGCCTCGCTTCGCGCCGTTTGCGCCAGGCAATTTCGCCCTCGTTTTCGCTCCTGTTTCCTTCGCCGATGAATTCCGTTTTCGCAGTCGCCCCCGCAAGGGCTGACGATCAAGCGCCTTCCTGCGCCGAGCCTGCCGGCTGGCGCCTCGCCGCGCTCGACGCTCTGTGCGAGCGCGACCCGATCGCCAAGGCCGGCGCGGTGCGCCTGCTGCACGCGCGAACCCAGGCTAGTGCCGGTGAGGTCCGGTGGGAGCCCCAACGCGTCATCCCGACGCCGGAGGCTCTGCCGGGTCGCCCGTCCCTGCCGCCACTCGTCGAACCGCGCGAACTGCGGCGCCGCAGCATGAGCACGCCGCAGGGCCGTGTGGTGCTGCTGCATGCGTTGGCCCACATCGAATTCAACGCGATCAATCTCGCGCTCGACGCGGTCTGGCGCTTCGCCGCTATGCCCGACGCGTTCTACGCCGACTGGCTCAAGGTCGCCGCCGAGGAGGCGTATCACTTCTCGCTGCTGCAAGCGCGACTCGCCGACCATGGCCATGCTTACGGCGACTTCCCCGCGCACAACGGCCTGTGGGAGATGTGCGAGCGCACGAGCGCGGACGTGCTCGCCCGCATGGCGCTCGTGCCGCGCGTGCTGGAGGCGCGCGGCCTCGACGCCTCACCGCCCATTCGCGCACGCCTGCAACAGGCCGGCGACATCGAATCGGCCGCGATCCTCGACATCATCCTGCGCGACGAAGTAGGGCATGTCCGTATCGGCAACCACTGGTTCCGCCACCTGTGCGGGGCGCGCGGCCTCGATCCCCACGCGACATGGCTCGCACTAGCCGCGCAGTACCAGGCGCCACGCATGCGCGGGCCCTTCAACTTCGAGGCGCGCCGCTCGGCAGGCTTCGACGAAGACGAACTCGATGCACTCGCGGCCCAGGACGCCGCCGAACACGTCGTCACGCAGAAGTCGTCGGAGCCTCGCTCGAACGAATGATCCACGCGGCTTGCCGAGCGCTTATATAATCGAACGATCATTCTTTTTCTGGCGGCGCAGATGAGTCCCTCACAATCCGAGTTCGTCGATGTCAATGGCATCCGGCTGCATGTGCGCCGCTGGGGCGCTGAGGACGCACCCATGCTCTTCATGCTGCACGGGTGGATGGATGTGGCGGCGTCATTCCAGTTCGTCGTCGACGCGCTGGGTGCGCGCGGCGGCGACTGGCAGGTGATCGCGCCCGACCTGCGCGGCTTCGGCCTGTCGGACTGGCCAGTCGCACAGGGCCGCGGCAGCAACTACTGGTTCCCCGATTACCTTGCCGATCTCGACGCGCTGCTCGAGCACTATGCGCCGAATGGCCAGGTGGATCTCGTCGGGCACAGCCTGGGCGCCAACATCGTTTGTCTGTATGCGGGCGTGCGGCCCGAGCGCGTGCGGCGCGTGGTCGATCTCGAGGGTTTCGGCCTGCCGGCTCCGTCGCCGGCTCAGGCGCCCGGCCGGATGCGCGAGTGGCTCGACGCGGTGCGCACGCCGCCGCAACTGCGCGCGTACGCGTCGCTCGACGCCGTGGCCGCGCGGCTCGTGAAGACGAATCCCCGCCTGATCGCGCCACGCGCGCGTTTTCTCGCCGAGCACTGGTCGAAGCCGGACGGCGAGGGCGGCTACGAGCTGCTCGGCGATCCGGCGCACAAGATGCGCGGGCCGCTGCTGTACCAGCTCGACGAGGTGATGGCGATCTGGTCGAAGGTGAGCGCGAAAGTGTTGCACGTCGAAGCGGCCGGGTCCGAGACGCTCGCGCGGCTCGCGGGCGCGCTGCCCATCGACGTATTCAAGAAACGCTTCGAGGCGTTTCCCGACTGGCGCGAGCGTATCGTCGACGGGGCGGGGCACATGGTGCACCACGATCAGCCGGAAGAAGTCGCACGCCTGATCGAGGCGTTCTGCGCCTGAGTGCGAGGTGCGTCGGGCGCCCAAACGAGCGGTCAACCGACGGTTCGCCCGGGTGCCCTTTCGCCCGCCCGCCGCGCTCCGGCGGCCGCCCGACGACTTCACTGCATTGCAGTAAAATAGGCGCTCATCCTTCTGCCGCCTGCAATGAACGCCGACCTCCACTGTCACTCCACTGTCTCCGACGGCCAACTGGCCCCGGCTGCTGTCGCGCGGCTGGCGAAGGCGGGTGGCGTGACGCTGTGGGCGCTGACCGATCATGACGTGCTCGGCGGTCAGCGTGAAGCCCGCGAGACGGCCGAGGCGCTCGGCATGCGCTATTTGAACGGCGTCGAGATTTCGGTCACCTGGGCGTCGCGTACCGTGCACATCGTCGGCCTGCATGTGGATCCGGAGTGCACCGCGCTCGTCGAGGGGCTTGCGCGTACGCGTGACGGCCGCGCGGCGCGTGCGGAGGCGATGGGCGAGCGGCTCGCGGAGCTGGGCATTCAGGGCGCTTACCCCGGCGCGCTCCGGTATGTTTCGAATCCCGATTTGATCTCGCGCACGCATTTCGCGCGCTTTCTCGTGGAAAGCGGCCGCGCACAGAACACCCAGGACGCGTTTTCGCGCTGGCTCGGCGATGGCAAGCCCGGCTACATTGCGCACCGCTGGGCGAAGCTTGCCGACGCCGTATCGTGGATCAAGGCCGCGGGCGGCGAGGCGATCATCGCCCACCCTGGCCGCTACGCCTACACGCAGCTCGAATTCGACACGCTCTTTGGCGAGTTCATCGATCTGGGCGGCAAGGCGATCGAAGTCGTGACGGGCAGCCACACGCCCGACCAGTACGCCGAATATGCGGCGGTCGCGAGGCGCTTTGGTTTCGAGGCGTCACGCGGCTCGGATTTCCATGCTCCCGGGGACGACTCGATCGCGCCGGGCATGCTGCCGCCGCTTCCTTCCGATCTCAAGCCTGTCTGGGAGCGATGGCTTTAGGCCGCGCACGGCGCGCGGCCCACAACCTCGACCCCTTGCCACTCCTGCCGCCGGGCAGCCCGCCGCAAGGCGTTTCAACGGGCAGAACCTGGTTTGCGGCCGCTTAGCCATCCATCGCAGTGCCCGGCCGCCGCCGGTTCTTGCTTGACTCTTGCTGTCTTGCGCGTAAGGCCGGTCTTTTCCGTCGTCACCCGTTCGTCTATCGTTAGCTGACTACTGCCATGTCCCAGTTTTTTCGGCTTCATCCAGAAAATCCACAGCCGCGCCTCGTCAAGCAAGCGGCCGAGATCATCCGCGACGGTGGGGTGATCGCGCTGCCCACGGATTCGAGCTACGCGCTTGCCGCGCGTATCGACGACAAGCATGCAGCGGAGCGCCTGCGCCGCATCCGCGGCCTCGACGAAAAGGCGCTGCTCTCGCTAATGGTGCGAGATTTGTCCGAACTCGCGAACTTCGCCATGGTGGATAACCGCCAGTACCGGCTCATCAAGTCGGTGACGCCGGGCCCGTATGTGTTCGTGCTGGTGGCGACCAAGGAGGTGCCGCGGCGCCTTTCTCATCCGTCGCGCAAGACCATCGGACTGCGCGTGCCGGGCCACCCGATTCCGCTCGCGATCCTCGAAGCGCTCGGCGAGCCGCTGCTCGCCTCCACGCTGATCCTGCCGCCCGACACCGAGCCCCTGAACGATCCCGAGGAGATTCGTGAGCGCCTCGAAAAGCAGCTCGATCTCGTGATAGACGGCGGGGCGTGTCCGTGCGAACCCTCCACCGTCATCGACCTCACCGGGGAAGAGCCGGTGCTCGTGCGGCCGGGGCGGGGCGCGCTGGCGCCGTTCGGCATCGAGGAGGAAGAGACATGAGCGGCATGAATCGCGGCCAGCGCGCAGTGACGCATTGATACAATAGCCCGCCATGGAAGCCAACCTGATTCAGACGATCGTCGTCTACGCCTTGCCGGTCATCTTCGCGATCACGCTGCACGAAGCCGCGCATGGCTACGTCGCGCGCATGCTCGGCGACAACACCGCCTACGTGCTCGGCCGCGTGTCGTTCAACCCGATGCGCCACATCGACCCGATCGGCACCATCGCCATGCCGCTCGTGCTGTATTTCCTGACGAATGGCGCGTTCGTGTTCGGCTACGCAAAGCCGGTGCCCATCGCCTTCAGCAACCTGCGCAATCCGCGCTGGGGCACGCTGTGGGTCGCAGCGGCCGGGCCGCTGTGCAACTTCGTGCAGGCCATCGTGTGGGGCGTGTTCGGCGTGGCGCTGGCGGTGCTCACTGTGGACGAGCCGTTCTTCACGCGCATGGCCGCCGCCGGCGTGGGCGTGAACCTCGTGCTCGGCGTGCTGAACCTCTTTCCGCTGCCGCCGCTCGACGGCGGCCGCGTGCTCGGGGCGCTCCTGCCCACGCGCGCGAGCATTGCGCTCGCCCGTATCGAGCCCTATGGTTTCATCATCGTGATGGGGTTGCTCGTGAGTGGCATCTTCACGCGATTCTGGCTGCGCCCCCTCGTGAGTCTCGGTTACGACGCGGTCACGGCCATCCTTACCCCTCTTGTGTCGCTCTTTTCATAACATCATGTTCCCAGACCGTATCTTCTCCGGCATGCGGCCCACCGGGTCGCTGCACCTCGGCCACTATCACGGCGTGCTGAAAAACTGGGTGCGCCTGCAGTCCGAGTACCCGTGCTTCTTCTGCGTGGTCGACTGGCATGCGCTCACCACGCACTACGAAACGCCGGAGGTCATCGAGAAGAACGTCTGGGACGTGCTGATCGACTGGCTCGCTTCGGGCATCGACCCGAACCAGGCAACGCTCTTCATCCAGAGCCGCGTGCCCGAGCACGCCGAACTGGCGCTCCTGCTCGGCATGAGCACGCCGCTATCGTGGCTGGAACGCGTGCCGACCTACAAGGAGCAGATCGAGAAGCTGCGCGACAAGGATCTCGGCACTTACGGCTTCCTCGGCTATCCGGTGCTGATGGCCGCCGACATCCTGCTGTACCGCGCGTCGCTCGTGCCGGTGGGCGAGGACCAGGTGCCGCACGTCGAGATGGCGCGCGAAATGGCGCGCCGCTTCAACTACATGTACGGCCGTGAGCCGGGCTTCGAGGAAAAGGCCAACGAAGCCGCGAAGAAGCTGGGCGGCAAGCGCTCGAAGCTCTATCACGAGCTGCGCAATGCCTACCAGCAGGAAGGCAATGAAGAAGCGCTCGAACAGGCCCGTGCAATGCTCTCGGAGTCGCAAAGCCTCTCGATGAACGATCGCGAGCGCCTTTTCGGCTATCTCGAAGGCTCGCGCAAGATCATCCTGCCGGAGCCGCAGGTGCTGCTGACCGAGGCCTCGCGCATGCCGGGCCTCGACGGCCAGAAGATGTCGAAGTCGTACGGCAACACCATCGGCCTGCGCGAAGACGCGGAGTCGATCACGAAGAAGGTCCGCACCATGCCGACCGACCCGGCGCGCGTGCGCCGCACCGATCCGGGCGATCCGGACAAATGCCCGGTGTGGCAGCTGCACCAGGTCTACACGGACGAAGCGACGCACGACTGGGTGCAGAAGGGCTGCCGTTCGGCCGGTATCGGCTGTCTGGAGTGCAAGCAGCCGGTGATCGAGGGCATCCTGCGCGAGCAGCAGCCCATGCTCGAGCGCGCGCAGAAGTACATGGACGATCCTTCGCTGCTGCGTGCGATTGTCGCGGACGGCTGCGACAAGGCGCGCAAGTTCGCCAACGAGACGATGCGCGACGTGCGCGAGGCCATGGGCCTCTCATACAGCTGATGGCTTGTGAAGCTGCCGGCGGTTCGCTGCCACACGCTGGGCTCGCCGAGCCCTCGCGCTGGGTGCGCCGCTGGGCGCATCTGATCGCATCGGGCGGCGCGGTACTCGACGTCGCCGCGGGCTCGGGCCGGCACGCGCGCTGGCTCGCCGGCCGGGGCCATCCGGTCACGGCACTCGATCGCGACGCCGCGGCGCTCGCTACGCTGCAAGACGCGGCAGGCGTCGAGACGTTGGTCTGCGACCTCGAAGGCGCACCCTGGCCGCTCCCTCACGACGCTCGCTTTGCCGGCGTGGTCGTCACCAACTACCTGCACCGGCCGCTCATGCCGCGTCTCATCGACGCGCTGGCGCCGGGCGGCGTCCTCCTCTACGAGACCTTCGCGCAAGGCAACGAGACCGTCGGCAAGCCGTCGAACCCCGCGTTCCTGCTCGCTCCCGGCGAACTGCTCGCCAGCTTTACGCCGTCCTTGCGCGTCATCGCCTACCAGGACGGGTTTCTCTCCCAGCCGCGCGAAGCGTATATTCAGCGCATCTGCGCCGTACGCGAAAAATCGACCTCACTGTCCCCCGAAAGCGCCGGTAATGTGCCTGAGAACCAGGTACTACCCGTAGCGCGATACGATCTGACCGGCTAATCCGCTACAATCGCGGTTTAACCGACTCATTTCTGACGTTTCATGGCTAACGGCACTCAGGACGGCATTACGCTGCAAGGCAGCATTCCCGCGATCGTCACCCCCATGCATGAGGACGGCAGTCTCGACCTGCCGGCATTCCGCAAACTGATCGACTGGCATGTGGAAGAGGGGACGGATGCCCTCGTCGTCGTCGGTACGAGCGGGGAGTCCGCCACGCTGAACGTCGAAGAACACATCCTGATGATCAGGACGGCGGTCGAGCACGCTGCGGGCCGCATGCCGATCATCGCGGGCGCCGGCGGCAATTCCACCGCCGAGGCGATCGAACTCACGAAGCATGCGAAGGAAGTCGGCGCGCATGCGTCGCTCCAGGTCGTGCCCTATTACAACAAGCCGACCCAGGAAGGCATGTACCGCCATTTCGCGAAGATCGCGGAATCGGTGGACCTGCCGGTCATTCTGTACAACGTGCCGGGCCGTACGGTCGCGGACATGGCGAACGAGACCATCCTGCGTCTGGCCGAAGTGCCGGGCATCGTGGCGGTGAAGGAAGCGACGGGCAACATCGACCGCGCCGCGCATCTCATCAAGCACGCGCCGGCCGGCTTCAAGATTTTCAGCGGCGACGACCCCACGGCGATCGCGCTGATGCTGCTCGGCGGCCACGGCAATATTTCGGTGACCGCGAACGTCGCGCCGCGCCAGATGAGCGACCTGTGCAAGGCCGCGCTCGCAGGCGACGCAAAGACCGCTCGCGCGATTCATATGAAGTTGCTGTCGCTGCACAAGAACCTGTTCATCGAATCGAATCCGATTCCCGTGAAGTGGGCGCTGCAGGAACTCGGCCGCATCGAAGGCGGCATCCGTCTGCCGCTCACGCCGCTCGACGCGCGCTACCACGACGTGGTGCGCGCCGCGTTGCGCGAGGCCGGTCTGGCTCGCTGATCCGTTCAGCGCAGTCGCCGTTTTTTCAACCGACGCCGCCACGGCCCAGCCGCCCAATCACTGGCAGATCATCAACGGACGATCTGGCAGAGCAAGGCTCAGCGTTCCCGTATCACGAAGGTCCACATGAAACGTTCCGCTTTTTCCCTCCACGCAACGCGCATGGCGGTGCTGGCAGTTGCCCTCGGCTCGCTCGCAGGTTGCGAATCGCTGAACGACATGTTCGCGTCGGATCGCGTCAATTACAAGGACACGCCGACTGCTCCGCCGCTGAACGTGCCGCACGACCTTTCGTCGGCGCCGAGCGACCAGAAGTACGTCGCGCCGCCGCCCACGGTCACGCTCGGTGGCGCAGCGCAGCGCACGGTCACGCCGGCCGGCAACGCCACGCTCGGCGTGCCGAACTCGCAGGACCCGTTCGGCATGCACGTCGAGCGCGACGGCAACCGCCGCTGGCTCGTGGTGGACGGCCGCACGCCTGACGATGTCTGGCCCCAGTTGCAGGAATTCTGGACCGAAAACGGCTTTACGCTGACCACCGACTCGCCGTCGACGGGCATCATGACGACCGACTGGGCCGAAAACCGCGCCAATATTCCGGACGATTGGTTCCGTCGTACGATTGGACGCGTGATCGATTTCGCGTACTCGTCGGGCACGCGCGATCGCTTCCGCGTGCTGGTTTCGCGCGGCGCGGACGGTCAAACCGATATTTCCATCACGCATAACGCGATGGAAGAAGTGCTGACGGGGCAGGACAAGACCGGGTCCAAGTGGGTTGAGCGCCCGCGCGATCCGGCACTCGAAGCGGCGTTCCTCTCGAAGATCATGCAGAAGTTCGGTCTGACCGACGCCCAGTCGAAACAACTGCTGACCGACGCGCGTCCTGCTACGGCGCCTGTAAAGGTCGCCGCGGGTCCCGACGGCACGACGCTCGATCTGCCCGAGGCGTTCGACACCGCGTGGTTGCGCGTGGGTCTCGCGCTCGACCGCACGAACTTCACGGTCGACAACCGCGACCGCGAGAAGGGCCTCTACTACGTGCGTTACGCGGACTCGATGCAGGAACTCAAGGGCGACGGTCTGCTCGGCAAGCTCTTCTACAATCCGAAGAAGGCTGCGAAGGATCAGGGTCCGGAATTCCTCGTCGCGGTGCGGGCGACTGGCAATTCGACCCAGGTTGCCGTGGTGGACCAGAACGGCCGCATCGACACCTCGTCCGACGCGCAACGGATCGTCTCCGCCCTGCACGCGCAGCTGAACTGACGTGCGCTGATATGCGATTTGCGAGCCTCGGCAGCGGCAGCGAGGGCAACGCACTGGTCGTAGAAGCAGGCGGCGGCGCGACGCCCACGCGCGTGCTGCTCGACTGCGGATTCTCAGCGAAGGAAGTCGAGCGGCGCCTCGCGCGCGCGGGGCTGGCCGCCGACTCCCTCACCGCGATTCTCGTTACCCACGAACACAGCGACCATATTGGCAGCGCGCTCACACTGGCGCGCCGCTGGTCGATTCCCCTGTACATGAGCTGGGGCACGGCGCAGGCCGTGGGCGCCGACGACGCCGATGTCGATCTAAATGTGTTGTGGGGCGACGAGACCGTCGAAATCGGGGAACTCGCCGTGTTGCCTTACACGGTGCCGCACGATGCGCGCGAGCCCCTGCAGTTCGTGTTCAGCGACGGTGCTTGCCGGCTTGGCGTGCTCACCGACGTGGGCGAATCGACGCCGCACATCGGCAATGTGCTCGGCGGTTGCGATGCGCTCGTGCTCGAATGCAATCACGATCTCGAGATGCTCGCGACGAGCCGCTATCCCGCGTCGCTCAAGGCGCGCATCGGCGGGTCGCATGGGCACCTGAGCAACGAGGCCGCAGGCGGCATCCTCGCGGGGCTCGATCGCGCGAAGCTGCGGCATCTCATCGCGGCGCATCTGAGCCAGCAGAACAATACGCCTGTGCTCGCGCGCGCAGCCGTCGCGGCGGTCCTCGGCAATGCGCTGACGCAAATCGGGGTCGCTTCGCAAGCGGAGGGCTTCGACTGGATTGCGCTCTGAGCCGCCGCTTGTTCGCGGAAGGTCAACAAACGAAAAAAAGCCCATGACGAAAGTCATGGGCTTTTTGTTCGACGAAGTGTTCGCGGAAGCCGGTATCGAACGATCCGGCCCCGTGAGGTCTCACTTAAGCCTTAGTTGCGATTGCCGCCGAAGATCCCGAGGATGGCGAGCAGGTTCGTGAACACGTTGTACAGGTCCAGGTAGATCGCGAGCGTGGCCGAGATGTAATTCGTCTCGCCGCCGTTCACGACGCGCTGCACGTCGAACAGCATGTACGCCGAGAAAATCGCGATCGCGAGCACCGACACCGTGAGCATCAGCGCGGGCAGTTGCAGGAACACGTTCGCGACGCCGGCGAGCAGGATCACGATCACGCCCATGAATAGCCACTTGCCGAGCCCCGAAAAGTCGCGCTTGCTGACGGTGGCGACCGTGGCCATGGTGGCGAAGATGATGCCGGTGCCGCCGAACGCGAGCATGATCAGCGACGGGCCGTTCGAAAAGCCGAGGATGAACGACAGCAGGCGCGAGAGCATCAAGCCCATGAAGAACGTGAAGCCGAGCAGCACGAACACGCCCACCGAGCTGTTCTTGGTGCGCTCGATGGCGAACATGAAGCCAAACGCGATCGCGAAGAATGCGAGCAGGCTCATGGCCGGGCTCGTAGCGGCGAAGAGCGAGAAGCCGGTCGCGACGCCCACCCACGCGCCGAGCACCGTCGGCACCATCGACAGCGCGAGCAGCCAGTAGGTGTTGCGCAGTACGCGGTTGCGGGTCTCGGCCGAAGTGACGGCGCCGCCGCGGCCGAAGTTGTAGGGATACTCGTTCATGCTTTCTCCTTGCGTGAGACGCGTGAGTGAGGGCGCGCAGGTGCGCGGTCCGCTCCCTCGTAAGATAAGTGCGCCGACCCGGAGTTTCAACGGGCTGCCACACAGTTTCCGTTATGGTGACAAAGCGTAGGCCACCAATCTTAAGCCTCTCTGAATCGTGTGGCAGCGCGGCGGTTGCGGAGGTCTGCACCCGTTTGCCCGGATTTGATCGGCTAAGAGGGTTCAATCGCAATCATACATGGGAACATGCTACAATTGCGGATTCATTTGAATCTGTAACCTCTTAATTTTCTGGAGTTTTTATGGCGATCGAACGCACCCTGTCGATTATCAAGCCGGACGCAGTGGCAAAGAACGTGATCGGCCAGATCTACAGCCGCTTCGAAAACGCTGGTCTGAAGATCGTTGCCGCTCGCATGGTTCACCTCTCGCGCGCTGACGCAGAGAAGTTCTATGCTGTTCACGCAGCGCGTCCGTTCTTCAAGGACCTCGTGGACTTCATGGTTTCCGGTCCGGTGATGGTTCAGGCGCTGGAAGGCGAGAACGCCATCCTGAAGAACCGCGAACTGATGGGCGCGACCGACCCGAAGAAGGCAGAGGCCGGCACGATCCGCGCCGACTTCGCCGACAGCATCGATGCGAACGCCGTGCACGGTTCGGACGCTGCTGAAACGGCTGCCGTGGAAATCGCGTTTTTCTTCCCGCAAGTCAACGTCTACTCGCGCTAAGCACGGCGCGAGCAGACTGCAGTAGTAGCATAGGGTCGCGAACGGCAATGACGCTCACCGTCCGGTTCGGGGTGCCGCGCAAGTGCGCAGGTTCCCGGGTAATGCGGTCGGTGGGCGCGCTCTCGCACTGAAATGGCAGGATTCGACATGACGAGCAGTTCCACCGTCAACCTTCTCGATCTCGACGCCCAAGGGCTCGTCGCATATTGCGAAAGCCTGGGCGAGAAGCCGTTTCGCGCCAAACAGCTTCAGCGCTGGATCCATCAGTACAACGCCGCCGACTTCGACGGCATGACCGATCTGGCCAAATCGCTGCGCGAGAAGCTGAAAGGGCGCGCCATCATCGGCATGCCCGGCATCATCAGCGACAACGTTTCCTCCGATGGCACGCGCAAATGGCTCGTGGACGTCGGCAACGGCAACGCGGTCGAAACCGTGTTCATCCCCGAAGACAATCGCGGCACGCTGTGCGTGTCATCGCAGGCGGGATGCGCGGTCAACTGCCGGTTCTGCTCGACCGGCAAGCAAGGTTTCTCACGCAACCTCACCACCGCCGAGATCATCGGCCAGTTGCGCATGGCGGAATTCGCCTTGCGCGCTTCGCTGCGTGGCGAGGCAGGCGGGCGCGCGACCGGCGGGGATGGCAAGGGCGAGCGCGTCATCACGAACGTCGTGATGATGGGCATGGGTGAGCCGCTCCTGAACTACGACGCCGTGGTACCCGCCATGCGTCTGATGCTCGACGACAACGCCTACGGCCTGTCGCGCCGGCGCGTCACGCTCTCCACCTCGGGCGTGGTCCCGATGATGGACCGCCTCGGGGCTGACTTGCCCGTGGCGCTCGCCGTTTCACTGCACGCGCCGAACGACGCGCTGCGCGACGAACTCGTGCCGCTCAACCGCAAGTACCCGCTGCGCGAGTTGATGGCGGCGTGCCAGCGTTATCTCGAAGTCGCACCGCGCGATTTCATCACGTTCGAGTACTGCATGCTCGACGGCGTGAACGACACCGAAAAGCACGCGCGCGAATTGCTCGCCGTAACGCGCGACGTGCCCTGCAAGTTCAATTTGATCCCGTTCAATCCGTTTCCGGAATCGGGTCTGCTGCGCTCGAAACCGGAGCAGATCAAGCGCTTTGCGCAGATCCTGATGGATGCGGGCGTCGTCACCACCGTGCGCAAGACGCGCGGCGACGACATCGACGCGGCCTGCGGTCAGCTCGCCGGCGAGGTGAAGGACCGTACGCGCCTTGCTGAACGGACGGGCCGGGCAGGGGGCAAGATCATCGAAGTGCGGCCGGTTCAGCACTGATCCGGCATGAGGAGGGCCCACGGCGGCGTGCGGGGAAACGCGCGGTCGTTGGCAGTATCGAAATAGACGTTGCAGAAGCGATCGGAAGCGGCGAGTGGACTGACGACGAGCCGCGCATTTTGTTATAAACGGTCTGCGAATCGGGTTGAGGCGGGGCTAAAGGCGGCCCACCGGTTCCAGTATTGAAAAGAATCGACGCAAGGACTTTGGGATGAGCGAGCCGCAGCACCCTTTCGGTACAGACGGAACTGACAGCAACGCTGATCGTTCGGTACAGGGCGCGACGCCCTCGCCGGTGCAGGCGGTCCCCGATACGCTGGCCGCGGCCGGCGCGCGTCTCGCGCAGTTGCGCGAGTCGAAGGGCTGGGCCATCGAGGACGTCTCGGCGCGTCTGAAGGTGTCGGTCTCGAAGCTGCGCGAACTCGAAGCCGGCGACATCAGTCATCTGCCGGATACGACATTCGCACTGGGCGTCGTGCGGGCCTACGCGAAGCTGCTTGGCACGGACTCCACGCCGTTCACACAGGCGCTGCGGCGCGAGCGCGGCATCGCGCAGCCGGATCTGTCGATGCCCGCGTCGGCCGGCTCCGATCTGCCGCGCGGACGGGTGTCGCTCTCGCTGGGTGGCAGCGGCGCACGGGCGCCGCGCCGTCGCGCTTCGTGGCTGTGGGGCGTGGCGATCATCGTGATCGCGGTGCTCGCCCTTTCCATGTGGCACACGAACAGCGGCGAATCGTCGGCCTGGTTTGCGCGCATGAAGGCAATGGCGAATGGCGCGAGCGTACAGTCGGGCAGCTCGTCGCCCACGGTGACGCAAGGCGAGGCGACCGGCTCCGCTGGCGCATCGGCCGTTCAGGGCGTGGACCCGTCGGCCACGCCGGCAAGTGGCGATGCAAGCGATGCGGCCCCAAGCTACGCGGGTGACAACGGCAGCGCAGCCCCCGATCAAGGCGCTGCGGCAAGCGCGCCGCAGGCTGCTCAGCAGACTACGCAGCAACCGGCCCCGCAGGCCATGCCGCAACCGGCGGCGCAGGCCGCGCAACAGCCCGCGCCACAAGTCGCGCGTCCTGCTGCTGCGAGCGCTGCGCCGGCGGCCGCGCCGGCCAGCGTGGCCAGCGCAGCACACGCACAGGCGGCGAGCGCACCGGCCGCCAAGGCAACGGAGGCTGCACCAGGCACGACTGCCGTCACCAACGCGGACAGCGGCGCGGACACCTCGACATTCGCGATCCGCGTGACGCAGGACACCTGGGTGAGCGTGCGCCAGAAGGACGGGAAGGAAGTGTTCTCGGGCATGATCCACGGCAGCGACGCCCGTGAGATCACCGGTACGGAGCCGCTCAAGGTCACCGTGGGCAACAAGGCCGGCATCGAGTCGATGACGATCGATGGTCAGCCGGTCGACGCGGCGAAGTACGCGTCGGCGCGGGGCAATGTCGCGCGCTTCGTGCTGCCCTGATTGCAACATGGCATGCGTCGCGGTGAGGCAAGTACCAGTTGCCGGCCGCGACGCTTTTTCAATTCATGCTGTGCCGCCGCTGACTAGTCAGCCCCGGTGCGCGTGAGGCGTAAATGGGTTTTTCGATGCAAAGCGAAACGCAATCCTCGACCAGCAACAGTCAGATCTGCTCGAACGAGCCGATCCTCGGCGGCCACGCGCCGCGCCGCAAGTCGCACGCCGTGCATGTGCGCTGGGGCGGCCAGCTGGTGACGATCGGCGGCGACGCGCCGGTGCGCGTGCAGTCGATGACCAACACGGACACCGCCGACGCGATCGGCACCGCGATCCAGATCAAGGAACTCGCGCAAGCCGGCTCGGAGCTCGTGCGCATCACGGTCAACACGCCCGAAGCGGCGGCGGCCGTGCCGCACGTCCGCGAGCAGCTCGACCGCATGGGCGTGACGGTGCCGCTCGTCGGCGACTTTCACTACAACGGACACCTGCTGCTGCGTGACTACCCCGCATGCGCGGAAGCCCTCTCGAAATACCGCATCAACCCGGGCAACGTCGGCCAGGGTGCGAAACGCGATACGCAGTACGCGCAGATGATCGAAGCGGCCATCAAGTACGACAAGCCGGTGCGCATCGGCGTGAACTGGGGCAGCCTCGACCAGGACCTGCTCGCGCGCATGATGGACGAGAACGGCGCGCGCAGGGAGCCGTGGGAAGCGCAGAGCGTGATGTACGAAGCGCTCATCCAGTCGGCCATCGGCTCGGCGGAGCGCGCGGTCGAACTCGGGCTTGGCCGCGACAAGATCATTCTCTCGTGCAAGGTGAGCGGCGTGCAGGACTTGATCGCCGTCTACCAGCAACTCGCGAAGCGTTGCGATTTCGCGCTGCACCTGGGGCTCACCGAAGCGGGCATGGGATCGAAGGGCATCGTCGCTTCGACGGCCGCGCTTTCGGTCCTGCTCCAGCAGGGCATTGGCGACACGATCCGTATCTCGCTCACGCCGGAGCCGGGCGCCTCGCGCACGGGTGAAGTGGTGGTCGGCCAGGAAATCCTGCAGACCATGGGCTTGCGTTCGTTCACGCCGATGGTCATCGCGTGCCCCGGCTGCGGCCGCACCACGAGCACGCTGTTCCAGGAACTTGCTTCGCAGATCCAGAACTATCTGCGCGCGCAAATGCCGCTCTGGCGCGATGAATATCCGGGCGTCGAGACGATGAACGTGGCCGTCATGGGTTGCATCGTGAACGGCCCGGGCGAATCGAAGCACGCGAACATCGGCATCAGCCTGCCGGGCTCGGGCGAGAATCCCGCTGCGCCGGTGTTCATCGACGGCGAGAAGGTGAAGACGCTGCGCGGTGAGCGCATTGCCGAAGAATTCCAGCAGATCGTGAGCGACTACGTCGCGCGCAAGTACGGCAAGGCCGAAGTGACGAACTGAGCGCGCGGATCAATCCGCGCGGCCAGACACGGCCCCTTGCACGACTCGCACGACCAGCCACGCACGATCACGTACGCATACACGGAAAGTCCATCCGCAACGCAATGACTGAACAAAAACGCAAGCCCGAAAAGCTCACGGGCGTGAAGGGCATGAACGACATCCTGCCGCAGGAGGCAGGGCTGTGGGAATTCTTCGAAACCACGGTGAAGTCCATGCTTCGTTCGTACGGCTATCAAAATCTGCGCACGCCGATCGTCGAGCATACGCAGCTCTTCACGCGCGGCATCGGCGAAGTGACCGACATCGTCGAAAAAGAGATGTACAGCTTCACCGACGCGCTCAACGGCGAGAACCTCACGCTGCGCCCCGAAGGCACGGCGGCGGCCGTGCGCGCGACGATCGAGCACAACATGCTCTATGACGGCCCGAAGCGCCTGTGGTACATCGGCCCGATGTTCCGTCACGAGCGTCCGCAGCGCGGCCGCTATCGTCAGTTCCATCAGGTGGGCGTCGAGGCGCTGGGTTTCGCGGGTCCCGATGCGGACGCGGAAATCATCCTGATGTGCCAGCGGCTCTGGGACGATCTCGGCCTCACCGGCATCAAGCTCGAGATCAATTCCCTCGGCGTGGCCGAAGAGCGCGCGGCGCATCGCGTCGAGCTCATCAAGTATCTCGAGCAGCACGTCGATCTGCTCGACGAAGACGGCAAGCGCCGCCTCTACACGAACCCGCTGCGCGTGCTCGACACGAAGAATCCCGCGCTGCAGGAGATCGCGAACAAGGCGCCGAAGCTGATCGATTTCCTCGGTGAGGCCTCGCGCGCGCACTTCGAAGGGCTGCAGCGCATCCTCAAGTCGAACAACATTCCGTTCACGATCAATCCGCGTCTCGTGCGCGGTCTCGATTACTACAATCTGACCGTGTTCGAATGGGTGACCGACAAGCTCGGCGCGCAGGGCACCGTCGCGGCGGGCGGCCGCTACGATCCGCTGATCGAGCAGCTGGGCGGCAAGCCGACGGCCGCGTGCGGCTGGGCCATGGGCATCGAGCGCATTCTCGAACTGCTCAAGGAAGAGGATCTCGTGCCGCAGGAAGAAGGTTGCGATGTCTACGTCGTTCACCAGGGCGAAGCCGCGCGCGAGAAGGCGTTCATCGTGGCCGAGCGCCTGCGCGACACGGGCCTCGACGTGATCCTGCATTGCAGTGCCGATGGCCAGAGCGCGAGCTTCAAGTCGCAGATGAAGCGCGCGGATGCGAGCGGCGCGGCGTTCGCCGTGGTGCTCGGCGAGGACGAAGTGGCGAAGGGCGAGGCCGGTGTGAAGGCGCTGCGCGGTACCGCTGAGGAGGCTCGCAGCGAGCAACAAACGGTAGCGCTTGAGGACTTGACCGAATATCTGATCAATGCGATGGTTGCATCCGCCGAAGACGGCGAGGACTGAAGCGGCCGCCCAGGCGGGCCGCCGGGGTCGCGGCGCATTCGAAAACAGGCTTGAGAATAAACGAGGAATCGCTACGCGATGAGTTACCACGACGAACAGGAATCGATCGAGAGCTTCAAGGCATGGTGGGCGCAGTGGGGTAACGCCACTACGTGGGTCGTGCTGATCGTTCTGCTCGCGCTCGCCGCATGGAATGGCTGGAACTTCTGGCAGCGCCGCCAGGCGGCCGAAGCTGCCGTGCTGTACGACCAGGTGCAGCAGGCCGCGAACAGCAGCGACAAGGCGATGCTCACGCGCATCGGGTCCGACATGGAAGACCGCTTCGGCGGCACCGCCTACGCGCAGATGACAGCGCTGGCCGTGGCCAAGGCGCTCTATATGGCGGGCGACACGGCCGGCGCGAAGGCGCAGCTGCAGTGGGCCGCCGACCACGCTAAGGACGACGAATTCCGCCAGGTCGCAAAGCTGCGCCTCGCTTCGCTCCTGCTCGACGAGAAGGCCTACGATCAGGGCCTTGCGCTGATTCCGCAGCCGGATTCGGGTCCGTTCAAGGGCATCGTGGCAGACGGCCGGGGCGACCTGCTCGCGGCCGCCGGCAAGCGCGACGAAGCGCGTGCGGCCTACAAGCTCGCGCTCGACAGCCTGCCGAAGAGCGACGCTTCCGAGCGCCAGTTGATCCAGTTCAAGCTGGACGCGCTGGGCGGCTAAGCGGCCGGTCGTGATCATCGTGCCGATCGCGCCCAATGCGTGCGTGGCATTGCGAAACCATTCAAAAGAAACTTCATTCATGCGTCGTTCACCGATGAATCTGCTGAAACGAACCGTTGTGCCCGTCGCTTTCGCGATGACCGTCCTGGCTCTCGCAGCCTGTTCATCGACGAAAGACGTGCGCCGCGTGCCGGTGCCGCTGACGGAGTTCAAGCCGGCGCTGGACGTCCAGCAGGTGTGGAAGACGAGCGTCGGCAAGGCCGGTCGCTACCTGTTCTCGCCGGTCGCCGTGGGCGACACCGTCTACGCGGCGGGCGAGAACGGCTCGGTCGCGAAGATCGACGCGGCGTCGGGCAAGGACATCTGGCGCACGAAGCTCAAGGACGACATTTCGGCGGGCGTGGGCAGCGACGGCAATCTCACGGCTGTCGGCGGCCTGAAGGGCGACGTGTACGTGCTCGACGCGAACGGCAAGCTCTCGTGGCAGGCCAGGGCGCCTGGCGAGATCATCTCGCCGCCGCTCGTGGGTAACGGCCTCGTGATCGTGCGCACGATCGACGGCCAGATCGTCGCCTTCAACGGGCAAACGGGCGAGCAGAAATGGATCTACCGTAATCGCGCCGTGCCGCTGAATCTGCGCGTTTCTTCGGGTATGACGTTCGCGGGCGATCAGGCGGTCTTGGCGGGCTTCCCGGGTGGCTCGTTCGCTGCGATCAACCTGGCGAGCGGCGACGCGTTCTGGGAGACCCCGGTTTCGTACCCGAAGGGCGTGACGGAAGTCGAGCGGATCAACGACGTGAGCGGTCCCCCCACGCTCGTCGGCGCGACGACCTGCGCGGTGACGTTCCAGGGGCAGCTTGGCTGTTTCGATGCGAACTCGGGCCGACCGATGTGGCAAAAGGCGTTCTCGAGCACGAGCGGTATCGCCCAGGACGAAACGACGGTGGTGGGTGGCGACGACTGGTCGGTCGTGAAGGCCTTCAGCGTTTCGAGCGGCCAGCCGACCTGGACCAATGAAAAGCTCAAGAGCCGCGACGTGAGCGTGCCTGCCTTGCTGGGCCACGCGGTCGTGCTCGGCGACTTCGAGGGCTACGTCCATTTCCTCTCACTCGATGACGGCAGCTTCGTCTCGCGCGTGAAGACCGACGGCAGCCCGATTACGGCGGCCCCCGTACTCGCCGGCAACACGCTGGTCGTGCAGACGAAGGACGGCGACCTGTACGGTCTGCGTCCGCATTAAGCATCGTCTGCCGGGAGTGGCTGCCCGGATGGTCGCCGTCCATTGCATGCCAGCCCCTGCGGCTGGCGCGTGAACCAGCACACTCGCGTGGCATGCAGATGCAGTGACCGCATCTCGCGAGCGGCAGTCTGATGCATGCCGTCGACGAGGCCTGGGTCCGGCGCCTTTTACACAGGCCGGCTCGAGCCGGCCGAGCGCATTTCACGGCGGCGAACAGCGAGCCTGCCGTCCACCGTTCCGCCGCCTGGCGGATGCGCGGCGACCGGCCCCCGTCGCTTCGCACTTTCAGCTCGGGGCCGCGGCTCCGCTCGTGAATTTCGTGATAATTTGCAACTGACGCAACCCCGCAGGCGCGGGACTTGCCGCGCAGCGCGCCGGACTTTTCCGGCGCCGCGCCTTACTGTAGAAAAGATCAGATGAAACCCGTAATCGCCCTCGTCGGGCGCCCCAATGTGGGGAAATCCACGCTGTTCAACCGGCTCACGCGTTCGCGCGATGCGCTGGTGGCCGACCTGTCGGGCCTCACGCGCGACCGCCACTACGGTGAAGGGCGCGTGGGCGATCGCGCGTATCTCGTGGTCGACACCGGCGGCTTCGAGCCGGTCGCGAAGGACGGCATCCTGCACGAGATGGCGCGCCAGACGCGCCAGGCCGTGGAAGAGGCCGATATCGTCGTGTTCATTTGCGACGGCCGCAACGGCCTCGCGCCGCAGGACAAGCACATCGCCGATTACCTGCGCAAGACCGGCCGGCCGATCTTCCTCGTCGTCAACAAGGCCGAGGGCATGAAGTACAGCGCAGTGGCGGCCGACTTCTACGAACTCGGTCTCGGCGATCCGCGCGCGATTTCCGCCGCGCACGGCGACGGCGTGACGGAGATGATCAACGAGGCGCTCGAGAAGGCCTACGCAGACCACCCCGAGGAAAGCGAAGAAGACGCCGCGAAGCACGGCGTGAAGATTGCGATCGTCGGCCGCCCGAACGTGGGCAAGTCCACGCTCGTCAATACGCTGATCGGCGAAGACCGCGTGATCGCCTTCGACATGCCGGGCACCACGCGCGATTCGATTTATGTCGATTTCGAGCGCAACGGCAAGAAGTACACGCTGATCGATACGGCCGGCCTGCGCCGCCGCGGCAAGGTCTTCGAGGCGATCGAGAAGTTCTCGGTGGTCAAGACGCTGCAGTCGATCGCCGACGCCAACGTGGTGATCCTGCTGCTCGATGCGCAGCAGGAAGTTTCGGATCAGGACGCGCATATCGCGGGTTTCGTGGTGGAACAGGGCCGCGCGCTCGTGGTGGGCGTGAACAAGTGGGACGGCATGGACGATCATGCGCGCGATCGCACCAAGCATCACCTGCAACGCAAGCTCAAGTTCCTCGACTTCGCGAAGATGCACTTCATTTCGGCGACGGAGAAGTTCGGCATCGGCGCGCTCATGCGCTCGGTCGATGACGCCTACGCCGCCGCCATGGCGAAGCTGCCCACGCCCAAGCTCACGCGCGCGCTCATCGAAGCGGTGGAATTCCAGCAGCCGCGCCGCCGCGGCCCGGTGCGTCCGAAGCTGCGCTACGCGCACCAGGGGGGACAGAACCCGCCGATCATCGTCATTCACGGCAATGCGCTCGACGCCGTGACGGACACCTACAAGCGCTATCTGGAAAACCGTTTCCGCGAAACTTTCTCGCTCACGGGCACTCCATTGCGCATAGAGTTTCGCTCGTCGACGAATCCCTATACAGAAAAAAACTAGACTCTGGCTGAGTAGCGTTCGCTACCCCTCGCAGCCCTCCTGGCCGAACCGCCAGGAACCGCGCGGGGGAACGAGAATCAGCTATAGTGTAGCGATTGGTGGTGGATTTCTTTTTCTTCATCCCAATATAAGTTAAACCTGCAAAAAAATACGGAGTTTGCTATGAGCAACAAAGGGCAATTGTTACAAGACCCGTTTCTGAACGCGCTGCGCAAGGAGCACGTGCCTGTTTCGATCTATCTGGTCAACGGCATCAAGCTTCAAGGGAACATCGAATCGTTCGACCAGTACGTCGTGTTGCTCCGTAATACGGTTACGCAAATGGTTTACAAGCACGCCATTTCCACGGTGGTCCCGGCACGTCCGGTGAACTTCCACCCGGATGCGGAAGCGTCCTGACCCATGACGCGGTCGGCCCGGGGCGCGTCACAGGCTGCTCGGGTCCGGCCGCTTTCATTTTGACATCCGCTAATTTGATCAACGCCGCACTCGTCGGCATCGACTTCGGCAAGACCGACTTCGAAGCCAGTCTCGAAGAACTCAGCCTGCTCGCCAAAAGCGCGGGCGCACATCCTGCCGTCACGCTCACCGGTCGTCGCGCCAGCCCCGATGCTGCCATGTTCATCGGCAGCGGCAAGGCAGACGAGCTGCGTCTCGCCTGCGAAGCCAACGACATCGAAATCGTCATTTTCAATCACGCACTGTCGCCGGCCCAGCAACGGAACCTGGAGCGTGCGCTCGATCGCCGCGTGATCGACCGCACGAGCCTCATTCTCGATATCTTCGCGCAGCGCGCGCGCAGCCACGAAGGCAAGCTGCAGGTCGAGCTCGCGCAATTGCAGTACCTTGCCACGCGTCTTGTGCGCGCCTGGACTCACCTCGAGCGCCAAAAGGGCGGTATCGGCCTGCGCGGCCCCGGTGAAACGCAGCTCGAGACCGACCGCCGGCTCATCGGCGAGCGCATCAAGATGCTGCAGGGCAAGCTCGCGAAGCTGCGTCGCCAGCACGGCACGCAACGGCGCCAGCGCGAGCGCAACCGCACGATGTCGGTTTCGCTCGTGGGCTACACCAACGCCGGCAAGTCCACGCTCTTCAATGCACTCACGAAGGCGCAGGCCTACGCTGCCGACCAGCTGTTCGCCACGCTCGATACGACCTCGCGGCGCGTCTGGCTCGGCGATGAAGTCGGTCAGATCGTGCTCTCGGATACGGTGGGGTTCATCCGTGAGCTGCCTCACCAGCTCGTCGCCGCGTTTCGCGCAACGCTGCAGGAAACGGTTCAGGCCGACCTGCTGCTGCATGTGGTGGATGCATCGAGCGCCGTGCGCCTCGACCAGATCGATCAGGTGAACGAGGTGCTGCGAGATATCGGCGCCGACACGATCCGCCAGGTGCTCGTCTTCAACAAGATCGACGCCGTGCCTGAACTGGCGGCCCGCGGCGGAACGGTCGAGCGCGATGAATATGGTAATATTTCGCGCGTCTTTTTGAGCGCACGCACGGGTGTCGGACTGGATGCGCTGCGCTCCGTCATCGCCGAAATCGCGACTGCCGAGCCGCTAGTCGACGCGTCGCAGCCACTGGCCTCCGACTGGCATGCGGCGCAGCAAGAGCCTCGCTGGGAACCCGAGCACGAGCGCTGAAGCGCGCCCGCACCGCCCTTGCACGCAAGGCCGGCCCAGCGGCTCCCGATCGATTCCGCACGCAATTGACCCGCTGTCTACTCTGGTGAACGAACACAGGTGAACGATTACAACAAGCGGACTGGCTGGCAGCGCGCGCGCGCCATTTTCTCGCTGAACGACCCGCGTTGGGGGCGAGGCGAGGGCAATGGCCAGCGTTCTGATGACGGGCGTCGCCCGCCTGGCAACAACGGCGACAAGGGGGACGGTCCGCCGGATCTCGATGAAATGTGGCGGGACTTCAACCGCCGCATGTCTGCTTTCTTCGGGCGCAAGGGCAAGGGCCCCGGCGGCTTTGGGCCGCGTCCCGACAATGGGCACGGTGCGCGCATTGGCGTGGGCATCGTGCTCGGCGTGCTGATCGCGATCTACGTGGGCAGCGGCGTGTTCGTGGTTCAGGAAGGGCAGGCGGGCGTGGTGCTTCAGTTCGGCCAGTACCGCCATACGGTCGGCCAGGGCGTGCACTGGCGCATGCCGTATCCGTTCCAGACTCATGAAATCGTCAATATCGGTCAGATCCGCACCATCGAAATCGGCCGCAGCAACCTCGTGCGTGCGGCCAACGTGAAGGACGCCGCAGTCATTACGCACGATGGCGACATTCTCAACGTGCGCTTCACCGTGCAGTACCAGGTGAAGCAGCCAACCGACTATCTCTTTCGCAGCGTCGATCCCGACCTCGCCGTCACACAGGCGGCGCAGGCGGCGGTGCGCACCGTGGCGGGCGCACGCAGCACGAGCGATCTGCTCTATGCGGACCGCGAGCCGATCCGCGCGCAACTCGCCGATACGATCCAGCATGCGCTCGATGAATACAAGACGGGCCTCGGCGTGACCGGCGTGGCGATCCAGGGCGTTTCGGCGCCGGACCAGGTGCAGGCCGCACTCGACGACGAGGCGAAGGCGCGCCAGGAGCGCGATCGCGCGAAGCGCGACGCGCAGGCCTATGCCGACCAGCTGTTGCCGCGCGCACAGGCCGACGCAGCGCGTCTCATCGACGACGCCAAGGCGTACAGCGAGCGCGTGGTCGCGCAGGCGCAGGGCGACGCGCAACGCTTCACGCGGGTCTACGAGCAATACGCGAAGGCGCCCGCGGTGATTCGCGAGCGCATGTATCTCGACACGATGCAGAACATCTACGCGAATGCGACGAAGGTGTTCGTCGACAACAAGTCGGGCAACAACGTGATCTATCTCCCGCTCGACAAGCTGGTCGACGAGACGCGTCAACGCGCCGCCGCGGCGACCGGCGCTGCGGGCGCGGCTGCGGCTTCGGCCAGCGCCGCGTCGGCGGCTGGCGCCGCTTCCGCGCCCGCAGTCGGCAGCGAGTCGCAGCAAGGCGTGCAGCAGCAGGGCACGCAGCAGGGTACCCAACAGGGTACCCAACCGCAAGGCGCGCAGCAGCAAGGCGCGACGCCCGCCGCCACGGCCAGTGACGCGGCAGCCGCCGCGAGCGACGCCTTCCGTTCGCGCGACGCGTTCCGCTCGCGCGGCCGCGAAGACGACGCGCAATAACGGGAGCGCCAACATGAACAAGATTATTGCGCTCGTCGTCGCCGTCGTGGTTGCGGCGCTGGTCGCCTCGTCCGCCGTCTTCATGGTGGATCCGCGCCACGTGGCCATCGTTTCCTCGTCGGGTGGGGCCAATGCCACGCTCGCGGATCCCGGGCTGCACGTGAAGCTGCCGCCGCCGTTCCAGACCGTCACCTTCATCGATACGCGCATCCAGGCCTTCGACGCACCCGATGCCGATCGCCACACGACCTCGGACAAGATCGAGCTGCTCGTGAACCCGGTCGTGCGCTATCGCATTGCCGATCCGCTCAAGCTCTTTGCTGCCACGAAGGGCGATGCGCAGACGCTTTCCGACCGTCTCGCCTCGCTTTCGCGCGACGCGATCGGCGATGCGATATCGAAAGTCACGCTCACCGAGGCGCTCGCGCAGCAGGAAGCCATCGCCGGCGGCGCGCGCGACGCGCTCAGGCAAGCCGCGGCGCCGCTCGGCATCGACGTGATCGCGATCGAGCTCACGCGCGTCGATTACACGCCCGAACAGGCCGAAACGGTCTTCAAGCGGATGAGCGCCGCGCGCGAGCAGGCCGCTGCCGATATCCGCGCCAAGGGCGCGGCCGAGGCGCAGCAGATCAAGGACGATGCACAGCGCAAGCAGCAGGGCGTGGTGGCCGACGCTTACGGCGAGGCGCAAGCCATCAAGGGCGAGGGCGACGGCAAGGCCGCCGCGATCGCCGCCGAGGCGTTCGGGCGCGACCCGGACTTCTACCGGTTCTATCGGAGCATGCTGGCGTACCGCGAGAGCTTCCGGCCCGGCGACGTCATCGTGGTCGATTCGTCGAGCGAGTTCTTCCGCTTCATGCGTGGTCCTAACGGTGGTGCCAATAGCGGTGATACATCGGCCGCTCCCGCCACGCCGCGCAAACACTAGACAACACGAGACGCTCGCGCCGCGCACTGCGCGGCGCATTTCTTCGCATGGACATAGCTGGCTCCCTGTTGCTCGCGATCGCGTTGATGCTGATTATCGAGGGCATGTTCCCCTTCGTCTTTCCGACGGCGTGGCGCGACACATTTCGTAAAATCGCGGAACGGCCGCCGCATCACATCCGGATCGGCGGGCTCATCGTGATGGGACTCGGCCTCGTGCTGCTGATGCTGGCGACCTGATGGATCGCCGACCGGCGCGGTTGGCTGCCGTCGTGCGCCGTTGCGTTTTTTCGCCGGATTCCGGATTTTCGGCCCGCGTGGCGCCTTGCCGCGCACGGCCCTCATTGTCGTAGGACTCAACCGATGTCGACCTGGTTACTTCCCGAGAACATTGCGGACGTGCTGCCGTCCGAAGCGCGCAAGATCGAAGAGCTGCGCCGCCGCCTGCTGGACCGCTTCCGCGCCTATGGCTACGAGATGGTCATGCCGCCGCTGCTCGAGTATCTCGAGTCGCTGCTCGTGGGCAGCGGCCGCGACCTGAACCTGCGCACGTTCAAGCTCGTCGATCAGCTCTCGGGCCGCACGCTCGGCCTGCGCGCCGACATGACGCCGCAGGTCGCGCGCATCGACGCACATCTGCTGAACCGCCAGGGCGTGACGCGCCTGTGCTACGCGGGCAACGTGCTGCACACGCTCCCGCGCGGCCTGCATGCGACGCGCGAGCAGATCCAGATCGGCGCAGAAATGTACGGCCATGCAGGGCTCGAAGCCGACCTCGAAATCCAGCAGCTGATGCTCGACGCGTTGCGCCTCGCGGGTCTCGCGAAGGTGCGCCTCGACCTGTCGCATGCGGGCGTGCTCGCCGCGATCTTCGAGGCGGATCCGGCTGCGGCCGCGCTCGGCGACGCATTGTATGAGGCGCTCGCCGGCAAGGATGTCCCGCGCCTCGCGGAACTCACGCAAAACCTCGAAGCCGCGTCGCGCGACGCGCTGCGTGCGCTGCCGTCGCTCTACGGCGACGCCAGTGTGATCGACGAGGCGCGCACGCGTCTGCCGGCGCTGGCCGGCATCGCCCGTGCGCTCGACGACCTCGCGTTCCTCGCTCGCGAGGTCAAGGGCGCGGAACTGATGATCGATCTCGCCGATCTCGGCGGCTACGCGTACCACAGCGGCGTGATGTTCTCGGCTTACGTGGACGGCGTGCCGAACGCCGTGGCGCGCGGCGGCCGTTACGACAAGGTGGGCGTGGCCTACGGCCGGGCTCGCGCGGCGACGGGTTTTTCGCTCGACTTGCGCGAAGTGGCGCGCATTTCGCCCGTCGAAGCACGCAGCAGCGCGATTCTCGCGCCGTGGCGTCACGACGAGGCGCTGCGCGCCGCCGTCGCCGCGCTGCGCGACGCGGGCGAGGTCGTGATCCAGGCGCTGCCGGGGCACGAACACGACATGGACGAGTTCGCGTGCGACCGCGTGCTCGTCGAGCGCGACGGCGTCTGGGTCGTCGAGCAGCGCGCCTGATGCGGTACCGGGGCGGTCATTGATACCGCCCGCAACGCCGCCGCACACGCTCGCCGAAGCACGCTTCGCAGCGTGCATGCCGTTGAGCGCAAAAGGAAATTCCGCGAATCTCCGGAAAAAAAGGCGGCCTTGTCGCCGAACCCAGGTAAAATACGTTTTTAACCAGCTAACGAAACACCATGTCTGCCAGCGCAGTGAATGTAACCCCGGGGCGCAATGTCGTCGTCGTGGGCACCCAATGGGGCGATGAGGGCAAGGGCAAGATCGTCGACTGGCTGACGGACCACGCGCAAGGCGTGGTGCGTTTCCAGGGCGGTCACAACGCCGGCCATACGCTCATCATCGGCGGCAAGAAGACCATTCTCCGGCTGATCCCCTCGGGCATCATGCGCGCCGGCGTCGCCTGCTACATCGGCAACGGCGTGGTGCTCTCGCCCGAGGCGCTCTTCAAGGAAATCGGCGAACTCGAAGAAGCCGGTATCGACGTCCAGAAGCGCCTTTTCATCTCCGAAGCGACTACGCTGATCCTCCCGTACCACATCGCCATCGATCAGGCGCGCGAAGCGAAGCGCGGCGCGGCGAAGATCGGTACGACGGGTCGCGGCATCGGTCCGGCCTACGAAGACAAGGTCGCGCGCCGTGGTCTGCGCGTGCAGGACCTGTTCGAGCCGGAAGTATTTGCCGAGCGTCTGCGCGAGAACCTCGACTATCACAACTTCGTGCTCACGCAGTACCTGGGCGCGGCCCCGGTGGACTATCAGCAAACGCTCGACACGATGCTCTCGTACGCGGAGCGTCTGAAGCCCATGGTCACGGACGTTTCGCGACGTCTGTACGACGTGAACCACCAGGGCGGCAACCTGCTGTTCGAAGGCGCGCAAGGCACGCTCCTCGACATCGACCACGGCACCTATCCGTTCGTCACGTCGAGCAACTGCGTCGCGGGCGCGGCTTCGGCGGGCGCGGGCGTCGGTCCGCAAAAGCTCAACTACGTGCTCGGCATCACCAAGGCGTATTGCACGCGCGTGGGCTCAGGCCCGTTCCCGAGCGAACTGTACGACGCCGACAACGCCGACCGCCAGGAAGAAGTGGGCCTCACGCTCGCGAAGGTGGGCAAGGAATTCGGTTCGGTCACGGGCCGCCCGCGCCGCACCGGCTGGCTCGACGCCGCCGCGCTGCGCCGCTCGATCCAGATCAACGGCGTGACGGGCCTGTGCATCACGAAGCTCGACGTGCTGGATGGCCTCGACGAAGTGAAGCTGTGCGTCGGCTACAAGGTCGACGGCAAGGACGTCGACATCCTGCCGCGCGGTGCGTCGCAGGTGGCCGCGTGCGAGCCGGTCTACGAGACCTTTGAAGGCTGGAACGAAAGCACCATCGGCATCACGCAATGGGACGCGCTGCCGAAGAGCGCCCAGGCTTACCTCTCGCGCGTGCAGGAAGTCGCCGGCGTGCCGATCGACATGGTGTCGACCGGTCCGGATCGTGACGAAACGATCCTGCTGCGTCATCCGTTCAAGGTGTAAAGAACAAGAAGCAACGAGGTAGAAGCACAAATGATTCAAATGACGGATCCGCGCAACGACGACAAGCACCTGTGGGTCGGCTGGGACGAGTATCACCGGCTGATCGAATTGCTCGCCCTGCAGGTGCACGAATCGCGCTGGAAATTCGATCAGATCCTGTGTCTCGCGCGCGGCGGCCTGCGCGTGGGCGACCAGCTTTCGCGCATCTATGACCTGCCGCTCGCCATTCTTGCCACGAGTTCGTACCGCGAAGCGGCAGGCACGCAGCAGGGCGATCTCGACATCGCGCAGTACATCACGATGACGCGCGGTCACCTGGAAGGCAATGTGCTGCTCGTCGACGACCTCGTCGATTCGGGCGTCACGCTCGCGCGCGTGCAGGAGCACCTCAAGGAGCGCTATCCGGCGGTGACCGGCGTGCGTTCGGCGGTGCTCTGGTACAAAGGCTGCTCGAAAGTGAAGCCGGACTATTTCGTCCAGCATCTGCCGACCAATCCGTGGATCCATCAGCCGTTCGAGGAGTGGGATACGGTGCGGCCGCACAATCTCGGTGCGTGGATCAAGCGTGGCCTGCAGCAAGCGCAGGACGAGCAGAAGTAATCCAGGGCTGAACTGCTGCAAGGGCTTTCGGTCCAGCGGCGGCCAGATCCAGCGACGGAGCTTTCAAGGCTCCGTTTTTTTTTGCCTGGCGTGCGAAGTGCACAGCGCTTCGAGGCGGTTGTTGGCACATCACATTCCCTTCGGCCGCCATGCGCGCGCCGGGCGCACCTGGGCAGACGGCATTTGGGGCCGGTGCTAAACTGCGCGGGGACAAGGGGTGTCGCTGTGCTGCGACGGGTGCTCGGTTTCTGCCGCGGCCCGGTTTAGAATAGCGCTCGTTTTTTCCGCCTCGCAACGGATTACCGCGTATATGACAACTAGCACACACGTGGCCAAGCAGCCGCTACCTTCTCTCGCCGTAGCGGCCATCGGCGTGGTGTTCGGCGACATCGGCACGAGCCCGCTGTATTCCCTGAAAGAGGCGTTCAGCCCATCTCACGGCATTCCGCTCAACGAGACCTCCATACTCGGCGTCATTTCGCTCCTGTTCTGGGCGATCGTGATCGTCGTGAGCGTCAAATACGTCCTTTTCGTGATGCGCGCCGACAACAACGGCGAGGGCGGCGTGCTCGCGCTGATGGCGCTCGCCATGCGCTCGTTCAGCCGCAAGAGCAAGTCGGCCGCGCTGATCACGGCGCTCGGCATCTTCGGCGCGTGCATGTTCTATGGCGACGCGGTGATTACGCCCGCCATCTCGGTGATTTCGGCGGTGGAGGGTCTCGAGATCGCCGCGCCCAAGCTTTCGCACCTCGTGCTTCCGCTCACGATGGTGATCCTGATCGCGCTCTTCTGGATCCAGCGGCACGGAACCGCCCTCGTCGGCCGGCTGTTCGGGCCGATCATGGTGCTGTGGTTCGTGACGATCGGCATACTCGGCGTGTCGCGCATCGTGCAGGCGCCTGGCGTCCTCGCGGCGTTCAATCCGTACTATGCGGTCGCCTTCATGGGCGCGCATATGCTGCAGGCCTATGTCGTGCTCGGCTCCGTCGTGCTGGTGCTGACCGGCGCGGAAGCGCTCTACGCCGACATGGGCCACTTCGGCGCGAAGCCGATCCGCTACGCCTGGTACGCGCTCGTGATGCCCTCGCTCGTGCTCAACTACTTCGGGCAGGGCGCGCTGCTGATGCAGGACCATCGCGCGATCGAAAACCCGTTCTTCCTGCTCGCGCCAGAGTGGGCGCTGCTGCCGCTCGTCGTGCTCTCGACCATCGCCACGGTGATCGCCTCGCAGGCCGTGATTTCGGGTGCCTACTCGCTCACGAGCCAGGCGATCCTGCTCGGCTACGTGCCGCGCATGAAGGTGCTGCATACCTCGGATCTCGCCATCGGCCAGATCTACGTGCCGGTCGTGAACTGGATGCTGCTCTTCATCATTCTGTGCATCGTCGTCGCCTTCAAGAGTTCGGACAATCTGGCCGCCGCATACGGTATCGCCGTGACCGCGACGATGGTGATCACCACGGTGCTCGTCGCCGTCGTGATGACGAAGGTGTGGAAGTGGAACAAGGCGCTCGTCGCCTGCATCATTTCGGTGCTGCTGGCCGTCGACTTGGGCTTCTTCGGCGCGAACCTGCTCAAGGTCGAAGAGGGCGGCTGGCTGCCGCTCGGCATCGGGGCGCTGCTGTTCTTCCTGCTGATGACGTGGTTCAAAGGCCGCATGATCGTCAAGGAGCGCACGGCCGCCGACGGTATCCCGCTCATGCCTTTCCTGCAGGGGCTGCTTGCGCACCCGCCGCACCGCGTCTCGGGTACGGCCATCTATCTCACGGGCAGCGAGGCGCTCGTGCCGGTGAGCCTGTTGCACAACCTCAAGCACAACAAGGTGCTGCATGAGCGCACCATCTTCCTCACGTTCGTGATCCGCGACATCCCCTATGTGGCCGATGCCGAGCGCGTGACGGTGAGGGATATCGGCGGCGGGCTCTATCTCGTGAAGGCCGATTACGGGTTCAACGAAACGCCCGATGTGCAGGCCGTGCTCGAGGAAATTTCCCGCACGCACAACATGAGGTTCGAGATGATGGACACGTCGTTCTTCCTCGCGCGCGAGACGGTCGTGCCGACGCAACTTCCCGGCATGTCGATCTTCCGTGAACGTATATTCGCGTGGATGCATCAAAACGCGGCGAAACCCACCGACTTCTTCAGCATTCCGGCCAACCGGGTGGTCGAACTCGGGACGAAGATCGAGATCTGATTGCTGCGTTTCTACACGCAAAGAAAAAAAGGCACTCACGAGTGCCTTTTTTGTTGCGTACACAACGTGAGCGGCTGAGGCTCACGTCGTGTCGTGCGGGGCTCAGCGCTGTTTGAGCTTCGCGAATGCCGCGGCCATGGCGCCGGCCGGCTCTGCGTCGCGCGAACGTTGACCGCCACGGTATTCGCGATTGCCGCCGCCGCGGCTGTCACGGTTGCCTGGTTGGCCCGCACCGCCCGCACCGCCCGCGCTGCCGCCACTGCGTGACGCGCCCGCGCTTGCCGGTTCGTCGTCCAGACGCATCGTGAGCGCAATGCGCTGACGCTTCACGTCGACATCGAGCACCTTGACCTTGACGACCTGGCCAGCCTTGACCACTTCATGCGGGTCTTTGATGAACTTCGTCGACATGGCCGAGACGTGCACGAGCCCATCCTGGTGCACGCCCACGTCGATGAACGCGCCGAACGCGGCCACGTTCGTCACGACGCCTTCTAGCAGCATGCCCGGCACGAGGTCGGACACCTTCTCGACGCCGTCACGGAACGTCGCGGTCTTGAACTCGGGGCGCGGATCGCGGCCCGGTTTTTCCAGCTCGCTCAGGATGTCGCGCACCGTTGGCAGACCGAAGCGTTCGTCGACGAACTCGGTGGGCGAGAGCTCCGACAGGGCCTGGCGGTTGCCAAGCACGTCGCCGATCGCGCGCTTGATCTTCGCCAGCATGCGCTCGACGACGGGATACGCTTCCGGGTGCACCGAGGAGCGGTCGAGCGGATTCTCGCCGCCGTTGATGCGCAGGAAGCCCGCGGCCTGTTCGAAGGTCTTGTCGCCCAGACGCGGCACCTTCTTCAGATGCTCGCGTGAAGGGAAGGGGCCGTTGGCATCGCGGTAATCGACGATATTGCGCGCAAGCGTCGAATTCAGGCCCGACACGCGCGCAAGCAGGGCGACGGAGGCCGTATTGGCGTCGACGCCCACGGCGTTCACGCAGTCCTCGACGACGGCGTCGAGCGAGCGCGCGAGTTCGCGCTGGTTCACGTCGTGCTGATACTGGCCCACGCCGATCGCCTTCGGCTCGATCTTCACGAGTTCGGCGAGCGGATCCTGCAGGCGCCGCGCGATGGAAACGGCGCCACGCAGCGAGACGTCCAGCTCGGGGAATTCTTTGGCGGCCAGTTCGGACGCCGAATAAACCGACGCCCCTGCCTCGGAAACCACGATCTTCTGCAGCTTCAGCTCGGGATGCCTGGAAATCAGCTCGCTCGCGAGCTTGTCGGTTTCGCGCGAAGCCGTGCCGTTGCCGATGCTGATGAGCTCCGCCTGCGTTTGCGCGGCGATGCGTGCGAGCTTCGCGAGCGAGCCGTCCCAGTCGCGGCGGGGCTCGTGCGGGTAAATCGTGTCGGTGGCGAGCACCTTGCCCGTGCGGTCGACCACGGCCACCTTCACGCCCGTGCGCAGCCCCGGGTCGAGGCCGATCACGGCCTTCGGGCCCGCCGGCGCGGCAAGCAGCAAATCCTTGAGATTTCGCGCGAACACGCGGATCGCTTCGTTCTCCGCCTGCTCGCGCAGGCTCGTGAGCAACTCGTTTTCGAGGTGCGGCTGCACCTTCACGCGCCAGCACCAGCGGCATACGTCGGATAGCCATTTGTCGGCCGGGCGGTTCTGGTTCGCGATGCCGAAGTGACGCGCGATCATCGCTTCGCCCGGGTGCGGCACCTGCGCGTCCAGCTCGCCGCCAAGGCCGAGCTTGACCATCAGCACACCGGCGTTGCGGCCGCGAAAGAGCGCGAGCGCCCGGTGCGACGGCACCGTCTTGATGGTCTCGGCGTAGTCGTAGTAATCGCGGAACTTCTCGCCTTCCTCGTTTTCCTTGCCTTCGACCACGCTCGACATCACCACGCCCTGGTTGTGCAGCCAGTCACGCAGTTTGCCGAGCAATTCGGCCGTCTCTCCGAACTGCTCCGAGAGAATGTCGCGCGCGCCGTCGAGCGCGGCCTTTACGTCGGCCACGCCCTTCTCGGCATCCACGTACTGCGCGGCTTCCGTTTGGGGGTCGAGGAGCGGGTTTGCGAGCAGCGCGTCGGCGAGCGGCTGCAGGCCGGCTTCGCGTGCGATTTGCGCACGCGTGCGGCGCTTGGGCTTGTACGGCAGATAGAGGTCTTCGAGAACCTGCTTGCTGTCGGCATTTTCGATGGCGGCGCGCAGCTCGTCGGTGAGCTTGCCTTGCTCTTCGATGCTCGCGAGGATCGCGGCGCGGCGGTCTTCGAGTTCGCGCAAGTAGAGCAGGCGCTCTTCGAGCGTGCGCAGTTGCGTATCGTCGAGATTGCCCGTGACTTCCTTGCGATAACGGGCGATGAACGGAACGGTCGCTCCTTCGTCGAGTAGCTGCACGGCGGCTGCGACCTGGCGCGGCTGCACGGTCAGCTCGTTGGCGATACGCTGGACGATTTTCAGTGCTACGGTTTCCGTCATAGGGTCTGGATATTCCTGCGAGGATCGGTTGCGGTCCGGGTTGCATTCCGGCGCTCGGTGCGGGCTTCAGCGTTCGGCTGGCCCCGGCGCTCCGGGCGTTGGCCCGGTGCGCGCACTGGCCGTTGGAGCGGGGCATTTTGCCATAAATGCCGGAGCGCTCAACCCGGGGGGTGTTAGAATTTCAGCCATGTTCCGCTGCCCACAGAAGACGTTGACGACCTTCCGCTTGTTTTCCGTTTCGCATCTTGCCCGGTTTCACGCGCCTGCTGGCGCCATTCGGCGGTTGCCCCTTCGCGGCGCAATCTGCGCCGTCGCGTTGAGCCTTGGAGCGAGCGTTCCGGCCCTTGCGCAAGCGGTCGGGGTGTCCGGGCCGCTGGAGCAGCAGCGTGCGGCGAGCGCGCCGGTCGCGCCGGTCGCGCAACAGGGGGCTTCGGGCAACGTGCCGCTGGCGGCGTCCGATGCGGCAGGCGCGCCTGGAGCGCAGGCGTCGCGGCAGAGCGATTTCGACGCGCGGCAACAGGTGCTGGACCGTCGTACGGCGGAGAACAACTATCGTTTTGGCGTTGCTGAACACAACTGCTACAGCACGTTCTTCGTGAATCATTGCATTGGCCGTGCACGGGACCAAATGCGTGTCGTGCAGGCAGATATCCGGCGCGAGCAACTGGCGCTCGACGAAGAGCGGCGTGCGGCGCATGCCCAGGAGCGCGACCAGCAGGCTGCATTGCGGCGCGCGCAGGACGAAGCCAACGCGCCGCAGCGAGCCGCGAACGAAGCGGCGAGCGCCCAGGCGTACGAGCAGAAGCAGCAGCAACACGCGCTCGATCAGGCGCAGCGCCAGGCCGAGGCGCCGCAGCGCGCGGCGAACGAGCAGTCGTATCAGGAAAAGCAGCGCCAGCATGCGCTGGCGCAGGCTCAGCGTGCTGGTGAGCAGTCGCAGCGCAACGCGAACCAGGCAGCGTACGACCAGAAGCAGGCGAACTACCAGAAGCAACTGGACGAAGCGCATCGCCAGGGTGAACAGAAGGCGCAGGAACGTGCCGGGAAGGCCCAGCGCTTCGAGCAGAAGCAGGAAGACGCAGCGAAGCATAAGGCTGACGTCGAAGAACGTCAGAAGCAGGCGGCCGGGAAGGCACAGCAAAAACAGCAACAACAGCAACAACAGCAACAATCAGATCAGCAGCAAAGGCAGCAGCAGGACCAGTAGTACGAGTAGCACGCTTTTTGAGCCGGACAGCAACCTCAGGCGCGTCGTCCTTCGCAAGCGCGCGCCGCATATGTCGAGGAGGCGAGCATGCGCGAGCATCGTGAAGTCAAGGCCGAGGTCCTTCGTGACCGCATTCTGCAACTGGAATCGGAACATGGCGATCTGGACCGCCTGATAGACCGGATGTCCGGCACCGCGGACTACGATGATCTCGAGCTGCAAAGGTTGAAGAAGCGCAAGCTCAAGGTCAAGGACAACATCATCTTGCTGCAACTGCAGCTGGACCCCGATTCAACGAAGACTTCGGACGGGCACGCCTGATTCCGGGTCCTGGCAGGCGCCGGGGCGCGGCAGTCGGCCAGCGCCCTTCCGGACCGAGCAGGAACCGCTTGCCTTGAATTCAACGACCGTTTCCCGTTCCCGGCCCGCGCGCGAAAGCGGCGCGCCGGAGGCTGACGCGCGCGCCACGCAAACTGCCGCCGCGCCGGTATTGAGCGCGCGCCGCGTGGCAGAACTCGAGGAGCTCTTCGCTGCCGACGGGTTGCTCGCGCGGGAGATCGACGGCTATCGCCCGCGCGCTGCGCAGATCGAGATGGCGCGCGCGGTCGCGGCCGCAATGGAAGCCGCCGCGCAATCGCTGCCTGAACCCGCGATGTTCGAAGCTCAGTCGCGCCCCGCGCGGCGGCTCGAGCGCGGCGCGCCGGCGCAGCCGGGCGCCCAGGAAGCGGTGAGTGCCGCCGCCGAAGCGGGCGACAACACGCTGATCGTCGAGGCGGGCACGGGCACCGGCAAGACCTATGCGTACCTCGTGCCGGCCATGCTGTGGGGTGGCAAGGTGGTCGTCTCGACCGGCACGAAGCATCTGCAGGATCAGCTCTTCGCGCGCGACATTCCCACCGTGCGCGACGCGCTGGCAGTGCCCGTGAGCGTGGCCATGCTCAAGGGTCGCGCCAACTACCTGTGCCATTACTACCTGCAGCGCACGGCCGACAACGGGCGCCTGCCGTCGCGGCAGGAAACCGCGTACCTCCAGGAAATCGTGCGTTTCGCGAAGATCACACGCTCGGGCGACAAGGCGGAGCTCGCAAGCGTGCCCGAGACCGCGGCGGTATGGTCGATGGTGACCTCGACCCGCGATAACTGTCTTGGCCAGGAGTGCCCCCATTACAAGGACTGCTTCGTAATGCAGGCGCGCCGCGAGGCGCAGCAGGCCGACATCGTGGTCGTGAATCACCACCTGTTCTTCGCCGACATCATGCTTCGCGACACCGGCATGGCCGAGCTGCTGCCGAGTGCGAACACGATCATTTTCGACGAAGCGCACCAATTGCCCGAAACGGCGACACTCTTCTTCGGCGAAACGCTCTCGACGGCACAATTTCTCGAGCTCGCGCGCGATTGCGTCGCAGAAGGCCTTTCTCACGCGCGCGACGCCGTGGAGTGGGTCAAGCTCGGTGCGGCGCTGGAGCGCGCCGCGCGTGACGTGCGGCTGGCGTTCAAGGAAGATTCGCTGCGGCTGTCGATCGCGCAGTTGCCCGAGGACCACCCGCTCTTCGACGCGCTCCATGCGTTGCAGACCGAGCTGAGCGTGCTCGCCACGGCGCTTGCCGGCCAGGCCGAGCGTGCGGAGTCGCTAGGCGCGTGCCTGCGGCGCGCGCGCGAGCTGCAGGGCATCCTTGCAGGCTGGACTGTCGCGCAAGGTGCCGCGCCCTGGCAAGAGGCGCGCAAGGCAGATGTGGGCGGCAACGATGAAGATGCGCACGCAGCCGACGACGCCGACGAGAAAGTCCGCTGGGTCGAGGTGTTTTCGCACACGGTGCAATTGCACGAAACACCGCTATCGGTTGCTCCGATCTTCGCCAAGCAACGCGCCGGCGTGCCGCGCACATGGATCTTCACGTCGGCGACCCTTTCGGTGCGCGGCGACTTCACGCACTACGCGGCGCAGATGGGCTTGAGCTCGCGCCGTTCGATGACGCTGCCAAGCCCGTTCGACTACCCCACGCAAGGGCTGCTCTACGTGCCGCGCAATATGCCGCAGCCGTCGTCGCCGCAGTTCACAGACGCGGTGTTCGATGCGGCGTTGCCTGCCATCGAGGCGTCGGGCGGCGGCGTCTTCATGCTATGCACGACGTTGCGCGCGGTCGACCGCATTGCCGCGAAGCTACGCGACACGATCGAAGCGCGCGGCTGGAATACGCCGCTGCTCGTGCAGGGCGACGCGAGCCGCACGGAACTGCTCGAGCGCTTTCGCGCCTATGGCAATGCGATTCTCGTGGGTAGCCAGAGTTTCTGGGAAGGCGTGGATGTACGTGGCGATGCGCTCTCGCTCGTGGTCATCGACAAGCTGCCGTTCGCGCCGCCCGACGACCCGGTGCTGGCTGCGCGCCTCGACGCGCTGGCGAAGAAAGGGCTGAGCCCGTTCGCGGTCCACCAGTTGCCGCAGGCCGTGATCACGCTCAAGCAGGGTGCGGGGCGTCTGATTCGTGCGGAGACGGACCGCGGCGTGCTGATGATCTGCGATACGCGTCTCGTCGACAAGCCGTATGGGCGCCGAATCTGGCAAAGCCTGCCGCCGTTCAGACGGACGCGGGAGATCGAGGTCGTGAAGGCATTCTTCGAAGAAAAGGACGCTCAGGCAGGAGAGCAGGGCGTCTAGCGCGACACTCATGCCCACTGCATAACAAAAAAGCCACGAACGTGAGTTCGTGGCTTTTTTGCTTGCCCGTCGTATGTCTGAGGCGCGGCTGGCGCAAGCGACAGACCATACGACGGTTCGCTTCGATGCCCGCCGGGACCGAGGCGCCGGCGAGCTTCGCGCGAATGCAACTTACTGGCTTGCGCCCGAAGCTGCAGCCGGAGCCGATGCCTCCGAAGCGGCAGCGCCAGCGTCCGAAGCCGGGGCCGTAGCTGCAGGAGCAGCTTCGCTCGCAGCAGCAGCCGGAGCCGATGCGCCTGCGTCCGAAGCGGCAGCAGCCGGTGCCGAAGCGGCAGCAGCATCGCTAGCCGGCGCAGCAGCTTGGTCGCTGCTCTTGTTGCACGCAGCAAGTGCAACGGCTGCCAGCAGGGATGCTACGAGGAGGGATTTCTTCATGATCACGTCCTTTTATGGTTAAAGGTAAGCAACAGCGCAAATAATACCGGTAATGTGCCCCAACACCGACCTGAGCCGCTGGTGGAGACGCACTGCAAGAGCGTGAATCTTCCCTACGGCCTGGCCGGGAATTATAGGCATTTTCGTATCGACCGTCGACAAATCCGGGGACAATACGTTGTCTTTCTCATACAAGCACTATTTTAATACGGTATAACAGTCCGAAGCGCTTAGGCAAGCACCCCGGTCCGAATCCAGCCCGCACGATACCACTCGTGTAGCAACGCTGTCACACATGAATCGTGTGAGAGTGTTACAAAGCGTTTCCCGTCAATAGAGCGCCTGTCGGCCAGTGCCGGCAACCACTTTCTTGCCTCTTTGAGCAAGCACTGTTCCCCGTTCAGGTAATACGACCGCGAATCGTAAAGCAGGATCGTCCTGCGGTCGAGTGTTATCCCATCTTTTACCGCTTGCGCAACGAAACGGGCTTCGTCGAGCGGCTTTTCGGGGGCATCGAACACGACATTGGCTTTCGGTTCCGACAGCCAGGAGCCAACGAACGAAGCGACATCGGCATCGGTCCAGCGCACTTTGGCAAGCACACCGGCAACACGCTCCACGAGTGCCGGCGGAAGCTGCGCGGGATGCGCCACGGCCGGCTGGTCCGGGTCGCGGTAAAGCGCGGGCTTGCGCTCGCCGTGGTCGGCGCCGCGCTCGGCGAGCCAGTAAAGGAACTGGCTCGTCAGCTCGCTCGTGGAAGGCGAGCGAAAGCCGACCGAACAAGTCATGCATTCGCCTTCGGCGATACCGTCGTGCGCGATATGCGGCGGCAGGTACAGCATGTCGCCCGGCTCCAGCACCCATTCTTCCTCGGGTTCGAAGTTCGCGAGGACCTTGAGCGGCAGGCCATCCTTGAGCGAGAGATCGCGCTGCGCGCCGATACGCCAGCGGCGCTTGCCGTGAACCTGCAGCAAAAACACATCATACGAATCGAAGTGGGGGCCGACGCCGCCACCGTCCGACGCGTACGAGATCATGAGATCGTCGAGGCGCGCATCCGGCGCGAAGCGAAAGCGCTCGAGCAGGGCGCGTGCGCGGTCGTCGTGCAGGTCGGCGCCTTGCACGAGCAGCGTCCAGTTGCGGGTCTTCGGTGTGGGCAGTTCGTCGGGCGAGAAGGGGCCGTGCTCGAGTGCCCAGCGGCGGCGAAAATGCGTGATCAGTCGCGACTCCACGTCGTCGCTGTCCGCAAGCTCGAAGAGCTCGTCGCGCGACAGCGGCGCTTCGATGTCGGGAATCGCCTGGCGGATCAAAAGCGGCTTTTTCTGCCAGTATTTGCGCATGAACTGCGCCGGAGTCAGGCCGCCCAGGAGCGGCGTGGCAACATCGGGCGCGGGGCATGCCAGGGGGAGGGAGGCGCGCCGCTTGCGCGCGCCCACCGGGTGGTCTGTGGACCGCTTCGGCATCGTATAATGTGAGCTGTAACTGGAGGAACGAATGAAAATTGCAAAGGACACCGTCGTGTCGGTCGCTTACAAGCTATCGGATGCGCAGGGCAATCTGATAGAGGAAAGCGACGAGCCGATGGTCTATCTGCACGGCGGCTATGATGGCACGTTCCCCAAGATCGAGGAAGTGCTGGACGGGCAGGAGCCGGGCTTCGAGACCCAGATCCAGCTTGAACCGCAGGACGCCTTTGGCGAGTACGATCCCGAGCTCGTGAAGATCGAGCCACGCAACCGTTTTCCCGAGCCGCTTGAAGTCGGCATGCAATTCGAAGGCACGCCCGAAGAAGGCGACGAAGACCTCGATACGCTCGTCTACACCGTCACGGACGTCGCGGAAGACAAGGTCGTGCTCGACGGGAATCATCCGCTCGCGGGCATGGCGCTGCGTTTCGCGCTCACGGTCAAGGAAGTTCGCGTCGCCACCGAAGACGAGATCGAGCATGAGCACGCGCACGGTGCGGACGGCCTCGAAATCGTCGACGAAGATGAAGAAGACGACGGCGACGAAGGTGCTTCGAAGCCCACGCTGCACTGATTCGCGCTGATCAGTGCACAAAGCCGCCCGACGCCGGTGCGCCGGGCGGTTGCGGAATCTCAGGCGATGGATTGCTCCCGCGACCCGTGCCGCCACTGCTTGCGCTGGATCCACCGTCCGGGCCGTTCTGGCCACTCCCTCGATTCTGACCGCTTAGCCCGTTCTGGCCGCCCTGCGCTGGCCAGGCTGGCATCAACACGCCATTTCCGCCTGGCGGCACCGCGGTGCCGGATGCACCCGGTGTCACTGGAGCGACGTCGGGTGATTGAGGCATGCCGGGAATTTCGGTCACATCGGGCATCGACGAAACTTCGGGCATTTCCGGCATCGCTGGCGACTGTCCGGCTCCCGGCTGAGTCGGCGACGGTTGTCCAGGCAGCAGCGGGAGATGTTTCGGGACGTCGCGCACGCTCACGCGCAGTGGCGTGTTGCGTGTCGTGTCGGCGTCCACCTGCAGCCACTGCGTGAGCGGATCGCGCAAGGAGAAGGCGATGCGCGTGACGTTTTCTATCCTTGTGCCTTTCTCGTTGCGCAACGGCTGATCGATCGTGAAGCCGTGCGCGAGCTTTGCGTCGTCGGAACTTACGATGATCACGGGGCCGCGAAAGGCTTGCGCGAGCCTCACGAGGCTGCGGCGCAATTCGACATAGCCGTCGCGCGGCGCGCGATGAAAGCGTAGCCAGGCAAAGCGGTCGGGGCGCTCGCTATGTTCGGGCATCGCATTGCCCTGCATGAAGATGACGATGGCGCGCGCGTTGCGGCGCCTCGCATATTCGGCCGCATGTTCGAGCCAGAAGCCATTGGCGATCACGCGATCTTCGAACTCGCCATTGCGCCCGCCGGCATTGAGGTAGTGATTGTTCCCGTCGGGCACGTTCAGCCCGATGAAGACGGTGTCGCCAAGCTGCCAGCGCATGTTCTCACGATACGGGCGGAAGCGCGAGACTTCGCTTTCCCGTGTGAGCGTCAAGCGGTTTTGCCCGAGCGAGTTCGAATCGGCAAAGAACTCCTGGCGCAGGAAATCGAGCCGCTCCGCAGGGTCGTAGGCGCCCGAGCCGCTCATGCCGCACGTGGCCCAGTCGTGCTCGCCGGGCACGAAAACGAGCGGCACACGTGACGCGTCGAGGATGTCATGACGCCGCTCATAGAGTTGATCGGCGCAGCTCTCGTGCGCGCCTTTGAGATTGCCGTCGTAGACGGTGAACGCGATTTGCGGATCGCGCCCGATGGCGTCGACGAGGCGCTGCGCCGACGCTTCGTCCGGCTGCGAAGTCAGTGCGTTCGCCACGACCGCGAAGGCATAGCGCGCCGGCTGGGCATGTGCCGCGAGTGGCGAGCCAAGCGAGGACACCAGCATCAACGCGCATGCCACACGGCGCATCATTTTCAGATAGCGCGAACGGCGACAGCCGCGGCGCGCCGGTTGCAGTGGCCGCGGCGGCGTCGCGAGGCGACGCTCAGCGTTTCGCGTCCGGCGCGGTGGCCAGTTCATGCAGTTCGTACAACAGATCGAGCGCATCGCGGGGACGCAGCTCGTTTGGATCGAGCTCGCGCAGCCGTTGTGCGACGAGTGACGCCCCGCGATCCTCCTCGGCCGGCGCGGCGCGGTCTTCCACGTGCGGCCCTTCGTCGTCGTACACGCTGGCCGGCGCTGCAAAAAGATCGAGCTGCGGTGCGGGCTGTCCCGCCGATTGCTGCTCCAGATGCACGAGATGCCTGCGCGCGGCGCGGATCACGGCGGCCGGCACACCGGCGAGCTGCGCGACCTGCAGGCCATAGCTCTGGTTGGCCGGCCCTTCCTGCACCGCGTGCAGAAAGACGATGCCGTGACCATGCTCGACGGCCGACAGATGCACGTTCGCCGCCTGCGCGAATTCGGCGGGCAGTTGCGTGAGCTCGAAATAGTGGGTGGCGAAGAGCGTGTGGCAGCCGTTGTTCGCGAGCAGGTGCCGCGCGATGGCCCACGCGAGCGCGAGGCCGTCGAACGTCGACGTGCCGCGTCCTATCTCGTCCATCAGCACGAGGCTTTGCGGCGTGGCGTCGTTGAGAATGGCCGCGGCTTCGGTCATTTCGACCATGAAGGTCGAACGGCCGCCCGCGAGGTCGTCGGCGGCACCGATGCGCGTGAAGATGCGATCGATCGGCCCGAAACGCGCACGTTTCGCCGGCACGTAGCTGCCTACGTAGGCCAGCAGCGCGATGAGCGCGGTCTGTCGCATGAAGGTCGATTTGCCGCCCATGTTCGGGCCGGTGATGAGCAGCAGCTTGCGTTCCGGGGCAAGCAGGCAGTCATTGGCGATGAACTGCTCGACCTGAGCCTCGACGACCGGATGGCGGCCTTGCTCGATCTCGATGCCGGGCGTCTCCGAAAACGTGGGCGCGTTCCAGTCGAGCGCCCGCGCGCGTTCCGCGAATGCAGCCAGCAGGTCCAGTTCCGCGAGCGCCGAGGCCACGCGCTGGCAATCGGGAATGAACGGCAGCAGCGCCTGCAGCAGCGCGTCATAGAGTGCCTTCTCGCGTGAGAGCGCGCGCTCCTGCGCCGAGAGCGCCTTGTCCTCGAATGTCTTGAGTTCGGGCGTGATGTAGCGCTCGGCGTTCTTGAGCGTCTGTCGGCGGCGATAGTCGTCGGGGACCTTGTCGGTCTGGCCGCGCGTGACTTCGATATAGAAGCCGTGCACCTTGTTGTACTCGACGCGCAGATTGCCGATGCCGGTGCGCGCGCGCTCGCGCGTTTCGAGGTCGAGCAGGAACTGGCCGCAGTTTTCGGAGATATCGCGCAGTTCGTCGAGTTCCGCATCGTAGCCGCGTGCAATCACGCCGCCGTCACGCACCATTGCCGCGGGTTCGGGCGCGACCGCGCGCTGCAGCAGCGCTGCGCACTCGGGGGGCGGTTCGAGCGCCGCGGCGATGTGCGCGAGCGACGTCGCTGAGCCGCTTGCGGCCGCGACCTGTTCGCGCAGCGCGGGCAGCGCGGCGAAGGTGTCGCGCAGGCTGGAAAGATCGCGCGGGCGCGCGGAAAGCAGCGCTAGCCGCCCGGTGATGCGCTCGACGTCGGCGATCTGGCGCAAGGCGGCGCGCAAGGTGTCGACGCTCGCTTGCGGCGGCGCTTCGAGCAGCGCGCCGATGGCTTGCTGGCGCAATTGCGCGATTGCCGCTGCGCGCGGCGGGTGGTGGAGCCAGTGCCGCAGCAGGCGGCTGCCCATGGCCGTGCTGCAAGTGTCGAGCAGCGAGCAGAGCGTGGGCGATTCGGTGCCGCGCAGCGTTTCGGTGAGTTCGAGGTTGCGCCGGGTAGCCGGATCGAGCCCGATGTATTCCGATTCGACTTCGACCTTGAGGCTGCGCACGTGGCGCAGTTGCTGGCCCTGCGTGGCCGCCGCATAGAGCAGCAGCGCGCCCGCCGCGCCGCATGCGCTCGTGAGCGTTTGCGCGCCGAAGCCATCCAGGCTTGCCACATCGAGTTGATCGCACAGACGTTGCTTGCCCGAGCTGACATCGAAGTGCCATGCGGGCACACGCGTGAGCGCGCCGATGCCGGCAGGCGGAGCCCACGCGGCCGTTTCCGCAGGCATTTCCGCAACGAGAATTTCGGCCGGACGAATGCGTTCGAATGCCGTGGCGACCTGTTCCGGCGCGAGTTCCGCGAGGCGCAGCGCGCCGCTTGCGAGATTGAGCCATGCGAGCCCGACGTTGACGGTCGCGCCGCGCCGGTTGTGACCGGGGCAGACGGCCATCAGGTAGACGTCGTTCTTGTCGGAAAGCAGGGCGGCGTCCGTCAGCGTGCCGGGCGTGACGACGCGCACCACCTTGCGCTCGACCGGGCCCTTCGAGGTGGCCGGATCGCCGATCTGCTCGCAGATCGCCACCGACTCGCCCAGTTTCACGAGCTTCGCGAGATATTGCTCGACCGCGTGATGCGGCACGCCGGCCATCTTGATCGGATTACCCGCCGAGGCGCCACGCTGCGTGAGCGTGAGGTCGAGCAGGCGCGCGGCTTTCTCGGCGTCTTCGAAGAACAGTTCGTAGAAGTCACCCATCCGGTAGAACACGAGCGTGCCCGGATGGTCGGCCTTGATGCGCAGGTACTGCTGCATCATGGGGGTGTGTTGCGCGATGTCGGCTGCGCCGGCGGTGTCTGTAGCCATCCTCGGTGTCTTGCTAAGGGTTCAGGGCGTGAGTTTAACGCGCGCCGATTGCATGTAAAGCCAGCCTTTCGGCTAACGCTGTCGCAGGTGATGCCGCAGGCGCTTGCGTCATTCGTCCACCAGCGCCTGGAGGTTCACGGCGCGCGCGTTTGCCGCACTGCGCCGCATGGCGAGCCAGATCATCGTGCCGACGAACACGCCGAAGACGACGATGATCCATTGCACGGGCACCTTTGCGGTGAGCAGCAGCGCATACGCACCGAGCATGAGCAGCACCGCGAGGTTCTGGTTGAAGTTCTGCACAGCGATGGAATGGCCCGCCGAAAGGAGCGTCGCGCCCCGATGCTGAAGCAAGGCGTTCATCGGCACAATGAAGAAACCCGCGAGTACGCCGAGCAGCACCATCAATGGATACGCGAAAAGCAGATAGAAGGGCACGAAGAGTGTGCCGAAGCGCACGCCGACACCGTGTGGAAAGAGGCCCTTGCTATAGAACGCCATGCCCACCGCCACCGCGCCGCAGAGCACGCCCACGGGCAGCACGCGCAGCGAAGCGCGCAGCGACACCCACGCGGCCGCGGCGCCCGCGCCGAGCGCAATGCCGAGGCCTGTTACGCCCTGCATCACGGCGGCTTTGGAGAGCGAGAGGCCGAGGTTCGCATCGGCCCACTTCAGCACGAGCAGTTGCAGCGTGACTGCCGCACCCCACATCAGCGTGGTGACCCAGAGCGCGATCTGCGCGAGCTTGTCCGCCCAGAGCACGTTGAAGCAGCGGGTGAACTCCCCTACGAGCCGCGCGGGCTCCTTGAGCCGGTTCTCGTAGCGCGCGCCCGTGTCGGGAATACCGATGTTGATGAACGCGGCGAGCGCATACGTGATCATGACGGCGATCATCGCCAGACCGGCGGCGGAATGGACGAATGGCAGCGGATGGCGCGTCACGAAGCGGTCGGCGTAAGTCGACACGAGCGCGCCGCCCAGCATCGTGCCGACGATGGTGGAGAGCACCGTGGCCGATTCGAGCCACGCATTCGCGGCGATCAGCTTTTCTGCCGGCAGCAATTCAGTCAGGATTCCATACTTTGCGGGCGAGTACGCAGCCGCGCCGAAACCGACCACGCCGTAGGCGATCATCGGATGCACGCCCGCAACCATCAGCAGGCAGCCGCCTGCCTTCAGCGCGTTCGAGATGAACATCACGTGGCGCTTTTGCAGGGCGTCGGCGAACGCGCCGACGAAGGGCGCGAGTAGTACGTAGGAGATCGTGAAAAAGATCTGCAGCAGCGGTGTGACCCAGGCGGGCGACGAGATGACCGTGAGCAGCGCAATCGCCGCGATGAGGAGCGCGTTGTCGGCGAGCGACGACACGAACTGCGCGGCGATGATCGTATAGAAGCCTTTCTTCATCGGATGCGTGCGGGGTTCGCTCGCGGCGCAGCGCAAGCGGCGCAAACAAAAAAGCGGCCGGAGCCGCTCGATGCGCATGCGAAGCGCGGGGTGGACCCGGCGCGTGCCCTGGCCGCGACGCTCATGGGCGCTTATGCAGCCTTGTTGACGCGCGTGTACTTCGAGAGGATCGGCACCATCTGCGCGTAGATCTTCGGATTGCCCGCGACGATTTCACCCTCGTGCAGGAAGTCGGAATCGCCCGTGTAGTTGCCGATCAGACCGCCGGCTTCGGTGACGAGCAGGGCGCCCGCTGCGACATCCCACGGGTTGAGGCCTTGCTCGAAGAAGCCGTCCATGCGGCCCGCGGCGACGTTCGCCAGATCGAGCGCGGCGGCGCCCGGGCGGCGCAGGCCCGCGCATGCGTTGGTCATCTCGGCGAACAGGTCGCAGTAGCTCGCGAGGCCGTCCTTCTCGCGGAACGGGAAGCCGGTGCCGATCAGGCCGTCGGCGAGACGGTCGCGGCGGCCCACGCGGATGCGGCGGTCGTTGAGGAACGCACCGCGGCCGCGCGAGGCGGTAAAGAGATCGTTGCGGGTCGGATCGTAGACGACGGCCTGCGTGACGATGCCCTTGTGCACGAGCGCGATCGAGACACAGTAGTACTGGAAGCCGTGGATGAAATTGGTGGTGCCGTCGAGCGGATCGATGATCCACTGGTATTCGGACTCGTTCACCGATTCGCCCGATTCCTCGGCCAGGATGGCGTGGTCGGGGTAGGCGGTCCTGAGCGTTTCGATGATGGCGGATTCGGCCGCCTTGTCGACTTCCGTGACGAAATCGTTGTGCTGCTTCTTCGCGACCTGCACGAGGTCGAGGTCGAGCGACGCGCGGTTGATGATCTGTCCGGCGCGGCGCGCGGCCTTGACAGCGATGTTGAGCATGGGATGCATGAGCCAGGATCCTTGTTGTCCGGCACTCGCGCTCGAATAGCCTCGAACGTGCGGCGCGCCGGTGGTGCAGAAGATAAAAGCGTCTAACGATTGGACAGGGCGCGGGCCCTGGGTAGCGCCTGCGGAACCTGTCCCGCCAACGGAGACGAATTGGATAAGAGCGGGGCGCGGCGGCGCTCGCTGATTGTGAACGTGTCAGCTTGCCAGTTGCCTGCCGGACGCTACGCAAGCCAGAAAGCGGCTCGGCGCTGCGCCCAGCGCGCGCGAAACCGCCATTTTACCCGAGACCGGCCCGCTCCGGCTGGCGGCGCACCGCTTTCCCGTGTCTACTGGGGAACGAGGCGCGCTAACATAGAGCCTTTCCTTACGTTCGCGTCAGAGACTCATCTTGGTGCACCCCGATTCACCCGTTGCCCGCGCCGGTGCGGCAACCGCGGCCGCCGCCGGCGACGCTCACGAGCCGCTGCGCGGCGGTTTCACGTCCACCCGCTTCGTCCTCGTCGAGCCGAGCCACCCCGGAAATGTCGGCGCGGCCGCGCGCGCGCTCAAGACAATGGGCTTCTCGCGTCTCGTGCTGGTGGCGCCGCGTGTGCCCCAGGTCCATTGCGACCCCGAGGCGGTGGCGATGGCGAGTGGCGCCGACGACGTGCTCGCGGCCGCCCACATCGTGCCGACGCTCGCCGACGCGCTGGCCGGCGTCCAGTGGTCGCTCGCGCTCACGGCGCGCACGCGCGAGTACGGACCGCCCCCCAGCGCGCCACGCGTTGCGGTGCAGGACGCCTGCCGCCAGGTGGCGCACGGCGGCGATATCGCGCTCGTCTTCGGAAACGAGCGCACCGGTCTCGCGAACGATGACGTCGAGCGCTGCAGCGCACTCGCGCATATCCCGGCAAATCCGGCCTATAGCTCGCTCAACCTCGCCCAGGCGGTGCAGGTGCTCGCCTACGAACTCCGTCTTGCCTACCTGGGCGAGAGCGCGCCGGCCGCGGCATTTCCGGCGGCGGCCGCCGTTGCGCCGGGCGCCGGTTCGCCTCTCGCGACGAGCGACGACATCGAACGCATGTACGTGCACCTCGAGAACGCGCTCATTGCGCTCGACTTTCTCGACCCCGCCAATCCGAAGAAACTGATGTCGCGCCTGCGACGGCTCTTCGCGCGCTCGGGGCTCGAGCGCGAGGAAGTCAATATCGTGCGCGGCATTGCGAAGCACATCCTGATGCTCAAGGGCAAAGGCGGCGAAAAAAGCTGAGCCGCGCGGCGGCGCTAGCCCGCGCACCAACCTTGCCGCCGACGAGGGCATCCCGCCTCAAAGCGGCTTTGCGCCTACAATCGCCTGAAAACCGGCCAAAACATCATAAGCAAATGCGCGTGGCTGCAAAGGCCGCCCGGCGGGTGCCTCATGTCGCCGCGGCGTATGGCCTTCCTCCCATGTTTCATCCGTTTTTTTAGCGTGACTGCCATGTTCAAGAGACTTCGCGAAGACATCGCCACGATCCGCGAGCGCGATCCCGCCGCCCGCAGCGCGTGGGAAGTCCTGACCTGTTATCCGGGTCTGCATGCGCTCGTGCTGCATCGCTTCGCGCATGCATGCTGGCGTGCGAAACGTCGCTGGCTTGCGCGTTATGTCTCGCAGGTCGCGCGATTTCTCACCGGTATCGAGATCCATCCGGGCGCGACCATCGGGCGGCGCGTGTTCATCGATCACGGGATGGGCGTCGTGATCGGCGAGACGGCCGAGGTCGGCGACGACTGCACCATCTACCAGGGCGTCACGCTCGGCGGCACCTCGCTCACGCGCGGCGCGAAGCGCCACCCGACGCTCGGCCCCGGTGTAATCGTGGGTGCTGGCGCCAAAGTGCTCGGCGGTTTCACCGTGGGCGCTGGGGCGAAGATCGGCTCCAACGCCGTGGTCGTGAAGCCGGTGCCCGAAGGCGCGACGGCGGTGGGCAACCCCGCGCGCATCGTTGCGCCCGCGAAGCGTTCGCCGGTACAGGAAAAACCGGCCTCGGCGCGCGAGGGCTTCTGCGCATACGGCATCACGCCCAACGCCGACGATCCGGTTTCGCTCGCCATCCATGGCCTGATCGATCACGCGGCTACGCAAACGCAGCGCGTCGATGCCATCGTCGTGGCGTTGGAGCGGCTCGGGACGCGGCTCGAGGCGCTGCATGGCGCCGATGCCGCACTCGCGCAATTGCGGCGCCTCTCGGAGGGGCTGGAGTGCGACGCGCCGCAGGGCGAGGGCGCGATCCACGAAGAGAGCGCGCCTGCGCGTGCTTGATGCGCGGTGTTACGACGACGCAAGCCAGGCGGCGCTGGCTGCTGGATGCGTTCGCATCGCGCCACGCGCGGGGCGCTTCTTTAGCACCGCGCTTTCAGTCCAGCGGCAATGACCTGAATCCCTCGGCATCCACCCGCAGGTAGCCGCCGCGCGGCTTGCCGTGATCGAGATCCCAGTCGGGCAAGACCCAGCGTGTGCCGCCAGGCTCCTGGTGGCGCGCGGGCCGGTGCGTGTGGCCGTGCACGATGGTGTTCGCGCGTGCCCGCTTGAAGAGCGTTGCGACGCCTTTCGCGGTGACGTCGTACTTCGGCAGGCGCGGCCCGCCGCGCTTGTCCTCGCTCGCGCGGCGCGCCCGCTCGGCGATGGCGCGGCGCCAGCGAAACGGCCACGCGAGAAAGAGCAGCTGGACGAGGCGGTTGCGCGCGAGCTTGCGAAAGAGCTGATAGCCGCGATCGTCGGTGCACAGCGCGTCGCCGTGCGCGAGCGCAAGGCGCGTGCCGAACGCGGTGATGGCGATGGGGTCGGGCAGCCAGATTGCGCCCGCCGCTTTCATGAAGCGCTTGCCCATCAGGAAGTCGCGGTTGCCATGCATGATGTAGAGCGCGATGCCGCGCTCGGAGAGCGTATGCATCAGCGCGGTCATGCGCGCGACGAACGGATCGGCGAGCATGTCGTCGCCGATCCAGTATTCGAAGAGGTCGCCGAGTATGAACACCGAGTCGGCCTGATCGGCCGTGACCCGGATGAATCGTTCGAACGCGGCGACCGTACGCGGAATGCCTTCATTCAGATGCACATCGGAAACGAACAGGAACGGGCGCGCCGCGTGCGGGCGCTTGCCCTCGCCGGGTACGCCCGCAGCAGCGTGTCGTAAAGCCTTTTCCTGCAGCATCGATGAAGTTCGCGCGTGATGGTTGTGAAACTTATTCGACGACGACGGCCTTCTCGATCACGACGTCGTCGACCGGCACGTCCTGATGGAAGCCCTTCGAGCCGGTCTTGACCTTCTTGATCTTGTCGACCACTTCGAGGCCCTCGACGACCTTGCCGAACACGGCGTAGCCCCAGCCTTGCGGCGTGGGCGACGAGTGGTTCAGGAAGTCGTTGTCGGCGACGTTGATGAAGAACTGCGCGCTCGCCGAATGCGGGTCGTTGGTGCGCGCCATGGCGATCGAGCCGCGCTCGTTCTTCAGGCCGTTGTTCGCTTCGTTCTCGATCGGCGCTTCCGTGGGCTTTTGCTTCATGCCGGCTTCGAAGCCGCCGCCCTGGATCATGAACCCGTCGATGACGCGGTGGAACACCGTGCCGTCATAGTGGCCGTTCTTCACATAGTTGAGGAAGTTTGCGACCGTCTTCGGGGCCTTCTCGGCGTTCAGTTCGAGCTTGATGACGCCGTGGTTCGTGTGCAGTTCGACCATGATGGAATCCTTTGCCATGTGGCTGGGGGAGTGAACGTCGCCGCCACGGCACGAGGCGAGGCGTGCTGTCTCGCGTGTGCCGGCGCCGCGACGCGCGACGGGAATGAGGGCGGCGTTGCCGCCCGGCTAGTCGATGACGACCTTCGTGCTGCTGTCGCCGTATTGTGGACGCTTCTCGCGGCCGCTTACTTGCCGACGACCGTGGCCGACTGGATCACGATTTCCTTTTGCGGCACATCGCTCATCGGGCCGCGCGAGGTGGTGGGCGCCGCTTCGATCTTCTTCACGACATCCATGCCCTGGGTGACCTTGCCGAACACGGCATAGCCGTTGCCGTCCGGATTCGGATAGTCGAGGCCGGCGTTGTCGACGGTGTTGATGAAGAACTGCGCGGTGGCCGAGTTCGGGTCGCTCGTGCGCGCCATCGCGATGGTGCCCGTGAGGTTCTTCAGGCCATTGCGGCTTTCGAGCGCAATGGGCGCGCGCGTGGGCTTCTCGACGAAGCTTTGCGTATAGCCGCCGCCCTGGATCATGAAGCCGCGGATCACGCGATGAAAGATCGTGCCGTTGTACTGGCCGGCTTTCACGTACTGGAGGAAGTTGTCGACGGTCTTCGGCGCCTTCTCGGGATAGAGTTCGACGCGAATGTCGCCTTCACTGGTCTTGAAGAGTACCTGCGGATGCGCGGCGGCCGGCTGGCCGTTTTGCGCAAAGGCCGGTGCGTTCGCGATCAGGGCGGCGCTGCCGAGCGCCAACATCAACCATTTCATGAGTATCCTCGGAAGTGCGGGAAATACGTGTCGCGGCGCGCTACGCTTCGCGCGCCGCGGCTTAGTTCGACGGCGCCACGAACGGCGGCATCGCCAGCGAACCGGTCGGGCCGCCGAACTGGTACGCGGGGTTGGTGAGCGCGGGCACGAGATGCGACGAGTTCGCTTCGGACCCGGCTTCGGCCGACGCGGCGCGCGGCTTCTTTTGCGCGGGCGGCGGCGAAATGATCTTCTCGATGTCGGCGAGACGCTGCGGCGTGGTGCCGCTCGCGTGGCCGAGCGTTTGCGCGCGGCGGTATGACGTGTCGGCGAGGCGCAGGTACAGGTCGCCGAGATTCTCCCAAGCGAGCCCGTACGAAGGGTTCGCCTTCACGGCCGTTTCGAGCGCGACACGCGCCTCGTCGTAGCGGCCGTGCTTCGCATAGAGTGCGGCAAGATTGTTGTAGGGCTCGGGCAGCTCGGGGTAGAGCTGCGTGAGTTCGGTGAAGGCCTCGATCGCGTCGTCGTCGCGGTTCAGGCGCGCGAGAATGGTCGCCCGCTTGAATTTGGCCTGCACGTCTCGCGGATTCGTCTTGATGCGCTCGTCGAGCTGCGTGAGCGCCGACGCCCAGTCGTGCTGGCTGATCGCCGCGTCTGCGCCGGGCGTGCCGTCAGCCGTCGCCGGAGGGGGCGCGGCATGCGCGATGCTCACGCTGCACAGCACGATCGCGGCGCTCGCAAGCGCCGACGCGGCAAGGGTCGCAGCACGAGGCGTGCGGCCGCTGGAAGGTTTCATAGGGTGAGGTCGCGGTGTTATACTCCGAGCCATTCTAACAAAAGGTCTGGGCGTTTTCGTCGCGCGCTTTGTCCCTCGCTCGTTATAGTCGAATTGCAATTGCAGTGCGGGGCATTCGGGGCGCGCCGCTTGAATCGCCGGGCTTTCTTTCGCCACTCGTGGTCGTCTCCGCTCCGGTAGCCATCTGTTTGCAGGCCGGGCGCCGACAGACAGCAGCCTGAACAACGCGGGCCAACGCGCCCGCCGGCTGCCGTCGGCGTCGCCGCGGATTTCCTTCGACCCACGTATCCATCGTCTTTATGGAATCACTGCGCATCTACAACACGCTCGCGCGTGACAAACAGAATTTCGTGCCCCTCGTGCCCGGCGTCGTGCGTATGTATGTCTGTGGGATGACGGTGTACGACTATTGTCACGTCGGGCATGCGCGTGTGATGGTGGTGTTCGACGTCGTGCAGCGGTGGCTGCGCGCGCTCGGCTACAACGTGACCTACGTGCGCAACATCACCGACATCGACGACAAGATCATTCGTCGCGCGGTGGAAAACGGCGAGACGATCAAGCAGCTCACCGACCGTTTCATCGCGGCGCTTCACGAAGACGCGGACGCGCTCGGCATCGAGCGTCCCGACCTCGAGCCGCGCGCGACGCAGTTCATCCCGCAGATGCTCGACATGATCGGCAAGCTCGAGCAACACGGCTATGCCTACCAGGGTTCGGACGGCGACGTGAACTACGCGGTGCGCAAGTTCGCGAACTACGGTGCGCTTTCGGGCAAGTCGATCGAGGACCTGCGCGCGGGCGAGCGTGTGGCGACGAACGATGCCAAGCAGGATCCGCTTGACTTCGTGCTGTGGAAGCAGGCAAAACCGCAGGAGCCGGCCGACACGAGCTGGGACTCGAAGTACGGGCGCGGGCGTCCTGGCTGGCACATCGAATGCTCTGCCATGAGCTGCGCGCTGCTCGGCGAGCACTTCGACATTCATGGCGGCGGCCAGGATCTGCAGTTTCCGCACCACGAGAACGAGATTGCGCAGAGCGAGGGTGCAACCGGCAAGACGTTCGTCAATACCTGGATGCATAACGGCTTCGTGAATATCGACAACGAGAAGATGTCGAAATCGCTTGGCAACTTTTTCACGATCCGCGAAGTGCTGGCGAAGTACGATGCTGAAGTGGTGCGCTTCTTCATGGTGCGCGCGCATTACCGCTCGCCGCTGAACTACAGCGACGTGCATCTCGACGACGCGCGCAACGCGCTCACGCGTCTTTACACGGCGTTGAAGGACGTGACGCCCGACGCGGGGGAGCTCGACTGGAAAGAGCCCTATGCACAGCGTTTTCATGCAGCAATGAACGACGACTTCAACACGCCGGTGGCGATTGCCGTGCTGTTCGAATTGGCGAGCGAGGTGAATCGCACGCGCGATGCGGTGCTCGCGCGTCAGCTGCAACGCCTCGCACGCTTGATCGGACTGCTCGTGCGCGAGCCGCGCGTGTTCCTGCAGCAAGCCGCGGGCGCGCAAGATGCGGATGCGCTCGACGTGGCTGCGATCGAAGCGAAGATCGCGGCACGCACGGCGGCCAAGCAGGCGAAGCAATATGCGGAGGCAGACCGGATTCGGGCCGAACTGCTCGATGCCGGTGTCGCGCTCGAAGACAAACCGGGCGGGTTGACCGAGTGGCGCCGCGTGTAAGCGGGCTGTCCAGTTTCCACTGATCGATTCGCGAGGCAGGAGGCAGGATGGTAACGGCCACGAAGACGCAGACCAGGCGGTCTGCGTCGCTAACGGGCGGGACGACGGGCGCAAAGGCCGGCGTGAGGCGCGCGCTCAACGGTGCAGGCGGGAAAGCAACGCTCAAGCCGGGCGCAAAGGCGACTGCAAAGCGCCCGCGCGCGAAGGCCAACGGCTCGGCCGCGCAGCGCGAGGCGCTCGACGGCGCGGCGATCGACGCCGTGCTCGCCAATGGTCCGGCGGCGCTCGAGGCTGTGGAGCCCGCGGCGAACGCGCTCGGCGATCTCGAATTCGAAGTGCAGCGCCCCGGCTATTGGGACAAGGCCTGCGCCGACCTCGTCAAGCGCGACCGCATTCTCAAGAAACTGATTCCGAAGTTCGGGCCGGTGCATCTGCTGAGCCGCGACGATCCGTTCGTCACACTCGCGCGCTCCGTGGTCGGTCAGCAGATCTCGACGGCGGCGGCGCAGGCGCTCTGGCAGCGCGTGGAAGCCGCGTGCCCGAAGCTCGTGCCGCAGCAGTTCATCAAGCTCGGTCACGAGAAGCTCGCCGCCTGTGGGCTCTCCAAACGCAAGACGGAATACATCCTCGATCTCGCGCAGCATTTCGTCTCGGGTGCGCTGCATGTCGGCAAATGGACCTCGATGGAAGACGAGGACGTGATCGCCGAGTTGACGGCGATTCGCGGCATCGGGCGCTGGACCGCCGAGATGTTCCTGATCTTCAATCTTGCGCGCCCCAACGTGCTGCCGCTCGACGATCTCGGCCTGATTCGCGCAATCAGCGTCAACTATTTCAGTGGCGAGCCGGTCACGCGCAGCGAGGCGCGCGAAGTCGCGGCCAACTGGGAGCCGTGGCGTACTGTCGCGACCTGGTATATGTGGCGCAGCCTCGAACCGTCGTGATCGACTGGCGCTTCGTCTGTTAGTGAAGATAATGCTATCGATCAAAGAAATCGATAGTTCTTGGCCGATTTCGGCGCGGGCTGGCGCGGTTAGAATACGCGCTGCCGCAAAGTGAAGGATTCCCACACATGAAGACCACGTTTCTGGATTTCGAACAGCCGATCGCTGAACTGGAAGCGAAGATCGAAGAACTGCGCTTCGTTCAGGACGACTCGGCCGTCGATATTTCGGAAGAAATCGAGCGGCTGTCGAAGAAGAGTCAGCAGCTCACGAAGGATCTCTACGCGAACCTGAGCCCGTGGCAGGTTTCGCAGATCGCGCGTCATCCGCAGCGTCCCTACACGCTCGATTACGTGCACGAGCTTTTCACCGATTTTCACGAACTCCACGGCGATCGCTCGTTTGCGGACGACCTCTCCGTCGTCGGCGGCCTCGCGCGCTTCAACGGCCAGGCGTGCATGGTGATCGGGCATCAGAAGGGCCGCGACACGAAGGAGCGCGCCGCGCGCAACTTCGGCATGCCGCGCCCGGAAGGCTATCGCAAGGCCGAGCGCCTGATGCGCCTTGCCGAGAAGTTCGGTCTGCCCATCTTCACGTTCGTCGACACGCCGGGTGCTTACCCGGGCATCGGCGCCGAAGAGCGCGGCCAGTCGGAGGCGATCGGCCGCAATCTCTACGTGATGGCCGAGCTCAAGACGCCCATCATCACGACGATCATCGGTGAGGGCGGTTCGGGCGGCGCGCTCGCCGTCGCGGTGGCCGACACGGTCATGATGCTGCAGTTCTCGACCTATTCCGTGATTTCGCCGGAAGGCTGCGCGTCGATCCTCTGGAAGAGCGCCGCGAAGGCCCCGGAAGCCGCCGAAGCGCTGGGCCTCACGGCGCATCGCCTGAAGGCGCTCGGTCTGATCGACAAGATCGTGAACGAGCCGCTCGGCGGCGCGCATCGCGATCCGAAGGGCATGGCCGCGCTTCTGCGCCGCGCGCTTGCCGATTCGCTGCGCCAGTTCCAGGGCATGAGCATCGCCGACCTCAAGGAGCGCCGCTTCGAGCGCCTGATGGCCTACGGCAAGTTCAAGGAAACGACGCCGGGCGCGTAAGGCGCGCGACGTCATCGCGTTTAATGTCTGCCGGCGCATTCGTGCCGTGACCGACCATCCCGAATCCGACGCCGGGCGCATCGTTCTCGATGCGCTCGGCGTTGTGCTTTCCACGCTTCCCGTCGATGCCCGTATCGCGATTGCGTATAGCGGCGGCCTCGACTCGTCGGTGCTGCTCGATGCCGCCGTGCGCGCGGCGGGAGCAGCGCGTCTCGTCGCCCTGCACGTCCATCACGGGCTCAGTCCGAACGCAGACGCGTGGCTCGCGCATTGCGAGACGACGGCACGCGCATACGGCGTGACGTTCGACGCGCGGCGCGTCGAGGTCGCGCGCGACGACGCGGCGGGCGTCGAAGCCGCAGCCCGCGATGCCCGCTACCGCGCACTCGACGCGATGTGCGAGGCGCACGGCGCGCAGGCGCTCTGGCTCGCCCAGCATGCGGACGACCAGGCGGAGACGGTCCTGCTGCAATTGCTACGCGGCGCCGGTCTCGCTGGGCTCGCGGCGATGGCGCCGGCGCGCATGAGCGCGAACGGCGTGGCGCGCATGCGGCCCTTGCTGCCTTTGTTGCGCGCGCAACTGGAGCGCTATGCGCGCGCGCATGGCCTGAACTGGATCGACGACGAGTCGAACGACGATACGCGCTACGCGCGCAACGCCTTGCGTCACGACGTGATGCCGGCGCTCTCCGCGCATTTTCCAGGTTATCGCGACGCGCTCGCGCGCACGGCGGCGCATGCGGCCGCGTCGCAGCGTTTGCTCGACGAGCTTGCCCATATCGATTTACGCGAGATTGGGAGAGAAGGCGGCAGCGCGCTTTCCCACGCCGCGCTGATCATGCGCGACGACGCGCGCGCGCTCAACCTGCTGCGCTACTGGATGCGAACGCTCGGCATGCCGGCGGCCTCGGCTGGACGGCTTGCGGACATGCTGCGGCAGTTACGCGAAGTCGCGCGCGACGACGGAAACGGGCACGCGTTGCGCGTCGATCATGCGGGACGCCGGCTGCGCGCGTATCGCGGACGCGTGTTCTGGGAAATGGCACACGCGGACGACAAGCATGCGCGCGCCGGGGGGCAAGGCGAGGGCACGGGGAAACGCGCATCGCGCGCGCCGGTGTCGTTGAACTGGAGCGGCGAGGAAATCTGGCGCCTGCCAGCGTGGCGCGGAACCTACGTCTTTGCCCCCGCGACTGCCGACGATCCCGATTCCGTTCCCGAGCACGTGCTGGCGGGCGCCCCGCTGATCGCGCGCGAGCGCAGCGGTGGCGAGCGCCTGCGCGACGAAGCGGCGAAGTCGAGCCGCACGCTCAAGAATCTGTTTCAGTTGCGCGGCGTGCCGGCGTGGGAGCGCGACGTGCCGCTCCTCTTCGCGGGCGAGACGTTGCTGTTCGTTCCCGGTATCGGCGTGAACAGGTCGGCGTTCGGTGCTTTGTCGATCGATCAGGGCGCGAGGTGGCGCCGCATCGAATGGCGCGAGGACTTGCTGGTCGCATGATCCTGCTGGCAGTCGCGCACTTTTTTTCGCAGCTCGAGTGGCCTTGTCCGGTTAAATCGTGCCGCAACGGTCGATCTTTCCCCCGCAAATGCTTGCCGCGCAAGCCTTTTTCGTCTTCGACGAGCCCGTTGCGTCTTGTAATTTTGAGCCCGATCGGGTAGTGTAAGTCGTTTGTCCAGCCCGCTTTTTTCGCGCGCTTTTTCGCATTCACGGACGCCGCCAAAAGCGGCTGTGCACGGACGCCGCCAAAAGCGGCTTGTGCACCAACGCCGCCAACAGCGGCCCGTGTCGTGAAGGTGCGATTTTTCCTTCGAGCGGTACCCGACGGTTGCAGGGACGTCATAGCGGCATGCGGGCAGGGCGCGAGAGCCAGGGACAACCTGGGCCATGCGCGCATCGATACGATGCGCCGGGCTTCGCGCCCCTGAGGCAAAACCCGCGCGTGCTGCACGCGCTGCATGAAGCCGTCGCCACGGCCGTGAATCTCCGGGCGGCGCGGTCTTCCAGTGCGCCAGCGCGGTAACATCTCCAGTTCAGAACGACAATGGCACTCATCGTACACAAATACGGCGGCACCTCGATGGGCTCGGTGGAGCGCATCAAGAACGTCGCCAGGCGCGTCGCCAAGTGGCACAAGGCTGGCCACAAGATGGTCGTCGTGCCTTCGGCAATGTCCGGCGAAACGAATCGTCTGCTCGGTCTCGCGAAAGAACTTTCGCCGCAGCCGAACCCGCGCGAACTCGACATGATCGCGTCGACCGGTGAGCAGGTGAGCGTCGGCCTTCTGTCGATCGCCCTCCAGGAAGCCGGCGTCGACGCCATCAGCTACACCGGCTGGCAAGTCCCGGTCAAAACCGACAGCTCGTTCACCAAGGCGCGCATCAACGACATCGACGGCGACCGCGTGCTGGCCGATCTCGACGCTGGCAAGGTGGTCGTGATCACGGGCTTCCAGGGTATCGACCCGGAAGGCCACATCACCACGCTCGGCCGCGGCGGCTCGGACACGTCGGCGGTGGCGGTCGCAGCCGCGCTGAAGGCCGATGAATGCCTCATCTACACCGACGTCGACGGCGTTTATACGACCGATCCGCGTGTGGTCGACGACGCACGCCGGCTCGACCGCATTACGTTCGAAGAAATGCTGGAAATGGCCAGCCTCGGCTCGAAGGTGCTGCAGATCCGCTCGGTGGAATTCGCGGGTAAGTATCAGGTAAAGACGCGTGTGCTCTCCAGCCTGACCGACCCGATGATGAACCTCGACGAGGAAATGAAATCGGGCACCCTGATTACTTTTGAAGAAGACGAGACCATGGAAAAAGCAGTCATCTCGGGTATCGCGTTCCAGCGCGACGAGGCCCGCATCATCGTGATGGGCGTGCCCGATAAGCCGGGCATCGCGTACCAGATCCTCGGCCCGGTGGCGGACGCGAACATCGACGTCGACATGATCATCCAGAACCAGAGCGTGGCCGGCAAGACCGACTTCACGTTCACGGTGGGCCGTGGCGACTACCAGCGCGCGATGGACATCCTCACCAACCAGGTGAAGGGGCACGTGAGCGCCGAGCAGGTACTGGGCGACCCGAAGGTGTCGAAGGTCTCGGTGGTCGGCGTGGGCATGCGCTCGCACGTGGGTGTGGCGAGCAAGATGTTCCGCACGCTCTCGGAAGAGGGCATCAACATCCAGATGATTTCGACCTCCGAAATCAAGATCTCGGTGCTGATCGACGAGAAATACATGGAGCTGGCGGTCCGCGCACTGCATAAGGCGTTCGATCTCGAGCACGCGTAATTCGCGCTTTTTCGTGTCCGGCTTTTGGTGTTCTGTCAGGCGCCTTGCGTGTCTGCGCAGTCTTGACGCCACGAGCGTCATCCGTTGCGCGCCTGCAGAAAAAACTTCGCAAAAAAGCGTCGTATGAATTGACCGGGACGCGCTAACCCGCTATTATCTTGGCTTCGTTGCGCTGCCTCCCTGGCGCGAACGAAGTTTTCGGGAGACGTGGCCGAGAGGTCGAAGGCACTCCCCTGCTAAGGGAGCATCTGGGCCAAAACCTGGATCGAGGGTTCGAATCCCTCCGTCTCCGCCAGTCATGGCGGCGAAACCCCGCAGAATTCAGGTTCTGCGGGGTTTTTTGTTTGTGGGTACTCGCAAACCGACTAGCAAATGTTTGGCGCCAGGCGCGGTGTTTTCCATCGCAAACGTCCATGAATCTCGATGGATTCCAGTGGCCAATAGCGTGAATTTGCGAGGCTGGATTCTGCCATCGTAAAGCTCCTGGGTCCGCTGCACCCAAATCCTGTAGTTGTCCTTCGGAGTTTCCTCTGTGGGGGGTACCTCGCCTCGCTGTCCGCATCCGGATGTTGGCGTGCCTCTGACGCATGCCATGGCAGAGCTTGCCAGTCGTGCCAGAACCTGTCGTCGTCGCGGTGGATGCCCATAGGCTCCTGCCTTGCAGCACGGCGTCCAGATAGCCGCCGTGGTCTTCGAGCCAGGTGCCGTACGGAGTCCCAGGCAGTAGCCGGTGAAGTTGATGTTGTCGGCGCGCGTCGTGGTGCCGGTGGCGTCGATATGATCGGCCGCGCCGTGACTGTGGCCCATCGCGCCATAGATGCCGATGCTGGCACCGTCGAGTTCGCTGCGATGAAGATCGATTCCGGCTTGCAGTGCGGCAAGGATGGGGCTACCACCTGCGTTGCGGTTCGTACCCGTGTTGCGGTTGTTGTGGCCGACGAGGCGCGCCCAGGCGTAGCGGTCTGGAGCGAACGCGAACGTTGAATGTGCCGGGCAATGAGTTTCGATAGGGCGTCAGAAAACAAAAAAGCCCGCAATTTGCGGGCTTTTTCAATGACTTGAAGACTCCGATGGAAGTTTATGGAACTTCACATGGTGCCCAGGAGAGGACTCGAACCTCCACAGTGTTGCCACCGCCAGGACCTGAACCTGGTGCGTCTACCAATTCCGCCACCTGGGCACGTCTTCAAGCTAGAAAAAAATTATGACGCGTTTGAATTGGGTTGTCAATAATTCTTTTCAAAATATCTTCATCGCGGGAAGATGACCACTGCGCTTCGGGCGATATCGGCGCAGTCGTCCTCGAGCGCATCGCCATAAAGCGCCGACACGAATGAAAAAGGCCGGCGCTAAGCCGGCCTTTGAATCTGGTGCCCAAGAGAGGACTCGAACCTCCACAGTGTTGCCACCGCCAGGACCTGAACCTGGTGCGTCTACCAATTCCGCCACCTGGGCAAGGTGTCGTTTGCTGTTCAACGTGCAGCAAAGACCGCCATTATAGCGGGCCGAATGTGTCTGTCAAGCGTTTTGTGTTGCGCTACGGAATGCGGTTTCCGATGCTTCGTCGGTCGCACGGCGTGGCCGGTTCGGCACGCCGCGACGCCGCTCGCGCGGCTCTTAGGGTGCGATGCGAGTGTTAGAATGCCTCGCAGCAGTTCCGCCGGCGAACGTAAGCGGTCTCCCGGGTTTGCGCGGGCGCATCGCGGTGCGAGTGGATGTTCTCGCGCGGGCCGGCGGATTGCAGCACTCGAAGACCGGGGCGCCGCCCGGATGGATTGCACATATTGCACATTCGTATCTCAAATTTGGGTCGCGCGAAATCCGACGTCCACGCAACGAGAACAACCATCGACAAGCCCTTGAGCAAATATCCGTACCCGATTCCCAGCCGCGAAGAAATCCTGGGCGTGCTGCGGACCAGCGACTCGCCGTGCACCGCGAACGATATCGCCGAGGCGCTTTCCATCAAGCGCCAGGAGCGCGAAGGATTCTTCAGGCGGCTCGCCGCCATGGAGCGCGACGGGCAGATCCGGCTCGATTCGCGCGGCCATTACCAGCTCGCCCATCCCTCCAGTTTCGTCGCGGGGCGCGTGCAGGGCCATCGTGACGGCTACGGTTTCCTCGTACGCGACGACGGACAGGACGACCTGTTCCTGCCGCAAGGCGAAATGCAAAAGGTCATGCACAACGATCGCGTGCTCGCGCGCATCGTCGGCTATGACCGGCGCGGCCGCCCGGAAGGGCATATCGTCGAAGTCACCGACCGCGCGAATCGCAGCGTGATCGGGCGTCTGCTCAACGAGAACGGCGCGCTGATCGTCGCGCCCGAGGACAAGCGCATCGGCCACGACATTCTCGTCACGCAGAATCCCAAGAAGGCCAAGGTCGGGCAGGTCGTGGTCGTCGAGCTGACCGACTTCCCCAGCCGCCATTCGCAGCCGCTCGGTCGCGTCATGGAAGTGCTGGGCGACATCGACGATCCCGGCATGGAGATCGAGATCGCCGTGCGCAAGTACGGCGTGCCGCACGAATTCAGCAGGCCCGCGCTCGACGAAGCCGCAAAGCTGCCCGACGCCGTGCGTCCCGCCGACATCCGCTATCGGGTGGACCTGCGCGACGTGCCGCTCGTCACCATCGACGGCGAAGATGCGCGCGACTTTGACGACGCCGTCTATTGCGAGCCGATCCAGGTCGGCCGCGGCGAGGGCTTCCGCCTGATCGTCGCGATCGCCGACGTTTCGCATTACGTGCTGCCCGGCACGGGCCTCGACATCGACGCGATCGAGCGCAGCACCTCGGTGTATTTCCCGCGCCGCGTGATTCCCATGCTGCCCGAGAAGCTCTCCAACGGGCTGTGTTCGCTCAATCCGCACGTCGATCGCTGCGTGCTCGTGTGCGACATGGTGATCACCGCGCGCGGCGAGATCAAGGCGTACCAGTTCTATCCGGGTGTCATGCACTCGGCCGCGCGCCTCACGTATACCGAAGTCGCGGCGGTGCTCACGAACACCAAGGGACCGGAGGCGACACGCCGCGCGGCGCTGCTGCCGCAACTGCAGAACCTCTACGGCGTGTACAAGTCGCTCTTCGCCGCGCGCCAGAAACGCGGCGCGATCGACTTCGATACGACGGAGACGTATATCGTCTGCAACGCGCAGGGCAAGATCGAGCAAATCGTGCCGCGTCAGCGCAACGACGCACACAAGCTGATCGAGGAGTGCATGCTCGCCGCGAACGTCTGCGCGGCGGACTTCATGAAGCGCCACAAGCACCCCGGCCTTTATCGGGTGCACGCGGGACCGACCGCCGAAAAGCTCGAGAATCTGCGCACCTTCCTGCGCGGCATGGGGCTCTCGCTCGGTGGCGGCGACACGCCGCACGCGAGCGATTACGCCGCGCTGATGGCGCACATCCGCGACCGGCCCGACGCGCAGATGCTGCAGACCATGCTGCTGCGCTCGATGCAGCAGGCCGTCTACAGCCCGGACAACATCGGGCACTTCGGGCTCGCGTACGAGGCCTATGCGCACTTCACGAGCCCGATTCGCCGCTATCCCGATCTGCTCACGCACCGCGCGATCTACGCGATCCTGCAGGGCAAGAAGTATCAGCCGCACGCGCCCGAGGGCGTCGAGCTCAACACCGCGCTTTCGCCGCGCGCGCGCGCGTTGCAGGCCGAGGACGAAGAGAAGCGCGGCCGGCGCGCCCGGGGGAGCAACACGGCGATCTGGGAAGAACTGGGCCTGCACTGCTCGGCAAACGAGCGCCGCGCCGACGAAGCCTCGCGCGACGTCGAGGCGTGGCTCAAGTGCTACTTCATGCGCGACAAGCTCGGCGAGGAATACGGCGGGATGGTGAGCGGCGTGACGTCGTTCGGCATTTTCGTGCAGCTCGACGCGCTCTTCATCGAAGGTCTCGTGCACGTGACGGAGCTGGGCTCCGACTACTTCCAGTACGACGAGATCAAGAACGAGCTGCGCGGCGAACGCACCGGTATTCGCTATCGCCTCTCGGATCGCGTACGCGTGCAGGTGAGCCGCGTGGATCTCGATGCCCGCAAGATCGACTTCCGTCTCGTGCGCGATACGCCCGTGAAGGCGGGTGGCAGCCGGCCGATGCCGGCCGAGAAGGGCGGTATGGAAGGCGGTCCGCGCGTGCGCGCGATAGCGGGCGGCGACGCCGCGCGGCAGAAGCGAGCCGCGCCGGCGCCGAGCGCCGCGGTCAAGGAGGCGCGCGCGGCGCGCGGCGCAGCCAAGACCGCGAAGAAGCGTTCGGCCGCCAAGTCGACGGCCAAAAAACAGCCGTCGCGCAAGAAGCGCTGAGCGTTAAGCGGGGCGCCTGCCGCGCTCCGCCGCCGTTTCATGTCCGGGCCGCGCCGCCGAGCGCGTGCCCGGTTTTTTCACTTGCGTGCCACGCCTCGCTTGCCAGTTGCGGGCGTGACGCGCAAGCGCCGAACGCATCGCGCGGCCGGCTGTATCAGGGTTGTCGGCGGCGCAGTGTCTGCGCCGCGAACCGTTCATCAGGGGTTGTCTCAGTCATGTCACGTCTCAAGGTTCTTTACGGGTTTCATGCGGTGACCGCGCGTTTGCGGCACGACGCGTCCACGGTCGAGGATGTCTACTACGATCCGACGCGCCGCGACCGCCGCATGCAGGACTTCCTGCACGCCGCGAAGGAAGCCGGCGTGCGCGTGATCGCAGCCGACGAAACGCGCCTCTGGGGCCTCGCTCATACGGAACGTCACCAGGGCGTGGTGGCCCGCGTGCGCGACCTGGCGCTCGCCCAGAATCTCGCGGAGCTGCTCGACGGCATCCAGGGCTCGCCGCTGCTGCTCGTGCTCGACGGCGTGACCGATCCGCACAATCTCGGCGCGTGTCTGCGCGTAGCCGACGCGGCCGGCGCGCACGCGGTGATCGCGCCGCGCGACCGCGCCGTTGGGCTGAACGCCACGGCCGCGAAGGTGGCGAGCGGCGCGGCGGACACCGTGCCGTACATCACCGTCACGAACCTCGCGCGCGCCCTGCGCGAACTCAAGGACGCGGGCGTGTGGGTGGTCGGCACCGCCGGCGACGCGAGCGCGAACCTCTATGAGACGAAGCTCGATGGCCCGGTGGCAATCGTGCTCGGCGCCGAAGGCGAGGGCATGCGCCGCCTCATCCGTGAAACCTGCGACGAAGTCATGCAGATTCCGATGGCGGGCACGGTCGAGAGCCTGAACGTGTCCGTCGCTTCGGGCGTCTGTTTGTTCGAAGCGGTGCGGCAGCGCTCGGCCGCGCGCTGATCGCCTTACGCGTGATCCGCGAGATGCGGGCAGCCCGTGCCCGCATCTCCGGTAAACTACGCAGATTCCCCGTTTTTCCCCTCCTCGGGCTGTACTCCCATGACTCAAGACGAACTCAAGCAGCTGGTCGGCCAGGCCGCCGCCGACTATGTCAACGCGAACGTGCCGGAAGGCGCCGTGATCGGCGTCGGCACGGGCTCCACCGCGAACTGTTTCATCGACGCGCTCGCCGCGAGCAAGAGCCGCTATCGCGGCGCCGTGTCCAGTTCCGTCGCCACCACCGCGCGCCTCGAAGCGCATGGCTTCAAGATTTTCGATCTCAACGAGATCGAATCGCTGCCCGTATATGTGGATGGCGCCGATGAAATCGACGGCGCTGGCGCCATGATCAAGGGGGGCGGCGGCGCGCTCACGCGCGAGAAGATCGTCGCTTCAGTGTCGGACGTATTCGTCTGCATCGCGGACGCGAGCAAGCGCGTCGACGTGCTCGGGCAGTTCCCGCTGCCCATCGAAGTCGTGCCGATGGCGCGCACGGCGATCGGCCGCCGCGTCACGGCGCTCGGCGGCGTGCCGGTGCTACGCGTCCAGAAGGACGGCTCGCCCTTCATCACTGACAACGGCAACGAGATCCTCGATGTCAAAGGCTTGCACATCAATGACCCGCGCACGCTCGAGGCGCATGTCAATGCATGGCCGGGCGTAGTGACGGTGGGTCTGTTCGCTGCGCGCGGCGCCGACCTTTGCCTGCTCGGCGGCGCAGCCGGCGTCGAGCGCATCGAATACCGCAACGCCTGAGCGACCTCGCGCGGGCGGTAGCTGCGGCAGGTTTTGCCTGTACGCTGCCGCTCTTTTTTCCGGCAGGCCTGCCTGGCCTGCCGAACGCAATGCCGCGATTAGCTGTTGCGGAGGTGTCGTTGTTTGCAGGCGCAGCGTGGGTGTGGACGATTTCCGCGAGGCGGCCGCACTGACCGATCATCCCTGTGGCGGGAACCGCAAGGTCGTGAAGAACGACGGCGCGTCGGTGCGATTGCGCAACGCCGATACCAGGACGGATGCGAAGGTCCAGGAACCGGCCGACCCGTTCGTGCGCGAACCCGAGAACCTGCCTCCGTTGCCGCTTGCCCAGGCGCTGGCACCTTCGACACATTGAATCCCGCGAGGCCGGAGAGAAGAGGGTACTCCCTGTTCTCTCTCCGACTGAACCGGATTCGATTGTTTCGTTATCCTCTATGTTTGTGCTGCACTCGATCTCGCTCGACTGTCTTCGTCATGATGGAGACGAGGCATCCAGATGCGCAAAAGCGTGCCACGAAAGGCACGCTTTGCGCGCAGACGTCGAAGGGAGAAGCTCGCGGCGGGCAATGCCAACGCGCGCGAGCTTGATTTCACTCGACGGTTTCGGCCTGGCGCAGTCGCGGCAGCAGCCGGTCGAACTCTCGGCGAACGAGGCCGTAGCATTCGCAGGCACGGGCTTCGAGGCCCTCGCGATCGAGCACACGGATATGGCCGCGGCTGTGATGGATGAGGCCTTCGTCGTGCAACTTGCCCGCTGCTTCGGTAATGCCCTCGCGGCGCACGCCGAGCATGTCGGCGATCAGTTGCTGCGTGACGGCGAGATCGTTGGACGCCACGCGGTCCACTTCGATCAGCAGCCAGCGGCACAGCTGCTTGTTGAGCGAGTGATGACGATTGCACGCGGCGGTCTGCGCGACCTGCGTGAGCAGCGCATGCATATAAAGCAGCATGAGGCGGCGCAGGAAGTCGGAGCGTGCGAACTGCTGTTTGAGCGCTTGTGCGCTCATGCGATAGGCGAAGCCCGCGCATTGCACCTGCACGCGGTTGGGCATCGTCTCCCCGCCGGTGAGCACGGGCACGCCCGACATGCCTTCGCGGCCGATCGCGGCGATCTCGACCGAGCTCCCGTCTTCCATCGTCGAGAGCAGCGAGATGATCGCAGTGGTCGGGAAGTACACGTGATGAATGCGCTGGCCGGAATCGCAGATCAGCTGTTCGGTGCGCAGATGAACGAGTTCGAGGTGCGGGGCGAGAGCCTGCCATTCATGCGACGGGAGGGCGCCCAGCAAATGGTTGCCGTGAAGATCGGATTGAAGGGATAACATGACTGGTCCTCGTGCGAGGCGGCTCGCGCTGCCTCCTGTTTTTTGATTCCGTCCGCGAACTGGTTTTTGTTCGCCGTTTCCCGTACGGCTCTTGTGTTCGTCGTGCCGGCCCCATAGCCCTGCGTGCTCCCGCGCGCGGTGTCGTTCGTTCGCGCCTGCGCTCGTGTGGCGATCTCTCTTTAGCAGGGTATGTGCCAGCGGCAGCGAAACCACGTCTGCATGCGGGCTGGCGCGATGCGTCCATGATGCAGCGCGGTATAACGCCGCGTTTTTGTTTCAGTTTTGTACGGCCATTTTGCGTTGCATCACTGTGCGCAGCGAATTTTTGTAAGGCGCAAGCCGCTGATTTCATTGATTTTTTCAGCGCACGGCTGGAGACGTTCAGAAATGGCTCCTTACTGAAACATCGACGCGGGAAGCTCGGGTCTGCTATTGGCGGCTACGCGGAAAATCAGGGTTTTTGATTCAGTTCTGTTGCTACGCATGCGTTCCTCGCAAAAAAACGTTCGACGGTGAAACGTCGCGCCGCGAGTGCGCTCGCCTGGGCACGTGCGATCAATGTGGGTATACGTACAGAGTGGTTCGGTGAGCTTTGGTCCAATGAAGCCCGTAAAAGGTCTCGGAGGTTAAGAGACCGCAGACGTCTGAGAGGTCCGGGAGGCGCGCGATGCTTCGGGCGAGATCGCCAACAGGAAGCGGCGCAGATCGCCTGCGCGACCCGGCGTATTTCAACGGGGAGCACACTGCATGAACCAGCTCGTGACGCCTGCCGGCCTGCTCTCGGCAGCCAATGAACGCGAAGTCGCACTGATCGTTCAGCCCGTGGTGCTGGCCGGTGGCTCGGGCACGCGCCTCTGGCCGCTTTCGCGCGAGCATTGTCCGAAACAGCTGATCGATCTGCTCGACGGCGAGTCGCTGCTCGAGGCGACCGTGCGGCGGCTCGACGGCGTGTACGCGCAGGCGGGCTCGGTGATCCGCAAGGCCGCGCCTATCGTCGTGAGCAGCGAGGAACTTCGGCTCATGACCGCCGACCGCCTCAGCCGCAGCGGCCAGCCCGCGCGCGTCGTGCTGGAGCCGGTCGCGCGCAACACGGCGCCCGCCTTGACGCTCGCGGCGCTGGTGGCGCGCAGTGCCCAGCAGACGGCGCTCACGAGCGACGACGCAGGCGCCGTTTGCGACAGCGACCCGATCCTCGTTGCGATGCCGGCGGACCACCTGATTGCCGATCGCGCGGCTTTTGCCGCCGCGCTGGAAGAAGCGGTGGCGTACGCGGCGCGCGGCGCGATCGTCACACTCGGCGTGCCGCCGCAGCGCGCGGAAACCGGATATGGATACATCGGCGCGGGCGTCGCATTGGGCACGAGCGGCGCGCGCCGGATCGAGCGCTTCGTGGAGAAGCCCGACGCCGAGCTGGCGGCGAGCTACCTCGCCTGCGGCGATTACCTCTGGAACAGCGGCATTTTCGTCGCGCGTGCATCGGTATGGCTTGCCGCGATCGCGCATTGCCGGCCGGCCATCGCGGCGCAATGCGCGGCGGCGTTCGAGGCCGCCGTCGTCGACGCCGACGGCACCGTGCATCTCGACGCGGACGCGCTCACCGCGTGCCCGTCCGATTCGATCGACTACGCGGTGATGGAGTCGGTCGGCTCGGACGCACGGCTCGCGGGTGTGGTCGTGCCGCTGGTGGCGGGCTGGTCGGACGTCGGCGCCTGGGACGCGGTGTGGCAGGCGTCGACCAAGGACGCGAGCGGCAATGTGGCGCGCGGCCGCGTGATGCTCGAAGACGTGACGGACACCTTCGCGCATTCGGATGGGCGCCTCGTGGCTTGCGTGGGCGTGCACGGCGTCGTGGTGGTGGAAACGGCCGACGCGGTGCTGGTCGCGGCCAAGGATCGCGTACAGGACGTGAAGGCCGTCGTGAACAAGCTGCGCGTGCAACGCAGCGAGGTCGCGCAGCACCACCGCCGTGTGGAGCGGCCCTGGGGCTGCTATGACTCGCTCGATCGGGGCGAACGCTTCCAGGTCAAGCGCATCGTCGTGAAGCCGGGCGGGCGCCTGTCGCTGCAGATGCATCACCACCGCGCCGAGCACTGGACCGTGGTGCGCGGCACGGCGCGCGTCACGCGCGGCGAGGAGATTTTCCTGCTTGCGGAAAACGAGTCCACGTACATCCCGCTTGGCGTGAAGCACCGGCTGGAGAATCCGGGCAAGACGCAGCTGGAGATCATCGAGGTGCAGTCGGGCGGATACCTGGGCGAAGACGACATCGTGCGCTTCGACGACCAGTACGGTCGTGTAGAGCGCTGAGAGCGCTGAAAGCGCCGGAGGCGATAACGCGCGCGCGCTAAAAAGCGTGCGAAAGAGAAACATGCGTACCGGTGTCCCTGCATATGCACAGCCAGGGAGTGCCGATGGATACAGAACGATCTGTGAAGTAAGTGGGCGATGTATACGATCGCCTTACAAGAAGAGCAGCAAAGCAGCACCTTCGCAAAGCACAAGGGCCGCCGCAGCAAGAGTCAATACGAACAACACGCCTGCGTAGCAAGCCACATGTCAGGAGATATCCTGGCTGGCGAATTATGCGAACAGCATGGCAACGTATGACATAAGTTCGACGACGCACGAGGGCCCGCGCAGTAACCGGCAAACATGGGCGATAACGCCACATCGGGGGGGTAGGGTCATGGAACTGGGGAACAAGGAACGCTCGCTCGTCAGCAAAGTGATGGACGGGCTGATCGCAGGCATCGTCGAGGAGCGGTATGGCGCCGTGCTGCCGCCGCAGGATATCCTCTCGAAGGAGTTCGACGTGAGCCGCACGGTGATGCGCGAGGCGCTATCCATGCTGCTCGCGCGTCACATGCTCGATGTGCGGCCGAAGATCGGCACGCGCATCCGGCCCATGCGCGACTGGCGCATGATCGACGAGGATGTCGTGAACTGGCGGTTTCGCTCGAAGCCGGACAAGACGTTCTTGCGCGACGTGATCGAGTTTCGCGGCCTGATCGAACCGGCCGCATGCGCGCTCGCGGCTACGCGTGCCAGTGCGGCGGACATCGCTGGCATTCGCGATGCGTTCGAGGCGCTGCGGCAGACGGGCACCGACGATCCGAACTTTCAGAACGCTGACGCGCTTTTGCATACGCGCATCCTCGCCGCGAGCGGGAATCAGTTTTATCAGCAGATGGCGGCGATCATTCGCGGCGCGCTCTCGCTCGTCAACCCGATTCTCAGCGCGCGGGACGGCGGCTGGCAAAACGTCCTGGCGGCGCACGAACGCGTGATCGACGCGATCGAGCGGCGCGCACCCAAAGAGGCCGAAGCGGCCGCGCTCGCGATGATCGAGTACACCGCCGACGAACTCACTCGCGCGTTCGCCCCCGAGGCACTGGAGCAGCGCTAAGGCCGCTTTCGGGATGGATTCACCGGCTCGATTCGCTACCGCTACGGGCGAACCGAGCGGGATGGCGGCGAGTGCATTGCGGCGCGGCGTGCGTGCCGGTATCGTGCGTGTCTTTGGGCGCGCCGCGAGCGACGCGGCGGCCTCGGACCTCACAGCCGGAGCACGCAGCACATGAGCGACACCAAAACCATACGTTGGGGCATCGTCGGCGCGGGCCGCATTGCGCACCGCTTCGCGCAGGGCGCCGCGCACGTGCCGCATGCACGTGTCGAAGCGGTCTGGTCGCGGCGCGCGGCAACCGCGCAGGCGCTTGCCGCCACCTGCGGCGCCCAGGCGTGCGAGAGTCTGGACGCACTCTTCGCCAGCGGCATCGACGCCGTCTACATCGCCACGATGCAGGACAGCCACGCGCACTACGCCATTGCGGCGCTCGAAGCCGGCCTGCCCGTGCTGTGCGAGAAACCTGCAACGGTCAACGGCGCGCAGCTCGAACGCGTACTCGACGCGGCGCGCCGCGCGCAGCGCCTCTTCATGGAGGCGATGAAGCCGCCGTTCTATCCCCTCTATCGAACGTTGCGCGCGCAACTTGCTGCCGATCCGATCGGACCCGTCGGGCTCGTGCGCGCGGGCTGCTCGGTTGCGAACGTGCCGGCCGATCATCCGTCGTATTCGTTCGAGCAGGCGGGCGGGGCGCTGCTCGACATCGGCGTCTACGAAATGTTTCTCGCGGTGGACTGGCTCGGCGCGCCACGCGAGGTGCAGACCATCGGGCGTCTAGGTGCGACTGGCGTCGATACGTTTGCGAGCCTGAACTGCCAGCACGAGCATGGCATCGCGCAGCTATTTTGCGGGCTCGATCTCCACGGCCATGGCGACGCGCTGCTCGCGGGGCCGCTTGGCAACGTGACGATTCATGCGAACTGGTGGAATCCGTCGCGCGCGACGGTGCGTTATGCCGATGGCCGCGTCGTCGAACTCGACGAGCCGTTCGAGGGCGGCGGCCTCAACTACGAGACCGCGCACTTCTGCGAACTGCTGCGCGCGGGTGCGCTGGAAAGCCCGGTGATGACGCACGACACGTCGCGCCGCATGCTTGCCATGGCGGACGCCGCGCGCGCGGCGCTCGGACTGCGCTTTCCCTGCGAGTGAAAGCTTCGCGAGCGGGCTGGAAACGGCACGGCCCGCATGTGCGGGCCGTGTGCGAAAGCTCGGTCGGGCGCGGAGTTTCAGTGCCGCGCGGGCAGCGCAAGGCGCTTTTCGTACCAGTGCTGGATCCACTCGAGCACCTGACACAGCACCCAGTAAATGGCGGCGGCCGCGAGATAGAGCGGCAGCGGCTGATAGGTCGAGGCGATGATCTCCTGCGCACTGCGCAGCAACTCCGTCACGGTGATGACGGAGACGAGCGAAGTGTCCTTGATGAGGCTGATGAGACTGTTCGAGAGGCTCGGCACGGCAATGCGCAGCGCCTGCGGCGCGATTACGTAGCGCAGCGTCTGAGTGCGCGAGAGGCCGAGGCTGTAGGCCGCGTGCCACTGGCCGCTGTGAATGCCGAGAATCGCCCCGCGCATGCTCTCGGAGAGATACGCCGCCACGTTCGCCGAAAGCGCGATCACGCCCGCGGGCGTTGGATCCAGCGAGATGCCGATACTCGGCAGTCCATAGTACACGACGAAGATCTGCACGAGCAGCGGGGTGCCGCGCATCAGGCTCACGTACACGCGCGCGACGTACACGAGCGCGCGGTTCGAGCTGATGCCCATGAGTGCGAGCGTGGCACCGCCGATGAGCCCGAAGATCATCGAGAGCACGGCGAACTTGACCGTCAGCACAGCGCCCTGCGCGAGCACCGGCAACGACTGGATGATGAGCGTGTAAATGGGCATGGGCGTAGTTACGAGATTAAGTTGCGCGGTTTGCTTGTGGCCGCATCGATGGCCGCAGATAGACGAAGGGCGGCATCGTGCGATGCCGCCCTTCGCGTCAGCCCGGCTGTGCGGTGCTCAGGAACATGGCGAGATCAGCGCGAGAGCGGCTTGGTCACGTCGATGCCGAACCACTTGTCCGAAATCTTCGAGAACGTGCCGTCGGCTTCGAGTTGCGTCATCGCGTCGTCGATCGCCTTGGCGAACTTCGGATTGCCCTTCCTGAAAGGGATGGCCGACGGGTTGCCGTCGCCTACGATGGCGCCCGTGCGCAGCGGCAGCTGCGAGTTCTTCAGCAGATACGCGAGCATCAGGCGGTCGTTGAGCGCCGCGTCGAGACGGTTCGCGGCGAGGTCGCGCAGATATTCGGGCGCGCCCGGATAGGTCTTCACGTCGATGCCCGGCACCGACTTGGCCATGTCCATATAGTTCGTGCCGAGACCGACGCCTAGCTTCTTGCCCTTGAGGTCCTCGAGCGACTTGAACTGGCGTGTGTCGTCCTTGCGCTGGATGAGTTGCGCGGCCGAGTAGGTGTATGCCGGCGAGAAGTCGAGCGCAGCCTTGCGCTGATCGGTGACGCCGACCTGGTTCACGATCACGTCGAACTTGCCGGCCTGGAGGCCGGCGATGATGCCGCTCCACTCGGTCGTGACGAACTCGGGTTTCAGGCCCATCTTCGCGGCCACGGCTTTGGCGATGTCGACGTCATAGCCGACCAGCTCGCCATTGGGCGCCTTCGAATTGAATGGGGGGAACGTGCCTTCGAGACCCACGCGCAGCGTGCCGCGTGCCTTGACCTGATCGAGCAGGTCTTCGGCGTGGGCGCCGGCCGCGGCGAACGATACGCCGACGACGGCGAGTGCAAGGAGTTTTTTCAGCAAAGCGGATTTCATGTTTTCCTCTTGTTCTGCTGCTGCGATTCTTTGGTGCTAGTGCACGGCGCCTTCGATGCGCCATGACCAGCCTGCCACTATAGCTTCACGCGCGGCCCGAGGCCAGCGCCCGCGCGCATTCGGCGACGAGCGCCGGGCCGCGGTAGATGAAGCCCGTATAGAGCTGCACGAGCGAGGCGCCGGCCGCGATCTTCGCGCGCGCGTCGTCGCCCGAAAAAATGCCGCCCACGCCGATGATCGGCACTTGATCGCCCAGCTCGGCCCGCAGCTTGCGGATGACGTTGTTCGACGCATCGAACACGGGGCGCCCGGAGAGGCCGCCCGCTTCGTTCGCATTGGGCATGCCTTCCACCGCCGCGCGCGAGAGCGTGGTGTTGGTCGCGATCACGCCTTCGATCTTGTGGCGCAGGAGCGTGTCGGCGATCTCCTTGATCTGCTCGTCGTCGAGATCGGGCGCAATCTTCAGCGCGAGCGGCACGAGCTTGCCGTGCATGTCGGCAAGGCGCTGCTGCTTGTCCTTGAGCGCCGCGAGGAGGGCATCGAGTTCACCCGCGCCCTGCAACTGGCGCAGATTCTTCGTATTCGGCGACGAGATGTTGATCGTCACGTAGCTCGCGAACGGATAGACGCGCTCGAGGCAGAAGAGATAATCGTCGGCGGCGCGCTCGATCGGCGTATCGGCGTTCTTGCCGATGTTCAGGCCGAGAATGCCGCGATAGCGCGCGGCCTGCACGTTCTTCACGAACTGTTCGACGCCGTGATTGTTGAACCCCATCCGGTTGATGATGCCGCCCGCCTGGGGCAGCCGGAAGATGCGCGGCCGCGGATTGCCCGGCTGCGGCCGCGGCGTCACGGTGCCCACTTCGATGAAGCCGAAGCCCAACGCGGCGAAGCCGTCGATGGCGGCGCCTTCCTTGTCGAGGCCCGCGGCGAGGCCCACGGGATTGCGGAACGTGAGGCCCATGACGGTGCGCGGCGAATCGGGCACGCGCGGCGCGAGCAGCCCGGCCATGCCGGTGCGCCCGGCGGCGCCGATCATGCGCAGGGAAAGGTGGTGGGCATCTTCGGCGTCCATGCGAAAGAGCTGGTCGCGGACGAACGGATAAAGGGTGCTGAACACGGAAGGGAAAGGCGCGGGCGCCGGAAAATGGGAACCCGGTATTTTAGCGGTAACGCCGCCCGAGGGCGATGCGGGGGCGGCCCGATTCGACCGGCCGGACGCTCAGGCTCCGGGTGGGAGCGTGGTCCATGCGCCGTCGAAGAGGCCTTCGAGCGGCTGAAAGCGGGCCTTGTACGCCATCTTCGGGCTCTCGCGGATCCAGTAGCCGAGATAGACGTAAGGCAGTTGAAGGCTGCGCGCCTGCTCGATCTGCCAGAGGATGTTGTAGGTGCCGTAGCTCGTATGCGGCGTATCGGGGTCGAAGAACGTGTAGACCGAGGAGAGCCCGTCGCCGAGGATGTCGATCATGCTCACCATGCGCAGCGTGCCGGGCTCGTCGGGATGCGCGGGATCGGGCTCGCGGAATTCGACGAGCCGCGAGTTGATCCGGCTTTGCAGCAGGAACTGCTCGTACTGGTCGCGGCTGTCGCGGTCCATGCCGCCGCCCGCGTGGCGCGCGGACTGGTAGCGCATATAGAGCGCGTAGTGCGCCTCGTCATAGTGCAGTGGCGCGACCGTTGCGACGAGCGCGGCGTGGCGCTTCCACGCGCGGCGTTGCGTGCGGCCAGGCGCGAAGCGCTCGACCGGCACGCGCACCGGCACGCACGCGCGGCAACCGTCGCAGTAGGGCCGATAGGTGAATACGCCGGAACGCCGGAAGCCCGCCTTCACGAGATCGGTATAGACGTCGGAGTTGATGAGATGGCTCGGCGTGGCCACCTGCGAGCGTGCGATGCGCCCCTCCAGGTAGCTGCAAGGGTAGGGCGCCGTTGCATAGAATTGCAGCGCGGAAAGCGGTGAAAGCGGCAGCTCGTTTGGATGCGTCACGTTGGCAGCTCTCGTAGCAGTTCGGATCGTCCCTCAGGCGCGCATCGCGCACCCGGCCTCGCGCGTGACGTTCGCCAGCCTGAACGGCGCTGGGCGGAGGGGGCGACGGGTTCGCTTTTTAGTCTAACATCGACGCCGAGCAGGGATCCATCGAATTGCGCGCGCCGTCGCGCGTGCGCAAGCGGGGCGCTTTCGCCGCGCATGCGCGGCTCGCTCGCCCTTCATGCGGCGGGCAGGAACTCGTCGGGCGCGCCGCTGCCGCCGAGCAGATCGGCGAGCACGGCTTTGTCGAATTTCCAGGGAATGGGTGCCGCGTTCACGTGCGTGCGCACGTGGGCGATGAACACCTTGCGCGAGATTTCGCGTCCGCCGAGCGAGGCGAGATGCGCGGTGTTCTGCTGGCAGTCGATCATCTCGACGCCGTGGCGGCGCAGGTGCGCGACGAGCGCCGCGAGCGCGATCTTCGAGGCGTCGGTGACCGAGGCGAACATCGACTCGCCGAAGAACATCGTGCCGAGCGCCACGCCGTAAAGACCGCCTACACGCTCGCCGTTGCACCATGCCTCGACGCTGTGCGCATCGCCCACGCGGTGCAGGGTGGAGTAGGCATCGATCACGTCGCCCGTAATCCAGGTGCCGCGCTGTCCGCGCCGGGGCGCGCTCGCGCATGCGCGCATCACGGCGGCGAAATTGTTGTCGACGCGAATCTCCCACGCGTTCTCGCGCAGCACGCGCTTGAGCGTCTTCCTGAACGAAGGCGAGACCTTGAACTCGTCGGGCCGCAGGATCATGCGCGGGTCGGGGCTCCACCAGAGGACCGGCTGGCCGTCGGAGTACCAGGGGAAGATGCCGCGCCGATAGGCGTCGACGAGGCGCGAGGGCAGCAGGTCCGCGCTCGCGGCGAGCAGGCCCGGCGCGCCGCTCGACGCGCCGAGCGCGCGCTCGACGGCGGGAAAGGGGTCGTCGGGCGAAAGCCAGGGGACCATCGTCGCGGGGACTCGCGGGACTGTCAGCCGTCGCGCAGCGAGCGCAGGACGTCGCCGGTGTGCAGCCCGTAGCTGCCGGACTGGCGATCGGCAAAGAAAAAGCGCAGGGTCTGGCCGACGGTGGGGAACGCAATGTCGTCCCAGGGAATCTCGTGCTCTTCGAAAAGCCTCACTTCGAGGCTTTCCTCACCGGCTTCGATTTCGATGTCGAGCAGGCGCGCGAGATAGAACAGATGCACCTGGTGCACGCGCGGCACGTTCAGCAGCGAAAAGAGATTCTGCACCTCGACGCGTGCGCCGGCTTCCTCGAGTGTTTCGCGCGCCGCGGCTTCGGCGGTTGTCTCGCCCATTTCCATGAAGCCTGCTGGCAGTGTCCAGTAGCCGTAGCGCGGCTCGATCGCGCGGCGGCACAAGAGCACCTTGTCTTCCCAGACCGGCACCGTGCCGACCACGTTGCGTGGATTCTGGTAGTGGACGGTGCCGCAGTGCGAGCAGACATAGCGTTCGCGATTGTCGCCGGGCGGAATGAGCAGGCTGACCGCCTGACCGCAAGTCGAGCAGAATTTCATGGGCACGATAGGGGGATGGGTGATGCGAGTTTATCACCGCTGCACATCGCTGCCGGATGTTGCTCGAAGACGGCTCGAAGAAGAGGGGGAAATCCGCGCTCGATTGCACTTCCCGGCGTGGGAGACCGTAAACGGGAAAAGGGTTACAAGACCCTTGCCTTGTAACCCTTTCGAATTCTGCTGGTTGCGGGGGTAGGATTTGAACCTACGACCTTCGGGTTATGAGCCCGACGAGCTGCCAGACTGCTCCACCCCGCGTCCGTCGAAGAAAAAATTATATGACAGATCGCGCGGCGTTGCAACAATAAATGACGAGTGCCTTTCCGTGCGTTTGCAGAACGATTGCACGACGCCGGCGGACGGCCTGTCCATCCTTCGGGATAGAATCGGGGCTCGGTCGCAGGAGTGCTCGTCGTGGCTCGGACATAGACTTGCGCGGACTTGCGCGCTCGCCCCGGCATCTTGCGCCCCCAACGCTCCCTTCATACGCCTCATTCATGGACATTCCCCTCGATCTGCAATCGATAGCCGCGCAGGAGCATGCGCTGGTATTTCCCCGTTTCGACGCCGATCGCGCCTGGCAGCTCGGTTCGCATCTGCACGAGCTTGCCCGAGCCCGCGCGCTTCCCGTTGCCATCGACGTGCGCATGTTCGGGCAACCGCTCTTCTTCTGCGCGCTCGAAGGCGCCACGCCCGATAACGCCGACTGGGTGCGCCGCAAGTCACGCGTGGTCGAGCACTTTCGCCGCAGCTCCTATGCGATCGGCCTACGCATGCAGCAAACCGGCTCGACGCTCGCAGAAAAGCACGGCTTGCCCATCGCCGATTTCGCGCCGCACGGCGGCTCGTTTCCGCTGACCGTGGCCGGTGCGGGCGTGATCGGCTCGGTGACGGTCTCGGGCATGCCGCAACGCGCCGATCACGAACTGGTGGTCGAGGCGCTTTGCGCGCAGCTCGACGTCGAGTACGCGCAGCTCGCGCTCGCGAAGGTCTGACGCGATGCGCTTCCCAGTCTTGTCTGCGTGGACCTGGCTCGTCATCTCGATCGTCGCGGAAGTCATCGCGACCTCTGCGCTGCGCGCCTCGGACGGCTTTACGCGGCTCGTGCCGTCGGCGATCGTCGTGGCGGGATACGGCGTCGCGTTTTACGGGCTCTCGCTCACCTTGCGCAGCTTGCCGGTCGGCATCGTCTATGCGGTGTGGTCCGGCGTGGGTATCGTGCTCATCACGCTCGTTGCGATGGCGCTCTATCGGCAGGTGCCCGATCTGCCGGCCGTATTCGGGCTTGGCCTCATCGTGGCCGGCGTGGTCGTGCTCAATCTGTTCTCGAAGATGCAGGCGCACTGAAAACCCTTGGCGCGCAGCACGACGTCAAGGCCCCGGGCGGCCTGGCCATAGCGTCGGCAAGGGCGTCGGTCACGTTCGCCCCAGGCTTTTTCTCCCGCGCGTAACATGGCCGGTTACCGCCGTGCACCGCGTCGTTGGCTGGCGGGAGGGCTATTCGCTGAATTTCCCCATTGGGGCAGGACATGATCATTCGTTTCCCCGCCGATGCGCCGCTCTATCGCGACTCCAATCTCACGGTGGTCTTTCCCGCGCTCGTTGACGGCGCGCGCGTACCGTGCGCGATTTCCGTCGAGGCTCTCGAGGACCATTTCGGCGCGCTGCCCGCGACTCGCGATGCATGGATGCAGGCTTTCGATGCCGGCCGTCCGCGTATCGAGGCGGTGGCCCGCGCCCATCTCGAACTCAGCAACGGCACGCCCGTGCTGCTCAAGAGCGGTCATTTTCCGCCCGGTCGCCTGGACTCGTAGCCCAGGGCGCGCGGCCCGGAGGTAATGACGTCCCGGCCGCCGCGACCCGCTCGCGCTGCCATGAGTATCGCCGAACGCAAAGAGGCTGGAGCGCGCGGCGCACGGTCCGATGATCGACGCCGCGCTCGATGCCTGGTTCGGCGTTCGCGCTGCGCCGGGCGAGCCGCCGGCGGTGCGGACGGCTGGCGCAGCGTCGTGATAGCCTCGGAAGCGGTATCGATTCACCGTCCATCGTTTCGTCCTGCCGATCACCATGTCACACGAAGCCACTGCAAGTCCGACCGCTTCCCACGCCGATCCGCACGTGCTCACGCGCGTGGCGAACCGCATCGGCTATATCGAACTCGAGCGTCCGCAGGCGCTCAACGCGCTGACGACCGCAATGGTACGCACCATGCACGCAGCGCTCGATCGCTGGCGCAACGACCCTGGCGTGCTGGCGGTGATCGTGCGCACGCGCCACGCGCGTGCGTTCTGCGCGGGCGGTGATGTCCGCTTTCTCTACGAGGCGTATCGCGCCGGCGACCAGGCGGCGCTCGACACGTTCTTTGCCGACGAATATCGCCTCAATCACGCCATCTTCACTTACCCGAAGCCGTATATCGCGATGCTCAACGGCGTGGTCATGGGCGGTGGCATGGGCATTTCGCAGGGCGCGTATCGCACGGGCGGCCTGCGCCTCGTTGGCGCGACCATGCGCATGGCGATGCCGGAGACGCGCATCGGCCTTTTCCCCGACGTCGGCATGGGCTGGTTTCTCGCACGCACGCCTGGCGCGATCGGCAGGTATCTCGCGGTGACGGGCGAGACGCTCGATCAGGCGAGCGCGCTATATGCAGGGCTCGCCGATGCGTCGCTCGACGAAACCGCATGGCCGGGGCTGCTTGACGCGCTCGAGAGCGAGCCGTTTGCGACCGGCGCCGAGGTGGTGGCGCGCATCAGGCAGGCAGCGCTGCCCGAACACGAGGCGCGGCGCCTCGCCGAGGGTTCGTCGCTGGCGGCGGTTCGTGGCTGGCTCGATCGGCATTTCTCGCTGGCCGATGTGCCCGCCATGCTGGCTTCGCTAGAAGCTGCCCGGCTTGCGGGCGAGCGTGAGCATGCCGAATGGGCCGAGCAGATCGTGGGCGTTTTGCGCGCGCGCTCGCCGCTCTCGATGGCGGTGTCGCTCGAAGTCGTGTCGCGCGCGGAGGGAACGATGGCCGACTGCCTGCGCCGCGATCTCGATCTCACGCGATCGAGCTTCGCGACCGGCGACGTGATGGAAGGCATCCGCGCACGCATCGTCGACAAGGACGATCACCCGCAGTGGCGCTTCGCGAATATAGAAGACGTGCCCCGGGAAGCGGTCGAGCAGATGTTCGAGAGTCCCTGGAGCGTGACTGAGCATCCGTTACGCGAGCTGATCGGCTGATCCGACTGGAGAAGAGGAAGAGGGGACGCAGGCGCAAGTACAGACCGTGCTTCGCGCGCGGCCTGTAGATCTTGCAGTCGTGGGTCAGTCTTCTACGGTTTCGCTCATGAACGCGCGCATGAATACGAGCGCACCCCAGCCCCACATCGCGTTCGAGGCGAAGCCCGTCGCGAGCCGCGGCAGCATGTTGCCGCTCGGCCAGATACCGCGCAGCGGATTGGCGACGAACACCGTTGCGGCCGTGAGGACGATGCCGCCGAAAACAAAGGCTTGAACCCACGGTGCGGGCCGTGACGGCGACACGCGCAGCAGCCACGCCATCAGCACGGCCCAGACGGCGCTCCAGATCGCGTTGGCGAGGAACTCGGGCAGCCCGAGGGGCAGGAACGGGGCCGTCGAAAATCCAGCCACGTCGATGACCTGCGCGGCGTGCAGTAACGCGAGCGTCGCCTCGCGAAAGAAGAGCGACGCCAGAAAGCCGGATACGAACGGCAGAATCAGTTTTTGCATGGAATCGTGCGAGGGCTTGCGTGGCCTCGCCGCGTCTTGCGCATTCTCGCGCGGCGTGCCGGTGTATTTGTGGGTGCGTGCGCCATTATATCGGCGCGCGACGCAGCGGGGCTGCACCGTATGCTAAAGCGTCGGGCAAAGCACGAAAGTGGAAAACCTAAGCTCAAAAAAATCGTTCTAAAGCGCGAGGCCCCTCCCTAGACTGGTCCCCCATGAAGACGGCGCCGCTGTCGTCGCGCGCTGCGCGAGGCGCTGGCGCATCCCGTCCGCTATCCAATCCTTTTTTTGAGCCGGCCTCGAGCGGCGCGCTCGTTGCGCGGCGCGACCCCGCTTGCCGCTGTTGTTCACCCGATTCGCATTTCGAAATGACAGGCAGGAGTAACGCATGAATGTGTTCTGGTTCATCCCGACTCATGGTGACAGCCGCTATCTGGGCACGACCGAGGGCGCACGCGCTGCCGACCTCGCGTACTTCCAGCAGATCGCCGTCGCCGCCGATACGCTCGGCTACGAGGGCGTGCTGCTGCCCACGGGCCGCTCGTGCGAGGACGCCTGGGTCGTGGCGTCGAGCCTCATTGCCGCGACGCGGCGCCTGAAGTTTCTCGTGGCGATCCGCCCGGGCCTCTCGTCGCCGGCGCTCTCCGCGCGCATGGCCGCGACGTTCGACCGGCTCTCGAACGGGCGTCTGCTCATCAACGTCGTGACCGGCGGCGATACGGCCGAACTCGAAGGCGACGGCCTCTTCGTCGATCACGACACCCGCTATGCCATCACCGACGAGTTCCTGCACATCTGGCGCAACTTGCTCGCGGCTTCGCACACGAACGAGGCCATCGACTTCGAAGGACGCCATTTGCGTTCGGTGGGCGGCAAGGTGCTTTATCCGCCGGCGCAGCGTCCGCATCCGCCGCTGTGGTTCGGCGGCTCGTCGCCGGCCGCGCACGCCATGGCGGGCGCGCATATCGACACCTATCTGACCTGGGGGGAGCCGCCCGAAGCCGTCGCGCGCAAGATCGCCGACATTCGCGCGCGTGCCGCGGAGCATGGCCGCACGATCCGCTTCGGCATCCGTTTGCACGTGATCGTGCGCGAGACCGAAGACGAAGCGTGGGCCGCCGCAGACAAGCTCATCAGCCACCTCGACGACGACACCGTGGCGCGCGCCCAGGCCGCGTTCGCGAAGATGGATTCGGAAGGCCAGCGCCGCATGGCCGCGCTGCACGGCGGCAAGCGTGGCACGCGCAAGGACCTCGAGGTCTATCCGAACCTGTGGGCCGGCGTGGGCCTCGTGCGGGGCGGCGCGGGCACGGCGCTCGTCGGGAATCCTGAGCAAGTGGCCGCACGCATGAAGGAGTATGCGGAACTCGGCATCGAGACGTTCATTCTGTCCGGTTACCCCCATCTGGAGGAGTCTTACCGGTTTGCGGAACTCGTGTTTCCGCTGCTGCCCGGGCGTGCCGGGAAGCGCGCGGGCGGCCCGCTTTCCGGTCCATTCGGCGAAGTGGTCGGCAATCACTTTCTGCCGAAGGCTAGCCAGAGCTGAGAGGGCGGACGAATGCAGCAACCGTGGAGGACGCGACGATGGCGCAATCGGCAGTGACGGAAGTGAAAGAAGTGACAGTCGCACCCGCAAGCGGCGCGGTCGGTGACGCTGGTGCGCGCGCCGTGCTGGCGTTCGCGCGCGCGAGCCGGCGCCGGCTCGCGCCCTGGCTCGTGCCGCTGGCGATTCTCGTGAGCTGGGAAATTGCGGCGAAAAGCGGCGCCCTCTCGACGCGTGTGCTGCCCGAGCCGTTCGCCGTGGTGCGGGCAGCATGGTCGCTGATCGAATCGGGAGAAATGTGGCAGGACGTGCGCGTGAGCACCTGGCGGGCGCTCTCGGGCTTCGCGATCGGCGGGGGCATCGGTCTCGTGCTCGGGCTCGCTACCGGCCTCTTCAAGCGCGTGGAAACCGCGCTGGATTCGACGGTTCAGATGGTGCGCAACATCCCGGCGCTCGCCATGATTCCGTTAGTGATCCTCTGGTTTGGCATCGGCGAAGAGGCGAAGGTGTTTCTCGTCTCGCTGGGCGTTTTCTTTCCCGTCTACGTGAACACGTTCCACGGCATACGCTCGGTGGACGCCAATCTCGTCGAGATGGCGCGCAGCTATGGGCTCGAGGGTTTCGCGCTCTATCGGGAAGTGATCTTGCCGGGGGCATTGCCGTCGATTCTCGTCGGCGTGCGCTTTGCGCTCGGCCTGATGTGGGTGACGCTGATCGTCGCGGAGACGATCTCTGCACAGTCGGGCATCGGCTACATGACGATGAACGCGCGAGAGTTCCTGCAGACCGATGTGGTGGTCGTCGGCATCCTGCTTTATGCGGGGCTCGGCAAGCTCGCCGACTGGCTCGCGAAGTGGCTGGAGCGCGTGGCGCTGCGCTGGCATCCTGCATATCAAGAGGAGGGCGAAGCATGAGCGCAAGCCAGTTGGCACCACGCTATGGTGCAGGGCGCGAGCGCGTGCATGCACGTGCGCGAAGCGACACGCGAGAAGGCACGGGTGAGGCTGTGGCGTTGCGCACGACTTCGCGCTCAGGGGACGCTGCCGTTGAACTGCGCGGCGTGGGAAAACGCTATGGCGAGCGCGTCGTGCTGAACGGCTTCGATCTTGCAATCGAGCGCGGCAGTTTCGTCTCGATCGTCGGACGCAGCGGATGCGGCAAGTCCACGTTGCTGCGCTTGATCGCCGGCCTCGAAATCGCGGACGAGGGCGCCGTGGAACGGCGCGGCGCAAATGGCGCGGTCCTCGATACGCGCATCATGTTTCAGGATGCGCGCCTTTTGCCGTGGAAAACCGTGCTGCAGAACGTGATGCTCGGGCTCGGGCGCGGCGCACGCGAGGACGCCCGCGCGGTGCTGAACGAGGTGGGTCTTCTCGAGCGCGCCGACGAGTGGCCCGCGCGTCTTTCGGGCGGCCAGAAGCAACGCGTCGCGCTCGCACGTGCGCTCGTGCACCGGCCGAGCCTGCTGCTCCTCGACGAACCGCTCGGGGCGCTCGACGCGCTCACTCGCATCGAGATGCATGCGCTCATCGAGCGCCTGTGGCGCGAGCATCGCTTCACCGCGCTGCTGGTGACGCACGATGTGCATGAGGCCGTCGCGCTCGGCGACCGGATCTTGCTCGTGGAGTCCGGGCGCATCGCGCTCGATGAGGCCGTGGCGCTAGAACGCCCACGCGCCCGCGTCGATGCGCGTTTCGCCGCGCTCGAAGGGAACGTGCTGCAGTACCTGCTCAATCCGGGCTCGCAGCCAACGAGCGGGCGGCCTGCCTGAGTATTCATTCCAATCCTCTCTTTTTCATTCGAATTCACGGAGACGAATCCATGAGCATTACCGCCATTAACGTGCGCAACCAGTTTCGCGGCAAGATCAAGGAGATCATTCGCGGGCCCGTCGTTTCGGAAGTCGATGTCGACACGGCGTTCGGGATCGTGACCTCGGTAATCACCACGCGCTCGATCGACGAACTCGCGTTGAAGGTGGGCTCGGAAGTGGTCGCACTGGTGAAGTCCACGGAGGTGTCGATCGCGCGCCTTTGACACGAGAGGCGCGCGCTCGAAGTGCTACGATGAACCGTCAGCATACGGACGGAGTGGCGATCATGGAGCCGAAGGGCATCGACATGGGCGACTACCAGGAGCACTACAAGGACTACGACATCGAAGTCGCGGTCGAACAGGTGCTCACGGGGGTCAAGGCTCACTATCGCGTGCTGAAGGGCGATACGGTCGTGGAGGACTGGCAGCTCGTGCCTATCACGCGCCTCTGGTCCACCGAGCATGCGGCCGCGCAGGCCGGCTTCGATGCGGCTCGCGCGTGGATCGATTCGCGTGATGGCGCGCAGGCGCTCTAGCGCTTGTCTTGCGAGCCGCCGGGCGGCGAGAGCTTCGCTCGCCGCTCTGCCGCAGCGAAGATCTCGCGCAGATGTTGCCGATCGGCGTCGGTGAGGTGCGCGGCGGCGGCTGGCATGGTGAGCAACAGCTTCAGCGTCAGGCTGCCGCGCGTGCCGTTACGGTCCGATAGCCCGAGATCCGGAAGACGGATTGACGTACCCGAACTCGCATTGGCGGGAATCTTCACTTCGATTGTGCGGCCCAGGATCTTCGCGTGAATGGCGCCGCCCAACATGGCCGTCACGAAGTCGATCTGAATCTCGCAAGCGAGATCGAGCCCGTTGCGCGTGAAGCCGGGGCCACAGACGATGGTAATCGAGAACGTTGCGTCTCCCGGCGGACCGCCGCTCACGCCGGGATGACCGCCGCCTTCCACGACCAGCCGTTGACCGTCCCACGCGCCGCGAGGAATCTCGACGACATGGGACTTGCGCGAGGTCTGCACGCCTGTGCCGTGACACTGCTCGCAAAGCACGCCGCGATCTTCTTTCTGGCACGCGACACACGGTCCTTTGACAGCGTAGTGGGCTTCGACGCCGCCGCCATCGATCGCGACTTCGAGCGGCACGAAAAGCTCGACGAGGCAATTCGCGCCGCGCATGGGCGGCGGCGCGCGGCGCTGGCGCAGCGGGGCTTGGCTGCCGCGTGTCGGGTTGACTGACGCGGTTGCGCTGGCTGACCTGGCCGACGGCGCGACACGCCTGCCGGTCAGAATCTCGAACGCTTCCTGGATGCGCTTGAACACCGGCTCGACGGCCGCTTCACTTCCCTTGTTGCGGTCGGGATGATATTTCGCCCTCAGCTGACGGTAGGCGCGTTTGATCTCTGCCGGCGATGCAGTCTCCGGCAGTTGCAGTCGCCTGTAGTATTCCTCGAAGTTCAAACGCGTTCCCGGGTGTGCCTGCGGGTTGTCCTGGAATTTTCCTCGGGTCTTCCTCGAGTCTTCCTCGAGTCTTCCTCGAGTCTTCCTCGAGTCTTCCTCGAGTCTTCCTGGAGTCTTCCTGGAGTCTTCCTGGAAGGTAGACGCAAAAAAGCCCGCAACCAGTGCGGGCTCGTTTGTTCACTGCGGATACCGGTGCAGATGCCGGGAATACACAGTACACAGCTGAATTCTTTGGGGTGGCTGATGGGACTCGAACCCACGACAACAGGAATCACAATCCTGGACTCTACCAACTGAGCTACAGCCACCGCTGTTTCCCCAATCGGCGCTGCTTCGAAAGCGGCGTCAATCAAGAAGCAAGATTATATACATACCAAAGCTGGCTTGCCTAGCCCTTTATTCAAGAATTTCATCGGGAAGGCGCAGATGTTCGCGGGCCTCGTCAAAGATGGCGAGGTCGCCCTTTGCGAGCTTGCGGCTGTCCGAGAGAACGCGGCGCCATCCGCGCGCTCCGGCTTCGCCGCGATAGAGGCCCAACGCATGGCGCACGATTGCGCCCAGGTAGGTGCCGCGTGCGATTTCGCCCGCACAGTAATCAATGAGCCTGGCTTCCACCTCTTCGCGCGTGAGCGCTGCATCGGTCGCGCCGTAGAAGCGCGCATCGACGTCGGCGAGCACATAGGGGTTGTGATAGGCCTCGCGGCCGAGCATCACGCCATCCACGTGCTGCAAATGCTGTTCGACTTCGTCGAGCGTCTTGATGCCGCCGTTGATCACGATTTCGAGTTGCGGGAAGTCGCGCTTGAGCTGATACGCGTAGTCGTACTTGAGCGGCGGAATTTCGCGGTTCTCCTTCGGGCTCAAGCCCTTCAGGATCGCGTTGCGCGCATGGACGATGAAGACTTCGCAGCCCGCCTCGGCAATCGTGCCGACGAAGTCGCGCACGAACGCGTAGTTCTCGACCGCATCGACGCCAATTCGGTGCTTGACCGTGACCGGCACCGACACGACGTCGCGCATGGCCTTGACGCAGTCCGCCACGAGTTGCGGCTCGTTCATCAGGCACGCGCCGAAGGCGCCGCGCTGCACGCGCTCGGAAGGGCAGCCGCAGTTCAGATTGATTTCGTCGTAGCCCCACTGTTCCCCGAGCTTCGCGGCACGCGCGAGATCATCGGGCTCGCTGCCGCCCAGCTGAAGCGCAACCGGCGCCTCCGCCGGCGTGAAGGCGAGGTGGCGCGGCACGTCGCCGTGAAGGAGGGCGCCCGTCGTCACCATCTCCGTATACAGCCACGTATGCCGGGAAATGAAACGATGCAGCGATCGGCAGTGGCGATCGGTCCAGTCCATCATCGGCGCGACACAGACGCGACGGGGGCTGGCTTGACGGTTGGCGGACATGGGGACGGGAGACGGCTGGCGTGGATCAACCTTGCATTTTAGCGCATGTTGGCGTTACTGCTTCTGCCCCTTGCGGGTTGTGCCAAGTTCGCTTGTTGCGCGTTGGGAAGCGTTTCCAGTGGGTTTCCGCCGCAGAAAGACCCTGCCAGTGGTATGTCATCTGCCTGGAAATCTGATGCGTCGCACCAATTTTTAGAGCCGACTTTTAGGGTCTGTTCGTCGCTCACCCCCGCCGGTATGGCCTCCCGCGATTGTTTCCGAAGCCAGAATAGTAAATTCGGATTATCGCGATTATTTTCCGATAGTAGGTGTATACACTGGGTTCCGTTGACGCAGCTCATGGGCACAGACCTCCCAGGCGAGGCGCCATCCCGATCCGCAACTGAACCTGAATATGGAGTCCACCATGAAGACCAAACTGATCGCAGCGCTGCTGGTCGCAGCTACCGCTTCTGTCGCCGCTCCCGCCTTCGCCAGCGGCTACGGCCCGGCACCGTTCTATCGCCCTGACGTCGGCGCGCCTGCTTCGCAGCGCGGCCAGAGCGTGCAGACCGTCGCCGCTGAACGCGTCCAGGCACAAGGCGCCGAAACGGCTTACGGCGGTGTGGCCGGCTCGGCTTCGCAGTCGGGCGGCCACGTCAAGGCCCCGGCGTCGCAATCGGTCTACTTTGGCCAGTAAGTCGAGTTGAAGTTGCCGAGCCGCCCGCGAGCCGGGCGGCATGAAAGCCGGATGTCGTTTCGACATCCGGCTTTTCGCATTTGAGGTGCGCCTGCGGTGTCGTCAGGTGCGTCCCGTGGCACTCGTACGACTCAGGACGCGTCGCGCACGCGCTTGTCGATATCTTCGCGAATGCGGTCGAAGGCGGCATCGAACGCGTTGTCCTGAGTGGGGAATCGGCCCGCAGCGACGCCGTCGACGGGCACGTTGCCGGTTTCACTGCTCGTGAGGCTCTGGATGATTTGCGTCGAGACGAAGAAGCCGGCTTCGTGGTCGCCGTCCACGCCGGCTGTCATGTTGAAACCCATGTACTCGTAGCTGCGTCGGTGTTCCATGCCGAATCCTCCTCGTGGGCGCATGTGCCGATTCTGGCACGTCTCCTCGCGCCACGGCGCCCTGCGGTTCATTCGGCGTCTCCTGAAAAAATTCCGGTGCCGTGGTAGTTTCACCGTTTCTCCAACCGCACTGATGGGCAAGGTTTCCATGGAATACCGCACACTCGGCAATACCGGCGTCAAGGTAAGTCTGATCGGCCTCGGCACGATGACCTGGGGCGAGCAGAACACCGAGCGCGAGGCGCACGAGCAGATCGACTATGCGCTCGACCAGGGTGTCACGCTGATCGACGCGGCAGAAATGTACCCTGTGCCGCCGCGCCCCGAGACCCAGGGGCAGACCGAGCGATTCATCGGAAGCTGGCTCGCCGGACATCGCTCGGCGCGCGAACGCATCGTGCTTGCCACCAAGATAGCGGGCCCCGCACGCCAGCCGCACAATCCCCAGCATATTCGCGGACCCGGGAACCAGTTCGACCGCAAGAACCTGACGGAAGCGCTCGACGGCAGCCTCGAGCGCCTGCAGACCGACTATGTCGACCTGTATCAGTTGCACTGGCCCGACCGCAGCACGATGACGTTCGGCCGAAACGCCTATCCGTATATCGACGATGCCTTCACGGTGCCGATCGAGGAGACGCTGAGCGTGCTCGCCGATTTTGTGAAGGCGGGCAAAGTCCGCCACATCGGCGTGTCGAACGAGACGCCGTGGGGCGTCGCGCAATTCCTGCGCGCTGCCGAAAGGCTCGGGCTGCCGCGCATCGTCAGCATCCAGAATCCGTACAGCCTGCTCAACCGCACGTTCGAGAGCGGCCTCTCCGAATTCACGCATCGCGAAGGCGTGGGTTTGCTCGCGTACTCGCCGCTCGCGTTCGGCTGGCTCTCGGGCAAGTACGAGGGCGGTGCGCGTCCGGAAGGCGCGCGCATCACGCGCTTCGAGCGATTCAAGCGTTACAGCAAGCCAGAATCGGTGGCCGCGACCACGCGCTACGTCGAGCTCGCGAGAGCGCACGGCTATACGCCCGCGCAGTTCGCGCTGGCTTTCGTCAACAGCCGGCCGTTCCTCACCAGCAACCTGATCGGTGCCACGTCGCTCGAACAGCTGAAGGAAAACATCGCGAGCGTGGACGTCAAACTCACGCCCGAGCTGCTCTCGCATATCGATGCGCTGCATGAGCAGCAGCCGAATCCCGCCCCTTGACGGGAAGCTCCCGAACAGGCCGCGACACGCGCGGCGCTTGAACGACGCGCGCAGCGCCAGGCCGATGCGATAGCGAACGCTGATACACCAAAATCGTTGGCGATTCGCAGGGCATACACTACGATCCAGCATGCGCCGATCGGGGCACCATCACGCGATGCGCACGCACTGCGCTTCGTGCGATGACGCCCCGCCGGCCGTCCATACGCTCAATCCGGGAGAGACTTCACAATGACGAGCGCACGTCCAGCGCAATCGCCGCCGTCTTACGGCTGGCCCATTTTCATTTTGCTGGCGGTGGCCGGCTTGTTCTACGTGAAGTGGTTCCCCTACTATCACCGCGCGTTCACGGCCGAGGAGACGCACTCCATCGGCAAATCGATTCTCACGGGCGGCGCGGCCAGCGCCCCCGCGCCGTCGTTTGCCGCCGCGCTCGATTACGCTTACGCCTACGGCAAGGCGATCTGGCAGGCCATGGTGCTCGGCCTGCTGCTCGGCTCCGCGGTGCAGGCGCTGTTGCCCGTGCAATGGGTCGCGCGCGTGCTCGGCCGGCGGGGCTTCGGCAGCGTGGCGGCAGGCGGCCTGCTCGCGGTGCCCGGCATGATGTGCACCTGCTGCGCCGCGCCCGTGGTAGTGGGCCTGCGCGCGCGCAATGCATCGGCGGGCGGCGCGATTGCGTTCTGGCTCGGCAATTCCGTGCTCAACCCGGCGACGCTCGTCTTCATGGGCTTCGTGCTCGGCTGGCATTGGAGCGCACTGCGTCTCGCGCTGGGCCTCTTGATGGTGTTCGGACTCGGCTGGCTCTGCAACCGCCTCGTCACGCCCGAGGAAACGCGTGCCGCCGACGACCGCCTCGCGCAGCTCGCCCGGCAGCAGGCGGAAGGCGGCAACGTCTTCGTGCGCTGGCTGCGCATTTTCGCGCGCATGGCCGTGCGCCTCGTGCCGGAGTACATCGTGCTGGTGCTGCTGCTTGGCGCCGCGCGCGCGTGGCTTTTCCCGCACATCGGCCCGGAGGTGACGAGCAGCCTCGGCTGGATCGTCACGTTCGCCTTTGTCGGCATGCTGTTCGTGATCCCTACGGCCGGCGAGGTCCCCATCATCCAGGCGATGCTCGCGCTCGGCATGGGCGTGGGGCCCGCGGGCGCGCTCCTGATGACGCTGCCGCCGGTGAGCGTGCCGTCGTTCGCGATGCTGGCGGGTTCGTTCCGGCCGCGCATGCTCGCGATCGTGGGCACCACGGTGGTGTGCTTCGGCATCGCCGCGGGGCTCGCGGCGGTGGCACTCGGTTTCTAGCGACGCTTCCAGGGACATGGGACGAGGAACGTGCGATGCGTCCAGCGTCTGCCTACCAGTCAATACGCGGACGGTTCGCCGTCCGCCACGGAGCGGGCCACAGCCCGAAAAACAGCATGGCACAGCAAAAAACCAATCCGAAACTCGAGCAGGCGCTCACGCGCGGCGATCTCGCCATTCGCCAGGCGAATTCGGCCCGCGCCACGGCAGTGCTGCGTGCGCTCGGCAAAATGATCGTCGAGGCGTCGGCCACCATTGGCGTCGAGGCGCACACGTCGATTCCCGATGGCGATCGCATTTACGACCCGGCCGATGGTCTCTGGCCGCAGTCGCTGCTCGTCTCGCTCGATGGTCCGGTGGAGGAGTCCGATCCTGAAGAGATCCGCACGGTCCGCCTGCTCGCCCAGACCCAGTCGACGATGTTCCGCGTGGAATGGCATCGCGCCGACGGCAAGATCGGCCGCCAGGAAGGCGGACCGTTTGCGACGGTCGCGTTTATTTCGGACGTCGATATTCCCTGGGGCGATGACGAGGACTGAATGCCTCGCGGTGTCCTAGCGCATCATGCGCCGGCGGAACAGTATCGAAGCGATCGCGAACGGCACGACGACGTAAATCGCGAGCACCAGCAGATGCAGGCCGGCGTCTTCGACAGGCCGGTCGAGCATGGCGGGCCGGATCAGCGCAACGGCGTGAGCGAGCGGCAGCATCAGCGTGATGTGCTGGGCGGCCGCGGGCAACTGCGCGATTGGGAAGAACACGCCGGAGAGCAGCAGCATCGGGGTGAGCACGAGCGTCTGATAGAACATGAAGAAGTCGTAGGACGGCGCGAGCGCCGTCACGATCATCGCGCAGCTCGCGAAGGCGAGGCCGGCCAATGCGATCACGGGCAGCGCGAGCAGCATGGAAGGAAAGCTCGCATAACCGAGCATGCCGGCCACCACCATGATCGCCGCGCCCGAAAGCATCGACTTGCTCGCGGCCCACATGACCTCGCCGAGCACGACGTCGCCAAGCGTGAGCGGCGTGTGCATGATCGCCTCCCATGTGCGCTGCACGTGCATGCGCGAAAAGCCCGAATACATCGACTCGAAGCTCGCCGACATCATCACCGAGGACGACACCGTGCCCGCCGCGAGAAAGGCGATGTACGAGACGCCGTCGATGCGGCCGACCATCAGCCCGAGCCCGAAGCCGAGGCCGAACAGATAGATCATCGGATCGGCGAGATTGCCGAACATCGAGGCGATGGCGAGCTTGCGCCAGACCAGATAGTTGCGCCGCCACACGGCAATCCAGTGCGTGGCGTTCGAAGGCAGGGCGGCGCGGGGCTCGCGCACCGGCGAATGGGCCGGGCGCGCGGGTGCGGGGGGGCTGGTGCGTGTCTCCATGGTGTCCCTGGCGATCCTGGATTTTGACGCCGTCAATCCTGCATCTCGCGGCCCGTGAGCCGCAAGAACACGTCTTCGAGATTCGCGGGCCGGTGCAGGTAGCGCAGGTCCGATCGATGGCGCAGTTTCGCATGCACGGGCGCGGGGTCGTCGACGTAGCAGAACAGCGTCTCGCCGCTGATCTCGGTACGCTTTGCGTCGGCGGCGAGTTCGTCGCGCAGTGCAACCGGGTCCGGTCCGTAGACCTCGATCACATCGCAGCCGATTTCCGCTTCGATCAGCGCCTTGGGCGCGCCTTCGGCAATCTTGCGGCCTTCTTCGATCACGCACACGCGATTGCAAAGCCGTTCGGCCTCCTCCATGAAATGCGTGGTGAGGAGAATCGTCTTGCCGCGCGCGAGCAGCGAGCGCAGGCGCTCCCAGATCAGGTGACGCGCCTGCGGGTCGAGGCCCGTGGTGGGCTCGTCCATCACGAGCACGTCGGGGTCGTTCACGAGCGCGCGCGCGAGTGTGAGACGACGGCGCATGCCGCCCGAAAGCTCGCCCACGCGCGCGTCGGCCTTGCTTTCGAGGCGCGCGAACTCGAGCAGCGGCGCGACGAGCGCTTTCGTTTCACGCGCGGATAAACCAAAGTAACGGCCGAACACGAGCAGGTTCTCGCGTACGGTGAAGTCGGGATCGAGATTGTCGAACTGCGGGACGACGCCGACGCGCTGACGAGCATGGCGCGCCCGCGCCGGCACGGGTTCCCCGCACAGGCTGATGCGCCCGGCATCGGGCGAAACGATGCCAAGGAGCATGCGCAGCGTCGTGGTTTTCCCCGCGCCGTTGGGGCCGAGCAGCCCGAAGCATTCGCCGGGGAGGACATCGAACGACAGGCCGTTGACGACCGTCCTGTCTCCGTAATGTTTGAAGACCTGCTCGAATTCGATGGCGGGTGCGGGCATGGACCAGTTAAACGTGAGTCGAACGGGCGGCGCGCGAGTCGAACAAAAAACGAACGAAGAGCTGAACGAACAATCGCACGAAACAAGGCGGCCTATTCTAGTGCATTGCGGCGCAGCGAGTGGGCGGCCGCTCTCGGCCCTTTGCGCTGTTCGAGGTTAATGCATGCCGCGACAAGTATTCGGCTCGCCCAAGGCGCATCTGGCGTTTTCCGATGCTGACCTGGCGTTTTCCAGCCCTTGCACGCGCAATTGCGGCGCACCATGATGAGCATCGCACAGCCGGCAATCATGCGGGCACGGAGAAGTGATCATGGCGAGCTACAAAAAAATTCTGCTCTGTTACGACGGCTCGCGCGAAGGCCGCAAGGCGCTGCGTTGCGGCGCTGATCTTGCGCTCGATCTGCAGGCGGAAACGCATTTGCTGTCGGTCGTCGACATGCGTTCGACGATCGCGCAGAGTGCCGGCCTCCTCACCGATGTGGCCTGCGGCCGCTTCGAGGAAACGGCGCGAGAAATCCTTCAGGAAGGCGTGGACTGGCTGACCGAGCGCGGCGTGCGCGCGCAGGGGCATTTCGCGTTCGGGCATCCGATCGACGAGATTGCGAATCTGGCCAACGAACTGCATGTCGACCTCGTGGTTGTGGGCCATCGCTGCCGTACCGGGCTCTCGCGCTGGTGGATGGGGGCGGGCAACACGCCGCTGCTCGATCGCGTGTCGTGCAGCATTCTGGTGGCGTGTTCGTCGGCTGCCGAGGACAAGCAGCAAGCCGCCGCGTAGTGCGCTGGGAGCGCGCCCGGTTCCCCTGGAACGGACCTGTTCCGGCATCGTTTCACAAACGCCTCAATTCGAGGCGTTTCCTTCATTGAGCTCCACTGCCGAGAGCTTCCACCCAAAGAGCCCGTGACGCTGCAGGATGGCGGCATAGTGCTCGCCCGTACTGCCGCGGTCCCATGTGAGCGCGAACTCGTTGAGGCCGCGATAGGCAGCCGTGGTAACTGGCCGTGCCCCGGGCGCGGGATTCCCGGACGCCGGCGCGGGCGGCGCGGCAGGCGGCGCTGCGGGGGCGGGTGCCGATTGCGCCGATTGCGCCGATTGTGCCGATTGTGCTGCCTGCGCGCCTGATTCCTCTGGCGATGGCGCGTGCGGCCGGTCGCCGGGCTTGCCCGTCGGCGGCATGCCATCGAGCAGCGCGGCGACGCCCTCAGGCGTAGCGTACGCATCCACGAGCGGGCCAATCAGCGCCGCGCCGATCACGGCGCCGAGGATCACCAGCGGGTTACTGCTGTGTTCCGCATGAATGCGCCGCTGCAGCATCTCGCCAACCTGCTGCTTGAGGCTCAAGCGCAGCGCAGGGTAATCGACGTACTGGTCGAGCGTGGCGGCGTCGCGCGCGTCGGCCGCGGCTTTCATGCGATTCACCGCGATATAGGGCGACGCGTAGGCGTAGCCGACCGCGGCAACGACCATGGCGATCGCAACCGTGATCGCAACGGTTTTTTTCCAGCCGTGCGTCTTACGTGGAGTCGTGAGGGATTCCGTCATCGGGATAGGGTAAATCGTTCAAACGTGGTGTTGACCGCAAACCAGCGAAAAGAATCCCCACGTGATCCCGAGCGCGACCTCTTGAGCGGAAAACCGGCTCGCGACCTTACTTCGCGAGCGCCGCCGGGAGGTCGGTGGACTGTTCGGCGATGCAGCGGTCGATCGCGCGGCAAACCGCATCCACCGTGCCGACGAGGATGAGCCGCGACGGGCCCTGGTAGACGCGCACCGGCGCCCGGCGCATGGGCTGCTCGGTGTTGAGCGTGCTGTTGAGCGAAACGCGCGCAAACGCCGGCTGTGCCGAGGGCAGCGCCGGGAGATCGGCGGTGCTGGCCGCCACCATGCCTGGCGTCTCTTCGAAAAGCGAGCGGTTCAGCGCTGCGGCGGGGACGCGGACTTCGCGAAGCGCGCATGACGCGATTCCACGAAGATGGCGCAGACGGCCGAATTGACGGAAGGGCAGCAAGCGGGCAAGGCGTTCCATGACTCTCTCCAGAGATCGCGCAAACGGGGCGCAACGGGGGCGCAAATGAGCGCAAGCGGATTGCTTAGAATTCGGTAGGCCGGATCAGGCCGACCGCAATGCCTTCGAGCGCGAAATCCGCGCTGCCGGCCTCGACAAAAATATTGTCGTAGTCGGGGTTCTCGGCGATCAACTCGACGCCGTTCGGGCGGCGCTTCAGGCGCTTGACGGTCACGTCGTCGCCCAGTCGCGCCACGATGATCTGGCCGTCTTTCGCCTCGGCCTTCTTCTGCACCGCGAGCAGGTCGCCGTCGAGAATGCCGGCGTCGCGCATCGAGAGGCCGCGCACCTTCAGCAGATAGTCGGGACGGCTGGAGAAGAGCGCGGGGTCGCACATGTAGTTCTGCGAGATGTGCTCCTGCGCGAGGATCGGGCTACCCGCCGCCACGCGGCCTACGAGCGGCAGCGAGAGCTGCATGATGCCCGGATGCGGCAGCGTGAACTGGTGCGGCAGGTCATCGGGCCCCGGCACGAGCCGGATGCCGCGCGAGGCGCCTGCAGCCAGTTCGATCACGCCCTTGCGCGCGAGGGCGCGCAGATGCTCCTCCGCAGAGTTGGCCGAGCTGAAACCGAGTTCCGCGGCGATTTCCGCGCGCGTGGGCGGGAAGCCCGTGCGCTCGATCGCCCGGCGAACGAGATCGAAAACCTGCTGCTGTCGTGCGGTGAGTTTGGTCATGGCGCCACTGTATGTTTGAACAGGTAACTGTATTTTTATACAGTATCCGTCGCTTTTCAAGTATTACTTGAAGTTCGACAACCGGGCGTTGCCATAGCGCCGCTTCGAGGCGCTTCGGTAGCCGAAAACGTGTTGCGGCAGCGACTTCCTCCGCCTTTACCACTTTTGCGTATTAAAGAATGAGGAAACATTATTTTTAATGATGTAAGCGGATCGCTAGACTGGCCTCCATCAGTGGTTGTCACTACGCAGGACAAAAATGGAGAACAGATAGATGGGCACCAGGAACACGGGGAACGCCGGTTGGCTGAAGACGCTGGCGGCAAAACTGGTCATCGGCATTGCACCGCTCGTTGGCCTCGCGGCTATGGCGCCGGCGGCTCATGCGGATACGTCGCTGCTCAACGTGTCCTACGATCCGACGCGCGAGCTGTACCAGGACATCAACGACGCGTTCATCAAGCAATGGAAGGCGAAGTCGGGCGAGACGCTCGCCATCAAGCAGTCGCACGGCGGCTCGGGCGCGCAGGCGCGCTCGGTGCTCGACGGCCTGCAAGCCGACGTCGTGACGCTCGCGCTTGCCTGGGACATCGACGCGCTCGCCAACAAGGGCATCGTCGCGAAGGACTGGCAAAAGCGGCTGCCCGACAATGCCTCGCCGTACACGTCGACGATCGTGTTCCTCGTGAGGAAGGGCAATCCGAAGCACATCAAGGACTGGGACGACCTCGTGAAGCCCGGCGTCTCGATCGTCACACCGAATCCCAAGACCTCGGGCGGCGCGCGCTGGAACTATCTCGCCGCGTGGGCGTATGCGTCGCATCAGCCGGGCGGGAATGAGCAAAAGGCGAAGGACTTCATTTCGAAGCTCTACAAGAACGCCGGGGTGCTCGACTCGGGCGCGCGCGGCGCGACGACGAGCTTCGTGCAGCGCGGCATCGGCGACGTGCTGATCGCATGGGAGAACGAAGCGTTTCTCTCGCTCAAGGAGTTCGGCCCGGACAAGTTCGAGATCGTGGTGCCTTCGGTGAGCATTCTCGCGGAGCCGCCGGTGGCCGTGGTGGACAAGGTCGTCGACAAGCGCGGCACGCGCAAGGAGGCCGAAGCATACCTGCAGTTCCTCTATAGCGAAGAGGGCCAGGAGATTGCCGCGAAGAACTTCTATCGTCCGCGTTCGGACAAGGTCCCCGCAGCGCTCACGGCGAAGTTTCCGAAGCTCAAGCTCTACACGGTCGACGACACGTTCGGTGGCTGGACCAACGCGCAGAAGACGCATTTCGCCGATGGCGGCGTGTTCGACTCGATTTATCAGCCGCAGTAAGACTATGCAGCACCGGTCGGGATTCGATCACGATCCCACCGCATAACAATGAAGCGCGCCCACGGGCGCGCTTTTCGGCGCAGCTTTGAAACAAGCGCGCAACCCATGTCTGGACGATGAGCATGACGACGTTTCGATCGACGTTTCGATTACGCAAGCCCAGTGCGCTGCCGGGATTCGGCATCACGCTCGGCATCACGGTGGCGTATCTGAGCCTCGTGGTGCTCATTCCGCTTGCCGCCACCTTCCTGAAGACCGCGACGCTCGACTGGAGCCAGTTCGTGCGCGCCGTGTGGTCGCCACGCGTGATCGCGTCGTACCGGCTCACCTTTACGGCCGCGCTCGGCGCCGCGCTGATCAACGCGGTGTTCGGCTTTCTGCTCGCGTGGGTGCTGGTGCGCTATACGTTCCCGTTCAAGCGTTTGATCGATGCGCTCGTCGACCTGCCGTTCGCGTTGCCGACCTCCGTGGCCGGCATTTCGCTTGCCGCCGTTTATGCGGGCAATGGCTGGATCGGCCAGTTCCTGGAACCGCTCGGGCTCAAGGTCGCGTTCACGCCGCTCGGCGTGCTCGTGGCGCTGACCTTCATCGGCCTGCCGTTCGTCGTGCGCACGGTGCAACCGGTGCTCGAGGACTTCGAGCGCGAGCAGGAGGAGGCCGCGGCGTGCCTCGGCGCGTCGCGCTGGCTCACGTTCCGCCGCGTCGTGCTGCCCGCGCTGGTGCCGGCGCTGCTCACCGGCTTCGCGCTCGCCTTCGCGCGTGCGCTGGGCGAGTACGGCTCGGTCATCTTCATCGCGGGCAACGTGCCGATGAAGTCGGAGATCACGTCGCTCCTCATCATCACGAAGCTCGAACAGTACGATTACGCGGGCGCGACGGCGCTCGCCGTGGTCATGCTTTGCGTCTCCTTCGTCATGCTGCTCCTCATCAATTCGCTGCAGTGGTATCTGCAACGCCGCACGAGCCGGGGTATCACCTCGGGCGGCGCGCCGCATGCCGTTGCGGGCGCAACGATCGCGGGAGATGCGCAATGAGCACGCTGCCGCAACAACGAAGCACACGCCGGCTGGATCCGGTCACCGAAGCCGCCTGGGTGCGCTGGCTGCTCACGGGCGTAGCGCTCGTGTTTCTGGCGCTGTTTCTGGTGGTGCCGCTCGTCGCGGTGTTCTGGCAGGCGCTTTCGAAAGGCATTGGCTTCTATTTCGAATCGCTAGCCGACCCCGACGCGCTCTCGGCGATCAAGCTCACGCTCATCACGGCGGCGATCGCCGTGCCGCTCAATCTGGCGTTCGGCCTCGCGGCTTCGTGGGCGATCGCGAAGTTCGAGTTTCGCGGCAAGGCGCTGCTCACCACGTTGATCGATTTGCCGTTCTCGGTCTCGCCCGTGATTTCGGGTCTCATCTATGTGCTGCTGTTCGGCGCGCAGGGCTGGCTCGGCCCGTGGCTCGCGGACCACGACGTGCAGATCATCTTCGCCGTGCCGGGCATCGTGCTCGCGACGATCTTCGTGACGTTCCCGTTCGTCGCGCGTGAACTGATCCCGCTCATGCAGGCGCAAGGCAGCGACGAGGAAGAGGCCGCGCACGTGCTGGGCGCCTCGGGCTGGCAGATGTTCCGCCGCGTCACGCTGCCCAACATCCGCTGGGGCTTGCTGTACGGCGTGATTCTTTGCAATGCGCGCGCGATGGGCGAGTTCGGTGCCGTCTCGGTGGTGTCGGGACATATTCGCGGACAGACCGACACGATGCCGCTGCATGTCGAGATCCTTTACAACGAGTACAACTTCGCGGCGGCGTTCGCCGTGGCCTCGCTGCTCGCGTTGCTCGCGCTCGTCACGCTCGGCCTGAAGCTGCTCGCGGAGCGCCGTCTTTCGGCCGAGCTGCGCGGCGCGCACGACGTTCCCGCGTACGCCGGTGCCCCGGCCGCAGCGTTGCAACAACCCTCGAAGCATGCCGCTGCGCCTCGCGTGGTGCGTCAACCGGTACATTTGGGAGAGCAATAAAGATGGCCATCACCGTCACCAATCTGCAAAAGCGCTTCGGCAACTTCACCGCGCTCGACAACGTGTCGCTCGACTTTCCGGCGGGCGAGCTCGTCGCGTTGCTCGGACCGTCCGGCTGCGGCAAGACCACGCTCCTGCGCGTGATCGCGGGCCTCGAATACGCGGACGCGGGCCAGGTCGTGCTGCAAGGCCAGGACGTAGGCGAGGTGGGGGCGCGCGAGCGTCAGGTGGGCTTCGTGTTCCAGCACTACGCACTCTTTCGCCACATGACGGTGTTCGAGAACGTGGCATTCGGCCTGCGCGTGAAGCCCCGCGGCGAGCGGCCCTCGGAGGCCGTGATTCGCGAAAAGGTGCACGAACTGCTCAAGCTCGTGCAGCTCGACTGGCTCGCGCAGCGCTACCCGTCCGAGCTGTCGGGCGGCCAGCGTCAGCGCATTGCGCTCGCCCGCGCGCTCGCCGTGGAGCCGAAGGTGCTGCTGCTCGACGAGCCATTCGGCGCGCTCGACGCCAAGGTGCGCAAGGAGTTGCGCTCATGGCTGCGCCGCCTGCACGACGACCTGCACATCTCGACGATCTTCGTCACGCACGATCAGGAAGAAGCGCTCGAAGTGGCCGATCGCATCGTCGTGATGAACCATGGACGCGTGGAGCAGGTAGGAAGCCCGCAGGACGTCTACGATCATCCGCAGTCGGCGTTCGTCTACGAATTCCTCGGCGCGGCGAACCGTCTGCGCGGCAACGTGGACGCGCGCGGCTTCGTGGCCGACGGCGCGGACCAGCCGATCTCAGTACGTGCCGGCTTCGAGGGCCCGGCGCTCGCCTACGTGCGGCCTCACGATCTCGTGCTGCATCGCGAAGCGAGCGATCATCGCGACGGCATCGTCGTCGACGTGCGCCGCGTGGTGACGCTGGGCGGCTCGGTGCGCGTGGAGCTGGAGAGCCGCACGGGCGGGGCGCTCGAAGCCGAGCTCGACCGCGAGTCGTGGCGCGCGCTGGGGCTCGCGGTGGGCGAGGGCGTCACGGCGGTGCCACGCGGCCTGCGCGTTTTCCCCGCGCAATGAGCGCATGATTCGCGCGAAAGCGCTCGCATCGAATAAAACGAATAAACGGTCAGCAGTATCGGAGAAAAGACGATGAATTTTCAGCAGTTGCGTTTCGTGCGCGAAGCCGTACGGCAGAACATGAACCTGACCGAAGTGGCGAACGTGCTGTATACGTCGCAGTCGGGCGTTTCGAAGCAGATCAAGGATCTCGAAGACGAACTCGGCGTGGACATCTTCATTCGCCGCGGCAAGCGCCTCACGGGCCTCACGGAGCCGGGCAAGGCGGTGCATCAGCTGATCGAGCGCATGCTGCTCGACGCCGAGAACCTGCGCCGCGTGGCGCGTCAGTTCGCGGATCAGGACAGCGGCCACCTCGTCGTCGCCACCACGCACACGCAGGCGCGCTACGCGCTGCCCAAGGTCGTGCACCAGTTCCGCGAAGTGTTTCCGAAGGTTCACCTCGCGCTGCGCCAGGGCAACCCGCAGCAGATCGCCCAGATGATCATCAACGGCGAGGCCGACATCGGCATCTCGACCGAGGCGCTCGACCGCTACGCGGACATCGTCACCTTTCCGTGCTATTCGTGGCATCACGTGGTGGTCGTGCCGAAGAGCCATCCGCTCGTGGGCCGCGAGAATCTCACGCTCGAAGACGTGGCCGAATATCCGGTCATCACCTACGATCAGGACTTCACGGGCCGCTCGCATATCGACCAGGCCTTCGCCAAGGCGGGCGTGGTGCCCGACGTCGTGCTGACCGCCATCGACGCCGACGTGATCAAAACCTACGTCGAACTCGGCATGGGCGTGGGCATCGTCGCGGCGATGGCCTACGACCCGAAGCGTGACAGCGAACTCGTCGCACTCGACACGGAGCATCTGTTCGATGCGAGCACGACGCGGGTGGGCCTGCGCAAGGGCGCGTTCCTGCGCCAATATGCATACCGGCTCATCGAGATGTTCGCGCCGCAGCTCAACGAGCAGCAGATCGCCAGCCAGTTGCGCGAGCCGGGCTGAAGTCCGGTTTTCCCGGCGGCCGGCGGATCGCTTAAAATCGCCGCCATGAACACATCCACTTCCTCTTCTGCGGCGGCCCGTGGGCTGCCGCGCATTGCGGTGCTCGCCACGGGCGGCACGATCGCCGGCTCCGCGGCGGACGCGGCGAACACCGCCGGCTACCAGGCCGGTGTAATCGGTGTCGCCCAGCTGCTCGCGGCCGTGCCGGGCCTCGACGCCATCGCGCAGATCCATGCCGAGCAGGTCGCGAGCATCGACAGCAAGGACATGTCGCTCGCGTTGTGGACGACGCTCGCTCAGCGCGTGAACGATGTGCTGGCAAGCGACGAGATCGACGGCGTGGTGATCACGCACGGCACCGATACGCTCGAAGAAACCGCGTATCTGCTGCACCTCACGGTGAAGAGCGCGAAGCCGTGCATCTTGACGGCCGCCATGCGCCCCGCCACGGCGCTTTCGGCCGACGGCCCGCTCAATCTGCTCAACGCCGTCACGCTTGCCGCGAGCGAAGCGGCGACAGGGCAGGGCGTGCTGGTGGCGTTCAACAACCGCATCCATTGCGCGCGCGACGTCGCGAAGATCAGCACCTACGCGGTGGATGCATTCCAGTCGCCCGAAATCGGCGCGCTGGGCTGGGTACAGGATGGGCGCGTCGAATTTCAGCGCCGCGCGCTGCGCCCGCATACGGTGGACGCACCGTTCAGCGCCACTGCGCAATGGCCGCAGGTCGAGATCGTGACGAGCTACGCGGGCGTCTCGCGCGCGGCAGTGGAGGCGCTCGTGGCCGCGGGTGTGGATGGTTTCGTCGTGGCCGGCACCGGTAACGGCTCGATTCACGCCGGCTTGCAGCAGTCGCTGGCCGAGGCGGCCGCAAGGGGTGTCGCAGTCGTGCGCGCCTCGCGCGTAGGCTCGGGCCATGTGATGCACAACGGCGCGGCGAAGGACGATGCGCTCGGGTTCGTCTCCGCTGGCTCGCTCAGCCCTTACAAGGCGCGTGTGCTGCTACTGCTCGCGCTTGCCGCGGGCGCAGTCGACAAAGAGGCGTTGCAGAACGCATTCGATACATACTGAGCGAACGCGCGTTCAGAACACAAGCATCGCACGAAAGACAAACAGGCCTGGCGAGTTCGCCAGGCCTGTTGCTTTTGCAGCCGCGACTTACTGCAGCGGCGGAATCACGAGCACCTGACCCGGATAGATTTTGTCCGGGCTCTTGAGCATCGGCGTGTTCGCCTGGAAGATCAGGTCGTTCTTCGCGCCACTGCCGTAGTACTTCTCGGCCATCTTCCAGAGGTTGTCGCCGGAGACCACGGTGTGGTGCTGCGCTTCGGGCGCTGGGTTCGTCACGGTCATCTGGTCGTCGACCTTGTCGACGTTCTGCACGTTGCCCGCCGCGACGAGGATTTTCTCCTTCGTCGGCTGGTCGGCGGCGTTGCCTGTCACCGTGACGGTGTGCGAGGCGCCGTCATAGGTCACGCCGAGGTTATCGGCGTCGAGACCTTGCGAGCGGATATAGGCGACGATCGCGTCGGCCGCCTTCTGGTTCTGGTCGGCGGGCGCCGCGTCTGATTGCGCGGCGGCGGCCGGCGCAGCGGCCGTGCCAAACAGTTTTTCGCCGGCTTCCTTGATGAAATTGATAATGCCCATCGATCACACTCCTCACGTGCTGGAAATGACTGGGTGGTGACGTACTACATCCACCTTGATCCGTCCGCATGACAGACGGATGAAAGCACGATTCTAGAAACGCGGCCGCGCAGGGTCCATCGGGGCAGCGTCAAAGAGTGTGAAACGTGGGGGGAAAAGGGAAGCGAAACAAAAAAGGGCATCCGACAGGCGGACACCCGATGACGACGTCTGACCGACCAAGGCTTCCCCGTCGTCACCAGGTGCCGCTTTCGGACCCCACTGGCCGCCCTCAGCCCAGAGCGGCACCGATTTGCTCCGCGACGGTTGCCGCCGCCGCGAAGCGCCCCTCGGGAGGCTCGTGTGCTAACAGCCACTGCCGCTGCGCACGAGCCGGTATGCGTGATCCGGTTCTGGGGGCGGTGCGCGCTTAACCTCGCGCGAACCGCCTTCATGCAACCGGTAAACCAGCTCAAGCCGCCTTGACTTGCGCTTGCGGCTCGGCGATCTCGAAGTTCGCCATGATCTCGAGCGCGCGGATCATCGCCGAGTGGTCCCACGCCTTGCCGCCGTTCGCCACGCACACGCTGAAGAGTTGCTGCGCGCTGGCCGTGTGGGGCAGGGCGATGCCGAGCTTGCGGGCGCCATCGATCGCCAGGTTCAGATCCTTCTGGTGCAGCTCGATGCGAAAGCCCGGGTTGAACGTGCGCTTCGTCATGCGCTCGCCGTGCACTTCGAGAATGCGCGACGAAGCGAAGCCTCCCATCAGCGCCTTGCGCACACGCTCGGGGTCGGCGCCCGAACGTGCCGCGAACAGCAGCGCTTCGGCAACGGCCTCGATGTTGAGCGCGACGATGATCTGGTTCGCCACCTTGCAGGTCTGACCCGCGCCGTTGTCGCCGATGAGCGAGATGTTCTTGCCCATCAGTTCGAAGAGCGGCTTCGCGAGATCGAACGACTTCTGCGGGCCGCCCACCATGATCGTGAGCGTGGCTTCCCGCGCGCCGACTTCGCCGCCAGAAACCGGCGCGTCGAGATAGTCGCAGCCGAGCGCGTTGATCTGCTTCGCGAACTGCTGCGTTTCGATCGGCGAGATCGAACTCATGTCGATCACGAGTTTGCCGGCCGAGAGACCTTTGGCGACACCATCGTCGGCGAACAGGACGTTGGCGACATCGGGCGTGTCGGGCACCATCACGATGACGATGTCCGAGGCCCTCGCGACAGCCGTCGAATCGGCGACGACTTCCGTTTGCGCGCGCAGGTCGTCGGGCACCGGATACTTGCCGTTCACGGCGAGCGTGTGGCCGCCCTTGATGAGGTTGCGCGCCATGTGCGCGCCCATGATGCCCAGTCCAATAAAGCCAATCTTTGCCATCTTCGTGTCTCCGATAAAGCGAATGCGGTTGTCTCTCGATATTCAGGCGAGTTCGGCGGTGCGCAGCCGCGCGTTGCGCAGCCAGCCGAGACCTTCCGTGGTCGTCGTGCGCGGCTTGTACTCGCAGCCGATGTAACCCTCGTAGCCGAGCGTGTCGAGCAGATCGAAGAGGAACGGGTAGTGGATTTCACCCGTGCCCGGTTCGTTGCGGCCGGGGTTGTCGGCGAGCTGGATGTGGGCGATCTTCGCGAAGTGCTTCTTGATCGTCGCGGCGAGTTCGCCTTCCATGCGCTGCATGTGATAGATGTCGTACTGCAGGAATACGTTGTCCGAGCCCGTCTGTGCGATGACGTCGAGCGCTTCGCCGGAGCGGTTCAGCGCGAAGCCGGGGATATCGTAAGAGTTGCAGGGTTCCACTAGCAGACGGATGCCTTCGCGCTTGAGTTCGCTGGCAGCGTAGCGCAGGTTCTCGACGATCGTGGCGAGCGCTGTCTCGCGATCGACGCCAGCCGTCGGAATGCCGACGAGGCAATTGAGCTGCGGCACCTTCAGCGCCTTGGCATACTCGATTGCGCGGCCAACGCCTTCCTGGAACTCGCCGCGGCGATCGGGCAGGCAGGCAATGCCGCGCTCTCCCGCCTCCCAGTTGCCGGCCGGCAGATTGTGGAGCACGAGCTTCAGTCCGTTGATTTCGAGGCGCTCGGCCAGTTCGGCAGCTTTGTACGGATACGGGAAGAGGAATTCCACGGCGTCGAAGCCCGCAAGCGCGGCCGCGGCGAAGCGGTCGAGGAAGGGCATCTCGTTGAACAGCATGGTGAGATTCGCGGCAAATTTCGGCATGGGTTCGTCTCTCGGGGCAATGAGTGTGGGTGAGAGTCCGCTTTTCGCACATCAGGGCTGGGTGCGAAAAGCGGGGGAATGCAAGTTGCGTTGCAGCGGCGTCGGATGATCAGGATTGCAAAGCGATCGCTGTCGGCGCGTGCTCGGGCTTCTCGGCCAGCTCCTCGAACTCGTTGATCGCGTCGATTTCCGTGCCCATCGAGATGTTGGTCACGCGCTCCAGAATCACTTCGACGACGACCGGCACGCTGAACTCCGCAGCCATCGATTGCGCCTGCTTGAGCGCCGGGGCGATCTCCTCGGGCTTGAACACGCGCAGCGCCTTGCAGCCCAGGCCTTCGGCCACTGTTACGTGGTCGACGCCATAGCCGTTCACTTCGGGCGCGTTGATGTTCTCGAACGCGAGCTGCACGCAGAAGTCCATGTCGAACTGACGCTGCGCCTGACGGATCAGGCCGAGGTACGAGTTGTTCACCACCACGTGAACGTACGGCAGCTTGAACTGCGCGCCCACGGCCAGCTCTTCGACCATGAACTGGAAGTCGTAGTCGCCCGAGAGCGCCACGATGGGGCGGGTCGGATCGGCCGCGCGCACGCCGAGCGCCGCTGGAATCGTCCAGCCGAGCGGGCCCGCCTGGCCGCAGTTGATCCAGTTGCGTGCCTTGTACACGTGCAGGAACTGCGCGCCCGCGATCTGCGAAAGGCCGATCGTGCTCACGTAGCAGGTGTCGCGGCCAAACGCCTTGTTCATCTCTTCGTACACGCGCTGCGGCTTGATCGGCGTGTTCTCGAAATGCGTCTTGCGGTGCATCGTGCGTTTGCGCGCCTGGCAGTCGGCCACCCACGCGCTGCGGTCCTTCAACTTGCCCGCGGCCTTCCATTGCTGCGCGACTTCGACGAAGAGCTCGAGCGCGGCCTTCGCATCGGACACGATGCCGAGATCGGGGCCGAACACGCGGCCGATTTGCGTCGGTTCGATGTCGACGTGCACGAACTTGCGGCCCTTCGTGTAGACCTCGACGCTGCCCGTATGGCGGTTGGCCCAGCGGTTGCCCACGCCCAGCACGAAGTCCGAGGCGAGCATCGTGGCGTTGCCGTAGCGGTGCGAGGTCTGCAGGCCGACCATGCCGGCCATGAGCGGGTGGTCGTCGGCAATGGCGCCCCACGACATGAGCGTCGGGATGACCGGCACGCCCACCGTTTCGGCAAACTTGACGAGCAGGTCTTCGGCCGCCGCGTTGATCACGCCGCCGCCGGAAACGATCAGCGGCCTCTCGCTCGCGTTGAGCAGTTCGAGCGCGGCTTCGATCTGCTTGCACGTGGCCTTCGGCTTGTAGACGGGCAGCGGCTCGTAGGTGTCGATGTCGAACTCGATTTCGGCGAGCTGCACGTCGATGGGCAGATCGATCAACACCGGCCCGGGACGGCCCGAGCGCATGAGATGGAATGCCTGCTGGAATGCGCGCGGCACGAGCGCCGGCTCGCGCACGGTCACGGCCCACTTGGTGACGGGCTTGGCGATCGACTCGATGTCGACGGCCTGGAAGTCTTCCTTGTAGAGGCGGGCGCGCGGCGCCTGGCCCGTGATCGCGAGAATAGGAATCGAGTCGGCCTGGGCGGAATAGAGGCCCGTGATCATGTCGGTGCCCGCGGGGCCCGAGGTGCCGATGCACACGCCGATGTTGCCGGGTGCGGCGCGCGTATAACCCTCGGCCATGTGCGAAGCGCCCTCGACGTGGCGCGCCAGCACGTGGGTGATGCCGCCGGCCTTCTTCATCGCCGAGTAGAACGGATTGATGGCTGCGCCCGGCACGCCGAAAGCGGTATCGATGCCTTCTTTTTCGAGCACCAGCACGGCGGCGTCGACGGCTCTCATTTTGGCCATGAATGTCTCCTGAATGTCTCGTATGCAAGGAATGGCGAAGCGGTTGAGGCCCACTGTAGTGGCGCAGGAAAGGTTTGATAAGATCAGTCTGGGTCGCTTATTTCGAAACAAAAAGTATGGAATGCTGGCGCGACGGGGCTTTGGGACATCCCGTTCAGCGCCAGGGGTGGCGTCGGCGCCTTCGGCGCGCGGCATGGGGCAGCAAGAGGCGCTCAAGCGCAACCTGCTGCCGACAGGAGACATGCAATGGACCGCTTCAAGCAGATCGAAACCTTCGTGCGCGTCGCGGACGCGGGCAGCCTCGCAGCGGCGGCGCTCGAGGAAGGCGTCTCGCCGGTGATCCTCGGGCGGCGTATCGATGCGCTCGAAAAGCGTCTCGGCGTGAAGCTCATATACCGCTCGACGCGGCGGCTCGTTGTGAGCGAGGAGGGCGCGGCGTTCCTCGAGCGCTGCCGCGGCCTGCTCGCCGACTGGGACCAGGCCGAAAACGAGCTTTCGGCGGGGCGCCAGGTGGTGAACGGCCATTTGATCGTCTCGGCGCCGGCCGCCTTCGGGCGCAAGCACGTCGCGCCGCTCGCGCCCGAGTTTCTCGTCGACAAGCCCGGTTTGCAGGTGTCGTTCAATCTCACGGACCGCGTGGTCGATCTGGTGCGCGAGGGTTACGACCTGTCGATTCGTATCGGCGGCGCCGTGGATCCGAACTTCGTCGCCGTCAAGCTCGCGACGAACCGGCGCGTGGTGTGCGGCACGCCCGAGTACTTCCGCAAGCACGGCCGCCCGAAAACGCTGGAAGACCTGCCGAGCCACAATTGCCTCGCGTTCAACCTCCAGGGCGGGCAGAACCGCGGCTGGTACTTCAGCCGCAACGGCAAGCTCGTGACCGTGCGCGTGGGCGGCACGCTCGACTGCAACGACGGCGAGCTGCTGCACCGCTGGGTGACCGAGGGGCTCGGGCTCGGCTGGCGTTCGACCTGGGAGATCGACGCCCAGCTCGCGCGCGGCGAACTCGAAACGGTGCTCGACGAGTACGCGCTGCCCGATTACGACATTCTCGCGGTGTACCCGCAACAGCGTTACGTCCCGGCGCGAGTCCGTTATTTCATCGATTTCCTCAAAGAGGTTTATGCGCGGCCCGGTTACTGGAGCGACGCGTAGCACGCGACTGGCGACGGATCACGCCGCGCTCGCCGATTTATTTTCGTTTTCGCGCGCAGTCAGCGGGAATAAACTGGGCCCGGCATCGGTAGTGCGTCTATGGCGGCCAGGGCCGCGCGAGCCAGACGAAGAGGCGAGGGGACGACGTGGGCGAAACCGCGTACGAGCAGGATGAGGCAGGGCGCAGCCGCCGCTTCCAGGCGCTGGCGCTGCCGCATCTCGACGCAGCCTATAACCTCGCGCGCTGGCTCTCGCGCAATCCCGGCGACGCCGAAGACATCGTCCAGGAGGCGTTTCTGCGCGCGTTTCGCTTCTTCGACGCGTTTCGCGGCGACGAGGCGCGCCCCTGGCTGCTCGCGATCGTGCGGCGCGTCTGGTACGACGAGTGGCGGCGGCGCGCGGGCGCGGAAGAGGTGGCACCGTTCGACGAGTTGCGCGACGACACGCCGCTCGAAGGCTGGGAGACGGGCGGCGTCGATCCCGAGACGCTCGCGATCCGCGCCGAGGATACGCGCCACGTTCAGGACGCGTTGCGGCGCCTGCCGGTGGAGTACCGGGAAGTGCTGGTGCTGCGCGAACTGGAGGAGCTGGGCTACCGCGAGATTGCGGCCATCGCGGACTTGCCGCTGGGAACCGTGATGTCGCGGCTCGCACGCGGCCGGCGGCGCCTCGCGACGCTGCTGGCGTCGTATCGGGGCGAGCCTCGCGGGGCATCGGCAGGGGAAGCAACAAACGATTCGGTCGTCCGCGCGCAAGGATGCGCGGACGGCGCAGCAGGAGTCGGGGGAAGCAGTCAAGCCAGGAGACCATCCGTCCGGGAGACCGGCGGCCGGTTCCGCGAGGAGCCGGCCGCCGACGGCGGAGCGTCGTTGCGGCGACTCCCGCACGCCGAAGGCCGCACGAAGGAGGCGCCCGATGAACTGTAACGAAGCGCGCCCGCTGGTCGACGCCAGCGTCGATCGTGAACTTTCCCCCGCCGACGAATGGCGCATGCGCGAGCATCTGGCAGGCTGCGAGCAGTGCCGCCGCGCCGCCGACGACGCGCAGGCCATCTCTCGCATGATTCGCTCGGCGCCCTATCATCGGGCGCCCGCCGGGCTTGCCGCACGCGTCGTCGCAGCGCTGCCGGCGACGGTCGCGGAATCCGCAACGGTGCCGCCTCCGCCTTCGCGAGGGCGCGCCGCGGGCGGCTGGCGCGACTGGGTGCGGAGCTGGTGGCCATCCAGTGGCGGCGGGGCGCGGGGCGATGCGGGGTGGAGTGTGCCGATCCCAAACGCCGGCCCGCGCGCGGCGACGTTCGCGTGGTTCGGCGGCGCCCTGCTGATGCTCTGCGCGCTCGCCGTGATCGCCACGCTGCATCTGCGCGGGCCTGCTGCGCAAGCCGCTTTCGTCGACGATCTCGTTTCTAGCCACGTGCGCGCCCAGATCTCGGGCCGCGACCTCGACGTGATCTCGACGGACCGCCACACCGTGAAACCATGGTTCAACGGCCGCATCGACTATGCGCCGCCCGTCTTCGATCTGGCGCAGGAGGGCTTTGCGCTCGCGGGCGGCCGCCTCGATTATGTGGGGCGCGAGCGGGTGGCGGTCCTCGTCTATCACTATCGCAAGCACGTGATCGACGTCTACGTGTTCCCGCCGGGCGCGAGCGGCCCGGCCGTCTCGGGCGCCGCGCCGCCGCCTTCGAGCGAAGGCTACGCACTCCAGCGCTGGCAGGCGGCGGGCATGACCTGGTGGGCAGTGACGGATGCCGGCGCAGACGCGATCGACGGCCTGCGCGCGGCGCTCGACGCGCGTCTCGCGGCAGGCGCGGGCGAGGCGCACGGCAGCTAGGCTTTCGCGTCTTTCGTTTTCTACGGGCGCACTGCGGGGGCGCCCCCGGCGCGCCAGGCGCCGCGCAAGTCATTGAAAACACGCCCGAATCATCGCGCCAAAGCCCGATCTAGCTTGCGCGCGCAACCCATCCGCGCTACAATCTCCGGCTTCTCACTTGCCGCACCGGTTCCGACGCCCGGGTGGCTTTAATCCACAAGGAGTGATACATGCGTCATTACGAAATCGTCTTCATCGTGCATCCCGATCAGAGCGAGCAGGTGCCCGCCATGATCGAGCGCTACAAGAGCACGATCACGTCGCACGGTGGCCAGGTCCACCGCATCGAAGACTGGGGCCGTCGTCAACTGGCCTACATGATCGAGAAACTCGCGAAGGCTCACTACGTCTGCATGAACATCGAATGCGACCAGAGCACGCTCGACGAACTGGAACACGCGTTCAAGTTCAACGACGCTGTCCTGCGTCACCTCATCGTCAAGATGAAGAAGGCCGAAACCGGCCCGTCGCCGATGATGAAGGAAGTGCAGCGCGAAGAAGCCAAGAAGGCGGCTGCCCAGCCGACCGAAGCGCAGGCTTAATGGCACAAGCCATCAGGATTTAACGCATTTGCCCGAAATCGCCCCGTGAACAGGCTGCAACTCACGGCTAGCGTCGTGGAGCGTGAACCGGTGCGCTATACGCCCGCCGGCGTTCCGATCGCTAGCGTCACGTTGCAGCATCGCACGGAGGTCGTCGAAGCCGGCATTCCCCGCTTCGTCGAACTCACGATGCCCGCGGTGGCGGCCGGCAAAGCCTGCGGTCTCGTCGAAAGCTGCGAGATGGGCGTGGAAGCGCTCTTCACCGGCTTTCTGGCGAAGAAGCACCGCAATGCGCGAACCCTGGTGTTTCACATCACCGAAATGCAAGGTACAGGAAAGGACTAATCATGGCCCGCCCGACTGGTAAAAAATTCGACAAGCGTCGTCAGCAACAAAACCCGCTCTTCAAGCGCAAGAAGTTCTGCCGCTTCACGGCTGCAGGCGTCGAGCAGATCGACTACAAGGACATCGAAACGCTGAAGGACTTCATCGGCGAAAACGGCAAGATCACGCCGGCTCGCCTGACGGGTACGAAGGCCCACTATCAGCGTCAGCTGGACACGGCTATCAAGCGCGCGCGTTTCCTCGCGCTGATGCCGTACACCGACCAGCACAAGGCCTAACAAGACGACGCGATAAGGAGCAATAGAATGCAGATCATTCTTCTGGAAAAAGTCGTCAACCTGGGCAACCTCGGCGACATCGTCAAGGTGAAGGACGGTTACGCACGTAACTTCCTGATCCCGAACAAGAAGGCACGCCGTGCAACGAAGGACGCAATCGCCGAATTCGAAGTTCGCCGCGCTGAACTCGAAAAGGCCGCCGCTGAGAAGCTGGCAGCTGCACAAGCCGAAGGCGAGAAGCTCAACGGCCTGACCGTTCAGATCGGCCAGAAGGCCGGCGTGGACGGCCGTCTGTTCGGTTCGGTCACCAACGCGGACATCGCCGTTGCGCTGACGAAGCAAGGCTTCGCAGTGGAAAAGGCGCAAGTGCGTCTGCCGGAAGGCCCGCTGAAGATGGTGGGCGACCACCCGGTGCACGTTTCGCTGCACACCGACGTCCTCGTCGACGTCACGGTGTCGGTGCTGGGCGAGCACGCCTAAGCACTCAGCGCTTGCCGTGCACGCCCGCTCGGGCTGCACGGTTTGACGCAAAATTCAGGAAGGGCAGGAGCCGCAGGGCTTCTGCCTTTTTTGTTGCGTGCTCATTGCGTGTTTTCAAGCTTGTTCCGCGCGCCCCGATTGCCCGATAATTGCCCTCCATGAACGCTCCGAAAGATCCCCAACTCGACTCGCTGAAAGTCCCGCCGCACTCGATCGAAGCCGAACAATCGGTGCTCGGCGGCCTGTTGCTGGATAACGGCGCCTGGGACCGGATTGCCGACTTCCTCTCACAAAGCGACTTCTACCGCTACGATCACCGCATCATCTTCGAGCATATTGGCCGCCTGATCGCGGCTACGCGCCCGGCCGACGTGGTGACGGTGTACGAGGCGCTCGGCACCTCGGGCAAGGCCGACGACGTGGGCGGCCTCGCGTACCTGAACGCCCTCGCGCAGAACACGCCGAGCGCGGCGAACATCCGCCGCTATGCGGAAATCGTGCGCGACCGCGCGGTGCTGCGCCGCCTCGTCTCCGTCGCCGATGAAATCTCGGCCGACGCGTTCAACCCGCAGGGCAAGGAAGTGCGTCAGTTGCTCGACGAGGCGGAATCGAAGGTGTTCTCGATCGCCGAAGACGGCGCACGCGGCACCCAGGGCTTCCTCGAGATCGGGCCGCTGCTCACGCAGGTCGTGGAACGCATCGACACGCTTTATCACACGGCCAATCCCAGCGACGTGACGGGCACGCCAACGGGCTTCATGGATCTCGACCGCATGACGTCGGGCATGCACGGCGGCGAACTGATCATCGTGGCGGGACGCCCGTCGATGGGTAAGACCGCGTTCTCGATGAATATCGGCGAGTACGTGGCCGTGGAGTACGGCCTGCCCGTCGCGGTGTTCTCGATGGAAATGCCGGGCACGCAGCTGATCATGCGTATGCTCGGCTCCGTGGGTCGTCTCGACCAGCACCGCATGCGCACCGGGCGCCTGACCGACGAGGACTGGCCGAAGCTCACGCACGCGGTGCAGAAAATGAGCGAGGCGCAGATCTTCATCGACGAAACGGGCGGGCTGAACCCGATGGAACTGCGCTCGCGCGCGCGGCGCCTGTCGCGTCAATGCGGCAAACTCGGGCTCATCATCATCGACTATCTGCAGCTCATGAGCGGATCGTCGACGGGGGAGAACCGCGCCACCGAGATTTCAGAAATCTCGCGCTCGCTCAAGAGCCTGGCGAAGGAGCTGGATGTGCCCGTGATCGCGCTGTCGCAGCTGAACCGCGGTCTCGAGCAGCGTCCGAACAAACGCCCCGTGATGTCGGACCTGCGCGAGTCAGGCGCTATCGAACAGGACGCGGACGTCATTCTGTTCATCTACCGCGACGAAGTCTACAACCCGGACAGCCCCGACAAGGGCACCGCGGAGATCATCATCGGCAAGCAGCGTAACGGCCCGATCGGTCCCGTTCGGCTCACGTTCCACGGTCAATACACGAAGTTCGATAATTTCGCGGGCGCGCAGACCTTCTACGGCGAGTGACTTGCAGGCGGCGGTTGCGCCATAGTGGCGCAAAAGCCGCTGTTGCGCCCGTCATTCAATGCGCCCGTTCTCTGCTGACGATACAATATTGCCGTTTTGTGACGGCTATTTTGCTGTTTTGTGACGGCAATTCGAGACCAATTTCCGGGATACCAATGTTCGGTCGCTTCATGCCCACCGAGGGCAAATTCTTCGAGATCTTCAATGCGCACGCGAAGTGCATCGTTTCCGCGAGCCGCGAGCTCGAACTCCTGATCGATAACCTCGCGGATGCCGAGGTCCACAAGCAGAACGTGCAGGCGGCCGAAAAGCAGGCCGACAAGCTCACGCACGAGGCGATCGATCTCCTTCACAAGACGTTCATTACACCGCTCGACCGCGACGAGATCCACAAGCTGATCACGACGATGGACGACTGCCTGGATCTGATGGAAGACGTCGCCACCGCGATTTCGCTCTACGACGTGCAGTCGGTGACCGCCGAGGCGAGCCAGCTCGCGCACGTGGTGGCGGCTTCGGCGCAGCGCGTGCAGCTTGCGGTGGGAATGCTCTCCGACATGAAACAGGCGCGCGAGATCCTGAAGGCCTGCGAGGACATCGACCGACTCGAGTCCGACGCGGACCGCCTGCTGCGCGGGGCCATGTCGAAGCTCTTCCGCGAGGAAGACAACGTCAAGACGCTGATCAAGCTGAAAGCGATCTACGAGCTGCTCGAAACGATCACGGACAAGTGCGAGGATGTCGCGAACATCATCGAAGGCATCGTGCTGGAAAACGCCTGAGCGGACTGCGATGCAATCGATACAACTCGCCCTCTGGGCGGTCGCTACGCTGATCGCCATCGCCCTCGTTTTCGACTTCATGAACGGCTTTCACGATGCGGCGAATTCGATCGCCACGGTCGTGTCGACGGGGGTGCTCAAGCCGCAGCAGGCGGTTGCATTCGCCGCCATGTTCAACGTGATCGCCTATTTCGTGTTCCATCTGAAGGTCGCGCAGACGGTGGGCAAGGGCACCATCGACCCCGATATCGTCGACCACTACGTGGTGTTCGGCGCACTGATGGGCGCGATCGGCTGGAACGTGCTGACCTGGTACTACGGCATTCCGTCGAGCTCGTCACATGCGCTGATCGGCGGCCTGGTGGGCGCGGCGCTCGCGAAGTCGGGCTGGGGCTCGCTCAATTTCGACGGCCTCATGAAGACCGTGGCGTTCATCTTCGTCTCGCCGCTGCTCGGCTTCGTGCTGGGATCATTCTTCATGCTCACGGTGTCGTGGCTCTATTTCCGCACGCCGCCCAGCAAGGTCGACCGCCGGTTCCGGCGTCTGCAGCTTGTGTCGGCGGGGCTCTATAGCCTCGGTCACGGCGGCAACGATGCGCAGAAGACCATCGGCATCATCTGGATGCTGCTGATCGCAACGGGCTACTCGGCAATCGGCTCGGATGCGCCGCCCATCTGGGTGATTGGCGGCTGCTATCTGTCGATGGGTCTCGGCACGCTGTTTGGCGGCTGGCGCATCGTGCGAACGATGGGTCAGAAAATCACCAGGCTCAAGCCGGTCGGCGGCTTCTGTGCGGAGGCAGGCGGGGCGCTCACGCTCTTCACGGCTTCATGGATGGGCATTCCCGTGTCGACCACGCACACGATCACGGGCGCCATCGTCGGAGTTGGCGCGACGCAGAAGCTCAGCGCCGTGCGCTGGGGCGTTGCCGGCAACATCGTCTGGGCGTGGGTGCTGACCATCCCGGCCTCGGCCACGCTGGCCGCGGCCGCCTGGTGGCTCGGTCACCGCTTCATGTAAAACCTGCGGCGCCTTCGGGCGCCGCGGTGCTTTTCGGGGCTTGCCTGCGCTGCCGCGCGCCTCAGATGAGCGGTGTGCTGGCGCCGTCCATGGGGATGAGGGCACCGGTCACGTAGCTCGCGCGGCGGCTTGCGAGGAAAAGCGCGACATCGGCAATTTCCTCCGGTTTCGCGTAGCGCCCGAGCGGAATCTTCGCTTCGCCGCTTGCGAGTGCCTGGGCGGCGTCGACGCCTGCCCTCTGAGCTTCGAGCTGAACGGCTTCCTGCAGACGTTCCGTGAGCGTGGCGCCCGGGTTGATCGCGTTGATGCGGATACCGTAGCGCGCGTGGTAGTGAGCAAGACCAACCGTGGCGAGCATCAGGGCCGCGTTGGCCGCGCCGCCGGCGATATGGATGTCGCTCGCGAACTTGCCGCCCATGCCGATGATATTGACGATCGCGCCGGGCTCCATGCTCTCGCCTGCCTTGATCCGCTGCACCATGCGGCGCAGCACTTCCTGCTGCGGGTAGATATAAGGGAAATACTTCGCCTCCATCGTGGCCCTGAAAGCGTCGGCGTCGAGCGCTTCCGGGTCGTAGCGGCGTGCCGCGCCCGCGCTGTTGATGAGGATATCGATGGGGCCGACCGCCGTAGAGACTTCCTCGACCACGTCGGCGGCGCTGTGCGCTTCGTGCAGGTCCGCACGCGTGAGATGCACGTGCAGGCCTTCGCTCGTCAGTTGCTCGCGGGCGCGCGCGAGATTAGCCGGGTCGCGCGAGACGATCGCCACGCGCGCGCCTTCCTTCGCAAACGCGCGCGCGCAGGCGAGGCCAATGCCTTTGCTGCCGCCCGTTACGAGCACCACCTTCTTGCTGAGTCCGAGATCCATCGTCGCCTCGCTGCGCGAAAGTATCGAAAACGGTACCAAAACGATAGCAGACGCGACCGGCGCCGCAAACCCGCCTCGCCGTTCGGCCAGGGGCGAGATTGCGCCCTCCCGCGCCGCGGTCGGCGTTTCAGTCGCCGCCGTTGGCGAAGCGCGCGATCGGGTCGTCGCTGGACTGGGTCGGGGCGGGGGAGACTGCGCCAGCCGTCGAGGCGCGCATGATCTGCGCGCTGCCTACGGGCAGTGAGGACGCCTGGATCGGCGTCGAACCCGCGAGGCCTGCCTGGCGCGCCGCTGCTGCGGCGTTGGGCGGCGGGGGCTCGAAGGCATCGGCTGCGGCCTCGATGGGGTCGCGCTCAGCGCTGACGGCGGCACCTACCGTAGCGCCGGCGGCGAGGCTGGTGACGGGGCGCGCGGCATAGACAGGCGCCTCATTGACGGGCGCAACGGCGCCCGCTTCTCGCGCCTGCGCTTGTGCGCTGCCGAGCGAGGCTGGCGGCGGCTCGAACGCGTCGGCGGATGCGTCGGCAGCCGTCGAAGCAACCGGCACAGCAACCGGCACAGCAGGCGGCACAGCAGCATAAGGCGAGGGCGGCGCCGCCGCCGCGGCGCGGTTCCGGCTGCCGCCAGGCGCGCGTGCGGGCTCGGGCGCCGGCGCAGGCGATGCGCTCGCCATCGCGGAAGCTCCTCGCGCATTGCTCGAACCGGCGGCGCTTTCGGCAGGCGCAGACGCTTGCAGGGTCGGCGCATCGAAAGGCGTGCGCCTGGGCGGCGCCATGCGGCGGATGCCGTCGAAGCGCTTGGCCCAGTAAGGATTGGTCAGATAGTCGAGGCGCACCGTGCCGCCGGTCGAGGGCGCGTTGACGAACCGCAGCTTGCCGACGTAAATCCCGACATGCGAATGGGGCCGACCCGTCGTATTGAAAAAGACGAGGTCGCCTGGCGCGATCTCCCCGGGTTCGATCGTTTCGCCGCGTGTGCTCATCTCGATGGTGGTGCGCGGCAAATCGACGGAGGCCGAGCGCACGAGCACGTATTTCACGAGGCCGCTGCAATCGAAGCCGCTGTCGGGCGTATTGCCGCCCCATCGATACGGAATGCCGACGAGAGCCATCGCCTGGATCGAGATTTCCTCGCGGCCTATGCTGTGATCGACAAAATCCGGCAACTCCGGGGGGCGCGTGCGCCACGCGTTTTCGCTCGAGGACGATGCTCCGCGCGACACCTTTTGCGGCGCGCTCGAACACGCGGCAAGCAACACGGCGATCAGAAGCGGGAGCCAGAGTCGGCGCATGAAGCGGGCGAGGCGCGTGCGACGCAGGCGCCATCGGAATAACGGTCGGTCATGGGCGGATAGTAGCCGGTCCGTCAGTGCTTTCGCAAGAATTCTTCATAACTTACTTGAAGTTCGTGCGCCAACTGTTGCTCGGGGAACGCGCCCAAGAAAAAAGGACCGTATCGGGTTACCCCGCTACGGTCCTCACTTGCGCGTGAACGCCCGGTAAAAGGGCGTCCGGCGAACGGCTTACAGAATGTCCGACGCGTAATCGGCAAGCCGCGAACGCTCACCGCGGGCGAGTGTCACGTGGCCGCTATGCGCCCAGCCCTTGAAACGGTCCACCACATAGGTGAGGCCCGAGCTGCCTTCCGTCAGATACGGCGTGTCGATCTGGGCGATGTTGCCAAGACACACGATCTTCGTGCCCGGACCCGCACGGGTGACGAGCGTCTTCATCTGCTTGGGCGTGAGATTCTGCGCCTCGTCGATGATCAGATACTTGTCCACGAACGTGCGCCCGCGCATGAAGTTCATGCTCTTGACCTTCAGACGCGAACGGATCAGTTCCTGGGTCGCGGCGCGGCCCCATTCGCCGGCGGCGTCGTCGGTCTTCTGGAGCACTTCGAGGTTATCGTCGAAGGCGCCCATCCACGGTTGCATCTTTTCTTCTTCGGTGCCCGGCAGGAAGCCGATGTCCTCGCCTACCGGCACCGTCGCGCGCGTCACGATGATCTCGTTGTAACGCTTCTCGTCGAGCACCTGCGCGAGGCCCGCCGCGAGCGCGACGAGCGTCTTGCCCGTGCCGGCCTGGCCGAGCAGGGTGACGAAGTCGATTTCCGGGTTCATCAGCAGGTTCAGCGCGAAGTTCTGCTCGCGGTTGCGCGCCGTGATGCCCCACACGTTGTTCTTGTGGTGGCCGTAGTCGCGCAGCGTTTGCAGCAGCGCCGTCTTGCCGTTGAGCTCGCGCACGATCGCATGAAACGCGGGCTCGCCGTTCTGCGGCTCCAGATAGACGAACTCGTTCACGAGCATCGAGAGGCATTCGGGACCCGTCACGCGGTAATACGTCGTGCCGGTCTTGGTCTCCTGCCAGGACTCCATGCCCTTGGCGTGCTTCGTCCAGAAGTCCTGCGGCAGCGCGCGCACGCCCGAGTAGAGCAGATCCTTGTCTTCGAGAACCTGGTCGTTGAAGTAGTCTTCCGCGGGCAGGCCCAGCGCATGGGCCTTGATGCGCATGTTGATGTCTTTCGACACCAGCACGACGAGGCGGTCTGGGCGGTCGCGCTGCAGCGCGCGCACGACGCCGAGGATCTGGTTGTCGGCCTTGCCTTGGGGCAGGCCATCGACCGGATCGATGTGTGTGAGCGTGGTCTGGAAGTACAGGCGTCCGAGCGCCTCGCGGCTGCCGAGGCGGCCGAGCGAAATGCCTTCGGAGATGGGGCCGGCATTGGCGACCAGCTGGTCGAGCGTGCGGCTCACCTGGCGCGCGTTGCGCGCGACTTCCGACATGCCCTTCTTGTGGTTGTCGAGTTCTTCCAACGTCATCATCGGCAGATAGACGTCGTGTTCCTCGAAGCGGAAAAGGCAGGTCGGGTCGTGCATGAGCACGTTCGTGTCGAGCACGAAAAGCTTCTGGACTTCCGTGCTCTCTTCCGGATGCACGCGCTTTTTCGTGCCGGGACGCGTGGCCGGTGCAGCAGCGCCGCCGGACGCTTTGGTCGAGACGGGTTTGCCGCCGCGTGCAACCGGTGCCTCGTCGCCGCCGGTGCGCGCTTCGAGCGGCTGCAACAGCACAGGCGTGGCCTGTTTGCGTTTGTTGCGTGCGGGCGCCGGGGCGACGGGCTCGAGCGCGGCCAGTTCGGCACTCGCGCTCGAGAGCGGGACCGTGCGCAACGTGGTCGCGGCGTTGGCCGCCGGCGTCATCGGCTCGGCGACGCTGGCCGGGCCGTATTCGCCAACGTCGGCAGCGTCGTTCTCGCTCGCGGCTTTGCGTGTGCTCCGCGTCGTGCGGGCGCGCGCCTTGCATTCTTCGGGCGGCAGCAGGTTGCCGAGCTTGCTGGGGGGAGTAGGCAAAGGCATGGTGTCCCTCGAAAAAATCGGGTCGAGTGGTCGCGGGGTTACCCAGTAAGGCGCGCTTTCGGGCGGTGCGTGCGGATGCCGGGTAGGCGCCCGCCGTTACTGCGCAAGGTGCGCGCTCAGGTCAGAAAATGCCGGTTCGCCTGGTTTTCGATCAGCTCCTTGACGTTTGCGCATGCCGGGTCGCAAAGCCGGCATGGACGGAAAGAAAAGCGGTAGGGAACAGCGTAGGACAAACAAAAAAGCCGCCGCCCCGGATGACGAGGCAAGCGGCTTCACTTCGGTGTTGACCCGTTGCCTCCGATGCGCATTTCCGGTCATCCCATGACCGGCAGCGACACCGACGCAACGCGACGTAAAAAGGGTTGGACAGGCACTCATTGCAGCCCAATATAACGCTCCTCAAAGCGCTTGTACAGCCTCCAGAATTTCCTCGACATGGCCCGGCACCTTGATTCCGCGCCACTCCTGGCGCAGTACCCCGTCGGCGTCGATGAGGAAGGTCGAGCGTTCGATACCTCGAACCTGTTTGCCATACATTTTCTTCAATTTGATGACGTCGAAGAGCGTGCAGAGCGCTTCGTCGGCATCCGATACCAAGGTAAACGGCAGTTCGAGCTTGGCCTTGAAGTTATCGTGCGAGCGCACGCTGTCACGCGACACGCCCACGATCTGCGCGCCGGCCTTCCTGAACTTCGGAGAGAGGTCGCGGAACTGCAGACCTTCGGTCGTGCAGCCCGGCGTGTTGTCTTTCGGATAGAAGTACAGCACCACCTTGCTGCCCCTCAGGCTCGAGAGCGTGAAGTCGCCGCCGGTGGCGGGCGCGGTGAAGTCGGGAACGGGTTGGTCGACTGCGATGGTCACGTCAGGCACGTGGCTCTCCCTTTGTTATTGGCGCGCGCTGCCGCAGCGCCTTCAGGCTGGACGCGCTGCGGTGCCGGTTCGCCGGAACGGCGTGCCGCCCGCGGTGCGGGGCGTTACACGGGCACGGATCCTGGCGGGCGCCCCGCGGGCGGCGGATTCAGTCGGGCTGAACGATCAACTGGCCCGAGCGGCCGGCGATCTCGCCCCAGGTGACAGGGTACGATGGCAGCGAATCCGGGTCCAGCGTCGCATGGTAATCGCCCATCGTGGCAAACGTGTGGCCTTGCGCGCGCCAGCCGGCCAGCAGTTGCTCGAACACGCCCGCGAGCTTCTGGCCTTCGAGTTCGGCATGCAACGTGAAGACCTGGTCGTGCGGATTGTTCTCCGTGCGCTTGAGCAGCCACGCCGCGACCGTGCCGGTATCGACACCGTCCACGCCGAGCACTTCGTCGAGCGTGGGCAAGGTGGTGGGCATTTGCACGTGGTTCAGCGTGCGGCCTGCCACCACGGGGCGATAGGGCGAATGCCCGCGCCCGTCGGAAGCGTACTTCATGCCCCAGGCGTCGATCTGCTCGAAGGCGGCCTCGTTCATCTGCCAGCCTGCCGCACCGTGCGTGACGGGCGGCGTGCCGAAGATCCGCGTGAAGCGGTCATGGCTCTTCTGCATCTGGCGCGCGGTCCATCGCGCATCGCGTGTGCGAACGTTGTCCTGCCAGTACACGTGATCCCACGTATGGATGCCGCACTCGAAGCCGGCTTCGTGTATCGCGCGCATTTGCGCAGCCGCCTCCACGCCGATGTCGGGGCCAGGCAGCAGCACGCCGTACATCAGCTGCCTCAAGCCGTAATGCTCGACCACGGATGTGCGCGAGACTTTCTTGAGAAAGCCCGGCCGGAAGACGCGCCGCAGCGCCCAGCCCGTGTGATCGGGACCGAGGCTGAACAGGAACGTGGCGCGCGCCTTGTAGCGGTCGAAGATGCGCGCGAGGTTCGGCACGCCTTCGCGCGTGCCGCGCAGCGTGTCGACGTCGATTTTCAGGACGATGCGGGCCAAGTGACTGGGACCTTTGTCTGAAGCTTAGTGTTGCTCGACGAGCGCACGGGCTTCGGCCACATGGCCACGGTACGCTTCGAAGATCTTGCGCAGCGCTTCGTCGAAGGTCGACTTCGGCGCCCAGCCTAGTTCCTGCTTCGTGTTGTCGATCTTCGGCACGCGATTCTGTACGTCCTGATAGCCCGCGCCGTAGTAGGCGCCCGACGACGTTTCGACGAGTTGCACCTTCCTGGCCGACTCCGCGTATTCGGGGAACTCGGCCGCGAGCGCGAGCATCTTGTGCGCGAGTTCGCGCACCGAGAAGTTGTTGGTCGGGTTGCCGATGTTGTAGATCTTGCCCGTGGCCACGCCGTCCTTGTTCTCGATGATCTTCATGAGCGCTTCGATGCCGTCGTCGATGTCGGTGAACGCGCGCTTTTGCGCGCCGCCATCCACGAGGCTGATGTTCTCGCCGCGCACGATGTGGCCGAGGAACTGCGTGACGACGCGCGACGAACCTTCCTTCGGCGTGTAGATCGAGTCGAGGCCCGGGCCGATCCAGTTGAACGGACGGAACAGCGTGAAGTTCAGGCCTTCCATGCCGTAGCCCCAGATCACGCGGTCCATGAGCTGCTTCGAGCACGCATAGATCCAGCGCGGCTTGTTGATCGGGCCGTAGGTGAGGGCGGACGCATCGGGGTCGAACTGCTCGTCGCTGCACATGCCGTAGACCTCGGAGGTCGACGGGAAGACGAGGTGCTTGCGGTACTTCACGGCCGAACGCACGATGGGCAGATTCGCCTCGAAGTCGAGCTCGAACACGCGCAGCGGCTGCTGCACGTAGGTAGCGGGCGTGGCGATGGCGACGAGCGGCAGGATCACGTCGCACTTCTTGACGTGATACTCGACCCACTCCTTGTTGATCGTGATGTCGCCTTCGAAGAAGTGCATACGCTCATGCTTGACGAGGTCGCCGAGGCGCTCCGTCTGCATGTCCATGCCGAACACTTCCCAGTTCGTGGTTTCGAGGATGCGCTTGGACAGGTGGTGGCCGATGAAGCCGTTCACACCCAGGATCAGAACTTTTTTGGTCATGGACGGGGGACAGATGAAATGAGTTCGGAGAACGCGGCGGGGCGGATGACGGTCTCCTGACCGCCATGGCTCGGCGCATGCCGCAGTTCGTGGATCGCGATGGCGCGGCCGTCGCCGCAGACGGCGAAAAACGCATTATCGCTTACGTGGATGCCGACGGGCAATCCGGCGAGGGTGCGGACCCTTTCGGCGTCTTGCGAGCCGGGGCGCACGAGGCGCGCGCGGGCGATCACGAACCGCGCGTTGCCGACATCCGTGAACGCGCCCGGATAGGGCGGCGCGACGGCGCGAATCAGGTTGTACACCTGCTGCGCGCTCTGGCCGAAGTCGATGCGGCCGTCCTCGGGCTTGCGCCCGCCGTAGTAGCTGCCCTTGGCGAGATCGTTCGGAAGATGCGGCGCTTCGCCCGCGATCAGCGCGGGCAGCACGCGCCAGAGCGTTTGCTCGGCGGCCACCGTCACCTTGTCGAAGACCTGTGCCGCGGTGTCGTCGGGGAGGATCGGCACCGGCGTCTGCGCGACGATGGCGCCGGCATCGGGCTTCGCGGCCATTTCGTGCAGCGTGGCGCCGGTTTCGGTCTCGCCGTTGAGCACGGCCCAGTTCGTGGGTACGCGTCCGCGGTACTTAGGCAGCAGCGAGCCGTGCATGTTGTACGCGCCGCGCGCTGCGAGCGCGAGCAGGTCCACGGGCAGCATGTGCCGGTAGTAGAACGAGAAGATGAAGTCCGGACGCGCCGCGGAAACGGCGGCGCGCAGCTCGGCACTCCTCGGATCGGCAGGCGTGACGACTTCGATGCCATGCTCCTCGGCCACCGACTTCACGCTGCCGAACCAGATGTTCTCGGTCGGGCTGTCCTCGTGCGTGACGACGAGCGCGACGTCGACGCCGCCCGCGAGCAGCACCTGCAGGCAGCGCACGCCCACGTTGTGATACGCGAAGACGACGGCGCGCGGCTTCATTGACGGGCTCCTTCGTTGGCCGGGTTGGTCCCGACGTTGGCCGGTCGTGCGAACGCGGCGGCCTGCATGACGTCCTGGCGCGGCGTATCGGCGACGGCGCGGTCGTTGCGCTCCTCGAGGATCGTCTGGATCAGATAGCGGGGGCGTGCACGCACCTGCTGGTAGATGCGGCCGATGTACTCGCCGAGCAGACCGAGCGCGAAGATGATCACGCCGAGCAGGAAGAACGTGATGGCGAAGAGCGTGAATACGCCTTGCACTTCCGCGCCGAGGATGAAGCGGCGAATCAGCAGCAGCACGAAGAGGCCGGCCGAGCCGAGCGACAGGATCACGCCGATGAACGAGAGCCACTGCAGCGGCACGACGGAGAAACCCGTCACGAGGTCGAAATTCAGCCGGATGAGGCTATAGAGCGAATACTTCGACTCGCCCGCGAAGCGCTCCTCGTGCGCGACCTCCACCTCGACGGGGTTCTGCGAGAACGTGTACGCGAGCGCGGGGATGAACGTGTTGATTTCGCCGCAGCGGTTGATCGTGTCGATGATGCGGCGGTCGTACGCGCGCAGCATGCAGCCCTGATCGGTCATCTTGATGCGCGTGATGCGCTCGCGCAGCCGGTTCATGGCCTGCGACGCCTTGCGCCGCCACAGGCTGTCCTGGCGTTGCTTGCGGATCGTCCCGACGTAGTCGTAGCCTTCGCGCATCTTCTCGACGAGCTTGCCGATCTCCTCGGGCGGATTTTGCAGGTCGGCGTCGAGCGTGATGACGATCTCGCCGCGCGCCTGCTCGAAGCCCGCGAGAATCGCCATGTGCTGCCCGTAGTTGCCGTTGAGCAGGATCGCGCGGGTGGCGTCGGGGCGTGCGCGGAACTGCTCGGCGAGCATCGCGGCCGAGCGGTCGCGGCTGCCGTCGTTGATGAAGATCACTTCGTACGAGGTGCCTAGCTTGTCGAGCGCCGGGTACAGGCGCGCGAACAGCGCGGGAAGGCCTGCTTCCTCGTTGTAGACCGGAATGATGACCGAGACTTCCGGCGTGTCCGGGGTCAAGGTGCGTTGTTCCGTTTGACTCATGTGTGCGTCGATTCCGTTATTGATGCTGCGGTTTACTGCGTGCGCAGACCGGTAGCGCATGAGCTGCACCGTCTGTCTGCGTTTCCCCTGATGCTTCCCGGCCGACTCTTTCCGCGGCTTACTTCGCGAACTTCGTACAGATTTCGTTCACCGCGTGGCATACGCGCGCCACATCGGCTTCGGTCATCTGCGTGAAGAGCGGCAGCGTGACCGTGCTCGCGCCGAAGCGCTCCGCGTGCGGGAACATACCCGCCTTGAAACCACGCTCGCGGTAGAGCGTGAAAAGGTGGATGGCCGGGTAGTGCACGCCCGAGCCGATGCCGCGTTCCTTGAGCTCGCCCATGAAGCCGCCGCGCGTGATGGCGAGCTTCTCCAGCGGCAGCGTGATCTGGAACATATGCCAGTTGCTGTTGGTGAAATCGGCGAGCGGCAGGCCCACGCCGAGCTTGACCGCCGCGCCGCCCTCCAGCCCCGCGAAGTAGGCGCGCGCGAGCGCGATGCGCTGACGGGTGAAGCGCTCGATGTGCTTGAGCTGGCCGAGCCCGACGCGCGCGGCGACATCGGTGAGATTGTACTTGCCGCCGAGCACGTCGCAGTCCATGCCGTCGAAGCCGGTGCGCGTGATGCCTTGCAGGCGGTATTTCTGCGCGAGGACGGCCTCGGCCTCGTCGTTGAGGACGAGCGCGCCGCCCTCGATCGAGGTGAGGTTCTTGTTGGGGTGGAAGCTGAACGACACGAGGTCGCCGATCGAGCCAATTCGCTTGCCATTCCACTGCGAGCCGAACGCCTGCGCGGCGTCCTCGATCACGCGCAGCTTGTGCTGGCGGGCGATCGCGTAAAGGCGGTCCATGTCGACGGGCAGGCCCGCGAGGTAGACGGGGATGAGCGCTTTCGTCTTCGGCGTGATGGCGGCCTCGAGCTTGTCGAGGTCGATGTTGCGAGTGAGCGGATCGATGTCGGCGAACACCGGCGTCGCGCCCACTTCATAGATCACGTTGCTCGTGGCGACCCACGACGCGGGCGTGGTGATGACCTCGTCGCCGGGACCGACGCCGGCGATGCGCAGGCCGATTTCGAGCGTGGCCGTGCCCGAGTTGAACGTGCGCACGGGCCGGCCGCCGCAATACGCGGAGAGCGCGGCCTCGAACGCCTGGTTCTGCGGACCGGTTGTGATCCAGCCCGAGCGCAGCACATCGGCGACGCCCTGGATGGTTTCCTCGTCGATTTCGGGGCGCACGAACGGCAGGAAAGGGAGAGACTGCGAGGATGACTGGGACATGGGTGTGGGAGTCGTTGCTCGTCAGAAAGTGGGCCAGGCGAAAGAATCTGCACGCCTTACGAATTCCTTATATGGGGCGGGGCATGCAGCGCGACAAGCGAGAATACGGGGCGCCGCGGCGTTCTAGCTGCGCGCCAGCACGAACACGCCGATCAGGATGATGCCGATGCCGACGAGCCGCTGCACGCTCATGACCTCGCCGAACAGATACCACGCCGCGAACGCATTGACCACGTAGCCGAGCGAGAGCATCGGGTAGGCGATCGAGACGTCCACGCGCGAGAGCCCGACGATCCACACGACCACGCTGAACACGTAGCAGGCGAGGCCGCCCAGAATCGGCACTTGCGTTGCAAGCTTCCAGCCGATGGGCAGGATGTTCGCACGGGTGAATTCGAAGTGTCCAACGGCATTGACACCGGCTTTCAGCAACAGTTGCGCACAGGCATTGAGGCCGACGCCGGCGAGGATGCAGATCAGGGAAATCGGATTCATCGGAAAGGGTGGTTCAACGGGTTATGGGGGTGCGGCGGGATCGTGGCCGTTGGCCGCTGGCGCAGGCGGGACGTTACCGGCCGCGCCTGGCCGGCCGCGCCTCGCCGGCCGCGCCAATTATCGCGCATGCGCCACGGGGGGCCGGAAGTGGTCAGGATTGGGGCTTCTCGACGATCACGCGGCGCGCGTCGCGGGCAATGACCTGCATCGGCAAGCCCTGCGCGGCGAGCTCTTCGTAGCGCTTCACGGGAATCAGCGCGAGCGCATAGCGGTCGGCCTTCCAGCGGGTTTCCCATTCGGCGATGGTCGGCACCCATTTTTGTGGTTCCTCGGAGATGCCGAAGGCAAGCTCGTCGGTGACCTCGACCATCGTCATCGAGTGGCGCACGTAGAACGGCATGGTGTGGTCGAGCACGCCCACCGAGTAGAACGGCGTGTCGGGCGGCAGCTTCGCGATGGCGGCGCGCACCGCGGGTGCGAGCGGCGCCCCCGAGCTCAGCGTGCCGAATACGTCGTGGCCCGTGCCGGCGATGGTGGCGAGCAGCAGCCACGCGGTACCGAGCGCGAGCGCCGGCGCTCGCGCGCCGGTGTCCGGCGTGCGCTTCGCGCGGTTCAGGCGCAGGCCGACCATGGTCACGACGAAGGCCACCGCGGCGGCGGCGAACACCCATACCTGGAACGCCCGGTAGAGCGCGTTGGGGTTGCGCGCATCGCCGAAGCGGGTGAGCACGAAGGAGCCGGCCATCAGCGCGGCGGCGAGGAGCGCGTAGCCTGCGAGGTGCCGGTTCCACTGCGCGCGCGTCATGAGCGGCAGATACATGCCGATGATGAGCGCGACGGGCGGCGCGATGGGCAGCACGTAGGAGACCAGCTTCGAGTGGGAAACGCTGAAGAACAGGAAAATGAACACCGTCCACACGAACATCAGCGTGACGGGCGAGAAGCCGTTGGGCTGGCGCGGCGCGCGCAGCGCGTGGCGCACGCTCTGCACGCTCACCGAGAGCCACGGCAGAAAGCCGACCAGCATGACCGGCACGAAGTAGTAGAACGGGCCGGGGCGGTTCTGCTCCGGCGTGAGGTAGCGCCGGAACTGCTGGACGATGAAGAAGAAGTTGAAGAACTCGGGATTGCGCTGCTGCACGAGGATGAACCACGGCGCAACGATCGCGAAGAACACGATCAGGCCGCTCACGAGATAGAGGCGCTTCCAGAGCGCCCAGTCGCGCGAAATCCCCGTGTAGAGGACGAGCACCGCGCCCGGCAGGATCAGCCCGACCAGACCTTTGGAGAGCACTGCCATTGCCATGGCCGCCCAGCACACCCACATCCAGAGCCGCGCGCTTGCCTTGGGCAGGTCGGGGCGCTGCGCGAGCAAGAGCGCGCACAGCGTGAGCTGCATCCAGAACGACAGGCCCATGTCGAGCGTGTTGAAGTGGCCCATCAGGTTCCAGTACGGCGCGCACGCGAGCACGACCGCAGCGAAGAAGCCCGTGGCGGCGTTGAACACGCGCGCGCCCGTGAAGCCGATGAGCAGCACGCCCGCGAAGCCGGTGAGCGCCGTATAAAGGCGCGCCTGCCACTCGCCAATGCCGAACCACGCGAATGTGAGCGCGTTCATCCAGGTCTGCAGCGGCGGCTTCTCGAAGTACTTGTAGTCGTTGTAGCGCGGCGTGATCCAGTCGCCGGAGGCGAGCATCTCGCGCGCCATTTCGGCGTAGCGGCCTTCGTCGCTCGGCAACAGATGGCGCCAGCCGAGCGGCAGGAACCAGATCACGGCGAGGGCGAGGATCAGGAGCAGGATCGCGCTGCGGTTGAGCGGTAGCCTCGATGGCGTATCGTTCATGGGTTTCAGCCTGTTCTTGTTGCAGTCGTTGCGGTCGAGGTTCGGATGGCGCGGGCTCGCCCCGTCCGCACCCCGTGTGTGCGGCGGCGCGCGCCATCACGCGGCGCGCAAGTGTACTACGGCGCTGCGCGGCTACCTGATGACAAGCTTAAGCTGCGTCACCTTTCGAGCAGGAGTGCGGCCGCCACGCGGCGGCCTTCGGCCATGAGAATGTTGTAGGTGCGGCAGGCGGCCTTGAAGTCCATCGCCTCGACGCCGATGCGCCGGGCAGCCAGCGCCGCGGTCAGGCGCGGGTGCGGAAAGCGCAGGCGCTCGCCGCTGCCGAACACCACCACCTCGGGGTTGAGCGGAAGCAGCATTTCGAAGAGTTCGGGCGTCAGGGCGTCGAACGCTTGCACCGGCCAGGGGGTGACCGGCGACTCGGGCATCATGATGATGCTGCCTGTATGGCGTTCGAGATTCACTTCGACATAATCGGGGCCGTAACCGGTAACGGTATTCAGCGCGCCGCTGGAGTCCTGGTGTAGTTTCAAAACGGGGTTCCGGGGTAATGGCGGTTCGGATGCGGCGGTTCGGATGCGCAGGCAAGGGGCGCACATCCTGTGCCGATGCTGGCCGGGGCGGCCGGCGCTACCGGCTTCGCGATCCGCCTCCAGGTCCGCTTCCCGGTCCGCCTCCTGGCCCGCATCTTGACAGATTGCGCATTGCGGAAGTTGGTCAAAATCCGCTAAATTATAGCTTTTTAGCCGCCGCCGCAGCGGTGCCTGCGGGCAAACCAGGTCGGCAGACCCCGCTGGAAGACCCGCTCGCGCCTATCCGCGCATCGGGCGAGGGCAGCCATAAGCTGCCGTGCGGTTGGTCAAGGATCCCTCCTGTGGCGTCGCATGTGCGCCGACCCCCGCACACAAAGCGCGGCGCAACCGGGCGCAGCCAGGCCGAAGCGAGGCCGAAGGGGGGCGCGGCAGGTGTCCTTCAGGGTAGGCCGCGCTGCCCGGAATGCTCAGCTCGCTGCCCTGCATGTCACGTCCGCCCTGGCGCCATCCGCTGCCTGGTCAACTGTCGTTCAACCCGCGGTCGATCAACCCGCGGTCAACCCCGTTCCAGCCCTTTTACAGCTTTTTACTCGCCTCTGACTGATAGCCCGCCGTGAAACCGATTCTCAAATCCAACAAGCTGCAGAACGTCTGCTACGACATCCGCGGGCCGGTGCTCGAGCATGCGAAGCGCCTCGAAGAAGAAGGCCACCGCATCATCAAGCTGAACATCGGCAATCTCGCGCCATTCGGTTTCGACGCGCCCGACGAGGTCATTCAGGACATGATCCTGAACCTGCCGGGCTCGTCGGGCTACTCGGATTCGAAGGGGGTGTTCGCCGCGCGCAAGGCGATCATGCATTACGCGCAGCAAAAGGGCGTCAAGGGTGTGGAACTCGACGACATCTACATCGGCAACGGCGCCTCCGAGCTGATCGTGATGGCCATGCAGGCGCTCCTGAACGACGGTGACGAGGTGCTGCTGCCCGCGCCCGACTATCCGCTGTGGACGGCGGCCGTGAGCCTTTCGGGCGGCACGCCGGTGCACTACGTCTGCGACGAATCGAACGCGTGGATGCCCGACCTCGACGACATTCGCTCGAAGATCACGCCGAACACGCGCGCGATCGTCGTCATCAACCCGAACAACCCCACTGGCGCGCTGTATTCGGACGAACTGCTGCACGGCATCGTGGCCATCGCGCGCGAGCACGGCCTGATCCTCTTCGCCGACGAGGTCTACGACAAGATCATCTACGACGGCAAGACGCACACGGCGCTTGGCTCGCTCTCCGAAGACGTGATCACCGTCACCCTGAACAGCCTCTCGAAGAGCTATCGTGCCTGCGGCTATCGCGCGGGCTGGATGTTCCTCTCGGGCATGACGGGCGAAAACCGGCGCCGCTCGAAGGACTACACGGAAGGCCTCGGCATTCTCGCCTCGATGCGCCTGTGCGCGAACGTCCCGGGCCAGTATGCGATCCAGACGGCACTGGGCGGCTACCAGAGCATCAACGAGCTGATCCAGCCGGGCGGGCGTCTCTATCGTCAGCGCGAGCTTGCGTACAACCTGCTCACGGCCATTCCCGGCGTGACCTGCGTGAAGCCCGAGGCGGCGCTCTACATGTTCCCGCGCCTCGACCCGAAGCTCTACCCGATCGAGGACGACCAGCAGTTCATCCTCGACCTGCTCCTGCAGGAGCGCGTGCTGCTCGTTCAAGGCACGGGCTTCAACTGGAAGCAGTCGGACCACTTCCGCGTGGTGTTCCTGCCGAACGTCGACGACCTGACCGATTCGATCAACCGCATTGCGCGCTTCCTCGACGGTTATCGCCAGCGGCACGGCAACTGACGAGCCCATGGGTCCGGCCACTGAGCCGCGCGCGCAAACGCACTCCCTTTCACATCTCTAGACGAACACACGCTGCATGGATCCGATCAAAGTAGGTCTCTTGGGCTTCGGCACGGTGGGCAGCGGCACCTTCACGGTACTGCGGCGCAACCAGGAAGAAATCAAACGTCGCGCGGGCCGCGGCATCGAGGTGGCGCGCATTGCCGTGCGCAACCCCGCCAAGGCCACCGCGGCGCTCGGCGCACAAGCCGGCACCGTCGATCTGACGACTGACTTCAACGCCGTCGTCGACGACCCGTCGATTTCGATCGTCGCCGAAATGATCGGCGGCACGACGCTCGCGAAAGACCTCGTGCTGCGGGCGATCGCCAACGGCAAGCACGTGGTGACCGCGAACAAGGCGCTGCTGGCGGTGCACGGCACCGAAATCTTCGAAGCGGCGCGCGCGAAGGGCGTGATGGTCGCGTTCGAGGCGGCGGTGGCGGGCGGCATTCCCATCATCAAGGCGCTGCGCGAAGGGCTCACGGCCAACCGCATCGAATACATCGCGGGCATCATCAACGGCACGACGAACTACATCCTCTCGGAAATGCGTGAGCGCGGACTCGACTTCGCGACCGCGCTGAAGGCTGCGCAGGAGCTGGGCTACGCAGAAGCCGATCCGACCTTCGACATCGAAGGCGTGGACGCCGCGCACAAGGCCACGATCATGAGCGCGATCGCGTTCGGCGTGCCCGTGCAGTTCGACAAGGCCTACGTGGAAGGCATCAGCAAGCTCGACGCCATCGACATCAAGTACGCGGAAGAGCTCGGCTATCGCATCAAGCTGCTCGGCATCGCGCGCCGCACCGAGAAGGGCATCGAGCTGCGCACCCATCCCACGCTGATCCCGGCCAAGCGCCTGCTGGCCAACGTGGAAGGCGCGATGAACGCCGTGGTCGTGCATGGCGACGCGGTGGGGACGACGCTCTACTACGGCAAGGGCGCGGGCGCGGAGCCGACGGCCTCGGCCGTGGTGGCCGATCTCGTGGACGTGACGCGCCTGCACACGGCCGACCCCGAGCACCGCGTGCCGCACCTCGCGTTCCAGCCGGACAGCCTCTCGAACACGCCGATCCTGCCGATCGACGAAGTCACGAGCGGCTATTACCTGCGCCTGCGCGTGGCCGACCAGACCGGTGTCATGGCCGCCATCACGCGCATCCTCGCCGATAGCGGCATCTCGATCGACGCGCTGCTGCAAAAGGAATCGGAAGAGGTCGACGCGCAGGGCAAGGCGGAAACCGACATCATCCTGATCACGCATGAAACGGTCGAAAAGAACGTGAACGCGGCGATCGCGCAGATCGAGAAACTCGCGACGGTGAAGTCGCAGGTCACGAAGCTGCGCATGGAAGGACTGAACTAAGGCGCATTTGAGGCAAGGGCTATGAATTACGTATCAACGCGCGGCGCGGGCGCCGGCGAGCATCATTCGTTTTCCGACATCCTGCTGGGCGGCCTCGCGCGCGACGGCGGCCTCTATCTGCCGGCCGAGTACCCGCAGATCAGCCAGCAAGAGCTCGCGCGCTGGCGCGGCCTTCCGTACGCGGATCTCGCGTTCGAGATTCTCTCGAAGTTCGCGGGCGACATTCCCGCCGAAGACCTGCGCGACATCACGCGCCGCACCTACACGGGCGAGACGTACCGCAACGTGCGCCACGGCGAAGACGCGAGCAGGATCACGCCGCTGACCACGCTCGGCGAGGAAAACGGCGCGCAGCTCTCGCTGCTCGAACTTTCGAACGGCCCGACGCTGGCGTTCAAGGACATGGCGATGCAGCTGCTCGGCAACCTGTTCGAGTACGCGCTCGCGAAGGCCGGTCAGGAGCTGAACATTCTCGGCGCGACGTCGGGCGACACGGGTAGCGCCGCCGAGTACGCGATGCGCGGCAAGCAGGGCGTGCGCGTGTTCATGCTCTCGCCGCACAGGAAGATGAGCGCGTTCCAGACGGCCCAGATGTTCAGCCTGCAAGACCCGAACATCTTCAATCTGGCCGTGGAAGGCGTGTTCGACGACTGCCAGGACATCGTCAAGGCCGTCTCGAACGATCACGCGTTCAAGGCGCAGTACAAGATCGGCACGGTCAACTCGATCAACTGGGCGCGCGTCGTGGCCCAGGTCGTGTACTACTTCGCCGGCTATTTCGCGGCGACGAAGTCGAACGACGAGCGTGTTTCGTTCACGGTGCCGTCGGGCAATTTCGGCAACGTCTGCGCGGGGCATATCGCGCGCATGATGGGCCTGCCCATCGAAAAGCTCGTGGTCGCGACCAACGAGAACGACGTGCTCGACGAGTTCTTCCGCACCGGCATTTACCGCGTGCGCGGCTCCGCGGAGACGTATCACACGACGAGCCCCAGCATGGACATCTCGAAGGCGTCGAACTTCGAGCGCTTCGTCTACGACCTGCTGGGCCGCGATCCCGCACGCGTCACGCAACTGTTCCGCGATGTGGAGGAGAAGGGCGGCTTCGATCTCGTCGCGAGCGGCGACTTCGGGCGCGTGAAGCAGTTCGGCTTCGTGTCGGGCCGCAGCAGCCATGACGATCGCATCGCGACGATTCGCGACATCTATGCTCGCTACAAGACGATGATCGACACTCACACGGCCGACGGCGTGAAGGTCGCACGCGAACACCTGCAGCCGGGCGTGCCGATGATCGTGCTCGAAACCGCGCAGCCGGTGAAGTTCGGCGAGACGATTCGCGAAGCGCTCGACCGCGAGCCGGAGCGCCCCGCGGCGTTCGAGGGACTGGAGGCGCTGCCGCAGCGCTTCGAAGTCGTGCCCGCTGACGCTCAGCGCGTGAAGGACTACATCGCCGCTCACACTGCGGACTGACGTACCACCTGGGGGCCGGATCCGCTTCCGGCCCTGGCGCTTCGAGCTGTCGGGCGCTCCTTCCTGGCCGTACGCCCGGGCTCTCCCGAACCGGGCGCTGCAAGACTCCAGCCGATCCACAGCACTCGCACGCGATCCGCGCGAGGCCCGGCCACGCCCCAGGGCGCCGCGCGACCGTCGCGCCGCTACAATAACGACAGACCAACCGTTGCCGGCGGCCCGCCCGCCGAGTCCGAGACGACCTCGATGTCCACGCCTACGTCCCCGTCTTCCGCTGCGCCGGCGCCCGCGCCGCGCGCGCCGATGCTCTCCACTGCCGACGCGCTCGCGGCGTTGCTTGCTGCCGCGAAGCCGCTCGCCGGCATCGAAACGATTTCGACGTTCGATTCACTCAATCGCGTGCTTGCCGAGGACGTCGTTTCGCCGCTCGATGTGCCGCCGATGAACACGAGCGCCATGGATGGCTACGCGGTGCGCGTGGCCGATCTGGCGCAGGGCAGCCGCCATCTGCCGTTGTCGCAGCGCATTCCGGCGGGACATGCGCCCCAACCGCTCGCGGCGGGCACGGCGGCGCGCATTTTCACGGGCGCGACCGTGCCGCCGGGCGCGGACGCCGTCGTCATGCAGGAGCAGGCCGAGGCTGCCGAAGGCGCCGTCACCTTCCTGCATACGCCGAAGGCGGGCGAGTGGATCACGGCGCAGGGCGCGGACATCCGCAAAAATACGGTCATCCTGCCAGCGGGTACGCGCCTCACGCCGGCGGCCCTCGGGCTGGCGGCATCGGTGGGCTGCGCCGCGCTCACCGTCTTGCGCCGCGTGAAGGTGGCGGTGTTCTTCACCGGCGACGAGTTGACCATGCCGGGCGAGCCGCTCAAGCCCGGCGCGATCTACAACTCGAACCGCTTCACGCTCACGGGTCTGCTACGCAACCTGGGCTGCGAGGTGACCGACTACGGCATCGTGCCCGACCAGCTCGACGTTACGCGCGCGACGCTGCGCGAAGCGGCCGCCGCGCACGACCTGATCCTCACCTCGGGCGGCGTGTCGGTGGGCGAGGAAGATCACGTGCGGCCCGCCGTGGAGGCCGAAGGCCGCATCAACCTGTGGCAGATCGCCATGAAGCCGGGCAAGCCGCTCGCGTTCGGCGCGGTACGTCGCCCGCAAGGGCCGGGCGACACTGCGGCTCAAGCCGGCGAGGCGTTCTTCATCGGGCTACCGGGCAACCCGGTGTCGAGCTTCGTCACGTTCCTGCTGTTCGTGCGCCCGTTCCTGCTGCGTCTCGCGGGCGCGACGCACGTAAGCCCGCGGGCGCTGTCACTGCGCGCCGACTTCACCCAGACGAAGAGCGACCGTCGCAACGAATTCCTGCGCGCGCGCGTGAATCCGGCGGGCGGCCTCGACCTGTTCCCCAATCAGAGTTCGGCCGTGCTGACCTCGACGGTCTGGGCCGACGGCCTCATCGACAATCCGCCTAACCATGCGATCAGCGCGGGCGAGACCGTGCGTTTCATCCCGTTCACCGAATTGCTGTATTGAAGCCTGAATGAAGTCTCAAGCGATGAAGATCCAGTTGAAGTTTTTTGCGAGTGTGCGCGAGGCGCTGGGCGTCGCGGATGAAACGGTCACGCTGCCCGATGGCGTCGTGACGGTCGGCGACGTGCGCGGCTGGCTGCGCGCGCGCGGCGGCGTGTGGGCCGAAACGCTGGCGGAAGGCCGCGCGCTTCGCATGGCCTGCAATCACGTGATGACCGATCCGCGCACGCGGATCACCGAGGGTTGCGAGGTCGCGTTTTTCCCACCCGTGACGGGCGGCTGAGCGCCACAGGAGACTCGCGATGCCCGTGCGCGTACAAACGGAAGATTTCGACCTCACCACCGAGGTGGCGCAGTTGCGCGCGCGCAATCCGGCGATCGGAGCGGTCGCATGCTTCGTCGGCACGGTGCGCGACCTCAACGACGGCAGCACGATCGCGTCGATGGAGCTGGAGCACTATCCCGGCATGACGGAAAAGGCGCTGGAGGCGATTGTCGGCGAGGCGCAGCGACGCTGGGCGGGTATCGAGGTGTTGATCGTCCACAGGGTGGGCAGGCTCGCGCCGCTCGATCAGATCGTGCTCGTCGCGACGACCTCGAAACATCGCGGTGACGCCTTTGCGTCCTGCGAGTTCGTGATGGATTTCCTCAAGACCGAGGCCCCGTTCTGGAAGAAGGAAGAGACGGAGCAGGGCGCGCGCTGGGTCGACGCCCGCGAGAGCGACGATGCCGCGCTGGCGCGCTGGCGTGTGGCGTCGGGGAATGCCTCGCGCGGTGACGGTTAAGCGCCCGAGCGCCGTGCGGGAGCGGCAGCTTTGCCAGGCATGAGCTTCGCTTTAATGCAACTAACCGCCTGTTCCGCCTCGCGACCGGACGCGAAAGCCGTTACGCGGACGGCGTAGTTTCGTCGATATCCAGCGGACGACCAATGAAGCGGGCCGGGAAGGGCTCGCCAGTGGAGCGCGTGGGGAGATCGTGTCCGTGACCGGGGCGCCGGCGCGGCGCGATGCGATCGAGGATGGCCTGCTGCTCGGGCGGAATCGTATAGTCCCAGCCAAAGCGGCTCAGTTGCAGGCTCTGCGCGATGCGCAGCGCCGGCTCCATGAACTGCACGGCTGCCGCGGGTTCGTAGCGCGCTTGTACCGTATCGAGGAAGAGATAGAGCCAGCGGCTGAAATGCTGGGGCTCGACGCCGGGCACCGGATCGTGCGCCTGCTGCACATTGCCGCGGTAGGTTCGCGTGCCGAGCACGAGGCTCGACCAGAACCGGCACATCTTCGGCAGATGCTCGTCCCAACGCCCGGCGAGCACGCCGTCGAACACCGGCCCGAGCATCGCGTCGTCGCGCACGCGGTCGTAAAACGCGTAGACGAGTTCGCGGATGTTGTCTTCGGTGGGCTGGACGTGCAGCATGGCAGCAGGGCTGGAGTCGGGGCGAGTCATTTCGGGGTCCGGATGATGCGTGAGAGCCTGGAGTCTAGCGGGCGGGGCTCTCCCTGCACGATGCGGCCCTGAGCCGCATTCCGCCGCAATGAGCCGCCAGGCAATGCGAAGTGACCATGATACCGAGTCCAGACAAAACCTGCATGCCCCCTGCATGTTATTGTATGGTTTCTGCTGCCCGAACTGCCCCTTTGATGGCGCCGCTATGAGACTGACCGACTACACCGACTATTCGTTGCGCGTGATGCTCTATCTCGCGCTCCGTCGCGAGAGCATGGCAACGATTCAGGAGATCTCGGACGCCTATGGCGTTTCGAAGAATCATCTGATGAAAGTCGTCCAGCGTCTTGGCGAGCTAGGCTGGGTCGATACCGTTCGTGGGCGCAATGGCGGCTTGCGGCTCGCGCCGGCTTCGCTCGATCTGACCGTTGGCGCGGTCGTCCGCGAAACCGAGAGCGATTTTTCTCTCGTTGGCTGTTTTCCGGACGAACATGGCGAGCGGCGCGGCTGCGTCATCGAGCCGCAGTGCCGGCTCAAGCATGCGCTGGCGGCCGCGCGCGACGCGTTCCTCGCGGAGCTCGACCGCCACACGATCGGCGAACTGGCGCAGCCGGCGGACGAACTGACGGGCTTGCTGGGCCTGGCTCCGATCCAGCTCATGCCGCGTGTGCAGGTGCCGCGGCCGGCGCCTTCGCGAGAGCATTGAGCGGCGCCTCTGCCTGCCTGTTCCAGACTGGCGTTTTGCTCACTCGCGCCCGGCGCGGTGGGTCTCCGAGACGAAATCCGGCGCCTGACTGCCGATCATCCCTCTCCCGTCGTCGCACGCCCCGGCATCGTGCGCCGGCGGCCGCGGTGCGCGCCACGATTGCGGAAATCGGAAAAAATGACGCTAGCGCGCTTGAAACCGGCGTCTCCCCCCTCAAATTTGGTGACAGTCTAGAAATCTGGAGGCCTCGTTTCAAATGAGAATCGACAAACTCACCACCAAGTTCCAGGAAGCCATCGCCGATGCACAAAGCCTCGCCGTTGGCCACGATAACCAGTACATCGAACCCGTTCACCTGCTGGCCGCGCTCGTCGCGCAGCAGGACGGCTCGGCGCGCTCGCTCATGTCGCGTGCGGGCGTGCAGGTGCAGGCGCTGCAGAACGCGCTCAACGACGCCATCAACCGCTTGCCGCAAGTGCGGGGCACCGACGGCAACGTGCAGATCGGCCGCGAGCTCACGGGTCTGCTCAATCAGGCCGACAAGGAAGCGCAGAAGCTCAACGATACGTACATCGCGAGCGAGATGTTCCTGCTGGCCGTCGCCGACGACAAGGGCGAGGCGGGCCGCCTCGCGCGGCAGCATGGCTTGACGCGCAAGGCGCTCGAAGCTGCCATCGTCGCGGTGCGCGGCGGTGCGCAGGTGCACAGCCAGGACGCCGAGAGCCAGCGCGAAGCGCTCAAGAAGTACACCGTCGATCTGACCGAGCGTGCGCGCTCGGGCAAGCTCGACCCCGTGATCGGCCGCGACGACGAAATCCGCCGCTCGATCCAGATCCTGCAACGCCGCACCAAGAACAATCCGGTGCTGATCGGCGAGCCGGGCGTGGGCAAGACGGCGATCGTCGAGGGCCTCGCGCAGCGCATCGTCAACGGCGAAGTGCCCGAGACGCTCAAGGGCAAGCGCGTGCTGTCGCTCGACATGGCGGCGCTGCTCGCGGGCGCCAAGTATCGCGGCGAGTTCGAGGAGCGCCTGAAGGCCGTGCTCAACGACATCGCGAAGGACGAAGGGCAGACCATCGTCTTCATCGACGAGATCCATACGATGGTCGGCGCAGGCAAGGCCGAAGGCGCGATGGATGCAGGCAACATGCTCAAGCCCGCGCTCTCGCGCGGCGAGCTGCACTGCATCGGCGCGACCACGCTCGACGAATATCGCAAGTACATCGAGAAGGACGCCGCGCTCGAACGCCGCTTCCAGAAGGTGCTCGTCGACGAACCGACGGTCGAGGCGACCATCGCGATCCTGCGTGGCCTGAAGGAGAAGTACGAGCTGCACCACGGCGTGGAAATCACCGACCCGGCGATCGTCGCGGCGGCGGAGCTCTCGCATCGCTACATCACCGACCGCTTCTTGCCGGACAAGGCCATCGACCTGATCGACGAAGCCGCTTCGAAGATCAAGATGGAAATCGATTCGAAGCCCGAAGCGATGGACAAGCTCGATCGCCGGTTGATCCAGCTGAAGATCGAGCGCGAGGCCGTCAAGAAGGAGAAGGACGAGGCGTCGCAAAAGCGTCTGCAGCTGATCGAGGAGGAGATCGACCGGCTGAGCCTCGAATATAAGGACCTCGAAGAGATCTGGACCACCGAGAAGGCCGCGGTGCAGGGCGGCGCGCAGATCAAGGAAGAGATCGACCGCGTGCGCGCGGAAATCAACCGCTTCCAGCGCGAAGGCAAGCTCGAGAAGGTCGCGGAGCTGCAATACGGCAAGCTGCCGGAACTCGAGGCGCAGCTCAAGCAGGTCGCGCTGGCCGAGGCGAACGAGCAGAACAATCCCACGCGCCCGCGCTTGCTGCGCACGCTCGTGGGCGCCGAGGAAATCGCGGAAGTCGTGTCGCGTTCGACCGGCATTCCCGTGTCGCGCATGATGCAGGGCGAGCGCGAAAAGCTGCTGCAGATCGAAGAGAAGCTGCACGAGCGTGTGGTGGGCCAGGACGAGGCGATCACCGCCGTTGCCGACGCGATTCGTCGCTCGCGCGCCGGTCTCGCGGACCCGAACCGGCCGTACGGCTCGTTCCTGTTCCTCGGACCGACGGGCGTGGGCAAGACCGAGCTCTGCAAGGCGCTGGCGGGCTTCCTGTTCGATGCGGAGGATCATCTCATCCGCATCGACATGAGCGAGTTCATGGAGAAGCACAGCGTGGCTCGCCTGATCGGCGCGCCGCCGGGCTACGTGGGCTACGAGGAGGGCGGTTATCTGACCGAGGCCGTGCGGCGCAAGCCGTATAGCGTGATCCTGCTCGACGAAGTCGAAAAGGCGCACCCGGATGTGTTCAACGTGCTGCTGCAGGTGCTCGACGACGGCCGCATGACCGACGGCCAGGGCCGTACCGTCGACTTCAAGAACACCGTGATCGTGATGACGTCGAACCTCGGTTCGCACCTCATCCAGTCGATGGCGGGCGAGCCGCAGGAAGCGGTGAAGGACGCGGTGTGGAACGAAGTGAAGCAGCAGTTCCGCCCCGAATTCCTGAACCGCATCGACGAGGTCGTCGTGTTCCATGCGCTCGATCGCACGAATATCGAGGCCATTGCGAAGATCCAGTTGCAGCGTCTGCGCGAGCGTCTGGAGAAGCTCGACATGGAGCTCATGGTGTCGGACGAAGCGCTCGGGCAGATCGCCAAGGTCGGCTACGACCCGCTGTTCGGCGCACGGCCGCTCAAGCGCGCGATCCAGCAGGAGATCGAGAATCCTGTCGCCAAGCTGATTCTCGCGGGCAAGTTCGGGCCGAAGGACGTGATTCCGGTCGATGTGAACGACGGCAAGTTCGTGTTCGAGCGCGTGGTGCACTAAGTTCGCGCATCGAAACACGGGTCAGGCGCGTACCGTGAGGTGCGCTCGCCTGGCTGAAACGGAAAAGGGGCAGCGGAGTGATCCGCTGCCCCTTTTCTTTGCCGCAGAAGCGCTGATTTCAGAGCGCGAGCACCGTTATGCCTGCTTGTTGCCGCCACCAAAGAGCGAAGCCAGCCCGCCAAGCGTGCCAAGCACGCTTTCGGTGTTGATCTGGCCGCCTTGCGGTACTTCTCCGTTCGGCGTGCCCGCGTTGACCACGTGCGGCAGCACCTGGGCGAGCAGGCCGCTCACCTGGTCGGGCTGCATGCCGACTTTCTGCGCGAGGCCCGAAACGACGTCCGAGCCGAGCGCGTTTTGCAGTTGATCGGGCGAGACGGGCTGGTTCTCGCCGTTGCCGACCCACGACTGCACGATGTCGCCGAGGCCGCCTTGCTTGAACTTCTCGATGAGGCCGTTCAGGCCGCCGGGCTGGTTGTTGACCAACTCCATCGCCGCGGCGAGGAGCTGGGCCTGGCCGCCGCCTTGCTGTTGCGACTGCGAACCGAACAGGGAACCGAGGGTATCTAGCAGACTCATGTCGATCTCTCTGAATGATGGCCGCGCCGGGGGACGCGGCCGGTAAGTGGGCCGGCGCGCGCAATGGCGGCGCCGGATCCGGGGCCGGCGCACGGTTGGCACGCCGGACGACGGCGACGATCAGGCGCCGGAAGCGGCCGCCTCCGATGCGGCCTTGCTCTTCTTCGACTTGCCGGGCTTTTTCGCCTTCGTATCGGATGCCGTGGCCGGCGCCGAAGCCGCGGCGCCCGCTTCTGGCGCGCTCGCGGCAATGGCCGTCTTCTCCTTCGCGCTCTTGTGCTTCGACTTGGCCGCCACCGGGCCGGAGGCGGGCTGCGCGGCGCTAGCGGGCGCCGTCATCGGGTTCGCCGTGGTGGCAGCGGGCGCGGCGGCCGTCGCCGCGGCGCTCTTGCTGCTCTTCGTCGTGGCCGCCTTGCCCGCCGGCGGCGCCGAGGAGCCGTTGATCGTGAGCCCCGCGGCTTCGAGGTTCTGCACGGATTTCGGGCCAATGCCCTTGACGCGGTTCGCGAGGTCGTCGGCGTCCTTGAACGGGCCGTTCTTCGTGCGTTCGTCGATGATCGCCCTGGCGTGGACGGGGCCAATGCCCTTGACGGATTCGAGCGCGGTTTCGTCGGCGGTGTTGACTTCGACGGCGGCAGCGAGCGCCGCGGACAGCGACAAACCCATTGCGAGGAACAGCATCAGCAGCTTCTTGAGCATGGCAATCACTCCATTGAGGGCAATTCGGTTAGCCGGGAACGGACGACGCATCCAGCCAGGGAGGCTGCGATAAAAGAATAGGACAGTTGGCGTATCCGTGATTCGGGCGCGATCGAGTTATACCGGCCGATTCGTGGCAAGTAAATCGCGCCGCACAATATTTAATGGTTTATGCATTCCGGCGACGCGAAATCCGCTGAAAGCCGTGGCGGGCGAGACGGCGCTGTCCGCGCAATCCGTCTCAGGCGCGGTGCGGCCCGGCGATGCCGAGCTTCGCAATGCGCCGGTACAGCGTCGCGCGCGAGATGCCCAGCGCCTGCGCGGCCGCGTTGGGTCGCCAGCGGTGCGCCGTGAGCGCCGCGATGATGCGCTCACGCTCGACCTCCGGCGAGAGCGGCGCGGCGGGACGCGCGTATGCCGCGGCTGTCGGCGCGAGCGCGGGCAGGTTTTCGGCGAGATCCGCGCTCAGGTGCCGTGCCTCGACCCGCACCGTGTCGCAAACGGCGCATGCGTAGCGCATCGCATTGCGCAGTTGCCGCAGATTGCCGGGCCACGCGAACGCGGCGAGCCGCGCGGCGAGCGTGGCATCGAGTGCGAGCGGGCGGCCGGCGGCCTGTGCTTCTTCTGCGAACACGGTGTCGATGAGCGTCGCGATGTCACGGCGCTCGCGCAGCGGCGGCAGCGTGAGCACCGCGCCGCTCAAACGATAGTAGAGATCCTCGCGGAACGCGCCAGATCTGGCCATTTGCGCGAGGTCCCGGTGTGTCGCGCAGATCACGTCGACATCGACGCGCAGCGGCGCTTCAGCGCCGAGCGGAAGCACCTCGCCTTCCGCGAGCACGCGCAGGAGGCGAGTCTGCAGCGTGAGCGGCATATCGCCGATTTCGTCGAGGAAGAGCGTGCCGCCGTCGGCCATCGCGATCTTGCCGCGCGCACCGTGGCGGCGCGCGCCGGTGAAGGCGCCCGGCGCATAGCCGAACAGCTCGCTTTCGATCAGCGATTCGGGCAGCGCGCCGCAGTTCACCGCGATGAAAGCCCGGTTGCTTCGTGCGCCTGCGTCGTGCATCGCGCGTGCGAACACTTCCTTGCCCGCGCCCGTTTCGCCGAGCAGCAGGATGGGCAGGCGCTTGCCTGCCACACGTTGCGCGATGCGGGCGTTTTCGGCCACGCGTGCGTCGGCGCTGCGCAGGAAGGGGCCGAGCGCGCTGCGATCGTATTCCTGCGCGTTGGTCGCGGATTCGCGCCGCAGCGGCATCGCGGCATGTGCCGCGCCGTGCCCGCCATGTCCGCTGTGTCCACTGTGTCCGCTGTGTCCGCCAGATCCGAGCGGCGCGCGAATGCGCGCGTAAAGCATCGAGCCGTTCGCGCGCAGACGCAGCGCCGCGATGGTCTCGATGCGCCCGATGTCGCGCAAATGCACATGCGACGAATCGAAGATCTCGTCGATATGGCGAGGGCCGTCGAGACCCGGAATGCATTCGCGCGCGCGCCGGTTCGCGGCGACCACGTTGCCCATCTCATCGAAGGCGATCAGCATCTCGGGCTGCGCCTCGACGTAATTGCGGTTCTGGTGCCCAAAGAGGATCCAGCACGACGCCAGGCGATGCAGGAAATAGCCGTCCTCGATGAGCGTCGCGCTCTGTCGCACGAGCTGGTTGACGATGCGCTGGCTCTCGCGATTGTCGGGCGAGTGCACGGCCGAAGCGTCGAGCACGCCGATCAGCTCGCCGCCCGGCGCGAAGATCGGTGCGGCGCTGCAGGTGAGCGTGGTGAACGCGGCGCGGAAATGATCGGTCTTGTGCACGGTGATGGGCGCGAGATCGGTCAGCACGCTGGCGATGCCGCAGGTGCCTTCCTCGCTCTCCGACCAGCAGGAGCCGATGTAGAGCCCCGCGTGCTTGAAGTCGTTGCGGCGCTCGCGGTCGATGCGGTAATCGATGGTCACGCCGTGACCGTCGGTCAGCATCACGCAGTAGTCGGCCTCGCGCACCATGTCGTGCAAACGCGTGAGGCATTGGCCCGAGGCGCGCAGGAAGGACTCCTCGCGATCGCGGATCTCGCGCAGCTCGGCGGCGCTCAGCACGCGCGGGCCGATCACCGAGCCGGGATCGAGCTGATAGCGCTCGAACGAGCGCTGCCACGACGAGACGAGGCGCGGTGAACCGGACGGCGCGGGGAGCCGGCCTTCTACGGCGCCACGCACGCGCTCGGCGTGCCGGGTAGACGCAAGGGCGTTGGGCATGAGCGGTTCCAGACGGTGGCTGGCGGACAACGGTCGCAAAAACGGCGAGATAACGTCACGTCGGACCGGAAAGCGTTCGGCGGGAGTCTTTTGTAGCACATCCTTTGCGCTCGATCACACCGCAGCGCAGCATGCGAGACGGTTGAGACGAACGTCTCATCCCGCGGCGTATCGCGTTCGAGCACGGGTCGGGACGCCGCTCGGGCAGGCTGCGCGGGGCTCTGCCCGTTTTCGTTCGGGTGAAGCGGCCACGGCGCATCCAGTGCTTTGCGCGCGCGAGACGGCCCGTGAGACGCACCGCGAGCCGCAAGCGGTGCTGGCGCGGTCGTGCGCAGTGGCCCGTGAGCCCCGTCACGCGGACTTCTGGATGTTCATGCGTTGTCTCGAACATCATTGGCATGACGCTTGCAGAGTGCATGGGCAAAAGCGGAGCGCGGCATCTCAGCGTGCGACGCCAAGGAGACAAACCCCGTGACGACGCCCGTGACCGTAGGCGTGATCGCGAATCCCGCATCGGGCCGCGACATCCGCCGTCTGACCTCCCATGCATCCGTCTTTCCCACGGCGGAGAAGGCGAACATGGTCGTGCGCCTGCTCGCGGGTCTGGGCGCGCTTGGCGTCGCGCGCGTGCTCGCGCTGCGCGACAACACCGGCGTGGCCGCGCTGCTGCTGCGTGCGATCGAGACCCACGCCGCCATTGCCACGCACGAGCGCTGGCCCGAGGTCGAGTTCATCGATTTGCCGGTGAGCGAGAGCGTGGCCGATACGCACGCCGGCGTCGATCACATGGTGCGCGAGGAAGTCGCGCTCATTGCGGTCCTGGGCGGCGACGGCACCCACCGCGCGGTCGCGGCGCATTGCGGCGAGACGCCGCTGCTTGCGCTTTCCACCGGCACCAACAATGCGTTTCCCGAATTGCGCGAAGCCACCGTCGCGGGGCTCGCCGGTGCGCTCGTCGCGACGGGCGCGGTGCCGGCCGAGGCGGCGCTCGCGCGCAACAAGCGGCTCGTCGCGCGTTGCGTCGACGGACCATCGCGCGGGCGCGAAGAACTCGCGCTGGTCGATATTTGCGTGGCGCGTCAGCCGTTCATCGGTGCGCGCGCGATATCGGAAAGTTCGGATATCGAATCACTTTTCCTCGCCTTCGCCCCGTCCGACGGCATCGGGCTTTCGTCGATCGGCGGGGCATGGGCACCGGTCGGGCGAGATGCGTCGCATGGGCTGCACATGACCTTCGCCGAGCCAGGTGCCCCCGCGGGGGCGACTGCGGGCGTTCCGCTGCTTGCGCCGATCGCGCCAGGACGCGTTGCGCGACTGACGATGCGCACCTGTCAGCGCCTCGAAGTCGGCGTGGCGCTGCCGCTGGAAGCCGGCCACGGCACGCTCGCGTTCGACGGCGAGCGCGAGATCGAACCGGCGCGCGGCGACCGCTACGAAGTGACACTCGACTGGCAGGGCCCATTGACCGTCGATGTCGCGCGCACGCTGCGATACGCGGCGTCGCATCAACTGTTGCGCGAGGCCGCCGCAAGCGTGTAGCGGCCGGGCGCGGTTCCCCAACGCGTAGTCAACAGAAGGAGACGAGGTGGTTTCGCTTTCCATCAGGCGCAGATGCACTTCCACCAGCAGGCATACCCACAGGAGACAACCATGTCTATTCAGTTGAACAAGGAGCAGTTGCTAACCGCGTATCGCTCGATGCGCACGATCCGCGAATTCGAGGAGCGGCTGCACGTCGAGTTCGCGACCGGCGACATTCCGGGCTTCGTGCACCTCTATGCGGGCGAGGAGGCGTCCGCCGTCGGCACTATGAGCCATCTGAACGATACCGACTACGTAGCCACCACGCACCGGGGGCACGGCCATTGCATCGCGAAGGGCGTGGACGTGCGCGAAATGATGGCCGAGATCTATGGCCGGGCCACGGGCTCATGCCGCGGCAAAGGCGGCTCGATGCACATCGCCGACCTGTCGAAAGGCATGCTGGGCGCAAACGGCATCGTCGGCGCGGGAGGTCCCCTGACCTGCGGTGCGGCGCTCGCCGCCAAACAGAAGAAGACCGGCGGCGTGGGCGTGTGCTTCTTCGGCGATGGCGCATCGAACCAGGGTGTGATCTTCGAGTCGATGAACCTGGCCTCGGTGTGGCGCCTGCCGGTGATCTTCGTCGCGGAAAACAACGGTTATGCCGAGGCGACGTCGTCCACCTGGTCGGTCGCGGCCGACAACATCGCAGACCGCGCGAACGGCTTTGGCATGCCGGGCGTGATCGTCGACGGCTTCGACTTCTTTGCCGTGCACGAGGCGCTGGGTGAAGCCATCGCGCGAGCGCGTAGCGGCGGCGGGCCGACGCTCGTGGAAATGAAGCTTTCGCGCTATTTCGGCCACTTCGAGGGCGACGCGCAGACCTATCGCGCGCCCGGCGAAGTGCAGAAGCTGCGCGAGGAAAAGGATTGCCTCAAGCGTTTCGAGGAGCGAGTGATGCGCGCCGAACTCGCGAGCAGCGACGATCTGCGCAAGGTGGATGCCGAAGTGAAGCAACTGATCGATGATGCGGTCGCGCAGGCCAAGGCCGCACCGCTGCCGCCGGCCGACGCGCTGCTCACCGACGTGTACGTTTCATATCCTTGAGCGCTGCCTGCTCAGGTAATCAGGATCCCATATCAATAAGGAGACGGAAATGGCACGGAAAATCACCTATTCGCAGGCGATCAACGAAGCGCTTGCCCAGGAGATGGGGCGCGACGAGAGCGTGATCGTGATGGGCGAGGACAATGCGGGCGGCGCAGGCGCGCCGGGCGAGCAGGACGCGTGGGGCGGCGTCCTCGGCGTGACGAAGGGGCTGTACGGCAAGTTTCCGGGGCGCGTGCTCGATACGCCGCTCTCGGAGGGCGGCTTCATCGGCGCGGCCGTGGGCGCGGCGGCGTGCGGCATGCGGCCGGTGGCGGAGTTGATGTTCATCGACTTCATGGGCGTGTGCTTCGACCAGATCTTCAACCAGGCGGCGAAGTTCCGCTACATGTTCGGCGGCAAGGCGGTCACGCCGGTTGTGATCCGCACCATGTACGGTGCGGGACTGCGCGCCGCGGCACAGCATTCGCAGATGCTGACCTCGCTCTTTACGCATATTCCGGGGCTCAAGGTCGTGTGCCCGGCCACGCCCTATGACGCAAAAGGCCTCATGATCGAGGCCATTCGCGACAACGACCCGGTCATTTTCTGCGAGCATAAGCTGCTCTACACGATGGAAGGTGACGTTCCGGAGGAATCCTATTCGATTCCGTTTGGCGAAGCCAACATCGTGCGCGACGGCGACGACATCACGATCGTCACGTATGGACGAATGGTCCACTACGCGCTCGACGCCGCACAGAAGCTCGCGAAAGACGGCATCGAGGCAGACGTGATCGACCTGCGCACGACCTCACCGCTCGACGAGGAGACGATCCTCGAAAGCGCGCGCCGCACGGGCCGGGTCGTCGTCGTCGACGAAGCGAATCCGCGCTGCTCGATCGCGACGGACATTGCCGCCCTCGTCGGGCAAAAGGCGTTCAGTGCGCTCAAGGCTCCGGTCGGCATGGTCACGGCGCCGCACACGCCGGTGCCGTTCGCGGCGTCGCTCGAAGATCTCTATATCCCGTCGGCGGAAAAGATCGCCGAAGCCGCGCGCGCTGCAAGGAGCTGAAGTCATGCCGATCCACATGATCACGATGCCCAAATGGGGCCTTTCGATGGAGCAGGGCCAGGTGAACGGGTGGCTCAAGTCGCCAGGCGAGACGGTCACCAAGGGCGATGAACTGCTCGACGTCGAATCGGACAAGATCGCCTCGGGGGTCGAGTGTGCATTCGAGGGCGTGTTGCGACGGCAGATCGCCAAAGAGGGCGACACCCTCCCGGTCGGTGCGCTGCTGGGCGTGGTAGCCGATGCCGAAGCGGCCGACGCCGATATCGACGCCGCAGTGGCCGAATTCCAGCGCGACTTCGTGCCGGCGCAGGCAGGCGATGCCGACGCGGGACCGCAGCCGGAGAAGATGCAGATCGGCGGCAGGACCCTGCGCTACCTGAAGCAGGGAGAAGCCGAGGGCGTGCCCGTCGTCCTGATCCACGGCTTTGGCGGCGATCTCAACAACTGGCTCTTCAATCACACTGATCTGGCGGCGGAGCGCACCGTCTGGGCACTCGATCTGCCGGGCCACGGTGAATCGGGCAAGGCCGTCGAGAGCGGGAGCCTCGACGAGCTTGCGCAGAGCGTGATTGCATTTCTCGACGCGCAGAAGATCGACCGCGCGCATCTCGTTGGGCACTCGCTGGGCGGCGCGGTGGCCATGGCGGTGGCCGAGAGCGCGCAGCAGCGTGTGGCCTCGCTCGCGCTGATCTCGAGCGCCGGCCTTGGCGGCGAGATCGACGGGGCGTACATCGAGGGCTTCGTCACGGCGGCAAACCGCAATGCGCTCAAGCCGCATGTGACGAAACTGTTCGCCGATCCCGCGCTGGTCACGCGTCAGCTGGTCGAGGACCTCGTGAAGTACAAGCGGCTAGAAGGCGTGCAGGCCGCGCTCGGCATGATCGCGGGGCAGGCGTTCGCGGGCGGCGCGCAGCGGCATGTCTTCCGCGAGCGCCTCGCCTCGCTCGCTCCGCGCACGCTCGTGATCTGGGGGGAGGCCGACCAGATCATCCCGGCGCGCCATGCGCAGGGGCTGCCTTCGCAGGTGCACGTGGAGATGATCCCGGGCAAGGGGCACATGGTGCAGATGGAGGCTGCGCAGGAGGTCAATCGCCTGCTCAAGGCCTTCCTCGACGAAGGAGCCTGAGCATGGAGGCCGCTACGTCTCATACGTCTCGATCGTCCAGTACGGCGCTGGGCCAGGAGGGCTTGCGCAGCCGCGAGAAGCTCGCGCGGATTCCGGTGAAGATCGTGCCAACCTCCGGCACGGACGCGGTCTTGCCGAAGCCTGCCTGGCTGCGCGCCCGCCCGCTCATGAGCGAGACTGTCGCGGGCGTGGCGGCCGTCTTGCGCGAACACCGGCTTCATTCGGTGTGCGAAGAAGCGATGTGCCCGAACATCGGCGAATGCTTTGCGCAGCGCACGGCGACATTCATGATCATGGGCGGGCTGTGCACGCGGCGCTGTCCGTTCTGCGACGTCGCGCACGGGCGGCCCGCGCCGCTCGATGAGGAGGAGCCTGCGCATCTCGCGGCGGCAGTTGGGGCGCTGGGTTTGCGTCACGTGGTGATTACGTCGGTCGATCGCGACGACTTGCGCGATGGGGGCGCGGCGCATTTCGCACGTTGCATCGCACGGGTGCGCGAGTGCGTGCCGGGCATCGGCGTCGAGGTGCTGACGCCCGATTTTCGCGGCCGCATCCAGCGTGCCATCGAGGCACTTTCGCTCGCGTGGCCTGACGTGTTCAACCACAACGTCGAGACCGTGCCTTCGCTTTATCGCGCCGCGCGGCCGGGCGCAGATTATTGCGGCTCGCTCGATCTGCTGGCGCGCGCGAAAGCGGCGAACGGCGCGCTCGTCACGAAGTCAGGGTTAATGGTTGGGCTGGGCGAAACCAATGGGGAGTTGCTCGCGACGATGCGTGATTTGCGTGGCCATCGCGTAGATGTGCTAACGATTGGGCAGTATCTCGCGCCGTCCCGGTTTCACTTGCCGGTGAAACGTTACGTGCATCCCGACGAATTCGCGGCGTTGCGCAATGAGGGCCTCGCGATGGGCTTCAGCGAGGTCGTGGCCGGGCCTCTCGTGCGCTCGTCGTATCACGCGGCGCAGACGGTGCAGGCGGCGCGGCAGGCCTTGCCGCGGTGAGGGGGGATTGCAACTAACTGCCATCCTGTCTCGCGCCATCGAGTGACACCCGCCGGCTATCCGCCCCGACGCAGATGCCACGCACTCACGCGCGAGAGATAAAGCAGGAGTCCAGCACCGGCCATCAGGAGGCTCGCCAGGTTGGCGAGCCAGAAACCGCGCGCGCCCGTCGCCCAGACGGGTATCGTGCCCGTCACGTCGAAACCCAGTGCATAGCCGCCGCCGAGCCCCACGCCCCACAATGCGACCGCATAGATGAGGGTCGGCACGACCGCGACCTTGTAGGCACGCAAGGCAAAGGCCGTGGTGATCTGCAGCGCGTCGAAGACGTGATAGCAGGTGACGATGGCGACGAGCGGCATGGCCGCGGCCACCACCGTGGGGTCGGGCGTATACCCGCCGATGACGAGTGGCCGAAGCACGAACACAATCGCGCCGTAGCAGCAGGCGATCGCCACGGCCGTCGCCACGCCGTGCCTCGCGAGGGTGCGAGCCTCGGCCGGGCGATTGCCGCCCAGCGCCTGGGCGACCAGCGTCGAAGTCGCGACGCCGATGGAAAGCGGCGTCATGTAGAGCACCGCGCCGATGTTCCCGGCGATCTGATGCCCGGCGAGCGTGGTCGTTCCCATGCGCGCGATGAAGATCGCCATGAACGTGTACGAGGTCACCTCGATGAGGTACGAGAGCCCCATCGGAATGCCGAGCTTGAGCAATTCGGCCTGGCGCTTCCACTCGGGCCAGCAGAAGTGCCTGAAGATTTCGAACGGCGCGAACACGTCGAAGCGCGTGAGCGCCAGCACCGCGCAAACGGCGAGCACCCAGTTGATCGACGTGCTCGCGAGCGCGCAGCCCGGGCCGCCGAGGGCCGGCACGCCGAGACCGCCGAAGATGAGCCAAGTGTTGAGCGGCACCTTGAGCGCGAGCGCGCCGACTTGCAGGAACATCACGAGTCGCGGCCGTCCTACGGCATTGGCGAGCGAACTGTAGATCCGAAAAGCCAGCGCTGCGGGCAGCCCGAACGAGAGCAGCCGCAGATAGCCGATCGTGCGCTCGCGCAGCGCCTCTGGTGCGTGCGCGAGGTCGAGCAGCGGGCCGGGAAAGTAGAGGACCGCGAAGCCGAGCGCCATCAGCACGAGTGCTAGCCAGAATGCCTGGCGCACTTCGAGGCCGATTTCGATGTCCTTGCGCGCGCCATAGAGCTGAGCCGCGACGGGCTGCAGCGCGCTGAGAATGCCGGTGAGGGCGATATAAACCGAGACGTAGATCGACGAGCCCAGACCGAGCGCCGCGAGATCGAGCGCCGAGTACCGGCCGACCATCGCGGTGTCGATCACGCCGAAGGCGATGATCGCGAGCTGGCCGATCAGCACCGGCCACGCGAGCGCAGCGATGCGCCGGACGTCGCCGAGGAGTGAGGGTGGCACCGCGGCCTCAGTCGGGGCGCTTGCGCCAGACGTGCGGCTTCTTGAGCGGCGTCTTCGGACGGTCGATGCGCACGTACAGGCGGAAGCGCTCGTCGCGGTCGGCGGCACGGCGGCCTTCCCACACGAGCTTCCATTCGTAGTCAGGCATCGAGCTCGGCTCGCCGTAGTCCTGGGTATCCTGGCGCAGGATCACGTCGCAGTTCTCGTCGAATGCGAAATGCATCCTGCCGAAATAGGCGAAGGTGGCGATCTGCGCGTCGCCGAGGCGCACTGGGGAGATGCACTGGTAATCGGCGGGCAGGTGCGCCGCGATCTGCTCGGCGACGTCCTTGTAGGTCCGGCTGTAGTTCACGACGGGCAGCCACAGCGTCATGAGCAGCACCCACATGAGCGTGGTGCCGCCGCTCGACAGCACGACACTGCGCCACAGCACCTTCGGATGGCGCGCCACGCGCCACTGCACGAGAACCATCCAGCACACGGTGACGGCCACCGCGCACGCGAACGAGAGAATCTTGAACTGCGGCACGAAGCCGGGCGCGAGCCGCGCGAGATTGCGTGCGAGCGGTGCGGGAAATCCGGTCATGCCCGCGAGCCACACGAGCCATACGAAGGTGCCGAGAATCGTGAAGCTGAGCACCGCGAACCAGTCGATCGCATTGATCGCGCCGCGCTTGAGCGTGGGCAGCGCGAAGGTCGCGAGCACCGAAAGCGCGGGCAGCACCAGCATGAAGAGCCGGTTCGACTCGTGGCTCTGCACGATCACGAGAATGAGCAACGGCACGATCACCGAGAGCGGGATCGCGATATGCGGCTTGCGGCGCAGTCCGGCCCAGCTCACGAAGGCCCATATCGCCAGCGGCCATGCGGGCCACGTGAAGAGCGGCAGGTTCTTTGCCGCATAGCGCAGTACGTAGCCCGGCGGCCCCGCGAACGCGTTGACGTTGGTTCGCGCCCACTGGTTGAGGAACCAGGCAGCGTCGTCGGGGTACAGGTGCAGCGCGGCGACAGGCCACGAGGCCGAGATCGCGAGCGCGACGGGCAGGCCCGCCACGAGAAGCCAGCGCGAGCGCGTTTCGGGCGCGCTGGCAAGCATGGCGAGCGTGCCGATGAGGAGCGCGCCCACGAGCACGGGGCCGCTCGACAACATCACGACGCCCAGCGCGACACCCCACCAGATCGCGCCCTGGACCGGCTTGTCGATGGCGCGCACGACGCCGTACAGGAGCATGGCGATGCCCAGGAACTGCATGAGCTGCGGGGTGGTTTCGTGGCCGCGCTCAGCAAGGCCAAAGCACGCCAGCAGCACGAGCAGGGCGCCGTCGCCGAGCGTGCGACCGTAGTCGCGCGGCTCGGGCTCGCCGCCGAACGCGTACTTGAACGGCTGCACTTCGGGACGACGGCCCAGCAGATAGGCGCTGTACCAGACGAACGCGCACGCGAGACAGAACAACACGCCCGTGGCGATGCGCGAGGCGTTGCTCGCGTCGACCCACGGCGCGAACAGGCGGATGCACGCGGCGCCCAGCCAGTAGGCGAGCGGCCCGTTCTCCGTCACGTACTTGCCGACGAGGTTCGGCAGCATCCAGTCGTGCGAGGTGCCGCCCGCCATCGTCCACATCACGCCGAAGCCCGCCGCGTCCTCGTTCTTCCACGGATCGCGTCCAAAGAGCCCGAACGCCGCGAAGACGATACAGATGGTCAGCAACAGCCAGCGCGGCAAGGCGCTGGTGGCGGAGGCGGTCAGTCGAATGGCTGGCTTCATGCAGTGCGAAGGGAAACGGATAAACCCTGTATGCGCGAGCGGGTGCGCATAGAGGGGCAAGCAGGCTTGCGGGGCAGACGGCACGGCCGGCCGTACCCGCGGAGCAATCCGGCATTCTAGCCGGGCCGGCTATCGCGCGTCATCGCACGAGCAGCAGGCTAATTCGCAGAAACAGGCGAAACAGGGCAGTCAGTCGCACCCGCGAGTGGCCCGAGCCGCGCGAAGGTGGCGCGAGCAACAAAAAAGGGCAGCGTACGCTGCCCTTTTGAGTCCTGCCAATGCGGGGCCGGCAAGCAGCCGGCGCGGCGAAGCATTTACTTCGCGGCCTTGCCCGAGGCGCGTGCGCCGAACTTCTTGTTGAACTTCTCGACACGGCCGGCCGTATCCATGATCTTTTGCGTGCCCGTGTAGAACGGATGCGATTCCGACGACACTTCGATCTTGGCGAGCGGGTAGGTCTTGCCGTTGAATTCGGCGGTTTCGCGCGTCTGGATGGTCGAGCGGGTCACGAACTTGAAGTCGTTCGAAACGTCGACGAACAGGACTTCGCGGTAATCCGGGTGAATGCCTTCTTTCATGATTGTTCCTCAAATCTGGCGGTAGCCAACCCGCGTGCTCCCGGCACCATGCCGAAAAACCGTTCGCGCGAGCCACTTGCCCAAGGTCGAAAAAAGGAGATTATGCCAGAAAATCAGCCGGTTCGCGATTTTTTGCGGCGCTGCCGGCAGATGCTCAGGCTGGCTTCCCAGCGTGACTATGCGCCCAGTGCGCCCACGCGCGCCGGGTCCTGGCGGTAATAGCGCGCGAGCAGACGGTAAAGCTCGGGATATTCGGCCTCGAACGCCTTCGGCTTGACGAACAGCGCCTCGCTACACACCGCAAAGAACTCCGACGGGTGATCGGCGGCATAGGGATCGATCAGCGAGTCGCGCTCGAAACGCGCCCAGCGGCGCTCCGGCACGGCGTCCACCTTGTCGCAGAACTGGTCGTAGGCATTGTCGAACACGTCGGCCCAGGCCTGCGCGTCGAGCGGCGCATGCCAGCGCCGAAAAAGGGGCGGGTGTCCGTCCGGCTCGCCGTTGAGCATGTCGATCTTGTGTGCGAATTCGTGGATCACAACGTTGTAGGCGTCGCTGCCGTCGGTCATCTGCGCGTCTTCCCACGACAGGATGACAGGGCCGCCTTCCCACGCCTCGCCGCTTGCATCCTGCTCGACTTCGTGCACCACGCCGTCCTCGTCCTCCACGGTCTTGCGGATCACGAATTCGCCCGGATACACGATCACCCCCACCCAGCCCTTGTAGAGATCGAGCGAAAGATTGAGCACGGGCAGCGACGCCTGTGCGGCGATGGCCACCGTCATCGGGTCGGTGAGCACGAGATCGTGCGCAGTCGAGAACTCCTTCTGCGCGATGAAAAGACTCGTCATCTCGCGCAGGCGGACAAGGTCGGCTTCGTCGAGATGCGTGAGGAACGGCAGGCCGGCGAGCGTGGCCTTCCAGAGCGCGTCGTCGATCGCATAGGTGCGCAGCGCCTTCTCGCGGCGGCGCGCGCCGAACCAGTTTGAGAGTTTCGAAAGCATCGCTTCGGATAGATGTTCGGGGAGGCTTGCGGTTGTCCGCGTCGAACGAGCTCGGAAAGCTCGGCCCGTCGAACGATATCGTCAACTGCCTGACGACGTTTTTCAAGCGATAGCCGTGTATTCCTCGATCGCGAAGACGTGGAACGTGAGATGGGCAATCGGTGCAGGGCGATGAACAGCAGCAGTGCGCGCAGGGGCAGCGGCGGGATGAGCCACGCTTCAGTGGCGGGGGGCGAGAGGCGCGCGGCGCCCCTCGCCGGAAAAGCAAGACGCCCGCGAACAGCGGGCGTCTTGTTGCCAATCCAGCCGGGACGACGGTATCAGCCGCCGCGGCGCATCATGTCGAAGAACTCGGAGTTGTTCTTCGTCTGGCGGATCTTGTCGAGCAGGAATTCCATGGCCTCGACTTCATCCATGTCGTGGATGAACTTGCGCAGCACCCAGATCTTCTGGAGGATATCCGGCTTGATGAGCAGTTCTTCGCGGCGCGTGCCCGACTTGTTCAGGTTGATCGACGGATAGACGCGCTTTTCCGCGAGGCGGCGCTCGAGGTGCACTTCCATGTTGCCGGTGCCCTTGAACTCTTCGTAGATCACGTCGTCCATGCGGCTGCCGGTTTCGATCAGCGCGGTGCCGATGATGGTGAGCGAGCCGCCTTCCTCGATGTTGCGCGCCGCGCCGAAGAAGCGCTTCGGACGTTGCAGCGCGTTGGCGTCCACGCCGCCCGTGAGCACCTTGCCCGATGCGGGCACAACGGTGTTGTACGCACGCGCGAGGCGCGTGATCGAGTCGAGCAGAATCACGACGTCGTGCTTCATTTCGACGAGACGCTTGGCCTTCTCGATCACCATTTCGGCGACCTGCACGTGACGCGCGGCCGGTTCGTCGAAGGTGGAGGCGATCACTTCGCCGGCCACCGAGCGCTGCATTTCCGTCACTTCTTCAGGACGCTCGTCGATCAGCAGCACGAAGAGGACCACATCGGGGTGGTTCTGCTTGATGGCGTGCGCGATGTGCTGAAGCATCACCGTCTTGCCCGACTTGGGAGAGGCGACCAGCAGGCCGCGCTGACCCTTGCCGATGGGGGCGATCATGTCGATGATGCGACCCGTCACGTTCTCCTCGCCGCGCATCTCGCGCTCGAGCAGCAGCACCTTGTTCGGGTGCAGCGGCGTGAGATTCTCGAACATGATCTTGTGCTTCGAGGCCTCGGGCGGCTGGCCGTTGACCTTGTCGACCTTCACGAGCGCGAAGTAGCGTTCGCCGTCCTTCGGCGTGCGTACCTCGCCTTCGATCGTGTCGCCGGTGTGCAGGTTGAAGCGGCGGATCTGCGACGGGCTGATGTAGATATCGTCCGTGCTGGCGAGATACGAGGTTTCCGGCGAGCGCAAAAAGCCGAAGCCGTCCGGCAGCACTTCGAGCGTGCCGTCACCGAAGATCGTTTCGCCCGTCTTGGCGCGTTTTTTGAGAATCGCGAACATGAGTTCCTGCTTGCGCAGGCGGTTCGCATTTTCGATCTCGAGGCCATTGGCCATCTCGATCAATTCGGACACGTGCAGAGACTTGAGCTCGGAAAGATGCATACGGAGAACCCGTCGGGGAGGAGTGCGACGAAAAGAAGTCTGGGGGAAAAGAAGCGAGCGGAACCGCTCAAGGACTTTTGCTTGGAACTTTGCTTGAGGCTTTATAAGAGCGCCGGTAGACGCTTTATGAATTCTAGCATAGCACACGCCAGAAACCGCCAGCGTAGACCGACAGCAAGTTTCCGCGTGTTTTCAGGGTGCGTGTTGTCGCGTGACAACACGCAGCGTTGCTCGCCTCATCGCGGACTGCGTGGACTGGCCGGGCAGTGCGCCCGGGCAGGTGAGGGCGGCAAAAACGGCCGTTACAGGTGGCTATCCAGGAACGCGGTGAGTTGCGACTTCGAGAGCGCACCGACTTTTTGTGCCGCCACGGCGCCGTTCTTGAAGAGGATCAGCGTGGGGATGCCGCGCACGCCGAACTTCACCGGAGTCGACTGATGCTCGTCGACATTGATCTTTGCAATTTGCAGGCGATCGCCGTAATCCTTCGCGACTTCATCGAGAATCGGCGCGATCATCTTGCACGGGCCGCACCATTCGGCCCAGAAGTCCAGCAGCACGGGCTTGTCGGATTTCACGACGTCCTGTTCGAACGATGCGTCGCTGATATGCTTGATTTGTTCGCTCATTGTATGAATACCTCTTTTCGATTCGAGGCCGAGCAAATTGCTCGCCACGATGCTCCAAAACTGAAAATTCATCCGGGGCCGCGAGGGCGGCCAGGCCGAAGCCGCACCCCATGCCAATCACATGCCATTCGGGCGCAAACCGCGCGGCTTAGCCGATTGCCGACGCCAGTGTAGCCTAAATCCCTATGCGTTGCCGACGGTGATAGTACTCATGCCGGAAGGAGGGTTTCCGTCCTCCAGGCCACATTCGGCGGGGCATGCGAGGGATATGACGGGCGCCTCGGCGCGACCGTTGCGCGCGAGACCGTGTGCTCCCGAACACTATCTGATGGCGCAGCCGGCCTTTGCAAGAGAGCGTCAAAGAATGCGTCCGGGCAGCGTGTGCGAGATGCGGTGACCCGCTCGGCGCGCTTTTTGGCACCGCCGGAGTCGCAATGCGGCGCGACCGATGTTAGAATGCGCCGTGACGGGCCTCCTCGCATGGAGGGGCGGTCAACCTGGTCAGGTCGGGAACGAAGCAGCCACAGCCGTTTTCCGCCAGTGCCGAGGGTCGGGCTCGTCACCTTCCTCTTTTTCTTCCGTATTTTCCCCAGCTACGACGCCGCGCAATCTGGCGCGCGACGCGATGCTTCGCTTGTCGCTTGTTTGTCGCTAGTCTGTCGCGATCGTCAGTTTCGGGCGGTCTTTCTCGCTCCCGGTCGCTCGTGCCCCCTGTTCCGCAGCCGCCACGGGCAAGCCGTTCGCCGCCTTTTGATTCATCTGGGCGCGCGGGTGTTGCTGATACAATTTCCGGATGACCTATCAAGTTCTCGCACGCAAATGGCGACCGAAGGATTTCGCTTCGCTCGTCGGACAGGAGCACGTGGTGCGCGCGCTCACGCATGCACTCGACGGCGGCCGCCTGCACCACGCGTATCTCTTCACTGGCACGCGCGGCGTGGGCAAGACGACGCTGTCGCGCATCTTCGCCAAGGCGCTCAACTGTGAGACCGGGGTGACGTCCAAGCCCTGCGGCGTATGCCGTGCGTGCCGGGAAATCGACGAAGGGCGCTTTGTCGATTATGTCGAGATGGATGCGGCGAGCAATCGCGGCGTCGACGAAATGGCGGCGCTGCTCGAGCGCGCGGTCTATGCGCCGGTCGATGCGCGCTTCAAGGTCTATATGATCGACGAAGTGCATATGCTCACGAACCACGCCTTCAACGCGATGCTGAAGACGCTGGAAGAACCGCCGCCGCACGTGAAGTTCATCCTTGCGACGACCGATCCGCAGAAGATTCCGGTTACGGTGCTTTCGCGCTGTCTGCAGTTCAACCTGAAGCAGATGCCGGCGGGCAACATCGTCGAGCATCTCACGCACATCCTGGGCGAGGAGAAGGTCGAGTTCGAGACGCAGGCGCTGCGCCTGCTCGCGCGCGCCGCAGACGGCTCGATGCGCGACGCGCTCTCGCTCACCGACCAGGCCATCGCCTATTCGGCCAACCAGGTCACTGAAGAAGCGGTCCGCGGCATGCTGGGCGCGCTCGACCAGAGCTATCTGATCCGCCTCATCGACGCGCTGGTGGCCGGCGACGGCGCGAGCGTGCTGGCCATCGCCGACGAAATGGCGCTGCGCAGCCTGTCGTTCTCCACGGCGCTGCAGGACCTCGCGAGCCTGTTCCACCGTATCGGCTGGGCGCAGTTCGCGCCTTCGTCGGTGCTCGACGAGTGGCCAGAAGCCGACGACATTCGCCGCTTTGCGCAAGCCTTGAGCCCGGAGCAGGTCCAGCTTTTCTATCAGATCGCCACGCTCGGCCGCAGCGAAATAGGTCTCGCGCCCGACGAATACGCTGGTTTCACGATGACGCTTTTGCGCATGCTCGCGTTCGAGCCCTCCGTGGGCGCGGGCAGCGTGGGCAGCGCGCCCGCGTCGAAGCCTGCCGCGGCGAGTGCCGGGGCACGTGCAGCAGCTCCCGCGGTGGCATCTGCACGCACTGTGGCGCCGGCCGGCCAGGCTTTTGTCCACAGAGCCGAAGCAGCGGAGCCGCCGCGCGCCGCGAGCGTGCTCAATGCGGCGAACTCCGTCGAAACGCAGGCGGTCAAGGCGACCGTCGCCGATACGGCGGCCAATGCGACTGTGTCGCCTGCCGCGGACGCACCGGTTTCCATGGCCGTTGCTGGACCAAAGGTCGTCCCGCCTTGGGAAGACGAGGGTGAGACCGCGTCGGGCACACGCACGGAGCAAGCCGGACCCGCAATCGATGACGCGCCTGCAGCAGAGCCGCAAGCGGTTCAGGCGGAGTCTGCCGCGCCCGCGCTGCAACCCGAATCGCTCGAAGATGCAGCCGCCTCGACGTCTGTTCGTGGCGGCGCAAGCGCGGCGCTCGACGTGCTGCGCAGCAAGGGCATGCGTGTTTCCCCGAACCGCGCAGCGGGTGGCGCGGCGAGCGCGGCGGCTGCGCCCGCGTCCGCGCCGAAGGCCGCGCCGCGCGTCGAAGTGAAGGTGCCGACGCCGGATCCCGCCCGCCGCGCCGCCGCTGCGCAGCAAGCGCAGGTGCGCCAGCCGGCCCGCGAGCCGAATGCGCGGCAGGACGCCTCCGGTGCGCCGCCGTGGGACGACATCCCGCCCGACGACTACGTGCCGCTCGGCGCCGACGACGCCTACTTCGCGCCGCCCGACGACGGCTTCGTGCCCGCTTACGACGGCGAGCCGTCCGCGCCGCGCGCCAGCGCTTCGGCGCCGGTGCCTTCACCGGCCGTGGTCGACGTGAGCAAGCTGCCGCCGGGCATTGCGCTCGATCCGATCGGCTTCGCGGGCGACTGGCCCGCGCTTGCCGCGACGCTCTCGCTCAAGGGCATCTCGTACCAGCTCGCCTTCAACAGCGAACTGACGGCGCTCGAAGGCACGCTGCTCAAGCTCAGCGTACCGGTGCCGCAGTACGCGGAAGCCTCGCAGGTCGCGAAGCTCAAATCGGCGCTTGCCGAGCGCCTTGGCAAGCCGGTCGAGGTGAGCGTGGAAGTCGGTCCGGCGCGCCGCACAGCGGCCGCGCTCGACGCCGCGGCGCGCGCGCAGCGTCAACGCGAAGCCGAGCGCGAGATCGGCGCCGACCCCTTCGTGCAGCAACTGATTCGCGACTTCGGCGCGAGCATCGTGCCGGGTTCGATCCGGCCGATCGCGCCGGAAGCCGCATCGGGCGGCAGTCAATCCGCCCACTGATTTGCGCCGCGCGGCGCGAGAGGGCGTCGCGCGCTTTCGGGCGCATGGATTCGAACGACTACAGAAGGAGCAGTGACTATGTTGAAAGGCCAACTCGCCGGGCTCATGAAGCAAGCCCAGCAGATGCAGGAAAACATGAAGAAGATGCAGGAGCAGCTTGCCCAGATCGAAGTCGAGGGTCAGGCTGGCGCCGGTCTCGTCAAGGTCACGATGACCTGCCGCAACGACGTGCGTCGCGTGTCGATCGATCCGAGCCTGCTCGCCGACGACAAGGACATGCTCGAAGACCTCGTGGCCGCGGCGTTCAACGACGCGGTGCGCAAGGCCGAAGCCACGTCGCAGGAAAAGATGGGCGGCATGACCGCCGGTCTGCCGCTGCCGCCGGGCTTCAAGATGCCGTTCTGAGTCACGGTGCGGGCGCTGGCCGGCTTCGGACGGGCCAGTACCCGTTTGCGTGAATCTGGCCGCGATCGGCGCGTCGTGCACGCGCCGGCGTCGAGGCGCCAGAAGCAGATGGACCTGGCCAGAAGGCGCTTACGCGTCAAACTCATTCGCGCGTTCGGCGCTGAATCCGCATGAAACAACCTTCCGCTCTCGCTGCGCTCGTGGAGGCGCTGCGCGTGTTGCCAGGCGTCGGGCCGAAGTCGGCGCAACGCATGGCCTACCACCTGATGCAGCACGACCGCGAGGGCGCGCAAAAACTCGGCAACGCGCTCTTGTTCGCAACCGGGCACCTGAAGCATTGCGAGAAGTGCAATACCTTCACCGAAGCTCAGGTGTGCGAAACTTGCCTCGACGAGGAGCGTGATCCGACGTTGCTGTGCGTCGTCGAAACGCCGGCCGACCAGATCATGCTCGAGCAGACCATGACGTACCGCGGGCTGTATTTCGTGCTGATGGGGCATCTGAGTCCGCTCGACGGCATCGGACCGAAAGAGATCCATTTCGACCGGCTCGTGAAGCGCGCGTCGGACGGCGTCGTCAAGGAAGTGGTGCTCGCAACCAATTTCACGAACGAGGGCGAGGCGACGGCCCATTATCTCGGCCAGACGCTCAAGGCGCGCGGCCTCGCCGTCACGCGCCTCGCACGCGGCGTGCCGGTTGGCGGCGAACTCGAATACGTCGACGCGGGCACCATCGCGCGGGCCATGCTCGACCGGCGCTCGATGTAGCGTTTGCGATGCCTCGATAGCGGCGCATTGCGAGCCGCGCCGCCTCGGCAACAGAACGAAAGGAGACACCATGAGCGCAGCAGCCGCTTCCCCCGAATCCCATGCGAACGCAGCGGGCGCCAAAAGCGCGGGTCCGCTCGCGGGCGTCAAGGTCCTCGAACTCGGCACGCTGATCGCCGGCCCGTTCGCCGCGCGCTTTCTCGGCGAGTTCGGCGCCGAGGTCATCAAGATCGAAGATCCCAAGGGCGGCGACCCGCTGCGCAAGTGGCGCAAGCTCTATCCCGAGGCGGGGGGCACGTCGCTCTGGTGGGCCGTGCAGGCGCGCAACAAGAAGTCCGTCACGGTGAACCTCAAGGCCGAGGAGGGAAAGGAGATCGTCCGGCGGCTCGCGAAGGAAGCCGACATCGTCATCGAGAACTTCCGGCCCGGCCTGCTCGAAAAGCTCGGGCTCGGCTACGACGTCCTTTCGAAAGAGAATCCCGGCCTCGTGATGGTGCGGCTTTCGGGGTACGGCCAGACCGGTCCGTATCGCGACCGTCCGGGCTTCGGCGCGATCGCCGAATCGATGGGCGGCCTGCGCCACATCACCGGTTATCCCGACCTGCCGCCGCCGCGCATCGGCATTTCGATCGGCGACTCGATTGCCGCGTTGCACGGCGTGATCGGCGCGATGATGGCGCTGCATCACCGCAACATGAACGGCGGCAGCGGCCAGATCGTCGATGTCGCGCTCTACGAGGCCGTGTTCAACATGATGGAGAGCGTGGTGCCTGAGTACGGCGTGTACGGCATGGTGCGCGAGCGCACCGGCGCGTCGCTGCCGGGCATCGTGCCGTCGAACACCTATCCGTGCCGCGACGGCAGCATCGTGATCGGCGGCAACAGCGATCCGATCTTCAAGCGCCTGATGACGGCCATCGACCGCGCGGATCTCGCCAACGATGCGCAACTCGCACACAACGACGGCCGCGTGCCGCGCACGGCGGAGATCGACGGCGCGATCGCGGCATGGCTCTCCACGCGCACCATCGACGAGGCACTCGACGTGCTCAACGCGGCCGATGTGCCCGTGGGCCGCATCTACAGTGTGGCCGACATGTTCGCCGATCCGCAATTCGCGGCGCGCCAGATGATCCAGCAGTTCCGCTGGCAGGCGCCGGGTGCGAAGGACGGCGAGGGTGTGGACATCGCGCTGCCCTCGGTCACGCCCAAACTCTCCGCCACGCCGGGCGATACGCGCTGGCTCGGTCCCGCGCTCGGTGAACATACGGAAGAAGTCCTGCAGACGCTGGGATATGACGCAGACCACATCGCGCGGTTGCGCGAGCAACAAGTTATTTAAGGCGGTTCGTCTTCACGACGTTCCACTGCGGCTTCGTGCTGGTCTGCTGGGCGCGATGAACGGGGTGTCTTCGAGGCAGCATCGTCAGCCGTACTCGCTTCGCTGCTCGACAGGCAAAACGGCTCGCACGTCGCGAGCCGTTTTGGTATCGCTGCACGCTTCGCAGTAAGCGATCAGGGCTCGATCACGATCTTGCCCGTCACCTTGCGCGACGCCATGTCCTTGAGCGCCTGCGCGGTATCGGCGAGCTTGTAGCGCTTCGAGACATAGGGCTTGAGCTTGCCTTCGCCGATCCAGCCCACCATCTGCGCGAACGCCGCCGCATTGTGCTGCGGTTCGCGGCGCGCGAAATCTCCCCAGAACACGCCGACGAGGCTCGCGCCCTTGAGCAGCGCGAGATTGAGCGGGAGTCGCGGGATCTCGCCGTTCGCGAAGCCCACGACGAGATAGCGCCCGCGCCAGCCGATGCTGCGAAAGGCAGGCTCCGCATACTCGCCGCCCACCGGGTCGTAGATCACGTCGGGGCCCTGGCCGCCGGTGAGCGCCTTGATGCGCTCGCGCAAGTCCTCGGTGCTGTAGTTGATGGTGGCGTCGGCACCGAAGCGGCGGCACACCTCGAGCTTTTCCTCGCTCGACGCCGCGGCGATCACGCGCGCGCCGAGGACCTTGCCGATCTCCACTGCCGCGAGGCCCACGCCGCCCGCCGCGCCGAGCACGAGCATCGTCTCGCCTGCGCGCAACGCGGCGCGATCGACGACGGCGTGATGCGACGTGCCATAGGCCAGCGTGAAGGCGGCGGCCGTCGCGAAGTCGGCGCCCTCGGGCAGCGCCACGCATGCCGATGCATCGGCAAGCGCCTGCTCGGCGAATGCGCCGGTGCCCACATAAGCCACCACGCGCGTTCCGGGTGCGAGCTTCACGCCTTCGCCCGCGGCGCGCACCACGCCCGCAAGCTCGGCGCCGGGCGTGAAGGGCAGCGGCGGCTTCATCTGATACTTGTTCTCGATGATGAGCACGTCGGGAAAATTGACGGCTGCGGCCTTCACGTCGATCACCACCTGGCCCGCGCCGGGCACGAGGTCGGGCTGCTCTTCGAGCGTGAGCGAGTCGGGCGGGCCGTACTGGTTGCAGCGGATTGCGCGCATCGTGTCTCCTTTCTCTTCTGGTTCGGTTGCGTTCGGTCGTTTCGAGCCTGGGTTCGCTACAGCGGAACAGTGTACGGCAATCCGCTTCGACGCGAACGATCGTGCGATTTATGGTGCCGGGACTGTTGCGGGTGGAGTGCATCGCTTACGCGAACGTGCCGCGGAACGGCGGGCGAACCCGATGTCCGGGGTAGCCACGCAGCCGGGGCCGGGCTGTCGTTCGCGTGCCTTCTTTCCTCGGTTACAATCGCTCGATGCGAATACTACTCAGCAACGACGACGGTTATCTCGCCCCCGGCCTTGCCGCGCTCTACGAAGCGCTCAAGCCGCTCGGCGAAGTCACCGTGATGGCGCCCGAGCAGAACTGCAGCGCTGCATCGAACTCGCTTACGCTGTGGCGCCCGCTGTCGGTGCTGCGCTCCGCGACGACCGGCTTCTACTACGTGAACGGCACGCCCACCGACTCGGTGCATATCGCGCTCACGGGCATGCTAGACCACCAACCCGACCTCGTGGTCTCCGGCATCAACAACGGCCAGAACATGGGCGAGGACACGCTCTACTCGGGCACGGTGGCCGCGGCGACCGAAGGCATCATGTTCGGCGTGCCGGCCATTGCGTTCTCGCTGGTCGACAAGGACTGGATGCATCTCGATTCCGCCGCGCGCGTCGCGGCCGGGATCGTCGCGCATTACCTCGCGAATCCGCTGCCCGGTCATCCGCTCCTGAACGTCAACATTCCGAACCTGCCGTATGACGAGCTTGGCGAATGGCGCGTCACGCGCCTCGGCAAGCGTCATCCTTCGCAGCCCGTGATCCGCGAGACCAATCCGCGAGGCGAGCCGATCTACTGGATCGGGCCGTCGGGCAGCGCGCGCGACGCAAGCGAGGGCACGGACTTCCACGCGGTATCGAACGGCCACGTGTCGATCACGCCGCTGCAACTCGATCTCACCCACACACAGATGCTCCCCGCGACGCACGACTGGGCGCGCAAGGGCGGCAGCGCTTCATGACGGGCGAGCGCACGAAGCGTTTTCCCCTTGGGCTCGCGGATCTCGTGCGTGAGACGCGCAGGCACGACACGCGGCCCGGCGACGCGCGCACGCCGCTGGCAGGCGCGGGCAACGGGAGCCCTTCGAAGCCAGGCGCTGGCGCAGGTGCGAAGCCAGGGGCAACGCTCGTTGCGAAGTCCACGGCAAACGCGCCGTTCAAAGCGTCGCCTGCGAAGCCCGTCAATGGCAAGCCGGCGAGCGCCAAGCCGGTCGCGGCGGGCGCCAAGCCGTCGACTGCCATCAAGACCACGCTCGCGGCCGGCAACGTTGGGTCGGCGCGCGCGGTTCCCTCTGGCGCTGCAACTGCGCCGCGCCCCGCGGCGTCCGTCACGGGCGCACCTGGCGTTGCGCTCAACGGCGCCCACGCATTGACTTCGGAACGCGTTCGCGAACGCATGGTCGAACGGCTGCGTGCAAACGGCATCGCCGATGCGCGCGTGCTTCAGGCACTCGCGGCCGTGCCGCGTCACATGTTCGTCGACCCGGGCCTCGCTACCCAGGCCTACGAAGACGCGGCGCTGCCGATCGGTCATCACCAGACCATCTCGAAGCCTTCGGTGGTCGCGCGGATGCTCGAACTGGCGGGCGCGGGCCGAGTGCTGGAGCGCGTGCTGGAAATCGGCACCGGTTGCGGCTATCAGGCGGCGGTGCTGAGCCAGATTGCACGCGACGTGTATTCCATTGAACGCATCAAGCCGTTATACGAGCGCGCGAAGACGAATCTTCGTCCGCTGCGTATTCCGAATATCCGCTTGCACTACGGCGACGGACGGCTCGGTTTGCCGTCGGCGGCGCCGTTCGACGCGATCGTGATCGCCGCCGCGGGCTTCGACGTGCCGCAGGCGCTGCGCGAGCAACTCGCCATCGGCGGGCGGCTCGTGGCGCCCGTCGCCGTATCGGGGGCGGCGGGCGGCGCTGGCGAAGCCACGCAGGTTCTGACGCTCGTCGAGCGCACGGGGCCGGCGCAGTGGCGTGAGTCGCGCCTCGATCGCGTTTTCTTTGTCCCCTTAAAATCTGGAGTGATCTGAATCCGATGAGTATGTTGCGCGCGATCCAAAGAAACCGCCTGACTGTCGATCTGACCGCAGCCGCTCGTGGCGCTTCGGTCATCGCGCTCTGTCTTCTGACCGCATGCGCCACGCGACTCGATCAGGCGCCCGTCGTCGACCGCACGGCGCCGCTGGGCACGGCGGCGCAGCCACCTGTGCCGCTCGGGCCGCCGCCTCCGGGATATTACCGGGTGAAGCCGGGCGACACTCTCTATAGGATTGCGCTCGAAAACGGCCAGAATTATCGCGACATCGCGACGTGGAACAATCTCACCAATCCGAACCAGATCGAGGTAGATCAGTTGCTGCGCGTGGTGCCGCCTGGTGCGGGCACGGCGTCGGCATACACGCCAGGTGTCGTGACCGCGCCGGTTCCGGGCGTGGGCGCGGCGCTGGGCGCGCCGGCAGCAGGAGGGCCGGCGCAGCCGCCGATCTACGGTTCGGGTGCGAATGCAGCGGCGCCGTCTGCCGCGGTGCCTCCCCAGCCGGCTGCGAGCGGCGGCGACATGGCCGCGGCGCCGGGCAACATCGCGCTTGCATGGCCGGTGCGTGGTCCGGTGCTCAACGGCTTCGACGATTCGAAGAACAAGGGCATCAATATCGGTGGTGCGCCGGGCGATTCCGTCAAGGCAGCAGGCGACGGACGCGTGGTTTATGCCGGAAATGGGCTGCGCGGTTACGGCAATCTCATTATCATCAAGCATGACGCGACGTTTCTGACCGCGTACGCACACAACCGGGCTTTGATGGTAAAAGAAGGGGATGCAGTCACCAAAGGTCAGAAGATCGCGGAAATGGGCAATACCGACTCAGACAGGGTGATGCTGCATTTCGAAGTACGCCGTCAGGGCAAGCCCGTCGACCCACTGAAGTACTTGCCGCCGCAATAAAGCGAGCCGACTATGCCGAAATCGAAGCGCCGTCTGCAGCAATCCGAGTCTGACAGCCAAGCCGCCCAGGTTTCGGTGGAGGACGGCGCGCAGTCGGGCGACGACGACGCGTTGCCCGAGCCTGGAAGCAGCCGTGACTATGACGAGCGCGAAGAGCGCGACGAGCCGGAAGAGCGCGATTCTGCGACCGACGAAGGCGGTGCGGGCGAGGGTGCCGAAGCCGCCGATGCCGCGCCCGATGCCGACGATTTCCGCGCCATGCTGCAGGCCGAACTCACGGCCGACACCATTCAGCATTATCTGAACCGGATCAGCGTGAAGCCGCTGCTCACCGTCGAGGAAGAGCAGCGCTACTCGCGCCTTGCCAAGGCGGGTGAGTTCGAGGCGCGCCAGGTCATGATCGAGCGCAATCTGCGCCTCGTGGTCAGCATTGCCAAGGGGTATCTCAATCGCGGCGTGCCGCTGCTCGATCTGATCGAGGAGGGCAATCTCGGTCTCATGCACGCGATAGAGAAGTTCGATCCGACACGCGGCTTTCGCTTCTCGACTTATGCCACCTGGTGGATCCGCCAGAGCATCGAACGCGCGATCATGAACCAGGCGCGCACGGTGCGCCTGCCGGTGCACGTGATTCGCGAACTGAACCAGGTGCTGCGCGCGAAGCGCCATCTGGAAAAGAACTCGCTCAACGCCGACTCGGCCTCGGAGCGGCGCGACGCGAGCATCGACGACATCGCTTACCTCACGGGCAAGACCACCGAGGAAGTCACCGACATTCTCGCGCTCAACGAGCACACGGCATCGCTCGATGCGCCGCTCGACCTCGACCCGGCCAGCAGCCTGCTGGACCTGCTCTCCGACGACCAGAGCCAGTCGCCCGATGCGGAGGTGCAGCATCGCGAACTGGAAACGCTTACACGCGCGTGGCTCGGGCGGTTATCCGACAAGCATCGCCACGTCATCGAGCGGCGCTTCGGCCTGAACCATATCGAGCCGGCCACGCTCGAAGAGCTGGCCGACGAAATGGGCCTCACCCGCGAGCGCGTGCGGCAGATCCAGCAGGAAGCGCTGGTGCGCCTCAAGCGCTTTTTCGCTTCGAACGGCGTGCGCAAAGACGCCGTTCTCTAACACCTCGCAGTCCGACTGAATGACAGTTCCCGTACTCGTATTCGACATCGAGACGATTCCCGATGTCGACGGCATTCGCCGTCTCGAAGATCTGCCCGCCTCGCTCACCGACACCGAAGTGGCCGAGCATGCCTTCGCGGCACGCCGCGAGAAGACCGGCAGCGATTTCTTGCCGCATCATCTGCAGCGCGTGGCCGCGATCTCGTGCGTGTTTCGCGACGGGCAGGGCTTTCGTGTGCGCTCGCTCGGCACGCCCGAAGACGGCGAAGCGCGCCTGATCGACTCGTTCTATCGCACGATCGAAAAGTACTCGCCGCAACTCGTGTCCTGGAACGGCGGCGGCTTCGACTTGCCGGTGCTGCACTATCGTGCGCTCGTGCACGGCATTCGCGCCGTGCGCTACTGGGAAATGGGCGACGAGGACCGCGAGTTCAAGTGGAACAACTACATCAGCCGCTATCACACGCGGCATACGGACTTGATGGATCTGCTCGCGATGTACCAGCCGCGCGCGAATGCGCCGCTCGACGCGCTCGCGAAGCTCTGCGGTTTTCCCGGCAAGCTCGGCATGGATGGCGGCCAGGTGTGGACGGCGTTCCAGCAAGGCCGCATCGAGGAGATCCGCAATTATTGCGAAACCGACGTCGTCAACACCTACCTGCTCTATTGCCGGTTTCAGATGATGCGCGGTGGATTCACCGAGCGCGAATATGCGGATGAGATCGAGTTTGTGAAGCAGTCGCTCGCGGCGGAGACCGCACCGCATTGGGGCGAGTACTTGAGCGCATTCGAGCGCTGAACACCGACCGAACGGCCGCGCGGCCCACCGACTACCGTCAATCCAGTTCGAGCACGATCGGCTGGTGATCCGAAGCCTGGGTCAGGCCGTCTATCTCGCACCGACGCAGGCGCGCTCGCAAATCCTCGGTGACAAAGACGAAATCGCACGTGAGCGGCCCATCCGACCATTGCGCCGTGTCATACACGCCCGCCGTGTGCGGCGGCGTCGCGCCGGGGTGGAGCGCCATCCACGCGTCGATGAAGGCGGGGCTGCCCGCGAGGGGCTCGAGCATGCGCGTGTACGCCTCGCTGCCCCACGCGCTGTTGAAGTCGCCGCAGACGATCGCGGCGGCAGGCCGCGCGGTGCGCGCGAACGGGCCGACGTCGTTTTCCGCGCGTGCGGGGTGCGCCGCATGATCGGCGGCTTCCTGCTGCAAGCGCCGCAGCTCGTCAACCTGCGCGAGCCGCTGTCGCAGCGAATAGAACTCCAGATGCGTGACCAGCACCCGCAGCGCGCCGCCCGGTGCATCGACTACCGCTTCGAGCGCGACGCGCTGCATCGACGGCGCCGTCGAGTCGGCAGGCCACGGCAGGGTGTGGCGAAACACCTGCGCAACGGGCAGGCGGGTGGCGAGTGCGTTGCCGAACTGGCGGCGCGGCGCGGGCGCCGCGTTTTGACTGGAGGCCTGGGCGTTGGGCAATGCCGGTAAATCGGCGCCGATCGCCTCGATCACCGTATAGCCGGGCAGCAGCGTCCGGAGTTCCGCGAACTGATCGTCGCCAGGGCCGCCCGGCAACGCGCGAAAGCCGCACGTGACTTCCTGCAGGCACAGCACGTCGAAGTCGGCGAGGCGCTGGGCCTCACGCACCGTGCGTGCAAGGTCGACGTTGCCCGAGGCGTCACGTCCCCATTGAACATTCCAGCTCACCAGTTTCATCTTCGTGCTCCTTGCCCGGCGCGGCGGTGGTCTACGCAGGTTCAACCCTGGCCCGTTTTTACCGGCATGCTGTTTCATATATTTTCTGGCGCGCGGCGGGAGTGTGAACGCATATGGCGCGCCCGAAGCATGCATCGCTGTAGCGATCAGTGCGAGGCTGAGGCGACGAAGTCGAAAAGGGCGTCGAGGGCGCCGGTCCCGACATCGACTACAATCTCGCCTTCGCCCACAATTCACTCATTGTCAGTCAGGAAACCGCTGGTGTCTCAAGCTGCCCCCGACCCTCAAGCCGAGCCTGTTCAGGCCCCGTCCGTGCAGGCCGAGCACGTGCCGTCCGCTCCCGCGAAGAAACGCAGCAAGCGCGAACGCCGCGCCGAAAAGCGCGCCGCGATTGAAGCCTCGGTCGCTCATGCCCCCATTCTCGAGATCGAGTCGCTCGACATGGAGGCGCGCGGCGTCGGCCGCACCGTCACCGAGACGGGCGAGCCCGGCAAGGTCATCTTCGTCGAGGGCGCGCTGCCGGGCGAGCGCGTGACCTACCTGAGCTATCGCAAGAAGCCCACGTTCGAACAGGCGCAGGTGGTGAACGTGCTGCGCGAGAGCGCGATCCGCACGAAGCCGAAGTGCGCGTTTTTCGGCACCTGCGGGGGCTGCTCGATGCAGCATCTCGACGTGCGCGCGCAGATCGCCGTCAAGCAGCGCGTGCTCGAGGACAACCTCCTGCACATCTCGAAGGTCCGTTCGGAGACGATGTTCCGGCCGATTCACGGCCCGTCGTGGGGCTACCGCTATCGCGCGCGCCTCACGGTGCGCAACGTGCCGAAGAAGGGTGGCGTGCTGGTGGGCTTCCACGAGAAGAAGAGCAGCTACGTGGCCGACATGACGAGCTGTGAAGTGCTGCCGCCGAACGTGTCGGCGATGCTCGTGCCGCTGCGCCATCTCGTGGCGGCGCTGTCGATTCGCGATCGCATGCCGCAGATCGAGCTTGCCGTCGGTTCGAGCGTGACGGCGCTCGTGCTGCGTATTCTCGAGCCGCTCACGGCAGCCGACGAAGCCCTGCTGCGCGCCTTCGCCGACGAACACAACGTGCAGTTCTGGCTGCAGCCGAAGGGCCCGGACTCCGTGTTCCCGTTCTATCCGCTCGACAAGGCACTGGACTACACGCTGCCGGAGTTCGGCATCCGCATGCCGTTCAAGCCGACGGACTTCACGCAGGTCAACCACCAGATCAACCGCGTGCTAGTGGGCCGCGCGCTGCGCCTGCTCGCGCCGGCACCGGGCGATCGCGTGCTCGACCTGTTCTGTGGCATCGGCAACTTCACGCTGCCGCTCGCCCGTCTCGCACGCGAAGTCGTGGGCATCGAAGGCAGCGATACGCTGACCGCCCGCGCGCTGGAGAACGCCCGTGCCAACGGCGTGGACGGTCATACGTCGTTTGCATGCCGCAACCTGTTCGAAGTCACCGCCGACGACATGCGCGCGCTGGGCCGCTTCGACAAGTTCCTCGTCGACCCGCCGCGCGAAGGTGCGCTTGCCGTTTGCCAGGCGCTCGCGGAAATCGCGCAGAGCGGCGAGGGTCCGCTGCCGAGGCGCATCGTGTACGTCTCGTGCAGCCCTGGGACGCTGGCGCGCGATGCCGGGGTGCTCGTCAACGAGGCCGGCTACCGGCTGAAGGGCGCGGGCGTCGTCAACATGTTCCCGCACACGTCGCACGTGGAGTCGATCGCGCTGTTCGAACGCGATTGAAGATGTCCACGCAGCGCAGGCGTTACGCCTGCGTTGTCGCTGAATAAAAAAACGCCACGGAAATCCGTGGCGTTTTGCGTTTCGACTTACGTCAACAACGAGGCGCGGCGATCACCAGATCTGCCACCAGGACTTGTCTTCCTTGGTGGGGCGCGCGTGGCCGGTGATGTACGGGCTGTCCGGGAAGGTGCCCGCGAGCACGCGGCGCGTGTCTTCGGCGAGCTGCGGCTGATCGAGCTTCTGGTACGACAGGATCATGATGTGCAGTGCGTCCTCGATTGCCGGCGCGCTCTTGTACTCCTGGATCGCGAGCTGCGCGCGGTTGATGGCCGCCACATAGGCGCCGCGGCGATAGTAGTAATCGGCCGCGTGGACCTCGTGGGAGGCGAGCGCGTTCACGATGTAGCGCATGCGCTGCGCTGCGTCCGGTGCGTACTTGCTCTGCGGATACTTGTCGACCACGACCTTGAATGCGTCATACGACTCGCGCAGCGACTTCGGGTCGCGCTCGCTCATGTCCTGGCCCGAGAAGCGGCCGAACAGACCGAGGTCGTCGTTGAAGTGGATCATGCCCTTGAGATAGTACGCGTAGGCGACGTCCGGGTGATCCGGGTGCAACTGGATGAAGCGGTTGATCGCCTGGTCGGCAGCGTCGTTCTCGTTGTCCTTCCAGTCGCAGTAGGCAACGTTGATCTGCGCCTGCTGGGCGAAATGGCCGAACGGGTCACGGCCCTGCAGCGCCTCGAAGTACTTCGCGCACTTGCCCCAGTCGCCGCCGGAGAGCGCGTCCTGGGCCTCCGTATATAATTTGTTGTTGTTCCACGCAGCCGTTTCGTCGGTTTTTTCCGGCAGGCCGTGGCAGGCCGCGACGACAGCGAGCGCGGCGCCGCAGGCAGCGAGCCGAACCATGTTGCCAATCTTGCCGAGCGTCTGTGCTCGCGTCGCGCGCATTGCGTTTCGGGCCACTGCGTGTTGGGCCAGTTTCGTAATCGTGTTCAAGGCTCGCATTTATCCAGTCCAGCTTCAGGTCCACAGGTGACCCAGACTCAATGACCCGTTCAGTTATTCCGGGGGCCGGCGCTCCCGGCGCCCAAAACAGCATCAGCGATTATAGCCTGGGCGATGCGCCCGATGACGCAGGCGCCAGCGAGGCGCTAGAGGATGAACTCGCCGGAGAAGACGCCGTTGGCGCCCCGCGCACGCGCGGCGGCGAAGCACCGCGCTCGATTGAGGTGCCAGATGACCTGGCCGGCGAGCGGCTCGACAAGGTGCTCGCCAGACTGTTTCCCGAATTTTCGCGCAGCCGGCTGCAGGGCTGGATCGAAGAGCAGCGGGTGCACGTGGACGGCAAGCCGGCCAAGGTGCGCCAGCCCGTGCCGCTCGGCGCGACCATCGAGCTCGTGCCCGACCTGCTGCCCGAGCAGCTCGCGTTCACGCCCGAGCCGGTGCCGCTCGACGTCGTGTACGAAGACGACGCGATCGTCGTCATCAACAAGCCAGCGGGGCTCGTCGTGCATCCGGCGGCGGGCAACTGGAGCGGCACGCTCCTCAACGGTCTTCTGCACCGCTACGGCGAAGCCGCGGCGGGCCTGCCGCGCGCGGGCATCGTCCATCGTCTGGACAAGGAGACCTCCGGCCTGATGGTCGTCGCCCGCACGCTCGAAGCGCAGACCGATCTCGTGCGCCAGTTGCAGGCGCGCACGGTCAAGCGTCGCTACCTCGCGCTCGTTTGGGGCAACATGCCCGACAAAGGCACGATCGACGCGCCGATCGGCCGCGATCCGCGCGAGCGCACGCGTATGTCCGTCGTCAAGGGCGCGGCGGGCAAGCCCGCGCGCACGCACTTCCGGCGCATCGACAAGACGGTGTGGCAGAACCAGCCCGTGAGCGCGATCCATTGCGACCTGGAAACGGGCCGCACCCACCAGATCCGCGTGCATTGCGCGCACATCGGCCATCCGCTGCTGGGCGACCCCGTGTACGGCCATGCGCGCGGCAAGCGCTCGGTGGCGGCGTTGCCCGACGGTTTTGCGCGCCAGGCGCTGCACGCCTGGCGCCTTGGCCTCGTCCATCCGGTGACGGGCCGTTCGATGCAATGGCGCGCCGAAGTCCCCGACGACATGGATGCGCTGATCGAGGCGCTCGGCTTCGGCAGCGAGGAAGACGACGAACCCGGCTTCGATGACGACATGTTCGACAGCGCCTACACCGATGAAGGCTATGTGATCGGCAGCGACGAAGACGACTACGAAGAAGACGAAGAAGACGATCAGCAAGACGAGGACAAGCACGCATGACGACCTGCCCGGAACTGACATCCGCCGATTTGCTGCACCCCGACTGGCAGGTTTCGCCGCGCGTGCGCGCGCTGGTGACGACACGCAACGGTGGCGTGAGCGAGCCGCCTTTCGGGCGCTGGCAGGCGACGCAGGCAGAACAGGGCGCTGCGGGTGACGAGGGCATCGAGCTGCCCGGCGGTCTGAACCTCGGGCGCGGTTGCGGCGACGATCTGGTGCATGTCGAGGCGAACCGCGAACGGCTGCTCGCACTTGCGGGCGTGCCTGCTGCGTGGCTCAAGCAAGTCCACGGTCCGATCGTGGTCGATGCCGCCGCGGCGCTCGCCGCCGCGCGCGCGGGCGCACCGCTCGAAGCCGATGCGAGCGTGACGGCCGAGCCCGGCATTGCCTGCACGGTGATGGTGGCCGACTGCATGCCCGTCCTGCTCTGCGATGGCGCGGGCCGTGCCGTGGGCGCCGCGCACGCGGGCTGGCGCGGACTGGCCGCGGGCGTCATCGAGCGCACGGCCGAGCGCGTCGCTGCGCTCGCGGGCTGTTCGCCTGCCGATCTGCATGCGTACCTCGGCCCCGCGATCGGGCCCACGGCCTTCGAGGTCGGCGCAGAAGTGCGCGAGGCCTTCATGTCCCACGTAGAGCGTCTTGAGACGGCGCAACGCGAGGTTCATCGTGCAGCCACCGCTGCGGCTTTCGTCGCGCGCCCCGAGGCAAGCGGCAAATTCCTCGCCGATCTCGCCGCACTCGCGCGGCTGCGGCTCGACGCGCTCGGCATACGCCGCGTGAGCGGTGGCGACATGTGCACGGTTTCGCAGCGCGAGCGCTTCTATTCGTATCGGCGGGACCGCATCACGGGCCGGATGGCGGCACTGATCTGGCTCCAGGGTTGACCCATATCAGGCTATTTTTGCTGCACCGCATCGAAGCTCCGCTGCCGCCGTGCAAATGCCCGGAGCGTGAAATCCCTGAACGCTCCCTCGAATGGCAAGCGCTTGCGGAGGCGGCGGATTTTTGTGCGCCGGGACGCACAACGATGTGTCGCACGGGTTAAACAATTGATTACATCGGGAAAACGATAATTAAAAAAATATCGCGCTGCGGCAAAATCGGGCACAAGCATTGACACGCTTTGCAATGGGGAGCAAGAATGTCCTTTCACCCACGGGACAGGACGTGACGAGCGCCGCAACGGCGCCCGTATGCGTACCCACCTGCCTCTCAACCAGTCCTTCGGGACACATCGGTCAAAAGCAGGCATGACGGCATCTCAACGTTCCAAAACTGCCCAGGGCACGGGCGCTTCAACTGATGGTGCAACGCGCTTCACTCAGCCTTTCGCTCCTGACGCAGCCAGCATGCAGCAGTATCTCGACGCGTGGACGAACGCGTGGAAGAGCGCCTTGAATGCCGCGCAGCAAGCGGGCGGCGCAGCGCAGCAGGCGCCGCTCGGCGGCCTCGCAGGCAACTGGTGGCCACCCGCCAACGGTGCGCCGAACAATCCCTTCAGTGCGCCCAGGCCCTTTGGCGAAGCCAACCCCTTCGCCGGAGTGAACCCCTTCAGCGGTGCCACGCCGTTCGGCATGGCGAACCCGTTCGAGGCCTTGAAGCTTCCTACGGCGTCGATCGAACCCACGCGCCTTCAGCATCTGCAGTCGGAATATTCGCGCGATGCACTCGATTTGCTACGCCAGGCTACCGATGCAACACCGAAGCCGCCGGATCTCAAGGACAAGCGCTTCAGCTCCGACGCCTGGAAGGCGACGCCCGGCTATGCGTTCACGGCCGCGTGGTACCTGCTCAATGCGCGCTACCTGCATGAACTCGTCGACGCGATCGACACCGATCCGAAAACGCGCGAGCGCATTCGCTTCGCCGTCCAGCAGTGGACCGCGGCGGCGTCGCCCAGCAACTTCCTCGCACTCAACCCCGACGCGCAGAACGCATTGCTCGAAAGCAAGGGCGAGAGTCTGCGTCAGGGCGTGATGAACCTGCTCGGCGACATGACGCGCGGCAAGATCTCGCAAACCGACGAATCGCGCTTCGTGGTGGGCCGCAATCTCGCGACCACCGAGGGCTCGGTGGTGTTCGAGAACGCGCTCTTTCAGCTGATCCAGTACAAGCCGCGCACGGCCACGGTGCGCGAACGGCCGCTTCTGATCGTGCCGCCGTGCATCAACAAGTACTACATCCTGGACCTGCAGCCCGAGAACTCGCTCGTCGCCTATGCGCTGGAGCAGGGGCAGCAGGTGTTCCTCGTCTCCTGGCACAACGGTGACGCGTCGATCGCGCATAAAACCTGGGACGATTACGTGCAGGAAGGCGTGCTCACGGCCATCGACACGACGCGCAGCATCAGCGGCCGCGAGCAGATCAACACGCTCGGCTTCTGCGTGGGCGGCACGCTGCTCGCCACGGCGCTGGCCGTCGCGGCCGCGCGCGGCGAGCATCCCGTTTCGTCGATGACGCTGCTTACGGCGATGCTCGATTTCGCCGATACGGGCGTGCTCGACGTGTTCGTCGACGAAGCGCATGTGCAGATGCGCGAACAGACCATCGGGGGCAAGAATGGCAGCGCGCCGGGGCTCATGCGCGGCGTCGAGTTCGCGAACGCGTTCTCGTTCCTGCGGCCCAACGATCTGGTCTGGAACTACGTCGTCGACAACTACCTGAAGGGGCGCACGCCCGCGCCGTTCGACCTGCTGTTCTGGAACAGCGATTCCACGAGCCTGCCGGGGCCGATGTACGCGTGGTACCTGCGCAATACCTATCTCGAGAACAAACTGCGGGAGCCGGGCGCGCTCACGGTGTGCGGCGAGGAAGTGGACCTTTCGCGCATCGACGTGCCGACTTTTATCTACGGTTCGCGCGAGGATCACATCGTACCGTGGCGCACGGCGTATGCATCGGTGCCGCTCCTCTCCGGGCCGCTGAAGTTCGTGCTCGGAGCGTCGGGCCATATCGCGGGCGTGATCAATCCGCCTTCGAAGAACAAGCGCAGCTTCTGGACCATCGAAGCCGACGCGAAGCATCTGCCCGAAGAGGCCGACGACTGGTTCGCTGCTGCCGAGGAAAAGCCGGGCAGCTGGTGGCCGACCTGGGCCGAATGGCTCGATCAGTATGGCGGCAAGAAGGTGAAGCCGCATGCGCAAGCCGGCTCGGCGGAATTCCCCGAGATCGAGCCGGCGCCGGGGCGCTACGTGCAGCAGCGCGACTAACGCACTTGCTGCGGAAATCGGATTAACAACTTGACGGGCGGGGCAGCAACTTCCAATCGCCCGGAGGATCTGGAAATGACTGATATC
>NZ_BBJJ01000007.1 GCF_000739815.1 Paraburkholderia mimosarum LMG 23256 = NBRC 106338
TGCTTGAAGTGACTGCCGGGGCGGCCGCTTGCGGTCCGTCCCGGCGCTGCGGCGCACGCCAAAGAAACCGGCGGATGTGACCGGTAACGAGCGGTGCGGACAGAGGCAGCGGGAAGGAGCGAGGCCGGGGGCGCCGAATGGCGTAGCCGGAAAACGATAACGGAGTGTGGTTTATGTCAGAGCGTATTGCGTACGTAACGGGCGGGATGGGCGGCATTGGAACGGGCATCTGCCAGCGCCTCGCCAAGCAGGGTTTCACGGTTGTCGCCGGCTGCGGCCCCAATTCGCCGCGCCGCACGAAGTGGCTGGAAGACCAGAAGGCACTCGGCTTCGACTTCGTGGCCTCGGAAGGCAACGTGGGCGACTGGGATTCGACGCGTCAGGCGTTCGACAAGGTGAAGGCCGACGTCGGTGAAATCGACGTCCTGGTCAACAATGCGGGCATTACGCGCGACGTGGTGTTCCGCAAGATGACGCGCGAAGACTGGACGGCCGTGATCGACACCAATCTCACGAGCCTCTTCAACGTCACGAAGCAGGTGATCGACGGCATGGTCGAGCGCGGCTGGGGGCGCATCATCAATATCTCGTCGGTGAACGGCCAGAAGGGCCAGTTCGGGCAGACCAACTATTCCACGGCCAAGGCGGGTATTCACGGCTTCACGATGGCGCTGGCCCAGGAAGTGGCGACCAAGGGGGTGACGGTCAACACCGTCTCGCCGGGCTATATCGGCACGGACATGGTGAAGTCGATCCGTCCCGACGTACTGGAAAAGATCGTCGCGACGATTCCCGTGCGCCGCCTCGGTGCGCCCGAGGAAATCGCGTCGATCGTGGCGTGGCTCGCATCCGACGAGTCAGGCTTTGCAACCGGTGCTGACTTCTCGCTGAATGGCGGGTTGCACATGGGCTGATTCCGGCGCGGCGCGTCTGCAAGGGGGCGTGCAACGCAGGGATCGAGGACGGCAGCGGGCCGGTTTGCTAACCGAAACAGGCCACGCTTGACGGGCAGACCAGCGCGCGACGGCAACGGCCGCCGCGCGTTGGCGCTAACAAGGGCGACACATGACGACTACAAAGAAGACCGCCGAACGTCTCATCAAGAAATATCCGAATCGTCGGCTGTACGACACGGAGACGAGCACATACATCACGTTGACGGACGTGAAGCAACTCGTGCTGGATCAGGAGGAATTCAAGGTCATCGACGCGAAGAGCAACGAGGATCTGACGCGCAGCATCCTGCTGCAGATCATCCTGGAGGAAGAGAGCGGCGGCCTGCCGATGTTCTCGTCGTCGATGCTTTCGCAGATCATCCGCTTCTACGGTCATGCGATGCAGGGCATGATGGGCACCTACCTGGAAAAGAATATCCAGGCGTTCATCGACATCCAGAACAAGCTCGCCGATCAGTCGAAGAGCCTTTACGAAGGCAACGCGATGAATCCCGAGGTCTGGTCGCAGTTCATGAACATGCAGGCGCCCATGATGCAGGGCATGATGACGAGCTACATCGAACAGTCGAAGAACATGTTCGTGCAGATGCAGGAGCAGATGCAGAACCAGGCGAAGAACATGTTCAGCAGCTTTCCGTTCAAGCCGGTGACACCCGGTGGCGCGACGGCGCCGGCGCAGGGCGCGCCCGAGGGCGGCGAAGAAGAGAAGAAGTAAGGAGCGCGCGGCTGGCAGCGCGCCGCGCCATCGATCCCGGATCGCGCGTGCCTGCTGTCGACGGAAGGCCACGTCTCCTGGCGCCGTCGTAGCGGGCCTTTTCGGTCGCGGAATGTCGCGTAAGGCCTCGGGGAGCGCGGCCGCCGCTTGCAGCAGCGTTTGCGCGGCGCCGGCCGGCTGGCGCTTGGCCTGTCCCAGTCCTGCCGCGTGCGTGCAAAGACGCCTTGGCGCTGCTGCGAAGTCGCTTTTCGAGAAATCTTCGCTCGCGCACGCCCGCGCCGCAGCCTGGGCTTGCTTTGCCCTGGCGGCAAGGGGAGATCCGGACCGATAGCCCATCCGACCCTGACGGCTTCGGACGCGGGCTTTCCATTGTGCGCAGCATGATGCGCCAAACGGGTAAAATGGCGGATTGGCTTGAACTCGCGCCGCGCTTCCTTCGCCCTGCGCGCCCTATCCGGACGTACACGTGAAAAACCCTGCTGAATCAACGACCTCCCGAAATTCTGCTCCGCGCGTCGGGATGGTTTCCCTTGGCTGCCCGAAGGCGCTTGTCGACTCCGAGCAGATCATCACCCAGCTGCGCGCCGAGGGTTATGAAATCTCCGGTTCGTACGACGGTGCGGATCTCGTGGTCGTCAACACCTGCGGCTTCATCGACGAGGCCGTGCAGGAAAGTCTCGACGCCATCGGCGAGGCGCTCTCCGAGAACGGCAAGGTGATCGTGACCGGCTGCCTCGGCAAGAAGGCGAGCGCGAGCGGCTCGAACCTGATCGAGGAAGTGCACCCGAAGGTGCTCGCCGTGACCGGCCCGCATGCCGTCGGCGAAGTGATGCAGGCGGTCCATAGCCATCTGCCCAAACCGCACGATCCCTTCGTCGATCTCGTGCCCGCCGCGGGCATCAAGCTCACGCCGCGCCACTACGCATACCTGAAGATATCCGAAGGCTGCAACCACCGCTGCACGTTTTGCATCATTCCGTCGATGCGCGGCGATCTCGTGTCGCGTCCGGTTGCCGAGGTCATGCTCGAAGCGGAAAACCTCTTCAAGTCCGGCGTGAAGGAACTGCTCGTGATCTCGCAGGACACGAGCGCCTACGGCGTCGACGTGAAGTACCGCACCGGTTTCTGGAACGGCAAGCCGATCAAGACCCGCATGACGGATCTCGTCGCCGCGCTGGGCGAGTTGGCCGCGCAATACGGCGCCTGGGTGCGCCTGCACTACGTCTATCCGTATCCGAGCGTCGACGAAGTCATTCCGATGATGGCTGAAGGCCCGTTCAAAGGCCACGTGCTGCCGTATCTCGACGTGCCTTTCCAGCACGCGCATCCGGAAGTGCTCAAGCGCATGAAGCGCCCCGCGAATGCGGAGAAGGTCATGGAGCGCGTGAAGGCGTGGCGCGAGATTTGCCCCGATCTGACGATCCGCAGCACGTTCATCGCGGGCTTCCCGGGCGAGACCGAAGAGCAGTTCGAAACGCTGCTCGACTTCATCCGCGAGGCGGAACTCGACCGCGTGGGCTGCTTTGCCTATTCGCCGGTCGAAGGCGCAACGGCGAACGAGCTCGACGGCGCGCTGCCCGACGAGGTGCGCGAGGAGCGCCGCGCGCGCTTCATGGAAGTGGCGGAGCAGGTGTCGGCGAAGCGCATTCAGCGCAAGGTCGGCAAGACACTCAAGGTGCTGATCGACGAAGTCAACGCCGATGGCGGGATTGGCCGCACCGCGGCAGACGCACCCGAAATCGACGGCGTGGTCTACGTCGCGCCCGCAACCAAAGCGTCGAAGCGCTACAAGGTCGGCGACTTCGTTTCGGTGAAGATCACCGGCGCGGATGGCCACGACCTTTGGGGCGAGGTCTGACTGGCATGGCGGGCGCGTCTGCGCAAGTCCTCGCCTACGGCGAGGCCATGATCGAGTTCAACCAGGCGTCGAAAGACCGCCCGGAGTATCTGCAAGGCTTTGGCGGCGACACGTCGAACTTCGCCATTGCAGCGGCGCGCCAGGGGGCGCGTACAGGCTTCGTCTCCGCTGTCGGCGACGATCACTTCGGACGCCTGCTCATCGATCTGTGGACGCGCGAGGGCGTCGACACGTCGACGGTGCGCGTCGACGCCGCCGCACCCACGGGCGTCTACTTCGTCTCGCATGGTCCGAACGGCCACGCCTTCGAGTATTTGCGCAAGGGCTCGGCCGCCAGCCGCTACGCGCCGGGAGATCTGCCGCTCGACGTCATTGCGGCTGCCCGCGTGCTGCATCTTTCCGGCATCAGCGTGGCGATCAGTGACAGCGCGTGCGACGCCGCGCTCTGCGCCATCGAGCATGCGCGCGCGAACGGCGTGCGCGTGAGCTTCGACACCAACCTGCGCCTGAAACTCTGGCCGCTCGCGCGAGCGCGCGCGGTGATGAACGAGGTGCTGCGCATGACCGACGTCTGCCTGCCAAGCTGGGACGACGTAGCGGTGCTCACGGGCCTCGACGACCGCGACGCGATCGTCGACCTCCTGCTCGCGCGCGGCGCACGCGTGGTCGCACTCAAGCTCGGCAAGGACGGCGCCTACGTCGCCACGCCCGAAGAGCGGCGCCTCGTGCCCGGTTGCGCGGTCGCCGCCGTGGACGCGACAGGCGCGGGCGACTGCTTTGGCGGCGCGTTTGTCGCGCGGCTGGCAGCCGGCGACGATCCCTTCGTCGCCGCGTGCTATGCGAATGCGGCGGCGGCGCTTTCGACCCTGGGCTATGGCGCCGTGGCGCCGATCCCGCGTCGCGAGGACGTCGAGCGACTGCTGGCCAGTCAATCGCGCTAGCCGGGCACACGCATCGATCGGGCGAAGCGCGCGAGACCTATCAATTCACCTGGACAGGAAGACGAGGAGACAGATGATGGAACGCGAAGTAGTGGTGGCAAGCGGTGTGCGCACGGCGATCGGCGACTTCGGCGGCAGCCTGAAGGACTTCTCGCCGACTGATCTCGGCGCGCGCGTGGTGCGCGAAGTGCTCTCGCGCGCGAACGTGGAAGGCGAGGCGGTGGGTCACGTGGTGTTCGGCAACGTCGTGCACACCGAACCCAAGGACATGTACCTTGCGCGCGTGGCTGCGATCAACGGCGGCGTCGCGCAGCACGCGCCCGCGCTGACCGTGAACCGGCTGTGCGGCTCGGGCCTCCAGGCGATCGTCTCGGCCGCGCAAACGATTCTGCTCGGCGACGCCGACATCGCAATCGGCGGGGGCGCGGAAAACATGAGCCGCGCGCCGTACTCGATGCCGGCCGCCCGGTTTGGCCAGCGCATGGGCGACGCGCAACTCGTCGACATGATGATCGGCGCGCTGCACGACCCGTTCCAGGCGATCCACATGGGCGTGACGGCGGAGAACGTCGCGAAGAAGTTCGGCATCACGCGCGAGGCGCAGGACGCGCTCGCGCTCGAATCGCACCGCCGCGCCGAGCGCGCACTCGCCGAAGGCCGGTTCAAGGATCAGATCCTGCCGATTTCGAGCAAGTCGAAGAAGGGCGAGGTGATCTTCGACGCGGACGAGCACGTGCGCCACGGCGCCACGCTCGAAGATTTCAGCAAGCTCAAGCCCGTTTTCGCGAAGGAAAACGGCACCGTGACGGCGGGCAATGCCTCGGGCATCAACGACGCCGCCGCCGCGGTGCTGCTGATGAGCGCCGACGCCGCTCGCGCGCGCGGCGTGAAACCGCTCGCACGCCTCGTTTCGTACGCGCATGCGGGCGTCGATCCGGCCTACATGGGCATCGGCCCGGTGCCGGCTACGCAGAAGGCGCTCGAGCGCGCCGGCCTGAAAGTCGGCGACCTCGACGTGATCGAGGCCAATGAAGCGTTCGCGGCCCAGGCCTGTGCGGTTTCGCAGGAGCTCGGGCTCGATCCCGCCAAGGTGAATCCGAACGGATCGGGCATCTCGCTTGGCCACCCCATTGGCGCGACGGGCGCACTCATCACCGTGAAGGCGCTTTATGAACTGCACCGCATTGGCGGACGCTATGCGCTCGTGACGATGTGCATCGGCGGCGGCCAGGGCATTGCGGCCATTTTCGAGCGTATCTGAAGGTCGGCTCGCCCGATTCGCCGTGCAAGTAAAGGAAGGACTCAGATGAAAGTTGTGACCCAGCGGCCGCTGCGTGCGGCCGTCCGGTGCGGCGCTGGCCGGCACGCGTGTGGCTGGATCGTGGCCGCTGCGGCGGTGGCCATGGCGCTGGCCGTGCCGCTTGCTTCTCGCGCGCAGGACGCAAGCGCGACGCAGCAGGTGAAATCGACGCTCAGGCCGAGCCCCGAGTTCGCAAAATTGCCGCAATACGTGGGCACGCTGGGCAAGCGCCAGATCGTCATGCGAATCGGCGCCAGGGCTGGCGATGACGACCCGACCGGGGTGCACGGCGAGTACCAGTACACGGATACGGGAGAGGTTAGCCTGATCGCCGGCGACCGCGACGGCGCCACACTGGAAGCCGAGGACTCGAACGACGGCACGCATATCGCTGGCAACTGGGTCGGCACGTTCGCCGAGGACGGGTCGCTCTCGGGCGAGCGCATGGATCCCGACGATTCGGACCCCGTGCCGTTCGACCTGAAACCGCTTGCGCCGGGCGCAGCGGCTCCGGCCGTTTCGACTCGCGTAACCGGCGCAACCCGCGCGGCCACGACAGCACCGGCATCCGCATCGACCGGCGCGCATGCCGTGAACGGCGTGGGCAATCTCGTCACCGGGCAATAAGCGCCACCGCGGGTGTTAATCTTCGGTATGCGACGTTGCGCGCGCGAGCTGCCAGCCTGCGCGCCGCAAGGTCGCCGCGCCTCAACCGTCTCCTCTCCGACATGAAAAAATCCGACTCCAGCCGCGCGTTGCAGACGCGCATCGTCCACCCGCAAGACGATCTCACGCCCGGTTTCGAATCGTTTGCCGCGCCCGTCACGCGGGCGTCGACCGTGGTGTTCCCCGACCTCGCTTCGGTGCGCGCGCTCGACTGGCGCAACGATGCGCAATGGCGCTACGGCCTGCACGCCACGCCTACCTCGGCGATGCTCCAGAAGCGCATCGCCGAGATCGAAGGCGGCGAGCATGCGCTGTTGCAGCCGTCGGGTCTCTCGGCGATCTCGAACGTCTACTTCGGACTGCTCAAGTCCGGCGACGATGTATTGATTCCCGATAACGTCTATTCGCCCAATCGCGATCACGGCGACTGGCTCGCCCGCGACTTCGGCCTCACGGCGCGCTACTACGATCCGATGATCGGCGCGGGTATCGCCGATCTGATCCAGCCGAACACGAGGCTGATCTGGCTCGAAGCGCCCGGCTCGGTCACGATGGAAGTGCCCGACGTGCGCGCGATCACGGCGGCGGCGCGCGCGCGCAACGTCATCACGGCCATCGACAATACGTGGTCGGCGGGTCTCGCGTTCAAGCCGTTCGAGCATGGCATCGACATTTCGGTGCAGGCGCTCACCAAGTATCAGTCGGGTGGCAGCGACGTGCTGATGGGCGCGACCATCACCACCGACCGCGATCTGTACCTGAAGCTCAAGGCCGCGCGCATGCGGCTTGGCATTGGCGTATCGGTCGACGACTGCTCGCTCGTGCTGCGCGCGCTGCCGAGCATGAAGGCGCGTTTCGAGGCCCACGACCGCACGGCGCTTGCGCTTGCTGGCTGGCTCAAGACGCGTCCGGAAATCGCGGCAATGCTGCATCCCGCGTTCGAAGACTGCCCGGGTCACGCATTCTACAAACGCGATTTCACGGGCGCGGGCGGTCTCTTTTCCGTGGTGTTCGACGAACGCTACAGCGCCACGCAAATCGATACGTTCTGCGAGTCGCTCGAACTCTTTGCGCTGGGCTGGAGCTGGGGCGGGGCGCATAGTCTCGCCATGCCATACGATGTCGGTTCGATGCGCACGGCTGCGAGCTGGCCGCATCGCGGCACTTTGGTGCGCTTCTACATCGGTCTCGAAGAGGAAGCGGATTTGCGCGCGGATATCGAGCAGGCGCTCGCGAAGCTCGCGGAAAAAGCAAGTACCCCTGAATAAGCCGCTCGAGGCAGCAACGGCCGCTCACGTCTACAGCGACACGAGCGGCCGTTGTGTTTGTGGCCGCACCGAAGACAGAATCAGAAAAGACGCAGCAGTCCGTCGAGCCCGACGAAATTGAACGCGACGCTCGCCGCCTCGCGCACCACCGGCTTAGCCCGGAATGCGACCGACAAGCCCGCCGAGCCCATCATCTTCAGGTCGTTGGATCCGTCGCCGATCGCGATCGCGCGGCGCGGCTCGATGCCGATCTGCGCGCAGGTTTCGGCGAGGGTGCGCGCCTTCACGTCGGCATTGACGATCTCGCCAATGACCCGGCCCGTGAGCTTGCCGTCGACGATTTCGAGCGTGTTCGCGCGCGTGTAGTCGAGCCCGAGCCTCGCCTTGAGGCGCTCGGTGAAGAACGTGAAGCCGCCCGAGACGAGCAGCGTCTTCAGACCCTCGGCTTTCGCGCCCGCGAGCATCTGTTCCGCGCCCGGCGAGAGCTGCAGGCGCTCTTCATACACGCGCTCCAGCGCGCCTGCGTCGAGCCCCTCGAGGAGGGCTACGCGGCGCGTGAGGCTTTCGTTGAAGTCCTTGATCTCGCCGCGCATCGACGCTTCGGTAATCGCCGCGACTTCGGCCTTCAGGCCGCAGAAGTCCGCGATTTCGTCGATGCATTCGATCGTGATGAGCGTCGAGTCCATATCCATCGCCACGAGGCCGAAATCGGCGAGCGCGCGGCCGGCTTCGACAAACGCGTAGTCGAGCTGGTGCGTGCCGCAGTAGACCTCGAGGTCGGCGCGCTGGGCCGGCTCGGCGTTCTCGATCTGAACCGCGTGGGCGTCGATCGGCGTGAGGCTGCTGCCACGGGCGAGGCCGAGGAGCGGCTTGTGATGGACGGTATCGAGCGGGGCGGGACTCTGGATGACGAGGTTCATGGCTGGGCTGGCAAGGCCCCTGCGCGGCGACGTCGGGGCAATGGATAAAAAGGGTTGTCGCACGCGAAGGGGCTACGGCGCGGGCGGCAAAGCTAAACATTGTAACTTCCCGCGGCCTGCCGCGGGCCCCATGCCCGATGCACAGCGTGTCCAGACTCACGTGATATTTCCCTGTTTCTCTGGGGGGCGCCCGCTCAAACCTTGCAGCGACGAAAGCGCCCATTCGATGCACAATGAAAGCTCGTGCGGCGATCGACGGGGCCGGCCGCCACGCGCTGTCAACCGAACGTGTCGCGACTCGCGTCGCGCGATGCGTCATGCGCCAGGTGCGCCAGGGGAACCGGTATGCAGGACGCTCCGAAAGCCCTAACGAAGACATCCGCCCGAACGCCGCGCGGCGAGCGGGCCCCGAAATCGGACGCCGCCGCGCCGGCAACGACTGCCGCGTCCATGCACCGCTCGCCTCGCGCCGCGCGGCGCCGACGCGACGACTCAGCCGAATGCGAGATCGACGGCATACGCATCACGAGTGCAAGGCGCATCGTCGATGCGGACAGCGGCACCCACAAGCTCGAACTCGTGCGCTACTACGAGCGCGCCGCTCGCTGGATCCTGCCGCATCTGCACGAGCGCCCCGTGTCGCTGGTGCGCGCGCCTCGGGGACTTGCCGGCGAGATGTTTTTCCAGCGCCACAAAGGCCGTGCGCCGCTGCCCGAAGTCACCGAACACGAAGGGCTCGACCCGGGCCATCCGCCGCTGGTCACGATCGATACGGCGAGAGCGCTGGTGAGCGCCGCCCAGATGGACGTCATCGAGCTGCACACCTGGAACGCCCGCATCACCGACATCGAGCGGCCCGACCGCGTAGTGTTCGACCTTGACCCCGATTCCGCGCTCGGCTGGGACCGCATGATCGAGGCGGCATTGCGCACGCGCGCGTTGCTCGCGGAACTCGGGCTCGAATCGTTCTGCAAGACGAGCGGCGGCAAGGGCCTGCACATCGTCGTGCCGCTCACGCCCGAGGCGGGCTGGGACGACGTCAAGGCGTTCGCGCGCGCGGCCGCGCAGCATCTGGCCGCAGTGTGGCCCACGCAGCTCACGGCCACGATGGGCCCGGAGCACCGCAGGAAGAAGATCTTCGTGGACTACCTGCGCAATGCGCGCGGCGCGAGCACGGCGCTCGCATACGGCGTACGTGCCCGGCCAGGGTTGGGCGTGTCCGTGCCGATCGGCTGGGACGAACTCGAACGGACGACGGGCGGCGCGCAATGGACGCTCGCGACGATGAATGCGCGCTTTGCCGATATCGAGCACGCCGATCCCTGGGCGGGCTACGGCCACGTGCGACAACGGGTGACCGCTGAGATGACGCTCGGTCTCGAAACGGGCGGGAAGTAGCGGGGGATGCGCGCCATGGCGCGCTTCGCGCGGAGGCGCCACGGAACTGCGTGGCAGGTATCCCTCGCAGAACGCGGCCACGCAACGGGAGCAGGACAGTCGAAGCCCGGCGCGTGCGCTTGCGCCATTGGGCGGCGAGCAAATCGCTGCCGAAGACAAGCGGGATAAAACCTGGTCCGTTCGATGCATGCGCTCGGCGCAAGGCATCGCGCGGCGCGCTAGACTAGGTAACAGATCATCCGCCGCACGAGAGCGGAGCGCCGTACCGGCCATCGCGGCTTGCCGCGGTCGTTGCGTACGCCGCGATTCGCTCGCGGGCCCGGCCGTTCCCGCCAGGAGGTGACGCATGCCTTGCCGCAGCTCCCGCCATACTCACCGCCACCGCGCGGTGCTCTTGCAGTTCGTCCTTGCCGTTTCCGGTGTGATCGCGCTGCCTGCGCTTGCGGCGACGCCGATCACGGTCACCTCGAAAGCCGCAACCGACGGACCGATCCGCTACACCGTGCGGGTCGCGTCCAAACAGTTCGGTAACGCCCAGGAGACGCGCACGCTACGCTCCGGCGACACGGACGATTTCACCTGGCGGACCACGCCGCCGGGCGGTGCGGTCGCGACCCCGCAAGGCTGTCCGGACTACGCCACGCTGCCGCTCGATGCGAACGGCGCAATGGTGCGGCAAACCCAGCTGCGGCTCGCCCCGATCGTGGCGAGCAACGGTATCGCCACCGTGCAGGTGAGCTTCCGGGCCCAGGCGCCGCACGGCACGCAGTCGGTGTCGAGCAACGGCGCGCAGCTGACGTGCCCCGCCGTCGTGGCGCATAGCGAGGTCGCCCATCTCACGATGCCGACCAACGGCACGGCGAAGACGCTCACGCTCAGCGACGGCACGCAGATCACGATCTCGGCGCAGCGCTAGGAACCCCATGCCGTATGTGCAACCGGTGGCACGCAGCGCCGCCGCAATTGCTCATCCGCGTGACTTGCGCTCGACCAGTCGCGCAACGAGGAAGCGATGCTCCGGCGAGAACAGCCGCCGGTACGCGAGCAGCACCGCGCCCACCGTGCCAAGCGCCGACGAAGCCGCGATCAGGAACATGATCACGATCTGGTAGCGCACCGCCTGAAGCGGCGATTGCCCCGCCAGCACCTGGCCCGTCATCATGCCGGGGAGGCTCACCACGCCGACCACGGCCATCTGGTTGAGCGTCGGGATCATGCCGGCGCGCACCGCCTCCCGGGCGCTCGCCTGAGCGGCTTCCCAGCGTGTCGCCCCCAGCGCCAGCGCGCTTTCGACGCGATCGCGCCGCGCTGTCAGCTCCTGCATCATGCGCTCCACGCCGAGCGACACGCCCGTCAACGTGTTGCCGAGAATCATGCCGAGGATCGGAATCGCGTATTGCGGCTCGTACCACGGCCGGATCCGGATCACCACGAACAGCCCGACCGCCGCCACGAGCCACGCGCTCACCCAGATCGAAACGATGCTGTCCGCGCGCTGTCCCCCGTACGTGCGCGCGCCGCGCTGCGCGCCCGCGAAGCCGGCGATCAACGTCATCAGCGCCATGAGCGGTAGCACGACGTACCAGCGGTTGAACGCGAACACCCAGCCGAGCACATAGCCGATCGCGAGCAGTTGAACGACGGTGCGCACAGCCGCCCACGCCAGCTTGCGCTCCAGATCGAGCTTGAGCAGCACGGAGACCGCCCCGTTGACGAACACGAGCAGCGCCGCAATGGCGACGTCGCGGATGCCGAGGTTTTGCAGTACGCCGGGGCTCATTGTGCAGCGCCCTCGATGAATGGCGCGCGGGCGGCGGGCTCTTCGAGCACGCCGGCGCGCATCGTCAGATGCCGGGCGCCCACGCGCGACGCCTGCCCCGGATCGTGCGATACCCAGACAGTGGCCCGCGCGGTGCGCGCCTGTTCGAACCAGCCGGTGACGAGGGCCTCGACGGCGCGTGCGGACTCGGGGTCGAGCGAGGCGGTCGGTTCGTCGAGCAGGAGCGCCTCGGGATCGAGCTGCAGGACGCGCACGAGGGCGACGATTTGCGCTTCGCCGCCTGATAGCTCGGCGGTGTTGCGCGCGAGGAAATAGCTGGCGCGGCCGGCGGCGTCGAAGAGCGCGCTGGCGCGCGCGGCGTCGAATCGCTCGTTGCGGTAGGCCGCGAGCGTGTACGGGTAGCGCAGGTTGTCCTCGACGCTGCCATCGAGCAGTGCGGGCCGCTGCCGCAGATACGCGATATGGCGCCGATAGTGGACAATGCGTGCGCGCGTGACAGGCTCGCCATGCCAGCGCACCTCACCGCCGTCGATCGGGTCGAGCAGCGCCAGCGCTCGCAGGAAGACGCTCTTGCCCGAGCCCGACGGCCCGGTCAGCACGGCACGCTCGCCTGCGCGCAGCGCGAAATCGGTGGCATGCAGCAGCCACTGGCCGCGTTGCGCGTCGCGCCGGGCAATGCGGTGTGCTTCGACGAGCGCCGCGCCTCTGGCGCCGGGTGGGGAAAGTTGACTGTGCTTGAGCATCGAAAGATTGCGGGGAAGATCGCATGCCCGCCACGAAAGGCAGTCAGGCGCCGGCAACCGGGCACGCTGACTGCTCCTGCGGGATTGCAATATGGCAGGAAAAACAACAACGCATAACGTGGAGCCCGCATGACGTCACCGCAGCCCCAAGCCTTCAGCCACGGCCGCACGCTCGCCAGGATCATCGCATGGCTCGTCGCGGTTGTCGTCGTGCTGGTCGCCTTGGTGGCCGTCTTCATCGTGATGTTCGACTGGAACCACGCGAAGCCCTACGTGAATGAGAAGGTGAGCGAGGCCATTGGGCGGCCGTTCGCAATCGAAGGCGACATCAAGGTGGGCTGGCATAGGCCGCCCGGCCAGACGGGCTGGCGCGCCTGGGTGCCGTGGCCGCGCTTTTCCGCGACGCAGGTCGAGATCGCCAATCCGGACTGGACCCGGTCCCCGCATTTCGCCACGCTCGACGAGATCGACTTCGAGGTGGCCGTGCTGCCACTGCTCGCGCACCACATCGTGATCCCGGTGATCAATCTGGTGAATCCGGCCATCGACGTCGAGCGCCTTGCAGACGGGCGCAATAACTGGACCTTCAAACTACCGGCATCGAACGGGCCTTCGAGCTGGCGTCTCGAGCTACATGACATCACGTTTTCGTCAGGCAATGTCACCGTGAGCGACCAGCAGACGAAAACCGACGTCAAAATCGCGGTGAGCCTGCTCGGCCATGGCATCCCGATCGGCAAGGTGATCGAGGAACAGGCAGCGGCGTCGCGCCGGGGTTCCGCCCAGGTGGTCGGGCGCGCTGGCGCAAACCGGCTCACGCACCAGTTGCGCAAAGAGCACGCTTCCGAGGCGGCTGCCGCCAGCGAGGCGAGCGCAGCCAGCGAGGCGAGCGCAGCCAGCAAGGCCAGCAAGGCGAGCGCAGCCAGCGAGGCGAGTGCAGCCAGTGAGGCCAGTGCAGCCAGCAAGGCGAGCGAAGCCAGTGAGCCCAGTGCAGCCAGCAACGCGAGCGGTGCCAGCGGCGCCACCTCTGGGCAGCTTCCCGTCAAACAGCCGTTTTACGCGATCGGCTGGTCGATCAAGGGAACGTACAACACGACGCCGCTCTCGGGCGATGGCAAGCTCGGTGGCGTGCTCGCGCTGCAGGACGCGAAGCGCCCGTTCCCGATCCAGGCCGACGTGCGCGCGGGCGACATGCATATCGCGCTCGTCGGCACGCTCACCGACCCCATGCATCTGGCCGCCGTGGATCTGCGCCTGTGGCTGCAGGGCCAAAGCATGGCGCATCTGTACGACCTCACTGGCGTGACTCTGCCCGAAACGCCGCCCTATGCCACGGAAGGCCGCTTTGTCGGGAATTTCCAGCGCGGCGCGAGCGTATTCCATTACGAGAACTTCACAGGCCGCGTGGGCGGCAGCGATCTGAACGGCACCGTGGTCTATCGGCAGCGCCCGTCACGGCCGCTGCTCACGGGCGAAGTGGTTTCGAATCTGCTGCAGTTCTCGGACCTCGCGCCGTTGATTGGCGCGGACAGCAAGGCGAGCAAGGCGAAGCGCGGCGCCCGGGTCGCGCAGCCGGCCGACCGCGTGATTCCGGTCGAGCCGTTCCGCACCGATCGCTGGACCGCCATCGATGCCGACGTCAAGTTCACGGGGCGGCGCATCGTCAAGCAGGGCAGCCTGCCTGTCCGGGATCTCTACGCGCACGTCACGTTGACCGATGGCGTGCTCGTGCTCGATCCGCTGCGGTTCGGCGTGGCGGGCGGCACGCTCGGCACGCGCGCCTCGCTCGACGGCGGCAGCAAGCCGCTCAAGGCGCGGGGCACGCTCGAGGCGCGCCATCTGAAGCTCAAGGAACTGTTCCCGAACTTCAAGTCGATGGAGTCGGCGCTCGGGGAAATCAACGGCGATGCGTCGCTCTCCGCGACCGGCAACTCGCCCGCCGCGATCGCCGCGACGTCGAACGGCGAGGTGAAACTGCTCGTCACGCAGGGCACGATCAGCCGCCTGCTCATGGAGGCGGCGGGCCTGAACGTGGCGAACGTGGTCTACGAGAAGCTGTTCGGCACGCGCGACGTGAAGATCAACTGTGCGGCCGCCGACTTCGTCGCCACCAACGGCGTGCTGGATCCGCACGTGTTCGCGCTCGACACTACCGACGCCGTGATCGACCTCGACGGCCCGGTCGACCTGCGCGACGAGTCGGTGGACATGAAGGTGCACCCGCATACCAAGGGCTTTCGCGTCTTCACGTTGCGCTCGCCGCTCTACGTGAAGGGGACTTTCAAGAACCCGCGCGTGGGCGTGGATGCGGCCGCGCTCGCGCTGCGCGGGGGCGCCATGGTCGGCCTCGGGCTCATCAACCCGTTCGCCGCGCTGATTCCGCTGATCGCGCCGAGCAACAACAAGCCGCTGCCGTGCGACGCGCTGTTCGCGCAGATGAGCCAGCACCCGGTGGCGCCGCCGCCGGGCCAGAAGAAGCTCGCGCCGCCGAAGCCCGTTGCCGGTGCAGCGGGCGCTAGCGGCGCAGCCGCCACCGACAAGGGCCCGAAAACGGGCACGACGAGGCGGGACGCGCCGTCATCGAATAACCAGCAGGGGCAAGAACCGCTCTATAAGGGAAGCTGATACGGGAAGAGGATGCGAAAAACCGCTGCGCCGGGGAATCGACCCGTTGCAGCGGTGCAGTGGTTTGCCCGGGAAAGCGCGGCCTGGCGCGCGACGGCAAACCAGGCGACTAACCAGGCGACTATAGGCAATTACAGCCAGCTACAGGCAACTACAGGCAACTAACGCAAGGACCGCGGCGCCGTGTCGCCGGCGGCATCCTGGCGGCGCGTGACCCGCCGCGTGCTCATGGTCGAACGCGCTGCGCCGAACTCGGGCAGAACGCGTCCGCGCGCGCGGCTCGCGAAGACGAGAAAGCCGAAGCCGTCTGCCTCATACCAGTAACCGCCGTTCTCGAGGCCCTCGATCGGCTGCTCCAGTGCGTGTGCAATCGATTCGATGCAGCGCTTGCGCAGTTCGCTCGTGCCGGGATACGGGGGCTGCGCACCGCGCACGCTGCACAGGAGCACGTCGAGCCCCGGCAGGACATGCGCGTAGAGCACGGGCTCGTCCTGCGCGCGCGCACGCGCGATCTTGGTATCGAGTTGGCCGAACGGTTTGAAATGACTCAGCACGGCGAGAAACGACTCGTCGCCATCTGCCTTGACGCGTTTGCGCTTTTTCGGGAAGGACATAAAAATTCGCCTGAAAAAGGTGGATTGCAAAACTCGCAGCGTTCCCATGCGACCACTCCCGGACTGGTGCGCCGCACGTCGATCCTTTATAGCACACGGATTTGCAGGGTTCACGAGGATACAGATGGGGACGGTCCGCTTTAACCGCGATCGGACCGCGTGAAGCGCTCCGCGTTGCCGCCCCTGTCCAGAATCCTCATTGCGTTCGCAAACGCCATGCTGGATCGCACGTCGCGCTCATGTAGATATCCCGGCGCTCTCTCGCTTGTCTCCGTCTCAATAATAGACCTGTGCGTGCGCGCAGTGTGGCGAATTGCCGCAAAAAAGCGGGTTTTCCACGAGGCGAGGTGTGGGATGTCACATACGTTGTCATCCTGAAAATTCACGCCGATAATGTTGCGGTTCTGTTGCGCGCAGCCGCGCGCCGAGCCGGCGGCCGGCGCGGGAGATGACACGAAGCGCTGCAACTCGCCGGCGCGCCGCCCAGAGACGACACTGAACCGGACGGACATGAAACTCTTTGCCAAGGGGCTCTTGCTGATCGCGATTCCGAGCGTCGTCGAACTGGCGCTGCTCGGCGTCGTGTTCCACACCCAGGGCAACGCCGCACTCGCGGCGAAACGTGCCGAGAACACCCAGCAAATCCTCTGGCAAGCCAATAGCCTCGCCGACCCCCTGCTGCGCGAGGCCGCACGTGTGCGCACCGGCATCGTGCTCGAAGATCCGTCCTTCATCGATCGCCATGCCGTCTGGACCGAATTCTCCGATCGCATCACGCTGCTCGCGCGCATGGTCGCCGACAATCCCCTGCAACGCGGGCGCGTAGCGCGCATGCGCGAGGCTGCCTACGCGTGGCGCAAGGAAGCGGGCGAGATCGCCGATGCATTGCGGATGGGCCACAGTGAACGGTTCGCGCGCCTGGCGGGAAACGGCCTGCCGCCTCAGATCGAGACGGTGCGCGAGGTGCTCGGCGACTTCATCGTGGAGGAAACCCGGCTCGACGAGGTCCGCACCGGGATGCTGCGCGAAACGCGCGCGCGTCAGCAGGATGCGCTCATTCTTGCGGTGGTGGGTTCGATGCTGATCTGGGCATTCACGGCCGCGGCGTTTGCCCGCAATGTGGGCGCGCGCCTTGCCGCGCTTGGCGCGAATGCCGAGCGCCTCGGCGAGGGCGCGCCGCTCCTGCCGGCGCTGTCCGGCAACGACGAAATCGCCGCGCTCGACGCCGTGCTGCACCAGACGAGCGCGCGGTTGCGCGTGGCCGAGCGCGAGCAGGCCGCGCTGAAGGCGCAACTGCAGGCGCGCGCGGCCGAGCTGGCGAGCGCGAACGAGCATCTGCGCCAGGAGAGTCAGGACAACGAGATGTTCATCTACAGCGTGTCGCACGATCTGCGCTCGCCGCTCGTGAACCTGCAGGGTTTCTCGAAGGAACTGCAGGTGTCCTGCGACGACCTGCGCGCGCAGATCAACGCGGCGCGACTGCCCGAGCAGGAGCGCCGCGCGATGGCCGAAGTGCTCGATGGCGATGTCGACGAGTCGTTGCAATTCCTGCGCCAGGCGGTAACGCGCGCGGCGGCCATCATCGACGCGCTGCTGCGGATCTCGCGTGCCGGGCGCCTCGAATACCGCTGGCAGCGCGTCGATATTGCCCGTCTCGTCGAGCGCGTGCTGGGGGGGCTTGCCGGCAAAATCCCGCAGGCCGCGCGCATCGACGTAGGCGAACTATCACCGGCCTGGGGCGATCCGGCCGCGCTCGAAGAGATTTTCGCCAATCTCATCGAAAATGCGTTGCGTCATCTCGATCCCGCCCGGCCGGGCCGGGTCGAGATTGGCGAGGCCGGGCCGGACGCGGAACCCGTCGCCGAACCTGGCAGGGAATCCGGAGCCTACGTGGAAAAAGACCGGGGAAGAAAAATCGACGAAGCCACTCGCGCGCGTACGCGAACCTATTATGTGCGCGACAATGGCGTGGGTATCGCGCAGGCGTATCTGCCGAAGCTTTTCCGCGCCTTTCAGCGGTTGCACGGCGGCGTATCGTCCGGGCAGGGTACGGGTCTCGCGCTCGCAAAGCGGATTGCGGAGCGCCATGGCGGGCGCATCTGGGTCGACACTACCGAGGGCGCGGGCTCCACGTTCTTCGTCTCGCTGCCAGCCCAGCCGTTGGGCACCGCCTGGCGGAGCGCATAATTCGCGCGCGGAGAATCGGCTAGCAGCTTTCAACGAGCATCGAAATCGAAGAAAACAATGCAGCGGTTGGGAGAGTCGAAATGGCGGACGGGGAACAGATCGGCATCGTGCTGATCGAAGACGACGACGGGCACGCCACGCTGGTCGAGCGCAACCTGCGACGTTCGGGCGTCTCGAACGGCTTCCTGCGCTTTCGCGACGGTCAGGAGGCGCTCGACTATTTTTTCGGCGCGCCGGGCGACGGCCCCGCCGCGTCGCCCAACCGGTCGCCGCGCGACGCGCTCGGCAATTTCGTCGTGCTGCTCGACCTGCGCATGCCGCGCGTGGACGGCTTCGAGGTGCTGCGGCGTCTGAAAGGGGAGCCCGCCACGGCATCAGTGCCGGTCATCGTGCTCACGACCACCGACGACCCGCGCGAAATCGAGCGCTGCTATGAGCTTGGCTGCAACGTGTACATCACGAAACCGGTCGAATATGACGCCTTCATCGAGGCCGTGCGGCGACTCGGCTGCTTTCTCCAGGTCGTCGAGCTGCCGCCGGGCCACCGCTTCGTTCAGGCCCGGCCGGCAGGGACTCAATAGCGTATTTGGGATGGAACCATTTGGCATTGGCAACGAATCGCAGGTACTGCGGCAAAGGCTTCGGCGAGCGCGGCAATGGTGCCCCGTGCTCGACCGGGCGCTTCGAACATGAGTGAGGGAGCCACCATGCTGGACGGCGCGCGCGTGCTGGTCGTCGACGACGACGAAGGCATCCTGCGCCTCGCCCGCAAATCGCTGTTACGCGCCGGTGCGCGCGTGGACACGTGCACCGGTGTCGGCGAGGCGCGCACGCTGCTCGGGGTGCAGACGCCCGACGTGCTCGTGCTCGACTATCAGCTCGACGGCGCGGAAACGGGCCTCGACTTCTTTCGCCGGCTGCGTGCCGACAACGTGCGCGTGCCCGCCATCCTCGTGACCGGTTTCACCGATGAGTCGCGCGTGATCGCCGCGCTGCGCGCAGGCGTCTCGGACGTGGTGCCGAAATCGGGCGACTATCTCGACTACCTGCCGGAAGCCGTCGCGCGCGTGCTCTCGCAGGTGGCGCTACAGCGCGCCTCCGACGAAGCGCTGCTGCTGCGCGATCGCGAGGAGCACTATCGCACGCTCTCCGAAGCGTTGCCGCACCTCGTGCTCACCTGCGGCGCGGACGGCAATTGCGACTTTCTCTCGAAACAGTGGCTCGACTACACGGGGCTCGACGCGCGCGATTCGCGCGGCTTCGCGTGGCTCGACGCCGTGCATCCCGGCGATCGGGAAGCGGTCCGCCAGAGCTGGCTCAACGCAGTGGCCAGCGGGGCCACCGACTATCGCCATGAGTTGCGCATCCGCCGGCACGATGGTGTCTACCGATGGTTCGATGTCCGAATCGTTGCGATGCGCGATCCGCGCGGCGGCGTGAACAAATGGTTCGGCAGTTGCACCGACATCGATTCGCAGCGTGAAGCGGCCGAGGAGCGCGAGCGGCTGCTCGCGTCGGAGCAGGCCGCGCGTCAGGCCGCGGAAGAGGCCAACCGCGCAAAAGACCGCTTTCTCGCGATGCTCTCGCACGAGCTGCGTACACCGCTCACGCCGGTGCTCGCCGGCACGCGGCTACTGGAACAGATTCCCGAGCTGCCCGAAGCCGCGCGTTCCGGTGTGCTGATGATCCGCCGCAATATCGAACTGGAAGCACGCCTCATCGACGACCTGCTCGATCTCACTCGCGTGGCCAACGGCAAGCTGAGCCTTGCGCTGGAGACGGTCGATGTGCACGAGGTCATCGAGTCGGTGCTCGAGCTGTTTCGCAGTGAGATCCAGACCAAGCAGCAGGACGTCCACGTCGACCTGCGCGCGAAACATCACTATGTGCGAGGCGATCGCGCGCGCCTGCAGCAGATGCTCTGGAACCTCGTGCGCAACGCCGCGAAGTTCACGCCCGACGGCGGTCACATCTACGTGCGCACGCGCGACGAGCGCATGCGCGTGGAAATCGAAGTCGAGGACACGGGCATCGGCATTGCGCCCGACGAGATCGGCAAGCTCTTCCATGCGTTCGAGCAGGGCAGCCACAACCACACGCGCCAGTTCGGCGGACTAGGTCTCGGACTCGCCGTGACCCGGGCGCTGACCGAGGCGCACGGCGGAAGCGTGAGCGCGAGAAGCCCCGGCGCGCATTGCGGCGCCACGTTCACGATCGTCCTGCCGACAGCGGCGCCCGGCGAAGGGGCAGCGACGACGGCCCAGTTGCACAGTCCGCATCGCGCGGGCATGTTGAAGATCCTGCTGATCGAAGATCACGCCGATACGGCCGAGGTGATGGCGCAACTGATGCGCGCGGGGGGCCACGAGGTGGTGGTGGCGGCCAACGTTGCCCATGCGCTCGCGCTGACGGCCAGCATGGCCTTCGATCTCGTGGTGAGCGACATCGGTCTGCCGGATGGCTCGGGCATCGATTTCATCCGCGCGTTCCGGGCGCAGTCGGCGGCGCCCGCCATCGCGCTCACGGGATTCGGCACCGACGACGACGTGCGCCGCAGCGTCGAAGCGGGCTTCACCGCGCATCTCACGAAGCCCGTCAACTTCGAGCAGCTCGAGCGGCTGATCGAGGAGGCCGCGCTCGCGCGCGCCGCGGCGGCCGAGCCCGATCCTGCCGAGCCCGCATCCTGAGCATGGGTACAAAAAAACCGCGCGGCCTCGCGGCGGCGCGGGTTTTGCGGGCTGACGCGTGATTCAGCGCGGACTGTTCTGCAGCGAATCGCGGATCTCGCGCAGCAGCAGCACATCTTCGGGCGTGGGCGGCGGCTCGGCGGGTGCGGCGGCTTGCGGCTGGCGCAGCTTGTTGATGAATTTCACCATCAAAAAGATGATGAACGCGAGGATCACGAAGTTGATCACCGCGGTGATGAACGAGCCATAGCCGAAGACGGCGACGCCCGCGGTCTGCAGATCCTTGTACGAGTCGGGGTTGCCCTTGTAGCTGGCCGGAACGTGGCCGAGCCGGACGAACATGTTCGAAAAGTCGAGGCCGCCCGTGATCACGCCGATCACCGGCATGATGAGATCTTTCACGATCGAGTTGACAATGCTCGAAAACGCGCCACCGATGATCACACCGACGGCGAGATCCATCACATTGCCTTTGACGGCAAATTCCTTGAACTCCTGGACGATGCTCATGAGCGGGCTCTCCCTGAATGGCGCAGCACGGGGCTGGGGTCAAAACGATGCATTGGCGCAATCATAGCGAACGCATCCGCATCGCGGTAGCAATTTGACATTTGCTAAGGTTTTGCCGGCCGCAGGGATCTCGTGCGAGTGACAAAAGTCCCTGCGATCGCACACGTTGTGCCCGCGGCGCGTGCCAGCCCTCAGTAGGCGAGCGATATCTGCTGGTGGAAGGTCTCGGGATCGGTGTTAGTCCCACAGAGCAGCACGCCCACGCGCTTGCCCTGCAGCGTCTCGCGCAGCGGCCCGAGGAGCCCGGCCGTCGCCGTGGCGCACGCTGGTTCGACCGCGAGCTTCAGTTGCTCGAACAGCACGCGCATCGCACGGCGCATGTCGTCGTCGGAGACCGTGACGATGCGCTCGATATGACGGCGGCACAGCGTGTAGCCGTATTGCTCCGAATGTGGCGCCATGAGGGAGTCGGCGATCGAGTGCATATGGGTCATATGCACGGTGTGGTTCGCGGCAAAGCTGCGGCTCATCACGTCCGAGCCCTCGGGCTCGACCCCGTACACGCGCACGCGAGGGTTCGCGAGGCGCAGCGCCGTGGCGGCGCCCGCCGCGAGCCCGCCGCCGCCAATGGGCATGACGACCGCGTCGAGATCGGGCGCCTGGGTGGCCCATTCGTAGCCTAGCGTGGCCGTACCGAGAATCGTGCGATAGCCGTTGAACGGATGCACGAAATAGCGTCCCTCATCGGTCTCGATGCGGCGCACGATGTCGAACGCCTCGCTGCTGTTGCCCGCCACGACGATCTCGGCGCCAAAGCGCCTGCATTGAGCGACGCGCGCTTCGCTCGCGGTACGAAAGAGCACGACCTTCGCGCTAATGCCGAGCCGCATTGCTGCATACGCGACCGCAATGGCGTGGTTGCCGCCGGAAACGCAGGTGACGCCCGCGCTGCGTTGCGTGGCGTCGAGCGCGAGCAGATGCGTGAACGCGCCGCGCACCTTGAAGCTGCCGCTCGCCTGGAGCAGCTCGAACTTGAAGTTGACGAGCGTGTCTTCGAGCGTGGACAGATCGTGGCGGTCGAACACCGGCGTGCGCAGCACCCAGGGCGCAAGCGCGAAATGCTGCGAGGCGATGTCGTCGAGGGTGGGGATCGCCTCGCCGTCGATGGTGTGGTCGGTGCGCAGCGGCGCGTCGGTGGACATGATCTTGCGCGTCCAGCGTGGTCACTGTGCCAGCGCATCGGCGGACATGCCGTGCACGAGCTTGCGCAGGAAACCTTCACAGGCGGCGAGTTGCTCGAGCGCCACATATTCGTTGGGCTTGTGCGCCTGCTGGATGTCGCCCGGGCCGCACACCACGCTCGGGATGCCCGCGCGCGCGAAGAGGCCAGCTTCCGTGCCGTAGGCCACCTTGCGGCGCGTCTGGTCGGCGGTGAGTGCGCGCACGAGCTGTGTGATCGCGGCCTGCTCGGCGGCGTCGAGGCCGGGCGCCGCGGCGATTTTCGTGAACTCGATCGCGCCGGCCGCATGCTCGCGCTGCATCTTCGGAACCAGCGTTTCGCGCGCGTACTGTTCGATGCGCGCGAAGATCTTGTCGGGGTCGAGCGTCGGCAGGTTGCGGAACTCGAAGGCGAAACGGCATTCGGCCGGCACCGTGTTGAGGGCGTTGCCGCCTTCTATCGTGCTCGTTTGCGCCGTCGTGAACGGCACGTCGTAGAGTTCGTCGAACGGGCCGTTGGCGCGGAATTCGTCGGCCATGTCGCGGATGTAGCAGATGAGACGCGCTGCGTATTCGATCGCGTTCAGGCCGCGCGGCGTGAGCGACGAATGCGCGGCCTGGCCGCGCACACAGCATTGATACGCATTGAGGCCCTTGTGCGCCACGATCGGGCGCATGCTCGTGGGCTCTCCCACGATGCAGCCTTCGGGCTTCACACCGCGCTTCATGAGTTCTTCGATCATGAGCGGCGCGCCCACGCAGCCGATTTCCTCATCGAACGAGAGCGCGAGGTGCAGGGGCCTGGCCAGTTTCGTCTGCTGGATCTCGGGTAGCAGCGTGAGCGCCGCCCCGATGAAGCCTTTCATGTCGCACGTGCCGCGGCCATAGAGCAGGCCGTCGCGGATCTCGGGCTTGAACGGATCGCTGTCCCAATTCTGACCGTCCACGGGCACCACGTCGGTGTGGCCCGAGAGCACGATGCCGCCGTTCGTTTCGCCGTCATAAGCGGGGATCGTGGCGAACAGGTTGGCCCATTTGCCGTCGCGGCCATAGGTGAGCGTCGACTCGATGCCGCGCGCACGCAGATCGTCGCGCACCGTCTCGATCAGCCCGAGGTTCGGATGACGGCTGACCGTGTCCATCGAAACGAGGCGGGTGACCCAGGGGAGCGAGGCGGGAAGGGCGGCGGAAGACGGGGACGACTGCGCTGTTTCAGCGGCGAGGGCCATGTCGGACTCCAGCTTGCGGATTCTGTTCATCTTACAGAAAAAACGGGGCAGGCCAAAGCCGCGGGCGGCGCGCGCGCCGCCATCACGGCTGCGCACCGCTCACATGACGCTGCGCAACATCCATGCAAAAAACGCCCGCGCGCAGGGCAGTGCGCGCGGGCGTCGGCAGTGGTGCAAACAGCGCCTAGCGCGGGGCCGCCGCGCGATTGGGCGCACCCAGTGCGCGCAACGTCTCCTTCACGGTGGCCACGCGTACCGCGAGGTCGGGACTGCGCGTTTCGATGCGCAGCTTGTCCTGACCGGCGAGCTTGATGTGCTTGTGCTTCTGGACCATCTCGATGATGCGCATCGCGTCCACGGGCGGATTCGGCACGAACTGCAGGCCGATCACGGCTTCGCCCGCGTCGATCTTGGTGATGCCGAGCGGCTTGGCCGCGAGACGCAGACGATGCGTTTCGATCAGCGCATGCGCCTGCGGCGGCATCTTGCCGAAGCGGTCGATCAGCTCTTCCTGGATGCCGTCGATCGAGTCGTCGTGCTCGCAGTTCGCAAGCCGCTTGTAGAGCGACAGGCGCTCCTGCACGTCGCCGCAATAGTCGGCGGGCAGGATCGCGGGCGCGTGCAGATTGATCTCGGTGGTCGCGGCGAGCGGCGCGTTCAGATCCGGCTCGCGCCCGTCCTTGAGCGCCTTCACGGCGTCGTTGAGCATGTCCGTGTAGAGCTGGAAGCCGATCTCCTGGATTTCGCCCGACTGCTTGTCGCCGAGCACTTCGCCCGTGCCGCGAATCTCCAGGTCGTGCATCGCCAGATAGAAGCCCGAGCCCAGCTCTTCCATCTGCTGGATCGCCTCGAGACGCCGCTGCGCCTGCTTGGTGAGTCCTTGCGGATCGTGGACGAGCAAATACGCGTACGCCTGGTGGTGCGAACGCCCGACCCGGCCGCGCAGCTGATGCAACTGCGCGAGACCGAACTTGTCGGAGCGATGGATGAGGATCGTGTTCGCGGTCGGCACGTCGATGCCTGTCTCGATGATCGTGGTACAGAGCAGCACGTTCGCGCGCTGCGCCACGAAATCGCGCATCACGGTTTCGAGCTCGCGCTCGTGCATCTGCCCGTGCGCCACCGCGATGCGCGCCTCGGGCACGAGCGCTTCGAGCATCGCGCGGCGGTTCTCGATCGTTTCGACTTCGTTGTGCAGGAAGTACACCTGGCCGCCGCGCTTGAGTTCGCGCAGCATCGCCTCGCGGATCACGCTGTCTTCCTCGCGTCGCACGAAGGTCTTGATGGCGAGGCGCTTTTGCGGCGCGGTCGCGATGACCGAAAAATCACGCAGGCCTTCGAGCGCCATGCCGAGCGTACGCGGGATCGGCGTGGCGGTGAGCGTGAGCACGTCCACTTCCGCGCGCAGCGCTTTCAACGCCTCCTTCTGGCGCACGCCGAAGCGGTGTTCCTCGTCGATGATGACGAGCCCGAGGCGCTTGAACTGCACATCGGACGAGAGCAGCTTGTGCGTGCCGATCACGATGTCGACGCTGCCGTCGTTGATCTGCTGGATCGCGCCGCTCACTTCCTTCGCGGACTTGAAGCGCGACAGCTCGGCGATGCGCACGGGCCAGTCGGCAAAGCGGTCCGTGAAGGTTTGCGTGTGCTGCTCGGCGAGCAGCGTGGTGGGCGAGAGGATCGCCACCTGCTTGCCGCCCATCACGGCGATGAACGCCGCGCGCAGCGCCACCTCGGTCTTGCCGAAGCCGACATCGCCGCAGACGAGGCGATCCATCGGCTTGCCGCTCGTCATGTCGCCGATCACGGCGGCGATCGCCGCCGCCTGGTCGGGCGTTTCCTCGAAGCCGAAGCTCTCGGCGAACTTCACGTAGTCGCGCGGTTCGAGCGCGAACGCGTGGCCCTCGCGCGCGGCGCGGCGCGCGTAGAGGTTGAGCAGCTCGGCGGCGGTGTCGCGGATCTGCTGCGCGGCCTTGCGGCGCGCCTTTTCCCACTGGCCCGAGCCGAGCGCGTGCAGCGGCGCGCTATCGGGATCGGCGCCGCTGTAGCGCGAGATGACGTGCAACTGCGAAACCGGCACGTAGAGCTTGCTGCCGTTCGCGTATTCGAGGTGCAGGAACTCGGTGTCGCCTTCGCCCAAGTCCATCGTCACGAGGCCGTGATAGCGGCCGATGCCGTGCTGTGCATGGACGACCGGATCGCCCACCTTCAGCTCGGAGAGGTCGCGCACCATCGAATCGACGTTGCTCGCCTGCTCCTGGCGGCGGCGTCCCGCGCGGCGTGCGAGGGGGCCGTAAAGCTCGGTCTCGGTGATGACCGCGAGCTCCTCGCCCGGCAGCGAGAAGCCCGTGGAAAGCGGCGCGACGCCGAGGACGAAGCGTTCGTCGCCGGTGAGCCAGTCTTCGTAGCTATCGGCGGAGGCGGGGCGCAGATGGTTGTCGGCAAGCAGCTGCGCGATGGTTTCGCGCCGGCCCGCCGATTCCACCGCGAACAGCACACGGTTCTTCGTCGTCTCGAGGTAGGCGCGCAGCGAGGCGAGCGGGTCGTCGGCGTGGCGGTCGATCGCGAGGCTCGGCAGCGCCGTGGCCCAGCCGCCCGCGCTCGTGGCCGGCAGCACGAGGCGCGCGAACGGCTTGGCGAGCGTGAAGAAGTCCTCGTCGGTCAGGAAGAGACGTTGCGGCTCCAGAATCGGGCGCTCGCGGTCGTGCGAGAGGAAGCTGTGGCGCTGCTTCGTGTCGTTGGTGAAGCGGCGGATCGAGGCTTCGAGGTCGCCCGAAAACACGAGCTGTGCGTTCTCGGGCAGGTAGTGGAACAGCGTGGCCGTCTCTTCGAAGAAGAGCGGCAGGTAGTACTCGATGCCCGCCGAGGGCACACCGTTGCCGATGTCCTTGTAGATCGTCGCGCGGCTCGGATCGCCTTCGAACACCTCGCGCCAGCGGCTGCGAAACGCCGTGCGCGACGCTTCGTCGAACGGGAATTCGCGGCCCGGCAAGAGGCGCACGTCCTTGACCGGGTAGAGGCTGCGCTGGCTGTCCGGGTCGAACGCGCGGATCGAGTCGACCTGGTCGTCGAAAAGGTCGATGCGATAGGGCAGCGGCGAGCCCATCGGAAAGAGGTCGATCAGCGAGCCGCGCACGCAGTATTCGCCCGGGCGCATCACCTGGCTCACGTGCTCGTAGCCCGCGAGCGTGAGCTGCGACTTGAGCTTCGCTTCGTCGAGGCGCTCGCCTTGCGAGAACGAGAATGTGTAAGCCGCGAGGAACGACGCCGGCGGCATGCGGTAGAGCGCCGTGGTGGCCGGCACGATGAGGATGTCGCAACGGTTTTCGCCGAGATCGTGCAGCGTGGCGAGGCGCTCGGAAACGAGATCCTGGTGCGGCGAGAACGTGTCGTACGGGAGCGTCTCCCAGTCGGGCAGGAGCCGCACGCGCGCTTCGGGCGCGAAGAACGGGATCTCCTGGGCGAGGCGCTGGGCGTCCACGGCGCTCGCGCAGATCACGGCCAGTAGCGGCGCACGCGCCGCCCCGGCGCGCGCGGCTTCGCGGTAGCGGGCCATCAGGAGGGCATCGGACGAACCGTGCGTGCCGTCGAACGCGTAACGCTGCCCCGGCTTGACGACGGCGACAGGGGACGGTGACTGCGAGGATGCGGCGATATCGGACATAGGCAACAGGGTGGCCGACGCTTGTGTCGGTAGGGTGGCCGCTATTTTGGCAAATTCGGGCGAGGTGCAACGCGGGAATTTGGGGGCCGGGTTCGGGCCTTCAAGTGCAAAGCCATGCGCGTGGCCGCACGGGCCGGGCCTCGGCGGTCGTACGAATGGCTTCGGCTTGCGCGCGAGGCGGGGCGGCCAGGCGCCATTCGGGAGACCGGTTGCGTGCGCGCCACGGCTCGAATTCCAGGGAATCGGGCCGGTGGTGCGGACGTCTTTGCGGGTGTCCGGCGTGCGGGTAAGGGACCTATTATAAAATCCGTCCTTTACTTTGACTCATGCGGCTCGCGACACCGTGACTTCACGCCTTTTTGCCCTGATTCCGTGCGCCGGCACCGGCAGCCGTTCGGGATCGGCCATGCCGAAACAATACCGGACCGTTGCCGGACGCGACCTCCTGCACTATACGCTCGCCGCCTTCGACGCCTGCAACGAATTCTCGCAGACGCTCGTGGTGATTTCCCCCGACGATAATCATTTCGACGCGCGCCGCTTCGCTGGTCTGCGCTTCGCGGTGCGCCGCTGCGGCGGCGCTTCGCGCCAGGCTTCGGTCTACAACGGCCTGGGCGCGCTGGGCGAATTCGGCGCGACCGACGACGACTGGGTGCTCGTGCACGACGCCGCGCGCCCGGGCATCACGCCCGCGCTGATCCGCTCGCTCGTCGACACGCTCAAGGACGATCCCGTGGGCGGCATCATGGCGCTTCCCGTGGCCGATACGCTCAAGCGCGTCGCGCCGAAGGACGATGCCACATGCGAGGCAGCAGGCGCACGCATTGCCCGCACCGAGGCGCGCGACGGTCTCTGGCAGGCCCAGACCCCGCAGATGTTCCGCATCGGCATGCTGCGCACCGCGATCGAGCGCGCGCAGCAGGACGGCCACGACCTCACCGACGAAGCGAGCGCCATCGAATGGCTCGGCCATGCGCCGCGTCTCGTGCAGGGCAGCCTGCGAAATTTCAAGGTGACGTATCCCGAAGACTTCGCGCTCGCCGAAGCGATCTTGAGCCGGCCCGCAGAATAAGCGCCCCGCAACCCATCGACCCGGAACCCCACACATGGACATCAGAATCGGACAAGGCTACGACGTGCACGCGCTCGTGCCCGGCCGCCCACTCGTGCTCGGCGGCGTGACGATCCCCTACGATCGCGGCCTGCTCGGCCACTCGGACGCCGACGTGCTGCTGCACGCCATCACCGACGCGCTGTTCGGCGCGGCGGCGCTCGGCGACATCGGCCGCCATTTTCCCGACACCGACAAGCAGTTCTACGGCGCGAACAGCCGCGTGCTGCTGCGCGAATGCCTGCGCCGCGTGCAGGAAGCGGGCTTTACGCTCATGAACGTCGACACCACGGTGATCGCGCAGGCGCCCAAGCTCGCGCCGCACATCGAGTCGATGCGCAAGACCATCGCCGAAGACCTGAACCTGCCGGTGGAACGCGTCAACGTGAAGGCGAAGACGAATGAAAAGCTCGGCTATCTCGGCCGCAGCGAAGGGATCGAAGCGCAGGCGGCCGTGCTGCTCCAGCGCGCGTGACCAGTCGTTCAACGAACCGTTGAGGCGCGAGCAGGGCACGTACCTGCTCGCGAGATGACGGCGATGATTGCAGCTGCAATCGTCGCCGTTGCTTTTCTTGCCGATTAATTTCCGTTTTTTTGCTCCCATACTGAGCCGCTAACCGGACGCGGGGAGGGCAATGGCGAGAGTTCAAGGACGCGTGAAAGGCCTCGACGGTCTGCGGGCGCTCGCGGTGGTGCTCGTATTTCTTTCCCACAAGGCCCACGTCGACGCAATCGACGCGGGCAAGATCGGCGTCTGGCTGTTCTTTCTGATCAGCGGCTATCTGATCATCGGCGAATTGCATCGCAACCGGCTGCAGATCGAGCAGAACGGCGCGCGCGCGGCCGCGCTTCTATATGTGTTCTTCATGAAGCGCGCGCTGCGCATCTTTCCTGTGTATTACCTGCTGCTCATCGCGCTCACCATCGTGCATGCGAGCTTTTACCAGCGCGATGTCGATCTGGGGCTCGCCTGGCATTTCGTATTCCTCTCCAATTTCTGGGTCGGCCTGGTGCACGATGGCTGGCCCGGCACCGTTTCGCATTTCTGGAGTCTCGCGGCCGAGCAGCAGTTCTATCTCGTCGCGCCGTTCGTTCTGCTGTTCGTGCGCGCGTCGCGCCATCTCAGGCTATGCGCGGCGCTGATCGCGGCCGCTGCATGCGCTCATCTTGCACTCTATGAAACAGGGGCGATTGCGCCGCTGATCTACGCGTTCTCGCCATGGAATTTCGCCATGCTCGCGCTTGGCGGCGCGTTGGCCATTGCTGGCGACCGCGTGTCGTTGCGCACACGGTGGTCGAGTGCCGTATGGTTCGTCGGGGCGTGGGCGGCGATCGCGGGTTTCGCACTGGCGCGTGCCGATTGCATCGATTGCGCGCAAACACCGGCGAGCGCGACGCAATCGGCTGGCGCGCTGCTGCCGGGTTGCTTCGACATCGGCCTTGCGCTCTCGCTCGGCGCGCTGTTCCTCTGGCTCGTGCGCCGCCAGGACAGCGCGTTTGTCGCCGCGCTCGAGGTGCGGCCGCTCGCATATCTCGGCACGATCAGCTATGGCTTCTATCTGTTCCATAACTTCGTGCCGTCGCGGCTTGGCGTGGCGCCGGGTCTCTACGCGCGCCTTGATGTGCCCGATGTGGCGCAGCCATTCGTCGCGATCCTGCTGCAGTTCATCCTGGCTGTGCTGCTCGCCCATCTGTCGTGGCAGGTGCTGGAAAAGCGCGTGCTCGAATGGAAGCGGCCGCTCGAAACGGCCATACGCAACCGCCTGCCCGCACGCGCCGCCGCCGCCGCCGCGAGCCGGCTATAACGCACGAAGGCGCAGCGTTTCAAAGCGTCGCGCCGCCTATTTCGCGGCCGCCCGGGCACAGTTCGCCGGTCTGGAGGCCGTCGAGCACGCGCAGCACCTCCTCGGCGCTGCGCCCGACGTTCAGGTTGTTGACCGTGACGTGCTGGATCGTGTTGTCGGGATCGACGATGAAGGTCGCGCGCAGCGCCACGCCCGCCTCCTTGTCGCGTATGCCGAGCTGATCGATGAGCTCGCCCTTCACGTCGCCGAACGAATAGTGGTTGAGGCGACTGAGGTCGCTGTCCTCGCGCCGCCACGCGAGCTTCACATATTCGTTGTCGCAACTGCCGCCCATCACGACCGTTTCGCGGTCCTCGAATTCCTTGATGAGGCGCGCGAACGCCATGATCTCGGTGGGGCAGACGAGCGTGAAGTCCTTTGGGTAGAAGTAGATGACCTTCCACTTGTTCGAAAAGCTGCGATCGGTGATTTCCACGAACGCCGATTCGCCGTTTTCCTCCGGATGATTGAAGCCGGGCTTCGCGGCCGTGACGGTGAAAGCCTCGAGTTTGTCGCCGACGGTTTTCATGGCGTAGTTCCTCTGACGAGACGCGGGCAAGGCGGCCCGCTATGACGCCGCACGGATGACGCCCGTAACCCGCAGCGTCGCGTGCTCATGGAAGCGATTGTCGCAGGAGCAGGCGGCGCGTGCAGCGAGGGTGCGCCGCCTGCGGTGTTTCGATGCTAAGAGGATGGGCTAGGCGCCCTTGGCGAGCGGGAACTCGATCGTCACTTCGAGGCCGGGGCCTGGCAGCCGGTTGCGCAGGCGCAGCGCGCCGCGATAGCGGCCCACGAGGCGCTGCACGATGGCCATGCCGAGGCCCGTGCCGTTGGCCTGGGTGCGGGCCGTATTCACGCGGTAGAACGGCCGGGTGACGAGCGGGAGCTGATCTTCGGGGATGCCCGGGCCTTCGTCGACCACCGAGAGTTCGACGCGCGAATGCGAGACGCGCGTTTCGAGCATGATGTGCGGGATGCCGTCGGTTTCGCTTGCACCGTACTTGCGTGCGTTCTCGATGAGGTTGCCCACTACGCGGCGCATGTCGGTGTCGTCGGCTTCGATCACGGCCGAGGGCGCGAGGCGGGTGATGAGGCGCACGCCGTCTTCGCTCGCCATGCGCGCGGCCATCTCGCCCGCGATGACCGACAGATCGACGCGCTCGGGCATGCGCTGGGTGGGCCGCGCGTAATCGAGGAAACGCCCGATGATCAGGTCCATCTGCTCGATGTCGTCGATCATCGCGTCCTTCGTCGCCTGGTCGGACGGACTCATCTCCGTTTCGAGCCGCAATCGCGCGAGCGGGGTGCGCAGATCGTGCGAGATGCCCGCGAGCATGAGCGCGCGGTCGGCCTCCAGTTGCTCGAGGTCGCGCACCATCTGGTTGAACGAGCGATTGGTTTCGGCCGCCACGCCCATGCCGCTTTCGGGCAAGGGCGCGGGCGACTGCCCGGAGCCCAGCATGCGCGCCGACATGGCGAGGCGCGCGAACGGCCGGTTCACGAGACTCGTGATGAAGGCCGCCCCGAAGAGCGATAGCGCGAGCGCGGAGACCCCCCACCCGACCCACTGCAGCCCCGTGACGTTGTCGAGCTGCTCGCGGTCGAGCGCGACCCAGTAGTCGTCGTCGTCGATCTTGAAGCTGATCCACACGCCCGGAATGTCGTTGACGGACTGCGCGATGATGGTGTCGTCGCCAAGGCGACCGCGAATGTCATGCTCGATCAGACGATTGAGCGATTCGTCGGGCTGGAGCTTGTACTTGTCGGTGGTCTCGCGCGGGTACACGCGCACGCCCTCGTTGCTCTCGAGATCCTGCAGCAGCGCGCGGCGCAGATCGGGATCGGAGTAGAGCAGCGCCGTGCGTGTGAGCTTGACGATCGCGACGAGCTGGAGCGCCACGCGCTGCGCGCGCGGCTCGCGCTCGATCACGCGAAAGCTCTGGAACCACGCGGCGAGGCTAACCGCGATGAGAAGGGCGATCAGCAGGAAGGTGCGCCAGAACAGATCGCCGAACGCGAGCGTGAGCAAACGCCGGTCAATCCGCATGGATCCTTCCCGTTTCAACTGAAGCAGTGCAGACAATGAAACGCCACTCAGGATCAGGCCGCGCCGTCGGGAATGAAGACGTAGCCAAGGCCCCAGACAGTCTGGATGAAACGCGGGCTGCCCGGATCGGGCTCGATGAGCTTGCGCAGACGCGAGATCTGCACGTCGAGGCTACGGTCGAAGACTTCGTATTCACGGCCGCGCGCGAGTTCCATGAGCTTTTCGCGCGAGAGCGGTTGGCGCGGATGACGCGCGAACACCTTGAGCACCGAGAATTCGCCCGTCGTGAGCGGAATTTCCTGGCCCGCCTTGGTGAGCGTGCGCGTCGCGAGATTCAACGCGAATTCGCCGAACTCGAACACCTCGGTGGTTTCCGAAGGTGCGCCCGGCAGTTCGGACGGGGCCTGGCGGCGCAATACCGCGTGAATGCGTGCGACGAGCTCGCGCGGGTTGAAGGGCTTGGGCAGATAGTCGTCGGCACCCATTTCGAGGCCGACGATGCGGTCCACGTCTTCGCCCTTGGCCGTGAGCATGATGATGGGCGTGCGGTCGTTGCTGCCGCGCAGGCGCCGGCAGATCGACAGGCCGTCTTCGCCGGGCAGCATGAGGTCGAGCACCAGCAGGTCGAAACGCTCGCGCACCCACAGCTTGTTCATGGCGGGGGCATTTTCGGCCACATATACATTGAATCCCTGCTCGCCGAGGTAGCGGCGCAGCAGGTCCCGAAGCCGGGGATCGTCATCGACAACGAGAATTTTGGACGGGTTTTTGGTTTCCATGCCTGGCATCTTAGCGCGATTGGATAGTGATGCGAGTTTGCACCAATTATCAGGTTACAGTCAGTTACAAAATTTACCCGTCCCGTGCTACGACGGCAAGCAGTGACAGATAGACTTCTTTACGTACAGCGGCTGTTCGGTGGATACTTCATTCGACTTTAAATTCCAGGCCCGCGCGAAGTCGGGTTCGACATGTATTCGAGGTAGCCGTTTGCCGCGTCAAGAAGGGAACAAAACGATGGGAGGGGTACGGCCGACAATGCGCCACACCATGCTTGCACTGGCGCTAGCCGGTGGCGTGGTGGCTGCGCTGGAGTCGGTGCCCGCCCGGGCCCAGCCTTCTGCAGAAAACGCTCAGTCTCCCGCTCGCGCGCCGGGCGGCAAATCCACAACGCGACGCGTGCGCACCGACTCGATTCCGCGTCCTGCATCCGATATCAATCAGCGTCTAGCCGTTCCCCCCGATCTCGATCAGCGTCGCCGCGACGGCCATATGACGCCCGACGAGCGTCGCCTCTTGCGTCAGCATATCGAAGACGCCGTGCGCGAACTGTACAAGCGCTGAACGCGGTGCGGCGTGTTCGCGCAGTCTGCGCGCGCGGATGAAGTGTCGAGTCCGTTGCTGCTTTTTCGCCCGCGCGATTTTCTCTTTGCTTTCACGTTGATTCTTTTTCGCGCCGTTCATTATTTCATCGTTATCGCGCGCATTTCGGGTCATCGGGAGCCGCGCTCCAGGCTGAAAAATGCCGTAGCAATGGCGTTGTCAACAGACGATTTACCGCGACCGTTAAGCCAGTACATCGACTGACCACGCCGACGATCTCGTCGCGCCACCATTCATCATGAGCGACTCCAGACGGGCAGGGCCGAACGAGGAAACGGGCGTGCAAGTAGCGAGTGGCGAGGCAGCCGGGCTTCTCGACGTTGACGACGCCCGCCATCTGCTCTTGCGCACGGGCTTCGCGCCGCGCGCGGGCGAAGTCTCGGCCTGGGTGGGAATGACGCGAGCGCAAGCGGTTGCACGGCTCATCGGTGGCGCGCGCAGTGAGGCGCTTACGCCGTTGCCCGCATGGGCGGATGAAGTGCCGGCGAGCCGCGCGCAACGCAGTGCGTGGACGCCCGACGAACGCCGCGAGGCCCAGCGCCAGCGCGGAGCGCGCTACGACGAACTGCGCGCGTGGTGGGTGCGCGAAATGCTCGTCACGCCTTCGCCACTCACCGAGCGCATGACGCTCCTCTGGCATAACCACTTCACTTCGGGACAGGACAAGGTCCCGGAGCCACAGTTGATGGCCGCGCAAAACGCGCTCTTGCGACGCCATGCGCTCGGCAGCTTCGCGACGATGCTGCACGCCGTCGCGAAGGATCCGGCGATGCTGCAGTACCTCGACGGCGCGGGCAACCGCAAGGGCCGGCCCAACGAGAATTTCGCGCGCGAGGTGATGGAGTTGTTCACGCTGGGCGAAGGACAATATTCGCAGCGCGACGTTGCCGAAGCGGCGCGCGCCTATACGGGCTGGGCGCTCGATCCCGATACCCTGGCGTTCATCTCGCGCGCCGACTGGCACGACGATGGCGAAAAGACCGTGCTCGGACAGAGCGGCCCATTCGACGGCGACCAGATGCTCGACATCCTGCTCGCGCAGCCGCAAACTGCCCGTTACGTGAGCACGAAACTGTGGCGCGAGTTCATCTCCGGGACGCCGGAGGAGGCGCAACTTGCAGGCGTCGCCGCGCGCTTTCGCGCGAGCGGCTATGACATCGGCGCGGCGCTTGCTGCACTGCTCACGACACCCGCGTTCTGGGACGAGCGCAACCGGGGCGTGCTCGTGAGTTCGCCGGTGGAATTCATCGTCGGGACGATGCGGCGCTTCGACGTGGCGTACGGCGACACGCTGCCGTTTGCGCGCCGTGCGGCCGCATTGGGCGAGAACCTGTTCTATCCGCCGAATGTGAAGGGCTGGCCGGGCGGGGTGTCGTGGATCAATAGTTCGACGTTGCTCGCGCGCAAGCAGTTCGTCGAGCAGCTGTTTCGCGCGACAGAGGCGGGGCGGCCGCAGTCTGCGGCACCGGCGACGAAGATCGCCGCAAGCGTCTCGCAATGCGCACAAACCATGCGGAACGCGCCGGAGGCCTTGCAAGGCGGCATGCGCTTCGACCTGGATGGCTGGCTCGCGCACTTCGGCCTCACCGCCGATGCGACGCCCGGCATTTCTGCGCAGTTGCAGATGCAGCATGCCGTGCTGCCGCTCGCGCCTGTCGATGCGATCGCAGCGGGTAGCAGTGCCGGCTCGTATCTCCAGGCACTGCTGATGGATCCGGTGTATCAGCTGAAATGACGCATGCAGTGGAACGGGGGGCTGATGGCGCGAAGGTGCACTGCATCACTGATGAGCGAGGCAAGCCATGAAGCGACGTGACTTTCTTGCAGCCGGTGCCCGGGCCACCGTGGCGATGGCGGGCACGGCGCTGTGGCTGCCCGGCGCCGCGCGCGCGCAGGACCCGCGGTTCGTGCGCCCGGGCGTCGCGAACGGCTACGCAAACCTGCTGATACTCGTCGAACTCAAGGGCGGCAACGATGGCCTGAACACGGTCGTGCCTTTCGCCGATCCGCTCTACTACCGCTATCGACAAACCATCGGCGTGCCGCGCGCGCAGGCAATCCAGCTCGACGAGCGCACCGCGCTGCATCCCGCGCTGGCTCCTCTCATGTCGATATGGCGTGCGCACGAACTCGCGATCGTGCAGGGCGTGAGCTACCCGCAGCCGAACCTGTCACACTTTCGCTCGATCGAGATCTGGGACACGGCTTCGCGCTCGGATCAATACCTGCGCGAGGGATGGCTCACGCGCGCATTCGCAAGCGCCCCGGTGCCGGGTAACTTCGCCGCCGACGCGCTCGTGCTCGGCAGCGCCGAAATGGGGCCGCTCTCCAACGGCGCACGCGCCATCGCGCTCGTGAATCCGGCGCAGTTCGCGCGTGTCTCGCGCCTCGTCAGGCCGGTTTCGCTCAAGGAGCGCAACCCGGCGCTCGCCCATATCCTCGACGTCGAAAACGACATCGTGCACGCCGCCGACAAACTGCGGCCGCATCCAGGTAACTACGCGTTGAAGACGGCATTCCCGGCGGGGGCGTTCGGCGCATCGATCCAGACAGCGATGCACGCGCTCGCGTCGGCCGACACCCCGCAAGGCGAGCCGGTGCCGGGGTGCGGCGTCGCGGCGATTCGTCTGACGCTCAACGGTTTCGATACGCACCAGAATCAGCCGCAGCGTCACGCCGACTTGCTGCGCCAGTTCGCGGCGGGCATGGTGGCGATGCGTTCGGCCCTGGTCGAGCTTGGGCGTTGGGACCGAGCGCTCATCGTGACGTATGCGGAATTCGGGCGGCGCGTGCGCGAGAATCAAAGCCGCGGCACCGACCACGGCACGGCGTCGGCGCATTTCGTGGCGGGTGGGCGGGTGGCGGGCGGGCTTTACGGGCAGCCGCCGGAACTCGCGCGTCTCGATGGCAATGGCAATCTGCCAGTGGGTGTGGACTTCAGGCAGATCTATGCGACCGTACTCGGACCATGGTGGGGGCTCGACGCACAGGCCGTATTGCAGCAGCGCTTCGAGGCGCTGCCGTTGCTGCGGGCGTAGTGACGGTTCGTGCGTGCCTTGCCGGACACATCCAGCCCGGCGGGGCCAGGCTCACGACGTGCGTCAACTGCGGCGTGCGGCGCGCCATGAGATCCAGAGCTTGCGGACAGGCGTGAGCACGATCTGCTGATGCAGCACCTGGTACCCCTCGCGCTCGACTTCGTCCAGCAACGCGAGTTCGAGTGCCGCGAGCGCTCGCAACGTGCGCTGGTCGCGGCGCGCGGAAGCGGGAATCGCGTCGAGCGCGGCATGCACCGAGTCTCTCGCGCGCGCGGTCTGGAATTGCATCAGCTCCGTGAACTCCGCGCTATATCGCCGGTTGATCAGATCGGAGGCCGTCACGTTGTAGCGTTGCAGTTCGTCGATCGGCACGTAGATGCGCCCATGGCGCGCGTCGTTGCCGATTTCCGGCACGAACTGCGCGAGCGTGAGCGCGTTGCCGAGCGGTGCGGCCCAGCGTGCGGCGTCGCGCCGGTCCGCTTCGGTGCGCGCGCTCAGCTGCGCGACGAGCGAGGCGAATGTGCCGCCTACGCCGTCCATGTAGCGGCGCAGGTTGGGCAGGTCGAGATAGCGCGCCTGTTCCAGATCCATCTCGAAGCCGGCGAGCAGTGCCTGCAGGTCGGGGTAGATCGTGCTCGTGTCGTCGAGATGCGCGGCGAGTGCCTGGGTGACCGGATGCGCAGGCTTGCCCGCGGCGAGCGCGGCCAGTTCCTTTTGCCACCAGGCAAGCTTGGTGCGGCCCACCGTGGGGTCGCTCGTTTCCTTCGCGGTTTCCTCGAGCTCACGGCGCAGCGCGAAGAGCGCGGTGAGAAGCGGCTGACGCGCGGCATGGGCCTGACGCAGCGCATAGTAGGTGCTCGAACCAGGGGGAGCCGCCTTTTGCAGGCAGTAGTCGTCGAAGTTCACGGCGTTCGCAGATGTGGGGCGATGCGGCACGCGTGACGGTCACAGCGCGCGCGAGATAGAGCCGCGATTCTAGCATCGGGGTGTGCTGAGATCGGCTCCGCCGGCCCGCCACAGTGAACGGCGGCTTGCCCGGCGCATCGTCGCGCATTGTTTTGGGGATGCAGACAAGCGCCAGCCAATCGGTTAGAATCTCGCGCTTGCGCTTTTTGCCTGACGTCTCACGAGGACTCGATCAGTCGGCAAGTTGCGAAGGGTTGTACGCGCGGTTGTATCGCCGAACTGGCGCATGAATTCGCGTGAGTGGCGAAATTGGTAGACGCACCAGGTTTAGGTCCTGACGCCCGCAAGGGTGTGCCGGTTCGAGTCCGGCCTCACGCACCACAAATAGAAAGGCCATGTACCCATCGGTACATGGCCTTTTTTGTTTGCGCGCCGCAGATGACGACGGCGGCTTGGCGGCGACGACCTGTTGCGTGGGCCATCTATTTGATTTATCGCCTCTGCTTGAGCCTGCTGCGTTACAGCTCCGCCTGCATGGCCTCGATCACCTTGTTGAGTGCACGCGCAAGCGTGTCGCGCTCCTTGTCGTCAAGGCTCGCAAACAAGTCGATATTCCACTTGCGCGCAATGGGCATGACCTTGCGATACAGCGCGCGTCCATCGGGTGTGAGCGAAACGAGTACGAGGCGGCCGTCTTCCTCGCTTGTATCGCGCTGCATGAGGCCGCGGCGCATCAGCGCCTCGGCTGCGCGGCTCGCCTGGCTCTTGTCCAGATTGGCGTGGCGCGCAAGTTCCATCACGGAAAACGGGCCGAACGCACCCACAGCTGCAATGAGCCGAGCTTCCGGAAGTGTGATGCCGAGCTTCGCCTGGTAGCGTTCGCTGGCGCCCCGTTCGGAGAGCTTGTTCAGGACATGCAGCCGATAGGTGAGGAATTGTTCGAGTCCGGCTTTGCTTGCCTTCATGGGAGTCCTGGTCTGGTCGCTTGGGAAGGGCGCGATCGTGTCGCGATTCTGTGATTGTTGCCCCATCCGGCGCCCGGGTCAACGCATCCGAATCCCTTGTTAAGCACCCGGAATAGCGCACGAATCTATTAATCGCTTACTGCGGAATGCGCGGTGCGAGCAGGTTCGTGTATCGGGCCGCGAGGCTTGCGTCGGGAAAGCCGGGGCGGGTGGCCCCGGCAACGCCGTTCAGATGGATGTACGCGCAGCGTATTTGAGGCGCGCGAGCTGCTCCGCCTCGTTGGCAAGGAGGCGCGCCGCGTCGCGGATCGCGGTTTCCAGCGTCACGGGGCCGGGCGCGGGCGAGAAGCACCCGCTGAAGTGCTCGGCGAGGCGCGGCAGGGCAGCCGCGTCCACGGCGCCCGAGAGCAGCGTCGCCGGCACTCCGGCGGCCGCGGCGTGGCGGCAGGCGATGAACGGGGCCTTGCCATGCAGCGTCTGGACGTCCGAGCGTCCCTCGCCGGTGATGAGCCAGTCGGCGTTGTCGAGGGCCTCGTCCAAACCGATGGTGCGCGCAACGACCTCGGCGCCCGGCTCGAAGCTCGCGCCGAGGATGCGCAGCGCGAAACCCAGGCCGCCGGCGGCGCCGGAGCCCGCTTCGTCGCGCACGCGACGGCCCAGCGCCGCTTCGACCAGATCGGCGAACCGGCCGAGCGCCGCGTCGATCGGCGCCACCTGCTCGGGCGTCACGCCTTTTTGCGGGCCGAACACGGCTGTCGCGCCGTGTTCTCCCGTGAGCGGGTTGTCGACGTCGGACATGCCGACGAACTCGGCTTCTCCAAGCCGCGCGTCGAGACCCGATGCGTCCACGCGTGCAACCCGGGCGAGCGCCTCCGGGGTCGGCTCGAGCGGCTTGCCGTCCGCGTCGAAGAGCTGCAGTCCGAGGCCCGCTAGCAGGCCCGCGCCGCCATCGTTTGTGCTGCTGCCGCCGAGCGCCACGTAAAAGCGCCGCACGCCTTCATCGAGCAGTGCGCGAATCGCTTCGCCCATGCCGCGCGTGCTGCGCGCGGCTACCGGCACGCCCATGCCCACCGCGTCCGTAATGCCGACGATCTCGGCCGTCTCGACGATCGCGCTGCCGTCGTGCAGCAACCCTACCGCAGCGTCGCGCTTCGGACCCGCGGCGCCTTCCACGTGGATCACGCGGCGCTCGCCGCCCATCGACAGCATCGCGTCGAGGGTGCCTTCGCCGCCGTCGGCCATCGGGCGGATGCGGATGTCTGCGTCGGCGCGCACGCGCCGGATGCCCTCGGCGATCGCGGCGGCGACCCCGTCCGCGCTGAGCGAGCCTTTGAAAGAATCAGGAGCAATGACGATAACGGGAACGTCAGTCGACGAATTCGGCATGGTGTCTCTGCTGGAAGAATGGTGTTGGGAGTGGCTGCGGCCGGCGGGGCGTCCGGCGCGAGCGTAAGCTTAGCAGCCCGCCGCGTGCACGGGATAACGGCGTTGCCATAGCGCGGATTGGGGCGCGGATTGGGGGCGCGGATCGGCGCGCACTTCAGCGCGGCGCGAAGCCAAAACGAGCACCAGGGCACGCCCGAACGGCAATTACACTGGGTGCGCGAAATAGTTTGCTAAAATACTTGGCTCTTTTGACGGAACCGCACCGCGAGCCGCCCGTTTCGGCGCTGTAGAGCGGCGCCTCGCGCGCCAGCATGCAGCTCCAAAGCGCGTTGCCGCCCGGGGAAACCCCATCGGACTGCGGCACGCAAAGATCACAGATTACTGATTCGCTCGAACAATTTTAGGACGATTGAAGCCATGGCTAACGTTGTTGAAAACCTCGGCAAGCTCGAACGCCGCGTGACGATTTCCCTGCCGAAGGACGCCGTGCAGAAAGAAGTCGACACGCGCATCCGCAAACTCGCCAAGAACGTGCGCATGCCGGGTTTCCGCCCGGGCAAGGTGCCGCTCAAGATGGTCACGCAGCAGTATTCGGGCCAGGTGGAAGCCGAAGTCCTGAGCGACAAGGTCGGCAAGGAATTCTTCGACATCAGCCGCGCCGAGAACCTGCGCGTGGCCGGCCAGCCGAACTTCGCGCCGAAGGCCGAAGCCGCCGAAGGCGACTACGCGTTCGACGCGACCTTCGAGGTCTATCCGGAAGTGAAGCTCGGCGACATCACGACGGCCGAAATCGAGCGCACGACGACCACCATCACCGAAGCCGAAATCGACCGCACGCTCGACATCCTGCGCAAGCAGCGCGTGCACTTCCACGCTCGCGGCGAAGCGGGCGAGCACGGTGACGGCGGTGCCGACACCGCGGCCAAGGAAGGCGATCGCGTGACGGTCGACTTCGTCGGCAAGATCGACGATGTCGCGTTCCAGGGCGGCACGGCCGAAGGTTTCGCGTTCGTGCTGGGCGAAGGCCGCATGCTGCCGGAATTCGAAAAGGCCGCCATTGGTCTGAAGAAGGGCGAGTCCCGCGAATTCGACCTCGCGTTCCCCGAGGACTATCACGGCAAGGACGTCGCCGGCAAAACCGCGAAGTTCACGATCACGATGCAGCAGATCGAGTGGCCGCACCTGCCGGAAATCGACGCGGAATTCGCGAAGTCGCTCGGCATCGCCGACGGCGACCTCGTGAAGATGCGCGCCGAAATCAAGGACAACCTCGAGCGTGAAGCGAAGCGCCGCACGCAGTCCATCGTCAAGAACCAGGTCATGGACGCGCTCCTGAAGATCGCCGAACTCGACGTGCCGAACGCGCTGGTCGAGCAGGACCAGCAGCGCCTCGTCGAGATGGCGCGTGCCGACCTCGCGCAGCGCGGCGTGCCGAACGCCAAGGACGCGCCGATCCCGGCCGAGATGTTCAAGGAGCAGGCCGAGCGCCGCGTGAAGCTGGGCCTCGTGCTCGCCGAACTCGTGAAGGCCAACGGCCTCGAAGCGAAGCCGGAGCAGATCCGTGCTGAAGTCGACGAATTCGCGAAAAGCTACGAAGACCCGAAGGAGGTCGTGCGCTGGTATTATTCCAACCAGCAGCGTCTGGCCGAAATGGAAGCTTACGTCGTCGAATCGAACGTCGTGGACTTCGTGCTCGGCAAGGCCAAGGTGACGGACAAGCAAGTTAGCTTCGAAGAACTGGCAAGCGCGACGGCGCAGGCTTAAATCTGCCCGCTACGGCGTGCCGGCTGTCGGAGCGACCGACGGCCAGCACGCCGTTTTTGCATCCGCAGGTTTTAGCCATGCTGCACGTGTGGTTGATTTGACCGGGGTCCGTCTCCATACGGGTTATCAGAAGAACTTTTCCAGACAAGGATGCACCGCATGACCATTCGCGCTCAATCGCTGGATACGTTGACTTCACATGCATCGCGGGACTTCGACCCGCAGGCGCTCGGCCTCGTGCCGATCGTTGTCGAAACGAGCGGCCGTGGCGAACGTTCGTACGACATCTATTCGCGGCTCCTGAAGGAGCGCGTGGTGTTCCTCGTGGGTGAAGTGAACGACCAGACGGCGAACCTCGTGGTCGCCCAGTTGCTGTTCCTCGAAAGCGAAAACCCGGACAAGGACATCAGCCTGTACATCAACAGCCCGGGCGGCTCGGTCTCGGCCGGCATGGCGATCTACGACACGATGCAATTCATCAAGCCCGATGTTTCGACCCTTTGCATGGGCCTTGCGGCCAGCATGGGCGCGTTCCTGCTGGCGTCGGGCGCAAAGGGCAAGCGTTTTGCGCTGCCTAACTCGCGCGTGATGATTCACCAGCCGCTCGGCGGCGCGCGCGGCCAGGCGTCGGACATCGAAATCCAGGCGCGCGAGATCCTGTACCTGAAGGAGCGCCTGAACCAGTTGCTGGCGCACCATACGGGTCAACCCGTCGAACGCATCGCGCGCGACACAGATCGCGACAATTTCATGTCGGGCGACGACGCCCAGGCATATGGTCTCGTCGACCAGGTTCTGCACAAGCGTCCGTGATCCGGCGCCCGGCGCATCCCGCGTCCGACCCCATCAGGCTGACGCGGGAAGATAAAGGGACTCAAGCGACTCAAGCAGCGTAGAGGACTAGTTCGGCCCCCGCACAAAAGGGGATAGCCGACGCCGCGCAGACCTTGTGGAATAATCGGCAAACGCGCTTCGCGGCCCGCGGCCCCCAACGCCGTCTCAGCAAGCGGTTCACGCGCCCCCCGGCCCCGCCGGGGGAAACGGCGTATCATGTAACAGAGTGTCCGGAGGCTCATCTATCCATGGCGGACAAGAAAGGTTCTAACAGCGAGAAGCTGTTGTATTGCTCGTTTTGCGGCAAGAGCCAGCATGAGGTGAAAAAGCTCATCGCTGGTCCGTCGGTATTCATCTGCGATGAATGCATCGACCTGTGCAACGAGATCATTCGCGACGAAGCTGCCGGTGCGGGCGTCGACGCGGCGCTGTCGCGCTCGGACCTGCCGAGCCCGCAGGAGATCCGCGACATCCTCGACCAGTACGTGATCGGGCAGGAGCGCGCGAAGAAGATCCTCGCAGTGGCGGTGTACAACCACTACAAGCGTCTGAAGCATCTCGACAAGAAGGACGAAGTCGAACTCTCGAAGAGCAACATCCTGCTGATCGGGCCCACGGGCTCGGGCAAGACGCTGCTCGCGCAGACGCTCGCGCGCCTTCTGAACGTGCCGTTCGTGATCGCCGACGCCACCACGCTGACCGAAGCCGGCTACGTGGGCGAAGATGTCGAGAACATCATCCAGAAGCTGCTGCAGAACTGCAATTACGAGGTCGACAAGGCCCAGCGCGGGATCGTCTATATCGACGAGATCGACAAGATCAGCCGCAAGTCGGATAACCCGTCGATCACGCGCGACGTCTCGGGCGAAGGCGTGCAGCAGGCGCTGCTCAAGCTGATCGAAGGCACGATGGCCTCGGTCCCGCCCCAGGGCGGCCGCAAGCATCCGAACCAGGATTTCATCCAGGTCGACACGACCAATATCCTGTTCATCTGCGGCGGCGCGTTCGACGGCCTCGAGAAGGTCATCACCGACCGCACCGAGAAGACCGGCATCGGCTTCGGCGCGAGCGTGAAGAGCAAGCAGGAGCGCGACGCGGGCGAGGTGCTGCGCGAGACGGAGCCCGAAGACCTCATCAAGTTCGGCCTGATTCCCGAACTGATCGGCCGTCTGCCGGTGGTCGCCACGCTCGGCAAGCTCGACGAAGCCGCGCTCATGAAGATTCTGGTCGAGCCGAAGAATGCGCTCGTCAAGCAGTACCACAAGCTCTTCAACATGGAACGCGTGGAGCTGGAGATCCGCCCGGGCGCGTTGCAGGCCGTCGCCCGCAAGGCGATCCGCCGCAAGACCGGTGCGCGGGGCCTGCGCTCGATCCTGGAGCAGGCGTTGCTCGACGTGATGTACGAGCTGCCGGCCATGAAAGGCGTGAGCAAGGTCATCATCGACGACAACGTGATCGACGGCGACGGCAAGCCACTGTTGATTTACGAAGACGCTCCGAAGGTTGCTGGGTCGAACTGATGGTGATGATCGGCTAAAGAGTTCCGGAAAAGGGCCGTTCATACAGAGGGATGAACGGCTTTTTCGTTTGATCCCGAGGTCGATGGCGCACTATTTTGGAGTCACTGAACTTTTCCCACACGCGCGAGGCTTGCAATCGGTATCTCAGGCCTCAATTACCGAACAATTGATTCCACTCATGGGGAAATGAAATGTCAGGAACCCAACTCCTCCCGCCGGAACGCACCACGCTCCCGCTGCTGCCGCTGCGAGACGTAGTCGTCTTCCCGCATATGGTGATTCCCCTTTTCGTGGGCCGACCGAAATCGATCAAGGCTCTCGAAGCGGCAATGGAAGGCGGCAAGCACATCATGCTCGTCGCGCAGAAGACCGCCGCGAAGGACGAACCGACCGAAAAAGACATGTATGAAGTAGGGTGTGTCGCCAACATCCTGCAAATGCTGAAACTGCCCGACGGCACCGTGAAGGTGCTCGTGGAAGGCCTGCAGCGCGCGAAGACGCTCTCCATTGAAGAGCAGGAAACGCAGTTCTCGTGCGAAGTCATGCCGCTCGAGCCCGACCACGCCGACAGCGCCGAAACCGAAGCGCTGCGCCGCGCGATCGTCTCGCAGTTCGACCAGTACGTGAAGCTCAACAAGAAGATCCCGCCGGAGATCCTGACGTCGCTGTCGGGCATCGACGAGGCCGGTCGTCTTGCTGACACGATCGCCGCGCACCTGCCGCTCAAGCTCGATCAGAAACAGCACATCCTCGAGATGTTCCCTGTCGTCGAGCGTCTGGAGCATCTGCTCGCGCAGCTCGAAGCCGAAATCGACATTCTCCAGGTGGAGAAGCGCATTCGCGGCCGCGTGAAGCGCCAGATGGAGAAGAGCCAGCGCGAGTACTACCTGAACGAACAGGTCAAGGCCATCCAGAAGGAACTGGGCGAAGGCGAAGAGGGTGCCGATCTCGAAGAGCTCGAGAAACGCATCACGGCCGCGCGCATGCCGAAGGAAGCCAAGAAGAAGGCAGACGCCGAGCTCAAGAAGCTCAAGCTGATGTCGCCGATGTCGGCGGAAGCGACCGTCGTGCGCAACTACATCGACACGCTGATCGGCCTGCCGTGGCGCAAGAAGAGCAAGGTCAACAACGACCTCTCGAACGCCGAAACCGTGCTCGACGAAGACCACTATGGTCTCGAGAAGGTGAAGGAACGCATTCTCGAGTATCTCGCGGTGCAACAGCGCGTGGACAAGGTCAAGGCGCCGATCCTGTGCCTCGTCGGGCCTCCGGGCGTCGGCAAGACCTCGCTCGGCCAGTCGATTGCGCGCGCAACGAACCGCAAGTTCGTGCGCATGGCGCTGGGCGGCGTGCGTGACGAAGCCGAGATCCGCGGCCACCGTCGTACCTACATCGGATCGATGCCGGGCAAGATCCTGCAGAGCCTCGCGAAGGTCGGCGTGCGCAATCCGCTCTTCCTGCTCGACGAAGTCGACAAGATGGGCATGGATTTCCGCGGCGATCCGTCGTCGGCGCTGCTCGAAGTGCTCGACCCGGAACAGAACCACACGTTCGCCGACCACTACATCGAAGTCGATTTCGACCTCTCCGATGTGATGTTCGTCGCCACGTCGAACTCGCTGAACATTCCGCCGCCGCTGCTCGACCGGATGGAAGTCATCCGCCTCTCGGGCTACACGGAAGACGAGAAGGTCAGCATCGCCCAGCGTTATCTTCTTCCCAAGCAGAAGAAGAACAACGGCCTGAAGCCGGGCGAGATCGAGGTGACCGAAGGCGCGATCCGCGACATCATTCGCTACTACACGCGCGAAGCCGGTGTGCGTTCGCTCGAGCGCGAAGTGTCGAAGATCTGCCGCAAGGTCGTGAAGATGCTGCTGCTCAAGAAGGCCGACAAGGCCGTCACGGTCGACAGCGCCAACCTCGACACCTTCCTCGGCGTGCGCAAGTACGACTTTGGTCTGGCTGCGAAGGAAAACCAGATCGGTCAGGTCACGGGCCTCGCGTGGACGGAAGTCGGCGGCGATCTGCTGACGATCGAAGCGGCGGTGATGCCCGGCAAGGGCAACGTGATTCGCACGGGCTCGCTCGGCGACGTCATGAAGGAGTCGGTCGAAGCAGCACGCTCGGTGGTGCGTTCGCGTTCGCGTCGCCTTGGCATCAAGGACGAGGCGTTCGAGAAGCAGGACATCCACATCCACGTGCCGGAAGGCGCGACGCCGAAGGACGGTCCGTCCGCCGGCGGGGCGATGACGACGGCGCTGGTGTCCGTGCTCACGGGCATCCCGGTGCGTGCCGATGTCGCGATGACGGGCGAGATTACGCTGCGTGGCGAAGTGTTGCCGATCGGCGGGCTGAAGGAAAAGCTGCTCGCGGCGCATCGCGGCGGCATCAAGCTCGTGCTGATTCCGGAAGAGAACGTCAAGGATCTCACCGAGATCCCGGACAACGTGAAAAACGCGATCGAAATCGTGCCGGTCCGATGGATCGACAAGGTGCTGGAACTCGCGCTCGAACGTGTGCCGCAGCCGCTGCCGGAAGAAGAGGCGAAGGCCGAGGACGCGAAGGCGCCCGTGAGCGAAGCGAAGGACGCCGGCGCGACTGAAGTGGTCAAGCACTGAGCCGTCTATAAGCCGCGCGCAAGTGCGGCCCGTTGCCCCCAGGAAAGCCCGCGGCATGGTCCGCGGGCTTTCTTTGTTTGGGCGACGACGTTCGTGACATTGTCATGTCGAGCCGTGCTTTATCCGGCGCTTCCCACTTGTTGGAATGATCCCTCGAAGCGCGCGTCACATCAGGCTCAATCCCGCTTGACACCGCACTTTCGGCCCCGTTAAATGTCCTCGCCCCGCTCTGCGGGGGCTGTCCATCCAACAAGTTGATGTTCTTCTCAAGTTTGCCCAAACACATTCTCGGGGGCTGGAATGAATAAAACGGAACTGATCGACCACATCGCGCAACAAGCCGACATCTCGAAAGCGGCTGCGGGACGCGCACTCGACGCCGTCATCGGCGGCGTCAAAGGGACGCTCAAGAAGGGCGGGTCGGTGACGCTGGTCGGCTTCGGCACGTTTGCCGTCGGCAAGCGTACGGCGCGCACGGGCCGCAATCCGCGCACCGGCGACGCGATCAAGATCAAGGCAGCCAAGGTGCCCAAATTTAGGCCTGGCAAAGCGCTCAAGGATGCGCTAAACTAGCGGGCTCGCTACCTGATGAGGTAGCGCAGCAGAAGTCGCAGTGCAGGGAAAGCACAGAACAGCGCGCAGAAAAGCGCGCAGGCAAGCATGAAGCTGGGTGCTTAGCTCAGTTGGTAGAGCGGCGCCCTTACAAGGCGTAGGTCGGGAGTTCGAGCCTCTCAGCACCCACCACAGCTTCAGTCCCGGCACTTCGCGCAGCACCGCACGGAGCGGTAGTTCAGTTGGTTAGAATACCGGCCTGTCACGCCGGGGGTCGCGGGTTCGAGTCCCGTCCGCTCCGCCAAGGATATCTCGACAAGAAGGCGAACTCCGGTTCGCCTTTTTTGTTGGCCGCTGTTGTAATATCGGGCGTTCCATTTTTTGGCGCCCTCAACGTCTGGTCACGCATGCTCGACTTTTTCCGCAATCACAAACGCCTGATGATGTTCATGCTGCTCCTGGTCGTCCTGCCAGGTCTGGGCTTCGTCGGTATTCAAGGTTTCCGCGGCTTCTTCGACGAAAGCGCGAACGTCGCGAGCGTCAACGGACACAAGATCACGCGTGCAGAATACGACAACGCCGCGCGCCAGCAACTCGACCAGGCCCGCCAGATCATGGGCGCGCGGTTCGATGCCAGCATGTTCGACACCCCTGAACACCGCAAGGACATCCTCGACGGATTGATCCAGCAGCGCGTGCTCGTCGACGAAACGCAGCGCCTGCATCTCACCGCCTCGGACGACGCCGTGCGCCGCGCGCTGCTCTCCGACCCGGTGATCTCGTCGCTCAAGAAACCCGACGGCTCGATCAATCTCGACCAGTACAAGCAGCTGCTCGCCATGCAGGGCATGACGCCGGAGCAGTACGACGAGCGCGTGCGCTATAGCCTCGCCATGCAGCAACTGCCCGCGTCGATCATCCGCAGCGCGTTCACGCCCAAGGCGCTCGCGCAGCAGTTGACGGGGCTTTCGGAGCAGCAGCGCGAGGTGCAAGGCCTCGCGTTCCACGCAAGCGACTACGCGGCCAGGGTCCAGCCGACCGACGCGCAACTGCAGGCATACTACGACGCGAACAAGAACGCCTTCGCTACGCCGGCTACGGCGCAGATTCAGTATCTCGTGCTCTCGGCGGCGACGGTGGCCGCCAACGTGCAGCCGGGCGAAGCCGATCTCAAGAAGTACTACGAAGACAACATCGCGCACTATCGCACGCAGGAAGAAGTGCGCGCGAGCCACATCCTGATCACGGCGCCGAAGGACGCGAGCGCCGACGTGCGCAATGCGGCGAAGCAGAAGGCCGAGACGATTCTCGCCGAAGTGAAGGCGCATCCGGATCAGTTCGCGCAGATCGCGCAGAAGGAATCGCAGGATCCGGGCTCGGCCTCGAAGGGCGGCGACCTCGGCTACTTCGGCCCGGGCATGATCGCCGGCGGCCAGGCCTTCGACGACGCGGTCTTCAAGCTCAAGAAGGACGAGATCAGCGGTGTGGTTCAGTCGGACTTCGGCTATCACATCGTCAAGGTCACGGATCTGAAGCCGGCGACCACGAAGCCGTTCGACGAAGTGAAGGCGCAGATCGCCAACGAAGTGAAGGCGCAGCAGGCTGCGAAGCTGCTTGCCGACGCGAGCGACGGCTTCACGTCGACGGTCTACGAACAGGCCAAGACCCTCCAGCCGGCCGCCGACAAGTACAAGCTGACGATCCAGACGGCGACGGTCACGCCGAAACCGAATCCCGCGCTGCCGCCGGACAGCCCGCTGAACAACCAGAAGTTCCTCGACGCGGTGTTCGCGAGCGACTCGGTGAATCAGCACAACAACACCCAGGCGATCGACGTCGGCAACAACACGCTGATCTCCGCGCGCGTGACGAACTACCAGGCGGCCACCGTGCCCGCGTTCGCCGCGGTCAAGGATGCCGTGCGCCAGAAGGTGGTCGCGCAGCAGGCGGCAGAGATGGCGCGCAAAGACGGCGAGGCGAAGCTCGCGGATCTCCAGAAGTCGAAGTCGACCGCTGGCTTTTCGTCGGCGCTCAAGGTCTCGCGCAACGAAGCCCAGGGGCTGCCGCCCGGCGCACTTTCGGCGGTGTTCAAGGCTGATGCGCAGAAGCTGCCCGCCTATGTCGGCGTGGATCTCGGCAACGATGGCTATGCGATCTACCGCGTGAACAGCGTGATCAACGGCCAGGCTGCAGACGGCCCGCGTCTCGCCGCTGCGCAACAGCAGCTTGCGCAGGTGAGCGGCCAGTCGGAGGTTCAAGCCTACCTCGATGCGTTGCGCGAGCGCTCCAAGGTCAAGTTCTACGGCTCGCTCAATTCGTCGTCTGAGCCCTCAAGCGACGGCGGCCAGTAAGCACGAGGCTGCAATCCGGCGGCGCCTCGCGCCAGTACAAAAAGCCCCGCGAAAATCGCGGGGCTTTTGCGTTCCAAGGCGCGCAATCAGAGGCAGGCACTGATGTCGCCGGTGGCGTCGCCGCCCGCGCCGCCCCCGGAGCGGAAGCCGACCCACGTCTTCGCGCTGGCGCTCCACGCCGGGCGCACCGTTGCCGCTGCACCGTTAGGCGGCTGTTGACCAGGCACGTAGACGTCGACAGCCTGGCCGTTGGCGAGCACGGACTGCGAGACGACCTGCTGCTGTGATTTATCGGCCCACTTCTGCGCGATGCATTGTGCGACGGCCGCAGGGGGTTGCTGGCTGGTGCCGACGGACTGCGCTCCACTCGGCATTGGCTGATTGGCACAGGCGGCAAGGGCCGCCGTTGCGACAATAAGAGGTAAATATTTCACGCTTTATCCCTCCAGTCGGGTCGATCGGATTCAGACGGTGCGGCCGGGCGGCTCGCTCGTCCGATGAGACGTGGCCAGGCGCATGGCGCCGTTGAACGCGCCAACGCTGCTCGGGGCTCGAGCGGCTGGACACTCCAGCGGTCGCGCCGGAGGAAGGCGTCCGGGGTAGACGCCAGCAAATTCTTTTGCCCGCTTGCCGCTCAGTGCCGCGCGCCGCTGGCGAGCAGCGGCGCGAGCGTCGGCCACACGTTGTCGAGCAGCAAGGGCTGTGCCTGCCGGGTAGGGTGGATCTGATCGGACTGGAAGAGTTCGGGTTTGTCGGCGAAGCCGGCGAGCAGGAACGGGACGAGGGGCACGTTCAGTTCCTTCGCAAGTTTCTCATAGACGGCGTGGAAGTCGCGGGTGTAGTCGGGGCCATAGTTGGGCGGTACGTACATGCCCACCAGCACCGGCTTCGCGTGGCCCTCGCGGATCTGCGCGATGATGGCGCGCAGATTGCTCGCGGTCGTGGCGAGCGGCACGCCACGCAGCGCGTCGTTCGCGCCGAGCTCGACGATGACGATGGCCGGCTTCAGGCGCTGCATGACGAGGGGCAGGCGCGTGAGGCCGCCACTGGTCGTGTCTCCGCTGATGCTCGCATTCGCGACGCTATAATCGATCCGCTCGCTCGCGAGCCGCTGGCGCAGCAGGGCAACCCAGCCCGTGTCGCGCGGCAGGCCGTATTCGGCGGAAAGGCTGTCGCCGAGCACGACGATGGTCGGCTTCGCCATGGCGGCGGGGTTCGTCGCCGCGTTGGCCGCGGGGATGGGCGTCGCGGCGAGTGCCGTGCCGATCGTGCTCGACGCCGCGCCGAACAGGGCAGCAGTCAAGATGGCGATGGAGACGAACGCGCTGAAACGGGACGAGGCGCGGGAAAGGACGGTGCGCCGCGCGGCGCGCTTCTGGTTCACGGCTAACCTGTGCGTCATCATGTGCGAATGAATAGCGATCCAGTCATCGAAGTACGGGGTTTGTGCAAGCGCGTCACCGACGCCACGGGCGAACTGACGATCCTGGACGGCATCGACCTCACGGTGCACGCGGGCGGCAGCGTGGCGATCGTCGGTGCCTCCGGGTCCGGCAAGTCGACGCTGCTCGGCCTGCTGGCCGGCCTCGACAGCGCAAGCGCGGGCTCCGTGCGCCTGCTGGGCCACGAACTCACCGGCATGGCCGAGGACCAGCGCGCGGCGCTGCGCAACGGTTCAGTGGGCTTCGTGTTCCAGTCGTTCCAGCTGATGCCGCATCTCACCGCTTTGGAGAACGTCGCGCTGCCGCTCGAACTGCAGGGCGGGATGTCGACACGCGACGCTTTCGCCCGCGCGCGCGCATTGCTCGAGCGCGTGGGCCTTGCCGAGCGCACGAAACACTACCCGAAGCTGCTTTCGGGCGGTGAGCAGCAGCGCGTGGCGCTTGCCCGGGCGTTCGTGACGCGCCCGGCCGTGCTGTTCGCCGACGAGCCCACCGGCAGCCTCGACGCCGCCACGGGCCGCGCCGTCATCGACCTGATGTTCGAGCTCAATCGCGCCAACGGGGCGACGCTCGTGCTCGTCACACACGATATCGATCTGGCGCAGCGTTGCGACACCATCGTCACGATCGAGGCTGGCCACCGGGTCGCCAACGCGTCGCATGGCGTTAGCGCTCCACACAACACGAGCGACCCGAGCAACGTCGAAGCGGGGCGCTAGCGCCCGAACAACCGGCAGCCAGCCAGCGAGCGGCGTACGCAGCGCGTGCGCACGCCGCATCAGCGCGCTTTAACGCTTGAGCGCCGCGCGGGCGCGCGCGATCAGCGCGGCCGTCGACGAATCGTGCGCCTTCAGGTCGGCGCCCGGCGCGGTGAGGTCGGCCTCGACCACCTTGCCGAGGATCTTGCCGAGTTCCACGCCCCACTGGTCGAACGGATTGATGTCCCACACGGAAGCCTGCACGAGCACCTTGTGCTCGTAGAGCGCGATGATCGCGCCGAGCGAGCGGGCCGTGAGGGCGTCGACGAGCAGCGTGGTGGTCGGGCGGTTGCCGGGGAACATGATGTGCGGCACGAGTTCGGGCTTGTCCGGGCCCGCGATCTTGCGCGCCTCTTCCTCGGTGCGGCCGAGCATCAGCGCCTCGCTCTGCGCGAAGCAGTTCGCTAGCAGCTTCGGGTGATGATCGGCCAGCGGATGCTCCGGTGTGAGCACGGCGACGAAATCGATCGGCACGATCGTCGGCCCCTGGTGGAGCATCTGGAAGAACGCGTGCTGGCCGTTCGTGCCGGGCTCGCCCCAGGTGACCGCTGACGTTGCGTAGTCGACGAACCTGCCGTCGAGCCGCGCCGACTTGCCGTTGCTCTCCATCTCGAGCTGCTGGAGGTACGAGGGCAGGTAGTGCAGCGCTTCGGAGTACGGGGCCACGAGATAGCTCTGCGAGCCGAAGAAGTTGCGATACCAGATGCCGATCATGCCGAGCAGCACGGGCAGGTTCTTCTCGAGCGGCGCGTCCCGGAAGTGCTTGTCCATGTCGTGCGCGCCGGCAAGCAGTTCGTCGAACTGCTGCGGCCCGATGGCGATCATGATCGACAGGCCCACGGCCGACCACAGCGAATAGCGGCCGCCCACCCAGTCCCACATCTCGAACACGTTCTCCTTCGCGATGCCGAACTTCACGACCTCGGCGGGATTGGCCGAGACGCCCACGAAGTGTTTCGCGAGCTCGCTTTGCGGGCAGCCGTGCTTCACGAACCAGTCGCGCATCGACAGTGCGTTGGTCATGGTTTCGAGCGTCGTGAACGTCTTCGAAACGATGATCGCCAGCGTCTCTTCAGGGTCGATGTCTTCAATCGTGCGCCACAAGTCCGCGCCATCGACGTTCGAGACGAAGTGCGAGGTGATCTCGGGCAGTTCGAGATGCTTGAGCGCGTGCACGACCATTTTCGGCCCGAGGTCCGAGCCGCCGATGCCGATATTCACGACGTGGCGAATGCGTTTGCCCGTGTAGCCGGTCCACGCGCCGCTGCGCACGGCGTCGGCGAACTTCGCCATCTTCGCGCGCTCGGCCAGGATCTGCGCGTGGAACGGCGCGTCGGCTTCGGTGGCGCGCAGGGCGGTGTGCAGCGCCGCGCGGCCCTCGGTCGGGTTGACGACTTCGCCCTTGAACATGGCGTCGCGGCGCGCTTCGACGCCGGCTTCGCGAGCGAGCTGCACGAGCAGCTTGAGCGTGGCGTCGGTGATGCGATTTTTTGAGAAGTCGGCGGCGAGACCGGCGCCGGCGAACGTGAAGCGTTCGGCACGAGTGGGCGCGGGGTCGTTGGCGGGAGCGAACCAGTCGCGGAGCTTTTCGTCGCGGATCTGTTCGTAATGCGTCTGTAGCGCGGACCAGGCGGGGAGCGGATTCGTCATGTTCGTCCAGCAGAGGGATCACGAATGGAGGGCGGCAGATGCGGTTCGCCGGTTTGGCCGAACGCGCGCTTCGCGCGCCGCGGGGAAGCACGGGCAACCTCGGATGAGAGATGGCGTGCGGAGGATCAGTATAGCGGCCTCGCGCGACACTGCGCAGCGTCGTGGCGCCTGGCAAGAGGCGGCGCATGCGCGAGGCCGCTCGATCGTGGCTGGCAAGCAAACGGCGTGCCGCACGAACGGGCGTGCGGCACGCCGCGCCGCGCATCAGGCGTTGTAGTTCGGCGCGTAGAAGAGCCGGTTCATGAGCTTGCGTACCATCGGCGCGAGTTCACCCGCGGTGAGACCGGCGGGACCGTCGCCCTGCGCGCAGAGGGTGTCGGCGGCGAGGCCATGGAGGTAGACGCCCGCCAGCGCCGCCTCGTAGGGCGGCACGCGCTGGGCGAGGAGTGCGCCGATCATGCCGCCCAGCGCGTCGCCGGTGCCGCCCGTCGCGAGTCCCGCGTTCCCGGTGGGATTGATGGCGACGCGGCGGTCGGGCGACGCGATCACGGTGCCGCTGCCCTTGAGCACGACGACGGCCGCGTAGCGCGTGGCAAGCGCGCGCGCCGCGGCGAGGCGGTCGCGCTGCACGGCCGCGGTGTCGCAGGCGAGCAGCCGCGCCGCTTCGAGCGGATGCGGTGTGAGCACACATGGCGCGCCGCGGGCGGCGGCCGATTGCGCGACGTGCGCCGCGAGCGCCTCGTCGCGTGCGACGAGGTTGAGCGCGTCGGCGTCCAGCAGCACGGGGGCCCGTAGGCGCAGGATCGCGTCCACGAGCTGGCGCGCCGAGGCGCTGCCGCCCATGCCGCAGCCTGCCGCCACGGCGTCCATCGCGCCGAGCCCGAGCCGCGCCGCCGCATGCAGCATGAGTTCGGGGTGAGGGGCGTCGTAGGGCGGGGCGTCGCTGCCGAGAAAGCCGACATGGACCTTGCCCGCACCGGTGAGGAGCGCCGCGCGCGCCGCGAGAATCGGCGCGCCGCACATGCCCGTGTCGCCGCCCACGACGGCGAGCGTGCCGAACGTGCCCTTGTGGGTCGCGAAGTCACGCGCCGGCAACCCGGCCGCGAACATCGATGGCGCGTTCAGGCGCACGGCGGCTGGCGTGCCTTCCGTGTCGATGCCGATCGGCGCGACGGCTACGGCGCCTGCGTAGTCGCGTCCCACGCCCGTGTAGAGGCCCGGCTTGGCGGCGATGAAGGTGATGGTATGGGTCGCGCGTACCGCCGGGCCGTCGCCAACGACGTTGCCGGTGTCGCTGTCGAGGCCGCTCGGTACGTCGAGCGCGAGCACATGGCCGTGGCTGCGTGCGCGCGCTGAAATCCGCTCGGCGAATTCGCCGAACATGCCGTCCAGACCTCGCGCCAGGCCGATCCCGAACATGCCGTCGACGAGCCAGCCGTAACCGTCGAACGACGCGGGGGCCGCGGATGCGATCGGCACGCCGGCCGCGCGCGCCTCGGCGAGGGCCCAGCGCGCGTCGTCGGCTTTGACCTCGACCGGCATGCATACCTCCACCGCGACGCCTGCGCGATGCAGTTCCGTTGCCACGACGAGGGCGTCGCCGCCGTTGTTGCCGGGCCCGGCAGCGAACCAGACCGGCTTGTCGCTCGCGGACGAAGGGGCATGCGCGAGCTGTTCGAGCAGAAAGTGCGCGGCGGCGGCGCCTGCGCGCGCCATCAGCGTATGGGCGGGCAGCGCCGGCTGGGCGGCGACTTCGGCGTCGCGCAGCTGCTCGACGCTCAGGAGCGGGACCGCACGATCGTGCGGATGGACGAGCACCGGTTGCCCGGCGAGGGAGGAAAGCGAAGCGTGCGTCATGGCGATGCGGTCGTGGGAGGCGGACATCGCAACGATACCCGAGCAGACCCCCGGACGGCACGCTCGCGAGCGCGGCGCGCGGCCACGCCGTCGCAGGCGCGTTCTGGACGGCTTCAGGCGACGGTCATGGCGCGCCCCATGCGCGGCTCGATCAACTACGGCCTGGCGAGAGGGCTTTGATGGTATCCGCCGGCAAGTCCGGCGCGACGTTGGAAATCTGCTGGGCGATGAGGCGCGCCGACCCAAGCGAAAGCGCCCAGCCAGCCGGCCCGTGGCCCGCGTTGACGAAGAGGCGCGGATGGCCCGCGTTGCCGACCGCCGGCAGGCCGTCGGCGGAAAGCAGCTTCATGCCTTCCCACGCGAGCGCGGCGGAAATGCGCGCGGCGCCCGGCGCCCAGTCGCGCGACGCTTCGCCGAGGAGCGCCAGGGCGTCTTCGGTGAGCGTTTCGGGCAGCGCCTCCTCGACTTCCTGCGCGCGTAGCAGTACGGCGGCGCCCGAGATGCGCAGCCGGTGATTCATGCGCGTGATGGCGATGCGTTTGCCGGCATCGACGAGGGTCGTGTGCGGCACGCATTCCTCGTGCGCCACCGGCGAATTGAGCGTGTGCATGCGCAGCGGGTAGAACGGCAGCTTGAGGCCGAGCGGCTCGAGAAGGCGCGGCGTCTGCGCACCCGCGGCGACGACGATGGCGTCGCCCGAGATCACTTCGACGTCGCGCGAGCGGCCCGTCTCGTGCGCGGGCGGCGCGAGCTCCACGGCCGCGCGCCGGTCTTCCAGACGGATCGCGCTGACTTCCCGGCTCGTTTCGAACTGCACGCCGCCATGGGTGTCGAGCACCTGCTTGAGCTGCTTCACGAAGAGCGGGCAGTTCGCCACGCGGCCGGTCTCGAAGTGCACGCCGCCCGCGAACGGCGGATCGGCGGGGATCGAGTGGTCGAAGGCCACGCATTCGGCGGGCGAGAGTGCGTGGTGCGGGGTTTCGAAGCGGCGCAGCTGCTCGAGCGCCGGTTGCGTGAGCGACCATTCGTCGTTGCCGCGCACCAGGTAGAGCAGGCCATCGCGCTGCTCGTACTCGAGCTGGAAGCGCGCGTCGATGTCGGCGAGCGCCGCCTGCGCCGACTCGATGAGCGGACGCAGGAGCGCATAGCGATCGGCAAACGCCTCCGAACCGTGGAGCGTGGCGAGCCGCTTGACGAAGTTGTGGGCCTCGCCGCGCCATCCCGCCCTGCTGATGACGCCGCCGGAGGATTGACGCCCGTTGCGCAGGAAGGTGGGGCCGAACCACACGTCGAGCGGCGTGGGCAGCGCAATGCCGCTATGGCCGTAGGTCGCGCCTTGCGCAACCGTGGCGTGGCGTTCGATCACGCAGACGCGGTGTCCGGCCGCGCGCAGCTGCCAAGCGGTAGCGATGCCGGCGATTCCGCCGCCGATGACGATGACATCCATGACGATACGATCTGCAGGCAGGCGGCGCGCCGTCGGTCGAGGGCGCCGAGCCGTGGGTGGGGCGTGCAGCGCGCCCAAGCCATGCGAAGGCGCGCCGTTCAGACGAAACGCGCAATCATAGCAGCGAAAGCGGCCGCATCGCCATGCGTGCGGAAGGGTCGATGCGGCCTTGAAGCGGCCTTGAAGCGGGCTTGAAGCGGGCTTGAAGTGGGGCGCATAAGCCCCCCGCAAGGACCGGAGCACTCGCGGAGCGCTCGCGCGACGCGCGGGACATCGCGAAATCGCCGACGTGCCGCGAATGTGCTGGCTATCTTCGGGAAGCTTGCGTGCCACGGCCATCCCGTCGAGCAGGCCGCACGCGCACGCGTAGCCATCAGCAGACCGGCCTGCGGGGCGGTCAGGACAGGCCTTCCGGGTTATAATCGCGGTCTCCCTTCGTTTGACCGTCGCCGTCTTCGCGCGACGCATCGCGAGCTCGCGACGCGTTTCGCGCGAGGCGAAGCCGCGACGCAACTCTGACGCAACTTCGACGCAACGCCCCAGTCCATGGCCCACTTCTCGTGTTTCCCCGGTGCTTCGGCCCTTTCCGACTTCCGTCAGGCTCGCCTGCTCGAAACGCTTCAGCGTATCGACGCCAACATCGTCGGCGTGCACGGCCAGTATCTGCATTTCGTCAATTCGGCCACGCCGCTGTCCGCTGAAGACAGCGCGAAAATCGAAGCGCTGATGCACTACGGCGCGCCGTTCGCGGCGGCGCAGGAGCGCGGCAGCGCGCTCACGTTCCTCGTCGTGCCGCGCTTCGGCACGGTGTCGCCGTGGGCGAGCAAGGCCACGGACATCGCGCACCATTGCGGTCTCGAGCAGGTGCGCCGCATCGAGCGCGGCGTCGAATACACTGTCGTGCTCAAGTCGGGCCTGCTCGGCGGCAAGAAGACGCTTTCGGAAGAGGCAAGCGCCGCCGTGGCCGCGGCGCTGCACGACCGCATGACGGAGAGCGTGGCGCCATCGCGCGACGCGGCGCTGCATCTGTTCGACGTCCTGCCGGCGCGGCCGATGCAGACCGTAGACGTGCTGGGCAAAGGCCGTGCCGCCCTGGAAACGGCCAACGGCGAACTGGGCCTCGCGCTCGCCGACGACGAAATCGACTATCTCGTCGAAAACTTCAGCAAGCTCGGGCGCAACCCGACCGATGTCGAACTGATGATGTTCGCGCAGGCCAACAGCGAGCACTGCCGCCACAAGATCTTCAACGCGAGCTGGACGATCGACGGCCAGGACCAGGATATGTCGCTGTTCGCGATGATCCGCAACACCGAGAAGATGAGCCCGCAAGGCACCATCGTCGCGTACTCGGACAACTCGTCGATCATGGAAGGCGCGGTGGCGGAACGCTGGTTCCCGCGCAAGCAGGGTGCGGACGGAGAGCCGGGCGAGCGGTATGGCCGCCACACCGAACTCACGCACACGCTGATGAAGGTGGAGACGCACAATCACCCCACGGCGATCTCGCCGTTCGCGGGCGCGGCGACGGGTTCGGGCGGCGAGATCCGCGACGAAGGCGCGACGGGCCGCGGCGCGCGTCCGAAGGCGGGCCTCACGGGCTTCACGGTCTCGAACCTCGATCTGCCCGACGCGCGCGAAGCATGGGAAAACGCCCGCGACGCCGCCGCGCCGCTCGCGCTGCGCAATCCCGCGGATACCCAGGGTGTCTACGGCCGCCCGGACCGCATCGCCTCGCCGCTGCAGATCATGATCGACGGCCCGCTCGGCGGCGCTGCGTTCAACAACGAATTCGGCCGTCCGAACCTCGGCGGCTACTTCCGCACCTACGAGCAGAACGTGGCGGGCACCGTGCGCGGCTATCACAAGCCGATCATGATCGCGGGCGGCCTCGGCAACATCAGCGCGCAGCATACGCACAAGCACGACCTGCCCGCGGGCACCCTGCTGATCCAGATCGGCGGTCCGGGCATGCGCATCGGCATGGGCGGCGGCGCCGCCAGCTCGATGGCGACCGGCACCAATACCGCCGAGCTCGACTTCGACTCGGTGCAACGCGGCAACCCCGAGATCGAGCGCCGCGCGCAGGAAGTCATCAACTCGTGCTGGCAACTGGGCGAGGGCAACCCGATCCTGAGCATCCACGACGTCGGCGCGGGCGGCCTGTCGAACGCCTTCCCCGAACTCGTCGACGGCGCGGACAAGGGCGCGCGCTTCGAGCTGCGCAAGGTGCAGCTCGAAGAGTCGGGCCTCTCGCCGCGCGAGATCTGGTCGAACGAGTCGCAGGAGCGTTACGTTCTCGCGATTGCGCCCGCCGATCTGGCCGCGTTCAAGGCGATCTGCGAGCGTGAGCGCTGCCCGTTCGCCGTCGTGGGCGTCGCGACCGACGCGCGCGACCTCAAGCTCATCGACACCGACGAGCAGGCGCTCGCGGCCAACGGCGGCCACCAGCCCGTCGACATGCCGATGGACATCCTGCTCGGCAAGCCGCCGCGCATGCATCGCGATGTCGAGCACGCCAGCGTGCCGCTCGCGCCCGTGGAAGTCACGGGCATCTCGCTCGACGAGGTCGCGAAGAACGTGCTGCGCCATCCGACCGTGGGCAGCAAGTCGTTCCTCATCACCATCGGCGACCGGACGGTTGGCGGCACGACCGTGCGCGACCAGATGGTCGGTCCGTGGCAGGTGCCGGTGGCCGACTGCGCGATCACGGCGCTCGACTACGCCGGCTACAAGGGCGAAGCGATGACGATGGGCGAGCGCACGCCGCTCGCCGTGATCGATGCGCCCGCCTCGGGCCGCATGGCCGTGGGCGAGGCGATCACCAATATCGCCAGCGCGCCCATCCGGTCGCTCGACAAGCTCAAGCTCTCCGCGAACTGGATGGCCGCGTGCGGCGCGCCGGGCGAAGACGCCGCGCTCTACGACACCGTGAAGGCGATCGGCATGGAGCTGTGCCCGGCGCTCGGCATCGGCATTCCGGTGGGCAAGGATTCGCTCTCCATGCGCACGAAGTGGAACGAAGAAGGCGTGGCCAAGGAAGTGGTCGCGCCGGTTTCGCTCATCATCTCGGCGTTCGCGCCGGTCGAGGACGTGCGCCGCCATCTCACGCCGCAACTGCGTCGCGTCGACGAGGTGGGCGAGTCGGTCCTGATCGCGATCGATCTGGGACGCGGCAAGAACCGCATGGGCGGCAGCATCTTCGCGCAGGTCACGCAGCAGGTCGGCGACGCCGTGCCCGACGTGGACAGCGCCGAAGACCTCAAGCAGTTCTTCACGGCCATCCAGCAACTGAACGCGAACGAGCAGCTGCTCGCGTACCACGACCGCTCGGACGGCGGCCTGTGGGCGACGGTTTGCGAAATGGCGTTCGCGGGTCACACGGGCGTGTCGCTGAACGTGGACATGCTCACGCTCGACAGCGAGCACGAATCCGACTACGGCGACGCCAAGGACTGGGCGAAGCAAACGAGCGGCCGCCGCGACGACCGCACGCTGCGCGCGCTCTTCTCCGAAGAGCTCGGCGCCGTGATCCAGGTGCCGGCTCAGCAGCGCGACACCGTGATGGCGGTGCTGCGCACGCACGGTCTGTCGGTCTGCTCGCACGTGATCGGCACGCTCAACAACCGCGACTCGATCGAAATCTACCGCGACGCCAAGCGCATCTACGAAGCGCCGCGCGCCGAGCTGCAACGCGTGTGGAGCGAAGTGAGCTGGCGTATCGCGCGTCTGCGCGACAATCCCGCGTGCGCCGACGCCGAATACGACGCGCTCCTCGACGCTGCTGACCCGGGCATGCATCCGCACCTGAGCTTCGACCCGGCCGAAGACATCGCCGCGCCGTTCATCGGCAAGGGCGCGCGTCCGCGCGTGGCGATCCTGCGCGAGCAGGGCGTGAACTCGCACCTCGAGACTGCATACGCGTTCGACCGCGCCGGTTTCGACGCGCACGACGTCCACATGAGCGACCTGCTCGAAGGCCGCGCGACGCTCGCGGACTTCGCCGGCGCCGTGGCCTGTGGCGGCTTCTCGTACGGCGACGTGCTGGGCGCGGGCGAAGGCTGGGCCAAGACGATCCGCTTCAACGCGAAGCTTGCCGACATGTTCGCGGCATTCTTCGCGCGCCAGGACACGTTTGCGCTCGGTATCTGCAACGGCTGCCAGATGATGTCGAGCCTCGCCTCGATGATCCCGGGCGCCGAAGCGTGGCCGAAGTTCACGCGCAACAAGTCGGAGCAGTTCGAAGCCCGCTTCTCGCTCGTCGAGGTGCAAAGCTCGCCGTCGATCTTCTTCAGCGGCATGGAAGGCTCGCGCATTCCCGTGGCCGTGGCTCATGGCGAAGGGTTCGCCGACTTCTCGCAGCAGGGCGACATCTCGAAGGTGGCCGTGGCCATGCGCTACGTCGACCACCGCGGCCAGGCGACCGAAGGCTATCCGTTCAACCCGAACGGCTCGCCGCAGGGCATCACCTCCGTCACGACGCCCGACGGCCGCTTCACGGTGCTGATGCCGCACACCGAGCGCGTGCAGCGCACCGTGACGATGAGCTGGCACCCTGAGGCTTGGGGCGAGGCGAGCCCGTGGATGCGCGCGTTCCAGAACGCGCGCAAGTGGGTGGGCTAACACGCCTCGCGGACGTTCGACGCAGGGTCATCCTGGCTCCGCTGAAAAGCCCCGGCCATGCCTGCACTGCAGGCATTGGTCGGGGCTTTTTGCATTTGCAGTGTTTGGCAGGCTGGCCGAAGGAGCCACTGCGGCGATTATCGGTGTTAATCACCGCATGATTTGCGGTGATTAACTTGTGTGTGCGGCGAATACGGCTCATAATCACCGCATGACTAGCGGCGATTACACCTACATCTGGCAAGCCGGCGACTGGCCTCGCTGGCGCTTCGACCTGACCGAGCTAGCCGCGCCCATGGCCGAGGTCAGCCGCGCCCAGGGCTTGCTGGTGGGCAGGCTGGCAGATGTGGGCCTGGCGCTTCGCGATCAGGCGAGCCTCGCGGCGCTCACCGAGGACGTGCTCAAGACGAGCGAGATCGAGGGCGAGCAACTGAATGTCGCTTCCGTGCGTTCGTCCATCGCGCGTCGAATGGGCGTGGACATCGGGGCGCTCGCTCCGGTGGACCGCCATGTGGAAGGCGTGGTCGAAATGGTCCTGGATGCGACCACCAACAGCCGGTCGCCGGTCACGCGCGAGCGCTTGTTTGGCTGGCACGCGGCGCTATTCCCGACCGGCTATGCGGGCCTGTCGCGGATCAACGTCGCTGCATGGCGTGACGATGCCAGCGGGCCCATGCAGGTGGTTTCCGGGCCCATCGGCCGTCAGCGCGTGCACTTCGAGGCCCCACCCGCGGACCGGCTGGAGCCCGAGACACGCCGCTTCCTCGACTGGCTGAACGGGCCCGCGCAGGAGCCGCCGCTGATCAAGGCCGCCCTTGGCCATTTGTGGTTCGTCACGCTGCACCCGTTCGACGACGGCAATGGCCGCGTGGCAAGAGCCATCGGCGATTTGCTGCTCGCGCGCGCAGACGGCAGTCCGCAACGTTTTTACAGCGTCTCGGCCCAGATTCAGCGGGAACGCAAGGCGTATTACGACATTCTGGAGCGCACGCAGCGCGGATCGATGGATGTCACGCCGTGGTTGGCGTGGTTTTTCGAAGCGCTGCATCGCGCGGTGGATCAGGCGCAGATCACGCTCGACGGCGTGCTCACCAAGGCGCGCTTCTGGCGCGACTGGGCCACGACGCCGTTCAACGAGCGGCAGATCAAACTGCTCAACCGGCTGCTCGATGGTTTCGACGGCAAGCTCACGAGCGGCAAGTGGGCCGCCATCGCCAAATGTTCGTCCGATACGGCGTTGCGCGACATCAACGACCTGGTGGCGCGCGGCGTCTTGCGCAAGGCGGGGGGCGGCGGGCGCAGCACGGGCTACGAACTGGAAACGTTGCGGCAGTAACGACGCTTGTGCCGCAAACAAAAAACCCCGCGACTTCGCAGGTCGCGGGGCTTTAATCGCAGCGGGAGCCGCAGCGAAGTCTTACTGAATCTTCGCTTGCTTGCGCAGATTCTCTTCGAACGCCTGCAGCTTTTCCTGCTGGATCTGCTGGACGATCTGCGGGCGCACCTGCTCGAGCGGCGGCGGCGTGACCGGGCGGATATCGTCAACGCGGATGATGTGCCAGCCGAACTGCGTGTGAACCGGCGCGTCGGTGATCTGGCCTTTCTGCAGATGCGTGGCCGCAGCGGCGAATTCCGGCACGTAAGCCTTCGGATCCGACCAGTCGAGGTCGCCGCCGTTCTTCGCCGAACCCGGGTCCTTCGAGTACTGCTTCGCGAGGTCTTCGAAGCTCGCGCCGCCCTTGATCTTCGCGATCAGGTCCTTGGCCTGCTGCTCGTTGTCCACGAGGATGTGGTGCAGGTGGTATTCGCTGCCGCCCGCGTCCTTGGTGAGCTGGTCGTAACGCGCCTTGACTTCGGCGTCGGTCGGCTGGTTGGTCTTCACGAAGTTTTCGATCAGCGCGCGCAGCACGACGGTCTGCTGCGCCACGGCGATTTGCGCCTTCACGTCCGGCTTGTTCGGAATGCCTTCGCGAATCGCTTCCTGCATGAGGATCTCGCGGTTCACGAGTTCTTCACGCACGGCCATCTGCAGTTGCGGCGAATCCTGCTGGCCTTGATGCACGAGCTGCTCGATCAGCGCATCGGCGCGCGCTTTGGGAATCGGCGTGCCGTTCACGACGGCGATGTTCTGCGCAAAGGCGGGAGCCGCCGCGCATGCAGCCAGCAACACCCAGAGATGGGTTTTCTTCAAGGTCATCGGAAAGTCCTAACGGGGCGAACCAAAATGGCGAACAAAAAGGCGAACAAAAGGGAAGGCAGGCCGAAATCTGGCGCGGGCCTACCGGGGCAGCGCCGCGGCTTCTTCAGGCGTGAGCGCCGTGATCGCGAGAGCGTGAATGCCGCGCTGCATGGCCTCGGCCAGCGCATCATACACCATGCGATGCCTTGCCACGCGGGCTTTCCCCGCGAATGCGGACGCAACGATCGTCACATGGTAATGACCGCCGGCAGCGGCGCCGGCGTGTCCCGCGTGCTGCGCGCTGTCGTCGCGCACGTCGATTGAAACGGGAGCGAGCGCCGCGGTCAGGCGCGTTTCGATCAGCGCCATGCGCTCGGCAGGGCTCGCGTGCAGAAAGACGTCGCTCATTCTTCTTCCTTCATGTAACGCGAGAGCCACAGGCTCTGGCCGACGATGAACACCACGAGAATGCCGGTCGCGCCGAACAGCTTGAAGTCGACCCACGCATCGGTCGAGAAGTGGTAGGCCACGAACAGATTGAGGATGCCGAGCAGCGCGAAGAAGACCGACCACACGAAATTGAGTTGCGTCCAGATGCGCGCCGGCAGCGTGATCTGCTTGCCCATCATCGCTTCGATGAGGTTCTTGCCGAATGCGACCTGCGAGACGAGCAGCACGATCGAGAACGCCCAGTAGAGCACAGTCGGCTTCCACTTGATGAAAGTTTCGTCGTGCAGCATCAGCGTGGCGCCGCCGAACACGACGACGATGCCCAGCGAAAGCCACAGCATCGGGTCGACCTTGCGGTGACGGAACGCCACCCATGCGATCTGCACGAGCGTCGCGCCGATCGCCACGGCCGTCGCCGGGAAGATGCCCCACAGCTTGAAGGCGACGAAAAAGAGGATGATCGGAAACAGATCAAACAGGAATTTCATTATCGGCCTGAGAATTTACACAATGAGCCCGCCGGAACAGGGGGCGGCGGAGGGCACGGCGCTTTCAAGGCCGCATGGCGCCCAGCGCGGGGCGCGAGGCTGCCTTGCCAACGCTCACTTGGGCTCGAATTGTAGCGCAGCCGAATTGATGCAATACCGAAGGCCGGTCGGGGCCGGACCATCCTCGAAAACATGACCCAGGTGCGCGCCGCAATTCTTGCAGCGCACCTCGATGCGCAACATGCCGTGCGAGCGGTCGGTCTTCTCCTCGATCACCTCGCCGTTGATCGGGCGGAAATAGCTCGGCCAGCCGCAGCCCGCGTCGAACTTCGTGGCGGATTCGAAGAGCGGCGTGCCGCAGCACACGCAGTCGTACACGCCGCGCTCGAAGTGGTCCCAGTACTTGCCCGTGAACGCGCGCTCGGTGGCCGCGTGACGCGTGACCTGGTACTGCGTGTCGTCGAGCTGTTCGCGCCATTGCTCGTCGGCCTTGTAGCCCGGGTAGGCGGTGGAGTTGTGGTCGTCCTGGCTCATGTTCGGTTCCTGTCGGATGGGAAACAAGATCACGTAGATGGGGGCGCGCTCACGAAGAGCAACTGACTTCGAGCGAACTCGCCCAGTCGGGCGGCAGCGCCGCATATGCCGCGTTTTCCGGCTGCTCGTCGAACGGCCGCTCCAGCACTTTCGCAAGACGCTCGACCTCGCTGAAATCCTTTTGCGCGGCGCGCTCGATTGCCGTCTGCGCGAGATGGTTGCGCAGTACATATTTCGGATTCACGCGGTTCATCGCTGCGGCGCGCGCGGCGTCGTCGCGCGGCTCGTGCGCGAGGCGCGCGCGATAGTCGGCGGCCCAGGCGTCGAAGGCCGCGCGATCGAGAAACAGGTCGCGCACCGACGTGTCGCCGCTCGCGTCATGTTTCGAAACGCGCGCGAGATTGCGAAACGTGAGCGTGAAATCGGCGCGGTTTGCATGCATGACTTCGAACAGCTTGTTCGCGAGTACGTCGTCGCCTTCGCGCGCGTGTTCGAGGCCGAGCTTTGCTCGCATGCGCGCTTCGAGCGCTGGCGCAAAGTGTCCCTTGAAGCGTTCGAGCACGGCCTGCGCGTCGGCGACCACGCGCTCGCCGCGCTTTTTTTCGTCGGCGATGTCGTAGTGCGCGCCAAAGAGCGGCACCAGCGCCTGAGCGAGGCAGAAGAGATTCCAGTACGCGATCTGCGGCTGCATGCGGTACGCGTAACGGCCCTGCGAATCGGAATGATTGCAGATATGGTTGGCGTCGAAACCATCCATGAAACCGAACGGACCGTAGTCGATCGTGAGACCGAGGATCGACATGTTGTCGGTGTTCATCACGCCATGGCAGAAGCCCACGGCCTGCCATTCGACCATCAGCGCCGCGGTGCTGCGCACCGCTTCGTCAAGCAGTGCCAGGTATGGGTCGTCGGCTTCGCGCAGCTGCGGCCAGAAACGCGCGATCACGTGATCGGCCAGCTTGCGCAGGGCGTCGACGTCGTCGTGCGAATAGAAGTGTTCGAAATGGCCGAAGCGCACGAAGCTCGGCGACACGCGCGTGACGACGGCCGCCGTTTCCAGCTCTTCGCGGCGCACGGGCTGGTCGGAGCCGGTCACCGTGAGCGCGCGCGTGGTCGGAATGCCGAGATGATGCATCGCTTCCGAACACAGGAACTCGCGGATCGACGAGCGCAGCACGGCGCGGCCATCGCCCATGCGCGAGTAAGGCGTGCGGCCCGCGCCCTTGAGCTGCACCTCGTTGCGCCGGCCGTCATGCTCGACCTCGCCGAGCGTGAGCGCGCGGCCGTCGCCGAGCTGGCCCGCCCATACGCCGAACTGGTGCCCGGAGTAGACCGTCGCGTACGACATGGCCGAAGGCGAGCGCTCGCGCGTGAAGTTGCCGCTGAAGAACCCGGCGAACGCGGGATCGGCCGCAGCGGACGCATCGAGGCCGAGCTGTGCAGCCATGGCCTTCGAAAAGCCGACGACATAAGGGGCGGGCAGCGGTGCGCCGGGCAAGCGCGTGTAGAAGCGAGCACCGAGCGCGGCGAATGCTTCGTCGCGCGGCAGGGTCAATGCGCGTTCGAAGTCGGCGAGCGGACCGGCGGCGGGCGTGTGCGAGGCGGAGTTTCCGCCTTGAGTTTCGGTATTGCCTGGTGAAAACGACATATTGAGGGCCTGTTGAATAGTCGATATTGTAAGTCCGCACCCGCCGGCGTGCTGGCGCACCTCCGAAGCCCGCCGCCGCGCCCGCCGGACAAGGACAACGCCGATCAACGCGAGCAAAGGTTGCATGGGACCGGAGCAAGCGCTCTGCGTGGGGCCGGAGTAAGTGCTAAAGCACTAACTCCGGCCGACAGCTGAAGCGCCAACTCTGGTCGACAGGAGACCGCCAACGATGAGCGCACCGCTGCTGGGCCAGATGATGGACGTGCCGCTCCTGCTGTCGTCGTTGATTGCGCATGCGGCGCGCCATCATGCCAACACGCAGATCGTCTCGCGCCGCATCGAAGGCGATATCCATCGCTACACGTACCGTGAGTGCGAGGTGCGCTCGAAACAGCTGGCGCAGGCGCTCATGGCGCTCGGCGTGGCGCCGGGCGAGCGTATCGGCACGCTTGCCTGGAATGGCTACCGGCATCTCGAGGCTTATTTCGGCGTGACGGGCTTCGGCGCCGTGTGCCACACCATCAATCCGCGCCTTTTTCCCGAGCAGATCGCCTGGATCGTCAATCACGCCGACGACCGCTATGTGCTGTTCGACATCACGTTTGCAGCGCTTGTCGATACGATCGCGCCGCAGTGCCCGAACGTGCGCGGCTGGATCGCGATGTGCGACGAGGCGCATCGGCCGCAGATGCGCACGGAAGTGCTCTGCTATGAAACGCTGCTTGCCGCGCAGGACGGCAACTACGACTGGCCCGTCCTCGACGAGCGCAGCGCGTCCAATCTCTGCTATACGTCCGGCACCACGGGCAACCCGAAGGGCGTGCTCTATACGCATCGGTCTTCCGTACTCCATGCCTACGGCGCCTCGCTGCCCGATGCGATGGGCCTCTCCGCGCGCGACGCGCTCCTGCCCGTCGTGCCGATGTTCCATGTGAACGCGTGGGGTGCGCCCCACGCCGCGCCGCTCACGGGCGCGAAGCTCGTGCTGCCGGGCAAGGATCTGGACGGCAAGTCGCTCTTCGAACTCATGGAGGCCGAGGGCGTGACCGGCTCGGCTGGCGTGCCGACCGTCTGGCTCGGTTTGCTCGCCTATATGCGGGGCGCGGGCGTGCGCTTCTCCACGCTCAAGTGGACGGTGATCGGCGGCTCGGCCTGCCCGCCCGCGATGCTGCGTGCGTTCGAGGACGAATACGGCGTGCAGGTGATCCACGGCTGGGGCATGACGGAGATGTCGCCCCTCGGCACGCTCGCGAAGCTCAACTGGGCGCAGTCGCAGCGGCCGCGCGAAGCGCAATTGGCGCTGCTCGAAAAACAGGGGCGCGTGATTTGCGGCGTGGATATGAAGATCGTCGGCGAGGACGGGCGTGAATTGCCGTGGGACGGCGTGACGTTTGGCGATCTGCACGTACGCGGGCCCTGGGTCATCGACCGCTATTTCCGCCAGGAAAGCGGCTCGCCGCTCGTCGACGGCTGGTTCCCTACGGGCGATGTCGCCACGATCGACCCCGATGGCTTCATGCATATCACCGACCGCAGCAAGGACGTGATCAAGTCGGGCGGCGAGTGGATCAGCTCGATCGACCTCGAAAACATCGCCGTGGCGCATCCGGGCATCGCGGAAGCGGCGTGTATCGCGTGCGCGCATCCGCGCTGGACCGAGCGGCCGCTCATCGTAGCGGTGAAGAAGCCCGGCGCGACGGTGACGCGCGAGGAGTTGCTGGCGTTCTTCGATGGCAAGGTCGCTAAATGGTGGCTGCCAGACGACGCCGTTTTCGTCGACGAATTGCCGCACACGGCCACCGGCAAGCTGCTGAAGCTCAAGTTGCGCGAGCAGTTCCGTTCGTATGTGCTGCCGACCGCGCTTGCGGTCGAGGGCTGTCCGTTCGATCCGGCGCAGGAAGCGGGCGGCGCGGGTGCCAATGAGACCGCTGGCAGCAATCCGCCCCCCATGCGCAAGTAGATCACTCCGCGCAGCCGGGCAAGGTTCTCGGGCGCAGCCATCTGGCTGCGTTGTTTCTTCTGACTTTTACCCATCAACCCGCGGTGGCCGCTTCCTTGGTGTAAACCCCGAGCTCCGCAGTTAGGCAAAAAATTGAACGAACGTTCTTTTTTCGGTATCCTGCGTGCCTGACCGGGAATGTCGGACAATGAAACCGACGACGCACATCGCGGCCCGCACGCATGGAGGCAGCCAAATGGCAGTGGACTACACGACTCGCGACGGCGTCGCCGTCATCACGCTCAACAATCCGCCCGTCAACGGCCTCGGACATTCGACCCGCGCGGGCATTGTCGAGGGCCTGGCGCGCGCCGCAAGCGATCCGGCCGTTTCGGCCATCGTGATCACCGGCGCCGGCAAGGCGTTCTCGGGCGGCGCGGACATCACCGAATTCAACACGCCCAGGGCGATGCAGGAGCCGACGCTTCACACCGTCATCAAGGAAGTCGAAAAGAGCGCGAAGCCCGTCGTGGCCGCGATCCATAGCGTGGCGATGGGCGGCGGCCTCGAGCTCGCACTCGGCGCGCACTATCGCATCGCCGCGCCCGGCGCGCAGATCGCGCTGCCCGAAGTGAAACTCGGCATCCTGCCGGGCGCGGGCGGCACGCAGCGCCTGCCGCGCGCGATCGGCCTCGAAGCCGCGCTCAACATGATCGTCACGGGCGCACCGGTGATGAGCGAAAAGCTCGCGAATTCGGGGCTTTTCGACGCCATGGCGCAAGGCGATCTGGTCGAAGAGGCGATCGCATTCGCGCGCAAGGCGGCCGACAAGCCTGGCCCGCATCCGCTCGTGCGCAACCGCAAGATCGAGCATCCGAACGCCGAAGGTTTCCTGCGGTTCTCGCGCAACACGGTCGGCGCCCTGTCGAAAAACTATCCGGCGCCAGTGAAGTGCATCGACGCGATTGCGACGGGCGTGACGCAAGGCTTCGACAAGGGCCTCGCGTTCGAGCGCGAATGTTTCGTCGAACTCGTGCAGACGCCGGAAAGCCACGCGCTGCGCCATGCGTTCTTCGGCGAGCGCGCCGCGAGCAAGATTCCCGATGTGCCGTCCTCCACGCCTCTACGCGACATCCAGCAGGTGGCCGTGATCGGCGCGGGCACGATGGGCGGCGGCATCACGATGAACTTCCTCAACGCAGGCGTGCCCGTCACGCTGCTCGAAACGAAGCAGGAAGCGCTCGACCGCGGCATCGCCACGATCCGCAAAAACTACGAAGCCCAGGTCAAGAAGGGCAAGCTCACGGCTGAGAAGCTCGAAGCGCGCATGGCGCTGATTCGCCCGACGCTCTCCTACGACGACCTCAAGGAAGCGGACCTCATCATCGAGGCCGTGTTCGAAGAGCTCGGCGTGAAGGAGCAGGTCTTCAAGCGCCTCGACGAGGTCGCGAAGCCGGGCGCGATCCTCGCTTCGAACACCTCCACGCTCGACGTCGACAAGATCGCGGCGTTCACGAAGCGTCCCCAGGACGTGGTGGGTCTGCACTTCTTTAGTCCTGCCAACGTCATGAAGCTGCTCGAAGTCGTGCGCGGCAAGGAAACGGCGAAGGACGTGCTCGCCACCGTCATGCAGATCGCGAAGAAGATCCGCAAGACGGCCGTGGTCTCGGGCGTGTGCGACGGCTTCATCGGCAACCGCATGATCGAGCAGTACGTGCGCCAGGCGCTGTACCTGCTCGAAGAAGGCGCGCTGCCCGCGCAAGTGGACCGCGCGATCGAAAAGTTCGGTTTCGCCATGGGCCCGTTCCGCATGAGCGATCTGGCCGGCAACGATATCGGCTGGGCCATCCGCAAGCGCCGCTATCAGGAACATCCGGACATGAAGTACTCGAAGATCGCCGACCGTCTTTGCGAGACCGGCCGCTTCGGGCAGAAGACCGGTGCGGGCTGGTACGACTACAAGGCGGGCGAGCGCAACGCGCTGCCTTCGAAGCTCGTCGACGAGATGATCGTCGCGTACTCGAAGGAAGCCGGTGTCGAGCGCCGCAAGATCGGCGACGAGGAGATCGTCGAGCGCCTCGTGTTCGCGCTCGCCAACGAAGGCGCGAAGATTCTCGAAGAAGGCATTGCGTCGAAGGCATCTGACGTGGACATGGTCTACCTCACGGGCTACGGCTTCCCGCTGTGGCGCGGCGGCCCGATGCTGTACGCCGACACCGTGGGCCTCTACAACGTCGAACGCGCCATTCGCCGCTATGCGCAGCAGCCCAACGGCGAAGCGTGGGAGATCGCGCCTTCCATCGTCGAGCTGGCCGCCAACGGTGGCACGTTCGGTAGCAAGTTCAACTAAGCATCGCTTGCAGGCGCAAAAGCGGGCAAACAGGCGGACGAACATCATGAGAAGCGCAAACGACGTGCTCCTGCTGATCGACCTGCAATACGACTTCATGCCGGGCGGGGCGCTAGCCGTCGCGCACGGCGACGAAGTCGTGCCGGTGGCGAACCGGCTCGCGCAGGGCTTCGGCAACGTGGTGCTCACGCAGGACTGGCACCCGGCGCAGCACGTTTCGTTCGCCGCCAATCACCCGGGTTGCGCGCCGTTCGAGACGATGGCGCTGCCTTACGGCGAGCAGGTGTTGTGGCCCGTGCACTGTGTGCAGGGCACCGATGGCGCGGCGCTGCATCGCGACCTCGACGTGCCGCATGCACGCGCGGTGATCCGCAAAGGCCATCACGCCGACGTCGACAGCTACTCCGCGTTTCTCGAGGCCGACCGCAAGACCCCCACGGGCCTCGCAGGCTACCTGCGCGACGTGGGCGTGAAGCGCGTGTACTGCTGTGGCCTCGCGACCGACTATTGCGTGGCCTGGTCCGCGCTCGACGCGCGCGCCGCGGGCTTCGAAACCGTGCTGATCGAAGACGCCTCACGCGCGATCGATCTGAACGGTTCGCTCGCCGCCGCGTGGAAGCAGTTGCTCGCGGCGGGCGTGAAGCGCGCGCAGTCGGCCGAGGTGCTGATCGGCGCCGCGTGAACGACATCGCCCGCTATCGTCCGCCTGAAACTTTCAAACGAATCCATTCTTTGCATCAAAATCTCGTAGTGGGAGAAACGCATGACTGACGCCGTAATCGTATCGACCGCCCGTACGGGCCTCGCCAAATCGTGGAAGGGCGGGTTCAACATGACGCACGGCGCCACGCTCGGCGGGCACGTGACCCAGGCCGCCGTGGAGCGTGCGAAGATCGACCCCGCACGTGTCGAAGACGTGATCATGGGCTGCGCGAACCCCGAAGGCGCGACGGGCTGGAATATCGCGCGCCAGATCGCGCTGCGCGCGGGGCTGCCGGTTAGCGTGCCCGGCATGACCGTCAACCGCTTCTGTTCGTCCGGGCTCCAGACGATCGCGCTCGCCGCACAGCGCGTGATCGCGGGCGAAGGCGACGTGTTCGTGGCGGGCGGCGTGGAGTCCATCTCGTGCGTGCAGAACGAGATGAACACCCACATGATGGCCGATGGCTGGCTCAACCAGCACAAGCCCGAAATCTACTGGAGCATGCTGCAAACCGCGGAGACCGTCGCGAAGCGCTACGAAATCTCGAAGGAGCGCCAGGACGAGTACGGCGTGCAATCGCAGTTGCGCGCGGCCGCCGCGCAGGCGGCGGGCCTGTTCAATGACGAAATCGTGCCGATCACGGTGCTCGCCGGTGTTGCGGACAAGGCAACGGGCCAGCTCGTCACGAAGGAAGTGACGGTCGCCGCCGACGAAGGCATCCGCGCCGACACCACGCTCGAAGGCGTTTCGAAGATCCGCACCGCCATGCCGGGCGGCGTCATCACGGCGGGCAACGCGAGCCAGTTCTCGGATGGCGCGAGCGCCTGCGTCGTGATGAACGCGAAGGTCGCCGAACGCGAAGGCCTGCAGCCGCTCGGCATCTTCCGCGGCTTTGCCGTGGCGGGCTGCGAGCCGGACGAGATGGGCATCGGTCCGGTTTTCGCGGTGCCGAAACTGCTCAGGCAGGCGGGTCTGAAGGTCGAGGATATCGGCCTGTGGGAACTGAACGAAGCGTTCGCGGTGCAGGTGCTGTACTGCCGCGACAAGCTCGGCATTCCCGCCGACCGCCTCAACGTGAACGGCGGCGCGATCGCCGTCGGCCACCCGTATGGCGTCTCGGGTGCACGCCTGACGGGCCACGCGCTCATCGAGGGCAAGCGCCGCGGCGCGAAGTTCGTCGTAGTGACGATGTGCATCGGCGGCGGGCAGGGCGCTGCGGGCCTCTTCGAGGTCGTCTGACGCGAGGGCGCGGCAGTCGGCACGCCCGCTGCCGCGCTCACGATTTCATCGCTTTCCTCCGCTGTTACGCGTGCCGGGGCGCTCTCGCGCTCGAGCCGCTGCGGGTATCATGACGGCTGTCGGCGCGCGCCGAGCGCAGCGCCCGTTCCATGCAGACTGAAAGAGGTGAGTTCGTGATTCGTCATATCGTGATGTGGAAGCTCAAGGAGTCGGCCGAAGGCGCGACGCGCGCCGAGAACGTCGTGAAGTTCAAGGCCCTGCTCGAAGGCTGTCGCGATCTCGTGCCGGGCACGCTGCACCTCGAAGTCGGCGTCGCAGAGCCGGGTCTCGCTTCCACGTTCGACCTCGTCCTCATTTCCGACTTCGCCGATCAGGCCGCGCTCGACGGCTATCAGGACCACCCCGATCATCTCGTCGTGAAGCAGTTCGCGAAGCTCGTGGTCGAGTCGCGCCAGTGCGTGGATTACGTGGTCTGAACCCGATCATGACAGGTACCGCAGATCGACCCCAAGGCAGCGGCGCGCCGCACGGCAAGGAGCCTGAAAGTCCGCCAACGCCGCTCATGATCGTCGAGAGTCCCTTTGTCGAACATCTCGGCGCTCAACTCGTGAGTGCGCGCGACGGCGCGAGCGAAGTCGTGCTGCCGCTCGCCGAGCGGCATCTGAACACCTGGGACGTCGCGCACGGCGGCGTGACGATGACGCTCGCCGACATGGCACTCGCCATGGCCGCGCGCAGCCTCGCGGCCGACGGCGTGGGCATCGTCACCGTCGAGATGAAGGTGAACTTCATGCAGCCGGGGCGCGGGGAATTGCGCGCCACCGGCCGCGTGCTGCACCGTTCCACCACGATGGCCTATTGCGAAGGCGAGATTCGCGACAGCGAGGGCCATTTCGTCGCCAAGGCGCTCGGCACTTTCAAGTACATGCGCCGGCTTGCGGTGGGCCGCGACGTGACGCGTCAGCGTCTGCGCAGCGACCCTGGCGCGCGGCCGGGACCGAGCGACGGTTAAACGCGCGGACCGGCGCGCGTTGGGGCTTTGCTCGCGCGTGCCCGTCCATTCTTTTCCCGTGCGGCCGGCACGCCTCGCCGCACCTGACAAAGCAACACGGACGCCATGACCCAGACCAATCGCCAGATCCTGCTCGCCTCGCGCCCGGAAGGCGCCGCGAGCGTCGACAACTTCCGCCTCGTCGAAACGCCCCTCGCGGCGCTCGTCGAGGGACAGGTGCGCGTGCGCAATCACTACCTCTCGCTCGACCCGTACATGCGCGGGCGCATGAACGACAGCAAATCGTATGCGGCGCCGCAGCCACTCGATTCGGTGATGATCGGCGGCACCGCGGGCGAAGTGGTCGAGTCGCGCAACGCGAAGTTCAAGCCCGGCGACAAGGTGGTGGGCATGTTGGGCTGGCAGGAGTACGGCACCTCGAACGGCGGCGATCTGCAACTCGTGGATACGACGCATGTGCCGCTGTCGGCGTATCTCGGGCCGGTGGGCATGCCGGGCGTCACCGCGTGGTACGGGCTCAATCGCATCATCGAGCCGAAGGCAGGGCAGACCGTCGTCGTGAGCGCGGCGAGCGGCGCGGTGGGCAGCGTGGTCGGCCAGCTCGCGAAGCGCGCGGGCTGCCGCACGGTGGGTATCGCGGGCGGTGCGGAAAAATGCCGCTATGTCACGGAAACGCTAGGTTTCGACGCATGCGTCGATTACAAGGCGGGCAATCTCTATCAGGATCTGAAGGCCGCGACGCCCGACGGCGTGGACGGCTACTTCGAGAACGTCGGCGGCGAAGTGCTCGATGCCACGCTCGCGCGCATGAACGCGTTCGGGCGCATCGCGCTGTGCGGCATGATCGCGGGCTACGACGCCCAGCCGATGCCGCTCAAGCATCCGCAGCTGCTGCTCACGCAGCGCCTGCTCGTGCAGGGCTTCATCGTGAGCGAGCACATGGATGTGTGGCCACAGGCGCTCAGGGAGCTCGGCACGCTCGTCGCGAACCGGCAGCTCGCGTATCGCGAGACCGTGGCCGAAGGGCTCGAAAACGCGCCCAGTGCATTCCTCGGCATGCTCAAGGGCCAGAATTTCGGCAAACAGCTCGTCAAGCTGATCTGAGGACTCACAGCCTTGCGCAAGCGCCCGGAAAGGGCGCTTCGCTTATCTATCGGAAGTTTTCACCGCAGTTTCAACGCAGGATTCGCAATGTCCGAACCGTTCCAGTTCGATGGCCGTGTGGCCGTCATCACGGGCGCGGCGAGCGGCTTTGGCCGCGCGTTCGCGCACCACGCCGCAGCGCTCGGCATGAAGCTCGTACTCGCCGACGTCGATCAGGCGCTGCTCGATGAAACCGTCGAAGCGCTGCGCGAAAGCGGCGCGCAAGCCGTGGGCGTGCGCACCGACGTGCGTGACGCCGCGCAAGTCGATGCGCTGGCGAACGCCGCGCTCGAAGCGTTCGGCAAAGTCCATCTGCTCTTCAACAACGCCGGTGTCGGCACGGGCGGCTTCGTGTGGGAGAGCAGCGCGAGAGACTGGGAGTGGTTATTCGGCGTGAACGTGATGGGCGTCGCCAACGGCGTGCGCAGCTTCACGCCGGTCATGCTCGCACAGGGCGAGCGCGCGCATATCGTCAATACGGCTTCGGTGGCGGGTCTGCTTTCGCCGCCTGCAATGGGCGTGTACAACGCGTCGAAGCACGCCGTGGTCTCGCTCACCGAGACGCTCTACCATGACCTGAAGAACGTGAGCGACGCGGTGAGCTGTTCGCTGCTGTGCCCCGCCTTCGTGCCGACCGGCATTGCGAACGCCGGGCGCAGCCGCCCCGACGATTTGCGCAACGACGCGCCGCTCACGCGCTCGCAGCAAGCCGCCGATCTGCAGTTGCAGCGCGCGGTGCGCGCAGGCAAACTCACGCCCGACGACGTCGCGAAGGCGACGTTCGACGCCGTACGGGAAGGGCGCTTCTATATCCTCACGCATCCGCAGATTCTCGCTTCGGTGAAGCTGCGTCATGAGGACATCGAAACATTGCGCAACCCGACCGATCCGCTCTCGCTCAAACCCGAAGTCAAGCAAGCGCCGCAATAAAGGCGTACGGGGTCCGTGCCATGCCACTCACCGCGAAAATCGCCCTAGTGCTCGACATGGTGGCCCGCACGGGCCGCGCGCCTTACCACGAGCAAACGGCGCAGGAAGCGCGCGCCGAATACGAGAAGAGCGCCTCGGTGCTGGAAATTCCGGCCGCGCCGATGCATGCCGTGGAAGACCTGCGGGTGCCGATGCGTGACGGCGCAACGATTGGCGCGCGCCTTTATCTGCCCGTCGAGCCGCATTGGGCCGAGCCGCTGCCCGTGCTCGTCTACTATCACGGCGGTGGCTTCACGATCGGCAGCGTGGACACGCACGATGCGATCTGCCGCATGTTCGCACGCGACGCGCGCTGCGCCGTGTTTTCCGTGGACTACCGGCTGGCACCCGAACATCGCTTCCCGACCGCGGTCCACGACGCCTTCGACGCCTACGCGTGGCTTCACGCACACGCGGCCGGCTATGCGCTGGACGCGGCCCGCTTCGCCGTCGGCGGCGACAGCGCGGGCGGCACGCTCGCCACGGTCTGCGCGCTGCTGGCGCGCGACGCGGGCATGCCGCCAGTGCTGCAATTGCTGTTCTATCCGGCGGTGAGCGCGCATCAACGCACGCAATCGCACGAGCGGCTCGCGGATGGCTATCTGCTCACCGCGCCGACGATCCAGTGGTTCTTCGGCCACTACGTGCGCGATGTTTCGGACCGCGACGACTGGCGCTTCGCGCCGCTGGACGGCACGCGCGGTGCACCGGATTTTCGCGGCGTCGCGCCGGCGTGGATCGGCGTGGCCGAATTCGATCCCCTCGTCGATGAAGGCGAGGCCTACGCGCAAAAGCTGCGCGAAGCCGGCAACGAGGTGACGCTCGTACGCTACGACGGTGTGATCCACGAGTTCATCAAGATGGGGGCGTTCGTCGACGAGGCGCGGCGCGCGCAGCGAGAGGCCGCCGATGCGCTGCGCCTGGCGCTAGGCACGGGCGACTGAAGCGCGCCGAGGCAGGATCAGCCCGCTTCGACCGTATAAGTCGCGCGGCGCTCGAATGCGCCGGGCCGGACGATGCGGTGCGAGCCGTCGTCGTCGCTGCGTTCCAGCGCTTCTACGTCAAGCAATGCGCCGCGCAGACTCACGCGCAACGCCGTGGTGCCGCGCGTGCCGTAATCGGGCGTTTCGATAAATGCCGCAGAAAGCGCGCGTTCGCGTTCCAGCGAAATGCCCGTGGCGGGCAGGTCGCGGTCGGGCGCGACTTGCGGGTCGCGCATCATGTCCACGAGCCGCGCGAGCGGCACTTGCGCGTCGCCTGCCGAAGGCTGAATGAGTTGCGCGAGTTCCGCGCGCTTGCGTGCGAGCTTCGGCCATGGCGTGTCGAGCACGGCGTTCGAAATGCCGTGCGTGCCTTCGGGCAGCAGCGCGGGCGCACGGTCGGCGCGGTTGCAGTACCACGCGAGTTCCCGGCGCACCCAGTCGCCGACGATCAGATTGAAGCCGTTGTAGAGCGCGCCCGAGCGCGCAACCTCGTCGAGATAGCCGAGCGGCGTATCGGGCAGGCCTTGCGCGCCCGTAAGCCAGCGCGAGACGAGCGTGCCGCGCGTGGGCGCGTCGGGGCGCATGTCGTTGGGCGCGCGATAGTTCGTGAGCGCGGCGAAGCGGCCGCTGCGCGTCATGCCGAGCCAGGTGCCCCCGCCCACGAGATCGCGGCCCGCCAGCACCCCCGCGGGCGTGCTGCCAGGCGACGTCACGATGTCCGGGACGCTCCACCAGTGCAGCGGATCGGCGGTGCGGCGCAGGAATTCGTCACGGTTTGCCGCGAGTGTGAACAGCGCGCCGGCGCTCGCGCGCGGACGCCAGTCGAAAACGATCAGGCACATGGGGCTGGCGCTTGCAAGGTCGAGAGGGGAGCCGCTTCAAAGCGGCGTGAGGCGCAGGGCGCCTCACGCGCAAGGAATGCGGCAAGCAACGTCAAACTTCGGCCGGCAATGCGTAAGGCAGCGGCAGCACGCGCAGCACGGGGCCGTCCGCAGCGCCCAGATGGACGCTGCCCGTTTCGAGTGCGGCGAGCTTGATCTCCGCGAGCAGATCGACGCCGCCTTCGGGCGCGGCCGCGGCGTTCACGACCATGCCACACGGCTGGCCCGGATCGTCCGAATGGAATAGCTCGGTGCCTGCGTGAACGATGTCGGGGCTCGCGGCGACGTTGGCGAGCGCGGTGCGGCGCTTGATCGTGCCGCGATACTGGCTGCGCGCGACGATTTCCTGGCCCGGGTAGCAGCCCTTGCGGAAGTTCACGCCGCCCAGCACGTCGTAGTTGACCATCTGCGGCACGAACTGCTCGCTCACGGCTTGCGTGATACGCGGCTCGCCCGCGCGAATGTCGAGCCAGTCCCATACGGCCGGCGGTACGCGTTTCACCGCGTAGTCGAGCTTCGCGAGGCGCGCCTGCACGGCTTCCTTCGGGCCGACCCACAGATAACGGAGCACGCCGGCCGCATCGGGCATGCGGATCAGCGTGCCGGACGGATCGTCGACCTTCACGTGCACGCCGTCGGGCAGCGCGTCGAACACGCTCGCAAGCGCGCCGCGCACGTCGCCCGCGAGGCCCACCACGAGCAGCTTGTCGCTGTCGTCGGTGAGCCTGGCCTTGGCGCGCAGCACGAACATCGACAGGCGCTTTTGCACGGCGGCCTGCACGTCCTTCGAGATCAGCAGGCGGATCGTGTCGCCGGTCTTCCAGGTGAGGAACGAGGCGAGCAGACGGCCCTTGGGAGAGCAGTATCCGGCGAGGCGCGCGCCGGCCACCTCCAGATGCTGGACGTCGTTGGTGAGCTGGCTATGCAGGAAGCTCGAGGCGTCGTCGCCAGTGGCGTCGATCACGCCGAACTGCGGCAGGATCGCGTAGGCGCCGCCCTTGAGAACGGCGTCGAAGTCGGCCGCAGTCACCGGAGCAAGCGCGGGAGCGGAAAGCGTGGAAGCGGGATCGAGCGGTGAGTTCATGGATTCGGGGAACAGTCAATCCTGACTTTAGCGAAGGCAAGCAGTTATTATATGAGGTCCCCCTGAGTCGTGTTTCCATGTCCCTCCTCAAGAAATGCCTTGTTGCCGGCGCCGCGCTGGTCGTAATCGGCGCCGTTGCGGCGGGCGGCGTATGGCGCTGGGCCACCACGCCGATCGAACTGGCCGCCCCACAGCTCGACGTCACCATCAAGCCACACAGCACCGTGCGCAGTGTCACCGTGCAGTTGCAGCGCGGCGGCGTGCCGGTGCAGACGCAGCTTTTCGTGCTCATGACGCGCGTGCTCGGCCTGCAAAGCCAGCTCAAATCGGGCAACTACGAATTCAAGGCGGGCATCACGCCGTACCAGGTGCTGCAGAAGATGGCGCTTGGCGACGTGAACGAGTCGGTGGCCACCATCATCGAAGGCTGGACTTTCAAGCGCATGCGCGCCGAACTCGACGCCAATCCTGCGCTGCGCCACGAAACGGCCGGCATGAGCGACGCCGAACTGCTCGCCGCGATTGGGGCGCCGCCCGCGCCGAACGGCAGCGGCGAAGGGTTGTTCTTCCCCGACACCTATCTCTTCGACAAAGGTTCGAGCGACCTGGAGATTTACCGCCGCGCTTATCACCTGATGCAGACGCGCCTCGACGAAGCGTGGGCCGCGCGCGCACCGGGCTTGCCGCTGAAGTCGCCCTACGAGGCGCTGACGCTGGCTTCGCTCGTGGAGAAGGAGACCGGGCGCGCCAGCGACCGCGCGCTCGTGGCGGCGGTGTTCTCGAACCGCCTGAAGGTGGGCATGCCGCTGCAGACCGATCCGGCCGTGATCTACGGCCTTGGCGACGGCTACATCGGGCATTTGCGCAAGCGCGATCTGCAGTCGGACACTCTCTACAATACCTACCTGCGTCTCGGCTTGCCGCCGACGCCGATCGCACTGCCCGGCGCCGCGGCACTCCAGGCGGCGCTCAATCCGGCGTCGACGGCCGCGCTGTACTTCGTGGCGCGCGGCGATGGCAGCAGCGAGTTTTCTGACAATCTCGTCGACCACAACAAGGCCGTCGACAAATACATCCGGGGTAATTAAATGGCGCGGGGCCGATTCATTACGTTCGAGGGCATCGACGGCGCGGGCAAGACCACGCATCTCGCCTGGTTTCGCGACCAGCTTGCGCACAAGCTCGCACCTTCGGGCCGTGCGGTCGTCACGACGCGCGAGCCGGGTGGCACGCCGCTCGGCGAGTCGATCCGCGAGATCGTGCTGCATCAGTCGATGGACCTCGAAACCGAGGCGCTGCTGATGTTCGCCGCGCGCCGCGAGCATCTCGCCAAGGTGATCGAGCCCGCGCTCGCGCGTGGCGACTGGGTGCTCTCCGACCGTTTCACCGACGCCACGTTTGCCTATCAGGGCGGCGGACGCGGCCTGCCGCGCGACAAGCTCGAAACGCTGGAGCGCTGGGTGCAGGGCGGTTTCCAGCCGGATCTGACGGTGCTATTCGACCTGCCGCCTGACACCGCGAGCGAGCGGCGCGGAGCGGCGCGCGAGCCCGACCGTTTCGAGAGCGAGTCCGATGCGTTCTTCAAGCGCACGCGCGCCGAGTACCTGCGCCGCGCGGAAGAAGCGCCATACCGGTTCGTCATCGTCGACTCTTCGCAGGACATCGACGTGATTCGTAAAAAACTCGAGCAAGTGATCGCAGGGCTTTGATCCAAAAGGATGTTCAACTTCCTCAAGCGCAGCGCACACTTCAGCCCGCTTCTCATGAAGATCGCCTAACCGATTGATTCCAAAGACGATGATCTATCCCTGGCAAACCGACGACTGGCAACGCTTGCAGCAACTGCGCAGCCACTGGCCGCATGCACTGCTGCTCCATGGCCAGGCGGGCATCGGCAAGCTCCACTTCGCGCAGCATCTGGCGAAGGGCTTGCTCTGCGAATCGCCGCAGGCCAACGGCGAGCCGTGCGGTTCGTGTGCGGCATGCCACTGGTTTGCCCAGGGCAACCATCCCGATTACCGCATCGTCGTCCCCGAGGCACTGGCCGGCGAGGTCGGCCAGGCCGCAGAGGAAGAGGCCAGGGCCGAAAAGGCGGAGGGCGAAGAGGGCAAGAAGAGTCGCGCGCCGAGCAAGGAAATCCGCATCGAGCAGGTGCGCGCGCTGCTCGACTTCGCGGGCGTGGGCTCGCACCGCGGCGGCCTGCGCGTGGTCGTGCTGTATCCGGCCGAGGCGCTTAACGTCGCCGCCGCCAACGCGCTGCTGAAAACGCTGGAGGAACCGCCCGCCGGCGTGGTGTTCCTGGTGGTGTCGGCACGCATCGACCGCCTGCTGCCTACCATCATCAGCCGTTGCCGCCAGTGGCCCATGGGCACGCCGGCGCCCGAGGCCGCCACGGCCTGGCTCGCGCAGCAGGGCGTGGATGAAGCGCCGGCGCTGCTCGCCGAAGCCGGCGGCGCGCCGCTCGCGGCGCTCGCGCTCGCGCACGATGAAAACCGCACGCTGCGCGACTGGACGCTGGCCCAGCTCGCGGCGGGCCCCGCCTGCGATGCGTTTGCCTGCGGCGAGACACTGCAGAAGCTGCCGGTGCCGCTCGTGCTGGGCTGGCTGCAGCGCTGGGCCTACGACCTGCTCGCCGAACGCACTGCGGGCCGTCCGCGCTATTTCCCGCAGGCCGCCAGCGCGCTTGCGCGGTGCGCCGCGAAACTCGACGCGGCGGCGCTCGCTCGCTACATGAAAACCGTCACGCGCCAGCGCGCCGTGGAGAACCATCCGCTGAATGCGCGCCTCGTATTCGAGGAACTCTTTCTCGGCTATCGTGAATTGTTCGCCTGACCGGCCCGGCTGAACCGAACCCCCTTCGCAGGACCATCCATGTTTGTCGACTCACACTGCCATATCAACTTCGAGGGCCTCGGCGACCGCCTGCCGCAAGTGCTCGAGAACATGCGCGCGAACGCGGTCACGCATGCGCTCTGCGTGTCCGTCGACCTCGAAACGCTGCCTTCGGTGCTCGACATCGCGAGCCGCTACGAGAACGTCTATGCGTCGGTGGGGGTCCATCCCGATCACGAGCACATGGGGGAGCCCAGCGTGGCCGAACTGGTCGAGCTGGCGCAGCACCCGAAGGTCGTGGCGATCGGGGAAACGGGGCTCGATTACTATCGACTGGGCGAGCGCACGATCGCCGACATGGAATGGCAGCGCGAGCGTTTCCGTACGCATATTCGCGCGGCGCACGCCACGGGCAAGCCGCTCATCGTCCACACGCGCGCGGCCTCGGACGATACCTTGCGCATCATGGAGGAAGAGCGGGCGGGCGTGCCCGGCGGCGTGATGCACTGCTTCACGGAGCCGTGGGCCATCGCCGAGCGTGCGCTGGCGCAAAACTTCTACATTTCGCTGTCGGGCATCGTGACGTTCAAGAGCGCGACGGAGGTTCAGGAAGTGGCGCGCCGCACGCCGATCGATCGCCTTTTGATCGAAACCGACTCGCCATACCTTGCGCCAGTGCCATTTCGAGGCAAACCCAATGAACCTGCGTACGTCAGCCATGTCGGAAGATTCATTGCGCAGCAACGCGGGCTGCCGGACGCCGAACTTGGCGCTGCCACCACGCAGAACTTTTTCCGGCTCTTCAAGCTTCAGCCACCCGCCTGAATCGGGAACCGCGTCCTGCCAATGAAATTCAATATCAACGAGTTAGAAGATAACGCTAAGGCTTGACATGAACTTGAAACCGCTTTCGCCCGCCGCCCATCCGGTTCGCCGCACCGCCGCCGCGCTCGTGTTCGGCGCCGCCGCCGCGCTGATCGGCGCCGGGGCGCACGCTGCTCCGATCGACTCGCTCGTGAAGAGCGTGAAGTTCGACGACGAGAAGGGCGTGCAAAAGGCGCTCGCGAACGGCATGGACCCGAACGCCACGGACGACCAGGGCATGCCGCTCCTCGTGCTGGCCGCGCGCGAGAAGTCCGACAAGGTCGGAGCGCTGCTGCTCGACAACCCGAAGACGAACATCGCCGCCGAAGACCGCGCGGGCGAGAATGCGCTGATGCTCGCCTCGCTCAACGGCGACATCGATCTGGTCAAGCTCCTCATCACGAAGGGCGCCGAGGTCAACAAGAAGGGTTGGACGCCGCTGCACTACGCCGCCGCGAATGGCAACGACGACGTCGCGAAGCTGCTCATCGGCTATTCGGCCGACGTCAACGCGTTGTCGCCCAACGGCACGACGCCGCTGATGATGGCCGCGCGCGGCGACCATCTCACGACGCTCCAGTTGTTGCTCGAGAAGGGCGCGACGCTCGGCGCGAAGAACCAGATCGGCATGACCGCACTCGACTTCGCGCGCCAGTACAAGGCGCCGGACGCGATCAAGGAACTCACGGCGCGCATGACCCAGGCTGGCCTTCCCACGGCGAATACGGCAGCGCCGCAAAACAGTGCAAAATAATAGGGTTGAAGGCGGCCACGATCTGAACAGGCATGGCCGCCCCGCGGCGCTCGCAAGGCGCCGCTTCCCTCGACATCTCAAGGAGAACCATGCTGCGGGTTCTGATCTGTGCGGGCGCGATGGCGTTGCCGCTCTCCGCTTTCGCGTTCACGGCAAGCGACCTCAACCGCCTGTGCACGAAGACCGACCTGGCTTCGCGCAGCGCGTGCGCTGCCTACATCGAAGGTGCCGCTGACGGCATCTTCAACACCATCGACGCCATCGGCGGCACTACCGGGCCGCGCGTGGGTCAATACTTCTGTTTGCCGGCGGACGCGCGCTCCACCCAGCTGACCGACGCGGTGCGCAAGTACATCGCCGACAACCCGAACGTGGCCGGCTATAACGCCAGCACGGCCATCTCGCTCGGGCTCGGCAAGGCGTTTCCCTGCAAGACCGGCAACGGGAGCTGAAGCCGGGCGGTTTTGAGTTGTCGCTGTGCAGCTGGAAGCGCGGCGCGGCGAAATCCCTTGCCGCGCCGCTCGTCATCGAGGCCGCCGCGAGTCGATCTGTAAGCGGACACCGCGGCCAGGCGCATCAGGACGCTTGCCGCCCCGATTCGGCCTGGCCTGTGCCAAACCTGGGTCGAGCCGCGCCGTTTTCGTCCGCGGGCCTGCGCCCGTGCCGTTTCCAGGCGTCGCCTTTTTGCTCAGGATGCTCAGGAGGAACTGGCCGCAGATGCCGACACTCGACGATCTTTCCCGTTTCGCCGACGCGCCGCTGCAAAACTGGCTCGGCACGTTGTTCGTGAGCGCGCTCGCGCTCGTCTTCGCGCTGGCCGCTCACTGGCTGGGCGGACGCGTGTTGCTGCGCGTCGCGCGCCCGTATCCGCGCGTGAACCTGTTCCTGCGCCACGTGCGCAAGCCGGCTCTCGCCGTGCTCGTCATCGTGGCGCTCCAGTTCGTCTGGTGGCAGGCGCCCGATACGCTCAGGCACATCGGCGGCCTGCGCGAGCTGTGCGCGTTCGCGCTGATCGCCGCGATCACCTGGCTCTCGGTGCGCTGCGCGGCGGCCATCGGCGAAGCGATCATCGCCGCGCATCCGCTCGACATCGCGGACAACCTCCAGGCCCGGCGCATCCACACCCAGGCCCGCGTGCTCGCGCGCACGGTGATGGTCCTCATCATCATCGTCGGCGTGGGCTCGGCGCTCATGACCTTTCCAAACGTGCGGCAGATCGGCGCGAGCCTGCTCGCTTCGGCCGGTGTCGCCGGTCTCGTCGCCGGTATCGCGGCACGCCCCGTGCTCGGCAATCTGATTGCCGGTCTGCAGCTCGCGCTTTCCCAGCCGATCCGGCTCGACGACGTGGTCGTGATCCAGGGCGAGTGGGGGCGCATCGAGGAAATCACGGGCACCTATGTATCGGTGCGCATCTGGGACCAGCGGCGGCTCATCGTCCCGCTACAGTGGTTCATCGAGAATCCCTTCACGAACTGGACGCGCAGCAGCTCGCAGATCATCGGCACGGTGTTCCTGTGGTTCGATTACCGCATGCCGCTCGCGCCGCTGCGCGAGGCGCTCGCGGGCATCGTCGACGGCGCGCCGGAATGGGACCGCCGCGTGCAGGTTCTGCAGGTCACCGATGCGAACGAGCGCGCCATGCAGATACGCGTGCTGGTGAGCTCGCGCGATTCCGGGCTCAACTGGGACTTGCGGTGCCGCGTACGCGAAGGGCTGCTCGATTTCGTGAACGAGCATTATCCGCAGTACCTGCCACGGACGCGCGCCGAGGTCTCGGCGGATCTCGAAAGCAGTGCCGTGCCGTCGTTCGTGCGGCGCCAGGCGCGGCAGTCGGCGGGCAGCACGGCGGCGCATACCGAGGCCGATCCGGTGACGGGCACCCGTGTGCCGGGCGACAACGAAGAGCGGGAGGCGCACTGGCCGCCGCCCGACGCAACGGCGGACGCGGGAGCGGCCAACGCGCGCGAGCCTGTCACGGCCGGCCGCCGCGAAAGCGGATGAGGACGGCGAAGCACAACTGCTGCACGGCACCGGCCAGGGGAGATTCCGTCGCCGACGCAGCAGCGTGAAGACAGAAAGAGGAACCGCAAGATGGGCAGACTCATAGTCGTCTCGAACCGCGTGGCGACGCCGACGGAAACCAAGGGCTCGGCGGGCGGGCTCGCGGTCGGTGTGTTCGGCGCGTTGAAGGACGCCGGCGGCGTATGGTTCGGCTGGAGCGGCGACGTGGTGAGCGAGACGGTGGCGAACGCGGGCCCGATGCTCGTCGAAGACGGCCCCGTCACCTTCGCGACAGTCGGCCTCACGCGCAAGGACTACGATCAGTACTACCGAGGATTTTCGAACGCCACGCTCTGGCCGGTCTTCCATTACCGCAACGATCTGGCGCGCTACGAGCGAGATGAATACGCGGGCTACCGTCGCGTGAACGCCTGGCTCGCGCACAAGCTCATGAAGCTGATCCACCCGGACGACAACATCTGGGTTCACGACTATCACCTCATTCCGTTTGCGGAAGCGCTGCGCGCCGAGGGCGTGCGTAACCGCATCGGATTCTTTCTGCATATTCCGTTTCCTGCCCCGCAGGTGCTGCAGACCATTCCACCGCATGACGAGCTTGTCAGATCGCTGTCCTGCTACGACCTGCTCGGCTTCCAGACGAGCAACGACCAGCAGGCGTTTCACGATTACATTGCGCGCGAAGCGCACGGCAAGGTGAGCATGCGGGCCGCGAACGAAGAGCATGGCGACGTCGAGGCCTATGGCCGCAAGCTGCGCACAGGCGTCTACCGCATCGGCGTGTTCCCGGACGAGATCGCCGCACAGGCCGCGCGCTACGAGAGCCGGCAGCACGTGCTCGACCTCAAGCAGAGCCTCGAAGGACGCAAGCTCATCATGAGCGTGGACCGTCTCGACTATTCGAAGGGGCTCGTCGAGCGCTTCCATGCGTTCGAGCAGTTGCTGGAGACGACGCCCGAATGGCGCGGCAAGGTCACGCTCGTGCAGATCGCGCCGCCGACGCGTTCCGACGTTGCCAGCTACAAGTTGATACGCGAGGAACTGGAGCGCGAGGCGGGCCGCATCAACGGCCGCTACTCGGGCCTCGACTACACGCCGATCCGCTATCTGAGTCAGCAGTACGACCGCTGGAAGCTGATGTCGCTGTTTCGCGAATCGCAGGTGGGTTATGTGACGCCGCTTCACGACGGCATGAACCTCGTCGCGAAGGAATACGTGGCCGCGCAGAATCCCGACGATCCGGGCGTGCTCGTGCTGTCGATCTTCGCGGGCGCCGCCGCCGAACTCACGGGCGCGCTGCTCGTGAATCCGCATGATGCGGCGAGCATGTCCGAGGCGCTGGAGCGCGCGCTCTCGATGCCGCTCGACGAGCGCCGCGCGCGCTACCAGACCAACATGGCGGCGCTCAGGCGCAACGATCTCGGCGTGTGGCGCGACAGCTTCCTGCGCGATCTCGCGGCGGTGCCGCAAGCGCGTTAATAACGCCCATCCTGAGCGCGCCCGCGCGCGGCGAGCGACGACGCATTGGCGCCATTGCGTATGATCCTCCGATGATCCGACCCGCACCGCCACGTTCATGCTGACGACGCTCGCCATTGCCAACTACCGCTCGCTGCGCGAGCTCATCGTGCCGCTCGGCGCGCTCAACGTCGTGACCGGTCCGAACGGCAGCGGCAAGTCGAATCTCTATCGCGCCCTGCGTCTGCTCGCGCTCACGGCGCGCGGCGGCGTGATTCCGTCGCTCGCGCGCGAGGGCGGTCTGCAATCCACGCTGTGGGCCGGCCCCGAGCGCTTTTCGCGCGCCGTCGCCGAGGGCGAGCATGCGGTGCAGGGCACGGTGCGCAAGGACGCGGTGAGCCTGCGCCTCGGTTTCGCCGGCGACGCCTTCGGCTACGCCATCGATCTGGGGCTGCCGCTGCCTTCGTCGACCTCGCAGTTTTCGCTCGATCCCGTGATCAAGCGCGAATGCATCTGGAGCGGTCCGGTCCTGCGGCCCTCGGCGCTGCTCGTCGACCGCCAGGGGCCGATGATCCGCATCCGCGACGACTCGGGCGAGTGGACGACGCTCGCGCAGCCCGTCGCCAGCTTCGACAGCATGATGACCGAGTTCGCCGACCCGCGCAGCGCGCCCGAGATGATCGCGGTACGCGAGCAGATCCGCTCGTGGCGCTTCTACGACCACTTCCGCACCGACGAGTACGCGGCGGCGCGCCAGGTGCAGATCGGCACGCACTCGCCGGTGCTTACGGACGACGGCGCGAACCTCGCCGCCGCGCTGCAGACGATCCGCGAGATCGGCGACGGCGCAGCGCTCGATATGGCGATCGGCGACGCCTTTCCGGGCGCGCGCATCGAAATCGTCAATCACGAGGGCCGCTTCGAGATCGCGCTGCGCCAGGAAGGGCTCTTGCGGCCGCTGCGCGGCGCCGAGCTTTCCGATGGCACCTTGCGCTATGTGCTGCTCGCGGCCGCGCTGCTGAGCCCGCGTCCGCCGGGGCTGCTCGTGCTCGACGAACCGGAAGCGAGCCTGCATCCGGACCTGCTGCCGTCGCTCGCGAGGCTCATCGCGCGAGCGTCGAAGCTGTCGCAGGTCATCGTCGTTTCGCACGCGGCGCGACTCGTCGCGGCGCTGGAGCGCGAGGCGGGGAACCAGTCTATCGTGCTTGAACGGCGGCTTGGCGCCACCGGATTCGCCGATCCCGAAACGCTGGACGTGCCCGCGTGGAAATGGCCCGCGAGGTAGGGGAAACACGGGGGTTGTTTCGGCATGTAACACCATATAGAAAATTGAAAGACCAGCGGCGCGCGCGCCCGGCTTGCCGAATAATGGGGCGATCGCTGCGTAGCCGATGCGTGCCCGAAGCGGGCCCTGCGCGACTCCGTGCGAACCCGAACGAGGCTCGAACGGCGCGGAGGCCGGCCCCCGCCTGGCTTAGAATGACCCGCACCGCAAGACAGCGCAACGCGGCCCCGTTTTCTGGAGAGACACCTGATGAGAATTGCGCAGATCGCCCCGCTGACCGAGTCGGTTCCACCCAAGCTGTACGGCGGTACCGAGCGCGTCGTGTCGTATATCACCGAAGCACTGGTCGATCTCGGGCACGACGTCACGCTGTTCGCGAGCGGCGATTCGCTCACGAGCGCGAAGCTCGAGCCCGTGTGGCCGCGGGCGCTGCGGCTCGATCCCGGCATTCGCGACCGCATCGCGCCGCACATGCTCCTCATGGAAATGGTGCGCCGCCAGGCCGACCAGTTCGACGTGCTGCACTTCCATATGGACTACTACTCGTTTTCCGTGTTCAAGCGCCAGGAAACGCCGTTCGTGACGACGTTGCACGGCCGTCTCGATCTGCCCGAGCAGCAGCCGGTGTTCGACACGTTCAACACGGCACCCGTCATCTCGATTTCGAATGCGCAGCGCCAGCCCATGCCCCAGGCGCGCTGGCTGCGCACCGTCTACCACGGCCTGCCGGAGAAGCTCTACGTGCCGCAGCCGGTGGCGCCGCGTTACCTTGCGTTTCTCGGCCGCATTTCGCCGGAAAAGCGCGTCGATACCGCAATACGGATTGCCGGCCGCTGCGGTCTGCCCATTCGCATCGCGGCCAAGGTCGACGAGGCCGACCGCGAGTATTTCGAACGCGACATCAAGCCGTTGCTCGCGTTGCCGCATGTCGAGTACGTGGGCGAGATCAGCGACAGCCAGAAGGCCGAATTTCTCTCCGGCGCGCATGCGCTGCTGTTCCCCATCGACTGGCCGGAGCCCTTCGGCCTCGTCATGATCGAGGCGATGGCGTGCGGCACGCCGGTGGTCGCGTTCAATCGCGGCGCGGTGCCCGAGGTGGTCGAAGAAGGCGTGACGGGCTATATCGTCGAGGACGAGATCGGCGCCGTGGCGGCAGTGAACCGCATCTCGCACATTTCGCGCGCAGGCGTGAGACGTCGGTTCGACGAGCGCTTCACATCGCACCGCATGGCTCAGGAGTACGTGCAGGCGTACGAGGCCGTGATCCGCGCGAACAAGCGCTCGCGCTTCAAGGTGATCGATACGTCCGCGACCTGAGCGTCCGCGCGCCGGGCGCGCTAACGCGAAAGATGCGCGTTACAGTTCGAGTTTCGTGATCTTCGTGCCGCCGAGCGAGAGGTCGCCCATCAGCCCGCTATTGGTGAGCACGAAGACTTCAACGGGACGAGTGGCCGTGGTGGTATCGATCGTGCCGTTCGCGCCGACCTTCACGAGCGCGACGGAGGCGTCGCCGCCCACCGCCCAGCCGCTCGAATTCTGGAATTTGGCGAGCGCTTCGTCCGTCATGAAGAGGTAGATGACGGACTTCGACTGCGCGCCCAGCGTCGCGCCAACCGATGCCGAAGACGTGCTGAAGAAGCCGACGGTCTTGCCGCCCACGCGTAGCGCACCGTCGCCGTGCTCGCCTCCTACGCCGATACCTGCCTGAATCACGCGCGGAAACACCAGGATGCCACGAGCCTTGCCGACCAGATCGCGCGATCCGGGCACGGTTTGATAGAGGCGCGACAACGTGGCGTCGACATCGGCGTCGATCGACTGGGCGCGCGACGCATTGGCGGCAGCGTCAGGCGTTTGGCTGCCGGTGGTGGTGCAGCCCGTAAGCGCCGCTGCGCCGAGAAAGATCGCGGTTGAGGCCTTCAAGAGGAAGCGAGATACGGTCATCTTGTTCTCCGTTGGGTTGCGGGCGCCGCTGATCGGTTATACAGGAACGTTGCAGTCCGTTCGTCGAGGCGGCGCAGGGCGAACGCCGCACGAAGGGTCGGCCTCGCAATGACGTCTAGTGCTCGGGCACCGGCTTGGTCGTGGGCCGCCGCAACGCGCGCTTCACGCCGCCGATCAGCACGCCGATTGCGAGCAGCACTGCAGCAGGCACGACCCAGTAGCCGACGAACGCACGCCACAGGTAGCCGGCGAGCGTCGAGCGCCGCACCGCGTATTCGTCACGCGCGTCCTGTTGTCGCCTGGCGTTCGCCGCGAGCACGTCGGCGGGGCAGCCGGCCGCGCGCGCCGTTTCGGGCGTGCCGTGGCAGCGCAGCGGGGCCCCCGCGGCGCGTTGGGCATCCGTGAACGTCCAGGTGGCCAGCGCGTGTTGCAGGTCCGCGCGGTTATACGCCATCTCGTCCTGAGCCTCACGCACCGCGACGATCATCACGGGCACGAGCCAGAAGACGATCACCATCAGCCAGCGGCGAAACCAGCGGTTCTTGTGTCTCCATGCCATCTGCGCCTCCGTTCGATACCTTTGGCATCAACGTCAACGCGACGGCCCGATGGCTATGTGGGATGTCGTTGGGGAAGGGCCGCCGCTGCAGCCATCATAGGAGAAAAACGGCGCGGCCGAATGGGGGGAGCAGACGCGATTGCGCGCAGACCGCCGATGATTCGCACAACGCAAGGCCCGCGTGCCGGCTAACAGTGAAACGCTGCAGTGCACAACACCGCGCATAAAAAAGCGCCGCAGCAAACGCTGCGGCGCGCGGATCCTGACGTTGGGCAGTGGGCCCGGACGCTTCGCTCAGGTCTTCGTCGAGAGGCACTGCTTCATGAATGCCTTGCGGTCGTCGCCTTTCTTGTCGCCGGCCTGCGTGTTGCACGCCTTCATGCGTTCCTGCTGGGTCATCGTGGGTGCCGGGGCGCCGGCGGCCGAAAGACATTGCTTCATGAACGCCTTGCGGTCGTCGCCTTTCTTGTCGCCGGCCTTGGCGTTGCAGTCCTTCATCTTGTTCTGCTGGCTATTCGCCGCGGGCGCGGAGGCGGGCGCGGCCGTTTGCGCGAACGCCGGAGCGGCCAGCACGCCGCCCAGTACGATTGCAGCAATGACGGATTGCATCTTCATCGTTGACTCCCTTGAATTGGACGTTGTCGGTAGACGTGCGGCCAGGCCGTGAATGGCGGGCGCACCTCCAGCGCGCAGCTATTATTGGCGTAGCCGCCATTAAAACGACGCTGCGGCGTATTCGGTTGACGAAGACGCCGCTGCCCGACGGTCATCGGCGGCCGTCCCGCCAGCCCACTTCGGCCGCAACAGCACGGAGAACGCCCATGCATTACCTCTTGATGTACGAACTCGCCGACGATTACCTCGAACTCCGCCCCGAGCACCGCGGCGCGCATCTGGCGCTCGCCTGGGCCGCGGCCGAACGCGGTGAACTGCTGCTCGCGGGCGCGATCGCCGATCCCGTCGACAGTGCGCTGCTGCTCTTTCAGGGCGACAGCCCGGCCGCTGCGGAAGCGTTTGCGCGCGCCGACCCTTACGTGTGCTCCGGTCTCGTGAAGAACTGGCGTGTGCGTCCGTGGCAAACGGTGGTGGGCGAGCACGCTTCGAATCCGGTGCGATAGGGGTGCGATAGGGGTGCGATAGGGTGCAATAGGGTGCGATAAGGCACGACGGCAGCAATCGAGGCAAGAAGTCCGGCTCCGGGGCGGCTCGATCTTGCGCGCGGCCATGGGGCTCGCCGGCAGCGTTCATGCCGGGCGGGCGCGCATACCAGCGTCAGCGCGATTCAATGGCGGGCCGCGCTCATTTGCATACGCGGATTTCTCGTTTGGCGCGGGCGCACAGCCTCGTTACGATGAACCCGATACCGCCACCGAAGGGCCCGCCATGTCAGAATCCGTCTCCTTCAAGCCCCGCGTCGTCGAACCGGTCGTGCCCGATGCGCCCGACGGGCTCGGGCTCGCAGTCGAACTGTGGCTGGCACGCCCGGTCGATGGCATTGCGGGCCGCGCGCTGCGGATTCATTTGCGCCACGGCGCGCGCATGGACCAGGCCGAGACGTTGCGCGATCTGCTCCATGCGGTTGCCACGGAGATCGTCGTGTCGTGAGCGCTCGCGTGTGGCCAGGCTCGCTTCCGCTCAGACGAGCGGCGTGGCAAAGAGCGCGTCGAGCAGCTTCGACGAGGACGTGTCGGCAAGGCGCGTGAGCGATTCGACCATGCGCACCTGGCAGTCCACGAGCGGCAGCATGCGAATGCGCCGCGACTCGCCAAACTCCGCGTGCGCGATCACCCCCACACCCACGCCATGCGCGATGGCGGTCTGCAGCGCCTCGCGTCCGTCCACATAGAGCACGGGTTGCACCTGCAGGCCTTTGCGCACCAGCTCCGCTTCGAGCAGTTGCTGCGTTACCGAATGCGTTTCGCGAAACACCATCGGCTCGCGCACGAGTTCCTCGTAGGTCATGCGGCGCTTTTTCGCGGTCGGGCTCTCGGCGGGCACGACGGCGACCAACGGTTCTTCGCGCAGCACGCGGGCCTGCAAGCGACTATGCACCTGTCGCGCGGCGGTAATGGCCGCATCGGCTTCGCTCGCGAGTACGCGGCGCATGCATTCCGTCGCGTTTGCGATGGTGAGCTTGATGACCACCCCGGGATAACGCCGCCTGAATGCGCCTATCAGTTTGATCGCGAGGTCGGGCGCGTCGGCCGCGAGCGCGAGTTCGCCCGATTCGAGCGCGCCCGCGGCTTCGAGCAGCCGCCGCGCATCGCGCTCGCAGCCCACCATCTGCCGCGTGAGCGCAAAGAGCCGCCGTCCGAGTTCGGTGGGTTCGACGCCGCGCGGTCCACGCTCGAACAGCTTGACCCCGAAATCCTGCTCGAGCCGCCGTACGTGGTCCGACACGGCGGGCTGCGTAAGCGAGAGCGCCCGCGCGGCGCGCGAGAATCCGCCGTGTTCTGCGACTGCGTGAAAAGCCCGCAATTGCGCATATTGCATGCGATGCCCCTTGATGCGCCGATAAGTGCAAGTTATATGCACATCGATTATATCGATTTTACCGATGGCCCGCGCTGCGCTAACGTGTCGGCATCGACTCTTTTGCGCCTACCGGAGCCCGCATGTCCCTTCCTGCCGAGCCGTATCTCCTGACCCCCGGACCTTTGACCACCGCGGCGTCGACCAAGGCCGCGATGCAGCGCGACTGGGGCTCGTGGGACGCCGACTTTCGGGCGATGACCGCGCAACTCCGTGCCGCGTTGCTCGAAATCGCCGGCGACGAGCGCGGCGAATTCGACTGCGTGCCGCTGCAGGGCAGCGGAAGCTATTGCGTCGAGGCGATGCTCGGCAGCTTCGTGCCGCGCGACGGCCATGCGCTCGTGCTGGCCAATGGTGCGTACGGCAAACGCATCGCCACGACGCTGCGCTATCTCGGCCGCCGCCACACGGTCCACGACACGGGCGACTACCTGCCGCCGCGCGCGGCCGATGTGGAGCAGTTGCTCGCCACGAACCCTGACATCACGCACGTCGTGGCGGTGCACTGTGAAACCAGCTCGGGCATCCTCAACCCGATCGAAGAGATCGCCGCCGTGACAGCGCGCCAGGGCCGGCGTCTCCTGATCGATTCGATGAGCGCGTTCGGCGCGCTGCCGCTCGACGTGCGCACCCTGCCGTGCGACGCGTTCGTCTCGTCGGCGAACAAATGCATCGAAGGGGTGCCGGGCTTCGGCTTCGTGATTGCGAAAAAAGAAGTGCTGCGCGACGCGAAGGGCGTAAGTCACTCGCTCTCGCTCGATCTGCACGACCAGTGGGACGCCATGAACCGCACCGGCCAGTGGCGCTTCACGCCGCCCACGCACGCGGTTGCCGCATTCATCGAGGCACTGCGGCTGCACGCGCTCGAAGGCGGCCAGCCCGGGCGTCTCGCGCGCTACGCGCGCAACCGCGACGTGCTGGTCGAGGGCATGCAAGGACCCGGCTTCGAGCCGTTGCTCACGCAACGCTGGCGCTCGCCCATCATCGTCACGTTTTTCTCGCCGGCCGATCCGGCCTTCGATTTCGCGCGCTTCTACGAGTTCATGAAGGCGCAGGGTTTCATCATCTATCCGGGCAAGCTGACGAGCGTGGAGAGCTTCCGCATCGGCTGCATCGGCGCGCTCGATGAAACCGTCATGCGCCGCGTCGTGGCCGCTTGCGGCGAAGCCTTGCGCACGCTCGGCGTGGCGAGCGCGGCCCCCGCGCCGCTCGACCTCGGCGCGCGCGAGGCGCTCGCGGTTTGATGCCCGCATCCGTCACCACTTCTCACCCTCGATTCTTTGGCAGGACTATGAAACACGTCAAGGCAGTGATCTTCGACTGGGCCGGCACCGTGGTCGACTACGGTTCGCGCGCGCCGATGGGCGCCTTCGTCGAGACCTTCGAGGAATTCGGCGTGCCGATCACGATCGAAGAAGCACGCGGTCCGATGGGTATGGCCAAGCGCCCGCATATTGCAGCGCTGCTCGCGCTGCCGCGCGTCGCGGCGGCATGGGAAACGCGCTACGGCCATGCGCCGGGCGAGGCAGACATCGACGCCGTGTATGACGTCTTCGTGCCGAAGAACGTCGCCGTGGCCGCGCAGTACAGCGACGTGATTCCAGGTGTCGCGGCCGTGACCGCCGCGCTGCGCGCCGACGGCGTGCGCATCGGCTCGACTACGGGGTACACGCGCGAGATCATCGACCGCATCGTGCCGGTCGCAAAGGCGCAGGGCTTCGAGGCGGACAGCATCGTCTGCACCGGCGACACGCCCGAGGGCCGCCCATCGCCCTACATGATCTATCGCACGCTGCCAGAACTGGGCGTGTGGCTCGCGCGCGAGGCGATCAAGGTGGACGACACCGAAGTCGGCATCGAAGAGGGCATCAACGCGGGGACGTGGGCGGTCGGCGTCGCCGTGAGCGGCAACGCGTTCGGGCTTGCCGAGGAAGCAGTCCGCGCCCTCGCGCCGGACGAGTTCGCGCGCCGCCGGGCGGCGGCGGTGGAGCGTCTGCGGGCGGCGGGCGCGCACTATGTGATCGACAGCGTCGCCGATCTGCTGCCCGTGGTGAACGAGATCGATGCGCGGCTCGCGCGCGGCGAGCGTCCCTGAGCGCCCCGGCCCGCGCCTCCCAGCGGGCGCGTGCCTGATTCTGCCAATGTCGCGCGAATGGACTTTGCAGCGACCTGCGTTACCATGGGCGCCCCTGCCATAGAGGCCAGCATTTTGCCAATACGTGGCCGCCGCCCATGAAGACGTTCCTGCTTTTCGTCGTGACCGCGCTCGCCGAGATCATCGGCTGCTATCTGCCTTACCGCTGGCTGCGCGCAGGCGCGAGCGCGTGGCTTCTCCTGCCCGCCGCGGTTTCGCTCGCGCTCTTCGCGTGGCTGCTCACGCTCCATCCCACGGCTGCGGGGCGCACGTATGCGGCTTACGGCGGCGTGTATGTCTGCGTCGCCATCCTGTGGCTGTGGGCCGTCGAGGCCGTCCGGCCGAGCCCGTGGGATTGGGCCGGTATCGCGTTCACGCTTTGCGGCATGGCGCTCATCATGTTCCAGCCGCGCTGATCGGTGCGTCGCCGTGCGATAGCAGGGCGCGTCCTGACGCTGAACCGCTGCGGCATCGGTCCTTCGTTGCCTCGTGGTGCGGCTCCATGTGGCCCTCCACCGCAGATACGTGCCGCGTGGCACCCGCCATCCCGGAGGACTGGAGAAAATGCTTCGGAAAGCTAACTGATACTCGGGCGATGCGCCATGCATGACGGCCGGTACGCCAGTTGCTATGTGAACGTCGGGCACAGTCTATGGAACACAAACGCATCGAGCGTCCAGGCAAGCAGCGCGACGAACGAGTCCGGCGCGGCAGGGGGCAGCGATGCGAAGGGGGCAACGACGATGCACGAAAATCGCGTTTTTCATTTTCCCGGCAAAGCTCGCGAAACCCGCCCGGCCCAAGGGAAAGGCAGCGTCGAGGCCTTCCATCTGGCCCCGCATGGCTGGGTGCCGAACAACGCGCGCTTGCCGGTGATCGTCTATCGGCGCGCGCTCGCACCCGGCGCCCAGGACCTCGCGCGCGCGTTCAGCGAGCGTTTCGAGGCGAACGGCTGGCCGGTGCGACGATTCGACGGCTTGTTCGACTATCACCATTACCATGCCACGGCGCACGAGGTGCTCGGTGTATTCGCGGGCACGGCCGAATTGATTCTCGGCGGCCCGGGCGGGCGGGTGCTGCGCTTGCGTGCAGGCGACGCGTTGTTGCTCCCGGCTGGCACGGGTCATTGCCTGCTCTCGCTCGCGGGTGGCTTTCGCGTGGCGGGCGGGTATCCGCGCGGGCAGCAGTGGGATATTCGGCGCGGCGCGCCCACGCCGGCCGAGTTGCGGATCATGCAGGCGCTGCCGTTTCCGCCGACCGATCCCGTCGACGGCGAGCATGGGCCGCTGGTCGAGCATTGGCTCGCGTCGGCGTGAAGCCCCGGGCACAGCGCTTGCATCCCCTCGGTCGTCACCGTGCATCGCGCACGAGGGAGGGGGAGGCCATGACGACCCGATCGAATCGCCTGCTGCGCCGGATGCCGTTGGGCCACGCTGGCGCGCTCATCGTTGCGCTGTGTTGCACATCGGGCGCGGCGACGGCCGTCCACGCACAGGGTGCGCCGCAATCGATCGCCGTGCAGCGCATGGCGACGGTGCAGTCCGGCACGGGCTTTCGCGCCTCCCGGCTGGTGGGCTCCGATGTCTACGACAACAACGGCAGCAAGATCGGCACGATCGACGACATCGTGCTCGAGTCGCCCAACCAGGGCGCCTTCGCGATCCTCTCCGTGGGCGGGTTCCTCGGCATGGGCAAGCATCTCGTCGCGGTGCCGTTCAATGATCTGCGCATCGACAGCCGGCAGATCGTGCTGCGGACCGACAAGGCGCAACTGCAGGCCATGCCCGAATTCAACTACGCACACGATTGATCGATCCCTGCGCGAGCGTGCCTGTTGCTCCGCAAGGCGAACCGTTCCCTGGTCCGCAGTCCGCCTTGGTCCAAAGTCCTATTGCGCGCCCCTGTCCCACGCACCATAGTGGAACGATGCCTCGTGGGAGGCCTCACGGCGGGGAGCATTTCGATGGCGAAGAATGCGGAAGCGAAGGCGCAGCAGGCGGAAGAGCCCGTGGAGAAGCTCGGCGAAAAGGCCTATCAAAAGGAACTGGCGCGGCTGCATGGCGAACTCGTCCGGCTGCAGGAATGGGTCGTCGCGAATCGCAAGCGGGTTTGCATTTTATTCGAGGGGCGCGACGGAGCAGGCAAGGGCGGCACGATCAAGGCGCTCACCGAACGCGTGAGCCCGCGCGTGTTCCGCGTGTTCGCGCTGCCCGCGCCCACGGAGCGCGAGAGGTCCCAGATGTACTTCCAGCGCTACCTGCCGCTGCTGCCCGCCGCGGGCGAAATCGTGGTATTCGACCGGAGCTGGTACAACCGTGCCGGCGTCGAGCGCGTGATGGGCTTTTGCACGCCACAACAGGCGAACGAGTTCCTGCGCGGCGTGCCGCTCATCGAGCGTGCCATCATCGACTCGGGCACGATCCTCATCAAGTTCTGGCTCGAGGTCAGCCAGAAAGAGCAGACACGTCGCCTCGAAGGTCGCATCAACGATCCGCGCAAGGTCTGGAAACTTTCCCCCATGGACCTCGAATCGTATAGCCGCTGGTACGATTACTCACGCGCGCGCGACGAGATGTTCGACATGACGGATACGCCGGAAACGCCGTGGTTCGTGGTCCGGTCCGACGACAAGAAGCGCGGGCGTCTGAACGTCATCCAGCATATTCTGGACGCCATTCCGTACGAACCGCTGCCGCGCCGAAAGATCACGCTGCCGGAGCGCCAGAAGGCACAAGGCTACCGTGACCCGGACTACGCTTACCGGTACGTGGCCGAAAAGTTCTGACTCGTCCGGCACCTCGACCGGCGCGTCTTCTCGTCACGCCGAAGCAAACGACACTATCATCACGATTGAACGCTCATGAGGGGTAGACACCATGGCCGATCTGCTGCTGGGAAATATCGACGAACACGTCACCGACGCTGAAATCAGCGAGTTTCTGGAGCGCTACGGCTTTCCGCCGTTCGATGCGATTCAGCGTCTAGAGGGGTCGGGCCGGCCCGGCGCGCTGCTCACGTTCAACGAGGCGAGCGAGGAGGGACTGCGCAGGTTGCAGGGGCGCATCAACAACCTGTTCTGGCGCGAGCACACCATCAGCGCGCAGGTGATGCCGCCCGCGCGCGAGGAGTAGAGCACAGACGCGACAGGGCGCGCACCGCGGCTTTGCCCGCCGCGGTGCGCGCCCTGACTTTCAGTGGCTGCTGCTTTCAGGCGCCGTTTTCTGGCGGCCCGAACTCAATAGAAGATCAGCCCCGGCCTCGCCGTGCTCACGCGCGTGCCTGCTTTGCCCTGCGTAATCGCCACGATGTCGGCCAGCGCGCCGATCACCGCATCCTTGCCCGTGTTGCGCGCGAACTCCGCAGCCGCCATGACCTTCGGCCCCATCGATCCGGCCGCGAAGCCGAGCTTCTCCAGCTCGTCGGGATGCGCGCTCGCGATCGCCTTTTGCGTCGACTTGCTCCAGTCGATGTAGGCGGCGTTCACGTCGGTGGCGATGATGAGCATGTCGGCCTCCAGCTCCTGCGCGAGCAGGGCCGAGCACAAATCCTTGTCGATCACGGCCTCGACGCCGCCGAGCTTGTGGCCTTCGCCATAGAGCGTCGGAATGCCGCCGCCGCCCGCGCAGATCACGATCGTGCCGCGCTCCAGCAGCCATTTCACCGGGCGGATCTCGAAGATGTGTTTCGGCCTCGGGCTCGCCACCACGCGGCGGAACTTGTCGCCGTCGGGCGCGATGGCCCAGCCGCGCTCGGCGGCGAGTTTCTCCGCCTGTTCCTTCGTGTAGACCGGGCCGATCGGCTTGCTCGGATGCTGGAACGCCGGGTCGTTCGCGTCCACTTCGACCTGGGTGAGGATGGTTGCGAAGGGCACCTCGTAGGGCAACAGGTTGCCGAGCTCCTGTTCGATCATGTAGCCGATCATGCCTTCGGTCTGGGCACCGAGCACGTCGAGCGGATAACCGGGCACGTCCTTGTAGGCCTCGCCCTGCAGCGCGAGCAGCCCGACCTGCGGCCCGTTGCCGTGCGCGATCACCAGTTCGTTACCCTGTGCGATCTGCGCGATCTGGGCGGCCGCGAGGCGCACGTTTTCGCGCTGGTTTTCCGCCGTCATCGGCTCGCCGCGACGCAGCAGCGCGTTGCCGCCAAGCGCAATCACGATTCGCATGATGCACTCCCATGGTTGTGCGTGTCGTTGGAGCAGGGCGGGCGCACCGTGGCGCACCCGCCTCGCAAGACGGTGCGGCTCAGATGTCGGCGAGCGTGGAAACGAGGATCGCCTTGATCGTATGCATGCGGTTTTCCGCTTGCTCGAAGGCGAGATTCAGCGGCGACTCGAACACTTCCTCCGTCACCTCCACGCCGTTCTTCAACTCGGGATATTTGTCGGCGATCTGTTTGCCGACCTTCGTCTCGCTGTTGTGAAAGGCGGGCAGGCAGTGCATGAAGCGCGTTTGCGCGCTGCCGCTCGCCTTCATGAGCGCCATGTTCACCTGGTAGGGCAGCAGCACCTTGATGCGCTCGCCCCAGGCTTCCATCGGCTCGCCCATCGACACCCACACGTCGGTGTGGACGAAGTCCACGTCCTTCACGGCCTCTCTGGGGTCTTCGGTGAGCAGCATGCGCGCGCCGCTTTCCTCGGCGAACTTCTTGCAGTCCGCCACGAGTTCGTCATGCGGCCAGAGCGACTTTGGCGCGGCGATACGCACGTCCATGCCGAGCTTCGCGCCGACGAGCAGCAGCGAATTGCCCATGTTGTTGCGGGCGTCGCCCACATACGCGTAGCTGATCTGCGTGAGCGCCTTGTCGGAATGCTCGCGCATGGTGAGCACGTCGGCGAGCATCTGCGTGGGATGGTATTCGTCGGTCAGCCCGTTGAACACCGGCACGCCCGCGAACTTCGCGAGCTCCTCGACGATTTCCTGCTTGAACCCGCGATACTCGATCGCGTCGTACATGCGGCCCAGCACGCGCGCGGTGTCCTTCATGCTCTCCTTGTGGCCGATCTGCGAGGAGGTCGGATCGATGTAGGTGACATTCGCACCCTGGTCGTACGCGGCGACCTCGAACGCGCAGCGCGTGCGCGTGGAGGTCTTTTCGAAGATGAGCGCAATGTTCACACCCTTGAGGTGCTGCTGCTCGGTACCCGTGTACTTGGCGCGCTTGAGGTCGCGCGAGAGGTCGAGCAGGTATCTCAGCTCGCGGGGGGTGTGATGCATCAGGCTGAGCAGGCTGCGGTTGCGCAGGTTGAAAGCCATGTCGTTTCTCCATTGCGAATACGGTTGGTGTGCTGAGGGTAGGCGACCGATCTGGCCGCTACGTCAGTCACGAAAACTTTCAGTACTCCACGGCATCGCGCACGATCGGACAGGTCATGCAGTGGCCGCCGCCGCGCCCGCGGCCCAACTCGCTCGCCGTGATCGTGATGACCTCCACGCCGGCCTTGCGCAGCAGCGTGTTCGTATAGGTGTTGCGGTCGTAGCCGATCACGACGCCGGGCTCGATGCACACCACGTTGTTGCCGTCGTCCCATTGCTCGCGCTCGGCCTCGAACGCGTTGCCGCCGGTCTGGACGATGCGCAGGCTCTTCAAACCCAGCGCCTCGGCCACGACATCGACGAAGGGCTTTTCCTCGCGGCGCAGGTCGAGCTTCGAGGGACTCTTGTCGTCGGGGCGAATCGAAAACGGCACGATTTCGTTGACCACTTCGGGGAAGATCGTCACGAGGTCGCGATCGCAGAAGCTGAACACCGTATCGAGGTGCATGGCCGCGCGCGACTTGGGCAGGCCCGCAACGACGATGCGCCTGGCGCCGCCCTTGGCGAAGATGTTCTGCGCGAGACGCCCGATGGCCTGGCGGCTCGTGCGCTCGCCCATGCCGATCAGCACGACGCCGTTGCCAATTGGCATCACGTCGCCGCCTTCGAGCGTGGCCGCGCCGTGGTCCTCGTCGGGGTCGCCGTACCAGACCTCGAAGTCCTTGCCGGCGAAGTCGGGGTGGTACCGGTAGATGGCCGTGGTGAGCAGCGTTTCCTGGCGGCGCGCCGGCCAGTACATCGGATTGAGCGAGACGCCGTTGTAAATCCAGCAGGTGGTGTCGCGCGTGAAGGTGCTATTGGGCAGCGGCGCGAGCACGAAGCTCGAATAGCCGAGATAACGGCGAAATTCCTTGAGGATCTTGCTTTGTTCGGTATCCGGAATATCTTCCGCCACCACGCCGCCAATCAGGAATTCCGCGATCTTGCGCGGCTCGAGCCCTTCGAGCCAGCTGCGCACCTCGCCGGCGAGCGAAACGCCCACGGTCTCGGGGCGAACCTTGCGGTCAAGAATGTACTTGAGCGCCTCGGGGTGCTGCACCGTTTCGGTAAGCAGATTGTGCATCTCGAGGACATCCACGCCGCGTTCGCGCATCTTCGTCACGAAGTCGAAGTGGTCGCGCTTCGCCTGGCTGACCCAGATGACGTCGTCGTAGAGAAGCTCGTCGCAGTTGCTGGGGGTGAGGCGCAGATGCGCGAGACCGGGTGAGCAAACCATGACCTTGCGCAGCTTGCCCGACTCGGAGTGTACGCCGAAGGCGACAGTGTCCGTACTCATCATGGAACTCCTCGAATCAGAGGGTGAGAAAGCCCTTGTACAGGCCGAACGCCGCCACCACTGCGCCAAGCAGAACGGCGGCGAAAACGAATTTTTCGATGTTCGTGAAGACGGGCTGGCCGACCTCGCGCTTGGCGCGCGCGAACAGCACGATGCCCGGCGCGTAGAGGAGTGCGGAGAGCAGCACGTATTTGAGGCCGCCCGCGTAGATGAGCCAGACGGCATAGATCACGGCGACACCCGCGATGACGAGATCCTTGTTGCGCTCGCCACTGTCGGCTTCGTAGGTCTCGCCGCGCACCGCGAGCAGCAAAGCGTAGGCAGCGGACCAGAAGTACGGCAGCAGGATCATCGAGGTCGCGAGATAGATGAGCGAGAGATACGTGCCCTTCGAGAACAGCGTGATGACGAGGAAAATCTGCACCATGCCGTTCGTAAGCCACAGCGCGTTGGCCGGCACGTGCTTCGCGTTCTCCTTGCGCAGGAAGTTCGGCATGGTGTGGTCGCGTGCGGCCGAAAAAATGATTTCGGCGCACAGCAACACCCAGGAGAGCAGTGCGCCCGCGAGCGACACGACGAGACCCACGCTGATCAGAATTGCGCCCCAGTGTCCGACCACGTTTTCGAGCACACCTGCCATCGAGGGATTCTGCAATGCCGCGAGCTTGGGCTGCGTGAGTATGCCAAGCGAAAGCACATTGACGAGCACGAGCAGGAGCAGCACGCCGACGAAGCCGATGACAGTGGCCTTGCCCACATCGCTCCGCTTCTCGGCGCGGGCCGAGAAGATGCTCGCGCCTTCGATGCCGATGAACACCCAGACGGTCACGAGCATCATGTTGCGGACCTGGTTCGTCACGCTGCCGAGCTTGGGGTTCAACTGGCCCCAGAAGTCGGCTGTGAAGGTGGCGCCGCTGAACGCAAACGCACAAATGATGATGAAGAGGCACAGCGGCACCAGTTTCGCGACCGTCGTTATCTGGTTGACGATCGCCGCTTCCTTGATGCCCCGCAGCACGAGAAAGTGCAGCGCCCAGAGCAGCACCGAGGCGCAGATGATGGAGATCGGTGTATTGCCCTCGCCGAAGATCGGGTAGAAGTAGCCTAGCGTGCTGAACAGGAGAACGAAGTAACCGACATTGCCGAGCCAGGCGCTGATCCAGTAGCCCCATGCCGAGCCGAAACCCATATAGTCGCCGAAGCCGGCTTTCGCATAGGCGTAGACCCCGCCGTCTAGTTCGGGCTTGCGCAAGGCTAGCGACTGGAACACGAATGCGAGCATGAGCATGCCGACCGCGGTGATCGCCCAGCCGATCAGTACGGCGCCAGCATCGGCGCTGGCCGCCATGTTTTGCGGCAGGGAAAAGATGCCGCCGCCCACCATCGAGCCGACGACGAGGGCGGTGAGCGCGCCGAGACGCAATTTGTTGGCGGCGGCCGGTGCGGCGGCGCGATCGGGTGCGGCAGCGGGGCCAGGCGTAGACGTCGATTCGGACATGAGCGGTCTCCAGAACGAGCCGGCTGGGTCGCACATCTCGCGCTGCGCGCCCAAACCGTGAGCTTGCTTGTGCCTGCGACTGCAGCGCGGATTTCGCGACGGGGAAATGCAAGCCGTGTCGCTACGCGCTCAATCTGATAGGGGGAGTGAAATCTGGCAATAAGACCTTGGTCCGATATGGGGAGATGAATCGGTGCAATTGAATTAAAGCGGCCGGAGCATGGCATTTTTATGACCGGGAATTATGCGAACTGCGTACAGAAAAGCGACGGGCCGAGCGTGATGGGAAAAGCGCATTGCGCGCCGGAAAACGCCTTTTGGCAACTCGCACCCATTGAGGCACCTTGTTGGACGGCGTAAGGAGGGGCATTTAGGGATGTTGCGTCGCGCCATTTTTCGGATTCGATATTTTTCGAGCCAGGGCGACAGGCGTGCTGCACTCTTTGGATTAATTCCAAAATGAATCGACTCCGGTAAAAATCGTTCCAATCCGTCTTTTATTCGAAATATTGAGAATAATTGCGACGCGCATCGAATGCGATCATCGGTCAGCGGGGGGGCGGCGCTCGGCGAAGCGGCGGGTTCGGTCACGCAGGCCGCACTCGTTTATCTGGAGAACGAAACGACTGAGCCGGGATGTTAATGGACACCGTCGCGGCGGATGGCCGACGAGCGAGTGCAGTTGCAGCGGGGCGAGGGGCTGCCTTCCCATGCCGTTGCCCATTGAACGCGAACTGACCCTCGACACTGCGCGAGCGCGCCCGCTGGCGTCCCTGAACTGTTCCCTGCATGCCGGCTTCGGCACCGTTAGTGCAGACGAACCTGCAAGAGCCCTCCGCATCGGGATGGGCAGCCGCTCGAGCAGGTCGCGAATCCTGCCACCATCGCCAACCCTGACAGTCCCGCATGGTTCGCAGCGTTCGCGCGGAGCGGAGCGGTGTGACTTGACGCGACGGCGGCCCGGCGCGCGCAATCGGAAGACTTTTGGGGCGCGATGCGCCGCGCCGTTTTAAAATGGCGCGCAAGCTCGCGCGAGCGCGTGCCCCTGTTGCCTGATTCCAGCCGCTTCCTGTCGCCAACGCATGCCATCGCCTAGCGCCACCGTCCCCATTTCGCTCGTCAACGGCTTTCTGGCCGCCGCCGATGCAGAACCCGCCGTGATTCGCCGCTATCTCAACGAAGCGGGCATCGCGCCGGAACTGCTCGCCAAGCCCGGCGGACGCGTGACCGAGGAACAGTTTTCAAATCTCTATCAAACGCTCGCCATCGAACTCGACGACGAGATGCCCGGTATCTTCAGCCGGCCGCTGCGCAGCGGCACCCTCAAGTTTCTGTGCCTGAGCCTGCTTGACGCACGCAACCTCGAAACGGCGCTGCATCGATTCGACCAGTTCTTCCATATCGTGCTCGACGATTTCCGGCTCGAATCGCGCCGCGAGGGGTTTGTCGCCCAGGTGACATTGCGCGCCAACCCGGCATACGGTGCAATTGGGCCGTTGGGCCAGGAGCTGACGCTCAAGCTCGCGCACGGCGTCTCGTCCTGGCTGATCGGCCAGCGCATCCCGCTCCTGCAAGTCGATTTCGCCTGCCCGCAGCCGCCACACGCACTCGATCACCGGTATTTCTTTTCGGGGCCCGTGCGCTTTGGCTGCGAGGCCACGCTCATGCGCTTTAGCGCGGCCTACCTCGACATGCCGATCCGGCAGAGCAAGCGCAACCTGCGCGCGTTTCTCGCGCGCTCGCCCGGCGACTGGATCTTCGAGACATTCAGCGAGCAGCTCGTGAGCCACAACGTGCGCCAGTATCTCGCCGCGCAACTGCCCGTTCTGCCGACTATCGAGCAGACGGCCGAGAGCCAGCACTGCTCGGTGCGCACGCTCTGCCGGCGCCTCGCCGCCGAGAAGACGACGTTCCAGGCGCTCAAGGACGAGCTGCGCCGCGACGTGGCGATCCAGCGCCTCACCGACACACAGGACACGATCGCGGCCATCGGGGGCGATCTCGGCTTCGATGATCCGAGCGCCTTCCATCGCGCGTTTCGCCACTGGACCGGCAGCACGCCGGGCACCTACCGGCGCCACGGCTGAACGCCGGACCGCGCGCGACGTTAGCGAACGCCTTGGCAAAGCGGCCAGGGCCAACCCCAATGGATGGTCGATACAGCCGAAAACGTGGCCAGAATTGTCACCATATGGTCCGGTTTGGACAGTGGTGACGCCTCCATTTGGCGCTAGGATTCGTCCTGTACTGCTGCCTCGTGGCCATCTTTGCAAGCGGCCCGGCGGCGCCTCCAATTTATCCCTGTGTGACTGGAAGACCGATCATGAGCTATAACGCCCCCGTCAAGGATATGCTGTACGTGCTGAAAGAGCTGGCCGGCATCGACGCCGTCGCAACCCTGCCGGGTTTCGAAGACGCCGGCATCGACACCGCCCAGGCGGTGCTCGACGAGTGCGCGAAGCTGTCCGGTGAAGTCATCGCGCCGCTGAACGTGGAAGGCGACCGCGCGCCGAGCAGCTGGCGCGACGGCGAGGTCACGGCCACGCCGGGTTTCGCGGCGGCGTTCCGCCAGTATGTCGAGGGCGGCTGGCAGGGCCTTCAGCATCCGACCGAATTCGGCGGCCAGGCGCTGCCCAAGCTGATCGCCACGCCCTGCATCGAAATGCTCAACGCGGCGAACCTCTCGTTCGCGCTGTGCCCGTTGCTCACCGACGGCGCCATCGAGGCGCTGCTCACGGCGGGCAGCGACGAGCTCAAGGCGCGCTACGTGCCGAAGCTCATCTCGGGCGACTGGACCGGCACGATGAACCTGACCGAGCCGCAGGCGGGCTCCGACCTCGCGCTGGTGCGCTCGCGCGCCGAGCCGCAGGGCGACGGCACGTACAAGGTCTTCGGCACGAAGATCTTCATCACGTGGGGCGAGCACGACATGGCCGAGAACATCGTCCATCTCGTGCTGGCGCGCACGCCGAACGCGCCCGAAGGCGTGAAGGGCATTTCGCTCTTCGTCGTGCCGAAGTTCCTCGTGAACGAAGACGGGACGCTGGGCGCGCGCAACGACGTGCATTGCGTGTCGATCGAGCACAAGCTCGGCATCAAGGCGAGCCCGACGGCCGTGCTGCAATACGGCGACAACGGTGGCGCGATCGGCTATCTCGTGGGCGAGGAGAACCGCGGCCTCGAATACATGTTCATCATGATGAACGCGGCGCGCTTCGGCGTGGGCATGCAGGGCATCGGCGTGGCCGATCGCGCCTACCAGAAGGCCGTGGTCTATGCCAAGGAGCGCGTGCAGAGCCGCCCCGTCGATGGCTCGCTCAAGCAGTCGGCTACCATCATCCATCACCCCGACGTGCGCCGCATGCTCGGCTCGATGCGCGCCATGACCGAAGGCGCGCGCGCGCTCGGCTATGTCGCGGCCGCCTATAGCGACGTTGCGCACTTCCACGCCGACGCCGAGGTGCGGGCGCGCAACCTGGCGATCTACGAGTACCTCGTGCCGATCGTGAAGGGCTGGAGCACCGAGATGGTCAACGAGGTGACGAGCCTCGGCGTGCAGGTGCATGGCGGCATGGGCTTCATCGAAGAAACGGGCGCCGCGCAGTACTACCGCGATGCGCGCATTCTCGCCATCTACGAAGGCACCACGGCGATTCAGGCAAACGACCTGGTCGGCCGCAAGACGGTGCGCGACGGCGGTGCGGTCGCGAAGGCGCTGCTTGCCGACATCGCACAGACTGCAGAAGCGCTCGGCGCAGCGGGCGGCGCGGCGGCCCAGTCGATGCGCACGCAACTGGAGAAGGGCGCGAGCGCGCTTTCGAATGTCGTCGATTACGTGGTTGCGAACGTCAAGAGCGATCCGAACGCGGTGTTCGCGGGCAGCGTGCCGTATTTGAAGCTCGCGGGCATCGTGCTGTGCGGCTGGCAAATGGCCCGCGCGCTGCTGGTCTCGCAACGCGAACTCGCGAACGATCCCGAGTTCCACGGCGCCAAGATCGCAATCGCGCAGTTCTACGCGGAGCACATTCTCCCGCAGGCGGCCGGCCTCGAAACCGCGGTCCTCGCCGGCAAGGGTGACGCTGGCGTGCTCGCGCTGAGCGAAGTGCAGTTCTGAGCCGGTGCCGCCGGGCGCCGGGAAGCAAGCAAGGAAGTAAGGAAGAGGATATGTCGTCGAGTGATCTGATTGCGCAGTACGGCCCACGCGAGTCGATGGAATACGACGTGGTGATCGTCGGCGGCGGCCCCGCCGGGCTGTCCGCGGCGATCCGCCTGAAGCAGCTGGCCGCCGAAAAAGGCGCTGAAATTGGCGTCTGCGTGCTGGAGAAAGGCTCGGAAATCGGGGCGCATATCCTCTCGGGCGCGGTCATGGATCCGCGCGCCCTCAATGAGCTGATTCCCGACTGGAAGGAACAGGGCGCGCCGCTGAACGTGCCCGTGACGGAAGATAAATTCCTCTTCCTCTCGGAAACGGGCGCGAAGTCCGTGCCGAACTGGGCACTGCCGGACAATTTCAAGAACCACGGCAACTACGTCATCAGCCTCGCGAACGTCACGCGCTGGCTGGGCCAGCAGGCCGAAGCGCTGGGCGTGGAAATCTTCCCGGGCTTTCCGGCCGCCGAAGTGCTCTATAACGACGACGGCTCGGTCAAGGGCGTCGCCACCGGCAACATGGGCGTGGGCAAGGACGGGGAGCCCACCGAGAACTTCCAGCTCGGCATGGAGCTGCACGCGAAGTACACGCTGTTCTGCGAAGGCTGCCGCGGACATCTGGGGCGGCAGCTGAACGAGAAGTTCAAGCTCGGCAAGGACGCCGACCCGCAGGTCTACGGCATCGGCATCAAGGAACTGTGGGAGATCGATCCCGCGAAGCACCAGCCGGGCCTCGTGATCCACACGGCCGGCTGGCCGCTCGAATCGGACACCTACGGCGGCTCGTTCCTGTATCACACCGACAACAACCAGGTGATGGTGGGTTTTGTCGTCGGTCTCGCGTACCAGAATCCGTATCTCTCGCCGTTCGAGGAATTCCAGCGCTACAAGACGCACCCGGAAATCCGCAAGTATCTGGAAGGCGGCAAGCGCGTGTCGTATGGCGCGCGTGCGATCACGGCGGGCGGCCTGATGTCGCTGCCCAAGCTCGTGTTCCCGGGCGGCGCGCTCGTGGGCGACGATGCGGGCTTTCTGAACGCCTCGCGCATCAAGGGCAGCCACGCGGCAATCAAGACCGGCATGCTCGCAGCGGACGCCGCTTTCGAAGCCGTGCAGGCCGGCCGCCAGAGCGATGAACTCGCGGCCTATCCGGAAGCGTTCAAGCAGTCGTGGCTCCATACGGAGCTGTACAAGGCGCGCAATTTCAAGCAGTGGATGAGCAAGGGCCTGTACCTGGGCACGCTGATGGTGGGTATCGAGCAGAAGCTGCTGGGCGGCAATGTGCCGTGGACGCTGCATCACCAGCATCGTGACCATGAAATGCTCAAGCCCGCGTCGCAGTGCAAGCCGATCGAGTACCCGAAACCGGACGGCAAGCTCACGTTCGACCGGCTCTCTTCCGTGTTCATTTCGAACACGAACCATGAGGAGAACCAGCCCGCGCACCTTACGTTGAAAGACATCACGGTGCCGGTCGGTATCAACCTTCAAACGTACGCGGGACCCGAGGCGCGCTTCTGCCCGGCAGGCGTCTACGAGTTCGTGAAGAACGACGACAACAGCGACCGTCTGCAGATCAACGCGCAGAACTGCGTGCACTGCAAGACCTGTGACATCAAGGACCCGACGCAGAACATCGTCTGGGTCACGCCCGAAGGCGGCGGTGGTCCGAATTATCCGAATATGTAAAGCGGGCGCTGTTCAATCGCGCCTGGATCTGGAGGAAGACATGAAGGTGTTGGTAGCAATCAAACGCGTGGTGGACGCCAACGTGAAAGTGCGCGTCAAGGCGGACGGCTCGGGCGTCGATCTCGCGAACGTGAAGATGAGCATCAATCCGTTTGACGAAATCGCCGTGGAAGAGGCCGTGCGCCTGAAAGAGCAGGGCGCGGCAACCGAAGTGGTGGCCGTGTCGTGCGGTCCCGCGGCCTGCCAGGAGACGCTGCGCACGGCCATGGCCATCGGCGCCGACCGCGGCGTGCTCGTCGAGACTGACGCTGCGCTCGAACCGCTCGCGGTCGCGAAGCTGCTCAAGGCGCTGATCGACAAGGAGGCGCCGCAGCTCGTCGTTCTCGGCAAGCAGGCGATCGACGACGACTGCAACCAGACGGGCCAGATGCTCGCGGCGCTCACGGCGCGCCCCCAGGCCACGTTCGCGAGCAAGGTGGAGATCGTCGACGGCAAGGCGCGCGTGACGCGCGAGATCGACGGCGGCCTCGAAACCGTGCAGCTCGCGCTGCCTGCCATCGTAACGACCGACCTGCGCCTGAACGAGCCGCGCTACGCCACGCTGCCCAACATCATGAAGGCCAAGAAAAAGCCGCTCGACACGACCACGCCCGCGCAACTCGGCGTGGACGTCGCACCGCGTCTCACCACGCTCAAGACCGCGGAGCCCGCGGGCCGCGCGGCAGGCGTCAAGGTGCCCGACGTCGCGACCCTGGTCGCGAAACTGAAGAACGAAGCGAAAGTTATCTGAAGGAATGCCAATGACTGCTGGTAAACCCATACTGGTCGTTGCGGAGCACGATCACGTCTCGATCAAGTCGGCGACGCTCAATACGGTGACGGCCGCGCGCCAATGCGGCGATGAGATTCACGTGCTCGTGGCGGGACACAATGCGGCGGGCGCGGCGGCAGCCGCGGCTGGCATCGCCGGTGTCGCCAAGGTGCTGCATGCCGACAGCGCCGCTTTGGCCGATGCGCTCGCCGAAAACCTCGCTGCGCAAGTGTTGGCCGTCGCCCCCGGCTATAGTCACATCCTCTTCGCGGCGACGAGCACGGGCAAGAACGTCGCGCCGCGCGTGGCCGCGCTGCTCGACGTCGCGCAGGTCTCCGAGATTTCGCGCGTGGTCAGCGCGGACACCTTCGAGCGCCCGATCTACGCCGGCAACGCGATTCAGACGGTGCAGTGCGCGGAAGCGGTGAAAGTCATCACGGTGCGCATGACGGCCTTCGACGCAGCGGCCGCGCAAGGCGGCGCGGAGCAGGTCGAAAGCGTCGCGGCGGTTGCCGATAGCGGCCTGAGCGCGTTCGTCGAACGTACCGTCACGAAGAGCGAGCGGCCTGAGCTTGCCGACGCGCGCATCGTCGTCAGCGGCGGGCGCGCGCTTGGCAGCAGCGAGAAGTTCGACGCCGTGCTCACGCCGCTCGCCGACAAGCTTGGCGCAGCGCTCGGTGCAAGCCGCGCGGCCGTGGATGCGGGCTTCGCGCCGAACGACTGGCAGGTGGGGCAGACCGGCAAGATCGTCGCGCCCGAGGTCTATTTCGCATGCGGGATTTCCGGCGCGATCCAGCATCTTGCCGGCATGAAGGACTCGAAGGTGATCGTGGCGATCAATAAGGATGCCGAAGCGCCGATCTTCGGCGTGGCCGACTTCGGGCTGGAAGCAGACCTGTTCGAGGCCGTTCCCGAACTCGTCGCAGCGCTCTGAGCGCGCGAGGCGCGCTGGCGCGCAATCGACAACCCCACGCTTGTCGTGCAAGCGTGGGGTTTGCTTTTCGTGGCGTACTACTCTGCGGATGCCGCCTTATTCGTTCTTCGCGGGGCGGCCCGTCTTGACGGTCTCGAGCGCGGCAATCGCGGCCACGAGGCGCTTTGTCGAAGACGCTTCGAGCAACTGTAGTCCGGCACGCAGCAACTCGCTTTTCTTCACCGAGACACCCGCTTCGATGCATGTCTGCTTGAGCGCTGCGAGACGCTCGTAATCCGCCTTGGGCATGGTGAAGCTGTCGCGCACGACTTTCTCTTTCTTTGCGTGCTTGTTCTTCGCTTTGGCGACGGCCTCCCGTGCCGGCTTCTTGGCCGCTTCGGCGGCGGGAGTGGCCGCGTCCGGTTTTGCGCTTGCCTTTGCCTTTGTTTTCGCGCCTGTTTTCGACTTTGTCGTGCCGGACTTGCGTGCGGCGGTGGCTGTGGCGGACTTCGCCGCGTTGGTTTTCTTGAGCGGCTTTGCTTTGGTTTCGGCTTGCGCTACGGGCTCCTGAGCAACTTCCGGCGTCGCTTCGGACGGTGACTTGTCAGCCGCTTTAGGAAAATAAAAAGCCTTCCTGGTCGGCTTGCGTGGGGTGACTGCGCTCATGGCTATTCCTTCCGTTCAATAACGATATAAACAGTATATACCGTTTTGCGGCAGACCCAGGGCTGAGTGCAGCTTCGGGCTTGCGCGCGGCTCACGGCGCTAATATGAGCCTCAGCCGAAGGACAACGAGAGGCATCAAATGAATGCATCGGTGATTTCCGCACTCGCGGCACTCGTGGGCGCTGCGATCGGCGGCCTGACTTCAGTGCTGGCGTCGTGGCTCACGCAGCGCACCCAGGCGCGCGCGGAATGGATGGCACACGACCGTATTCGCCGCCAGGATCTCTACAAGGAATTCATCGAAGAGGCGACGCGTTGTTACGTCGACGCGTTGCAGCACCACGAACCGGACCTCCAGAACCTCGTCCATCTGTACGCAAGGATCAGCCGCATGCGCGTGCAGTCTTCGCGTGCCGTCGCCCTGGAGGCCGAGCGGATCGGCGGCAGGATCCTCGACACCTATCTTGCCCCCGACAGGAGCTTCGTCGAGTTGCGCCAGATGCTCGCGGATGGCTCGCTAGACATACTCGGCCCGTTTAGTGATGCGTGCCGTGCGGAATTCGCATCGCTTCGGGCGGAGCAGTTCTGAGAGCCGGCTGCGCGTTGGTCAGCGCGGCTTCAGCTCGACGGGCGAGTCGGAGCGATATCCGCCGCCGAGCGCCTTCGTCAATGCGATGTCCTGCGCGATGATCTCCCCACGCAGCGCGAACAGCGCAACCTGCTCTGCAATGACTGGCTGGCGTGGCGTAGGCATCGTCGGTGAAACAGCAGCGTGAGCACGACCAGTACGATAGCCGGCCATTTGCTCTTCGATGTCTTGCTGGCTGTCGTCGCCATGTCGTCGGCACCATGTCGTCGGCACCCCTCTGGCGGGCGCTGCGCACGTGCCTTTGAACGTGTTTCCGATGGTTGCTTCTCGTTGCCACCTGTTGCGCTTTGTTGCGGGTTGACGACGCCAAATGGCGTAGGATCTGGCTCCGACGTCGATATTTATTGCACCGCAGCAAAATGATGCCTACACTGAACGAGTCTGCCGGCTGCCTCGCTGCTTTCTAAAGGAGGGCGTGACATGACGAATCGATCTTCCGAGTTGCATGCATCTCCGGTGCTACATGTCTTCGAGCAGGAGGGAGGCTGGCATTGGGGTATCACTATCCCCAGGTCCGCGGGCAGCGGCTTCAAGCTCATTGCCTATAGCGAAACGGCTTTTGGCGGCGAAAGCGAAGCGCGCCTCGATGGCAGCCGCGCGCTCGATAATCTTCCCGATGACGTGGGTCACGCCCTCGCGTGACGATACGGCGCGCATGGTCTGCGAGATAAAGCCTCTAGTCACAAAGCCAGATATCCGAACATTCGGCTGCGACCCACGCAAAAGGGGCACTGCTGGCGCATTTCAGGTTCTCGTGTGCGAATATGACCGGCATCGACCGGGAAGAAGAGAAATGAAGGCGCTACGAATCGGGAGCCACGTGTGAGTTCACAGATTCCTGCCATCGTGCCGGGTAAAACCGCGCTTGTCGTCATGCACTATCAGACCGACGTTCTGGGGCTCTTTCCATCGGTCGCGAGAACCTTGCTCAGCCACACGCGAGAACTGTGCGACGCAGCGCGGGCCAAGGGCGTCGGCGTCTATTTCGCCAACCTGCGGTTTCAGCCCGGATATCCGGAAGTCAGTCCATTGAACAGGAACGGGCAGGGGATCAAACGGCTCGGGCTCTTTGTCGACGACGAGATCGCGCCGGAGTTGAACCGGCAGGCCACTGAGCCGCTCATCATCGCGCACCGCGCAAGCGTCTTCTTCGGCACGGATCTGCAGGCACGACTCACGGCACGAGGCATCGATTCGCTAATCATGGCGGGCATTGCTTCGACGGGCGTCGTGCTGTCATCGGTCGCGTACGCGAGCGATGCGGATTTCCGGTTGTACACCGTCAAGGATTGCTGTTATGACCCGGATCTGGTGGTCCATGAGCGTCTATTCTCCACTGCATTCGAGTCGCGTACGACGGTGCTCTCGCTCGCGGATGCCTTGACGTTGCTCGCCTAGAAGCAAAACTCTAAGCTGAAGAACGCCGCGGGTTCTTCACAGCGTTCGCGTAAGGGGCAATGGACGTCAATGCCGCGCGTTTGGCAAGCGCGCGGCGCCATGCCGAGCTACCCGCGTGGGTGACCATCGGGATTTATCGCCCGATACGGGTACGCTCTCCCTCCGGAGCGGTTTCACGGAGCCGGCTTGTCGGGGAGGGTCACCTTGATCCTGGTGCCCCTTCCCGGCGAACTCGTGATTTCGATCTGGCCGCCCAGCATCTGAACACGCTCCTCCATTCCGGCTAGCCCGAACGACCTTTTTCTGGTCGCTTGCGGATCGAATCCCAAGCCATTGTCGAGCACTTCGAGCACGCAGGCGCCGTGCGTTTGTGTTAGCGCGATGATGACCTCACTAGCCTCTGCATGGCGCGCGACATTGGTCAGTGCCTCCTGGGCAACGCGAAACAGCACGATTGCCCGCTGCTCGTTCACAGCGATATTCTCGTCCTCCACGCGCAGCCGGCACACCGTGCGGTGACTGCGATTGAAGCCGGCTGCCAGCCATTCCAAAGCCGCAACGATACCCGTGTCCAGTGCCGCGGGGCGCAGCGACGCGATGACGCCCCGAACGACCTGCATGGTTTCGTCCACGAGTGTCGTCAGTGCGTCCGACTGTTCAACCAGTTCAAGGTTGTCCTTGCCAAGCCGCATGCGCAGCACGGATGCCTTCAGGCGAAGCGCAGTGAGATGTTGACCGAGTTCGTCATGCATTTCCCGAGCGATGTGTTTGCGTTCCTCCTCGCGGGCCGTCTCACGACGGGAAGTCAGTTCCCTGAGCATTTCATAGGACTCGCGCAGGCGAAGCTCCGCTTCCTTGCGCTCGGTCAGATCGACCACGAAGGCGACCCCTTCCTCGCCACTGACGTCGAACGCGGCCCGACCCACCAGAACAGGCACCCGGGTGCCGTCCTTCCTGACGTACTCTTTCTCAGCGGGCTGTGCGCGTCCGCTTTGCGCGATCTGTGCCAGCGCACGTTCGGCGTCTTCGCGCCATTCGGGTGGCGTCAGATCACGCCACCGTACGCGACCAGAAACAAGATCCTCGCGCTCGTAGCCTACCATTCGCAGAAATGCATCATTGGCCTCGAGAATATCGCCATCCGCATTCCACACGATGATGCCGATGATGTTCGCATCAACGAGACGCCGGATCCTGGCTTCACGCTTGGCCAGGTCGCGGTAGAGGCGGGTATTCTCCAGTGAAGTCGCAGCCTGTGAAGCGAGCAGCCGGAGCACCGCGATCCGGGACGGCGCGAATGCGCGGGTAGTCAGGTTGTTTTCGAGGTAGAGCGCACCAATGAGCTTGGCCTGGTTCATCAATGGCAGGCAAAGCATCGAGCGGATACGGTGCCGGTGGATGTAAGGATCCACGGCAAATGCGGGTGCCGCCAAAGCATCGTCGAGGATGACACTCTCGCCCGTGCGCAGTACATGGTAGAGCACCGACTCAGGCAGTAATGTCGCACTCACCGGCACGTCGCCCAACTTCACCTCGAGCGTTTCACCGCTCGTAGTGGCCTCTGCTGCGATTCTCAGTTCAACGCCTTCGGGAAGAATCAGCAAGCCGCGCTCGGCGCCCGCCTGCGCGATTGCCGTGCGCATGACCATGTCGATCAGCCTGTCCAGCACGATCTCGCCCGAGATCGACTGCGACACCTTGATCACGGTCGCCAGGTCGAGGTGTTCAACAGGCGCCCCGATCGTACTCGTTGGCGTGGGAGCGCGCTGTTCTTCCCTTAGATACGGATGCGTTTCCTGGAGTTGCCGCACCTTGCCGTCGGCGCCCCAACGTCGGTAGCCTTGTCGCGCGTCGTGCAGGTACACACGTGCAATCTTTTCAAAACCACGTGCCGTGTAAAAACGGTACGCAAGTTCGTTTGCGAGCGCCTCGTTTTGTACGAAGCCGCTTGTGCGTGCCGAATGAACAGCTTCGTCATAGAGGCGCATTGCTTCGATGTCGCGGCCCTTGAGGCGCGCTATCTCGGCGGCAACCAGTGCGGCGCAGTTCCCGAAATTCTCGGGGGAGGCCTGGCTTCGTAGTTGCAGGTACCGGTGGTGGGCTTCCACCGCTTCGAGAGACTTCTCCCGCTTGCGGTTGGAGACTGGACCGTCGCAGGCGGCTAACGACAGGGCGCTGTAGAAGTGATATTCCGTTTCCTCCAGATAAGACGCGGACGTCCACAGCAAGCCTTGTGCTCTCAACGCGGCGTCTACGGCGCCCGCGTAATCGCCGCAAAAGAAGCGCGCCTGCAGTTTGCGAATCCAGTACCAGCAATGGGCAATGACGAGGTCCGGATTCTCGAGGAAATGACGCTCGATCTGCTTCTCATCGAACTGCTCTTCGTCGAATGAGCCGAATGTGGGCGTCAGACCGCGCAGCGTTCGCACCAGGGCGAGCTGGGTCGCGCTGACGTCGACGGCGAACCCGAAACATGTCTTTTGCGCGAACATGAGGCTGGCCTCCGCCTCGCGTTGCACATCGGCAAGCGGATCGCCACCGATTAGCAGATTCGTCGTCATATGCGTATGGCAGTAGGCTTCGCAGACCAGGTCGCCAGTATCCGTGGCCGCATCGCGCGCGCGGCGCATCAGTTCCCGGCCTTCCCGCAGATGTCTGGCCATCGGCAAGATAACGTTGCCGAAATGCATATAGGCTCTTGCCCGGAACCGGATCAACCCGCGACGTTCGACAAGGTCGAAACCCAGTTTCCCGAACTGGAATGCGACGTCGTAGTGGCCGAAACGTGCGCCGGCCATCATGCCGAGGCGGATATAGGCCGACGCGGAACCATCGCAATTGCCGCGCTCCAGGCTGAGATTGACGGCTCTCGAGACCACCAGGGACCACAGATTGCCATCGGTAAACAACGCCGCCGGCATGACCTTGGTCAGGACGTCCATGGTTGCCAGCGATTGCGAATCGGTCATCAGCGGCAGGTCGATGAGCGAGTCGATGGTGCGGTTTCCAAGCTGGGCCCAGATTCGCCCGTATTCTTCCTGCGCTTTGTATTCGGCAGGATGGGGCGACCAGTCGAGGCCCACATGCCGGAGATAGTCGAGTGTGACCGCGACCGCGCGACTCGCCTGATCGAGCGTCATGTAGAGATCGACGCGCAGCGATGTGACATTCGCGCGTTCAGGCATGTTCGCGGCGTGACGCGAAAGCAGGTTCAATCGTTCTTCAGATGCCGATACCCTGCCGGTCAGGAATTCGCATTCGGCACGGTTCAGCTCCAAGGGGAAGAGCAGGTCCTGCCTGCGGGCCCAGCCTTCGTGCCCGACGAGCTCTGCGCCGATCGAAAGGTAGCTGAGCGCCGACTCATAGGCGGTCGCCGCTTTCGCGCGCAGGCCAGCGAGGAGATTGAAACCTGCCAGTTGTTCCCGTTCCTCCTGGGAACTCATCAGAGCTGAGCCACGGTTAAGCTGATTGACGATCTCGAAGATCGCCTCGTCCAGTTGCCCCGCCGGCGTCTGCGCTGCAAGCGTTCGCCCGATACGCAGATGAGCCTTGACTCGCGAGGATTCCGGAATCAGGGAATATGCAGCTTCCTGTACCCGGTCATGTGCGAATCGGTACGTGCCGCTCAAGTCCTGAACGAGTTCTCGACGGATTGCCGGCCGCATGACTGCGCGAACCTGCTGCTCCGGTAACTCCAGCACCTTCGAGAGCATCTCGATCCCCGCCGTATTGCCGAGGCAGGCGAACAGTTGCAGCGCACGCTGCGTCTCAGCGGGCAGGCGAGTGAGCTTTGCGATCATCAGGTCCGCCACATTGTCGGTGTAACCCTTGCCGTGAATGCGGTGAAGGTCCCACGTCCAGCGAACCGTCCTGTGATCGAAGGTGAGCAGGTTCTCGTCTGCGAGCGTGTGTAGAAACTGGATGACGAAGAAGGGGTTGCCACCCGTCTTCTCATGCACGAGTTGCGCGAGTGGATAGACAAATTCGGGCTCAACGTGAAGGGCATCTGCAGCCAGTTGCTTCACGTTTTCGCAGTCGAGCGGCCCAAGCGCGATTTCGTTGATCGCTACGCCCGCTCGCCTGATTGCCTGAAGCTTGCGCATGAGCGGATGGCATGGATCTACCTCGTTGCTGCGATAGGCGCCGACGAGCAACAGATGTTGCGGGTTCGGGTGGGTGAGGAGATCCTCGAGCAGGTCAAGCGTTGCGGCATCGAGCCATTGCAGATCATCGAGAAACAGCGCAAGCGGATGGTCGCTTTGGGCAAAGACACCCATGAAGCGCCGGAAGACCAGCTGGAATCGGCGCTGCGCCTGGTTCGGCTCGAGTTCCGGGACGGGCGGCTGATCGCCGATGATGAGTATGAGTTCGGGGATCAGGTCAGTCAGGAGGCGCGCGTTCGGCGCCAGCGCCTCCCTCAGAGCGTCGCGCCAGATCGCCAGTTCTGTTTCACGCTTGCCGAGAAGCGACCGGACCAGGCACTGAAACGCTTGCACCAGCGTTGAGTAGGGTATGTCGCGCTTATACTGGTCGAACTTGCCCGAAGCGAAAAGACCCCTGGGCGCAACAAGCACCTTGTGCAATTCGTTGACGACGGCGGACTTGCCAATACCGGAATACCCGGAAACCAGCACTAGCTCCGCCGTGGCGTTGCTGGCGACACGGCTGAATGCCGCGACCAGGGTTCCGACCTCGCGCTCCCGCCCATAGAGCGTCTCGGGAATCAGCAGTCGATCGGGCGTGTCGTGTCTGCCTGGCGGGAAGTCATCGATGCGGTGCTGGCGCCGCCATTCGGCAAGACAGTGACGCAGATCCCACTCGACGCCGGCTGCCGTCTGGTAGCGCTCCTCGGGTGTCTTGGCAAGCAGCATCATCACGAGTTCCGAGAGTGCTCGCGGAACCGTCTGTACCCGCGCGTTGGGCGGTACCGCCTTTCGGGCGACGTGACAGTGCACCCACTCCATGGGATCGGCGGCGGTGAACGGCAGCACGCCGGTCAGCATCTGATAGAGCACGACGCCGAATCCGTAGAGGTCACTGCGTGAATCGATCGACCGATTCATCCGTCCGGTCTGCTCGGGCGACATGTAGGCGAGGGTACCGGCGATGGTTTCGGGCGGCTCGGGCAGCTGACGCTCGCGCGGCAGCTGCGAGGCGATGCCGAAGCCGGTGAGCCGCACCTGGCCATCCATGCAGTTCACGAGGATATGCGCCGGCTTGAGATCCTTGTGGACCAGGCCGCACTGGTGGAGCTTTCCCAATGCTGCCGCGATGGCCACGGCGATGGCCAGGACGCTTCCCGTTTCCATCGGGGTGCCGATCTGCCGCTCGAGCAACTCGCCGCCAGGATCGTCGAACACGAGGACTGCGCGCCCGTCAGCGCGCACCAGTTCCGTTGGCACCACTGCCCAGGCACGGTCGAGTTGGTCCTTCAGCGCGAATTCGTGGGCGAGGCGATCGAGGGTGGCGGACGCAGGATATTCCTCAGCGCATTTCGCCATTAGAACAGTTTGACTGCCGCCCGGTGGCCGTGCGCGACAGAACATGCGCTCGCCGTCCTCCCACAACGTCTGGAGGCTACTATCCGAGCCGGAACCGTGCACAGCATTCATCTGCCTTGCTCCGCCCATCTGGCGGCTGTTTGTATTCTGCGGGAAGCGCTCCCCGCTTTTGCGTGTTGCAACTTTTCCCGGGGCGTTGCCGGTAACGGGCGGCATCTGCGCAGTCGATGCTGTAGCGGGCACCTGTCACGATACACCTTGCACGCTGCGATGAGACAGAGGCGTCTTTGAAGTTGGCGAGGTGAACCGGTGCGCCGTTCACAAGTTGACAGATCGCCGGCCAGGGGACGTGGATCTGCGTAGCGCTCGCGAATCGGCACTAACGTCCGTCCCGCCGGACATCTCTAATGAGCCAGAACCGGACATTTCAAAAAAGCCACTACAAAAAAATTTCGCTAATTTGTCTTATGTTAAATATGAAAAACGCAGCATCGGCACCACATATGGCCCATCCGATCTGCGGGACGCCAGCCTTCCCGCCGCCGCATACGTCACTTCGCCCGCACCACCGAATCGCGCATCGTGACGCTCACGGGAAAGGTGCGCTCGATCGGCCACTGCGTGCCGTAGCACTGGTTGATGAGCCAGCGCACGGCGTTACGGGTGAGCTCGGCGGTAGGAATGTGCACCGACGTCAGCGCGGGCGCCATGTAGGCCGCTGAATAATCGTCGTCGTAGCCGATCACAGAGACGTCCTCGGGCACGCGCAACCCGGCTTGTTGCAGGCGCGCAAGTGCGCTCATGGCCATCGTGTCGTTCGCGCAAAAGAGCCCGGTGAAGCGGTGCTTGCGCGCGAGGAGCGTACCGGCCGCCAGATAGCCGCCTTCCGGCGAAAAGTCCGAGACGATATGCGGCACCGTCTTGCGTTCGATGCCGTGGCGCGCGAGCTCCGCGAAAAAGCCGTGCAGGCGCGCCGCATTGTCCGATGACGTGGACGGCCCGCCGATTACCGCAAGCGCGCGATGACCATGCTCGATGAGCGTTCGGGCGGCCAGCTCGCCGCCGTGAAAATGGTCGGCGCAAAAGGATGCTTCGGGTAACTGATCGAACGAGCGGTTCAGGAAAGCCATCCGCGGGTGCATGGCGTGCAGCATCTGCAAATCGTCGTCATAGAGATCATGGCTGATGACCACCACGCCGTCGCAATCGCGGCCGATCAGAAAGCGCACCGCCTCGATGGCCTGCTCGCGCGGCGAAGCCTCCCCGCAACCCGTCGCGACCACCACGTGACGCCGCACGGCGCGCAACTGCGTATCGGTTTCCTTCAGGATCGTGCCGTAGTACGAGCCGAAAAAGGTGGGCACGAAAATGCCAATGATGCCGAGCTGTTTCGTGGCCATTGCCCGGCCGATCGACGATGGCCGGAAATTGAGTTGCTCAATTGCGGCCTGCACACGCGCGGCCGCATCCGCCGATACCGGACCGTTGCCCGATATCGCGCGCGAAGCTGTCGAAAGGCCCACGCCGGCTAGCGCTGCTACGTCTTTCAGGGTCGCCACGTTCCTGGTCTCTCTTTTGGTGCTGGTTGTGTCCATCAAATGCGTGCGCCCGTCTCTTCGTCAAACAGCGAAACATGCGCGCCGTCGAAGGAAAACGGCACGCCGGCTTCCCTCGCAAGCGGCGTTTTGCCCTGATCGATCGACGCGATCTGCGCGCCATGGTATTCGACCCACACCACACGATGATTGCCCATGGGTTCCACCAGCGTCAAGCGCCCTTCCCACGCCGCTTCGTCCGGGCGTACCGCGCCCACGTGCACGTCCTCCGGGCGCACACCCAGCACGCAGGCACGTGTCGGATCGGGCGTGCCCTTGAACGCGTACGCCGAGACATCGACGTCGACACCCTGCCCGCGAAAACGCAGGCGGCCTTCGGCGGCTTCGAGCCTTCCCTGCAGCAGGTTCATCGGCGGCGCGCCAAGAAAGGTCGCGACAAAGAGGTTCTCGGGGCGCGCGTACACTTCTGCCGGCGTGCCGAATTGCTGGATCGCCCCGCCCTTCATCACCGCCATGCGCGTGGCGAGCGTCATCGCTTCGACCTGGTCGTGCGTCACATAGATCATTGTCGCGCCCAACTGCTGGTGCAATTGCTTCAGCTCGCGGCGCAACTCGGTGCGCAGCTTGGCGTCGAGATTCGAAAGCGGTTCGTCGAACAGGAACACATCTGCCTCGCGCACGAGCGCACGCCCGATCGCGACGCGCTGGCGCTGCCCACCGGATAGCTGCGCCGGTTTGCGCGAGAGCAGCGGCCCGAGCTGCAGCATTTCGGCGGCGCGCTTCACGCGGCGGTCGATCTCCGCTTTCGGCGTGCCATTGATACGGAGTGCGAACGAGAGATTGCGCTCCACGTTCATCGTCGGATACAGCGCATACGACTGGAATACGAGCGCCACGCCGCGGTCTTTCGGGTCGGCCCATGTCATGTCCTCGCCGCCGATCTCGATGCTGCCGTCGGTCACGTCGACGAGGCCCGCTATGCTGTGAAGCAACGTCGATTTTCCGCATCCCGAAGGCCCGAGCAGCACGACGAATTCGCCCGCGCGCACATCGAGATCGAGTTCATCGATGACAGTGTTCGCGCCGAGTTCGATCCGCAGGTTGCGTACGCAAACATTCGTGAGATTGCCCATGCCCTGCTCCTAGCCCTTCACCGCGCCCGACGCGATGCCGCGCACGAACCAGCGTCCCGAGATGAAATAGATCGCGAGCGGCACGGCCGACGTGAGAATCGTCGCGGCCATGTTGACGTTGTAGATGCGCTCGCCCGTCGTGGTGTTGATGATGTTGTTGAGCTGCACCGTCATCGGCAGATTTTTCGTGCCCGCGAACACGAGGCCGAGGATGTAGTCGTTCCAGATGCCGGTGACCTGCATGATGATGGCCACGACGATGATGGGCACCGACATCGGCAGCATGAGCTGCGTGAAGATGCGCCAGAAGCCGCCGCCGTCGATGCGCGCCGCCTTGAAGAGCTCCTGCGGCAATGACGCGTAGTAGTTGCGAAACAGCAGCGTCATGACCGGCATGCCGAAGATCGTATGGATCACGACGATGCCGGCGAGCGAACTGAAGAGATGCACGAAAGCCAGTACGCGCACGAGCGGGTACACCATGACCTGCACGGGAATGAACGCGCCTGCGAGCAGGATGCCGAACAGCACCCCCGCGCCCCGCGGCCGCCAGAACGACAGCGCATAGCCGTTCACCGCACCCACGGCGATAGAAAAGAACGTGCTTGGCACGACGATGCGCACCGAATTCCAGAAGCCTACGCGAATGCCGCCGCAATCGAGGCCCGTGCACGCGGAGGACCACGCATCGCGCCACGGGGCAAGTGTGAAGTGCACCGGCAGCGCGAGCAGATGGCCGAGACGGATTTCGTCCATCGGCTTTACCGAGGTCACGAGCATCACATAGAGCGGCAGCAGGAAAAACAGCGCTGCCGTGAAGAGAAACGCGTAGACGCCGAGTCGCGCCGGCGTGACGCGGCTGCGGGGCTTGCGCCCTCTCCGCGCGCGCACCGCCGCTGCAGGCGCGGTGCCCCGGGGATCGGCCAGCGGTGTGCTCATGCGCGGTCTCCTTTGAGCGCCGTGCGGCTGCGCGCGTAGAAGAACGGCGCAAGGATCGCGAGCACGGTGGCGAGCAGTACGATTGACGCCGCCGAAGCGAGCCCGATGTTCGCGCGATTGAACAGATAGTCCATGATGAACTTGGCAGGCACCTCGCTCGCCGTGCCCGGGCCGCCCTGCGTCATCGCGACCACGGCGTCGTAGAGTTTCACCACCATCACGAACAGCAGCACGAACGCGGTGGAAAGCGAGGTCTTGAGCATCGGCACGACGATGCTCGCGTAGACACGCCAGCGCGGGATGCCGTCGAGGCGCGCCGCTTTCCAGATCTCGTCGTCGATGCCGCGCAAGCCCGCGAGCATCAGCGCCATGACGAGACCCGATGCCTGCCACACCGTGGCGATCACGAGCGTATAGATCGCAAAACGCTGCGTGACGATCCAGTCGAACCTCGCGTGCTCGAATCCCAGCTGCCGCAGCACGGCCTGGACGCCGAGTTCGGGATTGAGGATCCACTGCCAGACGAGCCCCGTTGCGACGAACGACATCGCATACGGATAAAGAAACACGGTGCGCAGCGCGCCCTCCGCCGCCACGCGCTGGTCGATGAAGATCGCGAGCAGAAGCCCGATCACGAGGCACGCCGCGATGAAGCATGCGCCGTAGATGGCGAGATTCTGCAGCGACAGGATCCAGCGGTCGTTCTGGAAGAGCCGCACGTACTGCGTCACACCCGCGAAGGTGTTGGACGGCAGCGAGCGAGAGAGGCTGAGCGACACGCGCGCCGTCCACAGCATGGTCCCGAGATACGCGAAGAGCACGGTCGCCGCCATCGGCGCGAGCGCGACCCAGGCGGCGAGCGAAAGGCGCCGGCGCGCGGGGCGCCCGCTACGCGTTTGCCCCGCCTGGCGCCTGGCCGGATGCACCCTGGCGGCGTACATAATCGGGCTCAGCTCTTGATTGCAGTGGCAAAGGCCTTCTGCGCGTCGTCGGCAGACTGGCTCTTGTTCCAGAAGTTCGTGATCACATCCTGGAGCGCGCCCTGGACATCGGGCGGAATCAGCATTTCCGGATTCGGCAGTTGCCGCGACTTGTCCTTCATGAGCGCCATGCCCTCCTTCGCACAAATGTCGAAGCCCGACGTGTCCACGTCCGGACGGATCGGGATCGAGCCCTTGCGCTGGTTGAACGCGACCTGCGCGGGGGGCGACGTCATCACCGTGGCGAGCAGTTGCTGCGCCTTCACCTGCTCCGCGTTGTCGGTCTTCGGGAACACGAACACGTCGCCGGCGATCATGTAGGGAGACTTCGGAAAACCGGGGAAGCATCCGAAGTCCTTGCCGGCTACCTGGTTCGCAGCCGAAAACTCGCCCTTGGCCCAGTCGCCCATGATCTGCATACCCGCCTTGCCCGAAATCACGAGCGCCGTGGCATCGTTCCAGTTGCGGCCGGGCGAACCCGCATCCACGTAATTATGCAACCGCTTGAAGGTCGTGAGGACGTTGCGGAACGCGGGCGAATTCACGGCGTTCGCGTCGCGGTCGCGGTAGACCTTCATGTAGAGATCGCGATCCATGTCGGCGAAGATCGCGTCGAAAGTGATTTTCTCCTGCCATGCCTGGCCGCCCAGCGCGAGCGGAATCAGGCCGGCCGCCTTGAGCCTGTCGAGATCCGCGAACAGTTCGTCGAAATTCTGCGGTTCGCCCTTGATCCCGGCCTTCGCGAATGCCGGCTTCGAATAGAAGAACCAGTCCTGCATGTGAATATTCACGGGCGCCGCATAGTAATGCCCTTTGACCTTGATCGCCGTGAGAATCGATTCGGGAAACGTGCCGCTCCAGTTCTCCTTCGTTGCGACCGCATCGACATTGTTCAGGAGTCCCTGGTCGATGAGATCGTGAAACTGCTTCGACGTGTTGAACTGCGCAGCGGTGGGCGGATCGCCGCCCACGATGCGGTTGATCGCCGTTGCGCGCGCCTGGTCCGCACCGGCGATCGCGTTGTCCACCCATTTGCCACCCGCCTGATCGTAGGCGAGCGCGAACTGCTTGATCGCGGCCGACTCGCCGCCCGACGTCCACCAGTGAATCACGTTGGCCTTCAGCGGCTCCGCGGCCTCTGCCGCGAGTGCGCCGGCCAGCGCGAGAGCGGCCACGATGCCGCGCAGAACGGGTGCATTGTGCTTCATTGCGTCTCCTGTCGGTCCGGAGCGGGTGCTTCAGCACGTACGCCTGCCCCATGCAGGGCTGCGGTTGCTCCGGGTTGGGCTGCAAAGCTCCTGGTCTGGATGTTCCGCGGCCACGGCACGTCAGGCGGCATGCCCACGAGCGTCGCATGCCGTGCAGTGGTTGTCACGCTAGTTGTTGCCCTTCCCTCGTCAAACGTCCTGCAATCCCTTCACGCACCATCGAGCGCGCGCCGCTGCGCGATGAATTGGGCGATGAGTTCCGCGCTGCGCTTGGGCGTGCGAACCTGCGTGTCGTAATCGACGTGCACGACGCCAAAGCGTCGTTCATAGCCGAAGGCCCATTCGAAATTGTCGAGCAGCGACCAGACGAAGTATCCGCGCACGTCGATGCCGGCCTTGATCGCCGTATCCACCGCCGCGAGATGGCGCTTGAGGAACGAGATGCGCTGCGTATCGTTCACGTGGCCGTCAATCACGCGGTCGTCCGAAGCCATGCCGTTCTCCGTGATGTAGATGGGCGGCAGGTTGTCATACGTGCGGCCAAAGCCGGTCAGCAGGTCGCTCAGTCCGTCGGGATAGACCTCCCACCCCATCTGCGTGCGCTCGACATTCTTCAGCGGCACCTCGACGAAGCCGTGCGCACCGTCGCTCTTCACGTTGGTGCGGAAGTAGTAGTTGATGCCGAGGAAATCGAGCGGGGCCGCGATCGTCTCCATATCGCCTTCGAGCACGAGCGGCTCGGTGCCCGGCCACAGCTCGAATAGTTCTGCCGGATACGCGCCCTTGAGCAGCGGATCGAGAATCCATGCGTTGTGCTGCACCTCGAAACGGCGCGCGGCGCGCACATCTTCCGGCGATGACGAGTCGGGCGTGCCACGCCCCACGTTCGCCACGATGCCCTTGGTCGAGCCCGGATCGTTCGCGCGCAGCACAGCGGTCGCGAGGCCGTGCCCGAGCAGGAGATGGTGCATGGCCTGAGTGGCATAACGGGCGTTGGCGAGCCCCGGCGCATGATGGCCGTTGCCATAACCGAGGTAAGCCGAGCACCACGGCTCGTTGAGCGTCATCCACGCGTCGACGAGGCCGGACAGCTCACGGCTCATGAGGTCGGCGTAGTCGGCGAAGCGATACGCAGTGTCGCGGTTGAGCCAGCCACCGCGGTCCTCCAGGTGCTGCGGCAAGTCCCAGTGGTAGAGCGTGGCAAAGGTGCGCACGCCCTTTTCCCTCAGGCGCTCCAGGAGACGCTTGTAGAACGCGACGCCTTTCGCATTGGGCCGCCCCGCTTCGTCCATCACGCGCGGCCACGCGATCGAAAAGCGGTACGCCTCGAAGTTCAGGCTCTCGAGCAGATCGAGATCGGCCTCCCATCGGTGGTAGTGATCACATGCCACGGCGCCGGTGTCGCCCGCGAGCACCTTGCCCGGAGTGGCGCTGAAGGTGTCCCAGATCGACGGCAGGCGCCCGTCTTCGTGGATGGCGCCCTCGATCTGATACGAGGCTGTAGCCGCGCCGAGGAGGAAGTCGCTGCGCCACAACGCCGAACTGGCAGATGGAGTGAATGGATCGTCGGCGGTTGCAGCGGTCGTATGCGGCACAGCAGCGGTATCCTGGATCACGGAGCCTCCTGCGCATGAAACACCGGCTGCACTTCCTCAGCGCTGCCGGATCGGGTTCGAGTGGAAGCGCTTCCACAGCGCTTGAACGCACGATAGCAGCGCCGAATTCCAACGGACAATCGGGGTTTTTATGGACGCTGGTATGTAGTTTCTTCACGTCACGCGCCGACTACGGCGCGTATTGATCCCTAGCTTTGCGCATGTCTTTCAGACATCCGAGCGTGATCCGAGATCTGGGCGCACTGCCGCGAGCGCTTCGTGCAGGGTCGGGAAGATATTTGCGCGACCGATGACGGGCGTGATGCCGTGCCGGTCCATGTCCGAGAGCAGGTAGCGATTCACGCGCCCGAAAATCACCTTCACGCCCCGCTCCGTGAGGTCCGCGCAAAGGTCGATTACGGCGCGTCCCGCGGAATAATCGAGATCGGTAATCGCCGCCGCGTCCACGAGCAAGCAATGGACGGGGGACGGCGCGCGCTCGATCAACATGCGCAGCTCGTCGACGAACAGATGGTCGTTCGCATAAAACAGGTCCGCGCCGAAGCGATAGACGATCAGCCCCGGCGCCGTGAGCTGCCCTGCTCGTGCGGGCTCGGGCAGCCAGTGGCCCTCCTCGTTCGGCACGAGCACCATGGTGTGCGGCCGGTAGCTGTGGCGCACGTGACGCAGCAGCGAAAGCGCAATCGCGATCAGGATGCCGTTCTCGACGCCGATCACGACAACGGCAATCGCCGTTGTCACCGCGAGCCAGAATTCACCGGGGCTTTCGCGTCGAATGTCGATCAACTGCCGGATGTTCACGAGCCCCACGGCAATCGTGAAGACGATCGCGGCCAGCACGCAGTGCGGCAGATATTGCAGCAGTCGGCCGAAGAAGAGCAGCACGACCACCACCACTGCCGCGAACACGAGTTGTGCGAACTGGCTGCGCGCGCCGGCCTGGTCGGCCATCGCGGTTTGCGTGAGGCTGCCGTTCACGACGAAGGCGCCGCTGATCGACGCCGCCGCGTTCGCCGCGGCAAGGCCGAGGAGATTGGCGTCCTCGTCGGTGCGCTCGCCGTAGCGCTCGGCGAACGCGCGGCTCGTTGCGGCGCTCTGCGCAACGATGATGACGAAGCATGCCGCTGCCACCTGCAACAGGTCGATCATCTGAAACCAGTCCACGGCGGGAAAGCTCACGCGAGGCAAGCCGCCTTCCACCGGGCCGATTACTGCAATGCCATGACCCGCGAAGTTCAGCGCGGCGCTCGCGGCGATGCTGCCCGCCACCGCGACGAGCGGCACCGGCCAGCGCGGCCGAACCTTCTTGAAGATCAGAATGATGGCGACGACGGCTGCGGCGATGGCGAGCGTCGGCCAGTGGATGGCGGGCAACTGCGTGACGATCTGCTTGATCTGCAAGACAGTGCGGCGCGAATTGACGGTGATGCCGAGCATGTCGCCGAACATCGCCACGCCCACCTGTACGCCCACGCCTGTGAGGAAACCCGCGAGCACGGTGCGCGAGAGAAAGTCTGCGAGAAAGCCCAGCCGAAAGGCGCGGGCGATCACCAGCATCACGGCGGTGAGCAAGGCGGTCATGCCGGCGAGCGCAACATACTCTGCGCTCGAAGGCACCGCCATGGTCGAGAGACGGCTCGCGAAAATGGTGGCCGTAGCCGAGTCGGCGGCGACCACGAGATGGCGCGACGCGCCGAAGAGTGCAAACGCAACGAGTGGCAGGAAGCCCGTGTAAAGGCCTGTGACAGCAGGCATCCCCGCGATACGTGCGTAGCCAAGCAGTTGCGGGACATTCATCGATGCGAGTTGCACACCTGCCAACGCATCGCGCAACGCCGAGGCGCGCGTGAGCGGCCGCACCCCGCGAAAGAATTCAAATGCCATACCCCATCCTTTTGAGATCCGCCTCTGCGTGAGGTTCTTGGTCAAAGGTTCACAGGCGCAGTATCTTAGCGCGCGGGGGCGTTCCGGCACACGGTCGATTGCAACGTCGATGGACGTGCATTAAAGAAAGAGGCCAGCCCGCAGGCTGGCCTCGTGTTTGCCAGGCTCGATCGTACGGCAATGGGACAACAACGCTAGCCGTTATAACCGCACCGGCGGCGGCATATAGCGGCATTCATAGCGCTTCCTCACAGTGCCGTTCTCATCCACGCTTTCGAGGAACACGTCGAACTGCCACAGGCGCGCCATGTGGCGCAGCACTTCGTCAGTGTCGCCCGACAGGTGGCGGTTGTCGCTCATGAAGTGGCGCAATGTGAGGCTGCGATCGCCGCGCGTGTTCACCGACCACACCTGGATGTTCGGTTCGCGGTGATGCATGTCGTACTGCCTCGAAAGCGCCTGCCGCACGTACTGGTAGCCGCTTTCGTCGTGGATGGCAGACACTTCGAGCGCGTCGCGCATGTCGTCGTCGAGCACGGAGAAGAGCCGCATTTCGCGGATCAGATGCGGCGACAAATATTGCGCGATAAAGCTCTCGTCCTTGAAGTTGCGCATCGCGTAGTGCAGTGCCTTGAGCCACGGACTGCCGGCCAGTTCGGGGAACCACTTGCGGTCCTCTTCCGTGGGGTTCTCGCAAATGCGACGGATGTCGCTCATCATCGAGAACCCGAGCGCATAAGGATTGATGCCGCTGTAATACGGCTTCGTCACTGGCGGCTGGTAGATCACGTTGCTGTGCGAATGCAGGAACTCCATCATGAAGCCGTCTTCGAGTTTGCCCTGCGTATAGAGCGTGTTGAGCAGCGTGTAATGCCAGAACGTCGCCCAGCCTTCGTTCATGACCTGGGTTTGCCGCTGCGGGTAGAAGTACTGCCCGATCTTGCGCACGATGCGAATCACCTCGCGCTCCCAGGGCTCCAGCAGCGGCGAGTTCTTTTCGGCGAAATACAACAGGTTTTCCTGCGGCTCGGGGGGGAAGCGCTCGTCCACTTCCTCGGTAATGGGCATCTGCTGCTTGGGCAGCGTGCGCCACAGTTCATTGACCTGGGACTGCAGATAAGCCTCGCGTTCGCGGCGCAGCGCCGCCTCGCGTTCGAGCGAGAGCTTTTGCGGCCGCTTGTAGCGGTCCACGCCGTAGTTCATGAGCGCGTGGCACGAGTCGAGCAACTCTTCCACGCGGTCGAGACCATAACGCTCCTCGCATTCGGCGATGTAGTTCTTGGCGTAGACGAGGTAATCGATGATGGCGTGCGCATCCGTCCATAAACGGAACAGATAGTTGCCCTTGAAGAACGAGTTGTGCCCGTACGCGGCGTGCGCAATCACGAGCGCCTGCATCGTCATGGTGTTCTCTTCCATGAGGTAGGCAATGCAGGGATTCGAGTTGATGACGATTTCGTAGGCGAGACCCATCTGGCCGCGGCGGTAGCTCTTCTCGGTCGAGAGAAAATGCTTCCCGAACGACCAGTGCCGATAGTTCACAGGCATGCCGACGGACGCGTAGGCGTCCATCATCTGCTCGGCGCTGATCAGTTCGAGCTGAATGGGGTACACATCAAGTTCATATTGCTCTGCAACATGGGAGATGTGTGTGTCGTACTCCTCGATGAGTTCGAAGGTCCAGTCGGATGGGCACGGCAACGGCCGTCGGTCGGCTACGTTCATTTGCACTTCCCTTTGCTGGGCGAGCCCATGCTCCTTGTGGCGAGCAGCCTCGGCGGCTAGGTCGGGCGCTTCGGCGTCTTCGCGAGGGTCGAGCTTGCGCTCCTCGTCGCGTTCGCCATGATGCCCTTTTGCGTGGCCGCTCGTCTTCCGGCGCTCTGGCTGGTAGCCGCGCGCCTCATTGTGCAGGTGGCGTGTCGTCATGAATGCTCCACCTGTTTTTCAAACAGCTCCCGGAATACCGGATAGATGTCGGCCGCGGTGTCGACTTTCTTCATCGCCAGATGCGGTTCGGTCAGTGCGAGCTGCGCATATTCGAGCCAGAGGTTCTGCTCCTCCGGCGTCACCTGAATATACGCAAAATAGCGCACCTGCGGCAGGATGTCATCCGCGAGGATCTTGCGGCACTTGGGTGAATCGTCAGTCCAATTGTCGCCGTCCGAAGCCTGAGCGCCGTAGATGTTCCAGTCGCTTGGCGAATAACGGTCCTCGATCACTTTTTTCATCAGCTCCAGTGCACTCGACACGACCGTGCCGCCGCTTTCGGTGGAATGAAAGAAAGTGTCCTCGTCCACTTCCTCGGCGCGCGTATGGTGGCGAATGAACACCACCTCGATCTTTTCGTAATTGCGCTTGAGGAACAGGTAAAGGAGGATGAAGAAGCGCTTGGAAAGATCCTTGCGTTGCTCGTCCATTGAGCCCGACACGTCCATCAGGCAGAACATCACGGCCTGGCTGGACGGTTGCGGCTGCTTCACCCGATTCACGTAACGCAGATCGAACGGATCGATGAACGGAATGCGCCAGATGCGCCCGCGCAGGTGATGAATCTGCTCTTCGAGCCGCGCGATTTCTTCGCGCCTGTCCGCCGGGTCGGTCTTGAGCGCTTCGAGCTGCTCTTCCAGTTCGTGCAGTTCGTTGACGAGCGGGGCACCGAGCGCGATGCGCCGACCCAGCGCGCTGCGCAAAGACCGTACGACGTCGATGTTGTTGGGCGTGCCCTCGGCCGCCCATCCCGCGCGGATGTTCTTCCACGTGGGCACGGCCATGAGATGGGTTTTGACGAGGCGCGGCAGTTCGAGGTCGTCGAAGAAGTACTGCATGAATTCTTCGCGCGAAAGTTCGAACACGAAGTCGTCCTGACCTTCGCCCTCGTTGCTCGCCTGGCTGCCGCCACCGCCCCCGCCGCCCTGCGGCCGGGGAATGCGGTCGCCGCGTATGTAGTCCTCGTTGCCGGGATGAACCATCTCGCGCCTGCCGCCGGGACCGTGCCGGAACGAGGGCTCGGCGATGTCCTTGCGTGGAATGGTGATGCTCTGGTTGTTCTGTATGTCCTTGATGCTGCGGTCACGCACGGCTTCCGAGACGGCGTGACGAATATAGTTCTTCACACGGCGCAAAAAGCGCTCGCGATTCGCAATGCTCTTGTTCTTGCCGGCCAGCCTGCGGTCGATGATTTGATGAAGCACATCCAGTCTCCCGCTCGAGTTTCGAATGGGCGAGGTGCGCAGTGTTCATTGCCGCGTCTGCCATCGTGCGTGCCGCGTTCATCCGCTCATGGCCACGCAGCCTGCGCCCCGCCGGAGGTCCTGGTGCGCCGCCGCAACTGCATGGCGGCGGCGCGTTCGGACGGTAAAGCCACTTCGTTCATGACGACTTGCGCACGCGCAGATACCAGTCACACAGCAACCGGACCTGCTTCGGCGTATAGCCCTTCGCCACCATGCGGTTGACGAAGTCTTCGTGCTTGCGCTGCTCTTCCGCCGATCCTTTGGCATTGAACGAGATAACAGGCAAAAGTTCTTCCGTGTTAGAGAACATTTTCTTCTCGATCACCACGCGCAGCTTCTCGTAGCTGATCCACGCCGGATTCTTGCCGGCATTCGCCGCGCGCGCGCGCAGCACGAAGTTCACGATCTCGTTGCGGAAGTCCTTCGGGTTGCTGATGCCCGCTGGTTTCTCGATCTTCTCCAGTTCGGCGTTCAACGCCGCGCGGTCGAAGCTTTCGCCCGTGTCGTGATCGCGGAACTCCTGGTCCTGGATCCAGAAGTCGGCGTAGGTGACATAGCGGTCGAAGATGTTCTGCCCGTATTCCGAATACGATTCGAGGTAAGCGGTCTGGATCTCCTTGCCGATGAACTCGGCATAGCGCGACGCCAATACGTCCTTCACGAACGACAGATACTTCTGCTCGGTTTCCGGCGGGAACTGTTCGCGCTCGATCTGCTGTTCGAGCACGTACATGAGGTGCACCGGATTCGCGGCCACTTCCGTCGAGTCGAAGTTGAACACGCGCGACAGGATCTTGAACGCGAAACGCGTGGAGACCCCGTTCATGCCTTCGTCCACACCGGCGAAGTCGCGGTATTCCTGGTAGGACTTCGCTTTTGGATCGGTGTCCTTGAGATTTTCGCCGTCGTACACCTGCATCTTCGAGAAGAGGCTGGAATTCTCGGGCTCCTGCAAGCGCGTGAGCACCGACATCTGCGCCATCATCTTGAGCGTGCCAGGCGCGCATACGGCCTCGGCAAGCGACGAATTGCGCAACAGCTTCTCGTAGATCTTCATCTCTTCCGAATAGCGCAGGCAGTACGGCACCTTCACCACGAAGATACGGTCGAGCAGGGCTTCATTGTTGCGGTTGTTGCGGAACGCCTTCCACTCCGACTCGTTCGAGTGCGCGAGGATGATGCCGTTGAACGGAATCGCGCCGAATCCTTCGGTGCCCTTGAAGTTGCCTTCCTGGGTGGCCGTGAGCAGTGGGTGCAGAACCTTGATCGGCGCCTTGAACATTTCGACGAATTCGAGCAGGCCCTGATTCGCGAGGCACAGGCCGCCCGAGTAGCTGTAGGCGTCCGCGTCGTCCTGCGCGTATTGCTCGAGCTTGCGGATGTCCACCTTGCCGACGAGCGACGAGATGTCCTGATTGTTCTCGTCGCCAGGCTCGGTTTTCGCGATGCCGATCTGACGCAGGATGGAAGGGAAGCGGCGCACCACGCGGAACTTGCGGATGTCTCCGTTGTACTCGTGCAGGCGCTTCACCGCCCACGGGCTCAGAATGCTCCTCAGATAGCGGCGCGGAATGCCGTACTGCTCTTCGAGTATGGGACCGTCTTCGTCGTAGTCGAAAAGCCCTAGCGGAGATTCGTTCACGGGCGAGCCCTTGATCGCGTAGAACGGCACGCGCTCCATGAGCTGCTTCAGACGCTCGGCGATGGAAGACTTGCCGCCGCCCACCGGGCCGAGCAGATAGAGGATCTGCTTCTTCTCTTCGAGTCCTTGCGCCGCATGGCGGAAGTACGCGACGACCTGCTCGATCACGTCCTCCATGCCATAGAACTCGCGGAATGCTGGATATACCTTGATGACCTTATTCGCAAAGATGCGCGACAGGCGCGGATCGTTGCGTGTGTCGATCTGTTCGGGTTCGCCGATTGCCGTCAGCATGCGTTCGCCAGCGGTGGCGTACGCATTGGGATCTTCCTTGCAGAGCGCGAGATACTCCTCGAGCGAGAACTCCTCCTCTCGCGTTTTTTCGAAGCGGGTCGCGAAGCTGCTGTAGATATCCATGCTACCTCCTCGCCTAGATCTGCGACCGATGTCGTGCGCGGCGCGCTATTCGGAAACGACATCGCTCAAATTCATCCTAAACCCTTTTGAAATTTTTCGCACCGTCAAATCGCGCCTGATGTGCCTTCGAAGCTAAGCATTATTGAGCGCTTGGAGCACGCCCGGCAACGACTTACAATCATCTTCCCGCTGGTGCAAATTTCAGACCGGAATTGCGCTCCCTCTCACATCTCGTGCCCACCTGTCGCCATGTTTCGTCGGGCAGCGCGTTCGCTGCAATACAGGGTGCAGTACGTCGTTGCGCCAGTTTATCGACTGGTTTTCGCCGCGTCATGTGCACTGCGCGGAGTTCGGCGGAGTTCGGTATACGCAGCGCTACCTCATCAAACGCATCAGCACGGCGTCGGTGCACACCCGCTTGTTACGAACCGTTAGCCCGCAACCACCGAAGCATGACTCCGCAGACGTTGTGCGCGCGCATCAAGGCCATTTTTTTCCCGTTTTACGCGTCGATCTCGCCAGCGTCGGTGACCTGCCGCGCATTCGACGGCAGCCTGAACCGGCGCCGACAGCCTTGGCCGGCGTAATGGTTTTCCCGCGCCAAAAAACACACGATGTGCGACCCACTCTGAACATGACGCACGTGACAGGTTCCCGGGTCTGCGCCCGGCCGCCGCATGAGGCGCATAAAAAAGGCCGCCACGCAAAGCGCGGCGGCCCTTCGTCGGGTAAATGTGACAAGCTGGTGTGACTGCGGAAAACGTGGCGCACTTCTGTTACATCTCGCGCCCCTCAGGCGCAGCAAAGAGAACTAGACGAACTCGACCTCGACTTCGCCCAATCCGTCGATGTGACCGTGCAGGAGCCCGGGACTATCGATGCGGTGCGCACCCACATAGGTGCCGGTCGTAATCGTCCACTCGGGCTCGATCATGATGCCCATCGCGGCGCAATGATTGACGAACCAGACGAGCAGTTCGCGCGGGTCGCCGGCAGGGTTACCAGGCGCCTCGGGCACGAGGGAGACGCCGTCGAACGTCAGTTCGAGCTCCGGTGCGACGAAATCGAGTGCGCGGGCCAGCGTCGGGTACGCCAGCGCGTGACCTGTCACGAGTGCGCCGTTGTTCTGCGCGTCGGCGAGCTGCGCGAGCGGTGCGACATTGGGCCATTGCGCGAAACGGCTGTCGACGATTTCGATTGCCGGCAGCACCTGGGCAACACGAGCGAGCACCTCGTCGCGTGCATAAGCTTCGGCACGCGGTGCGATCGGCTCCGAGAAACGAAACGCGATTTCCAGCTCCACCAGCACGCGGAAGAACAGACGGCGCTCCAGCCGCGCCGGCGAGGCGTGCACGTGGGGCGCCGGGATCGGCGCGCCCGATGCGGGACCGCCCGGCGTGCGAGCGCCGACCTTCCAGCCGCCCGTGGTCGTTTCGAGCCCGGCGAGCACCTTCTGCTGAATCGCGTAAGCCGTGGCTGCGTCCGGCGGCACGCGTTCCGGCTCCAGGGTTTCGATCAGATGATGATGCCGGCGCGCAGTCACGAGGCGTTGCGCGAGATCGTCATGCGTCATGTCGGGTTCCTTTTTGTGCTGTCGAGCGGCGCCGGCGCTGAAGGCCGGCGCAATCAGTCCTGCATGGCGCAGTGCGCCCCCTCCGTTGCGCAGCGGCGCGGGCCCTTGGATACCATCGCTTTCCCGGAACCACCTCGTGAGGCCCGGGCTCGGGCGAGCGCCCCGCTCCAGGCGACGTCGCTGGCAAGCGCCGCTGGGCGCCGCAGTGTAGCGCACCAACCCGGCCGCGAAGGTGACACGGCTGACAATGTACCGTAACGGCGCGCGCATGGCGCATCGGGGGGCCGTTCAGCGTGGTCGAAGGCACAAAAAAGCCGCTGCGTCGCAGCGGCTGGCTGGCAGGCGCGGCAGCCTCAAGTGCCGCGCATGACGGGCTGGAAAGGAGCCCGGAAGGCGTTCAGAACGTCTCCCAGTCGCCATTCGAGGCGGCGCCGGCCGGCACCCCGCTTGCGGAGGCGACGGCGGCCGGCCGGGCAACCGCCTGGGCGCCCGCAGACGTCCGGCGCGGTGCGCGCTTTGCCATGGCGGGCATGGCGGCCGCGACGGCGCCAGCGGAAGCCGGACGAGAAACTGGACGCGAAGCCGCCGTGTGCGGCGCTCGCCCCAGCGCAGGCTGATCCGACGCTGGGGCGAGCGCGCCGTCATCGAGGCTGAACACAGCGACGGCCGCGCGCAGCCGGCCCGCCTGGTCCTCGAGCGACTGCGCCGCGGCCGCCGCCTCCTCGACAAGCGCCGCATTCTGTTGGGTCACTTCATCCATCTGCGTGACGGCGCGCGCGACCTGGTCGATCCCGCCCGACTGCTCCTGCGAAGCCGCGGCAATCTCGCCCATGATGTCGGTCACGCGCTGCACGGCGCCGATGATTTCGGACATTGTGCGGCCCGCCTCGTCGACGAGCGCCGAGCCGGCCTGGACACGCTCGACCGACGTGTCGATCAGCCCCTTGATCTCCTTGGCCGCCGCCGACGATCGCTGGGCCAGGCTGCGCACCTCTCCCGCCACCACGGCGAAACCGCGCCCTTCCTCGCCCGCGCGCGCCGCCTCGACGGCTGCATTGAGCGCAAGGATATTGGTCTGGAACGCAATGCCTTCAATGATGGTGATGATGTCGGCGATTTTGGCCGAGCTCTCGTTGATCTCGCCCATGGTGCCGACCACCTGCGTGACGACGGAGCTGCCCTTGTTGGCAATCTCCGAGGCATTGGCTGCGAGGGTGCTGGCCTGGCGTGCATTGTCGGCGTTCTGCTTCACGGTGCCCGTGAGCTGCTCCATGCTGGAAGCGGTCTGCTGCAGCGCCGTAGCCTGCTCTTCGGTGCGCGACGACAGGTCGATATTGCCCGCGGCGATCTCACGCGTGGCCGTGGCGATCGAGTCCGTGCCGGCGCGCACCGAGCGCACCGTTTCCGTCAGGCTGCGCTGCATTCGCGCGACACCGCCAAGCAGTTCGCCCATTTCATCGTTGCGCCGCACGACCACGGGCCGGCGGAGGTCGCCGGCCGCGATGGCCTGAAACGCGCCGAGCGCGTCGCGAAGCGGCTCGGCAATGGCGCGGCGCAATGAAAAGAACGAGTACACCGCCGCGCCGATGCCTACCAGAAGCGCAGCGATGGCCGCGATGCGCAGTTGCGAGAATGCCGCCTCAGCCTCGTCGAAGCCCTTTTGCGCTTGCGTCATCTGAAACTTGTCGAGGACGGCGTCCGCTTTGGAGAGCGCGTCGTAGGCCTCCTTGAGCGCCTTGGCGCCTGCCACCACCTTAGCCTGGTCGCCCGACTGGACGTTCGCGCCGAACTGGTCCGCGACATGATGCAGGGCTTCGCGCCGGGCCGCGACGTCCTGAGCGAGGCGCTGTTCCTCCCCGTTGTGCGGCAGCGCCGTGTATTTTTTCCAGAAGTCGTCCGAAACGCCACGCAGCATGTGCGCACGCTCGATCGTCGCGGCGGCGTCGGGCGTGCCGGCCTCGAAGACGGCGCGGTCGAGTGCAAGGCGCTCGCGCGCCGCGTAGATTTCGGCCAGGTTGACCGCGTGCGAACTGGGCATCTGGTCCGTGAACGTCTCGCGGTACGCTTCGTTCGAACGCGTGAGGCCGAGCAGACCCACGCTGCTAATGACGACGATCAACGTCGCCAGGAAACCCATTGTGATACCGATGCGCGCCTTGATGCTGATGCCCTTGCCCATGTCGCCCCCAATGCTTGTGTTGTGACCGGGCTCGATGCCCGATATTGAGTTGGCACTCTAAGCGGCGTTAACGGCAAAGGGCTTCAGGGCCTTGAAATCTGTATATGGTATGAAGTATTAGGGATTTACACCGAGGGCACTGTGCGACCAAAAATGTAAAGAGCCGCTCAGCCCGCCACTTCGGCAAACGTGGGGATGGACGGCTGCGCGCCCGCGCGCGTAACCGATATCGACGCCGCACGCAGCGCAAACGCGATGGCATCGAGCGCCGCCGCGCCCGTGGCCAGACGCGCCGCCAGTGCGCCAATGAAGGTGTCGCCGGCCGCCGTGGTGTCAACGGCCCTCACCCGCGGCGCGGGCAAATGCACGGGCGCCGCGCCGTCGAGCAGCGCGCACACGCCCCGTGCGCCGAGCGTCACGAGCACGTTGTGCGCGCCCGCCTCGCGCAGCGCAAGCGCGGCGCGCGCGGCCTCGTCCGGCGTGCCCGCCGCCAAGCCGGTCAGCATCGCCGCCTCGAGTTCGTTTGGCACGACATAATCGACGAGCGCGAGCCACGCCGCCGGCAGCGGTCCGGTGGCAGGCGCCGGATTGAGGATGGTGATCTTGCCGAGACGCCGCGCGGCGGCAAGCGCGGCCGCCACGGCATCGGTGGGCGTTTCGAGCTGGCAGACCACCACATCGGCCTGCGCGAGCACGGCCTCGTGGCGCGCGATCGTCTCAGGCGTGAGTTCGCCATTGCTCCCGGCAACGATGACGATGGCGTTCTGGCTCGCGTCGTCCACGATGATGAGTGCCACGCCGGTCGGCGCGCTCGCGGACGTTTCGAGCGCGCCGCAGTCGATGCCTTCGGCCACGAGCCCCGCGCGCAGCACGTCGCCGTTGCTGTCCGCGCCCACTCGGCCAATCATCGCCACGTGGGCGCCGAGGCGTGCCGCAGCCACGGCCTGGTTGCCGCCTTTGCCGCCCGCCACCTGCGCGAATGCGCTGCCCGCTAGCGTCTCGCCGGGGTTCGGCAGCCGCGGCGCGCGCGCAACGAGATCCATGTTCAGGCTACCCACCACGGCCACGCGCCCGCGCGCGCCCGCTGGCTTTGATGCATCAGTCGTCACGACGCCTCCTCGATGGCTGCTGGTGTCGGGCACCGCGTCGGGCGCGGTTTGGGTTATGGGCCAATGGCCCGGGCCGTCCCTGGCTCAGGCCGCAAGCGGCGCAACATCCTCCGCCCCGCTCCACGGCCCTGTCGATTCGCGGGCGAAGAGTGTGGGCGGCATCACGCGGCGGCGCACCTTCGCGTCATCCGCGCGGGCGCTCGCAATGCGCTCGATCAGTGTGAGCGCCGCCATGTCGCCGAGCGCGCGCGCCGGTTGGCCGACTGTGGAGAGCGTGGGCCAGGTGAAGTGGCCGAGCTCGATGTCGTCGAAACCGATGATCGAGCAGTCACGCGGCACGTGCAACCCGCGCTCGGCCGCCGCGCGCAACGCCCCGATGCCCATCATGTCGTTGCCGGCGAAGATCGCCGTCGGCCGCACGGTGTCGAACAGTTGCGCCGCCGCGCGGTAGCCGCCCGCACCGGAAAAATCGCTTTCGACGATCGCGTCCGGCGCGATCTCCACGCCGCGCTCGGACATGGCGCGCAGGAAGCCATGCATGCGCATCGCGCTCACCGCGGCGGTGACCGGCCCGGTGATGCAGCCGATGCGCGAGTGTCCGAGCTCGAGAAGGTGCCGCGTGGCGAGCCAGGCGCCCCGCTCGTGGTCGATCTGCACGAGATCGGCGTCGAGCCCTTCGATGTTGCGGTCGATGACGACGAGCGGCTCGCGGGCATCGGCGAGCGTCGAGGCCAGCACGGCGTCGTCCCCGGCCGAGGCGACGATGAGGCCGTCGATGCGCTTTTCCTGCAGCACGCGCAGGTAGTTGCGCTGCTTGGCCGGATCGTCGTCGGAGTTGCAGAAGAACACGCAGTAGCCCTTGCGCGCGCACGCATCTTCCACGCCGCGCGCCAGCTCCGCGAAATACGGATTGGTGCCGTTCGGCACGAGCAGCCCCACTGTCGCCGTGGCGCGCGCCTTGAGCGAGCGCGCGACCGCCGACGGCACGTAGTTCAGGTCGCGGATCGCGCGCTCGACCTTGGCCCGCACGTCCGCCGACACCGGACGCGAGTTGTTCACCACATGCGACACCGTCGTGAAAGATACCCCCGCCACGGCGGCCACATCCTTGATCGTCGCCATCTGTATGTTGCTCCTGCTTTTCTGCAGCCCTGTTGCTGCCGGCTCTATGCGCGCCCGTTGTTGGTATGGTCAGGCGTCGCTTTCCCGGTCATTTCCGCCGGCCCGCGTTGCACTGCGGGCCGCGCCCTCGTAAACGTTGTTATGTCCTGCTACCGCTTGCTGCCTCGCCGGCTGCGATACGTATCGAGCACGACCGCGACGACGATCACCGCGCCAGTGATGATGCGCTTGGTGGGTTCGTTCGCGCCGATCTGGGCGAGCCCGGCGGCCAGCACCGAGATGATCAACACGCCGAAGAACGTGCTGATCACCGAGCCGCGCCCGCCCATCAAGCTCGTGCCGCCGATCACCACCGCCGCGATCACCTGCAGTTCCAGACCCACGCCCGCGTTGGGATCGGCGGCTTCGAGGCGCGAGATCTGGAAGAGTGCCGCGAGCCCCGCAAGCGCGCCCATCAACGCGAAGACGATCACCTTGTAGGGTCTCGGATCGACGCCCGCCAGACGCACCGCTTCCTCATTGGTGCCGATGCCGACCAGATAGCGGCCGAAGACCGTGCGCGTAAGCGTCAGCTGCGCGATCACCATCACGGCCACCGCGATCAGGAACGCCGGCGAGATGCCGAAGGCGATCGGGTTCGAGAGGAAGTCGAACGCGTCGCCGATATACGCGGTGCGCGAATTCGTCATCTGATACGCAAGGCCGCGCGCCGCTTCGAGCACGCCCAGCGAGACGATGAACGAAGGAATGCGCCATCCCACCGTGACCGCCCCCGTGAGCGTACCCGTGGCCGCCGCGGCGAGCAGACCGAGCAGCGCCGCCGGCAGCGCGCCCCAGCCCCACTTGAGCGCCGCCACGCTCACCACCGAGGCCCCCAGCGCGAGCACGGAGCCCACCGAGAGATCGATTCCCGCGATGATCAGCACGAAGGTCATGCCCACGGCCATCACCACGAGATCGGGTATCTGATTGGCGATCGTACTGAACGTATCGTACGTGAGGAAGTGCGAACTCAGCAGCGAGAACAGCACGATCATCGCCACCAGCGCGAGCGCGAGGCCCAGGTAGTTCGACAGGCCAAAGCGCGTGCCCACTGGCTTGCCGCTCGCCGCTGCAGCATGTGCGGCCGAATCGGGCACGCTGGCGGACAGACTTTGGGACGAACCGGTTCGTCCACCGCTTTTGTCGCCCTGGGGCGACGGTTGCCCGCGCAATGGCTCGTTCGTCATCAAGCGCTCCCTCGTGGGTCGTTTTCCTGCTGCGCGTTTCGCGTTTGCACGCTGGCTCGCATGCCGGCCACGCCAGGCGTCCCGGGCAAATCCGCGGCGTCGGCCAGCAGCGCATCCTCGGCGCGCAGACCGGCGAAAGCGGCGGCCAGCAGCTTGTCCTGGCTCCATTCGTCGCGACCGTAGATGGCCGTCATCTTCCCCGCCGACATTACGCCGATCCGGTCGCAGATCAGCATCAACTCGCGCAGGTCGCTCGACACCACCACGAGCGCGCGTCCCTCGCGTGCGAGCGCGCCCAGCAGCGCGTAGATGTCGAACTTCGCGCCGACGTCGATGCCGCGCGTGGGCTCGTCGAACAGCACGACGCGCATCGACTGTGTGATGTCGCGCGCGAGCCAGCGGCCGATCACGACCTTCTGCTGGTTGCCGCCCGAGAGTTCGCCCACCGGCTGCGCGGGCCCGGCCGTGCGGATGCGCAGCGCGTCGATCTGCGTGCGCGCGAGGGTATTCTCGCGGGCGGCGTCCACCACGCCGTAGCGCGACACGGCGCGCACGTTGCCTAACGTCACGTTGGCAGCGACCGGCTGCGGCAGCAGCAGCCCTTCGCCCTTGCGGTCCTCGGTGATGAGCGCGATGCCTAGACGCACGGCGTCGACGGGCGAAGCGATCTGCACCGGCTCCGGCGCCGCGCCGGGCCGCGGCGCCAGCGCCACGGTGCCGCGCTCCATGCGGTCGGCCCCGTAGATGAGCCGCATCAGCTCCGTTCGGCCCGCCCCGATCAACCCCGAAATGCCGAAAATCTCCCCCGCGCGCACTTCGAACGACACCTCGCGCACGGCCTTCGCCCGCGTGAGCCCTTCCACCTTCAGGAGCGGTGCGCCGATGCGCCGCTGGCCCAGATCGATGCGCTCGCCAAGCTCCCGCCCCACCATCAGCGCCACGATGCGCTCGGGCGTGAGGTTGCACATGGCATCGACGCGCACGAGCTTGCCGTCGCGCAACACCGCGACGCGCTGGGCGATGCGCTCGAGTTCTTCGAGCCGGTGCGAAATGTAGACGATCGCCACGCCGCGCGCCTTCAGCCGCGCAATCTGCTCGAACAGCAGCTCGACCTCGCGAGCCGTGAGCATGGCCGTGGGCTCGTCGAGGATCAGCACGCGCATGGCATCCGCGCTGCCCGGACCATCGGCGGCGCCGATCAGGTTGCGCGCGATCTCCACGAGCTGCTGATGCCCGATGCCAAGCTCGCCCACCAGCGTATCGGGGTCGATCGCCTCCAGCCCGACCTGCGCCATCGCCGTCCGCGCGTTCTCGCGCAGCCGCTTGCGATCGATCCAGCCGAAGCGCAGCGGCCCCGACTGCGGCAGGCGATCCAGAAAAAGGTTCTCCGCGACGGTGAGCGTGGGCAGCAGGTTCAGCTCCTGCATGACCATGCGCACGCCGAGCGCCTCGGCTTCGCGGCGGCTCGCCGGCGCGTACGGGCGTCCCATCAGCGTCATGCTGCCGGTGCTCGGCGCCGTGAGGCCGCTCACGATCTTCGAGAGCGTGCTCTTGCCGGCGCCGTTTTCCCCCGTGAGCGCAAGCACTTCGCCGGCGTGCAGCGCGAGGCTGACGTCGGCGAGCACCGGCTGCTCGTAGGTCTTGCCGACGCCCGAAACCGCAAGCACGGCGGGCGAAGGTGACCCTACATCGGGGGCATTTGCATCCATCACGATCCTGTAGTCGCGAGCGGCGCCGCCGGGTCGAACCGGCGCATGCGCAGCCCGGATGCTGCGGGTTGCGCCGCCGCACGCTCCGGTAGAGCGGCCTCAAACGGCGCGCCGGGCAGCGATTCGCCGCTCGGCGACAGACGGCCGCCCATGCGGCCATCCCGGTACAAATAACGGCCGCGCGGCGGGATTCTTGAGCGTTTATTGATTTGCACGCGTAAGAGCCCCTCGCGCCGCCATGTATCGGGGCGGCGCGGGGGCGGCGCTCGGGCCGCGCGGCCGCGCCGGCTTACTTCGTGACGAGCACCACGGGCGTTTCGACGATACCCGAAAGCTCCGACTGCTTCTTGTGCTCCTTGAGCGCCTTCAAGGCCGTATCGATGCCGAACACGGCCTGCTTGGCCGCGAACTGGTCTGCGGTGGCGAGCACGCGGCCGTCCTTGAGCATCGGCTTGATGGCGCCGATGTTGTCATAGCCGACCACGTACACCTTGCCCTGCTTGCCCGCGGCGCGCACGGCCGACACGGCGCCGATGGCCATGTTGTCGTTGCCGCACAGGAGCGCCTTGATGTCCGGATACTCGTTGAGCATGGCGGCGGCCACCGCGTTGCCCTTGTCGATCTCCCACTCTCCGGACTGCGTCGACACGATCTTCGCGCCGACGGCCTGCATCGCGTCCTTGAAGCCCGCGGTGCGCTGCTGCGCGTTGGTCGTGGTGGAGACGCCTTCCACGATGGCCACCGGGTCGCCCGCCTTCAGCCGCTTGGCGAGATAGTCGCCGACGAGGCGCGCGCCCTTGCGGTTGTCGGGGCCGACGAATGGCACGTTGAGGTCCTTGGACTTGAGCACGTCGGAATCGAGCTTGTTGTCGATGTTCACGACGATGATGCCGGCGTCCACGGCCTTCTTCACGACCGGCACGAGCGCCTTCGAATCGGCTGGCGCGAGCACGATGGCGTCGACCTTCGAGACGATCATCTGCTCGACGATCTGGATCTGCGCGGCCGTGTCGGTTTCGTTCTTGATGCCGTTGGTGATGAGATCGAAGTCGGCGGAGTTGTGCTTCTGGTATTCCTTCGCGCCGTTCTCCATGGTGAGGAAGAACTCGTTGGCGAGCGACTTCATGACGAGCGCGACCTTCGGCTTGCGTGCCTGCGCACGGGCGGCGAGCGGCCATGTGCCGGTGACGGCCGTGGTGGCGAGCGCGGTGCTGGCAAGAAGGATGCGGCGGCGAATGCGGGAGTTCATTTTCGAAAGGCTCCGGTTTGTCGGGCCCGGATGGGCCCTGCTTTCTGGTTATGCGCAAACGTTCTCTGCCGGCCCATTCTCGGTGCAGGCGCTTCGTGGTGTCAACTTCGCGATGTCGATGGCAACAGCGGCGGCCATGCGGCGCCGCAGCAGCGCGAGCCGAGGGACGCCCGGCCCCTTCAGAGCCAGTTGATCCGGCGAAAGAGGAAAAACAGGAATACGTCGATCAGGAGCATGACGGCGAGGCAGATCTGGTAGCCGAATCTGAAATGAAGCTCCGGTATGTGCTCGAAGTTCATGCCGTAGATACCCGCGATCATCGTCGGCACGGCGAACAGCGCGGCGAACGAGCCGAGCCGCTTGGTGACCTCGTTTTCCGCAAGCGAGATCATGCCGAGATTCACCTGGATGGCCGTGACGATCATCTCGCGGCGCCCGTCGATCATGTTGGACACCCGCACGAGGTGGTCGTAGACATCGCGGTAATAAGCCTGCATGCCCACGCAGATCTGCGGGATACGACCGCCCACGAGCTTGCCCACGGCGTCGACGAGCGGCGTGACATGGTGCGCCAGGATCACGAGGCGGCGCTTGAGCGAATAGAGATCCTCGATGATCGCCCGCGAGCCCGCGAGGTCGTGCTTCTCGAAGATGCGGTCCTCCAGTTCCTCGATCTCGGCCGAAAGCGTTTCGATGACGGGCGCGTAGCGGTCGACCACGCTATCCATGAGCGCATAGAGCACGAAACCCGAGCCTTCGCGCAGCAGCTCGGGCTCGCGCTCACAGCGCGCGCGGACATCGGCGAAGCCCTGCTGCGCGCGGTGGCGTACGGAGAGCACGAAATTGGGGCCGGCGAAGACATTCACCTGGCCCGTGATGACCTCGCCGTCGTCGTCGAGTTCGAGCGTGTGGAGCACACAAAATAGCGTGTTGCCGTATTCCTCGATCTTCGGCCGCTGGTTGCCGTTCATCACGTCTTCGATGGCGAGCGCGTGCAGGCCGAACTCCTCCTTCATCGCCGCCATTTCGCCGGCGTCGGGGTCCTTGAGCGCCACCCAGACGAAACATTCCGGCTTGACCAGATAGTCGCTGATGGCCTCGACCGGGACGTCGGCCAGTTTCTTGCCGCCTTGATACGCGACGCAGTTGATGAGCATGTCGTTTATTCCGGACGGCGGGGCGCGCCCGCGCCGCTTCGAGTTGCACCGGTTGACCAGTGTAAGGTGTTCAGTGGACCGGCGGCGCCCACGCGCGGTTCCCCCTCATCTCCACACAACCTACTGCGCGACGCGCCGGATGCCGATGCGATGATCCTTGTCGAATGTGACGCTCGCACGGTTCGAATAGCGCGGATCCACGAGGAAACGCAGTTCGAGCACGGGATCGAACTGCGTCGTCACGCCGATGCGGTGAATACCGGGCTTGAGGTAGAACGTGACGTGCTCGCCGTCCATCAGATCGGTGACGGGCTCGCCGTCGATGTAGACCGGCGCGTCGCGGAACTTCACGATGACGTTGCGCGTGCGCTCGCGGCGCACGTCCACGGCGACGAGGCCCTCGCCCGCCTCCGTATAGCCTGGCCGCAAGATACGCTCGGCCGGCACGGCCTTGAATGGCTGCGCCGGCGCAGGTTCTTCGGCACAGCCGCCGAGCCCGAGCACCGTCACAGTGGTTAGCGCCGCTACGGCGGCGATGCATGCAAGCAACCTGCGCGATGGCATGGGCGCTTTCCCCTTGTCTTGCCTGGCCTTCGGTGGCTTCGTTGGCTTCGTTGCCCGGTTCGGGCCCATGATATCCGCACGGGCGCGTCGTGCCGATGATCGATGTTATATGCTTCGGAGATCGCGCGACAGCGCGCAACATGAGCGTAGGGGAGGCAAAAGCGATGTGGTACTTCTCGTGGATCCTCGGCATCGGCGTGGCGCTCGGCTTCGGCATCATCAACGTGATGTGGCTCGACGCCAACGGCAAGTTCCTCGACGGGCACGGCCCGGGCGGCGCGGAAAAAGCCGGCTCCCAGCAGGCCGACACGCAGCGGGGCGAGGCACCGCGCCCGTGACGCGACTGGTTTTCCTCTGCGGCCACGCCGGAACCGGCAAGACGTCGCTCGCCAAACGCCTGTTCGGCCCGCTCGCGCGCGAGACCGGCGAGCCGTTCTGCCTGCTGGACAAGGACACGCTTTACGGCCGCTATAGCGCGGCCGCGATGGGTGCGCTCACGCAGGACCCGAACGACCGCGACAGCCCGCTCTTTCTGCAGCATCTACGCGACCCCGAGTACCAGGGGCTCATCGACACCGCTCGCGAGAACCTCGAACTGGGGGTGAGCGTGCTCGTGGTGGGGCCGCTCTCGCGGGAAGTGCGCGATCGCAAGCTGTTCGATCGCGCGTGGCTGAATGTCGGACCGCAGGTTGCGATCACCGTGGTGTGGATCCATACGAGCGAGGAAACGGCGCACGAGCGCATCATCGCGCGGGCGCATCCGATCGACGCCTACAAGCTCGCTCACTGGGACGAATACCGGAAGCGGCGCTTCATGCCGTCGGGGGCGCAGCTCGACGGTCTCATCCTGTTCGACAACACCGCGCCCGCCGAAGCCGACTACGATGCGTTGCTGCAGCGCATCGTATCGGCTGGCAGGCCAGGCACAGGACAGTCAGCGCCGTAAGCCGTCAGGCCGGCACCTTTGCGCGAGCCTCGAGCGTCGAGCCTTCGTACACCTGGCCGAAGCGGTTCGCGAGGAACTGCTGGAGCGAGACCTGCTCCTGACGCACGAATCCGGCTTGCGGCAGGCGCTTTTCGCGGAACAGGTCGAGCACGGCGCACATCGCGCCGGCCGTGGTGATCTGGATCGCGCTCATCGGCACGCCGCACACCGTCTTCGCGAAGATCTTGCGCGTGAACACTTCCTGGACGAGCTTGCCATCGCGCATGCCGGTGACGGTCATGAAGATGAGCACGACATCCTGCTCGGTGGCGGGCACCGAGCGGCGCATGATGGCCTTGAGCGTGTCGCGGTCGCTCGAAAGGCGCAGGTCTTCGAGCAGGAACTGCATGAGCGCGCGATGGCCCGGATACCGCACCGACTTGTAGTCGAGCGACTCGACTTTGCCCGAAAGCGTCTCGCAGAGCGTGCCGAGGCCACCCGACGTATTGAATGCTTCGTACTCCACGCCGTCGAGCGAGAAATGCTCGAGACCCTCCAGCGGCTGCACCCACTGCGTGCGCCCGTCGCGAATCGCTTCGCATGGCTGACAATATTCGTTGATCAGGCCGTCCACGCTCCACGTGAGGTTGTACTTGAGCGCGTTGGTGGGGAACTGCGGCAACGCACCCACGCGCATCTTGACGTCGCGGATTTCGGTGAAGCGGCTCGCGAGCGCGTGGGCCGCAATGCCGATGAAGCCGGGCGCCAGGCCGCATTGCGGCATGAAGACATGATCGGCGCCATCGGCCAGCGCGCGGATTGCGTGGGTGGCGCGCACGTCCTCGGTCAGATCGAAGTAATGGACACCCGCGCCCTTCGCCGCCGAAGCGACGTTCACCGCCAGGTAATACGGCAGCGCGTTGATGAGCACGTCATAGCCTTCGAGCGCGCCGCGCAGCGCGGCGGCGTCGCCGGAATCGACTCGCGCGGTCGGGATGCCCTGCGCCGCGAGCGGCTCGAGCGCCTTCGCATCGCGGTCGAAGGCCGCCACTTCGTAATCGCCGCTTTCGCGCAGCATATGGGCAATGGTGTGGCCGATCAAACCGGCGCCTGCAATTGCGACTTTCATGTCCTCTCCTTTGGTTTTCTATGCTTGGGGATGGGCAGCGCCCGCTCAAACACAGTCTAGGGAGAGTCAAAAACGGTTCCTAGATGCAAAACGATGCGCTACGACCGCAGTTTTCGTCATTCTGACCATGAACTTCGTCGGAATGTCGAAAAGCGCGGATTTCGATGCGCAACGCGCCGCTTTTCAGCCGCGACGGCATCCCACTTCAGCCCGTCACGGAACCGCGATCGATCTTGCGCGCGAGCACGATGGACGTGGTCGTTCGCTCCACGCCCGGGATGCCGCCGATCTGGTCGAGCAGGTCGTTGAGCCGGTCGGGCGAATCGGCGCGCAGCCATGCAACGTAGTCGTACTCTCCGCTCACCGCGCAGAGCAACTGCACTTCGGGCATCTTGCCGAGCCGCTTTTGCACGTCCGGCCCGTGGCGCGGCGCGATGATGAGCCCCACCCACGCCTGCAGGCTCGCATCGAGCACGTCCTGGCCGAGCCGCACGCCATAACCGGCAATCACCTGCGTGCGCTCGAGGCGCGCGATCCGCGCGAGCACGGTGGTGCGCGCGACGCCGAGGCGCCGCGCGAGATTCGCAACGCTCTCACGGGCGTTTTCCTGCAGCAGCGCAACGAGGCTGCGGTCGAGGTCGTCGAGTTGATCGAGGCGCGGGGGTCTCATCGGGAGGCGGTCGGTATCGGTAGTCGGAAGGCGGACATTATCGCGCGAGGCCAGGCGCGTCGTGTCCCATGCACGACGGGTATTTCCACGCGTTTCGTTTGTAAGCAAGTGTCGCAGCCGGGGCGGAGCGAAGCGATAACGTGATACTAATAGCGGCTGCAGCCGTTCTGGCCGTGCTATCGCTACGAAACACCCGCTACGAAACACCCGCTATGAAACGATTCGAGGAGTCACAATGAAAAAAGCGCTTGTCATCCTTGCCGCCTCGCTCTCGATGAGCGGCGCGTTTGCGCAAAGCGCCGCGCCTGCCGCTTCGGCCACCGTCGCGGCCACCGCCGCGGCCGCATCGAGCGCCGATGTGCGCGCCGCGCAGCATCAGCAGCGTGTCGAGGAGCGCATCACGTGGCTGCACACGCAGCTCAAGATCACGCCCGAGCAAGAGCCGCAGTGGAAGACGTTCGCCGACGTCATGCGCAGCAACGGCCAAACCATGGGCGCGCTCTACAAGCAGCGCATGGAAACCGAAAACACGCGCAACGCGCTCGACGACATGAAGCAGTACGCGCAGATCGCCCAGGCGCACGCCGAAGACATGCAGAAGCTCGTCACCGCATTCGAGCCGCTCTACACGAGCCTTTCGCCCGAGCAAAAGAAGCTCGCCGACCAGACCTTCCGCCACGGCCACGAGCATGAGCATGGCCAGTCGGGCAAAGCGACGAAGCCGAAGCACAAGAGCAAGTCTTCGCCAGGCGCCGCGGCAAGCGACGCCGAGCCGGCCAGCACGCCGGCTGCGCAGTAAAGCCCCGCAGTAAAGCCCGGCAGTTAAGCCTCGCAGTTAAGCCCCGCTGTTAAGCCCGGCATTCGGTCCGAGGCGGGCGCAGCGCCCCGTCGATCGGCCCGGCGCCCGTGCTGCCATTCGTGCGCGGCAGTCCAATCCAGGTTACCCTTGCGGGCCACGCGACGGACCGGCGCACTCGCCCGTCCGTCGCTTCCCTGGAACACGACTTTTGGGAAGCAGGTCCGCTGCTGCCACCATGATTGAACTGACCCAACTCGACCTGCGCGGCGACGCCGCCGCCCAGCGCGTCGTCAAGGACGAAACCGTGAGCGTCGAGTTCGCGGCGCTTGCCGGCGAACTGATGAGCCTCGAAGGCCCGAACCGCTATGCGCCTGGCGACGCGATCATCACCGGGTCGACCGGCGACCGCTGGGTCGTCTCGCGCGAACGCTTCGACGCGAAATACCTGCCGGCCAGCGATGCGCTCTCCCACGGCGAAGCAGGCGCGTATCGCAATCGCCAGGTCGTGGTGCTCGCAAAGCGCATGGACGAACCCTTCACGCTCGTGCGCTCGGCCGGCGGCGACCGCCTGAGCGGCGTGGCCGGCGACTGGGTCATGCAATACGCGCCTGGCGACTACGGCGTCGTGCAGGCCGCCCGTTTCGCCAAGGTCTACCGCCTCGCCGACTGAGCCTCTGGCGATCACGGAGCGGGCGCGCCGCGCCCCTTCCTTCGTCGCTTCAAGCAACCTCAGGCAAATTCTTCGTCCAGCGCGATCGTCACTTCGCGCGGCACGTCCTCGCCCTTCGCGTGCTGTTCCTCGAGTGATTCGATCGTCGCCTCCACGTAGGCGCGCAGCACGGCGAAGCTGCGGCCGCGCAGCCGCGGCGGCAACGCACGATAGCGGGCGAGCGCGGCGGGCGCGAGCGCGATGGTCAGCACCATGCGGCGCGCCTTCGAGCCGAAGCGCATGGCAACCCAATGCACGGCCAGTTGCGGCACGCCTTCTTCACTTCGTTCTTCGGCAAAGCGCGTCTGCTCGGGGAAGATGTCGGCGATCACACGTGCGAGCTCATCGAATTCGGGGCTCGCGCATTCAAACAGATAGGCTTCCATTGACGCCAGAAAAGTGAGTGATGGAACACGCGCGCTCACGCGGCGCGCGCAACGCGCCGCTCGCGGCGGCACGTCCTGAAAAGCACGACGGCGACCACGGCAGCCGCCACCGCATAAAAGCCGTCCACGGCCGCGAGCGGCGCGAGACGCGCCTGGTACATCGCGGCGGGCACGTCGATGAGCGCGTGCACCAGAATCGCGAGCGGCAGAATCCCCTTCCATCCCGCCCGCACGCCGCGCCACATCAGCACCGACAATGCGATCTGGAACACGAATGCCGCCGTGCGCTCGATCGCGAACACGCCCGCGAAAAGCGGCGAAAGGCTCGAAAGAATCAGATGCACGCGCAGGACAGAGTCCAGCGTGAGGTTGGAAAGGTGCTCGTCTAGATTGCCGCGATTGGCGAGCACCGCGAACACGATCCATTGCAGTTGCACGAGCACGCCGACGAACCACGCCTCCGCACCGGCATGGCCAATACCGTAGGCGAACGCGGCGCTGTCTGCGGGGATGTTGGGCTTGCGCGCAGCGCGGCGCTCGATGAGGCGCATGGCGATATAACGCCCGACTTCCTCGCACACGCCCGCGGCGAACGCGCCGTACAGGACGAAGAAGACGGGATTCGCCGTCAGTTGCGCGGTGGCGGCGTTCCCGTGCAGCACGTAGTCGTTGAGGGCACGCTCGATCACAGCCGCGAAGAACGCGAAGACGGCGACGCCCGCGATCGTATCGCGCCAGTCGAGCGCGAGCGGCTGGCGCAACCGGCGATAGAGCGATACGGGCAAGGCGGCGACGAACAGCGTCGCGAGCGAGAGGCAAACGAGCGTGATCGGGGCTACGGACATGGGCTTCCTTATGACGTTCGGCACGCATCGACGCGCACCGCAGCCCGAATGATCGCAGATATCGGCCACGGCGCGCAGCCCTGGCGGCGCGGCGACGTGCGTCTAGTGTCCATTGCGCGGTTTCCTGCCGCGCGGTCCATGCACAAAAGGCGTTCTGGCTGCCGCTGCAATCACCCTAATGTCGACGCCCTCACCACGAGTTCGCCCTCGAACGCCGCCGAGCGGGCCGCGAGGGCGGCACCCTCGATGCGTTCGTGCAAGAACTCCACCGCGCGGTAGCCTATCTCGCGCGTCGGCTGGCGTATCGTGGTGATGCCGGCAAGCTCGGCCCAGTCGGGATCGTCGATGGCGATGAGCGCCACGCGCTGCTGCCAGTGCGCGCCGAGCGCCGCCTTCAGATGGAGCGCAAGGCGCAGCGCCACTGGCGCGTTCGCCGCGAATAGCGCGCAGCGCGCCCCGCTTGCGGCGGCGCGGGCCAGACGGGCATCGAGCGCCGCGAGCGAGATTTGCACAGCCGCTTCGTCCTGCAGATCGAGCACGTGCGTGAGGCCGCGTGCCGCTCCCCCGGAGGCCTGCATCGATTCGCGAAACGCCGCTTCGCGTTCGCGCCGCGAGCTGACCTGCGCGAACGGCTGCACGACGAACACGATGTCGTGGTAGCCGCGCGACAGGAGATGCTTCGTGCCAAGATGCACGGCCGCCGCGTTGTCGAGACCGACCATATCGGCATCGAGACCGTCTACGGTCCGGTCGATCAGCACGGCGGGAATGCCGCCGCCGCCCACGGGTTTGAGCATCGACTCGCGCACGCCGAGCGCGTTGACGATCACGCCTTCCACGCGATACGTCGTGAGCAACTGGAGATAGCGCCGCTCCATTTCAATCTCGTTCGCCGCGTGGCAGATGAGCGGCATGTAGCCGAGCGCATGACATGCGGCCTCGACGCCCTGGAGCACCTCCACCGAATAGGGATTGGCGAGATCCGCGAGCAACAGGCCGAGCAACCGGTTGCGCCCACGCTTGAGGCCGCGCGCCATCTGGTTGGGGCGATAGTCGAGGCGCTCGATCGCCGCTTCGATGCGTGCGCGCAAATCGGGCGATAGCACGCCCAGCTCGCCGTTCAGATAGCGCGAGATGCTGGTCTTGCCGGTGCCGGCCTCACGCGCCACATCGCTGATGGTGGCGCGGCGCGCAGGCGCGGCCCCAGCGCGCTTTTCCGCACCATCCACGCCATCGGGGCGCCCCGGTCCCGCGCTCATCGCGCGAGCACCTCGCGGTTGACGATGTTCACGTCGAGCGTGCCTGCGAGCGCCGCGACGAGGTTCCGGGCCGCGCAGCGCGCCATGGCGTGGCGTGTCTCGTGCGTGGCGGAACCGATGTGCGGCAGCGCCACCACGTTGGGCATGCGCAAAAGCGGTGAAGCGGGATCGACCGGCTCGTGCTCGAACACGTCGAGGCCCGCGCCGTGGATCGTGCCCGCTTCGAGCGCCGCGATCAACGCCGGCTCGTCGACGGTCGCGCCGCGCGAGGCGTTGATGAGAATCGCGCTCCTTTTCATCTTCCTGAGCTCTTCGGCACCGATCAGGTGACGCGTGGCCGCGGTGAGCGGCACCTGGAGGCAGACGAAATCGGCGCTCGCGAGCAGTTCGTCGAGCTCGACGCGGCGCGCGCCATAGTTGCGCTCGGCGGCTTCGTTCGGACTGCGGTTCGTGTAGAGCACCCTCATGTCGAAGCCGAGCGCCGCGCGCCGCGCGACGGCGCCGCCGATGCGTCCGAGCCCCACGATGCCGAGCGTTTTACCCTGCACCTCCACGCCGTATTGCGCGGGCCCGATACTGCCCTTCCAGTGCCCCGCCTTGACCCAGTCGGCCAGCTCGACCACGCGGCGAGCGCTCGCGAGGATGAGCGAGAACACGGTGTCGGCCGTCGATTCGGTCAGCACGTCGGGCGTGTGTGCGAGCACGATCCCGCGCTTCGTGAGATCGGGCACGTCGAACTGGTCGTAGCCCACCGAAATCGTGGAGAGCGCCCTCACGCGCGAGCCCTCCAGCATGTCGGGCGTGATCTTCACGCTCGCACCGATCGCACCGTCGGCGTCCTTGAGCGCGGCGGCCAGCGCGCCGGGCGCGTCGGCGTCGACAGTTACGACTTCGGCGTGCTCGCGCAGGTAGTCGGCCACATCGGCGGGCACGGCTTTGTAGACAACGATTTTCTGCTTCATGGGTCAGCCAGGTGATGTGCGTTATTTGCCGTGAACCGCCGTGGCGTAGCCACGCGCGGCCTCGCGCTGCGGCTTGACGGCGAGCGTGAGGCCGACCGAAACGAGCAGCGCCGCGCTCATGAACGCATAGGATGCCGCAGGCGAGCCCGTCGCGCCATTCAGATAGCCGACCACATAAGAACCGACGAACGAGCCGAGCGCGCCCATGCTGTTGATGAGCGCCATCGCGCCGCCTGCCACGTTCTTCGGCAGCAGCTCGGGCACGATCGCGAAGAACGGGCCATACGGCGCGTACATCGCCGCGCCCGCCACCACGAGCAGCGCGTACGAGACCCAGAAGTGCGTCGAGCCGAGCGCGTACGAACCCGCGAAGGCGAGCGCGCCGACCAGCAGGAACGGCCACACGAAGGCGCGGCGGTTGTCGAGCTTGTCCGAGGCCCACGAGGCGGCGAGCATGGCGATGGTCGCCGCGAGATACGGCATGGCGGAAAGCCAGCCGGTCTCGACCATGCCGAGCGCCGAGCCGTTCTTCACGATCGAGGGCAGCCACAGCACGAAGCCGTATACGCCGATGCTCCAGCAGAAGTACTGCGCCGAGAGCAGCATCACGGCCGGTGTGCGAAACGCTTCGGCGTAATTGCGCACCGGCTTGATGGCGGCCTGCTCGGCGCGCATCGCGGCGTCGAGCACGCGCTTTTCATCGTCGGAGAGCCAGCTCACCTGCGCGGGCTTGTCGCGCACGAGGAACCACCAGCACACGGCCCACAGGATGGCGGGCGCGCCTTCGGCGATGAACATGTGGCGCCAGCCGAACGAGTGCACGAGATAGCCGGAGACGACCGACATCCACAGCACCGTGACCGGGTTGCCGAGGATGAGGAACGTATTGGCACGCGAGCGTTCGGACTTCGAGAACCAGTTGCTGATGAAGATGAGCATGGCTGGCATCACGGCGGCCTCGACCACGCCAAGCACGAAGCGGATCGCCATGAGCGACGGAATGTTCGTGACGACGCCCGTGAGCGCGGCGCAGCCGCCCCAGAGCACGAGGCTCACGAACACGAGCGTGCGCACGCTGCGGCGTTCGGCGTACACGGCGCCCGGCAGCTGAAAGAAGAAATAACCGAGGAAGAACAGCGCGCCGATCAGCGAGGAGAGCCCCGGGCTGATGCCGAGATCCTTGTTGATGCCGGCCGCCGAGGCGAAACCGTAGTTGGCGCGGTCGAGGTAGGCAAGGCTGTACGTGATGAACACGATCGGCATGATTGCCCACCAGCGGCGCGGTGCGAGCGAGGTTGAGGTCATCGGTGTCTCCAGTTGAACGGGGCCTGGCACCGGCAGTGCTGCCCTCTTGTTTCATGTCGGTTGGCGCACGCCTAGCGAATTCGCTCCGCGTTGCGCCGCTTTTTACCGCTCTGCTACGCTGCGGCCACGGCGGCAGTGCCCGCACGCGGCTGCGCGCCTTCGAGCGCATCGAGCTGCGCACGCGTCGGCAAGCCTTCCGAGTCGCCGATCACCTGCACGGCCAGCGCGCCAAGCCGATTGCCGCGCGCGACCGCTTCGGCCAGCGCGCGCCCTTCGAGCAGCGCGCTCACCACGCCCACGGCGAAGCCGTCGCCGGCGCCCACCGTATCGACCACGCGCTCGACGCGCTGCGCCGCCACGCGGCCCTGCTCGCCGTCTGCGCTCGCGTAATACGCGCCCTGGGCGCCAAGCTTCACGATCACCGCGCGCGCGCCGCGCGAAAGATAAAACCGCGCGATCGCTTCGGGATCGTCCGAGCCCGTCAGCACGCGGCCTTCGCCCACGCCCGGCAACACCCAGTCGGCGAAACTCGCGAGTTCGTTGAGCGTGGCGACCATCTCGGCCTGCGAGCTCCACAGCGTCGGGCGCAGGTTCGGGTCGAACGAGATCGTGCGGCCCGCGGCGCGCATTTCGCGCGCGAGCTTGAACGCGAGTTCGCGCGACGACACGGAGATCGCGGGCGCCACGCCGCTCAGGTGCAAATGGCGTGCGCCGAGCACGTAATCGGCCTGGTAGTCGCTGGTCGAGAGCTGGCTTGCCGCGGAGCCTCGGCGGAAATATTCGATGGCCGGATCGCTGCCGTCGTCGTTCTTCGACTTGAGCTGGAAGCCGGTCGGAAAGCGGGAATCGGTAGTCACGCAGCGCGCGTCGACGCCTTCGTGCGCGAGCACGTCGCGCACGAACTGGCCGAACGAGTCGGCGCCCACGCGGCTCATCCAGCCCACCTTGAAGCCAAGGCGCGCGAGGCCGGTCGCGACGTTGAGCTCCGCGCCCGCCGCGCGCTTCGTGAAGTGCCCGACCTGGGCGAGCGGCCCCGGCTCGGTGGCGACGAACATCGCCATCGCTTCGCCGTAGGTGATGACATCGAGTGTGGTCATGAGGCGATCCTGAATCGTATGCGTGGTCTGGGGACGTTGGCGGTGCGCTTCGCTCAAGCGGCGGCGAGCCACTCGACGTAATGCGCGGCGGCGTCGGCAACGCGCGCAGGGTCGAACGGGAATTCGATGCCGCGCGGCACGTGGCCGGGCAGCAACGCCAGCGCGGCGCGGCACAGGGGGTCGTCGTCGGCTGGTGCGGTGACGAAACGGCGCGCGCCCTCGCCCGCCACGGCCTTGCAGTGGATGTACTCGACGTGCGGCGCGAGCGCCGCGGCCGCGAGCAGCGGCGGCTCGCCCGGCCATTGCCAGTTGCCGATATCGAACGTCATCGCGATCACGCCGCCCGCGCCGCCGTCGCGCAACGCGTTGAAGAGATCGATGAACTGTGCGAGCTTGCCGCCCTGCTCGAGCTGGCCGTTCTCGACGACGACACGCGGGCCGTCGCCCGCTTCACCCGTACGCGCGCCGAGCTGTTCGAGCAGAGCCGCGAGGCGCGCCGCGTGAGCATCGCCGGAGAAACCACCCAGTTGCAGCTTGACGAAACGCGCCCCGAGCGCGCGGCCCGCAGCGACCGCCGCGCTGAGCGCCGCTTCGTCGAGCGCACCGTCCTCGCCATAGAGCGAGTCCGGCGTGGACCAGACGCGCCACAAACCCTCGCCCGCAAGCGCGAGACCGAGCGCGCGCAGCGCTTCGGGCTGCACTTGCGCATCGTCCATCAACTCGCGGCGCACCTCGAAGGCCTGCGCGCCCGCGCGCCGCGCCGTCCGGCTCCACGCCGCATGCCCGTCGCGCCAGATTGCCTGCGCGCCGAACGCGCTCGCCACGATTGCCACTTCCGCCATTGCCCTGTTCCTCTGCCTGCTTTCGGCGCGCCGCTTTCTTGGAACCGGTTCCAAACCCAGTCCGAAAAAAAGCGCCTGCGCGCCGGGTAATTTCGTCGGATAGTGCGCGCTGGCCGTTGAGCGCGCCATTCTGGATTGCCCTGGGTCAGGCGGACGGCACCCCGGGGATATCGGCGAGACACAGCTCGAGAAAGCGCTGCGCGACGCGCGAAGCCGCGCCCGCATGCGGCACGAGGATCGAGAACCGCCGTGCGAGCGGTTCGGGGCCAAGACGGATTTGCCGCAAGGCGCCGTCCTCATGGCGCATCGACATCGCGGAGACGAAGCCGATGCCCATGCCCGCCCGCACGGCCTCCTTCACGCCCTCCACGCCAGCGATCTCCAGCGCCACGCGCATGGGCACCCCCACTCGCGCGAACGCGCGCTCGACCACCTGGCGCACGCCCGAGCCGTCTTCACGCAAGACCAGCGGCCACTCGGCGAGCGCTTCCACGGTGATCGACGGCATCGGTACGCCGGGCTCGCCTTGCGCGTCCGCCTGCTGCGACGCCAGCGCGTGCGAGCGGGGCACGATAGCGACGATCTCGTCTTCGAGCCACGGATGCACAGCCGTGTCGGGCGGCAACTGCTCGCCCACCGGCCCTTCGATCAGCGCGATATCGACTGCGCCGAGCATGCTCACCACGTCGCTCGTGTTGCCGCTCGACGTTTCGAGCTTGACGTGCGGATAGTGCGCGTGGAATTGCGCGACGAGGTAGGGGAGCCGGTAGCTCGCGGGCGTGGTGGTCGCGCCGATGCGCAGCGTGCCGCGCTCGAGGCCCCGCAGCGCGTCGCGGTAAGCAAGCGCGTCGCGCCACGTGTCGCGCAAGCGGGCCGCATAGCCCGCGAGTTGCGCCCCCGTGGGTGTCAGGCGCACGCCGCGGCCGTCGCGCTGGTAGAGCGGCTCGCCGATCTCCTCCTGCAAGAGCCGCAACTGGCCTGATACGGCCGGCTGCGACAAATGCAGCGCCAGCGCCGCGCGACTGATGTTGAGGTGCTCGGCGACAGCAGCGAAAGTTATCAGTTGTTCCGGGGTCATCGCGGTGAATCATCGTGTTGACCTATATATTACTTCACAAATGACGATTTTTCATATCGATATACCTAAATTAGGATTAGGCCATTCGATAGCGACCGGTTCGCTACCCCATTTGTCGAGGCCGCCATGTCTTCCCCCACTTTTGCGCATTCGTTGCCGTCCACACGCGGGCAACTCAACGGCGTGCTGTTCGTCGCGCTCTTCGCGGCGGCCGTCACCAGCATTGCATCGCTCCCCGCCATCGCCGGGCTCGGCATGAGCCCACTGATCGTCGGCATCGTCGCGGGCGCGATCTACGGCAACGCGCTGCGCGATGGCCTGCCAGAAAGCTGGGCCGCCGGCGTGAACTTCTCCGCACGCAAGCTGCTGCGCATCGCGGTGGCGTTCTTCGGCCTGCGCGTGAGCCTTCAGGAAATCGCCCAGGTGGGCGTGCCGGGGCTCGTCGAATCGGCGGTGATCGTCGTGAGCACGCTCGTCATCGGCACCTGGGTCGGCATGAAGCTTCTGAAACTCGACCGCGACACCGCCATCCTCACGGCGGCGGGCAGCGCGATCTGCGGCGCGGCGGCCGTGCTTGCGTTCGAATCCACGCTCCAGTCCAAGCCGCACAAGAGCGCCGTGGCCGTGGGCACCGTCGTGCTGTTCGGCACGCTTTCGATGTTCCTCTACCCGTTGCTGTTCCGCGCGGGTTGGCTCCATCTGGATACGCTCGGCGCCGGGCTCTTCTTCGGCGGCACGATTCACGAAGTCGCCCAGGTCGTCGGCGCGGCGAGCAACGTGAGCCCGGAAGCCACCCACATCGCCACCATCGTCAAGATGACGCGCGTGATGCTGCTCGTGCCGGTGCTGCTCGTGCTCGGCGTGTGGCTCAACCGCGCGGCGCGCAGCAAGGCGCAAGCCGGCGACCACGCCGCCCACGGCGGCGCGCGCAAGCTCGCGGTGCCCTGGTTCGCGCTCGGCTTCCTCGCGCTCGTGATCGTGAATTCGCTCCACGTGCTGCCCGAATCGGCCACCCACGCGATCAATACGCTCGACACCTTCGCGCTCACCATGGCGATGACGGCCCTCGGCATCGAGACGCGCGTCTCGCAGATCCGCCAGGCCGGCCCGCGGGCGCTGACCGCCGGTTTCATCATCTACCTCTGGCTGGTCGGCGGTGGTCTCGCGATCACCTGGGGCGTGCAACGCCTGTTCGGATGACCGCGCGCCGATGGGCGGCGCAGCGCCCTCCGCCGCCCCGCCCGAACCCCTATGCGCCGGTGCTTCCGGCCGCTCGCCCCGTCTGCCACGGGGCATTTTGCGTTTCTACGTACGTCCGCATTGGGCCAGGTGCCGAACGCGCGTCACGCGCAAACCAGGCGCAACGGTTGCGAGCGATACTGTGCGCGGCTGTGCGCCCGGCGTGCAACCGCTGCGCAGCCCGTGAAAAGCACGGCAATCGAAGCAAGGGGACGACCGATGGCATACGAGCTCTATTACTGGGACGGCCTGCAGGGCCGGGGCGAATTCGTGCGGCTCGCGCTGGAAGAGGCACAAGCGCCGTATGTGGACGTCGCGCGCGGCGAGAAGGAGGACGGCCTGGGTATCGGCGCGATGATGAGCGAGCTGGAGAGCAGCGGGCCATACCCGCCCTACGCGCCGCCCTTTCTCAAGGACGGCGACCTCATCGTCCCGCAAACGGCCAACATCCTTTTCTACCTCGGCCCGAAGCTCAAGCTCGCGCCGCGCGACGAGGGCTTGCGCATCGTCGCCAATGGCCTGCAGCTCACGATCGCCGACCTCGTGACCGAGGTGCACGACACGCATCACCCGATCGCGAGCGGCCTCTACTACGAGGACCAGAAGGACGCCGCGAAGGCGCGAGCGGCGGATTTCATCGCGCATCGCATGCCGAAATTCATGCGCTATTTCGAGCGCGTGCTCGCGCAGAATCCGGATGGCCCGCGCCACATGGTGGGCAACGCGCTCAGCTACGTCGATCTCTCGATGTTTCAGATCGTCGAGGGGCTGCGCTACGCGTTCCCGAAAGCGACGAAGCATTTCGCGGACCACTATCCGCATGTCGTCGCGCTGCGCGACGCCGTGGCCGAACGCCCGCATATCGCCGCCTATCTCGCCTCGGAGCGGCGGCTGCCGTTCAACGAAACCGGCATCTTCCGGCACTACCCCGAACTCGACCGCGCCGCGCGCTGAATGCGCGCGCACCGTGGGATACGAGCGCAGCCGCTCGTGCTCGTAATAGCGCACGCGCCGCGCCGTTGTCGCGGCGCGCCTGTTATTCTTGCCGCCGCGCGCGCTGCATCACGAGCCCTGCGCACGCGCGGCTTTCTTTCACCTGTTACCTGGCCCGCCCGCCGTGCTGTCATTCCTCCTGAAACTGCGCACCCGCGCCCGCGATCTTTTTCGCCTGTCCGACGCCCACACGATGCTCATCTGGTCGGTCATCGTCGGCATGGCGGGCGCGTTTGCGACCGTGATCTTTCGCGAAGGCATCGCGTATGTGCAGAGGCTCTTCACGGGCATGGAAGGCGGCCTCGTCGAAATGGCGCGGCAGCTGCCGTGGCACCATCGCATCTGGATGCCCGCCGTGGGCGGTTTCATCGCCGGCTGCCTGCTGGTCGTCGCAAGACGCGAGTCGCCCGGCAACGGCCAAAAGCCGCTGCACACCGACTACATCGAGGCCGTGGCGATCGGCGAGGGTGTGATGCCGGTCGGCAAGAGCATCTGGCGCAGCCTCTCGTCGCTCTTCACGATCGCGAGCGGCGGCTCGATCGGCCGTGAAGGCCCGATGGTGCAGCTCGCCGCGCTCGCCGCCTCGCTGGTCGGCCGCTGGGTCCACTTCGATCCGTCGCGGCTGCGCCTGCTCGTCGCGTGCGGCGCGGCGGCCGGTATCACATCGGCGTACAACGCGCCCATCGCGGGTGCCTTCTTCGTGACCGAGATCGTGCTCGGCGCCATCGTCATGGAGAGCTTCGGGCCGATCGTGGTCGCCTCCGTGGTCGCCAACATCACGATGCGCGAGTTCGCGGGCTACAAGCCGCCGTATGAAATGCCGGTGTTTCCGGCGGTGACCGGTGTCGAGGTGCTGCTCTTCGTGGCGCTCGGCCTGCTCTGCGGGGCGCTCGCCCCGCAGTTCCTCGTGATGCTGGACACGGCGAAGAAAGGCTTCGGCCGCATCCACGCGCCGCTGCCCGTGAGGCTCGCGCTCGGCGGCCTCGTGGTCGGCATTCTCTCCGTATGGACGCCCGAGGTGTGGGGCAACGGCTATAGCGTCGTGAACTCCATCCTGCACTCGCCCTGGACCTGGACCGCGCTCGCCACGGTACTCGTTTTCAAGCTCGTCGCCACGGCCGCGACGGTCGGCTCCGGCGCCGTGGGCGGCGTGTTCACGCCTACGCTCTTCGTGGGCGCCGTGCTCGGCTGCCTGTTCGGCCAGGGCATGCACGCGCTCTGGCCCGACGGCACCTCCGCTTCGTACGCCTATGCGATGGTGGGCATGGGCGCGTTCCTCGCCGGCGCCACCCAGGCGCCGCTCATGGCGATCCTGATGATCTTCGAGATGACGTTGAGCTATCAGGTGGTGCTGCCGCTCATGCTCTCGTGCGTGGTGGCGTATTTCGTGGCGCGCGCGACCGGCAAGGCGTCGATGTACGAGATCACGCTCCATCGCAATCGCGAGGAAGCCGAGCGCATGCGCTTGCGCATGACGCAGATGCGCGAGCTCGTGCGCCCCGCGCAAACGGTCGTGCGCGCAGACGCGACGGTGCAGGACATGACGCGCGTGTTCCTCGAATACCCGGTGAAGTACCTGTACGTGACCGATGAGACGGGGCGCTTTCTCGGCGCGGTCGCGCTGGCCGACATCACCTCGGACCTGCTGCAAAAGCGCGACACCACGGACAAGCGCGCCCGCGACTACGTGAAGGCGACGTTCGACGTGCTCACGCCCGACATGCCGCTCGCCGTCGGCCTGCAGCACTTCATGTCCTTCCAGGGCGAACGCCTGCCCGTGGTCGAGAGCACGCGCGACCCGACGCTCGCGGGCGTGGTGTACAAGACCTCGCTGCTCGACGCCTATCAGCGCATGAACGCCGAGCGCTAGCCACGCGAGTGGCGTGGCAAAGCGCGGCGGATTTTCTAGAATTCAGAGGGAAACGCGCGGCGCGGCGCGCGCCGTGCGTGCGCGTACGGACACGTGCGCCAGAGGCCGTGAAAATCGACGCGGGGATGACCGGAGCGAAGATGAGCGAACCCTCACTCGAAGCCGTACGCCGCGACCATGCGGGCTGGATATTCGTGCACCTGCAGGGCGAGCCCTACGACCGGGGCGAGCAGCACGGCAAATTGCTCGCGAACGAGATCCGCAATGCGATCCGCACGGCGCGCTACCTCGCGAAGTGGGACACCGGCGAGGACTTCGACACGTTCATCAACGCAGCGGTCGTGCAGTTCGCGCCGCGCCTCGACACCGAATTCGCCGACGAAATACAGGGCATCGCCGATGGCGCCGGACTCAAGTTCGCCGAAGTGCTCGCCTGGAACGGCTACATGGATCTGCTGCAGAGCTGGTGGCCGGTCCATTCTGCAGCGCAGCATGGACAGCCCGGCGTGCGTCCGTGGCGCGGGCGGCGCGGCCACCACTGCAGTGCGTTCATCGCCACGGGCAGCGCGACGCGCGACGGCCGCATCGTGATGGCGCACAACTCGTGGGACCGCTACGCGGCCGGCGACGCCTTCAACATCGTGTTCGATATCGTGCCCGACACGGGGCACCGCATCCTCATGCAGGGCCTGCCCGGCTGCATATCGAGCCTCACCGACTTCTGGATCAACAGCGCCGGCCTGATGGTGACGGAGACGACCATCTCGAACTTCGTCGGCTATCGCGCGAACGGCGCCCCCGAGTTCTACCGCTCGCGGCGGGCGACACAGTATGCGTCGAGCATTGGCGAGTGGTGCGAGATGTTCGCGCAGGCGAACAACGCGGGCTATGTGAACAGCTGGCTGATCGGCGACACCAAGACGGGCGAGATTGCGCGTTATGAACTGGGCTTGCAGCACGCCGGATTCGAAAGCACGAAAGACGGCTTCTATAGCGGCTTCAATGCGGCGACGGACCTCAAGATCCGCAACCAGGAATGCACCGGCGAGGCCGACGACTACATCGACGTGCGCCGTAACGGCGCGCGCCGCCTGCGCTTCATGCAGCTCGCGCAGGAGCACCACGGCGCGATCGACGCCGAACTCGCCAAGGCCATGATCGCCGATCACCACGACGTCTACCTCGAGCGCAGCGACAACCCGTGCTCGCGCACGATCTGCGGTCACCTCGAACTCGACGACGCGCGCTTTGGCGGCGCGGACCACGGACCGTTCAACCCGTGGGGCGCCAACGACGGCAAGGTGGTCGACAGCGAAATGGCGCGCGATCTCGCGTTCTGGGCACGCTGGGGCCATCCGTGCGGCCGCCCGTTCGACGCCCAGGCATTCATGCAGCGCCATCCGCAATGGAACTGGCTCAACGGCTATATGCGCGATCGCCCGTCGTGGCCCTGGACGCGCTTCGAAGCGCTGCGCCCGCCGCTTCTTTGAGCTTGCCTCGACCCGCCGCCGGCCACAAAAAGCACACGCGTTCGAGACGCGCCGGCGCATTTCCTGCCATTATGGTATTTCCGTATGCGCCTCGCGCAGATGAGCCGTCCAGGCGGCTACTTGCGCCGGGCGTCGCGGCGCGCCGGCCGTCCCGGTCGGCGCGGCTGCCTGCGCCGCCGCCACGGCTGGCGGACGCGGTACGGCGCTTGCTGCGACCTGTGGGCCGCATGAGAAAGGAGGTCGAGCGATGAAAACCTCGACACTGATGACCACCGTGCTGTTGTCGGCGTCGTGTTTCGCCGCTCCGGTACGCACCGCGCAGGAGTCCCCGGTCGGCCAGGTCAGCGCGCACATACCGCTACCGACTGGACAGTCCCACGCCTACGACGCCCCTGTGGCGCCCCCCGCCCCCGACGTACCCGTTACCGCAAACGGTCGACAGCACTGGGAATACCTCACGCTGCCCAAATCACGCCGTCTCGACAAGACGCTGAGCCCGGACCTGCATGAACACACCTGAGCCTCTCCGGCGCGCGGCTGGCGCACCGGTTGCCAGCGAGCGCGGCGCAGCGGCAAACGAGCGGCGCGTGCGCGCGTCGCGACGGCGTGTGAGGTAGAGTGTGTATGCTTGACCCGGAGCGCGAGCGCCGCGCGCTGCCAATCCCGCAGAGGTTCCGGACACGCTCCGGACGAGCGACGAACAAGCCGAATAAGCCAAACAATCCGAACAACGAACGAGACAACGACGCGGACCGCGCAAGCCGGAGCCCGCGCAAAGGATGCCACGCATGCCAGCCTCCCGCATTCCCGACGAACCGATCGATCTTCAATTCGCCGACGTGCTGCGCGAAGTGCGCTGGCCCGCCAACAAGGACGAACTCGTCGATGCCGCGCGCACGGCCGGCGCGAGCAACGAAGTGCTCGCCATCCTCGACGGCATGCCCGAGCAGGATTACCAGGACGTCGCGTCCGTCACGCGGCTGATCGGCAGCAACTACGGCCCTGGCCTCGGCGTCTGAGTCGTGCACGTAGAGCAGGTTCTTTGCTCACGCATCGCGACCGAATACCACCCGCGCGAAAAACTTCGCCAGTACAGCTTCGGCTACGGGCGGCGTGACGTGCTGCGGATCAGCTGTCGCAAGGAATTGCACCCCGTCGCAGAGGCCGATCAGCCCCACCGCGAGCAACTCCGGATCGAGGGGCACGGGCGTGCCCGCGCGCGCCGAAAACTCCTCGATGTACGCGGCAAGACTCTCGCGCTTTTCCTTCATGAAGGCGTTGAAGCGCACGCGAAAGCGCGGGTCGCGAGCGGCCAGCAGCTTGGCTTCCACCCACAGCAGGAAGGCCTTGTTGTCCTGTGGCATGCGGCTGTAATAGGTGAGCACGCGCGCCTCCATCTGCTCGCGGGAGGCCTCGGACTCGAAGATGCCCCGCAGGTCCGTCTGCATGGCATCGTGATCGCGCCGCAGCAATTCCACGAGCAGATCGGCCTTGCCGGAAAAGTTCGAATAAAACGCGCCGCGCGTGTACCCCGCCGCGAGCGCGATGTCCTCCACGCTCGTTCCCACGAATCCTTTTTTCATGAACAGGCCCTGCGCGGCATCTAGCAGGCGCTCGCGCGTCTGGTCGCGGCTTTGTTCACGGGTGAGTCGGATGCGCGTCATGGCGAGGGCTTCGTGATGTGTCGTGGGGGAGTCTAGCACCGAAACCTTCCTCGGATTCAGTTACGCATTCAGATACAAGGTTGTATTAGAATTCGGCTTGTCATCCCAGGTCCGGGTGCGGCGCGAGCGCGCCGTACCCCCGGCTCAACGGCGGCGCAATCGGCAGGCTGGTTTTGCTGTCTGCGTGCGCGCAAGGCGTATCGAGGTCCAAGTGAATCGTTGCGGTTGTGGCGCATCGAGCAGAATGCGCAGTCATCCCGGTAAATCCAGCAAGGTGTCCGCTTCGCCGCTGTTGGGCTCGCCACGGCATGCGCCGTGGCGGCACGCCGCCAACGCGCTGCTCGTGCTCGGCGTTGCGGCGCTTGGCGCGTGCGGCAAGCGCAACGAAGCGCCGCCACCGCCGCGCCCGGTCGTCACGATGATCGTGCATCCCGACGGCGGCGGTGTGAGCCCCGTCTACCCCGGCGATATCCAGGCGCGCTACGCCACACCGCTTTCGTTTCGCGTGAACGGCAAGATCATCGAGCGCAGCGTGCGCCTCGGTGACAGCGTCAAGCCAGGGCAGACGCTCGCGCGGCTCGACCCGGCCGACTTCGAGAAAAACGCGGCCAGCGCGCAGGCCCAGCTCGACGCTGCGCAGCACCGCCTCGTGTTCGCGAAGCAACAGCTCGATCGCGATATCGCGCAGTCCGCGGCGAACCTCGTCGCCCGCGCGCAACTCGAACAAACGCAGGACGCTTACGCCTCGGCTGCCGCCCAGCGCGAAGCGGCGCAACAGCAGCTCGCGCTGTCCAGCAACCAGCTGCGCTACACGAGGATCGTCGCCGATCACGCCGGCGTCATCACGGCCGAAAACGCCGACACCGGCCAGAACGTGCAGGCCGGCCAGCCCGTCTATCAGCTCGCGTGGACAGGTGATGTCGACGTGGTGTGCGATCTGCCCGAGCGCGCCGTGGCGGCGCTGCACACGGGCGACGCCGCGCAGGTCACGCTCGGCGCGCTGCCCGGCCGCCACTACACGGCGCGCCTGCGCGAACTCGCGGCCGCGGCCGACCCGCAAAGCCGCACGTGGCGCGCGAGACTCACGCTAGAGCATCCCGATGCCGACGTTCGACTGGGCATGACCGCCAACGTCGCTTTCGCGGCGCCGAGCGAGGCCAACGGGCCGCCCGCGTTTACCGTGCCGTCCACCGCCCTCTTTCACGACGGCGCGGCGCCGGCCGTCTGGGTCGTGCACGCGCCCGACAACGTGCTGCAATTGCGGCGCGTGAGCGTCACGCGCTATGACGCGCGCACCATCACCGTTGCGCAAGGACTGCGGGACGGCGAGACTATCGTGCTGCAAGGCGTTCACACGGTTCACGCCGGCGAGCAGGTGCACCCGATCGCGCCGCTGCATCCCGAGGACTTCGCGTCATGAGCGCGGCGCAAGGCTCCGCACCTGGCTCCGCCGCTGGTTCCACCACCGGTTCCACCGCGCATACCGAACCCGGCGGCGCTCACGAAGAGGGGCGCTTCAATCTCTCGGCGTGGGCGCTCCGGCATCGGGCGCTCGTCACCTTCATCGTTGCGCTCGCTACGATCTTCGGCGCGCTCGCCTATACGCGGCTCGGGCAGTCGGAGGATCCTCCCTTCACATTCCGCGTGATGGTGATCCAGACCTTCTGGCCGGGCGCCACGTCGCGCCAGGTCGAGGATCAGGTGACGACCCGTATCGGCCGCAAGCTTCAGGAAACGCCGTATATCGACTTCCTGCGCAGCTATTCGCGGCCCGGCGAGTCGCTGGTGTTCTTCACGATGAAGGACTCCGCACCCGTGAGCGAAGTGCGCGAGACCTGGTACCAGGTGCGCAAGAAGGTAGGCGACGTCGCCCATACGCTGCCCCAAGGCGTGCAAGGCCCCTTCTTCAACGACGAGTTCGGCGACGTCTACACCAACATCTACGCGCTCGAGGGCGACGGCTTCTCGCCCGCCCAACTGCACGACTACGCAGACAAGTTGCGCGAGCAACTGCTGCGCGTGCCCGACGTCGGCAAGGTCGACTACTTCGGCGATCCGCAGCAGCGCATCTACATCGAGATACCGAACACGCAACTCACGCGCCTTGGCATCTCGCCCACGCAGCTGGGCCAGGTGATCGGCGCGCAGAACAGCGTCTCGCCCGCGGGCACGCTCACGACCGCCGACGACCGCGTGTACGTGCGCCCGAGCGGCCAGTACGAGGATCTCCATGGGCTTGCCGATACGCTGATCCGCGTGAACGACCGCACGTTTCGCCTCGGCGACATCGCCACGATCCGGCGCGGCTACGACGAGCCGCTCGCCACGCAGATGCGCTTCCAGAACCAGCCGGTGCTCGGCATTGGCCTCACGATGCAGCCGGGGGGCGACGTCGTCCGCCTCGGCAAGGCGCTCGATGTGCGCGTCGAGCAGTTGCGCGCGCAACTTCCTGTAGGGTTGAAGCTCGTCGAGGTATCGAGCATGCCCGACGCGGTCTCGCGCTCGGTGGACGACTTCGTCCAGGCCGTGGCCGAGGCCGTGGGCATCGTGCTGCTCGTGAGCCTCGTTTCACTGGGCGTGCGCACGGGCATGGTCGTCGTGATCACGATTCCCGTCGTGCTCGCCGTCACCGCGCTCACGATGTACCTCTTCGGCATCGGCCTGCACAAGGTTTCGCTCGGCACGCTCGTGCTCGCGCTCGGCCTGCTCGTGGACGACGCCATCATCTCCGTCGAGATGATGGCCGTTAAGCTTGCGCAGGGCTGGAACCGCACCCGCGCCGCCGCGTTCGCGTACACCAGCACGGCGTTCCCGATGCTCACAGGCACCCTCGTCACGGTTTCGGGCTTCTTGCCGATCGTGCTCGCGAGGTCGAGCACGGGCGAGTACACGCGCTCGATCTTCCAGGTGTCCGCCATCGCGCTGATCGCTTCGTGGTTCGCGGCCGTGGTGCTGATTCCGCTGCTCGGCTACCGGCTGCTGCCGGAGCGCAAGCGCGATCCGAACGCCATGGACACGGCAAACGCCGCCCACGGCGAGGATCACGAGCACGATATCTACGACACGCGCTTTTACCGGCGCCTGCGCGGCTGGATCGGCTGGTGCATCGAGCGTCATCTCGTCGTGCTCGCGCTCACCGTCGCGCTCTTCGTGGCGGCGCTCGCTGCGTTCACGCTCGTGCCGCAGCAGTTCTTCCCGAGCTCCGACCGGCCCGAGCTGCTCGTGGATGTCCGCCTGCCCGAGAGCGCCTCGATCGATGCGACGCTGCGCCAGACAAAGCGCCTCGAAGCGGCGCTCGACGGCCGCCCCGAGATCGACCATTTCATCGATTTCGTCGGCACGGGCGCGCCGCGCTTCTATCTGCCGCTCGACCAGCAGTTGGAGCAGCCCAATTTCGCGCAGTTCGTGATTACAGCGAAATCGGTGAAAGACCGCGAGAAGCTCGCGAGCTGGCTCGAACCCATGCTGCGCGAGCGCTTCCCGGCCATCCGCACGCGCCTCTCGCGGCTCGAGAACGGGCCGCCGGTCGGCTACCCGGTGCAGTTCCGCGTGAGCGGCGACGACATCCCCACCGTGCGCGAGATCGCCAACAAGGTGGCGGCGACGCTGCGCGACGACCCGCGCACCGACAACGTGAGCTTCGACTGGGACGAGCCCGCGGGGCGCTCGCTGCACTTCCAGATCGATCAGCAAAGGGCGCGCGCGCTCAATGTCTCGTCGCAGGACATCGCCAGCTTCCTGCAGATGACCCACTCGGGCTATACGGTCACGCAGTTTCGGGAGCGCGACAAGCTCATCAGCGTCGATCTGCGCTCGCCCGCCGACGAGCGCGTCGATCCCGCCCGCCTGCTTTCGCTCGCCATGCCCACGCCCAACGGAGCGGTGCCGCTCGGCGCGCTCGGGCACCTCGCCAACGATCTGGAGTACGGCGTGATCTGGTCGCGCGACCGGCAGCCCACCCTTACCGTGCAGTCCGACGTGCGCGCGGGGGCGCAAGGCATCGACGTCACGCATGCGGTCGAGCGGCAACTGGCGTCGCTCAGGCGCGCGCTGCCGCCCGGCTACCACATCGAGGTGGGCGGCTCCGTCGAGGAAAGCGTGAAGGGCCAGGCGTCGATCTTCGCGCAGTTGCCGGTGCTCGCCGTTGCCGTCCTCATGCTGCTCATGATCCAGCTGCAGAGCCTCACGCGCGTGCTGATGGTCGTGCTGACCGCGCCGCTCGGGCTGATCGGCGTCGTGATCGCGCTGCTCGCGTTCGGGCAGCCTTTCGGCTTCGTCGCCATGCTGGGCGTGATCGCGATGTTCGGGATCATCATGCGCAACTCGGTGATCCTCGTCGATCAGATCGAAACCGATATCCGCGCGGGGCACAAGCGCTTCGACGCCGTGGTGGGTGCGACCGTGCGCCGTTTCCGGCCGATCATGCTGACCGCGGCGGCCGCCGTGCTTGCGCTGATTCCGCTGCTGCGCTCGAACTTCTTCGGGCCGATGGCGACCGCGCTGATGGGCGGCATCACGATTGCGACCGTGCTCACGCTGTTCTTTTTGCCCGCGGCCTACGCTGCGGCGTTCCGGGTGCGCAGCAGCGAAACTGACGAGACCGGCAACGCGCCGGACGAGGCATCATGAAGATGGTTTCTTCGACTTCGGCGTCGGGCGCATGCGCAACAGCGCGCCCGCATGCATTGTTTTTCAGACGGAAGCGCGGCTCGCTGGCCGCGTGCCTCGCGTTCGCGCTGGCCGCATGCGCGATGGGTCCAACCGGCGAACCGCCTGCCATGCCGCAGCCCCAGCGCTATGGCGTAGAGGCGCAACCCGCGCAGACGGTTGTGGCCGAGGGCCTCTCGCAGCAGTTCATGACGGGTGCCGAACCGGTGCCGCAATGGTGGACGCTTTTCGGCTCCCCCGCGCTCGACTCGCTCGTGAACGAAGGCCTCGCCAACAGCCCGAATCTGGCGGCCGCCGATCACAACCTGCAGGCCGCGCGCGAACAATTGCGCGGCCAGATCGGCGGCTCGCTGCTGCCCACGGTCGACGCCATCGGCATCGCCCAGCGGCAGCAGCAACCCGCGATCCCGCAGTTCGGCATCGACCAGTTGCAATACGCGATTTTCGCTGGCTTGATCGACGTTCGATATACGTTCGACGTGTTCGGCGCGACGCGCCTGAACAACGCGGCGCTCGCCTCGCGCGTGAACGTGCAGGCGTTCCAGTTCGAGGCGGCGCGCCGCGCGCTCGCGGCGAACATCGTCGCCAGCGCGCTCGGGGCGGCTACACTGCACGAGCAGGTCGATACGACCGTGCAGTTGATCGCGCTCGCAAATGCTCAGGCTGACGACATGCAAAAGCGCTACGCGCTCGGCTCCGCCTCGCGCGCCGATGTGCTCAACGCGCAGCAGAGCGCTGCTTCGCTCGCGGCGAACCTGCCGGGGCTGCGCCAGCAATGGATCGCGCAGCGGCACGCCCTCGCCGTGCTGATCGGCCGGTCGCCCGACCAGGCGCCGCCCGACCTCGATCTCGCGAGCCTGAGCTTGCCCGCACAGGTTCCTGTAGTCGTGCCCTCGGAACTCCTGAGAAGCCGGCCCGATATCGAAGCCGCCGAAGCCGCGCTCAAGGCGGCCGCGGCCGACGTCGGCGCGGCGACCGCGCAGATGTACCCGAGCATCACGCTTTCGGCGGCGCTCGGCCAGGGCGGTTTCAGCTGGCCCGTCGTCACCTCGGGCGCGGGCGCGCTGTGGGCAATCGGCGCTTCGCTCTCGCAGCCGATCTTCCACGGCGGCGCGCTCGTCGCTCAGCGGCGAGCGGCGCTGCAATCTTATGAGGCGGCCAACGACACCTACAAGCAAACCGTGCTGACGGCGTTCCAGGATGTCGCCGACCGGCTCGCCGCGCTCGATCACGACGCCCAGGCCCTCGAGGCGGCCAGCACGTCTGCGCGCACCGCGCAGGCCCTGTACGACGATACGAACGCGCGCTACCAGTTCGGCGCAGTGCCCTGGTACGCGGTGCGCCAAAGCGAGCAGCAATGGCGCAACGCGCGACTCGACGAAATCCGCTATCGCGGCGCACGGCTTTCCGATACGGCGGCGCTCTTCCAGGCGATGGGCAATCCGCCGGTCAATCCGGCGACGCTTGGCGGCGCTCGCGCGGCCGACGCCGAAACCGCCGCGAAAAGCCAGTAACGCTCGCGGTTTGCGCTGCGACCAACGCGGCGAGCGCGTCGCGATACCATGGTCGGCAACGCGCCAAATGGGCCGGCAACCCACGATGGAGACGACACCATGCCCACGCCTTCGCTCGACTTCTGGTTCGACCTCGCCAGCAATTACAGCTATTTGAGCGTCATGCGCATCGAAGCGCTCGCCGGGCGCGCCGGCGTGGAGGTTCGCTGGCGGCCCTTCCTGCTCGGCCCGATTCTCGAGGCGCTCGGCTGGAAAGGACCGCCCTTTGTCGTGCAGAAGGAGAAAGGCGCGTACGTGTGGCAGGACATGCGGCGCCAATGCCGCAAGTACGCGCTGCCGTGGCGACAACCCAGCGAATTCCCCCGCCGCAGCGTGCTGGCCACGCGCATCGCGGTACTCGCCGATGGCGAATCCTGGCTACCGGCCTGGTGCCGTACCGTGATGACGCGCAATTATGGCGACGACCGTGAAGTCGATCCGCCGGAAGCCGTCACGCAGATGCTGACGGCGCTGGGCCTGAACGCACAGCGGCTCATCGCGGAAGCCGGCAGTGATGCGAACCGGCAACGTCTGCGCGAGCGCACGCAGAGGGCCCGCGATCTTGGCATCTTCGGCGCACCGACCTTCTTCGTCGGCGATGAAATGTTCTGGGGCAACGACAGACTGGAAGACGCGATCGACGCAGCACGCTCCGCTCGCCAGGTCTCGTTCGACGGATAGCCCTCTTCTCGCGCGGGCGTCTCTCTGTTTATCTGTCAGGAATTTCTGATTCTTATTATTAAGACAGAACTGCTACACTGCGCCACAAGTCAGGCTTTTCTGATCGGTGCGACGCACAGTACTACGTATTCCTACATATTTCATTGAGTCGGCACTTGAGGGTCTGGTCTCGCCATCTGGGCGGCACGAGCCCAAAAGAAGGCGCAATGCACGGCAATCGAATGGAGCAGATCATGACGCATCGCGCGAACCGGATTATTTTCATCGCACTACTGATTATGTTCAGTGCCTCGGCGCGTGCTGGTCTCGAATGCTCCGCCGCACGCAGCGGCTTCCGGTTCGAATCGGATAGCTGGACTGGCACCGACAAACTGGAGCACTTTGCGGTCTCCGTACCATTCGGCGCCGCAGGCGGCTGGCTCACGCGCGACACCGATCATCCCGTGGTCTATGGCACGCTCATCGGTACGGTTCCAGGGCTCGCACTGCAGATCCTGAACGGCACCTGTCCCACGGCCGGCTTCTCGTACAAGGATCTGTTCGCCGATGCGCTCGGCGCGCTCTCGGGGGCGTGGCTCGCGCACTGGGCGGTCTCATGGTCACGCGATTCGCACAGCCGAACCATCGGACTGCGTTACAACAATGTGTTTTGAGGTGCTTGCTGCTTCGGAACGCGTGCAAGCAGGCAAAGCCTTTGGTGTCAGGCAGTTAGCTTCGATATCCCAGGGTTATGAACAGGGGCTTCAACAAAATCTGTGGAAAAGTGAGCGTGAGAGTTACCCACAGATTTTGTTGGCAGCCCTGTGGAAAAGCCCTGGACAGCTCGGCCAACCCGTTGCTGCGCAAGCAGATTTCGTCCACCAAACAAAACACGGCGCGCCGTTGCCGACGCGCCGTGTTCATTTCGTGAAACTGACTGATTGCGAGTGAAGTCGCCGCGTTATGGCTTGTTCGACTCGAAGAGATCCAGGATCTGCTTCTTCTCTGTCGTGGTCACGTCAGGCGGCGTCATACCGCCCGGCCCCATGGTGCCGGTCGCACCGCTCGCGTCGCTCGCGCCGGCCGGATTCGCCGAGTCTAGCCCGATGCTCGACACGAAGCCGTTGCCCGGCGTCATGTCCGAGAAGTACAGCTCGCCATTGAGCGTCGTGAGGCCCTCGGGCATCGCCGGCTGTTCCTGGGGCACGCCGCGCAGCGCGCGCTGCATGTACTCCACCCAGATCGGCAGCGCGAGCTGCGCGCCGAACTCGCGGCTGCCAAGGCTCTTCGGCTGGTCGTAGCCCATCCACGCCACGGCTACCAGCGTGCGCTGATAGCCCGCGAACCAGCCGTCCTTGGCGTCGTTGGTCGTACCGGTCTTGCCCTGCAGGTCGTCGCGATGAAGCACGTTGGTGCCCGCCCCCGTCCCCGCCGTCGCCACCGAATGCAGCAAGCTGTTCATCACGTACGCGTTGCGCGGCGAGAGCGTTTGCGGCGCGTTGCGGGCCGCCACGAGCGGCTGCGCGCGCAGGACCGGCTGGCCGTGCGAGTCGTCGACTTCGGCGATCAGGTACGGGTTGATGCGGTAGCCGCCGTTCGCGAACACGCTATACGCGCCCGCCGACTGCAGCGGCGTGACGAGGCCCGCGCCGAGCGCCATCGGCAGATAAGGCGGAGTCTTGTCCGCATCGAAGCCAAAGCGCTGCGTCACGTAGTCCTGTGCGTATTTCGTGCCGATGTACGAGAGGATGCGGATCGACACGAGGTTCTTCGACTTCTGGAGCGCGAGGCGCATGGGCATCGGGCCTTCGGGCTGGTCGTCGTCCTTCGGCTCCCATGCATCGCCGCCCGGCGTGCTGGGCGGGAAGAAGAGCGGCGCGTCGTTGATGATCGTCGCCGGTCCGAGGCCCTTTTCGAGCGAAGCCGAGTAGATGAACGGCTTGAAGCTCGAACCCGGCTGACGCCAGGCCTGGGTGACGTGGTTGAACTTGTTCTTGTTGAAGTCGAAGCCGCCGATCAGCGCGCGAATCGCGCCGTCCTGCGGCGTGAGCGAGACGAGCGCGCCTTCCACCTGAGGCAGCTGCGTGATCTGCCAGTTGCCCTTCGCGTCGGTCATCAGGCGCACGATCGAGCCCAGGCGAATGCGCAGCGCCTGCGAGGCGCGCGGTGACAGCGCGGCGGCCACGAAGCGCAGGCCGTCGCCCGTTACCGTCACCGAAGTCCCGTCGAGCCGTTGCGCTGTCACCGACTTCGGACCCGCATCGATCACGACCGCCGAGACGAGGTCGCCGTTGTCCGGATGATCGGTGAGCGCGTCTTCGATCGCCTGCTCGCGGTCGTCTCCGTCGGCCGGCAACTGCACGAAGCCCTCCGGCCCGCGATAGCCGTGGCGGCGCTCGTAGTCCATTACGCCCTTGCGGACAGCCGCGTAGGCGGCGTCCTGGTCGGCCGAATCGATCGTCGTCGTCACGGTGAGGCCGCGCGTGTACGTTTCGTCCTTGTATTGCGCGTACATCATCTGGCGCACCATTTCCGCGATGTATTCGGCGTGCACGCTGTATTCGGTGCCGGCCGTCTTCGTCTGCAGCGGTTCCTTGATCGCTTCGTCGTACTGCGCCTGGGTGATATAGCCGAGGGCGAGCATGCGCTTGAGGATGTACTCCTGGCGAATCTTCGCGCGGTGCGGATTGACGATCGGGTTATACGCCGACGGCGCCTTCGGCAGACCCGCGAGCATCGCAGCCTGCGCGAGCGTGATGTCCTTCAGATCCTTGCCGAAGTACACGCGCGCCGCCGCCGAAAAACCATAGGCGCGCTGACCCAGATAGATCTGGTTCATGTATAGCTCGAGAATCTGGTCTTTCGTGAGCGCGCGCTCGATCTTGTAGGCGAGCAGCATCTCGTAGATCTTGCGCGTATAGGTCTTTTCGCTCGAAAGGAAGAAGTTGCGTGCGACCTGCATCGTGATCGTGCTCGCGCCCTGCGACGCACCGCCGTGCATGAGGTCGGCCACGCCCGCGCGCAGGATGCCGACGAAGTCCACGCCGCCGTGCTCGTAGAAGCGATAGTCCTCGATGGCGAGCACCGCCTTCTTCTGGATGTCCGGAATGTCCTGGAAGCGCACGAGCTGGCGCCGTTCTTCGCCGAACTCGCCGATCAGCACGTGATCGGCGGTGTAGATGCGCAGCGGCACCTTGGGCTGGTAGTTCGTGAGCGCGTCGAGCGAAGGCAGTTGCGGTCCCATCACGACGAGCACGTAGCCGATCAGCAGCGCACCGATGACGCACAGCGTCGCGATGAGGCCGGCGAACCAGAGCGCAATCGAAGCACCGATCGAGCGCCGGCGCGGCGGTTCGCCGCGCGAGCCGTCACCGTCCGGCTGGGTGCGGCGCGGCGCCGGTCGTCCGGTGTTGAGGGAGGGTTCCCGATCCTGATCCTGATACGGGTACTGTGATGAAGGCGGTCGTTTGATGATAGGCATGACTGGAATGATGGGCGCGTCTCGCGCGCGCCGGCTGCGCGCAACGCGCGCGCATGGATCTCGACCACGGCGTCATGGCGCCAATGCGGCTACGACGTCGCCGGCTCAAAGCCCGCGACGCGGCGCGACCGGCAACGCCCCCGTCCGGCCGCGCGGCGCGCACTGCGGCACGCCAGAGGCGAATACTCGCCCGTTCGGGCGCCATCCGCGAAATGTAACAGCGCATTCTAATGAAATCGCGGGCGGCGGGTCGCGCTTTTTTTGTAAGAGTTTCCTGGACAATCCTTCCAGCCCTATTTTTTGCGTTCGCCGGCGAGGTCTTGCTCGGATTCTCGCGCCAGGCGCGAAAAGTTTCGTAACGGATCGACTCGGCGAGTTACAGATTAGACGAATGCCGGCTTTTGACAGGAGATTCTTGCGGCAAGCGTCTCCCCACCCGCGCAGCTTCTGATTGCGCATCGGCGCTCTCGTCATATGATGAAAGATCTTCACGCCCCTGTTTTGCGCCCAGGCACCCCACACGCATTGACGCTTTCGAAAAGCCATCGCGCTGGCAGGAACCGACGTCATACGAAGCCGAGCCAACGGTCCGTCGATATGAACAAGCCCAGCGAACGCATTGTCGTCTTCGTCACGGCCGCGCAAAAGCGCGCGATCTCCGCCACCGCCGACGGGCTCGGCATCAGCGTCAGCGAGCTCATGCGCCGTGCCGTGATCGCGTTCAGCGTCACGAGCGACCAGGTGAAGGCCGCAAGCCTGGTCGACCGGCTGAACGCTCCGCGTCAGCCCGACGCGCTCGCGCAGGTACTGCAAAAGGCGGCCAGACCGCTGCGCGCGAGCCGCACAGGGGCGATCCGGCCGCAGGCGGTGCGCGCGGCGGCCCCAGGCGGGGCCCCAGCGAACGCGGCCGCGCAATACGATGGCGCGCTCGCAGATGGCGGCGCCGCCGCAGCCGTTGACGACGTGGCTGGCACCCGCGAGGGAACGCCGCTCGCGAGCGGCGCGCCCCTGCCCGCCGCTCACACCGACGAGCCTGAAGTGAGCCAGGCCGCACGCGAAATCGCGCAGGCCGTCGCGCGCATGAACGCCGAAGCGGAGGCTGCCGCTCAAAGCGCGGCGCTCGCCGACGCTGCCGCCCAACCGCACGAAGACGCCCCGCTGCAACCGCTGAGCTCGGCGCCGTTCGCCCGCTCGTGGCGCAACGCGGGCGCCCCGCTCGAAGACGCCCACCGCGACGACGCCGCACCGGAAGGCGGCAAGTTCGCTTGAGCGCGTGGCGGGCCCGCCGGGGCTGCGCTACGGGCGCGCAGCGATCACGTGCAGCGCGCTTTGAGCCCGCCCACGCGGCACACCGGGGCCCGCCCACGCGCCCGATCCCTTAAGTCCCTTTTAAGACGGGCCGTGGTGTAATATCCGCGGTCGATGCCGGGCCCTGCTCGAATCGACGCATCATGTTTCGCAGCAAATCCGCATCACGACGAGCGCGCGAATGCACAAAAACGCGATCGCGCTATTGCAATCACGGCACTTGCCCCGATTTGCGCGCTGCATGCGCGGCGTATGCAAAGCAGCGTAAGCTGGTGGATGGAGCGCCGATTCATCACATCAGTCGCGCCAGCCGGCCCCGCAAAGCGCAACCGCATGCACGCACCTCGGCCCGAAACGGCCGATCTCATTTCACTGGAGGAATTCATGTCGCTTTTCGACTCCATCACCCGCACCGTGAAGGGCCTGCTCAACGACGCGGCCGATTCGGTGCAGGATCCGTCGCGCGACGCGCGCCAGATCGTGCGTGAGCTCGACGACAGCATCGCCCGTGCGGAGAACTCGCTCGTCGAGATCCAGGCGCAGGTCGCCACGCAGCAAAGCAAGCGCGACGTGGCCGCCGACAAGGCGAAGAAGTACGAAGACGGCGCGAAGCGCGCGCTGCAATCGGGCGACGAAGCGCTGGCACGTGAAGCGCTCGGCGCGCAGCAGACCGCCGAAGCCGAACGCGACGCCCTCGCGGCCGAGCTCGCGAAGCTCGAACCGTCGGTCGATCAGCTGAAGCAGCAGATCGACGACATGCGCCAGCGGCGCAACGACCTGAACGCACGCTCCAATATCCTCCAGGCGAAGCAGCAGATCGCCCAGGCGAAGGACGTCGCGGCGACGGCGCTGGGCGGCATCGGCGGCAAGAATCTCGACGCCGATTTCCAGAAGCTGGAAGACAAAGTCTCGCTCTCGAACGCGCGCTCGGACGCTCGCCTGAACTCGGCCGACCAGTCGAGCGGCAAGGCACTGGACGAAAAGCTCGCGGCGCTCAACAAGGGCCCTTCGGTGGACGAGCGACTCGAAGCGCTCAAGAAGCAGATGAACACGCCGGCGCAGTAAAAAGCGCCGGTGTGCAGGATGCGGCGCGGCATGGGCCATGCTGCTGAAATGCCAGGCAGGCGCCACGCAGCAAAGCCATATGGCGCCGCATCCCCGTATCGAATGCCATGGAGACGGGCTCAATCGGCCCGGCCTGCAACATGAAAAAGTTTCTTGCCGCTGCGACTCTCGCCTTCGCTTCGCTCGCTTCAACGGGCGGCGCTGCGTTCGCCGTGCCGAGCGTGCAGCAGATCGAATCCGCGATGTCCCAGGGTGACTGGCAACGCGCCGACTCGGGCCTCACCGAAGTCCTGCAGGCGCATCCGGACAACGCTCGCGCCCACTACCTTTACGGCCAGGTGCTCGATCGCGAAGGCCGTTACGCCGACGCGCTCGCCCAGGTTGAACAGGCAAAGTCGCTTGATCCGCAAATCCGCTTCACCCAGCCGCAGCGTTTCGCGCAGGTCGAAGCGAAGATCCGTTCCGATGCCACGCGCGCCGGCGCCGTCACGACGAGCAGCACGGGCAACCCATTCGCGCAGCAGCAGGTGGCTGCACCACAGAAGCGAGGTCCTGGTATGGGCATGTGGATTGGTATTGCCATCGTCCTGATCGGCGTTGCGCTCGTGCTGCGCTGGACGCTGCGGCGCGCGAAGTCCACCGAAGACGCCAAAGCCGGCGACGACCGCCGCGATCAGCTCAAGCGCGCCACCGAGTTGCTCAACGGCGTGCGCTCGCTCAAGCTCGATGTGAAACTCTCGACTGCGCCCGGCCACGAAGCGCTCGAGAAGGAAGTCGAAGGGCTCGAAACGCAGCTGCGCGCGCTCGTCGAAACGCTCTCGAATAGCGCGAATCCGCGGCCGCCGTATGAGATCGAGGATCTCGAACGTCAGTTCGCGAGCCTCAAGGCGCGCGCCGAAGGCCGGCCCGATCCGAATGCGCAGCCTGCCCAGCCCGCGCCCAACTACGGCAGCGAATCGAGCTATGCGCGTGAAGCCGACGCCGCGTTCGGGCGTCAGCCGCAGTACCCGCCGCAATATCCGACGCAACAGCAGCCGCAACAGCAGCCGCCGGTCATCGTCCAGCAAGGCGGCGGTGGCATGGGCGGCATGGGCGGCCTGCTGACGGGCGTGCTCCTCGGTGAGGCGCTCAACCACGGCCGCGATCGCGTGATCGAGCGCGACGTGATCGTCGACGACGAAGGCCGCCGTGTGCATCGCGACGGCAACGGCGGCGGCGGCCTCGACTTCGGCCAGGGCTCGAACGACTGGGACGACGGCTCGGGCGGCGGTGGCGTCGATATGGGCAGCAACGACAGCTCGGACGACTGGAACAACTCCTGAGCGCCCAGACCTCCTGGCGCTTGCCGCCGAAGCAACGCTAAAGCGCAATCGGAAAACAACGACGGGCTCCCTCGCGGAGCCCGTTTTGCATCGGTGCACGATACGACGCGTCGCACCGCTCATCACACGAAATGGCGGACGCCAACATGGTCACTGAAGCGCTCGGCAACGGGGCGGCGCCGCGCATCGCCATCATCGGCAGCGGCTTTTCCGGCATCGGCATGGCGATCCGGCTGCGCCGCATGGGAATCGACTCCTTCACGATCTATGAGGCCGCGGAGAGCCTCGGCGGCACCTGGCGCGACAACGCGTATCCGGGCGCCGCGTGCGATATTCCTTCGCACCTCTACTCGTTTTCATTCGAGCTCAATCCGGCGTGGACGCGCACCTTCGCGCCGCAGCGGGAGATTCTCGACTACCTGCGCCATTGCGCGCACAAGTATGACGTCGAGCGCTTCATCGAATATCGCTCGCGCGTGCGTGCCGCGCGCTTTGTCGAGGCGCACGGCATCTGGCAGGTCGAAATCGAACGCGACGGCGCGCTCAGGACGATCGAAGCCGACATCGTGATCGCCGCGAACGGCCCACTCTCTCGCCCGGCACTGCCGCAAGTCCCGGGTATCGGGCGCTTCGCGGGCAAGCTCTTTCACTCGGCGCGCTGGGACCACGACTATGCATTCGAAGGCAAGCATATCGCCGTGATCGGCACGGGCGCGAGCGCGATCCAGTTCGTGCCGCAGATCCAGCCGCGTGTGGCGCAGCTCGCGGTGTTCCAGCGCACGGCGCCGTGGATCATGCCGCGGCGCGACCAGGCGATTGGCGAGCGCTGGCGCTGGATTTATCGCCACGTCCCGCTCGCGCATCGCGTGGCGCGCGCCGCGATTTACTGGCAGCACGAATCGCGCGCGCTCGGCTTCTCGGTCGAGCCGCGCCTGCTCAAGACGCCCACCCGGTTCGCGCTCAGCTATCTCGCGCACAAAGTCAAGGACCCCGAACTGCGCGCGCGCCTCACGCCCGACTATCTGTTCGGCTGCAAGCGCGTGCTGCTATCGAGCGACTACTACCCGGCCCTCGCGCAACCCAACGTCGAACTGGTGACGAGCCCCATTCGCGAAGTCGTCGCCGATGGCATCGTCACCGCCGACGGCACGCATCGCCCCTTTGACGCGATCGTGTGCGGCACCGGCTTCCAGGTCAACGATGTCGACGCGCCGTTCCAGGTGACGGGCATCGGCGGCCAGGACCTCGGCACGATGTGGCGACGCGACGGACCCGAGGCCTATCTCGGCACGAGCGTCGCGGGCTTTCCGAATCTCTTCTTCGTGATCGGGCCGAACACCGCCCTCGGGCACAACTCGATGATCTACATGATCGAGTCGCACATCGCCTATATCGCGGGCTGCATCCGCACGCTGCAACGCTCGGGGGCACGCACGATGGACGTGCGCGCCGAGGCGCAGCGCGCCTGGAATGCGCGGCTGCAGACGCGCTTCGCGCGCACCGTGTGGCAATCGGGGTGCCACAGCTACTACCTCACGCGGGCCGGCAAGAACACCGCGCTGTGGCCCGGCTTCACGTTCATGTTCCGCCGCAGAACGCGCCGCGTGCGCACCGGCGACTACACGTTCGGGCGCTAGCCGCGAGTGCGCCTCGCCGCGCTCACGCGGGTTGCGGCCGCCCCGCGTAGACGCGCGTCTCGTAGGCGAAGTTCACGCTGCCGTCCTTCTGTGTCGCCTCGAACAGCGCGCGCAGCGCCGCGAGCATCGGTTCGTGTCGCTCGTCGCCCGCGCGCGGCGCGTACGACGACGACATCAGCCGGCCGCGCAGGCCGTCGAAATCGAGCAGTTGCGCGTTGGGGAACACCGTCTGGTGCTCGAAGCCCTCACCGAACCAGTCGGCCATGGCGGCCGAGTCGGGATACGTCTCGGCCACGCGCGCATAGTCGGGGCAAAAGCGCTGCAGGAGCGCCTCGTAGCCCTCCAGAAACGGCGAGCCATGGAGCAGACGGCTGTTCCAGAACAGCACGATCTTGCCGCGCGGTTTCAGGATGCGGGCGAATTCACGCTTCGTCTCGGTCTTGCGGAACCAGTGGAACGCCTGTGCGGCGCTCGCGAGGTCTACGCTCGCGGCGTCGAGCGTCGTCGCCTCCGCCGTGCCCGCCACGCTGCGATAGCCCTTGTAGCCGCCCAGCAGTTCGTCCGCCGCGGCGCGCATGGCCGCATTCGGCTCGACGGCGGTCACCGGGTGGCCCGCATCGAGAAAGAGTTTCGTGGAGAGACCCGTGCCGGCGCCGATGTCGGCCACGGGCGCGCCCGGCGCGATACCGCATTCCACGTGCACGAAGGTCGCCACTTCGCGCGGATAAGTCGGCCGGTATTTCACGTAATCTGCGACCCGGTCGGTAAAACGCCGGGTGGAATCGTCGATCATCGTCTGCCCTTTCGTCGTTCAACCGCCGCCGCCGAGGAGCTTCAAAAGCTCCCAGAGGAAGCGCAACACCGTCACGATCAGTTCCCAGAGCTGGACCAGTTGCTGCCAGAGTGCGACCGGCGCACTCCCGCCGCTGATTGCCTGAACTGCTCCCTCGAACATTGCCTCGATCATCTTGCTTGCGTCGTCGCGCCCTTGCGCCCTTCGTTGCCGGCTCGCGCCGGTCCGCGCTGGAGGCGCCCGAGTTCCCGATCATAGCCCCCGCGCCTGCCTCGCGCTCAAGTCCCCGTGTTACACGCCGTTAACGAGTTCAGATAGCCCGGCGATCGGACCTGCTGACGACCGGGCACGCAGCTTCCCCGCAGTCGTCCGCAGTGGCCCGCATTGCCATCGCGCATCGGGGAGCGATGCATGGGATGGCACGAGGCGCCAGGACGCGCGGTGCCGCCGACAATGGAGACACCCGATGACACGTTTGCGTTTGCTGGGCCTGCGCGGTCGCCGCCGCGCCGGAAAATCCGCCGGGATCGTCGGCGACATTGCCGCACAGGCTGGCAGGCTCGGCATCGAGATCTGCGACGTCGCGGGCCATGTCGACGAAGTCGCCGCGCGCGTGCAGCGTCAGACCGAGGTCTGCCACGCCCTGCGCGAATCGGCGGCGCACACCCTCGCCGGCAATCACCAGATCGCCACGGCGGCACGCGCCATGCGCGAGCTGAGCGCCGGCACCGCCGCCACCGTGCAGCAGTCGCAGCAGACCATCGAGGAATCGCTCGCCGACATTCATGGTCTCGTGGAAGGCGTCACCGTCATCGAGACGCAGATCCGGGCGCTCAAGAGCGCGCTCGCGCATGTGTCGAAGGTTTCGGAGGAGATCTCGCTGATCGCGCGCCAAACCCAGCTCCTCGCGCTCAACGCCGCCATCGAAGCGGCGCGTGCGGGCGACTCGGGCAAGAGCTTCGCCGTGGTCGCGGCCGAGGTGAAGAACCTTTCGGCCAAAACCGCTCAGGCGACCGGCCAGATCGAGCAGACGCTCGGGCAGCTCACGCAGCAGACGGAACAGCTCATCGCCGAAGGCACCGCGAACACCGAACGCGCGCATCGCGTGCGCGAAGGCACGCACACGATCGGCGAGGCCGTGCACAGCACCGGGGACGCGATCCTGCAGCTCGACGAGCACGCTGGCCACATCGCCCAGCTCACGGGCGAGATCGAAACGAAGTGCGACGGGCTGGAAAGCCAGGTGAGCGAGATGGTCGCGGGCGTCGAGGATTCGGGCCGCAATTTCGTCCAGGCGAAGGATCAGCTCGGCAAGCTGCTCGAAGTGTCGGAAACGCTCATCGAGCTATCCGCCGCCACCGGCGTCGAGACCGACGACACGCGCTTCATCGAGACCGTGCAGCACGCGGCCGCCCAGGTCGGCAAGCTGTTCGAGGGCGCGCTCGCGCGCGGCGAAATCGGCGAGACGGCGCTGTTCGACGACGCCTATGCGCCGGTGCCGAACACGAACCCCCAGCAGCACCTCACGCGCTTCACGGCCTTCACCGACCGCGTGCTGCCCGCGATCCTCGAGCCGCTGCTGACGTTCGACGAACGCGTCGCGTTCTGCGTGGCGATCGATCCGCGCGGCTACATTCCGACGCACAACCGAAAGTTCTCGCACCCGCAAGGCGCCGATCCGGTGTGGAACGCAGCGAACTGCCGCAATCACCGCATCTTCAGCGACCGCGCCGGCCGCGCCGCGGGCTCGCACACCAAGCCTTTCCTGCTGCAAACCTACCGCCGCGACATGGGCGGCGGCACGTTCGTCATGATGAAGGACGCGTCCGCGCCGATCTTCGTGAACGGGCGGCACTGGGGTGGGCTGCGCATGGGGTATCGGCTGTAAGCCTCCAGCGCTCGACGCTCCAAAGCAAACGGCGCGCGGACATTGCCCGCGCGCCGTTCTGTCATGCGCCGCGAGGCGTCACGACGATCACACCGCCATCGCCATGCGCTTGCGCTCCGCGCGCTGCATGAAGTGGTTGCCGGCGATCACGCCGACGGTCACGACCGCGATGAACAGCGTGGCGAGCGCGTTCATCTCCGGGTTCAGGCCGAGGCGCACGCGCGAGAACACGACGAGCGGCAGCGTGGTCGAGCCCGGGCCCGAAAGGAACGCGGAGAGCACGAGATCGTCGATCGAGAGCGTGAACGAGAGAAGCCAGCCCGCGGCGAGCGCCTGCGAGATGAGCGGCAGCGTGATCTGGAAGAACACCTTGAACGGCGTCGCGCCGAGGTCCAGCGCGGCCTCTTCGAGCGACGGGTTCAATTCGCGCACACGCGACTGCACGATGATGGCGACATACGAAATGCACAGCATCACGTGGCCGATCCAGATCGTGAAGACGCCCCGCCCCGCGGGCCAGCCGATCAGCTTGCCCATTTCCACGAAGAGCAGCAGCAGCGAAATGCCCTGGATCACTTCGGGAATCACGAGCGGCGCACTGATCATGCCCGAGAAGAGCGTGAAGCCGCGAAAGCGCCCCATGCGCGCGAGCACGAAACCCGCCCACGTGCCGATGACCACCGAGGCGAAGGCCGTCAGCAGCGCGATGCGCAGCGAGAGCCACGCGGCGGTGATGAGTTCGTCGTCCGTGAGGAGCGCCTGATACCAGCGCGTGGAAAAACGCGTCCACACCGTCACGAGCTGAGACTCGTTGAACGAGTAGACGATCAGGCTCAGGATCGGGATATACAGGAACGCGAAGCCGAGGCCGAGCGCAATGAACTGCAGTACGCGATTGGGTTTCATTTGCCGCGGCCCTCCAGTTCCTTTGCCTGGTAGTGCTGGAACAGCGCCATCGGCACGAGCAGCAGGACGACCATCGCGCAGGTCACGGCGGAGGCCATCGGCCAGTCGGCATTGTCGAAGAACTCGTTCCACATGACGCGGCCGATCATCAGCGTATTCGCGCCGCCCAGCAGTTCAGGAATCACGTACTCGCCCACCGCCGGAATGAACACCAGGAGGCAGCCCGCGATGATGCCGTTCTTCGAGAGCGGCAGCGTGATTTCCACGAACGCGCGCCACGGTTTCGCGCCGAGATCGTAGGCGGCTTCGAGCAGCGTGAGGTCCATCTTGACGAGGTGCGCGTAGAGCGGCATCACGAGAAATGGCAGGTACGAATACACCATGCCGATATAGACGGCCGTGTTCGTGTGATACAGCTCGAGCGGCGAATGAATGATGCCGGTCGAGATCAGGAAATTGTTCAGCAGTCCGTTGTTCTTCAGGATGCCGATCCACGCGTACACACGAATCAGGAACGACGTCCAGAACGGCAGCATGACGGCCATCATGAGGACGTTGCGCGTAGCGGGATTCGAGCGTGCGATGTAATACGCCATCGGATAGCCGATCAGCAGACACAGCAGCGTCGAGATCGCCGCCACGACCACCGAATTCACGTAAGTCGCGAAGTACAGCGTGTCCTGGAGCAGGAACGCGTAGTGCGAGAAGTCGAGCGCGATGTGCCACACGCCCTCCGCGTACGACGTCAGCTCCGTATACGGCGGAATGCCGAGCTGCTGATCGGAGAAGCTGATCTTCACCACCAGGATGAACGGCACGAGGAAGAACAGCAGCAGCCAGAAGAAAGGGCCCGCCACCACGGCCGTGCGGCCCGTCAGATTGAAACGCTTGACGGGCCAGTAGACGATGTTCCTGAGCACGCCAGTCATGATGTCAGCACCACACCGGCCGAAGCGCTCCAGCGCACATAGACTTCGTCTTCCCACGTCGGCGAGTCGATCTCGGAGAGCGCGAGGCTCGACATGTTCGCGATCACGGTCTTGCCCGAATCGAGCTTCACGTGATAGAGCGAGTAGCCGCCCATGTACGCGATGTTCTTCACGACGCCCTTGCCCCAGTTGAACACGCCTTCGGGCGGCTTGCGGGTGAGCGCGATGCGCTCGGGCCGCACCGAGATCGTCACGGGCATGCCGAGCGGGCCCGTGATGCCGTGGTTCACGTAAAGGCGCACCGGCAGGTCCGCGCACTCGACGAACACGTGATCGGGCTCGTCTTCGACCACGTTGCCGTCGAAGAGATTGGTCGAGCCGATGAACTCCGCGGAGAAGCGGCTGTTCGGGAACTCGTAGACCTGGTTCGGCGTACCGAGCTGGACGATCTCGCCTTCGCTCATCACGGCGAGGCGTCCGGCCATCGTCATCGCCTCTTCCTGATCGTGCGTGACCATGATGCAGGTGACGCCGACCTTGTCGAGAATATTGACGAGTTCGATCTGCGTGCGCTGCCGAATCTGCTTGTCGAGCGCCGACATCGGCTCGTCGAGCAGGAGCAGCTTGGGGCGCTTGACGAGCGAACGCGCGAGCGCCACGCGCTGCTGCTGACCACCCGAAAGCTGATGCGGCTTGCGCTTCGCGAAGCGTGTCATCTGCACGAGTTCGAGGACTGCGGCCACGCGGTCTTTCAGCTCGCCTTTTTTCACGCCTTCCTGGCGCAACCCGAAACCGACGTTCGCCTCCACCGTCATGTGCGGAAAGAGCGCGTACGACTGGAACATCATGTTGACCGGGCGGCGGTACGGCGGCATCGAGGCGAGATCCTCGCCGTCGATCAGGATCTTGCCCGACGTGACGGTTTCGAGACCCGCTAGCATGCGCAGCAAGGTGGACTTGCCGCAGCCCGAACTGCCGAGCAGCGCGAACAGCTCGCCCTTTTTCACCGACAGATTGACGCCCTTGACGGCCGTCGTCTCGCCGAACTTCTTGACGACATCGACGATCTGCACGAAGTTGTCCGCGGCCGGATTTGCCGCGGCGAAGCCCGAAGGCAGCGCACCGGCGGCTGCCGGCGCGCTCGACTGGTCACTCATGATTCTCTCTGCCCTGCCTGTTTCTGCGCATATGCTGGACGGCGTTGACGAACAAAGCCCCCGGCAGCTTGCCGAGGGCTCGGGGTAAAACGGGAATTACCGCACACTGCCGTGTCAGCGGCCCGACTTGAACTCGGTCCACAGACGCGTCTGCAGACGCTGGATCTCAGGCGGCAGCGGCTTGAGCAGGAACAGCGTCTTCAGGACTTCGGGCGGCGGGTACACGGCCGGATCGTTGGCGATGTCCTTGTCGACGTACTTGCGCGCTTCCGCGTTCGCACTCGGGTAATAGACCGCGTTCGTGATCGCCGCGTGGACTTGCGGCGTCTCGATGTAGTTGATCCACTCGTGCGCGGCTTCCTTGTGCTGCGCATCCTTCGGGATGGTCATCACGTCAAACCAGATCGGCGCGCCGCCCTTCGGGATGAAGTACTCGATCTTGTAGGGCTTCTTCGCGTCGATCGCGCGATGCTTCGCGATCACGACGTCGCCCGACCAGCCGTAGGCGAAGCAGATGTCGCCGCCCACGAGGTCGTTGATGTAGCCCGACGAGTTGAACTGCGTGATGTACGGGCGGATCTTCTTCATCATCGCGAGCGCCGCGCGATAGTCGTCCGGCTTCGTCGAGAGCGGATCCTTGCCGATGTAGTGCAGCGCGGCCGCGAACATCTGGTCCGGCGCGTCGAGCACGGACACGCCGCAGGCCTTCAGCTTCGAGATGTTCTCGGGCTTGAAGAGAATGTCCCAGTTGTCGAGCGGCACGTTCTTGCCGAGGATCTGCTGCGCCTTCGTGACGTTATAGGCGAGGCCGGTCGTGCCGTACGCCCAGGGCACCGCGTACTTGTTGCCCGGATCCGCGCCGGCGACGAGCGCCATCAGTTGCGGATCGAGATACTTGAGGTTGGGGATCTTCGACTTGTCGAGCGGGGAGAAGATGCCGGCGGCGATCTGCTTGCCCGCGTAGTTGCTGGTCGGCACGACGATGTCGTAGCCCGAGTTGCCCGCGAGCAGCTTGGCCTGGAGCGTGTCGTCGCTGTCGTAGTTGTCGTACTTGACCTGAACGCCGGTCTGCCTGGTGAAGTTCGGAATCGTGTCCTTGGCGATGTAATCGGACCAGTTGTACACGTTCAGCTGCGTGTCCTTCGCCACCGACGTCATCCACGGCGCCGCGCACAGTGCGAGCACGGCCAGTTGCGCCACAACTCCTTTCTTCATCCCGTTCTCCGATCCTGACCGGTTTCCGCCGGCCGCTGCCTCGCCTCACGCCGCGCATCGTGTCACGTATGCGCGACTCCCCTGAACTTCACGAACCTACCATCAAACATGCCCGGCAAGAAAAAAAACGCCGACGTGTCGCGCAAACGGAACATGGGCCGTCAAATCTCGGCGATCCGCGCGCGGACGGTAAATCGCGCGCAATTTTAGCCGTTTCACGGGCCGTGTCCATAGAAAACCGCTTCGGTGGCGCATGCGCGCGACGTGCCGGGCAGCCCGCCCCGGCTCGCGCGCTCCAGCTTGCTATCGGCTTGCCGTCGGCTTGCAGTCGCGCGGTGGATTCGTCATGCATCGTCGCGGCACGTCGAAAGTGAGCGCAGGGCTGCCTCGCCCCGTATCGGTTAACATAGCGGCGTTTCGTCCAGAAGCCGGCGCGCCGAGCGCATCGGCGCGCCCCAAGGCTCCTCAATGGCATCCAATCTCCACGACCTCCCCGACAGCCCCTGCATCGGCGTGTGCTCGACCCTCTTCGACGACATCTGCAAAGGCTGCGGCCGCACCGCTGGGGAAGTCTCCAACTGGGTGTTCCTGAGCGACGAGGAAAAACGCGCCGTGTGGGAGCGCATCGAGCGCGAAGGCACCGCCATGCGCTTCCAGAAAGACCGCGCCTGAAAGACAAAACGCCGGTCGAGCCGGCGTTCGCGAGAGGGTTGGCTTCCCTTGTCGGTTAGTCCAACCTCCGTGAGGCGTACCTGGCGTCAGGAGACGGGGTCCGACGCAGTTTCGACACGTGCTCAAGCCAGCGCAAAGGCCGCCCGCTGTGCGGCCGCAGGCCGCGCAACGCCCGTCAGGAGCAGCTCCAGCAGGTCACGGACGCTGCGGATCGCATTGCCGAACGGCAACGCCTCGCGGCCGCGGAAGAACAGGCCGTTCGACACGTCGCCGCGCAACGCCGCGGCAAGGCGCGTGTCGATGCAGAAGTGCCCGAACTTTTCGATGCCGTCGCGCAGCCCGCAAGCCGAAAGGCATTCGAGGCCCGTCGGGCACGCGAGCTTGAGCGAGCCGATCTTGGCGCGAATGCGCGATTCGTTGCGCAGGTAACGTTCGAGCCACGGCGTTTTGACGGCGCGCGCGGGCAGCCCCGTTACGCTCACGAACTCGACGATGTCTTCGGGCTTCGCATCGGCGAGCACACGCTTGAACTCGGGGTGAGCGTCGCCCTCCTCGGTCACGGCGAACGGCGTGCCCACCTGCACGCCGTTGGCGCCCGCCTCGAGCCACTTACGCACCGCCTCGTGGCTGTTGATGCCGCCCGCCACGACGAGCGGCACGTCGCGCCGCGTAATGCCGAGCGTGGTGTACACGCCTTCGAGCTCCTCGAAAATCTGCGCGAACGCGAAGCGCTCGTTGCCCATGTCGGCAATGTCGGTCACGCCGAGGTGGCCGCCCGCGTGGGCGGGATGCTCGATCACGATGGCGTCGGGCAAGCGGCCCTTCTTCATCCACTTCTTGAGCACGAGCGCGACGCCGCGCGCATCGGAAAGGATCGGCACGAGCGCGATATCCACGCCCGCCGTGAGATCCGGCAGATCGAGCGGCAGGCCCGCGCCCATCACGATGGCGTCGGCGCCATGCTCGCACGCGGCCTGCACGTAGTCGGCATGCGCGTTCACCGCCTTCATGACGTTCACGGCGATCATGCCGTTGCCGCCGGCAAGCTTGCGCGCCTGCGCGATCTCGCGGCCGAGCGCGATGAGGTTCGCGCGAGCGAGCGTTTCATGCCGCGGGTCGGCGCGGCACATGTCGATGAGGTCGCTGTGATGGTGGCGCAGGTCGATGCTCGCGATCGTGCCGAGCGCACCTTCGCGCGCGACACTGCCGGCCAGCCGGTGCGCCGAGATGCCGACGCCCATGCCGCCCTGCACGACTGGCAGGAGTTGACGGCCGCGGATCTGAAGCGGCGCGAAGGAGTGTGCAGGAAACATGTTGTGCTCTGTCGATGACAAAGCGCTTATGGTCGCGCGTACCCCATATATGACATTGACAAACATCAAGCAAAAAACGCGGACACCCGCAAGGGAATCCGCGTTCATGATTTTTATCAACACGTCGCACTAAAAGATTTGCGATGGCGCGACGAGATGCCTCATCAGGATTTCGGGACCTTGAATTGCATCGACTTGTATTCGAGGTACTCCTCCAGGCCATACGCGCCGTTCTCGCGGCCGTGTCCCGACTGCTTGAAGCCGCCGAACGGCGCGGCCATGTTCCAGGTGCCGCCGTTGATGTCGATCTGGCCCGTGCGGATGCGGCGCGCCACGCGCACCGCGCGCTCGTCGCTGCCGGCCCAGACCGCGCCGCCGAGGCCGTAGAGCGAGTCGTTGGCAATCGCCACGGCGTCGTCCTCGTCCTTCGCCGTGAGAATCGTGAGCACCGGCCCGAAGATCTCTTCCTGCGCGAGGGCCGCATCGCGCGGTACCCGGCCGAATACGGTCGGCTTCACGAAGAAGCCCTGGGTCACGCCTTCCGGCATGCCGGGACCGCCCGTGACGAGCTCGGCGCCGTCGGCCAGGCCGCGCTCGATGTACTGCTGCACGCGCTGCTGCTGCGCTTTCGAGGCGAGCGGGCCCAGCTTCGCCTTCTCGTCGCGCGGATCGCCCACCGTGAACGCCTCGGCGGCCTGCTTCGCAAGGTCGCGCGCTTCTTCGTAGCGCGACTCGGGCACGATCATGCGCGTGTGCGCCGAGCAGGTTTGCCCCGAGTTGAGAAAGCACGCGGCCACCGTGCCCTTGACGGCGGCTGCAAGGTCCGCGTCGTCGAGCACGACGGCGGCCGACTTGCCACCCAGTTCCAGCGCCACGCGCTTGACGGTGGCCGACGCCACTTCCGACACGCGCTTGCCCGCGCGCGTCGAGCCCGTGAACGACACCATGTCGACGTCAGGATGGCGTGCGAGGAGTTCGCCGACCACCGGGCCATAGCCCGTCACCAGGTTGAACACGCCTGTGGGCAGGCCGGCTTCGTGAATCGCCTCGGCGAGCACGAACGCGTTGAGCGGCGCGATCTCCGAAGGCTTGAGCACGACGGTGCAGCCTGCGGCGAGCGCCGCGGCGACCTTCAGCGTGATCTGGTTGAGCGGATAGTTCCACGGCGTGATGGCCGCGACGACGCCCACCGGCTCGCGCACGACGAGCGAATTGCCGACGCGCTCCTCGTACTGGAACGCGCTCGCGAGCTTCGCATAAGCGCCCCAGTTGTACACGGGGCCGCCCACCTGAATGGCGCGCGCGAGCTTGAGCGGCATGCCTACTTCGCCTGCGATGATTTGCGCGAGTTCGTCGGTGCGGGCCTTGAGGTTGTCGGCGATTTTCTGCAGCAAGGCCCCGCGCTCGGCCGCGGGCGTCGCCGCCCAGCCGTCGAAGGCGGCGCGCGCGGCGGCGACGGCCGCCTCGGCGTCGGCTTCGACGCCTTCGGGAATGCGGCCCATGACCGCTTCGGTGCCCGAGTCGATCACGTCGATCGTGCCCTTGCCGTGCGGCGCGACCCATTGGCCGTTGATGTAGAACTGCGTGTAGTGGTTCATGGGCTTCTGTCTCCGTATTCGTGTTCAGCGTTCGCAGTTTCAGCGCGGTCTTGCCGCGGCGATCCTGCATTCTAGCGTGGTTGACGCTTACGTAAAGCCGATAGAAACACGCACCGCCTGGCCTCAAGAACAAAACGGGCGACGCTCACGCGCCGCCCGTTTTCGTTTCACGCCTCGATCAGGCCGATCGAAACTCAATGCAAGCCCTGGCTCGCCAGGAAATCCTCGTAGTTGCCGCTGTAGTCCTTGATCGTACCGTCCGTCCTCACCTCGATGATGCGGTTGGCGAGACCGTTCACGAACTCGCGGTCGTGGGACACGAACACGAGCGTGCCCTCGAACTTTTCGAGCGCGATCTGCAGCGATTCGATCGATTCCATGTCCATGTGGTTCGTGGGCTCGTCCATGAGCAGCACATTGTGGCGGCCCAGCATCAGCTTGCCCCAGATCATGCGGCCCTTCTCGCCGCCCGACAGCACCTTGACCGACTTGCGGATGTCGTCCGCGTTGAAGAGCAGACGACCCAGCGTGCCGCGCACCGACTGCTCGTCGTCGCCTTCCTGGCGGTACTGGTCGATCCACTCCATCAGCGTGACGTCGTTCGGGAACTCTTCGTACGTGTCCTGCGGCATGTAGCCCACGTTCGCGTTCTCGGCCCACTTCACCGAGCCGTTATCGAGCGGCAGGTTGCCCAGCAGCGAACGCAGCAGCGTGGTCTTGCCCGCGCCGTTCTCGCCGATGATCGCGATACGCTCGCCCGGCTGGACGCTGATGCTGAATTTGTTGAAGATGCGGCGCTCGTACGTCTTCGTGATCTCTTCCGCGACCACGGCGATGTTGTGCAGCTTCTTTTCGAACTCGAAGCGGATGAACGGGTTCTGGCGCGACGAGGGCTTGAATTCCTCGATCTTGATCTTGTCGATCATCTTCAGGCGGCTGGTGGCCTGACGCGCCTTCGACTTGTTGGCCGAGAAGCGGCGCACGAAGTCCTGCAGGTCGGCCACGCGCTCCTTCGCCTTCTGGTTCGCGGCCTGCTGGCGCTCGCGCGCCTGCGCCGACGCCAGCATGTAGTCGTCGTAGTTGCCCGGCCAGACCTTGAGCGTGCCGTAGTCCATGTCCGCCATGTGCGTGCAGACCTGGTTTAGGAAGTGGCGATCGTGGGAAATGATGATCATCGTCGAGTTGTACTCGTTCAGAACATCTTCCAGCCAGCGGATCGAGTTGATGTCGAGGTTGTTGGTCGGTTCGTCGAGCAGCAGCACGTCCGGCTTCGAGAACAGCGCCTGCGCGAGCAGCACGCGCAGCTTCCAGCCCGGCGCCACGCCGCTCATCGGGCCATTGTGGAATTCCGTGCCGATGCCGATGCCGAGCAGCAGTTCGCCCGCGCGCGCTTCGGCTGTGTAGCCGTCGTATTCGGCGAACTTCGCCTCCAGCTCGGCGGCGTGCATGTAGTCGTCGTCCGTCGCTTCGGGGTTCGCATAGATCGCGTCGCGCTCGGTCATCGCGGCCCACATCTCGGTGTGGCCCATCATGACGACGTCGAGCACGCGCACGTCTTCATACGCGAACTGGTCCTGGCGCAGCTTGCCCAGACGCACGTTCGGTTCGAGGATCACGTTGCCCGAGCTCTGCTCGAGGTCGCCGCCCAGGATCTTCATGAACGTGGACTTGCCGCAACCGTTCGCGCCGATCAGGCCATAGCGGTTGCCTTCGCCGAATTTGACCGAGATATTCTCGAACAAGGGCTTCGGCCCGAATTGCATGGTGATGTTGGCGGTAGAGAGCACAGCGCGTCCCGGTAAGTAGATCGACGAAAAACCTGTAATTTTAGCAGGTTATGCCACTTCACGCGCAAGTTCCAGCCGCATGAGGACCATGCAATGACCAGCAATAAGGGCCGCACGGCGGTACCTCGCGAGCACCGGCACGGCGCGCGAAACCGGTGCGGATCGCATAAGCGCGAAGGGCCCCGCCTCGCGAGCGTGACACAGCAAGCGGCGCCGAATGAGGCCGGCTCAGCGGCGTTCGTTACAACCGGGGCCGCATCGCCCGCTGCGACTCGATGGCCTCAGGCCTCGCCTTTGCGAGGCGTCTGCAGCACGTCGATGAAACCTGAGAAGTCGGCCTGGGCAAGACCCATCGCTGCCGCGAGACGCAGCAATTGCTGGACCGTGCCGGAGACGGGCATCGGCGTGCCGGTTTGCGCGGCGGCCGCGGCGACCGTGTCCACGTCTTTCTGGAATGTCTTGAGCGCGCCGATGGGCTCGAGCCCGTCCTGCGTCATGCGCGGCACGAACGTGCGCAAGAGCGTCGAATCGGCCCAGCCGCCCGCGAGCGCTTCGGGCAGCTTCGCCGCGTCGATGCCGCTGCGGCGCGCAAGGCTGACTGCCTCGGCAATCGCGGCGACCGTGGCCGTGACGATCGCCTGGTTGCACAGCTTCGTGGTCTGGCCCGCGCCGGCGGCGCCCATATGCGTGACGCGCGCTGCGTAGGCGGAAAGGATCGGCGTGACGGCATCGACGTCCGCCATGGCACCGCCCGCCATGACCGCTAGCGTGCCGTTCTGCGCGCCCGCCACGCCGCCCGACACCGGGGCGTCGATCCAGCCTACGCCATATGCCGCCGCGCGCTCGGCGAGCCTGCGCGTCGCGTCGGGCGGGATGCTCGAATGATCGACGATGCGACGCACGCGCACGCCTTTGCCGGTGGCATCGGTCAGCAGGCCCGCTGCGCCGAAAACCACGGATTCGACGGCTGCCGCATCCGCGACGCAAAGCAGCACCACATCGGCGGCGCGCGCGAGTTCGGCGGGCGTCGCGGCCACCTGCGCGCCTTCGGCAACCAACGCCTCGGCCTTCGCCGGCGTGCGATTCCACACGCGAACCGCGTGCCCCGCGCGTAGCAAATGGCGGATCATCGGCGCCCCCATCAGTCCCGGTCCGCAAAAGCCCAATACCTGCTCGTCCATCTTTTTCGTCTCCTGCCTCGTCTGCTCCAATCGTCGCGCGCCTCGTCGCAAGCGCACGGCGAGGCCCGACTTCGTGCGAGGCGCCATGATAACCGGCCCCGGACACGGCCATGTTGCGTCCGGATCGTGGCGCGTTACCTATACTCGATTGACGCGCCCTAGCCGCGCGGCCTCCGAGGAGACACTGCCATGAGCGACCACGTCTACAAGCAGATCGAGCTTACCGGCTCGTCCACGGTATCCAGCGACGACGCGATCCGCTGCGCCATTGCGCGCGCGTCGAAGACGCTGCGCTACCTGCACTGGTTCGAAGTCGTGGAAACGCGCGGACTGATCGAAAACGACCAGATCTCGCACTGGCAGGTCACGATCAAGGTCGGCATCCGCATCGACGACTGAAGGCGGCCCGAAAGCAAAACGGCTGCGCGTTGCCCGTGAGGCTCGCGCAGCCGCGTTGCGTGCAGACGCTGCAATCATCCGACGAAGAGACTCGCGCCGCGCAGGGTGGCGGCGCGAGCGCGTCTGACACGCTTACTTCGGCAGCGAGCCGTCCACGCCTTCGACGTACCAGTTCAGGCGCTGCAGTTCCGGATCGGTCAGCGTCTTGCCGGCCGGCACCTTCACCGCGCCCGTCTGGTCCTTGATCGGGCCCGTGAAGACGTCCCACTTGCCGCCCGCGATCGCTTCGCGCTTCGCGGCGACGGCCTTTTGCGCATCGGCCGAAAGCTCGCTCGTGTTGACGTCGCCGAGATCGACGGCTTTTTGCGGGATGCCCCACCACACGGGATCGTTCTTCCACTTGCCGTCCAGCACCTGCTGGATCGCGGCGACGTAATAGACGCCCCAGTTCGCTTCGACCGAGCCGAGATGCGCGTGCGGACCGAACTTCTTCATGTTCGAATCCCAGCCGAACGCGTGGACCTTCTTCTCTTCGGCGGTGGCGAGCGTGGCGCTCGAATCGGTGTTTTGCAGCAGCACGTCGGCGCCCTGGCCGATCAGCGTTTCGGCGGCCTGCTTCTCCTTGCCCGGATCGAACCAGCTATTGATCCAGATGACCTTGGTGTGCACCTTCGGGTTCACCGAGCGCGCGCCGAGCGTGTACGCGTTGATGTTGCGCACCACCTCGGGAATCGGCACCGACGCCACGAAGCCGAGCGTGTTGGTCTTCGTCGCGTAGCCTGCCGCGACGCCCGCGAGATACGCGCCCTGATACATGCGCACGTCATACGTGCCGAAGTTCGGCGCCTTCTTGTAGCCCGTGGCGTGGAGGAACACGGTGTCCGGGAAGTCCTTCGCGACCTTCAGCTGAAAGTCCTGATAGCCGAAGCTCGTGCCGAAGATGATCTTGTTGCCCTTGCTGGCGAGATCACGGAACACGCGCTCCGAATCCGCCGATTCCGGCACGTTTTCCACGCGCGTGATCTTGATCCTGTTGCCGAACTTCTGCTCGGCGGCCTTCGACCCCTGATCGTGCGCGAAGGTCCAGCCGGCATCGCCCGGATTGCCGAGATAGACGAACGCGACGCCCGGCGCGTCGGCGGCCTGGGCCGCGGGCACGAGGGCCGCCATGCCGCACGTGGCGGCGACGGCGAAAGCGGTCAGGATGGTTTTTTTCATCGAGGATTCTCCTGTCGTGGATGGGATAACTGCGAGCGTTCGACGCGTGTTGGTCAGCATTGCGGATGACGTCCGTCGCTCAGGCGGCCCCACCTGGGCGGCTCCGTCTAGGCGGCGCCACCTAGGCGGCCCCACCTAGGCGGCCCCAAAGAACGGTTTGCCGAGCGAGGCCGGCGCGTTCAGGCGGATCGTGTTCGGATTGCGCGAAATGAGCACGAGCACGACGATCGTCGCGACGTACGGCAGCATGGCAAGAAACTGCGTGGGCACCGGCACCCCCACGGCCTGCGCGTAAAACTGCGCGCCCGTGACCGCGCCGAAGAGCAGCGCGCCGATCAGCAGGCGCCCCGGCCGCCACGTCGCGAACACCACGAGCGCGAGCGCGATCCAGCCGCGCCCCGCCGTGATCTGCTCCTGCCACAAATGCAGCTGCACGACCGAGTAGTAGCTGCCCGCGAGGCCGGCCATCGCGCCGCCGAAGGCCGTTGCGCCATAGCGCACGCCGATCACGGGAAAGCCCACCGAATGCGCGACTTGCGGCGACTCGCCCACCGAGCGCAGCACGAGTCCGGCGCGCGTGCGATAGAGGAACCACGCGACCACGGCGAACATGATGAACGCGAGGTAATCGACGGGCGTGAGGCTGAAGAACGCCTGCCCGACCACGGGCAGTTGCGAGAGCCCCGGAATCGGCCACGCTGCGATGGTGGCCGACGCGGCGGCCGATGTATAGGGCTTGCCCACGTATGCCGAAAGCCCGACGCCGAAGATCGTGAGCGAGAGTCCCGTGGCGACCTGGTTGGCGAGCATGGTGAGCACGAGAAAGCCGAACAGCAACGACATCACGACGCCCGCCGCCATGCCCGCGAGCAGACCGAGCCACGGACTGCCCGTAATCGTCGTGACCGCGTAGCCCGTAACGGCGCCCATCAGCATCATGCCTTCCACGCCGAGATTGAGGACGCCCGACTTCTCGGTCACGAGCTCGCCCACGCCCGCGAACATGAGCGGGATGGCGGCAGTGACGGCGCTCGATGCGAGCGAGCTGGCTTGCTGGATATCCATGTCGTTAGACCCGTGTCGTTTTTCTCTGGATGGGCTGGTCAGTTCGCGGCGGCGACCGGATGGCGGCGGCGCACGCGATAGTTCACGAAGAGGTCCGCGCCGAGCAGGCAGAACAGCAGCAGCCCCTGGAACACCCCGGAAAGCGCCTGCGGCAATTGCAGCGAAGTCTGCACGGCTTCGCCGCCCAGATAGAGCAGCGCCATCAACAGGCTCGCGAGCACGATGCCGACCGGATGCAGACGCCCCACGAACACGACGATGATCGCCGTGAAACCGTAGCCCGGCGACCACGTCGCCTGCAGCTGGCCGATGGGACCGGCAATCTCGCCCATGCCCGCGAGACCCGCGAGCCCCCCGGAAAGCAGCAGCGATGTCCAGATCGTCTTTTTCTCCGAGAAGCCCGCGTAGCGCGCGGCGAGCGGCGCGAGCCCGCCCACGCTCATGCGGTAGCCCGCGAAGCTGCGGCGCATGAAGAGCCAGACGAGCGGAATCGCCGCGAGCGTGAGGAAAATCGATGCGTTCAGCCGCGTGCCGCGCAGCCAGTGGATGCGCCAGTCGCCGCCGAAGGTCGGATAAAGTGCGTCGCCGCTGAACATTTCGGAGAGCGGAAAGTTCATGCCGTTCGGATCGCGCCATGGGCCGCTCACGAGCCAGATCAGCAACTGCGTGGCGACATAGGTGAGCATCAGGCTCGTGAGAATTTCGTTGGTGTTGAAACGGCTCTTGAGCCAGGCGGGAATCGCCGCCCAGGCCATGCCGCCCAGCACGCCCGCGAGCATCATGAGGAACAGGATCCACCAGCCCGTTGCTTGATCGAAGTAGATCGCCACGCCGCTCGCCGCGATGCCGCCCAGCACCATTTGCCCTTCCGCGCCGATGTTCCAGACGTTGGCGCGATAGCCCGCCGCGAGACCGAGCGCGATCAGGCACAAGGGCGAGGCCTTGAGCAACAGTTCGGACCACCCATTGATGGTCGAAAGCGGCTCGATGAAGAACGCGTGCATTGCCTGCACGGGATCGCGGCCCACGAGGCCGAAGATCAGGAAGCCGATGGCGAGCGTCAGCAGCGCCGCGATCAACGGCACGGCGATGCGCACCGTGCGTGACGGCGTCGTGCGGGCTTCGAGTCGGTACGGGAGGATCATGGTGAAGAAGTGGGTGATCAGTCTCGGGGTGGATGTTGCGCGCGCCCCGTGTGGCTGGAGCGCGTTGTTGCGGCCGCGCGTCAGGCGTTCGCTACGGTCTGCGCCGGGGGCTCGCCGTCCGGGCGGCCACCGCCGTCGCCATGATTGGCGCGCTCCCCGAAGAGGCCCGCCATCCAGCGGCCAATTTCTTCGGCGTTCGTCTCGCCTGTCAAACGCGCGGGAGAAAGGCGCCCGCCCGCGAGCACCGCAATGCGATCGCAGATGTCGAAGAGTTCTTCCAGTTCCTCCGAGATCACGAGTATCGCCACGCCGCGCGCCGAAAGATCGAGCAGTTGTTGGCGGATGAAGGCCGCCGCGCCCACGTCCACGCCCCACGTGGGCTGCGCGACCACGAGCACCTTCGGCGCCTGGAGAATTTCGCGCCCTACGATGTACTTCTGCAGGTTGCCGCCCGAGAGGCTTTGCGCGAGCGCATCGGGACCGCCGCAGCGCACGTCGAACGCGCCGATGCAACGCTCGGCGAACGCGCGCATCGCGCCGGTCCTGAGCCACCCGGAACGCACCATCCCTTCGCGATGCGCCGTGAGCAAGGCGTTTTCGGCAAGCGACATGGCCGGCACCGCGCCACGCCCAAGCCGCTCTTCCGGCACGAACGCAAAACCGAGCTTGCGACGCGCGCCCGCCGAAAGGCGTCCCGCGGGCTTGCCGCAAATCTTGACCGTATCGGCTGGCGCGCCGTGGCGGCTCGCCTGCGCCTCGCCGGAGAGCGCGGCGAGCAATTCCGCCTGGCCGTTGCCCGAAACCCCCGCAATGCCGAGGATTTCGCCCGCATGCACGCCGAACGAAACGTCGGCGAGCGACGTGCCGAACGGATCGTCGCTCGGCATCGACAGATGCTTGACTTCGAGCAGCACGTCGCCGGGCGTGTGGGCGCGGCGCGTGTAGTCGGGCAGCTCGCGTCCGACCATCAGCCGCGCGAGCGACGCATGCGTCTCCTCGCGAGGAATCACGTTGCCCGTGACCTTGCCGCCGCGCAGCACGGTGGCCGTGTCGCACAGCTCCTGGATCTCATCGAGCTTGTGGCTGATATAGAGAATGCTGCAGCCTTCCGATGCGAGGCGGCGCAGCGTGCCGAACAGCTTGCGCACCGCCTGCGGCGTGAGCACCGAAGTCGGCTCGTCCATGATCAGAAGACGCGGGTTCTGCAGCAGGCAGCGCACGATCTCCACACGCTGACGCTCGCCCACCGTGAGGCTGTGCACATGGCGCTGCGGATCGATGTCGAGGCCGTATTGCACCGACACCTCGCGAATGCGCTTGCCGAGCGTTTTCAGGTCGAACGGCTCGTCGAGCGAGAGCGCGATGTTCTCGCCCACCGTCAGCGTTTCGAACAACGAAAAATGCTGGAACACCATGCCGATGCCGAGCTTGCGCGCCGCGGCCGGACTCGCGATTTCGACGGCCTCGCCTTCCCAGCGGATCTCGCCCGCGTCCGGCCGCACCGCGCCGTAGACGATCTTCATGAGCGTGCTCTTGCCCGCGCCGTTCTCGCCGAGCAAGGCGTGGATCTCTCCAGGCGCGACCGAGAGCGTGACGTCGTCGTTCGCGCGCACCGCCGGGTACTGCTTCGTGATGCCGGCAAGCGCGAGGCGCGGCACGCCCGGGGCTCGCACGTCGTCATGCATGCCCGTTGCCTGACGTGAAGGAGAATCGCCCATGAAAGTTCCGCCGTTGTCCGTTATTGCTGCCTGAAAGCCGTTTGAATCGTGCTGCCTCGCACGGGCGTCGTGCACCGCCGCGCGGGGGTGACGATACCTGTTAGCCCAGCCAACGTCGAGCCGACAAAATTCGCCGTTGCCGCGGCGAGTGCCGCGCTGCGCAGCCCGCTCGGGATAAGCCTCGCTTGACGCCACTTTTTGTCCATATTAAAAACGATATACCCCCAAGCCTTATCGATCAGCCCGAACATATAATCGGAGAATTCATGAGTCAGCAACGCGAGGCGATCGACACTTACCTCTTGCGCGTCTTGCACACGCTCCTGATGGAGCGCAGCGTGACACGCGCCGCCGTCAAGCTCAATCAGTCCCAGCCCGCCATCAGCGCGGCGCTGCGGCGCCTGCGCGACATCACGGGCGACCCGCTCCTCGTGCGCGGCAAGTCCGGCATGGTGCCGACCGAGTATGGCCTGCGCCTGCTCGAACCCGTACAGAACGCGCTGCGCGAGATCGAGCGCATCCGCTTCCAGCAGCACAATTTCGATCCGGCCACGTCCATCCGCTGTTACCGGATCGGCTGCCCCGACTATCTGAACGTCCTGTTCGTGCCGACCGTCGTCGAGCGCTTTCGCCAGGCCGCGCCCAACGCGACGCTCGAATTCCACTCGCTCGGCCCCGCGTTCGACTACGAACTCGCGCTCGAGGAAGGCAAGCTCGATATCGTCATCGGCAACTGGCCCGAGCCGCCGGAGCAGTTGCACCTCTCGAACCTGTTCGTCGACCAGATCGTCTGCCTGATGAGCAATACGCACCCGTTCGCCAAGCGCGGCGCGCTCACGCTCGACCAGTACCTCAACGCGCCGCACCTCGCGCCCACGCCCTATTCCGTGGGCCAGCGCGGCGCCATCGACGTGCACCTCGCGCGCGAGCGCCTCAAGCGCCACGTGGTCGTCACGCTGCCGTACTTCAATCTCGCGCCCTACGTGCTCATCAAGTCGGACCTGATCTTCACGACCACGCGCCTCTTCGCCGACCACTATGCGCGCTTCCTGCCGCTCACGGTCGTGCCCGCGCCGCTCGACTTCCCGCCGATGCAGTACTACCAGTTGTGGCACGAACGCTGTCATTACTCGGACGAAGTGCGCTGGTTGCGCGGCCTCGTCGCCGAAGCGACGAAAACGCTGATCGACAAGCCTTGAGGACCACGGCCGCGCGTTGCAGCGGCCGCCTGAGCCTATCCGACAGTCCCGTGCGCCGCGCGGCGGCGAGCGTCCTGGCGCGCCGCCGCTGCGTTTTGTTCCCGCCTGATCCCGCCTGATCCCGCCTGATCCCGCTAGCCCGCTAGCCCGCCTTCAGCGCGCCATTTGCACGAGTTGGGCCGCGAGCCGGTTGTGCCGCTCGATCACCGGCCCGAGCTCCACCGTCTGCAACACGCCGTCTTTCACGACGACGCGCCCGCCGATCACGCTCAACGCCACCTGCGAAGGCGCGCAAAACACGAGCGCTGCAACCGGGTCGTGCAGCGCCCCCGCGAAGAGCGGCTGGCGCAGGTCGAAAGCCACGAAGTCGGCCGCCATGCCGGGTGCGAGTGCGCCGATGTCATCGCGGCCGAGCACCCGCGCGCCGCCCAGCGTGGCGATTTCGAGCGCCTCGCGCGCCGTCATCGCATCCGGGCCGAAGCCCACGCGCGCGAGCAGCATCGCCTGGCGCGCTTCGGCCACCATCTGCGCGCCGTCGTTCGACGCCGAGCCATCCACGCCGAGCCCCACCGGCACGCCCGCGAGCCGCATCTTCTTCACGGGCGCGATACCCGATGCAAGCCGCATGTTCGAGCAGGGGCAATGCGCGACGCCCGTGCCGGTGCGGCCAAACAGGCCGATGCCGTGGTCGTCGAGCTGCACGCAGTGCGCATGCCACACGTCGCGCCCTACCCAGCCGAGGTCCTCGGCGTATTCTGCGGGCGTCATGCCGAACTTTTCGCGGCTGTATGCAATGTCGTTGGCATTCTCGGCAAGGTGCGTATGCATCGACACGCCGTAATGCCGCGCGAGCACCGCCGATTCGCGCATCAAGTCGCAGCTCACCGAAAACGGCGAGCACGGCGCCACCACGATGCGCAGCATCGCGTACCGGCCCTCGTCGTGCCAGGTCTCGATGAGGCGTTGTGTATCGGCGAGAATCGCGTCCTCGCACTCGACCACGGAATCGGGCGGCAGACCGCCGTCCTTGCGGCCGACGCTCATGCTGCCGCGGCTCGCGTGAAAACGCATGCCGATGCGTTGCGCCGCGCGAATGCTGTCGTCGAGCCGGCTGCCGTTCGGGTAGATGTACAGATGATCGCTGGACGTCGTGCAGCCCGAGAGCAGCAGTTCCGCCATCGCCGTGAGCGTGGAGACTTCGATCATCTCGGGCGTGAGGTTCGCCCACACCCGGTAGAGATTCGTGAGCCAGCCGAACAGCTCGGCATCCTGCGCCGCGGGCACGGCCCGCGTGAGGCTCTGGTACATGTGGTGATGCGTGTTGACGAGCCCGGGCGTCACGAGATGGCCGCTCGCGTCGATGACCTCGTCGGCCGTGGCGGGCAGTTCGGCCGTCGGGCCCACGGCGACGATGCGGTTGCCTTCGGCGTAGATGCCGCCGCCGCGGATCTCGCGGCGGGCGCCGTCCATCGTCACCAGCATGTCGGCGTTCTTCACCAGCAACGTCTTTGCCCGGCGTTGCGGGTCTTGCGGATCCTGCCCTTGCGCGAGTGTGCGTTCCATCGTCCTTGATCGCTCCGTTGTCGTGCCAACGCGAGCCATTTTCACTCGATTTGGCTCGCGCGCGGCGTATGAACCCGACGCCCTCGCCGCGCCCGCCGGCACCGCCGGTCGCCCAGGCTCCCGTGCCGACGCGTCCCGGGAAGAACGCCGCTGGCCCGGTTACCCGGCGTCCACCGCCGTCTTCGGGACGCGCAGCACCCCCTGCGCATGGCCTCAACGATCCGTAGCCAAAATAGTCGTGGCAATTCTCGCCGCTGCGATACCCACCTTTACGCAGAACATATAAAGGTCGATTTTTGACGTCGCTACGATGCCTGCATGGCGCGCGCAAATGCGGGGAGCAATGCGAAGCACACCGAGGCAGCACCCAGGGCGCACCCTCATGCGCGACGCTTTATCTTTCCTATCGCTCGCGCGCGCCGGGTGCGATCGTTCTTAAAATGCGTTCACGGCGCTCGATTCGATCCGCCGACGGGTATGTAGCCACTGACGTGGAGCCTCGATCCGCCGCAACGCATCATGGGATCGAGAGCCGCCGCTGAAACCTCGCAATCGCACCAGGCACTCACAAGGAAAACTGCGAATGGGCAAGCTGACTACCCACGTGCTCGACACCGCCAACGGCCGTCCGGGCGCGGGCATCAAGGTCGAGCTCTTTGCGCTCTCGGGCGACGCGCGACGCGCGCTCAAGACCGTCACCACTAATCACGACGGCCGTTGCGACGCACCGCTGCTGGAAGGCGAAGCGCTCGCGAAAGGCGAATACGAACTCGTGTTCCATGCGGGCGACTATTTCGCCGCGCTCGGCGCGAATGTGCCCGAGCCGCGCTTCGTCGACCGCGTCGTGCTGCGTTTCGGCATCGCCGACGCCGGCTCGCACTACCACGTGCCGCTGCTCGTTTCGCCGTGGTCGTACAGCACCTATCGGGGCAGCTGACCGATCTTCGGGCGCACGACGCGACGAGCATTCACAGGGCATGCCGGGCGATGATCTAGCCCGGTTGATTGAGCCCGCCAACGGCATATGAACAAGAACAGTAGCGCGCCAGCGCACGGGTCGCCCAGCGGCCACAGGCTGCGCGACGCGCTCATACCCCGCAGTTAGCGCACGCGCATTGCATCAGGAGTGGAGGCGTTTCATGGAAGGCTTTATTACCGACTGGCTGAACCTCGCGTTGCGCTGGTTCCACGTCATCGCGGCGATCGCCTGGATTGGCGAGTCGTTCTATTTCGTCGCGCTCGACAACAGCCTCAAACCGCCAACGGACCCGAACCAGCGCCGCCGCGGCGTGTTCGGCGAGCTGTGGCACGTTCATGGCGGCGGCTTTTACAACATGCAGAAGTACACCGTCGCGCCGCCCGAAATGCCCGACGACCTGCACTGGTCGAAGTGGCCGTCGTACACGACCTGGCTCTCGGGCGCGTCGCTCTTCACGGTGCTCTACCTCATGGCGCCGAACACGTATCTGATCGACAAGAACGTGCTCGACATGGGGCCCGTGGTGGCGATCTTCGCGGCGCTCGGCTTCCTCGCCGCAGGCTGGATCGTCTACGACTCGCTGTGCCGCCTGCTCGGCACGCGGGACAAGCTGCTCGGCGTATGCGTGGGCATCTACGTCGTGATCGCCGCCTACCTCGCGTGCCACATCTTCTCGGGCCGCGCCGCGTATCTCATCATGGGCGCGATGCTCGCGACGATCATGTCGGCCAACGTGTTCTTCGTCATCATCCCCGGCCAGCGCAAGATGGTCGCGGCGATGCTCAAGGGCGAAGTGCCGAACCCGATCTACGGCAAGCGCGGCAAGCAGCGTTCGGTGCACAACACGTATTTCACGTTGCCCGTGGTGTTCGCCATGCTCTCCAACCACTACGCGATGACCTATGCCCACGCCTGGAACTGGGCCGTGCTCGTGGTGATCATGCTGGCCGGCGCGCTGATTCGCCAGTTCTTCGTGATGCGTCACCGCGGCCAGCAGCTGTGGTATCTGCCGATCGGCGGCGTGGCGCTGATGTTCGTCGCGCTGGTGTGGACGCTGCCCCGCCCGGTCGTGCCGCAGGCCGAAGCGGCCAACGCACCGTCGCTCAAGGTGGCCGACATCCAGCCGATCCTGCAGCAGCGCTGCGCGGCTTGCCACTCGGCCCACCCGACTATGATGGGCGCGGCACCCGCCGGCGTGATGTTCGATACGCCCGACGAGATCTCGCAGAACGCCCAGCGGCTGTATCAGCAGGCCGTGACGCTCAAGGCGATGCCGCTTGGCAACGTCACGCACATGACCGACGATGAGCGCATGAAAATTGCCGCTTGGTTCCAGGGCGGAGCGAAGCAGTGATGTAGATGGCCGCGCGCGGAGCGAATCGCGCTGCGTGGGCTCTGAGATGAGCGGAGGGACCCGAAGTGCGATGCGCTTCGGGTCCTTTCTCTTTTTGCGGCGTCTGCGTCGCGTGGATCGCGCGGCAAATCGCAGGCCTGCACCGGGCTCCCGATGAAATCGGGTATCCGGCCGGCCACGAGACGCAACGAAGGCGAAAGCGTGCGCCCTTCAAGCAGGTGTTGCGCAAGGCATTGACTCGTAGCGAGCGCACGCTCCGCACGAGGACAGATCGCGATCCCAGCGGCAACCTCTTGGGGTGCACGCCCGCGCGACACCTCACTGACTCAGCCCGAACAAGGCATCCAGGCGCCTCATCCTCCATGAAGCGCAGTGCGAGCAGCGCTACGACAAAGCTGCCCTACGCCCTACACACCCGCCGCCGCGCTTCACACGCCGAACGCAAAAAAGCCACGGTCCCAACCGTGGCTCCTTCGTACTGCTGCATAACTTCGCGACTCAGCGCATCGCAGCCTTCATCGCCTCTTGCGTCAACCAGAGCGACTCCGGCAAATCCTGCTCGTTGAGGTTGAGCCCGTCGCCGCCGCGATCGACGACGATGAAATCGCTCACTTCCCCCAACGCGATCAGCGGATGATGCCAAACGCCCTTCGCGTAGTTCACGCCCTGCCAGCCACGCGAAACGAATGCGCGAATCTTCGTGACGTCCAGCTCGCCCGCCGGGGCGACCACCACGAGATACGGCTTGTCGTTGAGCGGCACGAACGCCTGGCTGCCCAGCGGATGCCGCTCGAGCATCCTCACTTCGAACGGCAGCTCGCGCGGCTGCCCGCGAAAGAGGTTCATGAGCGGTCGCCCGCCCTCGTCCGTGACGTCGACCTTCGCGAGATCGTGAAAGCGGATCGTCGTGCCGAGATTGATCGGGATCTGCTTCGCGCCCGCGAGCTCGATCACGTCGCCGAACGGCGCGAATGCCTCGCTCGTCAGCGATTCGATGGTGAGCGTGGTCCTGGTTTCACTCATGGTGGCCTCGTCAGCGAATCACGCGAGCGTGCCCCACAGACGCACGCGCGACACGCCGCCGTCCGGGATGATGTTGAAGCGCACGTGCGTAACAGGGCCGAGCGCCGCGAGCTCGCTTTCGTAGTAGTGCTGCTTGTCCATCTGCAGCTTCTGCTCGCCCAGCAGCACTGGCCAGAACATCGCCTGGGTCACGAGCGAGCTGTCCGTGCCGCCCGTCACGCGCGCCGCCTGGAACGAGCAGCGGTCGGGGTAGTTGCCCTTGAAGTGCGCCGTGTCCACTTCGATCTTCCTGATGATGCCCGGCTGCGCGAGCGCGATGATCGCCCAGTCGTTGCCAGGCTCGCGGCGGCGGCGCGTTTCCCAGCCGTCGCCCATGTTCACGCCGCGGCCCGGCATGAGCAGCGTGGAAGCGAGGCCGAAGTGCTGGTTGTTCGCCGCTACGAGGTACGCGCCGTTTTCCATCGCGGCGAGGTCGAAGAGTTCGGTGCGGCTCGCGCCCGCCCAGTCCACCTGCGGCTGGCCATACACGCGCAGGCGCGCGATGCCGCCATCGGGATAGATGTTCACGCGCAGGTGCGTGTACGGCTTCTCGCTCGACACTTCCACGTAGTGATGGCTGTTGCCGTTGAGCGAAGTCGAAGGAACGATTTCCGTCCATTGCGTCGCGGCGCCGGGTGCGCCTTCGGCCACGTACGCACCTTCCACCGACGCCGCCGGCGGGTAGTTGCCCGTGAAGTGGCTCGTATCGATGTCGAGGCCCTTGATGACGCCGGGGCGCGCGAGCTTCACGACGCACCAGTCATACCCGGTCGTGCGCTTGCGGCGCGTTTCCCAGCCGTCCATCCACTTGCCGTGCTCGTCGTACTTGCCCGGAATGAAGACGGCCGGCTCCGGACTGAGCATGCGCTCCTTAGGCGCGAAGAAGTCGTCGCTCGCCTCTAGCGCCTGCGCGCCCAGACGCGGGTCCGCGAGATTCACGAAACGACGCGTGAAATCAGGCGCATTGGGGTCGAGAGTCGGGAGTGCCATCGTTGTCTTCCTTCATGTCTTTTATGCAGGTCAAAAACGGCGCTGCGCCCTCGCGCGAAAGACCGGGGGGCGCATCGCCACGTCACGCGTCGATCAGTTCATCCAGCCTGAATCGCGCAATGCGGTAAATCTGGTCGAGGCTCGCGCGCATCTCATCCGCGCGGCTGTTGTTCATGCGCGCCTCGAAATTCGCGATGATGCCGTGGCGGTCATAGCCGCGCACCGCGAGAATGAATGGGAATCCGAACTTCTCGCGATACGCGCCGTTGAGCGCGAGCAGCTTGTCGAATTCTTCCTGCGTACACTGGTCAAGGCCCGCGCCGCTCTGCTCGCGAGTGGATTCGGCGGTCAGCTCGCCGCGCACGGCGGCCTTGCCCGCAAGCTCCGGGTGGGCGTTGATGAGCGCGAGCTGTTTTGCTTCGCCCGAAGTTTCCACGGCCTGCGACATCGTGCGATGCAACGCGTCGATGCTCGCAAACGGACGCTGTTGCGCGGCCGCGGCGGCTACCCAGGGCGAGTGCTCGAAGATGCCCGAAAGCGCCGCCACGAAGGCATCGGTCGAAGCTTGATTGAGCTGGTCGAGGGTGTAGTGCATGGCCTTCATGCGGCGGCCCCGCGGTGGTCGTTCTGCTGCGGTTGATAGGGGTGATGTTCGCGCCAGTGATGCGCGATGTCCACGCGGCGCGTGACCCACACGTGCTCGTGTTTTTCGATGTGGTCGAGAAAGCGCTGCAGTGCGCGAAAGCGCCCGGGGCGTCCGAGCAGGCGGCAGTGCATGCCGATCGACATCATCTTCGGCGCTTCGTCGCCTTCCTCATACAGCACGTCGAATGCGTCGCGCAGGTATGTGAAAAAGTGGTCCGCCGTGTTGAAGCCTTGCGGCGTGGCGAACCGCATGTCGTTCGTATCGAGCGTGTAAGGCACGATCAGTTGCGGCATGGTCTTGCCGCCCGTGACTTCCACGTCCATCCAGAACGGCAGGTCGTCGCCGTAGTAGTCGGAGTCGTAAAGGAAGCCGCCGTATTCGGCGACCAGCCTGTGCGTGTTGGGACTGTCGCGGCCCGTGTACCAGCCGAGCGGACGCACGCCCGTCACGCGCTCGATCGCTTCCATGCCAAGCCTCATGTGCTCGGCTTCCCGTGCGGGCGACGCGTCCTGGTAGTGAATCCAGCGATAGCCATGACAGGCGATCTCGTGGCCCAGTTCGACGAACGCGCGCGCGACCTCGGGGTGACGCTCGATCGCCATGCCCACGCCGAACACGGTAAGCGGCAGGCCGCGCTTCTCGAACTCGCGCAGGATGCGCCATACGCCGGCTCGCGAGCCGTATTCGTAGATCGACTCCATGCTCATGTGGCGCGCCGGATAAGCAGCGGCGCCCACGATCTCGGAGAGGAATTGCTCGGAGGCGGGGTCGCCATGGAGCACGCAGTTTTCGCCGCCCTCTTCATAGTTGAGCACGAACTGCACCGCGACGCGCGCCCGGCCGGGCCAGTTGGCCTGCACGGGATGGCGGCCATAACCGATCAGATCGCGGGGATAGTGGGGATCGAGTGGCATGCTGGTCGAATCAATCGAAGAGAGGATGAACCGGAAATTCCGCGCAACGGCGAGGCGCCGCGAAGCGCACGAGGCACGGCGCAACGTCCGCGCAGCCTGCTGACAGGACTGGACCAGTGTAGCGAAATCACCGGTACGCGCCCATACGCACGCCCGGATAGTACGGGTCAAGCGAGGTGTATGTGCCGGCCAGCCGGTCGTGGGACCGGCCGGCCGCGCCGGCCTGCACGCGTTGCGCGTTTACCCGTAACGCAGCGGCCGCACCGGCGGCGGCGTTTCCGTGACAGGCGCAGGCGTGCCGGGGCTGAAGCGCGCGAAGTCGCCGTCGTAGCGCTTGGCGAGCGGCCGCGCGAAGTCGCCGCGCTTGGCCGTCGTGAGGCGCAGCGCGACCAGCGCCTCCACCCACTTCACGGCGGCCGTCACGCCGTCGATCACCGGCACGCCCAACGCCTCCTCCACTTGCGCACACAAGCTCGTCATCCCCGCGCAGCCGAGCACGATCGCGTCGGCGCCGTCTTCTTCGAGCGCGCGGCGGCACTCGTCGACGATCGCACGGCGCGCAGCCGAGCCCGGCTCATCGAGTTCGAGCACGGCAACGTCGATGGCGCGAACGTTGCGGCAAAAGCGCGTCATGCCATAGCGCTCCGCAAGATGCCAGGCCATTGCACGTGTGCGCGAGAGCGTCGTGACGACCGAGAAGCCCGGCGCCAGCACGCTCGCTGCATGCATCGCGGCTTCGGCGATGCCGACCACCGGGCCGCGCGCCAGTTCGCGCGCCGCGTAGAGGCCCGGGTCGCCGAAGCACGCGATGACGTAGCCGTCGAAGCCTTCGCGCTCGCCCGCCTCCACTTCGGCGAGCAGGCCGGGGGTCGCGAGCGCCTCGTCGTAATAGCCTTCGATCGATGGCGGGCCCATCGTCGGGCTCACCGCCACGAGCTCGGTGCCCGGTGCGATGATCGCGCGCGCGCACTGCTCCATCGCTGCGGTCATGCGCTGGGTGGTATTGGGATTGATCAGTTTGATACGCATGTCGGTTCCTTCGTCGATGCCCGATATCGCATGCCGCTCATGCGTTGGCGCGAGCGCGCTCGCCGAAGGTCGCGGCGCGATAGAACAACGCCCCGAGCGCCGCGCCGACGAACCACGAGAAGTTGGCGGCACCGCTGAACGAAGGCACCATGACGCAAAGAACCGCAATCACCGCCGCGGGCAGCAGCGCCGCCACCGCGCGCCAGTTCACGCCGTTGCGGTACCAGTACGCGCCATTCGGCGACACCGTGTAGAGGTCGTCCACGGCAAGACGGCCGCGCTTCACGAGATAGAAGTCGACGATCAGGACACCGTACAAAGGCCCGATGAACGCGCCGAGCACGTCGAGCGTGTAGTGGATCACAGCCGGATTGTTGAAGAGGTTCCAGGGCGTGATGAAGATCGACGCCACGGCGGCGAGCATGCCGCCCGCGCGCCAGCTGATCAGGCGCGGCGCCACGTTGGAAAAGTCGAACGCGGGCGAGACGAAGTTCGCGACGATGTTGATGCCGATGGTCGCAATCGTGAACGTGAGCGCGCCGAGAATCACGGCGGTGGGATGATCGATGCGGCCCACCGTCTCCACCGGATCGGTAATCAGTTCTCCGAATACAGGCAGCGTGGCAGAAGTCGTGATGACCGTGACGAGCGAGAACGCGAGGAAGTTGACCGGCAGCCCCCAGAAGTTGCCCCTGTGGACGCTCTTGAGCGACTTGCCATAGCGCGAGAAGTCGCCGAAATTGAGCATCGGCCCGGAGAAATACGACACCACGAGCGAGATCGCGGTGATCATCACTGGAATCACTTCGGCACCGTGATACTTCACGCCGCCGAGATTCAGGCCGATGTTCTGCCAGCCCGCGCGATACACCATATAGCCCGCGAGCGCGAACATCACCACATAAACCGCGGGCCCCGCGAAGTCGATGAACTTCTTGATGGTCTCCATGCCGTTCCAGAACACGAACGCCTGAAGCACCCAGAGCGTCATGAAGCCGGCCCAGCCGATCGCCGAAAGCCCGAGCATGCCGTGCTTGTGGACATCGGCGTACGGCATCAGTTGCGGGACGAACTTCAGCACGACGATGACGAGCGCGCTCGAAGCGAGATAGGTCTGGATGCCGTACCACGCCACGGCGATCAGGCCGCGGATCACGGCGGGAACGTTCGCGCCGAGCACGCCGAAAGTGCCGCGGCACGCCACCGGATAGGGCACGCCGTGCCGCTGGCTCGGCCTTGCGATGAGGTTGCAGAGCACGTTGACAATGGAGATGCCGACGAGCAGCGCAATGAGCACCTGCCAGCTCGTGAGGCCGAGCGCGAAGAGACTGCCCGCGAACACATAGCCGCCGACGCTGTGCACGTCGGACATCCAGAACGCGAAGATGTTGTACGCGCCCCAGGTCTGTTCCTTGAGAGGCGCGAGGTCGTGATTGTAGAGCCGCTCGCTGTAGCCGGCCGGCAAGCGCGGGTGGTCCGCGGACTCGCTGCTTTCGGGGGATTCGAAGTTGGGCACTGCCGGGCTGCCTGGTGATGCGCTGAACTGAGCCATGATCCGCTCCTTGGGATGGATACGCCGACGGAAAAAAGACGCCTGAACGCCTCGAAACGCGTGCGAACCGGCGCTGGGCGCGGCCGCCGCGATATCCCCGAATGGTCCAGCCTGCGGCTCTCACTGCGCCGGTCGCCGCTTGCGCGCGCCCTTGCAACACCGTGCCTGCCCAGGCCGTGCGCATGCCGTGCATGCGCCCCACTCCATCCTTTTCAGCCGCGGCGGGCCTCGTCGTGGCCCGCCGCGCTTTACTGCAATTCGCTTTCTTGCCGGCCTCGCGGCCGATCAGCGTGCGAGTGCCGTTGGCTCACGCGTGCTGAACACTTCCTGCAGATCCACCGATGCGCCCGCCGGGCGGTCGAGCATGCGGAGCTCGACGCCTTGCAAATGGCGCACCATGAGATCGACCGCCTTCTTCTCGTCGCCGGCTTCGAGCGCGGCCAGAATCGCTTCGTGATCGTCGAACGAACAAGGGCTGCGTCCCGGCGATTCGTAGAGCGCCGAAATGAGCGTCGAGCGCGCCACGAGGCCGTTCAGGCAATCGCACAGCACCGTGTTGCCCGTAAGCGTGGCGAGCGACGTGTGGAACTCGCCCGAGAGCCGAATCCACGTGGGGAAGTCGCGACTCTCGAAGGCTTTGCGCTCACGCCGGATCGTCTCGCCGATGCTCTTCAGGCGACGGTTGCCGTGCTGTGCGCTGCAGATGCGCCCCACCACGGCCAACTCGATGATCCGCCGCATTTCGAACACCTCGTGCACTTCCTGCAGCGATGGGCTCGCGACGAACGCACCGCGATTGGGCTCCAGGTCCACGAGATGGTCCTTCGCCAGCAGCGCGAGCGCCTGCCGGATCGGGCCGCGCTTCACGCCGAATACTTCGCACAACTGCGCTTCTGTCAACTTCGCGCCGGGCGGCAGCCGGTGCTCGAGAATCGCAGCGCGGATTCGCGCGGCGACCGTCTCGGGCTTCATGCCAGTTGCTTCGGCGGCGATATCGGTCTTTCGCATGGCTCATATCTCTATGTTGGGTATCCTAGATTGGACATAAATATTGTCAACAATTTTATCGGCGAACCTGGGGAAGATCCCCACGGACGCTTTGGCCTACAGATGCCTCGTATCGGTGAATGCCGCTTCATATCTGGGAATTGAGCACCCGCATGGTGATTCGACGCCCCAATTTGGCCGAGTTTTTTGTCAACAATTTGCCGCGACGGCTTCGCTACTTGCACAGGTCGATCGCGGGCAGACTTGGCCGTTAGTTGCACGAATCTCAATGAAAAAAGCGCCCGAAAGCGCTTGAACCTGCCTGCAATCAACCCAGATGCGGATAGCCGCTGACGGTCAACTCGAAGCCGTGCGGCGTGGAAATCAACTGCCCGGGCGCGCCCATCGGCAGCGTGACCATATCCGGAATATGGCCGAATGGCAGGCCCGTAATCACCGGGATGCCGGCCACGGCGCGCACCTGCTCGACCATTTCGCGCAGATCGTAGCCGTTGTCGTAGTCGAATTCCTTGTGGCCCGAGAAATCGCCGAGGATGAGCGCCTGCTGGCGCGCAAGGATACCGGCCAGGTGCAGCTGATAAATCATCCGTTCGATGCGGAAAGGCTGCTCGTTGACGTCCTCGACGAACAGGATGCCGCCTTCGACCACCGGCATATAGGGCGTGCCGATCAGCGAAGTCAGTACGGCCAGATTGCCGCCCCAAAGGGTGCCCGATACGTTCGTCGAATGCGTCTGGGGCGCCTTCACCTTCAGCGTGTACGTCGGCCTGGATAGCGTCTCCCAAAAATGATGCATCGTGAACTTGCTGACACTCTCCGCGCCAAAGTCGCTCACGAGCATCGGGCCGCCGAAAGTCGTCAGCCCGGCGCGCGCGAGCAGCGCGAGCTGGATGGCAGTGAAGTCGCTATGCCCCACGAACGCGATGGGCTGATCGGTCAAGCGCCGCTGCAGCCCTTCGTAGTCGAGACCGTGAAGGATGCGCACCGCGCCATAGCCGCCGCGCACGGCGAGCACGATGTCGGGCAGGTCGCGCGACGGGTCGGCGAGCCGGTTCAACTCCGCGGCGCGCTGGCCGTCAGTCCCGGCGAAGCGCTGATAGCGCCGTTCCGTAGCCTGCACGCCATCGACGCGATGGCCCTGCGCCCGCAACCGCGCAAGCGCACGATGCACCGCATCGGAATCGTTCGGATAACCGGAAGGTGCAATCAGGTCGATGGTGCGATGAATGGTCATGTGAATGCGATTCAGCCCGGAGATTCGTCCGCACCGGCGGCACCGGTGCGCGTCAGCGCTTCCTCGGCCTGCGCGCGCGCCGCCCGGCGCGCCTCGCGGCTCGCGCGGCGGCGCTCGGCGAAGAACGCGCGCAACGCCTCGCCGCACTCGTCCGCCAGCACGCCGCCCGTAACGTTCGTATGATGATTCAGTTGCTCGTTGGCAAAAGCATCGACCACGCTGCCGCACGCGCCCGTTTTCGGGTCGTGGGCGCCGAACACCACCCGCGCGATGCGCGCATGCATGATCGCGCCGGCGCACATCAGGCACGGTTCAAGGGTCACATAGAGTTCGCAGCCGGGCAAGCGGTAGTTACCCAGCGCCTGAGCGCCTGCGCGCAGGGCTGCCATTTCGGCGTGCGCGGAAGGATCGTGCGCGCTGATCGGATGATTGAAGCCCGAGGCGATGACTTTGTCGCCGCACACGAGCACTGCGCCTACGGGCACTTCGCCGGCTGCGCGCGCCTCATCGGCGGCGGCCTGCGCGAGGCGCATGAAATGGCGGTCGCGTGTGCCGCAATCGGGCTGGGGCGTGGCCAGGCATGCATGGGCGGGAACCGAGTCATCCGACGAGGCCGCCGCGTGTGCCTCATTGCGCTCGCTTTGCGGCGCCTCGGGCGGGACGCGCGTGCCCGTCACGCCGCCCCCGCCGCCAGCCCCGGGGACACGGGCTCGCCGGCAACGCGCTCGGACAGGCGCTCCGCAATGCGGCGGCGGTATTCCTGCGGCACGACCATGGGCCCGCCGCGCAGCGATTCGAGCGCCATGTCGAGCGCGAGCATGCGAGCGCGCAGACGGCAACGCGCGGCCTTGTCACCCACAGTGGCGAATTCGTCCTCGAGGTCGCGCAAGGCTCGCAGCTGTTCGACTGCGGGCGGCACGAACCCCGCGTTCTTCAGGATGCGGTGGGCTATGCGCACTTCTTCGGGCACGAGCAGGTCGTCGTCGAGTTCCAGCGGCGCCCCGGCGCCGGGCAGGTCGTCGAGTTCGCCGCGCGCGGCTGCGGCGGCAATCCGTTGTTCGACGAGAGCATCAAGCAATTTCATCAGCGATCCACTACGTTGCGGCTCACGCATTCTATCAGGGTAAGACCTGGAAGACCGCGCGCGCCGGGCGGGCGCGTCGCCAATCGATCACACCTTGACAGACTAGCAAACGATGCGGGATGAATGAGCGCACACAGAAAACAGGGATTCGTCCGATGACACACGCGGCGGTCGAGGCGTAGGGTGAGGCCATCGGACCCGCTGGGGCCCTCCCCTGGTTCGCGCTTTTCTTCGCCCTCCATGATGAAACGACGCCCCTCGTCCAAACGACCGACCGCGCGCCGGCTCGGCCTCGCCGCCCTGTGTTGCCTGCTGGCCGTGAGCCTTTCCGGCTGCGGTCTGTTCTGTGGAGCAGTTGGCGGCAGCGGCGGCGGAACCGCCGGCGGTTGTCGTGCGGGCATGCGGTTTTGACAGAGGAATGCGAAAGCGCCACGGGTCTGCACGATACGATCCGTGCAGACCCGCGGCGCTCGAAGGATACCGGGGCGCCCCGCCCCGTCACTGCCTTAGTCCTTCATCACCTTGCCGACCGCGTCGACCACCACGCCCACGTTCTTCTCGTTGAGGCCCGCCACGCACATGCGGCCCGAACGCAGGATATACACGCCGAACTCCGCCTTGAGCCGCTCGACCTGCTTCTCGCTCAAGCCCGTGTACGTGAACATGCCGCGCTGCTTCAGGTAACGCGCGAGCGCCGCTTCGCTTGCGTGGGCGCGCAGGCCATCGTGGATCGCGACGCGCATGCGGGCGATGCGCTCGCACATCGCCGCCAGCTCCTGCTCCCACGATGCCTTCAAGTCCGGCGTGCAGAGCACGCGGGTCACGATCTTCGCACCGTGAGTCGGCGGATTGCTGTAGTTCGCGCGGACCGAACCCGTGAGCTGGCCGAGCACGCGGTCGGCGGCGGCCGAGTCCTCGCAGATCACATGCAGGCCGCCGCAGCGCTCGCCGTAGAGCGAGAAGTTCTTCGAGAACGAGTTCGCCACGAGCGCCGGCACGCCACGGCGCGCAAGCTCGCGCACCGCGAAGGCGTCGTCGTCGAGGCCCGCGCCGAAGCCCTGATACGCCATGTCCACGAACGGCAGCAGATCGCGTTTTTGCAGCACGTCGATCAGTCGCTCCCATTGCGCGCGGTCCAGATCGACGCCCGTCGGGTTGTGGCAGCACGCGTGCAGCAGCACGACGCTCCGTGCCGGCAGCGCGTCGATGGCCGAGAGCATCGCCTCGAACTTCAGGCCGCCCGTCACCTCGTCGTAGTACGGATAGGTGTTCACCGTGAAGCCCGCGCGCTCGAAGATGAAGCGGTGGTTCTCCCACGTCGGGTCGCTCACCCACACCTGGCTGCCCGCGAAGTAGCGCTTGATGAAATCGGCGCCGACCCTGAGCGCGCCCGAGCCGCCCAGCGTCTGCACGGTCGCGATCCGGCCGGCCGCGCGCGACGGGCACTCGCCGCCGAACACCAGCGCCTGTACGGCGTCGCGGTACTGCGCGAAACCCGCCATCGGCAGATACGGCTTCGGACCGGGCTCGGCGAGAATCGCCGCTTCGGCGGCGTGAACCGCCTTCATGACCGGCAGGCGGCCTTCGTCGTCGAAGTAGATGCCAATGCTCAGATTGACCTTGTTCTCCCGCGGGTCTTTCTGGAAGTTCTCGTTGAGCGAGAGGATCGGGTCGCCGGGGTAGGCATCGATGTGTTCGAACATGCTGTTTAGCTCTCAGGACGAAAATTCGGAACGGTGACGGCGGCCGTCGCTCACGGAGCCGGCACGCCGCGTTGCAGCGCCGGCGCCGGCTTGCGGCGCCACAGTCGGTAGGCGAGCCCAAGCACGCCCAGCCACACCGGAATCAGATACACGGAAATCCGCAGATCCGGAATCAGATACATTACAACGAGAATGCCGCCAAGGAACGCGAGGCATACGTAATTCGTGAGCGGATAGCCGAGGCTGCGGAACGCGGTGGTCTGGTGCGCGCGCGCCTTCTCGCGGCGGAACTTCAGGTGGATGAGGCTGATCATCGCCCAGTTGATGATGAGCGCGGACACCACGAGCCCCATCAGCAGTTCGAAGGCCTTGCCCGGCATGAAGTAGTTGATGATCACGCACGCGGCCGTGACGAACGCCGAGACGCCGAGCGCCGCGAGCGGAATGCCGCGCCGGCTCACCTTGAGCAGCGCTCTCGGCGCATTGCCCTGCTGCGCGAGGCCGTAGAGCATGCGGCTATTGCAGTACACGCCGCTGTTGTAGACCGACAGCGCCGCCGTCAGCACGACGACGTTGAGCACGTTGGCCACGAGGTCACTGTTCATCGCGTGGAAGATCAGCACGAAGGGGCTGCCGCCCGCCACGACCTTCTGCCACGGGTAAAGCGAGAGCAGCACGGCGAGCGCGCCGATGTAGAAAATCAGGATGCGATAGATCACCTGATTGGTTGCGCGCGGAATGGTGTGCGAGGGATCGTCGGCCTCGGCCGCGGTAATGCCCACGAGCTCCAGCCCGCCGAACGAGAACATCACGACCGCCATCGCCATGACGAGACCCGAGACGCCGTGCGGGAAGAACCCGCCGTTGCGCCAGAGGTTCGAGACGCCCGCCTCGGGACCCGCCGAGCCCGAGAACAGCAGCCAGCCGCCGAAGCCGATCATGCCGACGATCGCCAGGACCTTGATGATCGCGAACCAGAATTCGAGTTCGCCGTATGACTTCACGCTCGTGAGGTTGATGCCGTTGATGACGACGAAGAACACGAGCGCCGAGACCCAGGTGGGCAACGTCGGCCACCAGTAGTGCATGTAGATGCCGACCGCGGAAAGCTCGGCCATGCTCACGAGCACATAGAGCACCCAGTAATTCCAGCCCGAGAGAAAGCCCGCGAACGGGCCGAAGTACTTGTCGGCGAAGTAGCTGAACGAACCGGCGACGGGCTCGTCCACGACCATCTCGCCCAGCTGCCGCATGATGAAGAACGCAATGAAGCCGGCAATGCCGTAGCCGAGCAGCACCGCGGGGCCGGCGGTCTGAATCGTCTGTGCAATGCCGAGGAACAGGCCCGTGCCGATCGCCCCGCCCAGCGCAATGAGCTGGATATGACGATTCTTCAGGCCGCGCTTTAGCTGGCCGCGATTTTCACGCGTGTCGTTTGAAACCATGTCTCTTCCTGTCTCCGATTTATCTGCACGGGGCCAAAGCATCCGGATAAGACGCCGGCTCCGCTCCACGAAATAAAATTGCGCGCGCAACGTTCTGCGCCGGCGCGCTGCCAGGCTTGACGGATCTGGCCGCCAGCCCGATCGGGTGCGCCCAGTGTATAGTTGGCGCGGGAAAATAGGATTTCATCTCGTACGCAGGCAAACCCTGATTGATACAATTAGCTCTCGCCACTGACCCATCTCACGCAAGATAAATGCAGAACTTCGCGCTCGACACGATCGACATGCGGCTTCTCGCCGCGCTCCAGCAGCACGGCCGCGCCTCGAACCTCGAACTCGCGGCCGCGATCAAGCTCTCGCCCGCGCAGACCTTGAGGCGTCACCGACGGCTCGAGGAGCTCGGCGTGATCCGGCGTTACGAGACGCGACTCGACGCGCAGGCGCTCGGCTTCGGCGTGGTCGCCTTCATTCAGGTGACGATGGAACGCGGGCACATGCGCGAGCTCGTCAAGTTCAAGGAACTCGTCGCGACGTTGCCGCAGGTGCAGGAGTGCTACTCCGTGACTGGCGATATCGACTACGTGCTGAAGGTGGTGGCGCGCGACCTCAAGGCGCTCTCCGAGTTCCTGCTCGATACGCTGATGCGCGCGCCCGGTGTCAACAGCGTGCAATCGATCGTCTGTCTCGATGAACTCAAGGGAACGAGTGCGATGCCGCTGGAGGCTTGACGCCGTACGGACGACGCGCGCCAGGGCCGCCTGGCGGGGGTTTTCGGCGAAAACGCAATTTTATCTCATCGGCGGCCTGCTGGCAGCGCAGCGGAACCGCGTAGCGAAATAGTCTTGCTAAAAGCCCGATCGTGCTCTAAAAAAAAGCTGGTTAGCACATCTTCCCGCCGCCCCCGCCAATGCAGCGGGCGGCCCCACAAGCGCGAGCGAGACAGTCCATGAGTCTTCTTGAGCTCAGAGGCGTTTCCAGGCACTTCGGCGCCATTCATGCGCTGAACGACGTCACGTTGAGTCTCGAGCCGGGCCAGGTGGTCGGCCTCATGGGCGACAACGGCGCCGGCAAGTCGACGCTGGTGAAGGTGATCGCGGGCAATTTCCCACCCTCTCACGGCGAGATTCTCATCGATGGCAAGCCGGTGCATTTCAGCCGCCCCGTCGACGCCCGCGCCAAGGGCATCGAAGTCGTCTATCAGGACCTCGCGCTCTGCGACAACCTCACGGCGGCCGCCAATGTCTTTCTCGGCCGCGAGCCGCGCATCGGCATAGGGCCCTTGCGCGTTCTCGATCACGCGGCCATGTACCGGCGCGCCGGCGAGCTTTTCAAGGAACTGAAGTCCGAAACGCGGCCACGCGATCTCGTCCGGCAGATGTCGGGCGGCCAGCGGCAGGCGGTGGCGATCGCGCGTACGCGTCTGTCCGAGGCTAGGCTCGTGCTCATGGATGAACCCACCGCTGCGATCAGCGTGCGCCAGGTCGTGCAGGTGCTCGATCTCATCAAGCGCCTCTCCGAGCATGGCATCGCCGTCATTCTGATCAGTCATCGCATGCCTGATGTTTTCGAGGTCGCCCATCGCGTGGTCGTCATGCGGCGCGGCCACAAGGTCGCTGACAAGGAGGCCGCGGCGTCTTCGCCAGAAGAGGTTACCGGCCTCATCACGGGTGCCATTGCCGCGGCGTGATATGCGCAGCGCGGGACTGCTTTGCGTGGGGCCGCACCAGGCGCTGAAGCGCCAAGTGCGAGCCGACTGCTCTGCATGGGGCCGCACTAAGCGCTAAAGCGCTAAATGCGAGCCGACCGCTCTGCATGGGGCCGCACTAAGCGCTAAAGCGCTAAATGCGAGCCGACCGCTCTGCATGGGGCCGCACTAAGCGCTAAAGCGCTAAGTGCGGCCGACAGGAGACACGGAAATTGAACGATGCGCCGCAAAGCCACAAACCCATGCCTACCCTGCTTGACGACCCCCAATCCGCGAAAACCCACACCCGCTGGAGCGGGCTGCTCGCGAGCCAGGTGTTCTGGGTGGTGCTCGCCACGCTGGTCGCCTGCGTCCTGCTTTCGATCGTCACTTCGACATTCGCCACGCAGCAAAACCTCTTCAACGTCACGCGCAACTTCGCCTTCGTCGCCATCGTCGCGCTAGGCATGATGGCCATCATCGTCACGGGCGGCATCGACATTTCAGTGGGCTCGACGATCGGACTCAGCGGTATCGTGCTTTCCGTCACGATGAACGCGGGCTACCCGATCTGGGCCGGCATCGGGCTCGGCCTGCTCACTGCGGGGCTCGTCGGTCTCGTGAACGGCCTGCTCATTGCCTATCTCGACATGCAGCCCTTCGTTGTGACGCTCGGCATGCTCAGCGTGGGCCGCAGCCTCGCGCTCGTGATCTCCGGCAGCCGGACCATTTTCGATTTCGGGCCCGACGGCAAAATGCTCCTCGCACTCGGCGGCGGCAAAACGCTGGGCGTGGCCAATCCCGTCTGGTTCCTGGTCGTCCTCGGCGTGCTGTTCTGGTTCGCCTTCGCCTTCACGCGCTGGGGCCGCTATGTCTTCGCGGTCGGCGGCAACCGCCACGCGGCCAATCTCACCGGCGTGCCGGTGCGCCGCGTGATCTGCTCGGTCTATGTGCTCGGCGGCCTGATGGCGGGCGTCGCGGCCGTCCTCGAAGTCGGCTGGCTAGGCGCGGTCACGACGGGCCTCGGCACCGGCGACGAACTGCGCGTGATCGCCGCGACCGTGATCGGCGGCACCAATCTCGCGGGCGGCGTGGGCAGCGCCTTCGGCACCATCGTCGGCGCGGCGCTCATCGAAGTGATCCGCAACAGCCTGATCCTGCTAGGCGTCGACTCGTTCTGGCAAGGAACCGTGGTGGGCGGCTTCATCATCATCGCCGTGCTGTTCAACCGGCTCGGCGGCGAACGACGAGGAGAGTGAACGGTCTTCGGGCACGCCGGTCGCGACATGCGGCGGGCGCGCAGTGGAAGGGAGGCACGACCGGACGACACGCGGAACCACCGGACGCCAGCCATCACGCGTAGTACCAGGTTCCGCAGGAAGCCCAAGGCACGGGCGCGGGCTTTCCTTCCGACGACGATAACCGTACGAGACACGCGCGCCGTACAACCGGCGCCGAACCGGAGGAAACCATGAAGAAAGCGTGGAAATATCTCGCTGCGATCGGAGGGCTCGCCATGCTGGCCTCTTCCGCGTGCGCAGCCGACAAGACCCTCGCACTGGTCGTGAAGGGCCTCGACAATCCCTACTTCGATCTCATGCACCAGGGCTGCGACCGGGCGAACAAGGAGCTCGGCAAGCAGGGCTACAACTGTTACTACACCGGACCCGCGACAGCCGCGGACGAGAGCGCCGAAGTGCAGATCGTCGACGACCTGCTGACCAAGGGCGTCGCGGCGATTGCGATCTCGCCGTCGAACGCGCCGGCCATCGCCGAAGTGATTCGCCGCCGCAACGCGAAGATCCCGATCATCACCGCGGATGCCGATCTGCTGCCGAAGGACCAGTCGCTGCGCAAGGCGTATGTCGGCACCGACAACTACGAGCTGGGCGTCAAGCTCGGCGAGCAGCTGAAGACGCTCATGCCCAAAGGCGGCAACATCTGCCTCGTGATGGGCAACCCCGCGGCCGAGAACATCAACCAGCGTGCCCAGGGCACGCGCGACGTGCTCTCGGGCAAGAAGGGCATCAAGAAGCTGGCGGGCGAGAACAACTGGCACGAAATCAGCGCCTGCCCGCTCTACGTGAACGACGACGCCGCAAAGGCGAACCAGATGATGCAGGACACCCTCACCGCGAACGCGAGCACGCTGCAGGCATTCGTGTTCGAGGGCGGCTGGCCGCTGTTCGCCCCTGAAGCCTATTCGCAGGTCGTCGCGCCGATCATGGACAAGATCAACAGCGGGCAGTTCGTGATCGTTTCCGCCGACACGCTCGGGCCGGAGCTGCAGGCGCTCAAGGACCACAAGGTCAACGCGCTGGTCGGGCAGCGGCCCGAGGAAATGGGCTATCAGGCTGCGATGGTGATGCGCGATCTGGCTGAGGGGAAGACGGTGAAACCCATCGTTCATACCGGGCTCGACGTTTGCACCTGGAAGAACGCGGACACCTGCCTCAAGCATTGAAACTCGAAGGCTTGGAGATGGTACGCAGGCGGACTCGACAAAAGCAAAAAACCCGCGTCGGCTCAACGTGGCCGAACGCGGGTTACGTCATCTGCCCTGGTTGGTCCTGCCCCAGGGTGTATTGACATCAGATATACATCGCCCAATTCGAAGCGACGCGACAGCAGCACAGGCTTGCCGGTGCCTGAGGCAGTTCATGATTTGGGATGGAAATGCCGGCGCATTCAGCCAATCGCAGGCGATTTCCCCAGGTTTCGATGCTGTATTCGCCGGTCTGAAGGGGTCACGATGGCGCGCCCTGCGGCCCACCGTCCAGCCGCGCCGCGATCGACGCCGCCATGCTGCACAGAATCAGGCAGCACGAGGCGGCTCCCGCATCGAGCGTCCCGACCGATCGCTCACCGAGACGCGATGCCCGACCGATCCGTGCCTGCATGGCGCGGGTGGACTGCTTGCCGCGCTCGGCGGCCGCGCTCATCGCCATCAGCGCCTGCCGGAAATCCTGGCCGGCGTGCAATGCTGCATGAAATGCCGTTTCGGCTGGCACGAGCGTATCCATGAGCGTCTTGTCGCCAACCTTCGCGTCGCTGAGCGCCTGTACGCCGGCCAGGCCGGCTGACAGCGACGCGCCGAACAGGGCCGCGCCCAGCCGCTGCTGGTCCCTCAACGGTCCGGCGAATTCCATGAAAAAACTGCCATAGAGCGGCCCCATCGAACCGCCAATGCCTTCCAGCAACGATAGCGACAGCAGCTCGAGCGCGATGGGCAAACTCACCTCGCCGCGCGCCTCGAGTTGCGCGCCGCACTGGCTGAATCCTTTGTTCATGTTGATACCGTGATCGCCGTCGCCGATGGCGGCGTCGATCTCCGACAACTCGTCGCGGTGGCGCTGGATCACGGCAACGAGATCGCGCACCACAAAACCGGCATCAGCCAGCGGCAACCCTTGCGTAGACATCATGCGCCATCTCCCATCGTCAGGCCGATACTGCGGCACGGCGCCGCCAGCAACTGCTTCAGTTCGTCGTCGAGCCGCGTGACGGTCAGCGTCACGCCCATCATCTCCAGCGAGGTGAACAGGTTGCCGACGAAACGAAAACCAATCGACAATCCAGCCTCGGCGAGGCGCGCGGCCACCTCCGCATACAGGATGTATTGCTCCATCAGCGGCGTCGCGCCAAGCCCCGACACCAGCACCGACACCTCTTCGCCGCGTTCGAGCGGGAAGTCGGGCAGGACGATGTCGAGCATCAGCGCTGCCATGTCCTTCGCCGGCACCGTGCGAGTTACCTTGACGCCGTGTTCGCCGTGATGGCCGATGCCCAGCTCCATCTCGCCATCGGCGATATGGAAGTTCGCCTTGCCGTTGGCCGGAATCGTGCAGGCCGACAGCCCGATGCCGACCGAGCGGGTATGGTCGATCGCCTTCTGCGCGCTGGCGATCACGGCATCCAGATCGCCGCCGAGCGCCGCGCGGGCGCCGCCGGCCTTCCACATCAGGATCTCGCCCGCTACGCCGCGACGCTTGATCCGCTCGTCGCGCCCCGCCGACGCGACATCGTCGTTCGCCACCACGGTCTTCACGTCGATGCCCTGAGCAGCCGCCATCTTGACGGCCATCTTCACGTTCATGTTGTCGCCCGCATAGTTGCCGTAGAGGCAAGCGACGCCCGCACCCTGGTCGGCACGCCGGAACGCGTCGAGAAAACTCCTCGCGGTCGGCGACGAAAACACTTCGCCCACCGCGACCGCGTCGAGCAGGCCCGGTCCCGCATAGCCGAGAAACGCCGGTTCGTGGCCCGAGCCGCCGCCGGTCACGACGCCGACCTTGCCCCTCGCCGGCCGCGCCACGCCGATCACGCGCGGGTTGCCCGGATCGGCTGTCAGCTCGGGATGCGCGGCCAGCACGCCGCGCAGCATATCCTCGACCACCTGGTCGGGATGATTGATGACACGGTTCATGGATTACCCCTGCGGATCCAGCACGACTTTCAACGATTGCTCGCCGCGCTCCATCACGGCGAACGCTTGCGCAAACTGCGACAGCGGAAAACGGTGCGTGACGATACCCCGCATGTCGATCCTGCGCGAGCCGATGAAGTCGATCGCGCGCGGATACATGTAAGGCCCGAGGTGGGCCCCGAGCACGTCCAGCTCCTTGCGGTCGCCGATGATCGACCAGTCGACCGTCGCCTCGTCGTTGAACACGCTGAACTCGACGAAGCGGCCCAGCTTGCGCAGCATCGAGAGCCCCTGATTGACGGCGCGGTGGTGACCCGTCGCCTCGATGTAGATGTCGCAGCCGTAGCCATCCGTGATCGACTGGATCCGCTCCACCACGTTCGCCTCGGCCGGATTCCACACCTCGTGGGCCCCCATGCGCAGCGCCAGCGTGGCGCGCTCAGGCTTCATGTCGAGCGCGATCAGCCGCTTCGGATTGCGCATGCGCACCGCGCCGATGATGCCCAGCCCGAGCGTCCCCGCGCCGGCCACTACGACTACGTCGTCAAAGCCGACGTCGGCGCGGTCGGCGGCATGCAGTGAACAAGCCAGCGGCTCGATCAGGATCGCTTCATCGGGCGGAATCTCATCGGGCACCTTGTGCACGATGCCTTCCTTCGTGAAGATCATGTACTCCGCCATCGCCCCCTGCACGTTCTTCTGGAAGCCGTACAGGTCGTGCTTCTGGCACATCCAGTACTGGCCGTGATGGCAAAAGCGGCAGTCCCAGCACGGCACGATCTGCTCCGAGATCACGCGCTCGCCCACCCGGACGCCCCGGCTCTCCGCTCCCGGGCCCAGCGCCACGACGCGGCACACGAATTCATGACCCGGGATCATCGGCGGCTTCACGTAGCGCGGCTGGATCGCATTGCCCCAGAACGACGGCACGCCGCGAAACGTCTTGATGTCCCCCATGCAGATACCGACCAGCTCCACCCGCGTCAGGATCTCGTGCGGCCCGGGTATCGGCACCGGCACCTCCTCCAGCCGGTAATCTTGCGGCCCGTGACACACCACGGCGCGCATGGTGTCCGGCAGCGCGCCCGCCATGCGCTGCCCGCCCGCTTGCTGCGCCGGCAAAAGCGCTTCGGCTATCGACGACATGAGACGTCTCCTTTCCTTTTCGGTTCGTACTACCGACTATGCGGCTGCCTGCGGCTGCACTACGGCCGGCGGCGTTCAACGCACGGTGTAGCCGCCGTCGATCACGACGTTCTCGCCGGTGATCATCGCCGCCGCATCGCTCAGCAGATACAGTACGAGCGCCGCAATCTCGTCCGGCTGCGCGAAGCGCCCGGCCGGAATCTCGCGCCTGGCCCGCTCGCCGGCTTCGCCTGCCCACGCCTGCTTGCCGAGTTCCGTTTCGACGATCGTCGGCGAAACCGCATTGACCGTGATCCCGTAGGGGGCCCATTCGATCGCCAGCACCTTCGTCATGCCGACGATCGCAGCCTTGCTCGCGCAGTAGGCGACATGCCGCTCCAGCCCGACGACGCTCGCCTGCGATGCGAGATTGACGATGCGTCCGCGGCGTTCGCTCGCGATCATCTGCCGGGCCACGGCCTGCGCGATGAAGAACGACGCTTTCAGATTGATCGCCATCGTGGTATCCCACGCGGCTTCGTCGACATCGACCGCCTTGTCGAGCAACGCCACCCCCGCACTGTTGACGAGCAGATCGATCCCGCCAAAACGGGCCACCGCGAGGTCGACCGCAACCTGCGCCGCGGCGCCATCGCGCAGGTCGAGCAGGAAGCCCGCATGCTGGCCGGCCGTTCCCGGCAACGCCTCTGCCGTTTGCGCAGTCCGTGGATTGCGGTCGACCAGCGCGACGCGCGCGCCCCGCATCGCCAGCAATTGCGCACAGGCATGGCCGATGCCGGCCGCGCCGCCCGTCACCAGCGCGACCCGACCGCTGAAGTCGAACGCCCTGTCCCAAAGATCCGTCATGTCCGCTCCTTGATCAGCCACCCGTCACCTGGCGGTACAACTGGTCGGCATTCGCCGGCGTCACGGGCACCCACGGCAGGATGTAACGCTTCGCCGTGCCGTCGTCCCACCTCAGATCCTTCGCGTAGCGCTGCCAGATCACCGACTGCGGCTTGTAGCCCGGCCCGACCAGTTGCCGCAGCACGAGGTCGAGCGCGCCCTGTGATTGCGCCTGCGCGTCCTGCAGGAAGGTCGTGAGTTCGCCCTTCTTCGCGGCCTGGATCGCGTCGGGCATGCCGTCAATCGACGTGACCGGAATGTCCCTCGGCGCGAGGCCCCGGTTCCTGATCGCCTGCAGCGCGCCGAGCGCCATGTCGTCGTTCTGCGCGATGACACCGTTGATCTCCTTCGGATGGGCATTGAGCCAGTCCTCCATCAGGTTCATCGCTTCGGCGCGCGACCAGTTGGCGGTTTTCTTTTCGATGACCTTGATACCGGGATACTTCGCGAGGACCTCGATCTCGCCCTTCTCGCGATCGATCTGCGCCGACTGACCGATCGGCCCCTGGATGATCACGATGCTGCCCTTGCCGCCGAGCTGCTTCGCCAGCGCTTCGGCCTGCAGACGGCCGCCCTCTACATCGTCGTTGCCGATGTACGGCACGTTCGGCGTGGCCAGCATCGTGTTGGACGCGATCAGCGGCGTATCCGACGAAGCCGCGCGCTTCGCGACGCCGATCCCGGCCCGGGTATCGATCGGCACGAACAGGATGCCGCGGTATTGTTGCGTGAGCATCGTTTCGATCTGGTTGTTCTGCGTCAGCGCGTCATAGTTGCCGTCGAACACGGTCAGCTGCACCGTGCCGTTCTTCACGGCCGGATGCGCCTTGATTTCGCGCACCCAGTTCTGCATGAACTGCCCCTTCATGCCGTAGACCGCCGCGCCGACGCGATACTGCGTGCCGGCCGCTTGCGCCGCGCCGCCCGCGGCCGTGACGGCGAGTGCGGCGGCGAGTGCGGCGGTCGCGGCGATCCTGCCAAGCCATGTCTTGCCCGACTTCTTGTCCGACTTCATGGGTATCTCCTCCCGGTTGGAACGGATTAGCGTTGCTGCTTGCGGGCCACGTCGATGAGGACGGCGAGGACGATGATCAGCCCCTTCGCAATCTGCTGGTAATAAGAGGACACGCCCAGCAGGTTCAGCCCGTTGTTGATGACGCCGATCAGCAGCGCGCCGAACAGCGTGCCGACCACGCCGCCCTGGCCGCCGGACAGGCTGGTGCCGCCGATCACCACGGCCGCGATCGCGTCCAGTTCGTAGGACACGCCCGCCTGAGGCAGCGCGGAGGTGGTGCGCGCGGCGAGGATCATGCCGGCGAGACTCGCGAGCGCGCCGGACAGCACGTACACCGAGCCCACCACCTTGCGCACCCCGATGCCGGAGGTGCGCGCGCTCTTCTCGTTGCCGCCGACCGCGTAGAGATAACGGCCGTACGTCGTGGAGCGCAGCAGCCACCAGAACACGAGCGCCACCGCCGCGAAAATCAGCACCGGCATGGCAAGCGGGCCCAGCTTGCCGATGCCGAGCGCGAGGTAGTCGTCCGGCAGGTTGGCGACGGGACTGCCGTCGTTGACGATGTAGGTGACGCCGCGCGCGATGCTCAGCATGCCGAGCGTCGCCACGAACGGCGGTACCCGGAAGCGGGCGATCGCGACGCCGTTGAGCGCGCCGAGCGCCGCGCCGCATGCGATGCCCGTCACGAGGACGACGACGAGGTTGTGCCCCGCCGCCGCGACGAGGCCGCTGACGATCCCGGCGAGCGCGAGCACCGAGCCCACCGACAGGTCGATGCCCTTGGTCAGGATCACGCAGGTCATGCCGATCGCGAGGATGCCGTTGATCGAGGTCTGCCGCAGAATGTCGCCCCAGTTGCGCCAGGTGAAGAAGTACGGACTCGCGAAGGCCAGCGCGACGCACAGCGCGACGAAGACGAGCGGAAGGCCGAAGCGGCTCGCGAGTTCGGACACCGGCACGCGGCTCGCTGCGGCGTCGGCGGGATGGGAAAGGGTCTGGGTAGGCATGGGCAGGTTCATGACGCGAGATGGAGCAGGGTTTCCTGGGTCACGCCGCCAGCCGGGCACACGGCGGCCACGCGGCCACCCCGGAAAACGGCGATACGGTCGCTGACGAGCAGCAGCTCAGGCGCTTCGGACGACACGACGATCACCGCGCCGCCGTTGCGCGCAAACGTATCGAGCAACTGGTAGATGGCCTGCTTCGCGCCTTCGTCGACGCCGCGCGTCGGCTCGTCGCATAGCAGAAGCACGGGGCCGGTCGACAGGCATCGGGCCAGCACGACCTTCTGCTGGTTGCCGCCGCTCATTGCCGAGACCGGCATGCGCAGCGACGCGGCCTTGATCGCCAGCCGTTCGACCATCGCCTGCGCGAGCCGCCGCACCGGCGCGCGCCGGATCACACCGGCGCGCGCGAGACGCCGGTACGCGGACAGTGCGATGTTCTCCTGCACACTGCCGGAGAGCACCAGTCCGGAGTCCTTACGATCCTCGGTGACGAGCGAGACGCCCGCACGGATCGTCCGCGCGGGATCGCCCTGGGGCAGCGGTTCGCCGTTGAGCGTGAGCGTGCCGGCATCGGGCCGCGTCAATCCGTAGATGCAGTTCAGGAATTCGCTGCGCCCTGATCCCATCAGCCCGTAGATGCCGAGAATTTCACCGCGGCGCACGTCCAGCCCGATGTCCTCGAATTCGCCGGCGCGCGTCAAGCCGCGCGCGGACAGACACACCGCGCCATCGGCCGGGCGACGGTCGCGGTCGACGGCGGCCAGCTCCCGTCCGACGATCGTGCGCACCAGGTGCGCGCGATCGATGTCGGCCATCCGGCCGCTTTCGACGTAGGCCCCGTCGCGAAACACGGTGTAGTCGTCGGCGATGTCGAATAGTTCGCTCAGGCGGTGCGACACATAGATGATGCCGGTTCCCTGCGCCGTGACCTGGCGGATCGCCGTGAAAAGCGTCTCCGTTTCGCGCTCGCCGATCGCCGACGTGGGCTCGTCCATGATGATCACCCTGCAGTCATGGCTGAATGCCTTCGCGATCTCGACCAGTTGCGTTTGCGCGAGGCTCAGGCGCTGCATCGGCACGCCCGCGTCGATCGCGAAGCCGAGCCGGTCGAGCAGGGCCTGCGCCCGACGCCGCAGCGCGCGCCGATCGACGATCACGCCCGCCACGGTCGGCTCGCGGCCGAGATACAGGTTTTCGGCGACGGTCATGCCCGGCACCGGCGACAGCTCCTGCGTAATGATCGCCAGCCGGTGCGCAATCGCCTCCGCGGGCGAGGCGAAATCCACTTCCCGGCCATTCAGCCGGATGACGCCCTCATCGCGGCGCAGCAGCCCCATCAGGATGTTCAGAAACGTCGATTTGCCCGTACCGTTGCCGCCGCACAGCGCGTGTACGCGGCCCGCCGCCAAGGTCAGGCGTCCGTCGCGCAACGCGCTCACGCCGTTGAACCGTTTGGCTACCTGGGTTGCTTCGAGCAGAACAGAAGTCACAGGGCATCCTTGACGATCATTTGTTCATCAATGAAATTTTGATACTTCAGAGCAAATGGTAGATATCGCTAAATGGCGTCGTCAACTATGGATGAACCCTGGTGAACGCGTCCTTTCTCCGCTCCACCGGACCAGCAAGGCAACCCATCTCCTATCAAACTGGTGAGCAAATGCTCGGCATTTGACAAATGCTCATTTCTGATGGTTATAATGCGCGCACCGGGACACGCGCGCTTCGCGGCGCGACTCAGGGAGATCATCACCATGAAAGTAGCGATCGGCTGCGATGAAGCAGCCTATGCGCTGAAGGAGTCGATCAAGCGGCATCTGCGCGACACGCATCCGCAGGTCGAACTGGTCGATTTCGGCACCCACCACGCCGAACAGTCGGTGCTCTACCCGGATATCGCCATTGCGGTCGCCCAGCGCGTCGCCGCGGGCGACTTTGCACGCGCGATCCTGCTGTGCGGCACCGGCATCGGCGTGGCGATCTCCGCCAACAAGGTGCCGGGTATCCGCGCGGCGCAGTGCCACGACACGTACTCCGCCGAGCGCGCGCGGCGCAGCAACGACGCACAGATCATCACCATGGGCGCGCGCGTGATCGGCAGCGAGCTGGCCAACAGCATCGTCGACGCCTGGCTTAAGGCAGAATTCGACGGCGGCCGCTCCCAACCCAAGGTGCAGCGCATCGCCGACTACGAGCGCCGGGGCGGCACGCCCGCCGGCCTCCCGAATGACGTAACGCTCAAGAGGTGACCGTCGCGATGCTTGCCACCATCGATAACGCCATGACCAACGACGAACTCACGCAACTGTCGACCTGCTACTACATCGACGGGATGACCCAGGAAGAACTCGCCCGAAAGTTCGCCATCTCGCGCCCGAAAGTGGGACGTCTGCTCAGGCGCGCCGTCGAGGAAGGCATCGTCGAGATCCGGGTGCGCCATCATCCGCGCGCGGTACAGGATCTCGAACAGGAACTGATCGCCCGCTTCGGCATCCAGCGCGCCATCATCTCGGTCGATCACAAAGATCAGGACAGCCAGCGGGAACTGCTGGCGGGGCTCGTCGCGAGTTACCTCGACCGCGCGCTGACGGACGGCACGATCGTCGCGGTCGGCATGGGGCGCAACGTCAGCGCCGTGTCGCGCCACGCGGTGTCGACGACGCCGCGCAACTGCTCGTTCGTCTCCGCGATCGGCGGCTCGTATCGCGGCGGAGAAACGATGAACGCCGACCACATCTGCCGCCGGCTCGCCGCGCGCTTTGGCGGCGACAGCGAAACGCTCTACGCGCCGGCGCTCGTCAACGATCCACAGCTTTTCGCCGCCCTGCTGGAAAACGATGTCGTGCGGCAGTCGCTCGACAAAGCGCGACGCGCGACGGTGGCGCTGGTGGGCATTGGCGACATTCTCGAGGACAGCAACATGCTGCGCCTCGGCTGGTTCACGCCCGAGGAAATGGCCGAGGCCAAGCGCGCGGGCGCGGTCGGCGACATCATGGGCTACGACTTCATCGACATCCATGGCCGCCCCGCGACTACGCTGCTGCGCGGTCGGGTGATCGGCCTGACGCTCGACGATCTGAAGCGCATCCCCAACGTCATCGCGACCGCGAGCGAGCCCACCAAGGCCACCGGCATTCTCGGCGCGCTGCGCGCGGGCGTGATCAATACGCTCGCCACCACGCAGTCGATTGCGCAGATGGTCCTGAGCCTCGCTCAAGCCACGGACACGTCGCCGGCTGGCGCTGGCCACGGCTCATGATCCGGCTCATGATCCGGAACTGGACCTTGCGGACACCGTATTTCCATGCCGTCGTTCGCGGCACAGCAGACGAATCGGGCGGCGATGATGATGCGTGAGCTGGCGGAAGTGAAGCCCGTCGTTCACACAGGGCTCGACGTCCGCACCCGGAAGAACGCGGGCATGCGCCTGAAGCATTCAATGGTCTGGCGCCAGTCTCAACGGACAAGGCGGACTCGCCAAAAGCAAAAAGCCCGCGTCGGCTCATGATGCCGAACGCGGGTTTTTGCATCGCCAGCAGGCTGACGGGAGGACATCGCTCCCACTCGATCGTCGATCCAGTGGCCGGGCCTTACGGCCGGCGTCCCCACCTGTTCACGCTGCGTCGATACCGGATGTCATGCCCAGCAGCTGACGGCCGTTGTTGGGCCGCACTGGAGGATCGATGTTCGATTCGCCGGAAAAATCGCCGACATGTTTGCGTCTCGGGGCTGTTCGTGAGCGCGATACCGTTGCCGATACCGTCAAGGCTTGTTTGGACGCGGTCCTCGATACCGTCACAACTGTAATGCGGCGCACAGGTCATCGTGCTCGAAGGCGCTTGCCATCCGTACGATCTCTGCGCGCCTGCAACCAACTTCCTCCGCAACCGATTGCCATGTCCTGGTCACGTCGGCCACAGCCCGGATCGTGGCCCGAGCCTGTTTCAGCGACAAACCAAAGAACTCCGCGGCACTTTCCAGCAGGCCGACTGAACAGGTTGCCTCGTCGAGATCGATATTGGTCGTCAGGATGCGCGCCTTGAGATCGGTTGGCGTGGGGTTGAGGTCATAGGCCGGCGACAATATCCAGCCGTCGCGCCCCGTCCACAGAAAACCGTGATTGCGCAGATGGTCATCGACATTGGAGACCAGCACATTGAAGGTCACGCGGCGATACAACTGTGCGGCATCGGCCCGCGCCTTCGCACCGTGTTGTGTCAGTGCATCAACCAACTCGGGATAACTGCCGCGCTGACCGTCCCGCGATTCCGTCATTGACATGGCCGAGAGAAAGGGGATGCGAATGCTCCCCGCGCGATCGAACCGACGCGATAGCAGCACGGCCTTGCCCGCTACCTCGAGCAATTCGTGATGCGGGGTGGAGATACCGGCGCGTTCGGCCAATCGCAGGGCGATTTCCTCCCACGTTTCGATGCTGTAGTCGTCGGTTTCCTTCGGGAATTTGGCAATCGACAAATGGCCGTATTGATCGATGACTGAAGCCTTGGGACGCGCGCCACCCAGTGACGACCCTGGCGCAAAGATCAGTTGCAAATCCTCATCGGTTTCCTCGTCGCGCAAGATGCGTTCAGTGATCTGGAGCAGCCGCCCCAGTTCGATTAGAGCCGGAACACCGGCGGGCACGGGCGACTGGAATTCTTCTTCTCCGCTCCAGCGGAATCGCAGCGCGCCCTGGCGCGTTTCATCGGCTACGCCCAGCAGATAGTCAAGTTCGCCGAGCGTACGGACGCGCCGCCCTTCCCGTTCGGCGTGTCGACGCTCCGCACGCTGCATGAGACGACGCCCCCAGGTGTCCGGCGCCGAATCGCCGATCGAGCCAAAAATGGGTTGGCCAGCCGGCGGCGGGAAGAGACCTCGCGTCAACGCCAGCGCTGGCTCGATCGAGAAGCGCTCGTCGGCGGCTAGCCAGGCCTCGTCATATTCGAAGGTGACCGTTTCTTCCCGGCGCGACGCATGGCGCCTGAGCAGCCCCGCCGGCCGCGGCGAGCCATCGACATCGATATAAACCTCGACATCAGCCATGATCGCCCTTGCCTTTGCCACGCGGCAACCGGACGCGCTGAGGCAACGCTGCGGTAGCCAACGACTGCCCCACCGTATCGTGGGCAACGTCGGCAACGTCCTGAAGTCCGCCTAAAAGGCCGAGCGCCAGTAGCACGGCTGCATAGATGCCGATGCTCACACCCGGATCTCCAGCCTCGACGCGCTGCAAAGTCGCTCTCGACGTGAAAGCTCGATCGGCCACCACCGCCATGGTCAACCGGCGGCGGCGACGCGCATCGTGAATATCGGCACCCAATTTTCGCAGCGCCCGCCGGACGCCGGCAGAAGGAGCGTGAGGGGTTGGCATTTTGCAATCTTCGTAAGTCGCTGTGATAGTTAATGTATCACGAAGATAACATTTCCCTCGGCCGAACTAACCGAACGGTTCCATGCCCCCCGGGTACAGCAGGAGATGATGAGTCGCGGCCGCCGTTGTCGGCCCGATGAGATGCGGGATCAGCGGTCAGTTCTTGTCTGTTCCGGAACTGCCGCCTGCCAGGTGCAATGACACAAGTCGCGCGAGCACAATAGCCGGATAAAGCTGGCCAATGAGCCCCTCGAGATTCGCAAGCGATCTCGCCTGCCGCGCGACGGGCACGATGTCGCCATACCCTGCCGTAGTCAACGTGACGAAGCTGAAATATATCCAGGTCGAGGAGTTCTCCGGGCCCGGGCTG
>NZ_BBJJ01000006.1 GCF_000739815.1 Paraburkholderia mimosarum LMG 23256 = NBRC 106338
CCGCCCACCAAATGTGCAAGTCGTCAAGCGCCAACGCCGGCAAATCGAGATTCCGATGAGCATTCGGCGGCTTTGCACGAAGAGCGTCATAGCCGCTCAGCTGGATGCGCCGGCGCCTGAAGATGCCCGAGCAATAGGGCCCTATGACGACTTCGACGGGAGTGAGCCTCTGCTCGTTCGACACGTCGAGACGGATACGGTATTCGAAGCCATTGTCGCTACGACGCCTTCGATTGCCAGCGGACTCTATCTCCGAGAGCCGGGAGACGAACTCAAGCTGTGGGCGCCCCTCTTTCGTCCCAATGGCCACTACCTGCTCGCGAGCTCGACGGAGAGCATTGAACGCGTAGTTGCTCATGTCAGGGCGCTGTCCCACGAGCAGTTGCAGGGCATCCTGGATACGTGGCTACACGCTTCACTCTGGCAGCTTCTCCGGCCATGGGACGACCAACGTGCGACGGAACTGAAAGCGCTTGTTCGCTACCGTTATACCGTCGGCGAGTTGCCGGTGCTCCTGCGCAGGCAACGCGAGCCGCGTCTAGATGCGCCGTCCACTGAGCACAACGGCAGACCTATCCTTCGGGCGCGTTGAATTCGTGTTCACTCGGCACAGTGAATCAGATTCGGTGATTCGAGGAGGTGCAAATGGAGAATCAGCATTTTCCCGCTGTACGTCTTCCAACTCAGGTTCCGGCACTCACGAGATGGCAACGCCTCGAAAGGCACTGGGCAGAGGAGGCTCCACTCGGAGCGCCAATTGGCCCGCTCAGTGACGATGAACTGATTCAAAGCTTCGTCAAATGGGGCACGCCGTCTGGCGGGCAAACCTATGTAAACGATGCGCGTGAGAACTCGCCCTCGCGCAAAGTGCAATCCAAAATCGGCAACGTCATCACACGCTACACCTCGCGGAAGATGAACCGAAGACTCGCGACCGAAAGCCGGCGTCCAGAGTTCGGCGCAGTGCTCCGCTACGATTTTGACGGCGTGACGCACGAGATTTACTGCCAACCGCCCGAGGTCCGCTTGAGCGTGCCGACAGAGCGCAAGCTGGCCGACGGCACCATCACTATCTACTCGGCGCCGCAAAAATACACCCCCGACATCCTCCGTCTCACCGCGTACGGGATATTTATAGACGAATGGAAGACTCCGCGCGACCTTGAGCTTCTACAAACAAAATATCCAGGTCGCTTTTTCCAGGAGAAAGACGGCACGTGGCGATGTCCCGAGCGTGAAGCTCACTTCGGCAGCCTCGGCATTACCTACTGCATGCGGTCTAGCGATGAAAACAATCCGACGTTCGTTTCGAACGTCGAGTTCCTGAGTGATTTCCTCTGCGACAGGGCAGCGCCCCTGACCGATTCAGCGTGGCGTGCGATAGAGACGATTACAGGCAAGAACTGCCCGATGACGCTTGGCCTTCTCCTGACTCAGGCGTACCCGGACCGCACACCATGGAACCAAGACATCATCGTCGACACGCCGCCGGGAGCATTCGTTGTCGATGACGTCTACAAAGCCATAGCCGAACAGCGGCTCTTCGTCGACCTTGATTTCGACGACCTATCTGAGACCGAAGACGTCATCGTCTGTTCGTCGCGTGCCCAGTTGGACGCAGTCGTCTTTAGCCGTGCTGCGCCAAGGGCGACGAGTGACGAAATTCTGCTCAATGTCGACATCGGCACGGAGTTTACGTTTCGAGACCGCACGGAGACTTTCGAGGTCTCGATGGTCAACGGCGAAACGGTTCACTTTTTTGACAAGCAATCGCGCGCTGGCACTCTGATGCCGGTCCACCTGTTCGAGCAAGCGCTGTATCGGCGCGACATTACTCTGCTTTCAACGACGCGTTCCATCGACGATGTGCTCGGTCATATCGAGGGGCTCACGGACATACAGATTATCGAAGGAAAGAATCGCCTTCTGATGGTAAAGGCAATTGAGGAAGGCAAGACTGTCCGTACCAATCTGAGCAAACGACAACGTCAACGCATAGTGAAGAGCGTGAGGGAGGCTGGCGACTCCATTGCCGCACAACGTTGGGCAGCAACACCGAAGCGGCGAAGTGGTGGGCGCGTTCAGATTTCAGAAAAGCAGCTCGCGCTCATTCGGAAGGTTATTGAAGAAGGGAACAACCCGACCAATGCGGGCGGTAGTGCCAACTACAAGCGATATGTCCGACTGAGTGGTGAGCAAGACGTTCATCCCGCTTCGCGGAAGACGTTCACGCTGCATGCGAAAGAATTTGTCGACAAGAAGGCGCGCCGTGGCAGCAGAGTCGTCTACGCCGAAGCTCCACTGGTTTGGTATCTGCACTTGACCGATAAGGTACACGGTGGCCGACCTTTCCATCGCGTGCACATTGACCACACCAAGCTGGACGTGTTCGTCACTATCCGAGGTCGCGGTGGCCGGATATTCCGGCGTCGACCGTGGCTAACCCTTGCAATCGACGCGGAGACACGCGCCGTATTAGGGTTCTACCTTTCCCTACATGCACCGAGCACGGTAAGTTGCATGATGGTCCTTAGGGCGATAGTGAAGGTACACAAACGAGTCCCTTTCTATATCGTCGTCGATAACGGCAAGGAATTTCACTCGTCCGCCTTCGACGCGCTGTGCGATTGGCTTGACGTTACCCTGCAGTTCCGCCCAGCGCACGAAGCACGGTTTGGGAATGTTATGGAGCGGCTCTTCGGGACTACAAACACCGAGCTTATCCACAACCTCGTAGGTAATACAAAAGCTCTCCAGAACGTGCGAACGGTGACCAAGTCGGTCAATCCGTTAAACGGCAAGCTCATGACGTTTCCGGAACTTCATGGCCTGCTCGACCACTACTTCTTCCAGGATTACAACCAGCGTGTGCATCCAGCTCATGACCACACCCCCATCGAATACATGAATCGCCGGCTCGGGCAAACGGGACGCCGCCTCGCTCGCCGCGTCCCATTTGATGGGCAGTTTTACATCCGAACGTGTATCGCTCCCTCGACGCATGGTTCCACACGAGTACTCGACAAGCAACGGGGAATCAAGATTGGGCACATCTGGTACACGTGCCGAGAGTTTGCGGACAGTTCGCTTCGCAACGGCCAAAAGCTCGGCGTGCTTGTCGACATGTGGGACGTCAGCATCGCCTACGCGAAGGTCAAGGGCGACTGGATTCGCTGTACCTCTCAATTGCTCATGAGATACCGAAGGCTGACGACGGTCGAATGGCGATATGTCATCTACGAAGTGCGTCTTCGTAGTCGAGGTGTGGACGATGAGGGAATGGAGCACGTGCTCCAGTCTGTCCTCCAAGACAATTGCGTGCCCGACGCCGCTGCATTGACCGAGGCCACACGGCAGGTTTATGGAGATGCACGGCTAATTGAAGACCAGTCCCAGCTCACCACCGACCAAATTATCTCGATGCCCGTCGCGCTCGCCATGGCCGAAGTGGCTGAAGACACGCCGGCGCCCGTTTTCCGCAATCCCGTGCCCGCCCCACGGCGGGATGCCGTCAATGCATCGCAGGATATTTTCAGCATTGACTACGACAAGTTGCCTACGAGAGGACGTATCCAAACCGGAGGAAGGGTATGAACAAGCGTCTTAGTTTGGAGGAAGCGCGTCTGCACGCACGAGCAGTGCGTGGGAGCCCCGACGACAAGTTCGAGTATTTGCGTTCGCTACGATTCACTCATCCAAATCTCGAAGCCGTACGAAAGCAAGTTCGCCAGAATACGACCCCGCACAGCGAGCTCTCGATAACGATTGTGACCGGACCTGCTGGTGTGGGAAAGTCAACCTTCGCGAACCTCTTGATGGAGGAGCTACTGAAAATCTACGAGGTTGAGATAAAAGAAGACCCCGGCTCGATACCTGTCGTCTACAACGAAATTGATGCTGCCGACGGCAAGCTGATTAATTGGCAGCTGTTCTACAAGAACTTGCTGCAAGACCTCCTTACGATAGTACCTGAGCCTCTACTCAATAAGGGGAGTTCAGCCCAAAGCACAAACACCGCAATCAAGAACAGCCGGATGCTGCTCGACGACGCACTCCGCAACCGGAAAGTTCGATACATCATCCTCGATGAGGTTGTCCACCTGACTGATAGCCGAACACCGCCTCTTCAGTACGGCAACCTGCTGAAATCTCTGGCGAACCGCGCGGGACTAAACCTTATCCTCGTCGGAGCCTACGGCTCTGAGCGACTCATGGAGGCAAGTGGTCAGTTGACGCGTCGGGTCGATGTGGTGCACTACGCGCGCTATCGTTCTACGAAGAAGGATTTCGCGGCATTCGCAACGTTCCTGAAGGAGTTTCAAAATTTCATCCCGCTTCCTTTCGAAATTCCCCTCAGTAAATACATTGAACCACTCTTTCGTGCTCATGTAGGACTGTCCGGCTACGCATCGCAGACCATAGCTAAGGCCGTCCGCACATGTGCGTACGAGGGAGCAAATCGATGGCACGACGACTATATGTGGAGTGCTTTTCCTGCCCCTGCCGCGCACGAGAAGATTGCATTGGAGACAATGGCAGGGGAAAAGGCCGTCGAACGGTATTTGAAATCGCCAGGCGAAAAAGCTTACCCGAGCGAAGCTGAAATGCTGGCAAGGCTCACCGCGGGACAAACAAAAGGTGGCTCGCGGTCGTCTCACGAAGGGAATCAAAGATGAGCCGCGTGCCGTCGCTTACTCGACCCGGTGGATGGCCGGAAGACTCCCCTCCCAGGTCCGTCCTATTCAACATCATCCCATACGGCTCCTGTGGAGCAGACCGGGAAGACCTCTGCAATTTTCTCTCTCGGTTAGCAGCCGAGCACCGAGTCAGTCGAGGCTCGCTGACGAGGCGCATTATCGGACCTGCCGCGTTCGAGCTTTTCAAGGTCCATCCAGACCAACTGACGTCCGAGATTGGTTGTACCAATTTTGCAGCCGGCGTCTGCGGAGTTACTGCCCAAGCGGCACGCTGGGCCCAGACTCTTAACCACCTCACACAACGTGAGGACCTTGAGTTATGCACCCTGCTCCCATTTAAAAACTTCGTATCGCCGTTCAAGCTGCAGGCTCTAAGCAGGAGGTGCTGCCCAGCTTGTTACGATGACGATATCTCGTCCGGTCGCACAATGTATGACCGACTATTGTGGCGCGTAGGCGCGGTCAATGCGTGTCCGGTTCACGGGCTTCAACTGATGCGGCTGCCAAAGCAACCCGTCGGCGTGAATCGGCCAGAGCAAGTAACTGACAATCGCGAAGTTACAGTACAAAGATTTCTCGAGTCGAGACCAACGAGAATCATCGCCTCGAAAGATGAAACCGACGACGCGCGGCTTGTTGCAAATCTTATCGACGACTCAGCATCGTTCCTAACGATGACGTATTCGCTGTCGTCACAGCGAGCGTTTCTGGAGCATGTCATCGACACCTTCTTCGAGGGCAAGTCTGCACATCTTGCTATGCAACTGGGCGTGGACAAGAGTCAACTTCACGGCTGGACGCATGGACGAGTGCGGATGAGCCTGCCTCGCTTAGTCTCGGTAGCCCGATGCTGTTGCTGCGAAATTGCCGACATACTGCTCGGTGAGCAAGTTGCAAAGCATTTTCACCCTCTACCCGAAGGCCAGCGCTCCCGAATTGTCAGTCAAGTACGTCGGGGCGCAGAAACGCCGTTAACCGAGATTAGGAAACGACTTCGAAAGCTAATTGAAACCAAAGAGGTTAGCGATGCGAGCGCAGCATCAAATGCACTCAATATTTCGCGGAAATTCTTGAGGAAGCATTTCCGCGAAGAAAATGCCCTGCTTGTCAAGCGAGGAGAGGAAACTCGGCGCGCATCTCGACGCGAGACAACTGAAGCGTTCGCTCGAGCATATCTGGTTGAGCACCAAGCCCTTGTCGATGACGGAATCTACCCAACACGACGTCTGGTCCTAGCGCGAGTCGACGTCGAAGTGCATGGTCGGCTCAAGCACCGAAAAGTACAGCTAGCCAAGCGGGAAGCACACTTGGCTACAGGCACGCCAATCGCGCTGCATGGCGATACGCCGATTTTGCGTCCACGTGTAGACAAAAAGTAGGAATCACTCCGGAACCGGACAATCTGTAACAGGTGCTATTACCTACTGCTGTCGTTAACGACATCTGTAGAGTAAAGCCACACAGAAGAAGAAATTCGCTGAAAGCCTTATCAGACTTGGCGCGCCCGGCTGGGATCGAACCAGCAACCCCTGCCTTCGGAGGGCAGTACTCTATCCATTGAGCTACGGGCGCCTTGACTTGCAGGCACGGCCATCGATCGAAGAACACGAGGAAGGCAGTGCCGGAGAGAGACCGAGAGAATAACCGGTTTCGGTCAAACCGTCCACCGCGCGGCTTATCCGGCGCCATATCGGCACGAAGCATGACAAGACACGCCATCAGGCCCTCGCGCTCCGGGTAAACGCCCGCTGAACTCCGCCCGCGGGCGCCCACCAGCCGCAAAACCTTCCGTCTATAATCGTCCGTGTTTGATCCGCCGCATGGCCATTGCCGTCCTGCTGTACCGCTCACCAAAAAACCAACGGGAGTCGAGACAAGCATGAGCGAAGCACCTCACGGAGCCCCGATCAAAACGCCCGGCCAGTTGATCGCCGCTGTCATCGCCGGGTTTGCCGTCCCCATCGTCATCATCATTTTGCTCGCCTATTACGTCGACAATACGACGCGCACCGGCGCGGGCACCGAAGAACTTTCCACCCAGCAGGTCGCCGCGCGCATCGCGCCGGTCGCCCAGGTGAACGTGCGCGACGCGAATGCGCCGCGCGTCTTCAAGACGGGCGAGCAGGTGTACCAGGCCGTCTGCTCGGCGTGTCACGCCTCGGGCACAGCCGGCGCGCCGAAGTTCGGCAACTCGGGCGATTGGGCCCCCCGCATCGCACAAGGCTACGACACGCTCTGGAAAACGGCGCTCTCCGGCAAGGGCGCAATGCCCCCGCGCGGCGGCACGAGCCCCGACGACTACAGCGATTACGAAATCGGCCTCGCCGTCGCCTATATGGCGAACCACGGCGGCGCAAACTTCCAGGATCCGCCCAAGCCCGCACCTGGCGCGGCCAATGCAGCGAACGCAGCTTCGGGCACGGCCGCCGCTGCCCCGGCCTCGGGCGCCGACGCAAACGCCGCCCAGGCCCAATCTGCCGCGGCGGCGATCGCTGCCATTCCGCAAGCCTCGTCCGCACCTGCGGCAGGCGGCGGCGAGCAGAGCGCGGACGCTTCGCAGGCCGGCAAGGCGCTCTATCAGCAGGTCTGCCAGGCGTGTCACGCGGCGGGCGTGCTCAATGCGCCGAAGTTCGGCAACAAGGCCGACTGGGCGCCGCGCCTCAAGGATCCGATGGACACGATCTACAACTACGCGCTGCACGGCAAGGGCACGATGCCGCCCAAGGGCGGTTCCAACGCATCCGACGCCGACGTGAAGGCCGCCGTCGATTACATGGTGAGCGCAGCGAAGTAAGTCGTCGCACGCGCCAGCACGCGTAAGATCCCCGCCCGTAGCGATACGCGCGGGGATTTTTTCATCCGTCGAGGGCAAGACAGTGTCGCGCGTCAGCCCACGGGACGCGCAAATTCGCGGACAAAGGCGAACGAACCTGAATCTTCCCCGGCGAGCGCACCGTAACGCGCGGCCAGATCGTCCGGGGCGAGCCACGGATAGCTCAAGCCTTCTTGCAGCCGCGCGAGCCGCTCTCCGTCCGGATCGTCGATGACATCCATCCGGGCAATGTGGATGTGGAACTGCGAAACGCGCGGCGCGAGATCGTTCTCATCGAACGTCCAGCGATACGTGCCGTGGCCGATCCGTAGGGCGCCCGCCGCGGCCTCGCGCATCACGACCAGCCACGGCAGTGTCTCGATCACGCCATGTTGCACGACGAGCGCGTCGGCTTCGCAGAGGTAGTACGTGCGGCAGCGCGAATAGCGCGCGCCAAAATCGCTGACCAGCGTCCTCGCGATCGCCTCGGCGCCATCGCTACGCGCAGGAAACGCGATGTTCGGCGTCGCTAGAGAGAACGTCAGCACGGCATCCGGCGCGAACGCTTCTTGGATGCGTACCGGCTTCGTGTTGTCCTTGGCGTCGATATAGACTTCAAGCGCGCGGCGATAGAGCGTTGTTTCGTTCATGGGTGGCGCAGAAAGATGAGGTCGTCCAATTTACCGCCCGGCCGATCTCAAAATTACAAACACCTCCCGGGCACGGGGGCATCAACCCTTCTGCAACAACGCCTTGAGACTCGCCAGCCGGTCCTTCGGCGTCATCGGCGCTTCCTCGGCCGTTGGAGGCGGCGCGTCGTCCAGCCCCATCTCCGGGATGAAGCGCGACGCTTCGCACACCACCGTCTCGCGCGCCCGCTTGCGCTTCTTGCACCAGTTCAGGTGCAGGCTGCGCTGCGCGCGCGTGATCGCCACGTACATGAGGCGGCGCTCTTCCTCGATGCGTGCGTCGTCGATGACGTCGTCCTCCGAGCCGCCGCGGTGCGGCATGATCCCCTCCTCGACGCCCACCAGGAACACGTGCGGATACTCCAGCCCCTTCGAGGCATGCACGGTCGAAAGACGAACCGCGTCCGGGTCGTCTTCCTTGCCTTCGAGCATCGACATCAGCGCTACGGTCTGGATAAGGCCCATGAGGTTCTTGCCGGTGTCCGCGAGGCCGTCGGCGTTGTCATAGCCGGTCGCTTCGCTGTCCTCGCCGGGCTCCTGCTCAGGCTTCGTGCCCTTGCGCTTGAGCCACTCCAGGAATTCGAGCACGTTCTGCCACTTCGACTGCGCCTGGCGCTCGTCGAAGGCGTCGTAGAGATATGCCTCGTAATGGATCGCGTCCATCAGATCGTCGAGCACGACGGTCGCCGGCTCCTTCAGCGCGCGCTCGGCGAGGCGCTGCATGAAGTCGCAGAACACGCGCATCGGCTCCACCTGGCGCGCCGAAAGCCGCGCCTCGATGCCGCCCATGTACACGGCCTCGAACAGCGACACCTTCGCCTGCCCCGCGAACGAGCCCAGCGCTTCGAGCGTGGTGTTGCCCACGCCGCGCCGCGGCGTGGTGATCGCACGGATGAACGCGGGGTCGTCGTCGTGGTTGGCGATCAGGCGCAGATACGCGCAGATGTCCTTGATCTCGGCCTTGTCGAAGAACGACTGGCCGCCCGAGAGCACATAGGGAATGCGCTCGCGGCGCAGCACCTGCTCGAATATGCGCGCCTGGAAGTTGCCGCGATAAAGGATCGCGTAGTCGCGAAACTGCGCGCGACGCTCGAACTTGTGCGCCGAGAGGCGAAACACGACCGATTCGGCTTCGTGCTCTTCGTCGTTGCAGGGCGTGACCGTGATCGTGTCGCCCATGCCGTGCTCGGACCACAGCTTCTTTTCGAACAGCTTCGGGTTGTTCGCAATGACGTTGTTCGCCGCCGTGAGAATCCGCACGGTCGAGCGGTAGTTCTGCTCGAGCTTGATGACGTGCAGCTTCGGGTAGTCCTTGCCGAGCTGCGCGAGATTCTCGATCGTGGCCCCGCGCCAGCCGTAGATCGCCTGGTCGTCGTCGCCCACGGCCGTGAACGCGGCGCGTGGGCCCGCCAGCAGCTTGAGCAGTTCGTACTGGCAGGTATTGGTGTCCTGGTACTCGTCGATCAGCAGATAGCGCAGCTTGTTCTGCCAGCGCTCGCGCACCGGCTCGTTTTTCGCGAACAGCTCGGTCGGCAGGCGGATCAGGTCGTCGAAATCGACGGCCTGGTAGGCGTGCAGCGTCGCTACGTAGTTGCGATAGACGATGGCGGCCTGGTGCTCGTCCTCGTTCGACGCGCTCGCGAGCGCCTGCTCCGGCATCACGAGGCCGTTCTTCCAGAGCGAAATGATCGACTGGATCTTGCGGATGAAACCCTTGTCGGTCGAACCCACCTGCTCCTGGATCATGGCGAAGCAGTCGTCCGAGTCCATGATCGAGAACTGGGGCTTGAGCCCCAGGTGCTCGGCTTCCTGGCGCAGGATCTGCACGCCCAGCGAGTGGAACGTGCAGACCGTCAGCTGGTTGGTCGGCACCTTGCGGCCTTCCTTGCCGGGCGTCGTGAGCGTCTTGCCTTCGAGCAGCTTGCCCACGCGCTCGCGCATTTCGGCGGCGGCCTTGTTGGTGAACGTGACGGCCGCGATATGGCGCGGCTCGAAGCCTTTCGCTTCGATGAGGTGCGCGATTTTTTGCGTGATGACGCGCGTCTTGCCGCTGCCCGCGCCGGCGAGCACGAGACAGGGACCGTCGAGATAGCGCACCGCTTCGCTTTGGGCGGGATTCAGGCCTGCGGACATCGTTGCTGGATTGGAAAAACGGGTGGTACGGCTGGGACGCGTGCGTATTTTCGTGGCGCTGCGGCGTCGGCTGAGAACGCCGACGCCCGGCAATCCGCACGGCGCGAGGCATGCGGACATCTCGCCCTCGCGCGGGAGGTGCGATGTTAACACGGCGCGGCGCTGCGCCGATGTCGCCCCCGATCTTCACGCGCCTCGTGGCTCATCCGTCCCTCGCCTCACCCCGCTCCCGCGGGCGCGCCGTGCCACAATAACGCCCTTCCGTCACCCACGGCCGTGGCTCGCGCCGCGCCGCTCATTCAGCGGGGCCCTCCGGTTCCGTCGCTGAAAAAGAGGAAGCGCCAAATGACTGCAACGCAGACTGCACCGCTGCAAATCGGCCTGATGGGCTACGGCTTCGCCGGCCAGACCTTCCACGCCCCCGTGATCGCCCATAGCGGCGCGGCGCAGCTTGCCGCCATCGCGACGAGCCAGGGCGAGCGCGCCCAGGCCGACTACCCCGGCGCCGCGATCGTCCCCGACCTCGACGCCCTGCTCTCGATCGACGCGATCGAGTGCGTCGTGATCGCCACGCCCAACGACACGCACTACGACCTCGCACGCCGCACGCTCGAGCGCGGCAAACATGTGCTCGTCGACAAGCCGGTCACGCTCACGGCCGAAGAAGCGCGCACGCTGGCGGCCATCGCGAAGCAGCGCGGCCTCGTGTTCGCGCCGTTCCACAACCGCCGCTGGGACGGCGATTTCCTCACCGTGCGCGAGTTGATCGCGAGCGGCAAGCTCGGGCGCGTCACGCACTACGAATCGCACTTCGACCGCTTCCGCCCGCAAGTGAAACAGCGCTGGCGCGAAGACGCCACGCGCGGCGGCGGCCTGCTCTACGACCTCGGGCCGCATCTGGTCGACCAGACGCTCGCGCTCTTCGGCGCGCCCGAATCGATCACCGCCTTCGTCCACACGCGCCGGGACAACGCGAGCGCGCCGGATTACGCGCACCTCGTGCTGCGCTACCCCCACCACGACGCCGTGCTGCACGCCAGCGCGCTCGCCGCGTACGCGCCGCGCTTCGCGATTCACGGCACACGCGGCAGCTATCTGAAGAACGGCCTCGACACCCAGGAGGATCAGCTCAAGGACGGGCTGCGCCCGGGGCAGCCGGGGTTCGGCGCGGGCAACGAGGCGGGCCGGCTGCACGTGCTGCGCGACGACGGCCAGGAAGCCGATCTCGAGGTGCCCAACGCGGCCGGCAACTACGCGGATCTGTACCGCGCGCTCGCCGCTGCGATTCGCGAGGGCAAGGCGTTCCCGGTGAGCCCTCAGGACGCCATCGACGTCATGGCGCTCATCGAGCTTGCAATGCAAAGCGCGCAAGAAGGCCGCACGCTAGCGTTCGTGCGCGAGTCCTGAGCGCCGCCGCGCGGGTCGAGACGCCGCCTCGCTCGCGTTCGGTTCGCCCCAGCCGGACCGCCCCCGTTTTTCGCCGCCGCCGCGCGGGTCGCACCGCCGATCTGCGCGAGCCAATGCCCGCAAAGCTTCCAGCGGTTTCGCCGCGCCGCGCGCCGAATTTTTCCGCATTGACACAGCCCCGACGCGTCGCGCACAATCGCTGCGCGCGCCGGGAGAGCGCGCCGTTTGCCTTCACTAGTGCAACCGGCGCCGCCGAAGGGGCAACCCACAAACTCTCAGGCAAAAGGACCGTGCGCGCCGGACCGCTGCTTCGCCGCTTCTGCGCTTTCTGCGCGAAGCCAACGAAGCAGCAGAAGGTCCGCAACTCTGGAGAGCGGCAGTAGAACGGGCGGTGGCGCAAAACTAACCGCCCCGCGTTCAGGCTGCCCACCGAAGGGGCGCGCGCCGCAATAAAGGGCGCAATCTCTCAGGTACCGAGGACAGAGGGGCCATGCAAGAATCGACCACGGGCATCGTGCCTGCGGCGCTTCCTGCATGGCCTTTTTCGTTTTCGCGCGATTTTTCGCGACTGCCCGAGGCCCCATGACCGAACTCAAACGCACCCCGCTGAACGACACTCACCGCGCGCTCAACGCCCGCATGGTCGATTTCGGCGGCTGGGACATGCCCGTCAACTACGGCTCGCAGATCGACGAGCATCGCGCCGTGCGCACCGACGCGGGCATGTTCGACGTCTCGCACATGTGCGTCGTCGACTTTTCGGGCCCGAAGGCACGCGAATTCTTCTCGCGCGTGCTCGCCAACAACGTCGCCAAACTCACCACGCCGGGCAAGGCGCTCTACTCCTGCATGCTGAACCCCGAAGGCGGCGTGATCGACGACCTGATCGTCTACTACTTCGCCGACGACCAGTTCCGCACCGTCGTGAACGCGGGCACGGCCGAAAAGGACATCGCCTGGTTCGAGAAGCTCAACGCCGAAGGCGGCTTCGGCCTCGCCATCACGCCGCGCCGCGATCTCGCGATCGTCGCCGTGCAGGGCCCGAACGCGCGCGAAAAGGTCTGGCAGGTCGCACCCTCCTCGCGCAGCGCCACGGAAGTTCTCAAACCCTTCAACGCCGCGAAGATCGAGGCGACGCCGTTCGGCCAGCTAATGATCGCGCGCACCGGTTACACCGGCGAAGACGGCTTCGAAGTCGTGCTGCCCGCCACCGCCGTGTGCGAGTTCTGGGACGCCCTCCAGCGCCAGGGCGTGAAGCCCTGCGGCCTCGGCGCGCGCGACACGCTGCGCCTCGAAGCGGGCATGAACCTCTACGGCCAGGACATGGACGACGCCGTCTCGCCGCTCGACGCGGGCCTCGCGTGGACCGTCGACATGAAAGAGCCGCGCGACTTCGTCGGCCGCCCGGCGCTGGAGGCGAACGGCTCGCGCATGGCCTTCGTCGGCCTGATCCTGCAGAAGGAAAACGGCAAGGCGGGCGGCGTGCTGCGCGCGCACCAGAAGGTGCTCACGCCGCACGGCGAGGGCGAGATCACGAGCGGCACGTTCTCGCCGACCATGCAGGAATCCATCGCCTTCGCGCGCGTGCCGAAGGGCGTGCAGCCGGGCGACGTCGTGCAGGTGCAGATCCGTGACAAGGCCCTTCCCGCAAGCGTGGTAAAACTGCCGTTCGTGCGCAACGGCAAGGTGCTCGTCGCCTGATCCGCAAGGATTTAAGCCGCGCACGCCCTCCCCTTTTTCAAGCAACAAGCGAACCAAAATTCGCCGAACCACGCACTGGAGCAACCCATGAGCATCCCGGCCGATCTGAAATACACCGAATCGCACGAGTGGATCCGCACCGAAGCCGACGGCACGCTGACCGTCGGCATTACCGACCATGCGCAGGAAGCGCTGGGCGACATCGTCTTCCTCGAGCTGCCTGACGCGGGCCGCGCGGTCGCCGCCGGCGACGCCGTCGCCGTGATCGAGTCGGTCAAGGCCGCCTCGGACATCTACGCGCCGGTCGCAGGCGAGATCATCGAGTCGAATACGTCGCTCGTCGATACGCCCGACCAGGTCAACGGTGCGCCGTACGAATCGTGGCTCTTCAAGATCAAGCCCGCCGCCGACGCCAAGCTCGATGCGCTGATCGACGCCGCAGCCTACGAAAAGGCCATCGGCGCTTAACTCCCGTAACCGCAACGGCGCGGCGGCGCGCTCGCCACGCGCACCGCCCGCGCCCGCAGGAACCCCCATGAAGCTCGAACACCCGGATCGTCTGATGAACTCCCCGCTCTCGCTTGCTGCGCTCGAAGCGCACGACGCTTTCGCCGCCCGCCACATCGGCCCTGACACGGCCGACCAGCAGGCGATGCTAGACGCGCTCGGCTTCGCCTCGCGCGCCGCGCTGATCGATGCGGTGATTCCGGCGAAGATCCGCCGCAACCAGACGCTCCCGCTCGGGCCGTTCTCGCAGCCGCGCTCGGAAGCCGAGGCGCTCGCCGCCCTGCGCGCGCTCGCGGACAAGAACCAGGTGTTCCGCTCGTACATCGGGCAGGGCTACTACGACACGCACACGCCGGCCGTCATCCTGCGCAACGTGCTCGAAAACCCGGCGTGGTACACCGCGTACACGCCGTACCAGCCGGAAATCTCGCAGGGCCGCCTCGAAGCCCTCCTGAACTTCCAGCAGATGATCACCGACCTCACGGGCCTCGCGATCTCGAACGCCTCGCTGCTCGACGAAGCCACCGCCGCCGCCGAAGCCATGACGCTCGTGCAGCGCGTGGGCAAGTCGAAGTCGAACGTGTTCTTCGTCGCCGACGACGTGCTGGCGCAGACGATCGAGGTCGTCAAGACGCGCGCGAAGCCGATCGGCATCGAGGTGAAGGTCGGTCCCGCCGCTGAGGCCCCCAGTGCAGGCGCCTTTGGCGTGCTGCTGCAATATCCGGGCGTGAACGGCGACGTGCGCGACTACCGCGCGCTCGCGCAAGCCGTGCATGCAGCCGGCGGCTCGGTGATCGCCGCCGCCGACCTGCTCGCCCTCACCGTGCTCACGCCCCCGGGCGAATGGGGCGCAGATGTGGCCGTGGGCAATTCGCAGCGTTTCGGCGTGCCGATGGGCTTCGGCGGCCCACACGCCGCGTATCTCGCGGTGAAGGACGAATTCAAGCGCCAGATGCCGGGGCGCCTCGTCGGCGTGACCGTCGATGCGCAAGGCAACCCGGCGCTGCGCCTCGCGCTGCAAACGCGCGAACAGCACATCCGCCGCGAGAAGGCCACCTCGAACGTCTGCACGGCGCAGGCGCTGCTCGCGATCATGGCGAGCATGTACGCCGTCTATCACGGCCCGCAAGGCCTCAAGCGCATCGCGCAGCGCGTGAACCGCGTCGCCGCGATCCTCGCCGCCGGTGCGAAGCAGCTGGGCTACACGCTCGTCAACGAGTCGTTCTTCGACACGCTCACGTTCGAAGCCGGCCCGCGCACCCAGGCGCTGCACGACGCCGCCCTCGCGCGCGGCATGAACCTGCGCCACGTGAGCGAGACGCGCGTGGGCGTGTCCGTCGACGAAACCACCACGCGCGCCGATCTCGCCGATCTGCTCGCCGTGTTCGCGCAAGGCGCGTTCGCGGAGGAAGCGCCCTCGATCGACAAGCTCGACGCCGAACTCGCCGCGAGCGCCACGGCAACGTTCCCGGCCGCGCTCGTGCGCGAAAGCGCATACCTCACGCATCCGGTCTTCAACCGTCATCATTCGGAAACGGAAATGCTGCGCTACCTGCGCAGCCTCTCCGACAAGGATCTCGCGCTCGACCGCTCGATGATCCCGCTCGGCTCGTGCACGATGAAGCTGAACGCGACCTCGGAAATGCTGCCGGTCACGTGGCCCGAGTTCGGCCGCATCCACCCGTTCGCGCCCGCCGAGCAGACCGTCGGCTACCGTGAGATGGTCGACCAGCTCGAACAGATGCTCGTGGCCGCGACCGGTTACGCCGCCGTCTCGCTGCAGCCCAACGCGGGCTCCCAGGGCGAGTACGCAGGCCTGCTCATCATCCATGCGTACCATGCCTCGCGCGGCGAAGGCGATCGCAACGTCTGCCTGATCCCCGCTTCGGCGCACGGCACGAACCCCGCATCGGCGCAAATGGCCGGCATGCAGGTCGTGGTCGTGGCGTGCGACGCACAAGGCAACATCGACCTCGCCGACCTCAAGGCCAAGGCCGAACAACACGCGGCGAAGCTCGCGGCGATCATGATCACGTACCCGTCCACGCACGGCGTGTTCGAAGAGAACGTCCGCGAAGTCTGCGAGATCGTGCACGCGCACGGCGGCCAGGTTTATGTCGACGGCGCGAACATGAACGCGATGGTCGGCCTCGCGGCCCCGGGCCAGTTCGGCGGCGACGTCTCGCACCTGAACCTGCACAAGACCTTCTGCATTCCGCACGGCGGCGGCGGCCCGGGCGTCGGTCCCGTTGCCGTGGGCGCGCACCTCGCGCAGTTCCTGCCGAACCAGCTTTCGTCGGGCTACAAGCGCGACGATCACGGCATCGGCGCGGTGAGCGCGGCGCCTTACGGCTCGGCCTCGATCCTGCCGATCTCGTGGATGTACATCGCGATGATGGGCGCGGCCAACCTCACCGCCGCGACCGAAAACGCGATCCTCAATGCGAACTACGTGGCGAAGAAGCTCGCGCCGCATTATCCGGTGCTCTACAGCGGCCCGGGCGGGCTCGTGGCGCACGAATGCATTCTCGATCTGCGCCCCATCAAGGATGCAAGCGGCATCACCGTGGACGACGTCGCCAAGCGCCTGATGGACTACGGTTTCCACGCGCCCACCATGAGCTTCCCGGTGCCGGGCACGCTGATGGTCGAGCCGACCGAGTCGGAGTCGAAGGAGGAGCTGGACCGCTTCGTCGACGCGATGGTTGCAATCCGTGAGGAAATTCGCGCCGTGGAAGAAGGCCGCGCGGACAAGGAGGACAACCCGCTGCGCCACGCGCCGCACACGGCCGCCGTCGTGGTCGCCGACGACTGGAAGCACGCCTACTCGCGCGAGCAGGCCGCCTACCCGGTCGCGTCGCTCGTCGCGCGCAAGTACTGGCCGCCGGTCGGCCGCGCCGACAACGCTTATGGCGACCGCAACCTGTTCTGCTCGTGCGTGCCAATGGCCGAATACGCGGATCAGGACAACCAGGCCGCCGGCGAATAAGCCACGCGAGGCCGCTGCGTGATCTTCCGGCTCACGCAGCGGCGGTCTTCCCCCTCACATTTGCCGCCGCAAACCGCTAACATCACACACCTGTCAGCCTTGAATCAGGGAGTCGCGCATGGCGCGGAAGGTGGGAATGGATTCACTGCGGGATTCACTGCGGGAGTCACGGCGGAAATCACTGCGGGACGCACTGCGGGTCTCGACGCGCAACGCGATCTGCCAGCCCGCGCGAACCACGAGCCGGCAGGCGCGCGGCCTCGCGCGTCGCGGCCCGCAGCGCCTCGCGGCCGCGCTGGCGCTCGCCTGCGCCACCTTCGGCGGCACGGCCCATGCGGCCATGAACTTCTGCGCGGCTCCCGCGCTGCAATCGAGCGAACGGACCAACGCCGACCCGGGCGTGAAGGCACTCGTGGCCGAGGTACTCGCGCATGTCAACGACGTGCCGCATCCGCCCGCGCGCCTGCATACCGAGGGCACGCTGCCGCACGAGGGCATCTACGACCAGAGCGTCGAGGCCGCGAAGGAGCTCGACCTCATGCGCAACGCGGCGCTCGCGTGGCGCGCGACGAGCGACGAGCGCTTCCTGAAGCTCGTGGACCGGTTTCTCTTTGCATGGGTCACCACCTACAAACCCAGCTTCAATCCCATCGACGAAACGCGCTTCGAGGGGCTGATCCTCGCCTACGACATGACCGCGAGCGCGCTGCCCGTGAAAACGCGCAACGCGACGATGCAATTCCTGAACAGCTTCGCGAACGGCTATATCGCGCAGATCGACGCGCAGCCGCGCCCGCTCAAGGGCAATTTCGCGAACAACTGGCAGAGCCATCGGGTCAAACTGGTAGCGATGATCGCGTTCACGCTCGACAACCGGAAGATGATCGCGACGGCGCAGCGGCTCTTCGTGGAGCATATCGGCGACAACGTGGCCCCCGACGGCTCCACGCTCGACTTCACCGAACGCGACGCGCTGCACTACGTGACCTACGATCTGCAGCCGCTCGTGACCGCCGCGCTCGCCGCACGGCGCCACAACCGCAACTGGCTGACCGAGCGCGCGGCCAACGGCGCCACGCTCGCCGCCGCGCTCGACTGGCTCACGCCTTTCGCGCTCGGCCAGAAAACGCACGAGGAATTCGTGCACTCGAACGTGCCGTTCGACGCGACGCGGCGCGAAGCGGGCCTGCCCGGCTACACCGGGGAGTGGGACCCGAAAAACGCCGCGGAACTCTTTCACCTGGCGGCGCGGCTCGACGGCCGCTTTGCACGAGTCGCCCTGCAACTCGCGCCCACGCCGCCCGCGTGGCTCGCCGTCTGTCTGCCGTTGCCGGCGCGCTAAACGCGCCCGAGGGCGGCGGCGGCGGCACGCAAGCAACGATGCCGCGATAGCGCCGCATCCTTACCAACCAACGTCAGACAAGCAGGAGCAGCACCCATGGCAGTAAGCGTTTTCGATCTGTTCAAAGTCGGCATCGGGCCTTCCAGCTCCCACACGGTCGGGCCCATGCGCGCGGCATTGATGTTCGCCGAAGGACTCGAGCGCGACGGACTGCTCGCGAGCACCGCCGCCGTGAAAGTCGAGCTGTACGGCTCGCTCGGCGCCACCGGCAAGGGCCACGGCACCGACCGCGGCGTCATGCTCGGCCTGATGGGCGATGCGCCCGACACCGTCGATCCCGACACCATCAACGAGCGCCTCGAAGCCGTGCGCAGCTCGCGCCAGCTCGCGCTACTCGGGCGCCACCCCATTGCGTTCGTGCCGAAGGAGCACGTGGCGTTCTATCGCCAGGCGCTGCCCGAGCACCCCAACGGCATGAAGCTGCGCGCGCTGGACGCCGGCGGCGAAACCCTGCGCGAAAGCACCTATCTCTCGGTGGGCGGCGGCTTCGTCGTCACGGCCGGCGCGCCGAACACCAAGGTGCTCGCCGCCGCGCAGCAACTGCCACATCCGTTCCGCACGGGCGCGGAAATGCTCGCGCAGTGCGCCGCGACGGGCAAGAGCATCGCCCAGATGATGCTCGAAAACGAGCGCGTCTGGCACAGCGACGAGCAGATTCGCTCCGGTCTCCTGCGCATCTGGGACGTGATGCAGTCGTGCGTCTCGCGTGGTTGCGGCATCAACAATCCCGACGCCGACGGCACCTTGCCCGGCCCGTTCGCCGTGAAGCGCCGCGCGTCGCAGCTCTATCGCGCGCTCACCGGCAACCCCGAGCGCGCGCTGCAGGACCCGCTCTCGATGATCGACTGGATCAACCTCTATGCGATCGCCGTGAACGAGGAGAACGCCGCAGGCGGGCGCGTCGTGACCGCGCCGACCAACGGCGCGGCCGGCATCATCCCCGCCGTGCTCCACTACTACGTGCGCTTCACGCCCGGCGCGAACGAGCAAGGTGTGATCGACTTCCTGCTCACCGCCGCCGCCATCGGCATTCTCTATAAGCTCAACGCGTCGATTTCCGGCGCGGAAGTGGGCTGCCAGGGCGAAGTGGGCGTGGCCTGCTCGATGGCCGCGGGCGCGCTCGCCGCCGTGCTGGGCGGCACGCCCCAGCAGGTCGAGAACGCCGCCGAAATCGGCATGGAGCACAACCTCGGCCTCACCTGCGACCCCGTGGGCGGCATGGTGCAGATTCCCTGCATCGAGCGCAACGCCATGGCCTCGGTGAAGGCCGTGAACGCCGCGCGCATGGCGCTGCGCGGCGACGGCGCGCACTATGTTTCGCTCGACTCCGTCATCAAGACGATGCGCGAGACTGGCGCCGACATGAAGACGAAGTACAAGGAGACCTCGCGCGGCGGCCTCGCGGTGAATATCGTGGAGTGCTGATCGTTTGATGCGGTGTCGCCTTGCCCGACGCGTTGCCCGAAGTATCCGGACGGACTCACGTAACGATTGAAGGAGACTTGAACGCCATGCAGCAGCCGAACGATTCCGCCACCACCACCGGGGCTCGCCTCCTCGTCGATACGCTCGTTGCCAATGGCGTCGAGCGCGTTTTCTGCGTACCCGGCGAGAGCTATCTCGCTGTGCTCGATTCGTTGTCCGACGAAACCGCGCGCATCGAGACCGTGGTCTGCCGTCACGAAGCGGCCGCGGCGAACATGGCGGAGGCGATCGGCAAACTCACGGGCAAGCCCGGCATCGCGCTCGTCACGCGCGGGCCGGGCGCCACCCACGCGTCGATCGGCGTGCACACGGCGTTCCAGGACTCCACGCCGATGATCCTGCTGATCGGCCAGGTCGCGCGCGACCAGACGGACCGCGAGGCGTTCCAGGAGATCGACTATCGCCGCATGTTCGGCCAGATGGCGAAGTGGGTCGCGCAGATCGACGATGCGCGCCGCGTGCCGGAGTACATGAGCCACGCGTTCCACGTCGCAATGTCGGGCCGGCCGGGTCCGGTCGTGCTCGCGCTGCCCGAGGACATGCTGAGCGGCGCGATTCCCGCAGCCGAAGCGCAGCCCATCGCGCCACCCGCGCAGCGTGTGCAGGCCTCGCCTTCCACGGCCCAGATGGCGCGGCTGCGCGAACTGCTCGCGGGCGCGAAGAAGCCGTTCGTGATCGCGGGCGGAAACGGCTGGAACACCCAGGCCTGCGCGGACTTTCAGCGCTTCGTCGAAAACTGGCAATTGCCCGTGGGTCTCGCGTTCCGCTTTCAGGACACGCTCAACAACGACCACCCGAACTACGCGGGCGACGTGGGCCTCGGCGTGAATCCCGCGTTGGCCAAACGCATTCGCGAAGCCGATGTGCTGCTCGCGCTCGGGCCGCGTCTGGGCGAAGCCACGACGGGCGGCTACACGCTCCTGGACATCCCCAAAACGAAACAGACGCTCATTCACGTGCACCAGGGCGCGGAAGAACTGGGGCGCGTGTATGCGGCCGACCTGCCCATCGTCTCCGGTCTCGCGGAAATCGCGGCGCTGCTCGCCGGGCTTCCCGCACCCGCCCAACCTGCGTGGGCCGGGAGCGCCGCGCAGGCGCACGAGGCGTGGCAGGCATGGCGCAAGCCGCTGCCGATGCCCGGCGACGTGCAACTGGGCGAAGTGATGGAGCAACTGCGCGCCCGTTTGCCCGACGACGCGATCGTCACGAACGGCGCAGGCAACTACGCGATCTGGCTGCACCGGCACTTCGCGTACCGCCACTTCCGCTCGCAGCTCGCGCCCACGAGCGGCGCCATGGGCTACGGCGTGCCCTCCGCGATCGCCGCGAAGTCGCTCTATCCGTCGCGCACCGTGGTCGCGCTCGCGGGCGACGGCTGTTTCATGATGGCCTCATCGGAACTCGCGACGGCGATGCGGTACGGCCTCAATGTCGTTTTTATCGTCGTGAACAACGCGCACTACGGCACGATCCGCATGCACCAGGAGCGCCACTATCCGAACCGCGTGCACGGCACACAGCTCACGAATCCCGACTTCGCGGCGTTTGCGCAGTCGTTCGGCGCGCACGGCGAAGTCGTCACCGCCACGGCACAGTTCGCGCCTGCGCTGGAGCGCGCGCTCACGGCTGGAAAGCCGGCGCTGATCGAGATTCGCGTGACGAAGGAAGCGAGCACGCCCGCGGCGACGCTCGAACAGGTTCGTGAAGCGGGCCGGAAGATGCGCGGAGCGTGACTGAAGAGGAATCCTGAAGAAGCTCACCTTTGGCCCTGTGGGCGATGGCAAGCGTGCAAACAAACAAAAAGCCCCGCAGGCTCGACACCCGCGGGGCTTTTCTACTCCTTGCAGCGTCAGGCGCTTACTTGCCGCCCACGCTCTGCAGCGTCGTCCACTTGCCGTCGACGACCTTGTACAGCGTGATGCCGCCGTTCTTCAGGTCGCCGCGCGTGTCGTACGCGAGGTCCGACGTCGTGACAGCCGGCATGCTGGTCTTCGCGAGGAACGGCAGATACTTCGCCGGATCCGTCGAGTTGGCCTTCTTCATTGCCGTGAACATCGCCATCGCGCCGTCATAGGCGTACGGCGAGTACGTCTGCACGTCTTCGCCGAAGCGCTTCTTGTACTTCTCGACGTAGTCCTTGCCACCCGGCATCTGGTCGAGCGGCAGGCCCGCGAGCGAAGCCACCGTGCCGTTCGCCGCGTCACCGGCGATCTGCAGGAAAGTCGGCGTGTGCACCATTTCGCCGCCCATCAGCGGAGCCTTGATGCCCAGCGACTTCATCTGCTTGACCATCGGCGCGGCCTGCGAATCGGCGCCGCCGAAGTAGACGAGGTCGGGGTTCATCGCCTTCGCCTTCGTCAGGACCGACTTGAAGTCGACGGCCTTGTCGTTGGTGTACTCGCGATCGATGATGTTGCCGCCGGCCGCCTTCGCTGCCTTCGAGAACTCGTCGGCGAGACCCTGGCCGTAGGCCGTGCGGTCATCGATCACGACGATCTTCTTCATGCCGAGGTTCTTCACCGCGAACGTGCCTGCCACCGAACCTTGCTGCGTGTCCGAGGTCATCATGCGGAACGTCGTCTTGAAGCCTTGCTGCGTGTACTCAGGCGCGGTCGCCATGGCGATCTGCGGGATGCCCGCGTTCGCGTAGATGCGCGAAGCCGGAATCGTCGTGCCCGAGTTGAAGTGACCGAGCATGCCCTTGATGCCGTCGTCGACGAGCTTCTGCGCGACCGTCGTGCCCGTGCGCGGGTCGGCCTGGTCGTCGGCCGAGTCGAGCACGAAGCGCACCGGCTTGCCGCCGATCACGGGCTTCGTCGCGTTGATGTCCTCGACGGCGAGCGTGATGCCGTTCTGGAAATCCTTGCCGTAGTGCGCCTGGGCGCCCGTCATCGGGCCGGCGAAACCCACCTTCACTTCTTCGACTTGCTGTGCGTGCGCAGTCCCCACCAGCGACACGGCCGCAACGAGCGTTGCACCTGCCAGCTGCTTCATCGTGTGTTGCATTGCTTCTCCTTGGTACCAGGTATCAAACGAGCGGCTTCGGATTGAATGAGCCTTGCCGCTTCCTTGTCTTGAGACGACCGACAGTATGGCTGCTGCTTAGCCGATCGTCATCAAATTCGCGTTACCGCCTGCTGCGGCCGTATTCACGCTGACCGAACGTTCCGCGAGCAGACGTTCGAGCGCGTAATCCTCATCGCCGTTGGCGAGCGCGTGCGCCGCCACGCCCTGGACCGAAACGATCGGGCCGGGACGTTTTGCCACGTCCTTCACGAGCGCGAGCAGCTCGTCGCTGTCGCCTTCGAAGAGGACGGCGTCGAAGTCGGCGTCCGCCGTCTTCCTGATCGCCACGTGCGCCTTCAGTGGCGCCGGGAGCGCGTTCACCAGCGCCTCGCCCGCCGCGCCCTGGAACAGCGCGCGGTTGCCCGTTGCGAGCGCAACGGCCAGTTGCGCGCGTGCGCCGGTTGCCGTCGAGGGCACGCACAGCACCGTGCCGCGCGCCGAAAGCGTGTACGTGTTGCGCTCGCCCGTCGGGCCCGGCAGAACGGCCGTGGCGCCCGCGAGCACGTATTCGAGGTAGCCTTCGCAGCGTGCCGCGAGTGCGGGCTGGCGCTCGGCAATGAGCCAGTCGCGCAGCGTCGTGAGCGCCGATTGTGCCGACTGCGGTGCGCTCTCACCTTGCGGTACGTCGACCACGAGTGCATCGGCGAGCGACTTCGGCAGGCCGGCCGGACGCTTCGCGAGCAGGCGCGAGAGATACAGCGCGCCACCGGCCTTCGGACCCGTGCCCGAAAGCCCTTCGCCGCCGAACGGCTGCACGCCCACCACCGCGCCGATCACGTTGCGGTTCACGTAGATGTTGCCCACGTGCGCGCGGCCGACCACGTGCGCGATCGTTTCGTCGATGCGTGTGTGAATGCCGAGCGTGAGGCCATAGCCCGTCGCGCGGATCTGTTCGAGCAGGCGGTCGAGCTGGCTGCGGCGATAACGCACCACGTGCAGCACCGGGCCGAACACTTCGCGCTTGAGTTCGTCGAGGCTGTCGAGCTCGATGAGCGTCGGCGGCACGAACGTGCCTTGCGCGCAGCTCTCGGGCATCGGCATCTGCTGGACCGTGCGCCCCTTTTCACGCATGGCGGCGACGTGCGCATCGATGCCGCGCTTCGCGTCGACGTCGATCACAGGGCCAACGTCAGTCGAGAGGCGGTCGGGGTTGCCCACCGCGAGCTCCTTCATCGCGCCCGTGAGCATCTCGAGCGTGCGGTCGGCCACGTCGTCCTGCAGGCACAGCACGCGCAGCGCCGAGCAGCGCTGGCCCGCCGAATCGAACGCGCTTTGCAGCACGTCGGCCACCACCTGCTCTGCGAGCGCCGACGAATCGACGATCATCGCGTTCTGGCCGCCGGTTTCGGCGATCAGCGGAATCGGGCGGCCTTCCGAATCGAGGCGCTCGGAGAGCGTCTTGTTGATGAGGCGCGCGACTTCGGTCGAGCCCGTGAACATGACGGCGCGCGTGCGCGCATCGGCGACCAGCGCCGCACCCACGGTTTCGCCGTTGCCCGGCAGCAATTGCACCGCGCCCGCCGGCACGCCGGCTTCGCGCAGAATGCGCACCGCTTGCGCCGCGATCAGCGGCGTTTGTTCTGCGGGCTTCGCGAGCACCGTATTGCCAGCGGCGAGGGCGGCAGCCACCTGGCCCATGAAGATCGCGAGCGGGAAGTTCCACGGGCTGATACACACCACGGGACCGAGCGGGCGATGTGTGTCGTTCGAGAACTCCTGGCGGATCTGCGTGGAGTAGTAGCGCAGAAAATCGATCGCTTCGCGAATCTCGGCCACGGCGTTCGGCAGCGACTTGCCCGCTTCGCGCACGATCAGGCCCATGAGCGTGTGCATCTGCGCTTCGAGCAGGTCGGCGGCGCGTGCGAGGCAGTCGGCGCGCGCTTCGACGGGCGTTGCCTGCCAGATCGGCGCGGCGGCCACGGCGTGCGAGAGCGCGGCGCTCACGTGCTCGCTCGTTGCCTCCACAACGGTGCCGACGAGATCGCGATGATCGGCCGGATTGCGCACGTCGCGCGCGACGCCCGCGATGATTTCGTGGCCTTCGAGCATCGGCGCGGCGCGCCACGGATGATGCGCGCTCGCGAGCAGCGCCGACGAAAGCGACGCGAGGCGATGTTCGTTCGAGAGGTCGAGGCCCATCGAGTTGAAGCGCTCCTTGCCGTACAGCTCGCGCGGCAGCGGAATCTTCGCGTGCGGCGCGCCCAGCGGCACGACCTTCGCAGCTTCGTCGATGGGGTTCGCGACCAGCTCGGCGACGGGCACGCTTTCATCGGCGATGCGGTTCACGAACGACGTGTTCGCCCCGTTTTCGAGCAGGCGGCGCACGAGGTACGCGAGCAGCGTTTCATGCGTGCCGACCGGCGCGTAGACGCGGCACGGACGGTTGAGCTTGCCCTGCGAGAGCGGGCCCGTGACTTCTTCGTACAGCGGCTCGCCCATGCCGTGCAGGCACTGGAATTCGTACTGGCCGGGATAGTAGTTCTGCCCCGCGAGGTGATAGATCGCCGAGAGCGTGTACGCGTTGTGCGTGGCGAACTGCGGATACACCGCGTCCGGCGCGCCGAGCAGCTTCTTCGCGCAGGCGAGGTACGACACATCGGTGTAGATCTTGCGCGTGTACACGGGGTAGCCTTCGAGGCCATCGACCTGTGCGCGCTTGATTTCCGTATCCCAGTACGCGCCCTTCACGAGGCGCACCATGATGCGGTGACGGCTGCGGCGCGCGAGATCGACGATGTAGTCGATCACGAACGGGCAGCGCTTCTGGTAAGCCTGCACCACGAAGCCAATGCCGTTCCAGCCCGCGAGTTCCGGGTCGAAACACAGCGCTTCGAGCAGGTCGAGCGAGAGTTCGAGGCGGTCGGCTTCTTCGGCGTCGATATTGAGGCCGATGTCATAGCGACGCGCCAGCACGGCGAGCGCGCGCACGCGCGGCAGCAGCTCGTTCATCGTGCGTTCCTGCTGCGCGCGCGAATAGCGCGGATGCAGCGCGGAGAGCTTGATCGAGATGCCGGGGCCTTCGTAGATGCCGCGGCCGCCCGCGGCCTTGCCGATGGCGTGGATCGCCTGCTCGTACGATGCGTAGTAGCGCTGAGCATCGGCTTCCGTCGTCGCGGCTTCGCCGAGCATGTCGTACGAGTAGCGGAACCCGCGCGCTTCGAACTTGCGGCTGTTGGCGAGGGCTTCGGAGATCGTCTCGCCCGTGACGAACTGCTCGCCCATCAAGCGCATCGCCATATCGACGCCCTTGCGGATCAGCGGCTCGCCGCCCTTGCCGATCATGCGCGTGAGCGCCGACGAAAGGCCGGCTTCGCTGTTCGTCGTGACGAGCTTGCCGGTGATCATGAGGCCCCACGTCGCGGCGTTCACGAACAGCGACGGCGCATGGCCGACGTGCGACTTCCAGTCGCCCTTGCTGATCTTGTCGCGAATGAGCGCGTCGCGCGTGGCGCGGTCGGGAATACGCAGCAGCGCCTCGGCGAGGCACATCAGCGCGACGCCTTCCTGGCTCGAAAGCGAGAACTCGTGGATCAGGCCTTCCACGCCCCCGCCCGAGCGCTTAGCGCGCAGCGTTTCCACGAGACGCGTGGCGAGCTTCGTCACGTCGCCGGTGAGGTTGGCCGGCAGGCGCGCCTCGCCGATCAGGAATGGCACGCATTCCGGCTCCGGGCGGCGGTACGCGGCCGTGATGGCCGCGCGCAGCACCGACTGCGGTTGCACGTTCTGCGCGAATTCGAGGAACGGGTGCGAGGCGGCTTCGTCGTCGTCGGAGTTAGCGCCATCGGCGAGATCGGTTGCGCCGACGTGGCCATTGAGTTCCGGCGGCAACTGACCGTGCTCGATTTTCTCGAGATAGGCAAAGATGGCTTGCTTGATGAGCCAGTGCGGCGTGCGCTCGAGCCGCGTGGCGGCGTCCTTCAGGCGGGAGCGGAGGAGATCGTCGACCTTGACGCCAAGTGTGGTGCTAGCCATGGTTCCTTCGTATGCCGGCTCAACGCACCGGCGGTGACTAAAAAGTTGGCGAATCGTAACCCTACAATTAAAAAGGTGCAACCACTCTCCGAGTATGGTTGCACCCTCTGCGAAGCCTTGCGGAGCCTGGCTTCGCGGCTGATGGCCGTCCGCTGGGCCGCCCCGGTTGCGCTCGGTATTTTCCCTGGTCGCGCAACACGCTGGACAACCCTAATCGATTCCGCAGCCGTGCCGTTATACAAACAGAGCGGGGGTTGTTGGTCACAAGAAATAGCGTAGGGACCGGAAAAATGGAAAAGCTGCTGGTGATTGCGGGAATCTGGACCATGTGCGCCCTGTGCGCCGTGTTTTTCATCCGCGGCGCGACAGCGCCCGACGAGCGCCGCATGAACTTGAAGCGAGCGGCGCGCAGCGAGGTGGCAGATACGGTCGGCAACTGAAGTAGCACGGCGGGTTGTTTCGATGCCCCGTGGCCGCGGTTTTGGGCCATGGCGGCTTCGTCTGCGCTCGCGCGTTGCGGGGCCCGCGGCCCGACCTGGCGCGGCGGGACTGATCGCGGCTCGTCTGATCGTGGCCCGACCGATCGCGGCCGGACTTGGCGCGGCCGGACCGAGCGCGGCCCGACGGATCGCGGCCCGCTAGATATCCAGCGGGTCGACTTCGAGATTCCAGCGCAGCACGCCACGCAATGCGCGCAGCGCGGGTTGCCACGCGTGCAGCGTTGCCTGTAGCGCGGCCCGCGACTGGCTCTCCACCAGGAGTTGCGCGCGATGCACGTTCATCACCTTCACGATGGTGAGCGGCACCGCATCGTAAGCCGTCACGCGCTGCGCGGCGGGAATCGCCGCGAGCGCGTCGGCAGCCTGGGCCAGGAACGCCAGCGCGGCCTCCAGCGTGCGCCCTTCGGCGCGCAACAGCGCCTGATACACGAACGGCGGCAGGTGCGCATCGCGCCGCTCGCCTAGCTGCGCATTCGCAAAACCCACATAGTCCTGGCGTGCCAGCGCGTGATAGAGCGCATGGCGCGGATAGCGCGTTTGCACGAGCACCTCGCCCGGCAGGCCCGCGCGCCCGGCCCGGCCGCTCACCTGCATCAGCTGCGCGAACAGCCGCTCGCTCGCCCGGAAATCGTGCGAAAAGAGCGCATTGTCGGCGTTCAGCACGCCAACGAGCGACACGCGCTGGAAGTCGTGCCCCTTGGCGATCATCTGCGTGCCGACCAGGATATCGACGTCGCCCGCGTGCACGTCGGAGAACAGCGCCTGCGCACTGCCCTTGCGGCGCGTGCTGTCGGCGTCGATGCGCAGGACGCGCGCGCCCGGCACCGCGCTCGCGAGCGCTTCCTCGATGCGCTGCGTGCCGCGCCCCATCGGCGCAATGTCGACGTTGCCGCACTCGGGGCACGAACGTGGAATACGCGATTCCCAGCCGCAGTGGTGGCAACGCAGCGCGCGCTCCGGCTTGTGGAGCACGACGTAGGCGCTGCAACGCGGGCAGCCTGCCACCCACCCGCAGGCGTCGCAGGCGAGCGTGGGTGCATAGCCGCGCCGGTTCAGGAACACGAGACTTTGCTCGCCACGCTCGAGACGCGCCTTCATCGCCGCGACCAGCGGCCCGGAAAGCCCTTCGAACGAGGCGCGCCCGCGCCGCCGCTCCTCTTCGAGATCGATGAGCTTGACGGTCGGCAGCACCGCGTCGGCAATCGCGCGGCGCGACAGTGTAAGCCGCGTGTAGCGGCCCTGCTCGGCCTGCCACCAGCTTTCGAGCGACGGCGTGGCCGAGCCCAGTACGACCGGCACGCCGAGCTGCTTCGCGCGCCAAACGGCCAGGTCTCGGGCCGAATAGCGCAGCCCCTCCTGCTGCTTGTACGCGGGGTCGTGCTCCTCATCGATCACGAGCATCGCGAGGCGCGGCAGCGAAGCGAGCACCGCGAGCCGCGTGCCGAGCACGATGCGCGCGCGGCCCGTGTGCGCCGCGAGCCAGTTGCGGGCGCGCTCGCCTTCGGCCAGCCCGCTGTGGAGCGTGACGATCGCATCGTCGGCCAGCGTGGCGGCGAAGCGCGTGCGAAAGGCGGCCTCGAACTGCGGCGTCAGATTGATCTCGGGCACGAGCACGAGCGCCTGGGCTCCCGGGTCGCGTTCGAGCAGCGCCGCGAGCGCGCGCAGATACACCTCGGTCTTGCCGCTGCCCGTCACCCCATGCAGCAGGAACGGCGCAAAGCCGCTCGCCGCGCCGATGGCGTCGACGGCTTCGGCCTGCTCGTCGCTCAGACGGGGCACGTCGGCGCCTGCATCGTCCGAAATGCGGCGCGGCTCGTTGCGGGGCACACTTGCGTCCGCGCCGAATTCGATGCGCTGGTGCTCTACCCAGCCCGACTCGCACCAGGCGTCGAGTGTCGCTATCGCCTTGGGGTGCAGCGAACGCGCCTCGGCCGCGTCGAGTTCGCCCGCCTCGACGAGCGCCTCGGCGAGCCTGCGCAGCGCCTGGGCGCGCGCGGGCAAGGCTTCGGGCAGCGCGGCGCGCCCTTCTGGCAACAAGCGGTAGCGCTCTTCGGGCGCCAGGAGGCGCGCCCAGCGCGAGGGATCACGGAGCGCCTGCGGCAGCGCCGGCAACGCGACTTCGCCGAGTCCGCGCTGATAGTAGTCGGCGGCAAAGCCAGCCAGCGCGAGCCATTGCGCCGAAAGCGGCGGGCAGGCGGCGCATACCGCGCTCACGTCGCGCAGCTTGTTGGCCGGCACGTCGCTGTGAGCATTCACTTCGCAGATGAGGCCCACCGCGTCGCGCCGCCCGAACGGCACCCGCACGAGCATGCCCGGTTCGGGCGTGCTGTCGAGCCCGTAGCGATAGTCGTAGAGCGCATCCAGCGGATGATCCAACGCCACCCGCACGTACCGTCCCGTCATCCCCGACTCCCAGGGAAGTTCCGTACGCCACCGCACAGATACGCCAACCTAAAGTAATACTTTAAATTTCGCGCTAAGTTTTGGATTCCGCAGAACAATCGCGCCCCCGAATCTGCGCCTGTGGATAACTTTGTTGAGAACTCGCCGGGCGCCGCCGCGGTGCGCCGGCGCGGGGCCGTTATGTGCGATACCGCACAGAGCGCCGTGGAGCGGCGAAAGCCTTGTCTGTCAAGGGTCTGATTGATCCAGCCCAAGGCTGGGCGACCACCTGCGACAACCTTTCGCTCTTGCGCGCCGCAACGTGGCAAGTGTGCATAAGTCAAGTCTTGACAGGACCGCAATGGCGTCTGGATGGACTCCGGGGGCCGGTCTTACCCTGATGCCGGGAGCCCAGCCCGCTGCAGCGCAACAAAACCGTCATGCGCAGGCCGCGCGAATCGCGCGGCTGTGCCGGTGCACTTCGTCCACGAGTTCGGCCACATTTTCGGGAGGCGTGAACTGCGAGATGCCATGGCCGAGGTTGAACACATGGCCGGGGTGCGCGCCAAAGCTGTCCAGGACCGCGCGCGCCTGCTCGCGAATCGCAGCCGGCGAGGCGAAGAGCACCGTCGGATCCAGGTTGCCCTGGAGCGCCACGCGATTGCCCACGCGCTCGCGCGCACGGCCCAGATTGACGGTCCAGTCGAGACCGACCGCATCCACGCCCGTATTCGCGATTTCGTCGAGCCAGAGCCCCCCGCCCTTCGTGAACGTGATCACGGGCACGCGCTCGCCGTCGTGCTCGCGCTTGAGTTGCGCCACGACATGCGCGATGTACGCGAGCGAAAAGCGCTGGTAGGCACCGTCGGCGAGCGCGCCGCCCCAGGTGTCGAAAATCATCACGGCCTGCGCGCCGGCTTCGATCTGCGCGTTCAGGTAGGCCGCCACGGCCTGCGCGTTGACTTCGAGAATGCGCTGCATGAGGTCCGGCCGCGCGTACATCATCGATTTGACCGTACGGAAGTCGTCCGAGCCGCCGCCCTCGACCATGTAGCAGGCGAGCGTCCACGGGCTGCCGGAGAAACCGATGAGTGGCACGCGCTGGCGTCCATCCGCGTTGGTCAGCGCGCGGCGGATCTCGCGCACCGCGTCCGTCACGTAGCCGAGCGTCTCGCCGATATCGGGCACCGCGAGACGCGCCACGTCTTCTTCGGTGCGCACGGGATGCGCGAACTTCGGCCCTTCGCCGGCCTGGAACGAGAGGCCGAGGCCCATCGCATCGGGAACGGTGAGGATGTCGGAGAACAGGATTGCGGCGTCGAGCGGATAGCGCTCGAGCGGCTGCAGCGTGACCTCGGTCGCGTAGTCGGGATGCTTCGCGAGACCGAGGAAGCTGCCCGCGCGGCTGCGCGTGGCGTTGTACTCCGGCAGATAACGGCCAGCCTGGCGCATCAGCCAGATCGGCGTGTACTCGGTCGGCTGGCGCAGCAACGCGCGCAGGAAAGTGTCGTTCAGGAGAGTGTGGGCCACGGGCGGATTGCGCGAAGTCGCGCCAAGGTTCGGAAGCAAGCGGCCATTTTACCGGAGCGGCCGCGGCGCCACGCCGCCGACGCGCGCAATCGGCAAGCGAAACGCCACTGAACGATAGAACCTGCATACCCAGGTAAGACCGGGCTTATCCACAGCGTATGCGAAGGCTATGATCGGACGGCTTTCAAAACATTGGATCAATCGAACCCAACTGGAGATACGATGAAAAACGCCGCCCTCGGCCTGACGATCGCGAGCGCCGTGCTGCTGAGCGCATGCGCCGCCGCCCCGTCCGCCGGAGCACCGGCCGCCGCCGCCCCTTCGCGACTCGACGATATCCTCGCGCGCGGCACGCTGCGCGCCTGCACGACCGGCGACTACAAGCCCTACTCGTTCTACAGGCAGGACGGCACGTTCGAAGGCATCGACATCGACATGACGGAATCGCTCGCGAAGTCGCTCGGCGTGAAGGCCGAGTTCGTGAAAACCTCGTGGCCGAACCTCATGAACGACTTCCTCGCGAAGTGCGATGTCGCCGTGGGCGGCGTCTCCACGACGCTCGATCGCCAGAAGCGCGCGTTCTTCACAGAGGCCTATCAGGTCGACGGCAAGACGCCGATCGTGCGATGCGCCGACGTCGACAAGTACCAGACCGTCGCGCAGATCGACAGGCCTTCGGTACGCGTGATCGTGAATCCCGGCGGCACGAACGAGCGCTTTGCCAAACAGTTCCTGCAGCATGCGACGCTCGTCCCTTATCCGGACAACGTCACGATCTTCAAGCAGATCCTCGCGGGCAAGGCCGACGTGATGGTCACCGACGCTTCCGAAACCATGCTGCAGCAGAAGCTCAATCCGGGGCTGTGCTCGGTGCATCCCGACAAGCCTTTCCAGTACGGCGAGAAAGCGTGGATGGTGCCGCGCGGCGACGTGGTGTTCCAGCAGTACGTCGATCAGTGGCTGCACCTGTCGCGCGCGAGCGGCGAGTATCAGGCAACCTCCGACAAGTGGCTCAAGTGAAGTGCTTGGCGACCGTGCGCGCCTTCCGTTGGCGGCAATGTTATGGCCCTTCGAATTGCTACCATCAGTTGCACGATGCGCCGCGGCGAGAGGCGCGCAAAGTTTGCATTCCATGCATGCGCGCCTCTTCGACGCATTGCGCATGTGCGCAGTCGGTAATTCCGTACCCATCGCATCGCCCGCTAACAACCGGGGCAACGGGCCTCCGTCCATGCGCCACGAATTCGCGCCTGCAAAGCCGTGATGAGCGCTGTCAGATAGCGTCCGACAAACCGGTAAGAATGACTGCCACCAAACGCTCAGGAATGCAAATAAGCCGCCAAAGCCTTATCTGACGGGCGTTACAACCTGAAACACTTTGTTACCGCGAACGCCAGTTAATTCGCCCACAATGCCTTCAACGGTTTCAACACGGATGTGGTTCGGTGCAAGTGTGAGCGGACACAAAGCACTCAGCCGGTCGGCACTGCGCCGAAGCCCTCTCGAGGGGCATCCTTGCTGGAGCCGTGACCGGCGTCGACGACGTTTCATGACCCGGCTCCTCCTTTGGTCTCCTCGCGCTAACCCCGTAGCGTGTGGTTTTTAGCGGGCTCCAGGCCCGCTTTTTTTTCGTCCTCATTTTCCTCGATGCTTGCTGAGTTCGCCGTGTATTCCACTGCGCGAGCCCTGTTGCGCCGCGAGATAATCATTCGGCATCCCGATTAATTCCGTGCGCTCGAGTAAAAACGCCGCGGCGTGGTGATCCGTTCGCCGCGGCCGTCGTGCTTCGGCGCGAAACCCTCAAGCGGTCCTCTGCTCGCTGATCTTCAATTCGTCGATCATGCGTGCGCGCATCACGAACTTCTGGACTTTGCCTGTTACCGTCATCGGCAGTTCGTCGACAAAGCGGATGTACTTCGGAATCTTGTAGTGGGCAATCTGCCCCTGGCAGAACGCCTGGATCTCCTCGGCCGTGGCCGTTTCGCCCGGACGCAGCACGATCCACGCACAGACTTCCTCGCCGTACTTCGCATCGGGCACGCCGAACACCTGGGCCGACTGCACCTTCGGATGGCGGAACAGGAACTCCTCGATCTCGCGCGGATAGATATTCTCGCCACCGCGAATGAGCATGTCCTTCAGGCGGCCGACGATGTTGCAGTATCCTTCGGCGTCGATCGTCGCGAGATCGCCCGTGTGCATCCAGCCGTCGACGATCGACTCTGCCGTTTTGGCCTCGTCTCCCCAGTAGCCCAGCATCACCGAATATCCCTTCGTGCAAAGTTCGCCCGTTTCGCCCACCGGCACGATATTGCCGAGCGCATCGACGATCTTCACTTCGAGATGCGGCTGGATACGGCCCACCGTGGTCGTGCGCTTGTCGAGCGGATCGGTGGTCGAGCTCTGGAACGACACGGGGCTCGTTTCCGTCATGCCGTAGGCGATCGTGATCTCGGCGAGATGCATTTTCGAAACGACGCGCTTCATCGTCTCGATCGGACACGGCGAGCCGGCCATGATGCCTGTGCGCAGCTTCGAGAGATCGAAGCGCGCGAACTCGGGATGATCGAGCTCGGCGATGAACATCGTGGGCACCCCGTGCAATGCCGTGCAGCCCTCTTCCGAGACGGCCTCGAGCGTCGCGCGCGGATCGAAGGCCTCGCCCGGGAAGACCATGTTCGCGCCCACCGAAACGCACGCGAGCACCGCGAGCACCATGCCGAAGCAGTGATAGAGCGGCACGGGAATGCAGAGCGAGTCCGCTTCGGTGAGGCGCATCGCCTGCGCAATGAAACGCCCGTTGTTGAGCACGTTGCGGTGCGTGAGCGTCGCGCCCTTCGGATTGCCGGTCGTGCCGCTCGTGAACTGGATGTTGATCGGGTCGCCCGACGATAGCGTCGCGTCGATGGCGTCGAGCCATGATGTGCCGTCACGGGCAATGCGCTCGCGGCCGAGTTCCACGATTTCGCTGAAGCACAGCATGCCGGGTGTCGACGTATCGCACATGCGGATGACCGCACGCAGCTCGGGCAGGCGCGCCGCCTGCAGCTGGCCTGGCGCCGCGGTCGCGAGCTCGGGTGCGAGCGTCTGCAGCATCTCCAGATACTTCGACGTCTTGAAGCTCTCCGCGCAGACGATCGCCTTGCAGCCGACCTTGTTCAACGCGTATTCGAGTTCGGCGAGTCGATAGGCGGGATTGATATTGACGAGCACCGCGCCGATGCGCGCCGTCGCGAACTGGGTCAGCAGCCATTCGACACGGTTGGGCGACCAGATGCCGACCCGGTCGCCCTTGACGATGCCCAGTTCGGCGAAACCGGCTGCGAGCACATCGACCTCAGCGGCGAACTCGCGCCAGGTCCAGCGGATGCCCTGCTCACGGAACACCACGGCAGGACGCTCGGGAAACCGGTTGGCCGTGTCCTGCAGGAAGGTTCCGAGCGTCGCGTCGCTGAGCGGCACCTCGGTCGTGCCTCGCACGTACGAAAGCCCGTCTTTGGGCGCGATGAGCGGCTCAGGTACACCGTGCGCGGGGCGCGCGGCTGCTGCGTCGATTGCCATGATGGCTGTCTCCTGGGGAGCGTCACTCCCACTCTTGAAATCGATGTGAAAACCATTGCGCCACCGGCTTTCCTGGCGGCGGCATCAAGTCTTGCTCGCAGTGACTTCCGTCGAACGCGGCCACGCCTTCCGAGCCGGCCGCGAACGCATGATTTGGCATTACCTTTCCGTAAACGTCAAGTATGTCAGAGCATTCTTGTCGACCACTCCGGCTCACGCCCTTTATGCCGTGTTTTTCATCGCGATGCCATCGGGCCGTGCCCGTTGATCGGCGCCGAAATGCAAAAAGGGCTCCCCGGTTGGGGAGCCCTTTTCGCTTCGGCCGTCGCGCCGCGAAGGCGCGCGTACGAGAACCAATTAGTGCTGGTTCATCTTGCGCAGGCGCTGGATCGCCGCGAGCTGCGCGACCGCGTAGGCCAGTTCGGCCTGAGCGGTGGCGTACTCGAGGTTCGAGCCCGCGTTCTGCAGCGTCTCTTCGGCGCGCTTGCGCGCTTCCGTCGCCTTCGCCTCGTCGAGATCCTTGCCGCGGATCGCCGTGTCGGCGAGCACCGTGACGGCGCCCGGCTGCACTTCGAGAATGCCGCCTGCGACGAACACGAACTCCTCGTCGCCGTCTTCCGCCACGATGCGCACGGCACCCGGACGAATGCGCGTGATGAGCGGCGTGTGGCCCGGCAGAATGCCCAGCTCGCCCGCCTCGCCCGGAAGCGCGACGAACTTCGCCTGGCCGTCGAAGATGCTCTCTTCGGCGCTGACGACGTCTACCTTGATGGTTGCTGCCATATGTGTCGACTCCTGTCGATCGGAGTGGGCGCTTGCGCGCTTGTTCCGATCCCATGCATGGCTCGGATCAAACAGTTGCGGCGGCGGGCATGCGCCAGGCGCTACCCGCCTTGTTGCCGGCAACGTGATCCTTACTGGATCTTCTTGGCCTTTTCGAAGGCTTCGTCGATCGTGCCGACCATGTAGAACGCCTGCTCCGGCAGGTGATCGCACTCGCCGCCAACGATCATCTTGAAGCCGCGGATCGTTTCCTTCAGCGGCACGTACTTGCCCGGCGAGCCCGTGAAGACTTCCGCGACGTGGAACGGCTGCGACAGGAAACGCTGGATCTTGCGCGCGCGTGCCACCGTCAGCTTGTCTTCCGGCGACAGTTCGTCCATGCCAAGAATCGCGATGATGTCGCGCAGTTCCTTGTAGCGCTGCAGCGTCTGCTGCACGCCGCGCGTGATCGAGTAGTGCTCTTCGCCGATCACGTTCGGGTCGATCTGGCGCGAGGTCGAATCGAGCGGGTCGACTGCCGGGTAGATACCCAGCGAGGCGATGTCACGCGACAGCACGACGGTTGCGTCCAGGTGGCCGAAGGTCGTAGCCGGCGACGGGTCGGTCAGGTCGTCCGCAGGGACGTACACGGCCTGAACCGACGTAATCGAGCCCTTCTTGGTCGACGTGATGCGCTCTTGCAGCTTGCCCATTTCTTCGGCCAGCGTCGGCTGATAGCCCACTGCCGAAGGCATACGGCCGAGCAGTGCCGACACTTCCGTGCCAGCCAGCGTGAAACGGTAGATGTTGTCGACGAAGAACAGCACGTCGAGGCCTTCGTCACGGAAGTGCTCGGCCATCGTGAGGCCCGTCAGCGCGACGCGCAGACGGTTGCCCGGCGGCTCGTTCATCTGGCCGTACACCAGCGCGACCTTGTCGAGAACGTTCGAGTCCTTCATTTCGTGGTAGAAGTCGTTGCCCTCACGGGTACGCTCGCCCACGCCCGCGAACACGGAGAAGCCACCGTGCTCCTTCGCGATGTTGTTGATGAGCTCCATCATGTTGACGGTCTTGCCCACGCCAGCACCGCCGAACAGACCGACCTTGCCGCCCTTCGCGAACGGGCAGATCAGATCGATAACCTTGATGCCGGTTTCGAGCAGTTCCGCCGACGGCGACAGCTCGTCGAACGCCGGAGCCTTCTGGTGGATCGCACGCGTCGTTTCGCTGACGATCGGGCCTGCTTCGTCGATCGGGCGGCCGAGCACGTCCATGATGCGGCCGAGCGTCGGCTTGCCGACCGGAACGCTGATGGGGTTGCCCGTGTTCTTGACCACGGTGCCGCGGCGCAGGCCGTCGGAAGCACCCAGACAGATGGTGCGGACAACGCCGTCGCCCAGCTGTTGCTGCACTTCCAGGGTCAGGTCCGACCCTTCGAGAATCAGCGCGTCGTAGATCTTCGGCATGGTCTCGCGCGGGAATTCCACGTCGATCACCGCGCCGATGCACTGTACGATCTTGCCTTCTACCAAAGCAGTTGTACTCATCGATTTTCCTTTAGATACCTGAATTCTTCACTCGCCCACCGGTTCGGCACCGGCGCGGCACCGACGCGGTTTCGCAATCGGTTCGCGCTTGTCGCTCGATCAAACAGCGGCTGCGCCGCCGACGATTTCCGAAAGTTCCTTCGTAATCGCGGCCTGGCGGCTCTTGTTGTACGAGAGCTGCAGCTCGTTGATGACCGTCTTCGCGTTGTCCGACGCCGCCTTCATCGCCACCATGCGGGCCGACTGCTCCGATGCCATGTTTTCCGCCACGGCCTGATAGACCAGGGCTTCGACATAGCGCACCAGCAGTTCGTCCACGACGGTTTGCGCGTCCGGCTCGTAGATGTAGTCCCACGCCGACTTCGGCGTCGTGCCGTCGTCATTCGCTTCGAGGCGCTCGGCAGACAGCGGCAGCAACTGCTCGATCACCGGCTCCTGCTTCATCGTGTTGACGAAGCGCGTGTACGCGAGGTACACGGCGGAGAGCTTGCCTTCCGCGTACTGGTCGAGCTGCACCTTCACGGCGCCGATCAGTTTTTCGAGGTGCGGCGTGTCGCCGAGTTGCACGACGTTCGAAACGACCTTCGCGCGCAGTCGGTTCAGGAAACCGAGGCCCTTGCTGCCGATCGCGGTTGCTTCGATCGACTTGCCGGAGGCTTCGAGATCCTTGAACTTCTGCAGTGTCGCGCGCAGCACGTTGGTGTTCATCCCGCCGCACAGACCCTTGTCGGTCGTGACGAGAATCACGCCGGCGACCTTCGAATCGTTGTTTTCCGTCATGAACGGATGACGATACTCGGGGTTCGCACGGCTCATGTGCGCAGCGATGTCGCGGACCTTGTCGGCATACGGGCGGGCGGCGCGCATGCGCTCCTGGGCACGGCGCATTTTCGACGCCGCGACCATTTCCATCGCCTTGGTGATCTTGCGCGTGTTTTGCACGCTCTTGATCTTGCCGCGAATTTCCTTCATTCCAGCCATAGCTTGCTCCTTTGTCGGCCCGAGCTAGCGCGAAAGCGCCAACTCGGGCCCAGTCCGTTTATCGTGGTTGATTCCCGGACGGATCAATATGCGCCGGACTTCTTGAAGTCCTTGAGAGCCGCATGCAGCGCGTTCTCGTCGTCCTTCGCCAGGTCCTTCTTGTCCTCGATGCGCCCGATCAGGTCGGCCTGCTTCGACTTCAGGTATTCGCGCAGGCCCTTTTCGAACGGCAGGACGTCCTTCACGTCGATGTCGTCGAGATAGCCGTTGTTCGCCGCGAACAGCGCAACAGCCAGTTCCCACACCTGCAGCGGCTGATACTGCGGCTGCTTGAGCAGTTCCGTCACGCGGCGGCCGCGCTCGAGCTGCTTGCGGGTCGCTTCGTCGAGGTCCGATGCGAACTGGGCGAATGCAGCCAGTTCACGGTACTGCGCGAGGTCGGTACGGATACCGCCCGACAGCTTCTTCACGACCTTGGTCTGTGCCGCGCCACCCACGCGCGACACCGAAACGCCGGCGTTGATTGCCGGGCGGATGCCTGCGTTGAAGAGGTCGGTTTCCAGGAAGATCTGGCCGTCGGTAATCGAGATCACGTTCGTCGGAACGAACGCGGTCACGTCGCCGGCTTGCGTTTCGATGATCGGCAGTGCGGTGAGCGAACCGGTCTTGCCCTTCACTTCGCCGTTCGTGAACTTCTCGACGTAGTCGGCCGACACGCGCGCGGCGCGCTCGAGCAGACGCGAGTGCAGATAGAACACGTCGCCGGGGTAAGCTTCACGGCCCGGCGGACGGCGCAGCAGCAGCGAGATCTGACGGTATGCCCAGGCTTGCTTGGTCAAGTCGTCATAGATGATGAGGGCGTCTTGACCGCGGTCGCGGAAGTATTCGCCCATCGTGCAGCCGGCGTACGGCGCGAGGTACTGCAGCGCGGCCGATTCCGAAGCCGAAGCGGCAACGACGATCGTGTACTCGATCGCGCCCGTTTCTTCGAGCTTGCGCAGCACGTTCTGGATCGACGAAGCCTTCTGGCCGATGGCGACGTAGATACAGATGAGGTCCTTGCCCTTCTGGTTGATGATCGTGTCGACGGCCACCGCGGTCTTGCCGCACTGACGGTCGCCGATGATCAGCTCGCGCTGGCCACGGCCGATCGGCACCATCGAGTCGATCGACTTCAGACCCGTTTGCACCGGCTGCGAAACGCCTTCACGCCAGATCACGCCCGGAGCGATCTTTTCGATCGCGTCGGTCATCTTCGCGTTGACCGGGCCCTTGCCGTCGATCGGGTTGCCGAGCGGATCGACCACGCGGCCGATCAGTTCCGGGCCGACCGGCACTTCGAGAATGCGGCCCGTCGTCTTGACGATGTCGCCTTCCGAGATGTGCTCGTACTCGCCCAGAATCACGGCGCCGACCGAGTCACGCTCGAGGTTCAGCGCGAGACCGAAGGTGTTGCCCGGGAATTCGAGCATTTCGCCCTGCATCACGTCCGACAGGCCGTGGATACGCACGATACCGTCGGTCACGGAGATCACGGTACCTTGATTGCGAACGTCTGCGCTCGCTTCAAGGCCCTGGATCCGGCTCTTGATCAGCTCGCTGATCTCAGAGGGATTGAGTTGCATTATTCGCTCCTGATGTTCAATTCTGTTGCGTGCCAGCCGCCGCGCCCTTGGTCGGGGCGCTCAGGCGCTCAGGCTGTAAGCGCCGCCTGCATGCTGGCGAGCCGCGCGCGGACCGAGGTATCGAGCACTTCGTCGCCGACCGTGACGCGCACGCCGCCGATGAGCGACTTGTCGATTTCGACGGCCGGGTTCAGCTTGCATTTGAACCTGCGTTCGAGGCTGGCGACGAGATCGTTCAACTGCGCGCCTTCCAGCGGGAACGCGCTGACGATAATCGCGTCTGCGGCCCCTGCTTTGGCGTTCTTGAGCGCTTCGAACTGCGACTGGATTTCCGGCAGCAGTGCCAGGCGGTGATTTTCGATCAGCATCCGCACGAGGTTTTTGGCCTCGGCCGACTCCTTGACCGGCGACTTCACCGCCGCGAGCAGCAGCTCGGCGACCTGGGGCTGACTCACCTTCGGGCTCGTCGCGACCGACTGCACCTCGGGCAAGGCCGCAACCTGTGCCAGCTCCGCGACGAGCGTGGACCAGGCGGCGGTGTCACCAGCTTCGGCCACGCCAAACAATGCTTCTGCGTACGGGCGGGCGATGGTTGCAAGTTCGGCCATGATCAGAGCTCGGCTTTCAGTTGATTCAGCAGTTCGGCGTGGGCCGACTGATCGACTTCGCGCTTCAGGATCTGCTCGGCGCCTTGCACAGCGAGGGCCGCGACTTCGGCGCGCAGGGCTTCGCGTGCCTTCACGACCTGCTGGTCGGCGTCGGCCTTCGCTTGAGCGATGATGCGTGCCGCTTCGGCGTGTGCCTGGGCCTTGATTTCTTCTGCGACGGCCAGCGCGCGCTTTTCAGCGTCGGCGATACGGCTTTGACCCTCGTTACGGGCGGTAGCGAGCTCTTCGCCGACGCGCTTGTGCGCCGCTTCGAGTTCCGCCTTGCCCTTTTCCGCAGCGGCGAGGCCGTCTGCGATCTTCTTCGAGCGCTCGTCGAGGGCGTTGATCAACGGCGGCCACACGAACTTCATCGTGAACCACGCGAGGATCAGGAACACGACCATTTGCGCAAACAGGGTTGCGTTGAGATTCACGGTGTTTCCTTAATCGTTGCTATTCCGGGGAATTGAAACGGCAAGGCGCTCATCGGTTGTGAACTCGATCAGCGCCTCGTCTCCCGTTCCGCCATGCGCCCACTACCCGTTATAGGTCAGGCGCAACCTTCCAGGGAACTTAGCCCGCGAGCTTCGAGAGCAGCGGGTTAGCGAACGCGAACAGCATTGCAACACCCACGCCGATCAGGAACGCTGCATCGATCAGACCAGCCAGCAGGAACATCTTCGTCTGCAGCGGGTTCATCAGTTCAGGCTGACGTGCGCAGGCTTCGATGTACTTGCCGCCCATCAGGCCGATACCGATACAGGCGCCGATTGCACCCAGGCCGATGATGATGCCGATACCGATGGCCGTGAAACCCTGGATGTTGGCGATGAAAGCTTGCATGATCACTCCTTTGTGAGATTTTTTGGAACTGGGGATTTAAAACTGCAATTCTGGTTCGACGCGCACTTAGTGCTTGTCGTGTGCCTGGCCGATGTACACCAGCGTCAGCATCATGAAAATGAACGCCTGCAGCAGAACGATCAGGATGTGGAAGATCGCCCAGACGCTGCCCGCAATCACGTGGCCGATGAAGCCAAGCACCGTCGTGTCCGCGCCGAAGCTCCACAGACCGCCCAGCAGCGCGATCAGCAGGAACAGCAGCTCGCCTGCATACATGTTGCCGAACAACCGCAGGGCGAGCGAAACCGTCTTGGCGACGAACTCGATGATGTTCAGTGCAAGGTTCGGGATCCACAGGAGCGGATGCGCGCCGAACGGGGCCGAGAGCAGCTCGTGTGCGAAGCCGCCGGGACCCTTGATCTTGAGGTTGTAGTAGATCATCAGCACGAACACGCCGAGCGCGATGCCGAACGTGCCGTTGAGGTCCGCCGTCGGGACGATGCGATGATGGGGCAGCACTTCGGACAGGCCGAGCCAGCCGATCACGCGGCCCGGCAGGTCGACGGGGATGAAGTCGAGGGAGTTCATGAGGCCGACCCAGATGAACACGGTCAGCGCGAGCGGTGCAATGAAAGTGCGATTGCCGTGGACGATGGACTTGGACTGGTCCTCGACCATTTCGACCAGCATTTCGATAGCGCACTGGAAGCGGCCCGGCACGCCCGGGGTCGCCTTGCGCGCAGCCAGACGCAGGATGAGTAGGGTCACGACACCGCAAAAAATCGACCAGAACAACGTGTCGAGGTTCCAGACGCGGAAGTCGACGATCGACGTCTGGTGCGAGGTCGCAAAGTTCTGCAAGTGGTGAGCAATGTACTCGGACGGACCCGGAGCGCTCGTGCCTTCGCTAGCTGCCATATTGTTAAAGCCACCCAAATTGTCGAAAAACGTTTTCGGCCGCTCCCGCCGCAATTCTGTGTTGCGGGAACGCGCCGCCGTGGATCGTGTCTTATCTGCTTCGCATCGGCCAGCCGACTTCCACCTGCATCGCCTCGACGCCTTGAGTTCAGGCGGCGCGATGTGGGCGGGTCAGCGCCACGCGAGCGCGATCCAGTATGTCTTCAGTGCGATCAGGTAGGTGACGAGCAAAGGAATCCACTGCACGTCGCGATACCAGAACGCGATGGCGACGAACATCGCAATCGTCGCCCCCATCTTGAATGCTTCACCGAGCATCCAGTTAAACACGGTGCCGGCTTGGCTCAACTGCTTCAGGCGCGCTGCGAACAGTGCACCGGGGAACCAGCAGATCGCTCCGCCGAGGAACGCAGACAGCGCAGCATCGGCAGGCTGCTTATAAAACAGCCACCACACCAGCGTTGCAACCAGGGACAAAACCACTTGCGCCGCCACGACGCGAAACGGCGTGACGCGCGATGGGCGACTCACCTGTGCGCCGAAGAGCTGCTCGGCTTCGCCACGGGTGAGCGGAACGATGTCGTTGTTATCTTGCTGGCTGGCGTCCAGTTCATCCCAGCGCGCGTTGTGATCGATGCGCGCGGAACTAGCCGCTGCATCCCGCCCCCGGCCGGATGCTCCGACTGCACCCGGTGGAACATCGAGCCCTTCATGCGCCTCTGGCGCTTTGCCTGGCCTCTGACCCACCATCGCCTTATTCCGGATATTCGCCGTGCGCGCGCTTTATTACAGCGTGCCTACAGCATCGCCAACCAAATAAATCGGGGCGATTGTAAGCGATAGTTGCAGGCAATTCAAGACTTTAGGCCGTTCAATAAACCCCGTGAAACGCGACTTCATGATGCGGAAAACGCGGGGCCGCAAAGATGCGACCGGTAACTGTAAGGGAGCGAACAGTCATCAGGACAACCAGGCAAATGGCGGCCGGACGTCGCGCAGTCGGCGATCCGGGAAGCGCTGGCGTCAGAGCAGACGCAACAGCAACGCGCCGCCCAGGAAGGCCGCGATCCAGAACGGCACCGCGATCAGGTGAAACGGCAGCCAAACGCCTCGTTCGCCGGACAAACGCACGGCAATCAGATTCGCGAGCGAGCCGATGGCGAATCCAAAGCCCCCCACGCTCACGCCGAACGCCAGCGCGCGCCAGTCGTGCGTGAAACCCGCCAGAACGATGGCAGCCGGCACGTTGCTGATGACCTGTGACAGCAGGGCCCCTGCGGCAAAAGCACGCATGGGCGTCTGCAGCGAGAGCGCGGTCAACGCGTCATGAATCGTGGGCAACGCGGCAACGCTGCGCAGAACGATGAACATTAGCACGAAGATCAGCAACAGCAGCCAGTCGATCTTGAGCACGATCCGTATGCGCCAGATCACGAATCCCGCGCCGACCGCGGCCAGCGCGACGCCTGCGTGGTGCGCATCGGCGAGCAGCACGAATGCGACGAACAGGACGGCCGCGACAGTCGCCAGTGCGCCATCGACACGCTGCGGCGCGCTGTCTTTCGAAAAATCCAGCGGTGTGGCCTTGAATAGAAATGCGGCCAGCAGGATGAGCATTGTCATCAGAAACGCGCACAGGGGTGCAAGTTCGATGATGAAGCGCGCGAACGACACGCCGCTCACCTGCCACAGAAACAGATTCTGCGGGTTGCCGATCGGCGTTAGCACCGAACCGGCGTTCACGGCAATCGCGATGACGATCACGAGGCGCTTGAGCGGCAATGGCGCGAGCTTGTGGAGCGAAAGCACGAGCGGCACCACGACAAAAAGCGCGACGTCATTGGTCACGATCATCGATAGTGCTGCGGCCAGCCCGACGAGCAGCAACGCGAGCCCGCGCTCGGAGTGAATATGGTGGACGAGCTTGTGTGCGAGCCACGTCAGCAGTCCTGAATATTCGATGGCCTTGGTCAGGATGAGCAGCCCGGCGAGGGTCATCACCGTTTGCCAGTCGACCAGCGCAGGCAGTGTGGCGATAGGCCGCGGCGCGAGAACCTGCAGCGCCACGAACGCGACGACGAGGATCGCGAGCACCGGCTCGGACGCGGCGATCGCGCCGAGACGGCGCAGCTGGTTCCAGGGCCGCCGTGCGCCCCGCTGTGATTCGCTCACCGTTTATACGCCGAGGTGCGCGTTTGCCGAAGCGCGCGTCATGCCGCCGTTTCGCCGCGCAGTCGTAGCAGGATGCCGTCGAGCGCGTCGAGATCGCCGAAATCGACCGTGAGCTGCCCTCGCCCCCGGCGGCCAAGCTTGATCCTCACCGAGGCGGCGAGCAGGTCCGAAAGCTCTTCTTCGAGGCGGCGCGTATCGCGGCCACCGTCGTGCGCCGCCTTCGCCTTCACTGCGGGCGTGGCCTTGGTCGTCGCCGAGACGAGCTTCTCCGTTTCCCGCACCGACATCCGCTTGTTGACCACCTGGTTCGCGAGCGTGATTTGCGTCGCGGCATCCACGGCGAGGAGCGCGCGCGCGTGACCCATGTCGAGGTCGCCCGCGAGCAGCATGGTCTGCACCGGCGTCGCGAGATTGAGCAGACGCAGCAGATTCGAGACGGCGCTGCGCGAACGTCCCACCGACTCCGCCGCCTGCTCGTGCGTGAAATTGAACTCGTCGAGCAGGCGCTGGATGCCCTGCGCCTCTTCCAGCGGATTCAGGTCCTCGCGCTGGATGTTCTCGATCAGCGCCATCGCCGCGGCCGCCTGATCGGGCACGTCCTTCACGAGCACGGGCACTTCGGTCAGCCCGGCGATATGCGCCGCACGGAAGCGTCGCTCGCCCGCAATGATCTCGTAGCGCCCCGTCGCAACCGGACGCACGAGAATGGGCTGCATCAGGCCTTGCGCGCGGATGCTCGCGGCCAGTTCCTGAAGCGCGCCCTCGTCCATGCGCGTGCGCGGCTGGTACTTGCCCGCCTGCATCTGCGTGAGCGGCAGCGTGTTGGGCGCGCCGTCGATCTTCACCGCCTCGGTGATGTCCGCGCTGCCGCCGAGCAATGCTTCCAGCCCTCGGCCCAGCCCCTTCTTCCGTGCTACTGCGTTCATCGTGCTTCCCCAGTCTCTCTTCAGAGTGCGCGTACGCGCTCGATCATTTCCGCGCCGAACTGCACATAGGCCTGTGCGCCGCGCGAGGCGCGATCGAACACCACGCCCGGCAAGCCGTAGCTCGGCGCCTCGGCGAGGCGGACGTTGCGCGGGATCACGGCGTCGAAGACCTTGTCGCCGAAGTGTTCCTTCAACTGCTCGGAAACCTGCTGTTGCAGCGTGATGCGCGGATCGAACATCACGCGCAGAAGACCAATCACCTTGAGGTCGCGATTCATGTTCGCGTGGACCTGCTTGATCGTATTGACGAGATCGGACAGCCCTTCCAGCGCGAAATATTCGCACTGCATCGGAATCACCACGCCATGCGCCGCGCACAAACCGTTGAGCGTGAGCAGCGACAACGCCGGCGGGCAATCGATCAGCACGAAATCGTACTCGGCGTCGACTTCGGCGAGCGCGGTCTTCAACCGCCGCTCGCGCTGCTCGACCGGGACCAGCTCGACTTCGGCGCCCGCGAGCTCGCGGTTGGCGGGCACGACGTCGTAGCCGACCTGCTCCGGCCGCGTACGCGCAGCGTTCACCGCTACCCCATCGACGAGCACCTCGTAGACCGTGTTCTCGCACGCGGCCTTGTCGATGCCGCTGCCCATCGTGGCGTTGCCCTGCGGATCGAGGTCGATGAGAAGGACACGCTGTCCCTGCGATGCGAGGCTCGCGGCGAGATTGACCGTTGTCGTCGTCTTGCCGACGCCGCCCTTCTGGTTCGCAACGCAGAAGATTTTTGCCATCGTTTGGGTGTCCCTTTTACTACCTTGAGAAGTTTGCTTACGTTACGCGCGATCGGCGGGTGCGCCGTCCGGTCGACTGGCCATCGCCGGGGCCGCCTCAGGCTGCGGCAACCGGTTCAACCGACACCTCGATCAGATGACGCTCCGCATCGAGCATCGGCACGCTCAAGCGGATGGTGTTCAACACTTTCGTGCCGCCGGGCAAGCGCTCGATCTCACCTTCCGGACGCACACCCTTCATGGCCCAGATCGCGCCGCCGTCCGCAACGAGATGACGGGCCAGTGTAACGAAATCGGCGAGATCCGCGAATGCCCGAGAGACGATCATGTCAAATTTTTTCGGCACCTCGACGCCAGGACGTAGCGATTCGACGCGACCGGTGACCACCGAGAGGTTCGACAGACCGAGCTGAGCCTTCGCCTGCGCCTGGAACGCGGACTTCTTCTGCACGATATCGTTGAGCGTGACCTGCCAGCCCGGCCGCACGATCGCGAGCACGATGCCGGGCAGACCGCCGCCCGAGCCGACGTCGAGCACGGTCGCGTCGGCGCGCGCCGGCAGATGCGGCACGATCGAAAGCGAATCGAGAATATGCTGGATCAGCATCTGGCGCGGGTCGCGGATCGCCGTGAGGTTATACACGGCGTTCCACTTCGCGAGCAGCGCGACGTAATCGAGCAGCTGTTCGTGCTGGCGCTCGGTCAGCTCCACGCCCAGCGCCTCAGCGCCCTCTTTCAGCAGGCATGCGAGTGCTTCGCGGTCCGCGATGCCGGGTTGCCTTGCGCGGCCCGTCATTGCGCCACCGGCGTCGTGTCGGTGCCTGCGTCGTCAGCGGCCCCCGTGCTCTGGCGACGGCGGCCCAAGCCACGCTTGAGGTGCACCATCAGCAGTGAGATCGCTGCGGGCGTGATGCCTGAAATGCGCGACGCCTGACCGATGGTCTCGGGACGGAACTGGTTCAGCTTCTGGCGCGCCTCAAAAGAGAGTCCGCGCACTTCCGCGTAGTCGATGCCTTCCGGCAGGCGCGTATTTTCCTGCGCGCCATTGCGCTCGATCTCGTCCGCTTGACGGTCGATGTAACCCTGATATTTGATGCCGATTTCAATCTGCTCCTTGATCTGGGCAAGCAGAATCTCGTCGTCGGCAAGCGGGGTTTCCGGTGCGCAGGCGCCCGCGCGTAGGCCACAGACGCCGTCGTAGCTCACGCCGGGACGGCGCAGCAGATCCGCCAGGTTGTATTCGCGGTCGATCGACTTGCCGAGCAGCGCGGTCGCTTCCTCAGACGAAAGCGTCTTCGGGTTCACCCACGTCGATTTCAGGCGCTCTGTTTCACGTGAAACAGCGTCGCGCTTGCGGCAGAACGCGTCCCAGCGGACATCGTCGATAACGCCGAGCTCGCGACCGATCTCCGTCAGACGCATATCCGCGTTGTCTTCGCGGAGGCTCAAGCGGTATTCAGCGCGGCTCGTGAACATGCGGTAAGGCTCGGAGACACCGCGCGTGACCAGATCGTCGACGAGCACGCCAAGGTAAGCCTGGTCGCGACGCGGGCACCAGGCATCCTTGCCCTGCACTTGCAGCCCCGCGTTCATACCTGCGAGCAGACCTTGCGCAGCGGCTTCCTCATAGCCCGTCGTGCCATTGATCTGGCCCGCAAAGAACAAGCCGTTGATGGCCTTGGTTTCGAGCGAAGCCTTGAGTCCGCGCGGATCGAAATAGTCGTATTCGATCGCGTAGCCGGGCCGCAGGATGTGCGCGTGCTCGAGGCCGCGCATCGAATGCACCAGTTCCAGCTGCACGTCGAACGGCAGGCTCGTCGAGATGCCGTTCGGGTAGAACTCGTTCGTCGTCAGGCCTTCCGGTTCGAGGAAGATCTGATGCGATTCCTTCGAGGCGAAGCGGTGAATCTTGTCTTCGATAGACGGGCAATAGCGCGGCCCCACCCCTTCGATCACGCCCGTGTACATGGGCGAGCGGTCGAGGCCGCCACGGATGATGTCGTGCGTGCGCTCGTTCGTGTGCGTGACCCAGCACGGAATCTGGCGCGGATGCTGATCCGCACGGCCGAGGAACGAGAATACCGGCACGGGATCGAGATCGCCGGGCTGCTCTTCGAGCACCGAGAAGTCGATCGTCCGGCCGTCGATGCGCGGCGGCGTACCCGTCTTGAGGCGCCCCTGCGGCAGCTTCAGCTCCTTCAGGCGCGACGACAGGGTCACCGCAGCGGGATCGCCCGCGCGGCCGCCTGTGTAGTTGTTCAGGCCCACGTGGATCTTGCCGTCGAGGAAGGTTCCCGCTGTCAGCACCACCGCACGGCCACGGAAGCGAATGCCAACCTGCGTCACCGCGCCGACCACGCGGTCGCCTTCGACCATCAGGTCTTCCACGGCCTGCTGGAACAGCCAGAGATTGGGCTGATTTTCGAGACGCCGGCGGATCGCCGCCTTATAGAGAATACGGTCTGCCTGCGCGCGTGTCGCCCTGACCGCGGGCCCCTTTGACGAATTGAGGATGCGGAACTGAATCCCGCCCTCGTCCGTCGCCGCAGCCATGGCGCCGCCGAGCGCATCGACTTCCTTGACCAGATGGCCCTTGCCAATGCCGCCGATCGACGGATTGCAGCTCATCTGGCCGAGCGTTTCGATGTTATGCGTGAGCAAGAGCGTCTTTACGCCCATGCGGGCGGCGGCAAGTGCAGCCTCGGTACCGGCGTGACCGCCGCCGACGACGATTACGTCAAACTCTGTGGGAAAAAGCATGGGGGAACCTCACGCATGGACGGATATGACCGCGCGAGCCTTCTCAGAAAAAGTGGTATCCACGAATTATAACGGTTTCGGGTTTTAGGCCGTTCACACCCGAATAATGTTCCGTCCCGGTCAGCCCTTCCCCGAAAAGAAAAGCGGCGTGTTTCACGTGAAACACGCCGCCCATTTCTACAGCCATAGACGAAGTCAGACCGGTTTCTTCGCGAGGCCGAGATAGGTTTCGATCACGCGCGGGTTATGTGCCAACGCGTCCGCCGAGCCCTCAAGCGCGAGGTCGCCGGTCTCGAGCACGTATCCGTAGTCGGAGATCTGCAGCGCGGCGCGCGCGTTCTGCTCGATGAGGAGCGTGGCAACCCCCGTCTGCCGCAGCGCACTGATGATGTGGAAGATTTCCTTCACGATCAGCGGTGCGAGACCGAGGCTCGGTTCGTCCAGCATCAACAGATCGGGCTTGCCCATCAATGCGCGGCCGACAGCGAGCATCTGGCGTTCACCGCCCGAGAGCGTGCCAGCCGCCTGCGCGCGGCGTTCCTTCAAGCGCGGAAACAGCGCGAACACCGGATCGAGCTGATCGAGAAAATTACGCTCACCGGCGCGTTTGCGGCGGTAGGCGCCGAGCACGAGGTTGTCCTCCACCGTCATCGAGGCGAAGAGTTCGCGCTTTTCCGGCACCAGACACATGCCGCGGGCCACGCGCCGCTCGATGGGCAGCGCGCCGATCTCTTCGCCCATATAAGCGATGCGACCGCTCGCGTACCCGGTCTGGGGCAGCGCACCCATGATGGCGTTGAGGAGCGTGGACTTGCCCGCGCCGTTCGGCCCGATCACCGAGACGATCTGCCCCGCGCCTACCTTGATCGCCGCTTTGTGGAGCGCCTCGATCTTGCCGTAGCGAACCGCGAGTCCGGATACTTCCAGTACGGGAGTCGTCATCATTCCACCCCGCCGAGATACGCTTCCAGCACCGCCGGGTCCTTCTGCACCGCTTCCGGCAACCCTTCCGCGATGCGCGTGCCGAATTCCATCACCACCAGCCGATCGGTGAGATTCATCACGAAATCCATGTCGTGTTCGACCAGCAGCACACTCATCCCCTCTTCCCGTAGTTTGCGCAGCAATGCGGCCAACTGTTGCTTTTCCTGGTAACGCAGGCCGGCAGCAGGCTCGTCGAGCAGCAGCAACGTCGGATCGCAGCAAAGCGCGCGTGCAATTTCGAGGATCCGTTGCTGGCCGAGCGCGAGGCTGCCCGCTTCGTCATACATATGCTGCTCGAGCCCGACGCGGCGAATCTGGGTTGCCGCCTCTTTCATCAGCCGCCCCTCCTCCGCCGCGTTGAGCTTTGCGACGCTGCGCAGCACGCCTGCATGGCCTCGCAGATGCGCGCCGATGGCCACGTTCTCGAGCACGGTCATCGTCGGCAGCAGCTTGACGTGCTGGAACGTGCGGCCAATCCCGCGCGCGACGATTTCACGTGAAGTGAGGCGGTCGATGCGCTCGCCGCGGAACGTGATCTCGCCGCTGGTCGGCTGAAGCACGCCGGTGACGAGGTTGAAAGTCGTCGACTTGCCCGCGCCGTTGGGGCCGATCAGGCCGATGATCTGGCCGGCCTTCACCTCGAAGCTCACGTCGTTCACGGCCACGAGGCCGCCGAACTGCTTGCGCGCCTTGTTCACCGTGAGGAGCATTTCGCCCGCGGCCGGCTTGCTGCGCTGAGGCAAAACCTCGGCCTGCTCGGGCACGTGCGCCCGCGGGCCGCGCGGGAAGAAGCGTGCCACGAACGGCCAGACGCCGCGCCGCGCGTATTGCAGCAGCAGCACCATCAGGACGCCGAACACGATGATCTCGAAGTTGCCGTTCTCGCCGAGCAGCTTCGGCAGCAGCGTCTGCAGCCAGTCCTGCAGCACGGTGAGGATGGCTGCGCCCAGCACCGCACCCCAGACGTGCGCCACGCCGCCCACCACGGCCATGAACAGGTACTCGATGCCGTGATTCAGACCGAACGGCGTCGGGTTCACCGCACGCTGCAAATGCGCGTACAGGAAGCCCGAAACGGCCGCGAGCACGGCTGCATAGACGAAGATCACTACGCGCATCCAGCCGGTGTTCACGCCCATTGCCTCGGCCATCATGCCGCCGCCGCGCAGCGCGCGAATCGCCCGGCCCATGCGACTATTAAGCAGATTCTGAACGGACACCACCGAGGCGAGGACCACGACCCAGATCAGGTAATAGATGTGGCGGCCCGACACCAGATCGATACCCAGCACGTTCAGCACGGGAATGCCGTTGATGCCGTCGTACTTGCCGAGCATGTCGAGGTTGCCGAACAGGAAGAACAGCGCGAGGCCCCAGGCGATCGTGCCGAGTGGCAGGAAGTGGCCCGACAGACGCATCGTGACGAGCCCGAGGACGAGCGCCACGAGCCCCGTGATCACGACGCCGACGATCAGTGCAAGCCATGGCGAGACGCCGTACTGCGTCGTCAGATACGCGGTTGCATAGGCGCCGAGCCCGACGAACGCGGCCTGCCCGAAGCTCGTCATCCCGCCGATGCCGGTGAGCAGCACGAGGCCGATCGCGACGATCGAATAGAGACCGATGTAATTGAGCAGCGTGATCCAGTACTCGGGGACGCGCAGCGGGTGCGGCAGCACCGGCAGCGCGAACATCACCACGAGGAACAGCCAGAAGAAGCGGTTGTGCATGACGAATCGTTTCATCGCATCACTCCTCTTCCTCTTCGGCGTGCGGCGTCGAGAGCGAACGCCAGAGCAGCACGGGGATGATCAGCGTGAACACGATCACTTCCTTGTAAGAGCTCGCCCAGAACGACGAGTACGACTCCAGCAGTCCCACGAACACGGAACCTGCCGCAGCCAGCGGATAGCTCACCAGGCCGCCGATAATGGCGCCTACGAAGCCCTTGAGGCCAATCAGGAAGCCCGAGTCGTAGTAGATGGTGGTGAGCGGCGAAACGAGAATGCCGCACAGTGCGCCGAGGCCCGCGGCCAGCGTGAACGCGAGGCGTCCGGCCTGCGTGGTGCCGATGCCGACGAGCCGCGCGCCAAGCCGGTTCACCGAGGTCGCGCGCAGCGCCTTGCCCGAAATCGTGCGATCGAAATAGAGATACAGCGCGACGATCAGCACGGCGGCCGTGCCGATCACCCAGAGGCTCTGGCCCGAGATCGACAGGCTGCCGATGTTGAGCGCGGCGTCGGAGAACGCGTTGGTGCGCGAGCCTTCCGCACCGAACATCACGAGCCCGAGGCCCACCATCGCGAAGTGCACGGCCACGGAGACGATCAGCAGCAGCAGCGTGGTCGCCTCGGCGATGGGCTCATACGCGAGGCGATAGATGAACGGCCCCATCGGCACCACGATCGCAAGCGTGAGCGCAATCTGTACGAGCAGCGGCAACGGCTGGCTCGCTACGCCGCGCGTGATCGCGTAGAGCGCGATGGGAAAGAGCAGATACTTGCCCGCGAGCGTGACGAGCGTGCGCGCCGCGTGGCGGCGCCGCTCGGCGTGGCGCACGAGTGCGACCGTCTCGACCACGAAGCACCCCGCGCCGAGCGCGACGAGCAGCCAGCAGGTGGCCGGAAACTTCTGCGCTTGCAGCGCGGCGAGCGTGAGCGCGCCATAAGAAACGAATTCGCCCTGCGGAATGAAGATCACCCGCGTGACGGAGAACACCAGCACCAGGGCGAGCGCAAGCAGCGCATAGATCGCACCGGTGGTGATGCCGTCCTGCGCGAGGATCGTGGCGATCGATAAATCCATACTCCCCTCTTCCTGAAACCTGATGGAGCCCGCAAAGAATCCGGAATAACAGCGCGGAATAACAGCGACGTCGAAATACGGCAATGCGGGAAGAACCGGCGAATGCCAGCCTGGGCTTCGCGTGTGAGAAGCCGGTGCGCCGCACTGAAGCCGCACACCGGACATGATTTTCAGTGGCCAGAATGACGCTGCGGTACGTGCGTGTATTTCACGGGAAAGCGCGCCGCGCTCTCCCGTGCCTCGCGCGTCACTCGCTCTGCAGCTTCCACTTGTTGTTGACGATCTCGACGATCACGCGCCCGCGCTGGTCGAGGCCCGCATGATCCGTCGCGCTCATGTTGAAGATGCCATGCGCGCCGGCCACGTCCTGCGAGTTTTCGAGCGCGGCGCGCAGCGCCACACGGAACGCCTCGGTGCCGGGCTGGCCCGCCTTCAGCGCGACCGGAATCGCGTGCTGGAGCAACTGGGCGGCATCCCATGCATGACCGCCGAAGGTCGCCACCGTGCCAACGCCGTAGGCCTTCTCATAGGCTGCCTTGTAGGCCAACGCCGACTTCTTCACGGGGTTCGAATCGGGCAGCTGGTCGGCCACGAGGATCGGCCCGGCGGGCAGCAGTTCGCCTTCGCAGTCCTTGCCGCAAACGCGCAGGAAGTCGTTGTTCGCGACGCCGTGGGTCTGATAGATCTTGCCCTTGTAGCCGCGCTCCTTGAGCGTTGTCGCCGGCAACGCGGCGGGCGTGCCCGACCCGGCGATCAGGATGGCATCGGGGTTCGCCGACATGAGCTTGAGCACCTGGCCCGTCACCGAAGAATCGGTGCGGTTATAGCGCTCGCTCGCCGCGATCTTGAGGTTGTGCTTCGCGGCCGCGTTGCCGAACTCTTTGTACCAGCTGTCGCCATAGGCGTCGGTGAAGCCGATGAAGCCCACCGTCTTCACGCCCTGCTTCTCCATGTAGCCCGCGAGCGCATCTGCCATCAGGCTGTCGTTCTGCGGCGTCTTGAAGGCCCACTGGCGCTTGGCGTCCATTGGACTGACGATCGCGGCCGAGGCGGCGAGCGAGATCATCGGCGTCTTGCCCTGCATGACGACGTCGAGCATCGCGAGCGAGTTCGGCGTGACCGAGGAGCCGATGATGGCGTCCACGTGGTCTTCGTCGATCAGCTTGTGCGTGTTCTGCACGGCCTTGCTCGTGTCCGAGGCGTCGTCGAGCACGATGTACTGCACGCTCTTGCCCGCGATCTCCTTGGGCAGCAGCGCGATGGTGTTCTTCTCGGGAATGCCGAGCGACGCCGCCGGCCCCGTTGCCGAGAGCGTCACGCCGATTTTCACTTGGGCGGCGGCAAGACCTGCCGTACCCATCAGTGCCGCTGCGAGTCCGGCACTCATCGACCTCAAAACCCACTTCTTCGTTTTCATTGCGCGTCTCCAAACGCCTTCTGCGTGTTGTCTCTGTTGATCCTGCACCGCTTACCGCGAAATCACTACGATCTACGTAAATTCGGTGCCGGCCCTTGAGTGTAGTAATCGGGACCGCGCCTGTAATGCATGGTTTTCCCTGCCTGCGGCGCTGCACAAGCCGCCAGACGCTCTCCGCTTTATCGACTCCTTGCTGCCCCTGCCTTGCTCGCTGCCTTGCCGCCTGCCCCGCGAAGCCATTGCGAGCGCAACAAAAAAGGCACTGCAATGCGTGCCTTTCTGGTGTTCCGTGTGGCGTTCAACCGACGACCACTCGCCGGCGAGCCGCCTGCCGCCGACGATTTCCAGCATCGCCTTCGGCAACAGCGCGACCGTGTTCCTCTGCGGAATGCCGAGCGAATGCGGCCGGCCCGGTGGCCAAAACCCCGGTCGCGACGCCCGCCGCCCCGATCCAACGCCGAACCAATTGCATCTGCACTCCTTCGATACTCGTTTTTTGCAAAGCATTGTGTGGCGCATGGCCGCCGATTACGCCCCGGGTAAATCCGGGTGAATCGATAAGCGTTGCGGGAGATCAATGCGAAATCGCTGACCGCGCGGTCGGTGATTGGCGAGTGTAGCGGTCTGCGCATTCAGATGGCAAGTGCTTTCTATCTGCTTACAACACAAGGAAGCAGGCGCTCGTTTTGCGTAACGCGCAAACGCTTGTGCAGCGGGCAAACGATGCCTCGCGGCTCGACTATGCGTAATTCGGGAGGCGAAATGCCGGCTTATGAGAGAGTGAAAAGCGCGTGTCGAGCGGCACGCGACGGCGGGGGAAAGACAACCGAATCGACGTCGAAAGCACGCGCAGAAATGTAAAAAGCGCTGTTGGATTCTCATCCAACAGCGCTTCTTTGTCCGGGCACTTGGTGCCTCAGTTGTCTCCTCGTTCTCCACCTGCAAATTCGGTGCATCAGAACTAGGTGCAACTTTAAACTTCGACCCCTTGACCGGCAACTAGCATTTACCCTAGTGGTGCAGTGCGGCACCGAAATGGGGCGGATTGCCACGAGTTTGTCGCACGGCGGGGCGCTCCGGTATGCCGCAACGCCGCACGCTTATGCGAATCGCCGGCATTTTATCGCAGTGCGAACCGGCACTGCGAACCGTCTGCCACGAGGCGGCGCGGCGCCGTAGCGTCACGCCCGCAACGGGCGCACGCGCGCGACGATCTCGCCGACGATGCCGCGCCGGAACGCCAGCACGCAGGCGATAAAGATAATGCCCGTGACGATCGTCGTGGACTCACCGAGCGAGCGGAACCACTCCACGCCTGTGCCTCGCGCGAGCGCCGTGCCGATGTCGCCCAGCCGGTCCTCCAGCGCGACGATCAACGCCGCGCCGAGCAGCGGCCCGAACAGCGTTCCCATGCCGCCCACGAGCGTCATGAGGATCACGAGGCCGGACATGGTCCAGTACGCGTCGCCGAGCGTTTCGAAGCCGAGCACCAGCACCTTGAGCGCGCCGGCAAGGCCCGCGAGCCCCGCCGAAAGCACGAAGGCGAGCAGCTTGAAGCGATCGGTGTCATAGCCGAGCGAAACCGCCCGCGGCTCGTTCTCCTTGATCGCAATGAGCACCTGCCCGAACGGCGAATGCACGATGCGCACGATCAGCATGAACGCGAGCACCATCACCACGAGCACGACGTAGTAGAGCGCGAGATCCGAATTGAGCCCGAGCAAGCCGAAGAGCTTGCCGCGCGGCACGCCCTGGAGGCCGTCTTCACCATGCGTGAACGGCGCCTGGAGAAACACGAAGTAGACCATCTGCGCGAGCGCGAGCGTGACCATCGAGAAGTAGATGCCCTGCCGACGGATCGCGAAGAGCCCCACGACGAGCCCGAGAACCGTAGCCACCGCCGTGCCCGCGATCACGCCCAGCTCGGGCGTGAACCCGAGCGACTGGATCGCAAACCCCGCCGTATAGCCCGCGCTCGCAAGGAACATCGCGTGGCCAAACGAGAGCAGCCCCGTATAGCCGATCAGCAGATTGAAGGCGGCGGCAAACAGCGCGAAGCACAGCACCTTCATGACGAAGAGCGGATAGGCGCCAATGAACGGCGCGGCGATCAGCCCGATCAGCAACAAACCATAAAGCGCTTTTCTTTGCATCATCGTTCCTTGCCGAAGAGGCCAGCGGGGCGAATCAGCAGCACGATCGCCATGATCACGAACACCACCGTTGCGGAGGCCTCGGGCCAGAAGACGCGCGTGAAGCCCTCGATCACGCCAAGCAGCAGGCCCGTGAGGATCGAGCCCATGATCGAGCCCATGCCGCCGATCACGACCACGGCGAACACGGTGATGATCATCGGCTGGCCCATGAGCGGCGACACCTGGATCACGGGCGCCGCGAGCACGCCCGCGAACGCCGCGAGCGCGACGCCGAGGCCGTACGTGAGCGTGATCATGAGCGGCACGTTGATGCCGAACGCCTCGACGAGCTTCGGGTTCTCCGTGCCCGCGCGCAAATAGGCGCCAAGACGTGTCTTTTCGATCACGAACCATGTGGTGAAACACACGGCGAGCGATGCCACCACCACCCACGCGCGATAGTTGGGCAGATACATGAAGCCGAGGTTGGTCGCGCCCGCGAGCAGGTCGGGCACGTCATAGGGCAGCCCCGACGACCCGTAGATCGAACGGAACACGCCCTCCACCACGAGCGTGAGACCGAAAGTGAGCAGGAGTCCATACAGATGATCGAGCCGGTAGAGCCAGCGCAGCATGGAGCGCTCGATCACGACGCCGAATACGCCCACCACCAACGGGGCGACGACGAGCATCGCCCAGTACGGAAGACCGAAGTACGCGAGCCCCATCCAGGTCAGCATTGCGCCCAGCATGAACAACGCGCCGTGGGCGAAGTTGATCACGTTGAGCATGCCGAAGATCACCGCGAGGCCAAGACTCAGGATCGCGTAGAACGAGCCGTTCACGAGCCCTAGAAGCAACTGGCTCAGCATTGCCGGAAGCGGAATGCCAAAAATCGTCATGAAAGCCGCCCATTGACGCATTAACGCATTAACGGAATACGCATTCATGCCGCGCCCCGCGCGCGAACCCGGCGCGAGACGCGGCATGCGACTGCCGCAGTTACGCGAGCGCGCTTACTTCCACAGCGCGCACTTCGATTCCTGCTTGGTCGTGTACGCCTGCTCGCCCGGGATCGTCTGCACCACCTTGTAGTAGTCCCACGGCTTCTTCGATTCCGACGGCTTCTTCACCTCGACCAGATACATGTCGTGGATCAGCACGCCGTCCTGGCGGATATAGCCGCCCTTCGTATAGAAGTCGTTGATCTTCGTCTTCTTCAGCTGCTCCATGACCTTGTCGGCGTCCGTCGTGCCGGCGGCCTGCACGGCCTTCAGGTAGTTGGTCGCCGCCGAATAGTCGGCCGCCTGCAGTTCCGAAGGCATCTTCTTCGTCTGGTCGAAATAGCGCTGCGCCCACTTGCGGGTGTCGTCGTTCTGATCCCAGTACCAGCCCGTCGTCAGCACGAGGCCCTGGGTCGTGTCGAGCCCGAGGCTGTGGATGTCGGGCAGGAACATCAGCAGTGCCGCCGTCTTCATCGTCTTGTTGATGCCGAATTCCTTCGCGGCCTTGATCGCGTTGACCGTATCGCCGCCCGCGTTCGCGAGGCCGAGGATCTGCGCCTTCGACGACTGCGCCTGGAGCAGGAACGACGAGAAGTCCGACGCCGAAAGCGGATGGCGCACTTCGCCGAGCACCTGGCCGCCGTTCGCCTTCACGACGTCCGCCGTGTTCTTCTCGAGCGACTTGCCGAACGCGTAGTCGGCGGTGAGGAAGAACCACGTCTTGCCGCCCTGCTTGAGCACCGCGAGACCCGTGCCCTTCGCGAGCGCCACCGTGTCGTAGCCATAGTGAACCGTGTACGGCGTGCACTGCTCATTCGTGAGCGCATCCGTGCCCGCGCCCATGTTGAAGTACACGCGCTTCTTCTCTTCTGCGACCTTGTTCATCGCCAGCGCGGTCGCCGAGTTCGTGCCGCCGAGCAGCAAGGTGAGCCCGTCACGGTCGAACCATTCGCGCGCCTTCGAGGCGGCGATGTCCGCCTTGTTCTGGTGGTCCGCGTACACGACCTGGATCGGCTTGCCGAGCACCTTGCCGCCGAAGTCCGCAACCGCCATCTTGATCGCCGTGAGGCCGCCCGGACCGTCGTCGTCGGCATAGAGGCCCGACATGTCGGTGATGAAGCCGATCTTCACCGCGTCGTCGGCGGCCTGCGCTGCCCCCGCGCTGAACGCCATCGCAGCTGCCGAGGCGGCAAACAGGCCCGCGAGCCGCGCGAACGTGGTTTTCTTCATTGCAGTCTCCTTCTTTGGTTGCGTAGTTATCGCGTAGTTATTCAGGAACACTCCATGAACTGCTCAGGCAAGGCAATCCGCGTCGCGCCCGCCTTACCGCGTGGGTCGCGCGCAATGTGTACGTCGGATTAAACGCCCAGCAGATCGTGCAGCACCGGCATCTTCGCTTCGAGCTCGGCAGTGCCGAAATGCTCGACGATGCGCCCGTGCTCCATCACATAGAAGCGGTCGGCAAGCGGCGCCGCGAAGCGGAAGTTCTGCTCGACCATCACGACGGTGTAGCCGCGCGCCTTCAGTGTGAGGATCATGCGCGCGAGCGCCTGAACGATCACGGGCGCGAGGCCTTCGGAAATCTCGTCGAGCAGCAGCAGGTTGGCGCCGGTGCGCAGGATGCGTGCCACGGCCAGCATCTGCTGCTCGCCGCCCGAGAGGCGCGTGCCCTGGCTGTGTCGCCGCTCGGCTAGATTGGGGAACATCGCGTAAATCTCGTCGAGCGACATGCCTTCGGCGAGCTTCGCACCCTTTGCGCCGATGTGCGGCGGCAGCAGCAGGTTCTCTTCGCACGAGAGACTCGCGAAAATACCGCGCTCTTCGGGACAATAGCCCACGCCGCAATGCGCGATGCGATAGGTGGGCATCTGGATGGTCTCGCGCCCGCCGATGCGGATCGACCCTGTGCGCCGTCCGGTGAGTCCCATGATGGCGCGCAGTGTCGTCGTGCGCCCCGCGCCGTTGCGTCCGAGCAGCGTGACGACCTCGCCGCGTCCGACGGTGAGGTCCACGCCGTGCAGGATGTGCGACTCGCCGTACCACGCCTGCAGCCCGGCGATTTCCAGCGCGTTCTCGCCCCCGGCCGCACCCGCGGCGGCGGCCGTCTCGCGTTCGGTGACCGTGTTCATGCGTGCGCCCCCGTCAGCGCCGCGTCCGCGCTGCCCATATAGGCCTCGGCGACGAGCGGGTTCTTCGAGACTTCCGCGTAAGTGCCTTCTGCGAGCACCTCGCCGCGCTGGAGCACGGTGATGGTGTCGGAGATGCCGGCAATCACGTTCATGTTGTGCTCGACCATGAGGATGGTGCGGCCGGCCGAGACCTTCTTGATGAGCGCCGTCACGCGGTCCACGTCTTCGTGGCCCATGCCCTGGGTCGGTTCGTCGAGCAGCATCAGTTCGGGTTCCATCGCAAGCGTCGTGGCGATCTCCAGCGCGCGCTTGCGGCCGTAGGCGAGTTCGACGGTCGGCACATCGGCGAAATCGGTGAGCCCCACCTGCGTGAGCAGGTCCATGGCGCGGTCGTTCAGTTCGGCGAGCGTGCGCTCGCTCTTCCAGAAGTGGTACGCGGTGCCGAGCGAGCGCTGCAGCCCCACGCGCACGTTCTGCAGCGCCGTGAGGTGCGGAAACACGGCCGAGATCTGGAACGAGCGGATGATGCCGCGCCGCGCGATCTGCGCGGGCCGCTCATGCGTGATGTCGATGCCGTTGAAGACGATGCGCCCCGCGCTCGGCACGAGGAACTTGGTGAGCAGATTGAAGCACGTGGTCTTGCCTGCGCCGTTCGGTCCGATCAGCGCATGGATCGAGCCGCGGCACACGCGCAGGTTCACGCCGTTCACGGCCGTGAAGCCCTTGAACTGTTTCGTGAGGCCGCGCGTCTCCAGAATCGTGTCGCCGAGAATCATGTCCCCTTCCGAGCGTGATAGGGCGTAACACTGCAGACCGTCCGTGCGTGACAGTGCACGGTGCGGTCCGGCGCGGAGTTTGCGGCGCGCCTCCCGATGCGCGCAACGCGCGCCTGTCCACTTTCGAGATATTGTCTCGCCAATGATGCAGCGCAATCATTGGGATTTGCACTTAAGGGAGCGCCACAACGAAAAGCGCACTACACAAACGCACGTTCGCAGCAAATTCTCGAAAGAAACGGACAAGATAGCTGCAAAATCGGCACACGGCGATGAATGACAGGCGTGCAGAAATACGCACCGAGGGTTCCTCTCGTGCGTCCCACATAGTCGCCAAAACGACGTGCCTCTAGCTGCTTCGCGCCTTTCCCCAACGCTCTCAGGCGGTCGTCATCGTCACCATCGCGGCGGCCTCCCTGCCTGCCCGCAGCCCCTCGCGGCGATCGGCGCGCACCATCTCGGCGGCGCGTTCCGCGATCATCAGCGTCGGCGAATTCGTGTTGCCCGAGGTGATGGTCGGCATGACCGAAGCATCCACCACTCGCAGGCCCGCCACGCCGCGCACGCGCAGGCGCGCGTCGACCACGGCATCGGGGTCGTCGGCGCGGCCCATCCGGCAAGTGCCCACCGGGTGAAAGATGGTCGTGCCCACGTTGCCGGCCGCCTCGCGCAGTTCCTCCTCGGTTTGAAAAGCAAGCCCCGGCAGGATCTCGTGCGGCTCATAACGCGCGAGCGCCGCCGAAGCGGCAATGCGCCGCGTGAGCCGCAACGCATTGGCGGCGACGCGCAGGTCGTGATCAGTCGAGAGATAATTCGGCGCGATCGCCGGTGCCTGCGACGGGTCCGCAGAAACGGCGTGGATGCTGCCGCGCGAAGTCGGCCGCAGATTGCATACCGAGGCCGTGAACGCGTTGAAACGATGCAGCGGCTCGCCGAAGCGGTCGAGCGACAACGGCTGCACGTGATACTGGAGGTCGGGCCGCGTAAGTGCCGGATCGCTGGGGTCCGATTTCGCGAATGCGCCGAGCTGCGAGGGCGCCATCGACATCGGTCCGCTTTGCAAAAACGCGTACTGCATACCGATCATCAGCTTGCCCCACCAATGCGCGGAAGCCGTGTTGAGCGTGCGCACGCCGTTCACGCGAAACGCCATGCGCAATTGCAGATGGTCCTGGAGGTTCTCGCCCACGCCGCGCAGATCCTGCACGACGTCGACGCCGAGCCGGGCGAGGCGATCCGCATCGCCGATACCGGAAAGCTCCAGCAATTGCGGCGAATTCACGGCGCCCGCGCTCAGGACGACCTCGCAGCGCGCCCGGGCGACGTAATCGACATCGCCGCGATACTCCACGCCCACGCAGCGCTTGCCTTCGAAAATCACGCGCTGTGTGAGCGCGCCGGTCACGACGGTGAGATTGGGCCGCTTCATCGCTGCGCGCAGAAATGCCTTCGACGCGTTCCAGCGCACACCGCGCTTCTGGTTCACCTCGAAATAGCCCACGCCACTGTTGTCGCCGCGGTTGAAGTCGTCGGTGGCGGGAATGCCCTGCTCCTGCGCCGCCCTCGCGAACGATTCGAGAATCTGCCACTTCAGGCGCTGCTTCTCGACGCGCCATTCGCCGCCCGCGCCGTGAAACTCGCTCGCGCCGCCGTGGTGATCCTCGCTGCGCCGGAACACGGGCAGCACGCTGTCCCACGACCACGCGGAATCGCCGGTCTCGCGCGCCCAGCTGTCGTAATCCTCGCGCTGGCCGCGCATGTAGATCATGCCGTTGATCGACGACGACCCGCCCAGCACGCGCCCGCGCGGATACGCGAGCGAGCGGCCATTGAGGCCCTTTTCGGCTGCAGTCTTGTAGAGCCAGTCGGTACGCGGATTGCCGATGCAGTACAGGTAGCCGACGGGGATGTGGATCCAGTGATAGTCGTCCTTGCCGCCCGCCTCGATGAGCAGCACGGAAACGTCTGCGTCTTCGGTCAAGCGGTTGGCGAGCACGCAGCCTGCGGTGCCGGCGCCGACGATCACATAGTCGAATTCCCCTTCGAGGCGACGCGAGGACGCGCTCCGCGCCCCCGGGGCTTCGCTCGTTGCGGGCATGATGTGTCTCCTGCTGTTTCCGTTCTTTTGGCGCTTTATTGAACTGCCACTGCTGCGCAGGGCGGCGCCATCTGTTTCGTTATGCTTGATAAGCCGCCCCGGCTCCGCCTCGCTTACTTCGCCACCGGCATCGTGAACTCGGCGCCCTTTGCGATGCTGTCGGGCCAGCGTTGCATGATGCTCTTGTAGCGCGTGTAGAAGCGCACGCCTTCCTCGCCGTAAGCATGGTGATCGCCGAACAGCGAGCGCTTCCAGCCGCCGAACGAGTGCCACGCCATCGGCACCGGAATCGGCACGTTGATGCCGACCATGCCCACCTTGATCTGGCGCGAGAACGCGCGCGCGACGCCACCGTCCGACGTGTAGCACGACACGCCGTTGGCGAATTCATGAGCGTTGATCAACTCGACGGCGCTCGCGAAGTCCGGCACACGCACGACCGCAAGCACCGGCCCGAAGATCTCTTCCTTGTAGATCGTCATGTCGGTCTTCACGTCGTCGAACAGCGTGCCGCCGAGGAAGAAGCCGTCCTCATGGCCATCGACCTTGTGCCCGCGCCCGTCCACGACGAGCTTCGCGCCCGCGGCCACGCCCGCCTCGATATAGCCCTGCACTTTCGCGCGATGCGCCCCCGTGACGAGCGGGCCCATTTCCGAGGCGCCATCCATGCCGCTGCCGATCTGCAGCGCCTTCACGCGCGGCGCGAGGCGCTCGACCAGTTCGTCGGCGATATGACCCACGGCCACCGCCACCGAAATCGCCATGCAGCGCTCGCCCGCCGAGCCGTAGGCCGCGCCGATCAGCGCGTCCACGGCCTGGTCGAGATCGGCGTCCGGCATCACGACGAGGTGATTCTTCGCGCCGCCCAGCGCCTGCACGCGCTTGCCGTGCCTCGTGCCTTCCGTATAGATGTACTCGGCAATCGGCGTCGAGCCGACGAACGACAGCGCGCTGACATCGGGATGCGCGAGCAGCGCATCCACGGCCACCTTGTCGCCGTGCACGACGTTGAACACGCCGTCGGGCAGCCCCGCCTCCCTGAGCAGCTCCGCGAGCCGCAGCGAGGCCGAAGGATCGCGCTCCGAAGGCTTGAGCACGAAGGTGTTGCCGCACGCGAGCGCGATCGGGAACATCCAGCACGGCACCATCATCGGGAAGTTGAACGGCGTGATGCCGGCCACGACGCCGAGCGGCTGGCGCAGATTCCAGTTGTCGATGCCGCCGCCGATCTGGTCGGTGAAATCGGTCTTCAGCAGATTGGGAATGCCGCACGCGAACTCGACCACCTCGATGCCGCGCATGACCTCGCCCTTCGCGTCGGAAAACACCTTGCCGTGCTCGCGCGTGATGATTTCGGCCAGTTCGTCGTGATGCTGGTCGAGCAGGTCCTTGAACTTGAAGAGAATGCGTGCGCGTTTGATGGGCGCCGTCTCGGCCCACTCGGGAAACGCGGCCTGCGCGGCGGCGACGGCGGCATCGACCTCGGCCACGCTGGCGAGCGGCACGCGGGCGCTCAGCTTGCCGTAGGCCGGATTGAAGACATCGCCATAGCGGTCGCTCGTGCCGGACAGCGGCTTGCCGTTGACGAAATGCGTGAGCGTGCGCACGCCCGCTTCGCTTTGATGTGTCTCGCCCATGTCTGCCTCTCTTGTCGTGCAGTCTCGATCTGGCTAGCGTAATCGGGAGGCCGGGGCGCGATCCAATGATTAATGCTCAACTGCGATATAAGGCGGTTTAATATCAGCGGATGGACCTGACCTTGCTACGAGCGTTCGTCACGGTCGCGCGCGAGGGCAACCTCACGCGCGCGGCCACGCATCTGCATCTCACGCAGCCGGCCGTGAGTCTGCAGATAAAGCATTTACAGGAGACGCTTGGCGTCTCGCTGTTCACGCGCACGTCGCACGGCCTTGCGCTCACGCGCGACGGGCAGGCGCTGCTGCCCCACGCCGAACGCGCGCTCGCCGCGGCCGGCGACGTGCAGCGCGCCGCTGCTGCACTGCGGCACGAGGTGCGCGGGCGTCTGCGCATCGGCACGATTCTCGATCCGGCGTTCCTGCGCCTCGGCGGCTTTCTGCGGCAGCTCGTCGAAACCTGGCCGCAGATCGAAACCGCGCTGCGCCACGGCATGTCGGGCTGGGTGCTCGACCAGGTGCGTTCGCGCGAGCTCGACGTGGGCTATTACATCGGCCAGCCCGCGCCCGACCCCGAGAGCTTCCACGCCATCACGCTCACGCGCTTTCAGTACCGCGTGCTCGCGCCCGCCGGCTGGAAAGACCGCGTGAAGGATGCGCGGGACTGGCGCGCGCTCGCCGCACTGCCGTGGATCTGGACGCCGCCCGCCTCGGCGCACAACCGGCTGCTCACCACACTATTCGAGGCCGCGCACGCAAAGCCCGTCAAGGTCGCGGAAGTGGACCAGGAACCTTCGATGCTCGATCTCGTGAAGTCGGGCGTGGGCCTCACGCTCGCGCGCGATTCCACCGCGCTCGCCGAGGCGCACGCGCACGGACTCACCATCGTCGAAGGCGTGACGGTGCCCACCGAGCTCACCTTCATCACGCTCGCCGCGCGCCGCGACGAGCCAACGATCGCGGCGGCGCTCAAGGTGATCGAAACGCAATGGGCGATATGAGCCGCGCTCATGAACACGCGGGCTGCGCCCGCCGCCTTGCGCGCGCCAGCGAAGTGCGCGCGTAACAGCGCTGTCACTCAAGTTTTGATAGATTGGGCATTCGCTCCGCGTTTCGGCGCGCTCGCCGCCGTGCTGCGCGGTGCGTCCCCTGCCTCTCCCATCGCCCCCTTGTTTCCCTCGTTCGACAGGAGTCTTGCATGGCCCGCAACATCGAAATCAAAGCCCGCGCCCGTCAATTCGACGCCTTGCGCGAGCGTGCCGCCCAGCTCGCCTCCGACGCACCGCTGATCTTTCGCCAGCAGGACTTCTTTTACGACGTGCCGCGCGGCCGCCTGAAGCTGCGCCAGTTCGACGACGGCACGCCGCCCGAGCTGATCTTCTATCAGCGCGACGACCGCGACGGCCCGAAGGCCTCGTACTACACGCGCAGTCCCGTCACCAATGCCGAGGCCATGCATTCGCTGCTCGCCACGGCGCTCACCACGCGCGGCATCGTCTCGAAGGAGCGTCACGTGTATCTGGCGGGGCGCACGCGCATTCACCTCGACCGCGTGGACGGTCTGGGCGACTTCGTCGAACTGGAAGTGGTGCTCGGCCCCGAGGACGACGAACAAGGCGGCGAGGCCGAAGCGCACGCGGTGTTCGCGAAGCTCGGTGTGGACGAAAGCGATCTCGTCGCGGTGGCGTACGTGGATCTGCTCAATACGGCCAACGCGGCCTGACATCTCGTCTGCGGGCGCTTGCGGGCCCGTCTCGGCCCGATTCGCCCCGCTCCTCACGCCGCGGATGTGCCCGGCTCCAGGTGGCCAAGCGGCAGCGGCCCGTTGCGCTTGAACGTCGTGAGCACGATGTTCGAGCGCACGCTGTCCACGCCGGGCACGCGCATCAGCTTCTTCATGACGAAGGTCGAGAGCGCGTTGAGGTCGGGCGCGACGATGCGTAGCAGGTAATCGGCGTCGCCTACCACGGCATGGCATTCGAGCACTTCCGGCAGCACGTCGATCTGCTGCTGGAACTGCTCGATGATCGAATCCCCGTGATGCTTGAGCTTGAGGCTCGTGAACGCGGTCACGCCGAGCCCGAGCTTTTCGGGCCGCAGCACCACGCGATAGCCGTCTATTACGCCCGATGCCTCGAGGCGTTGCAGCCGTCTGCCGATCTGCGAAGCCGACAGCGGCACCTGCTCGCCAAGCTGCTGATGTGTGGCGCGGCCAAAGCGTTGCAACACGTCCAGAAGCGCCAGATCGAAGTGGTCGAGTTCGAGCATGAACGAAATCCGCACCGAGGAGTTAATTTTCGCTCGATTGTCGCATAAAACGCGAACATCTCGCAGCGGGAGTCCGTATTCCGCGAGATAACTGCGCCGCGCTTGCTGGTACGCCAAACGGCGGAAAAGCGCCGCTCGCACGCGTGTCCCATCCGTGAAAAAATGGCCAATGGGCTAACGGCGCATGCCCGGCCCCCAGTTCAAGACAGGTGCAACGATGATCAACCGACTCACATCCGAAGAACGCGCATCGCAACTCGCCGACCTGCGTGGCTGGCAGGCCGTCGCCGGTCGCGATGCGATCCAGCGCCAGTTCCGCTTCGCGGACTTCAACGAGGCGTTCGGCTTCATGACGCGCGTGGCGATCAAGGCGCAGGAAATGAACCACCATCCCGAGTGGTTCAACGTGTACAACCGCGTCGAGATCACGCTTTCCACTCACGAGGCCGACGGCCTCACCTCGCGCGACGTCGCGCTCGCCCGTTTCATCGATTCGATCGCGCCGGGTCCGCTCAACGCATAGGCAGCGGCGGTACCAGGCGTGAATACGCCGTGTGCAGGGGCACGAGAAAGACCCCGCGCACGGCGCGCGCGTGAAAGGCTAATGCAGGGTGCGGGAACCTCAAGCCTTCAGCTTTGAAGGCTATTCTTGATGGATACGTAAGACTCCCAGGCAGCGCGGGCAATCGGTTCCAAACGTTCCAGTGATATGACGTTCTGACGCTGTACAATCAGCAGCGCATACGGCTTCGAGAGCGCACTTGCCTCCTGGCACAACGCGAGTTCATCGCCGCTCGAAGGCGAGCGGTTGCGCCAGAAGTTGATTGCGGCTTCGAGTTCGGTGATCGAAATATCGGACATGTGGATCGTGATCGTACAACCGTCGCACTGGGCGCCGCCTGGTCGCTTTGCCGGCTGTATCTCGAGGCCAGCGTGCGACGCTGCGCGAACTGCGTGCCTGAACGCTAAAACCTATTGTACTTGAGCGAAATCCATGCGACTCCTTCTGATCGAAGACGACCGCCCCATCGCACGCGGTATTCAGTCCAGCCTCGAACAAGCCGGCTTCACCGTCGACATGGTCCACGACGGCATCTTCGCCGAACAAGCCCTTGCGCAAAATCGCCATGAGCTCGTGATTCTCGATCTCGGGCTGCCCGGCATCGACGGCATGACGCTGCTGTCGCGCTTTCGTCAGAGCAACCGGCACACGCCCGTCATCGTGCTCACGGCACGCGACGAACTGAACGACCGTGTCCAGGGCCTGAACTCGGGCGCAGACGACTATATGCTCAAGCCGTTCGAGCCGGCCGAACTCGAGGCGCGCATTCGCGCCGTGATGCGCCGCAGCGGCCCGCACGGCGACGTGCCGCGTCCGGAAGTGTCGCTCGGCGGCGTGCGCCTGTCGGGCGTCGATCGCCGGATCTTCAACGACGACAAGCCGCTCGAACTCTCGCCGCGCGAGTTTGCGGTGCTCGAAATGCTGCTGCTGCGTCATGGCCGCGTGGTGAGCAAGGCGCAACTGCAGGATCACCTCACGCACTTCGGCGGCGACCTCGGCGACACTGCGATCGAAGTCTACGTGCACCGCGTGCGCAAGAAGCTCGAGAACTGCCGCGTCGAGATCGTCACGGTACGCGGCTTCGGTTATCTGCTCCAGGAAATCCGCCAGGCGGCCTGATCCGCCTCGTTCGGCCTCATTCGGCCTCGTTCCTGAAGCCAGCGCCCGAAACGGCGGCGGAGCCCTCCGCCGCCGTTTTCGCATCATCGGCCCCCATTGCGCTCGATGCCTTGCGCCGCCGCTCCCGCGGCCCGCGTACAATGGATCGATCCCGTGCGGCGCGCGCCGCCGCACCTACGATTGAACATTCGCCCCGAAGCCATCATGTCCTCCACTGCCGCGACGAGTCTGCGGCGTACGCTGCTGCGGCGCCTCGCCGCCCCGCTTTCGCTGCTCGCGCTCATGAGCGGGCTCATCGCTTATTGGCTCGCGTGGCAATACACGCAGCACGTAGTCGACCGCTCGCTCGCCGATCTCGCCACGGCGATTTCGCGGCAAATCCAGATCGCCGGCGCCGATGCGCCGCAAACCGTCCCGCCACTCGCGCAGGCGATGTTCTCCGACCCCGAAGAAGATCTCGTCTATCGCATCAGCAACGGCGAGACCGAGATCGCCGGTGACCGCGACTTGCCGCTCCGGGGCACCAACGTGCGCCGCATGCACTATGCGTACGTATTCGAAACGGTCTATCGGGGCGTGGCCGTCCGTGTCGCGCAAGTCCGCGTGGCGCAGCTGAATGGGAACCCGATCGTGGTCGAAGTCGGCCAGCCCGTGAATCATCGTTTTCGCATCGCGGCCGAATTTCTCGTGGCGATCATGATGCCGCTGCTGCTCCTGCTGCTCGCTGGCTGGATCATCGTGTGGCGCGTGGTCAACCAGCAGCTCAATCCGCTCACGGCGCTCGCCGACTCGCTCAACAGGCAGACGCACACCTCGCTCGAGCCTGTGGACGAGACCTACGTACCCATCGAAATCCGTCCGCTCACGGGTGCGCTCAATGCGCTGCTCGGCCGCCTGAAGACCGCGCTCGAAGCGCAGCGCAAATTCATCGCCGACGCCGCTCACCAGCTGCGCACGCCGCTCACGGCGGTGAAACTGCACGCAGAGCAGGCCGCGAATGCGCGCGAGCCGCAAAAGATCAACGACGCCGTGCGCGAATTGCGTGCGGCCGCCGATCGCGCGGTGCGTCTGTCGAATCAGCTGCTTTCGCTCGCGCGCGCCGAGCCGGGCGAACAGGCCGCGCGTTTCACCGATATCGACATGGCCGCGCTCGCGTTCGAGACGGGCGCCGAATGGGTGCCGCGCGCGCTCGCGAGCCACGTGGATCTTGGCTTCCAGCGCCTCGACGCCCCTGAGAACGACACGCCGCTGATGGTGCGCGGCAACCCCGTGCTGCTCCATGAAGTCATCGCGAACCTGCTCGACAACGCGCTCAAGTATCTGCCGCCTGCGCGACTGGAGGGCGGACGCATCACCGTGACCGTTACTCAAGTTTCCGCCAACGGCATACCGATGGCGGAGATCATCGTGGAGGACAATGGCGGCGGTGTGCCGGCTTCACAGCAGGCCGATCTCTTCAAGCGATTCTTCCGCGGCGACGGACAAAGCGAAAGCGGTGTGGACAGCGGCGCAGGGCTGGGCCTTGCGATCGTGCACGACATCATGGCGCTGCATCGGGGCAGCGTGCATTACGAAGACGCGCCGGAAGGCGGCGCGCGCTTCATCGTGCGCGTGCCGCTCGCGAAGCAGCCCGGGTATGGCGGCAAGGACGTCAAAGACAGGAACGAGGCCAGGGAAGCCACAGCCGAAGCAGCACCCCTTCATCTGGCTGGATCGGAACCGCCGCACAGTGACAAGAAGCCGACGCACCAGGCGAGCATCGATCTCTGAATCGGCAAGCGCGTGAAAACGACAAGGGCCGCTCATGCGGCCCTTGTGCTATGTGCGATAGAAAGCGTGTGCGAAACGTCTGCTACGTGCAGGCGAAGCGCCTGGGAGCACTTACTTCTTCTTTTTGCCTTTGGCCTTCGAGACCTTGGCGTCCTTCGCCGACTTCTCGTCGGGTGGCGCGAGCATCGTGCCCCGACATTTGCGGGCGCCGCAGCGGCATTCGTATTCGCGTTTGAGCTTCTTCGTCTGCTTCGCGTCGATCACGAGGCCATAGTCGTAGAAGAGCTCCTCGCCTTCGGCGATATCGCGCAGTGCGTGAATATAGACGTGCCCGTCGATCTCCTCGGCTTCGCAGTTCGGCGCGCACGAATGGTTGATCCAGCGCGCGCTGTTGCCCTTCACCTTGCCGTCGATCACGTCGCCGTCGTCGAGCGCGAAATAGAACGTGTGATTCGGCTCGTCAGGATTGTGCGGATGGCGCCGCAATGCTTCCTTCCACGAGATGCGCTCGCCCTTGTATTCGATCAGTCGTTCGCCGGTCGCAATGGGGACCGCCGCAAACACGCCCTTGCCGTGCACGCCCGACTGGCGCACGACGATCCTGCGTTCACTCATTGAATGAATCCTTGTGAAGTCCTGGGGAGACGGTCCCGGTCGTGGCAAGCGGCGTGGACCGGTCTTCTTGCGCCCCCTACGCAAACGCGGCGCCGATTTGGCGCCGCGCTCATGCGACGCCCGGCGCGCCACAGACGGCATCGTACACGCTCGCGCCGCTTTCGTTCAACCCAAATGCGCCGCGCGTATCAGCGAAAATCAGCGTTGACCGAGCGTCGTCTCGCCGAACAGCTTCTTGAGATCGCGTGGTTGCGATCGCCAGTACTGCGGCGGCGCGCTCACGCTCGCGCCGAGTTGCGCGGCCGCATGCCACGGCCAGCGCGGATCGTAGAGCATCGCGCGCGCCATCGCAATCATGTCGGCTTCGCCGTCTTCGACGATCTGGTTGGCCTGCAACGCATCGGTGATGAGGCCCACCGCAATGGTCGTCATGCCCGTTTCGGCCTTGACCTTGCGTGCGAACGGCACCTGGTAGCCCGGCTCGAGCGGAATCTTCTGCAACGGCGACACGCCGCCCGATGACACGTCGATCCAGTCGGCGCCTCGTGCCTTGAGCGCCTGCGCGAACACGACGGTGTCCTCGGGCGTCCACCCGCCGTCGACCCAATCCGTTGCGGAAACGCGCACGCCGACCGGACGATCTGCGGGGAATTCGGCGCGCACGGCGTCGAACACTTCGAGCGGAAAGCGCATGCGGTTCTCACGCGAGCCGCCGTATTCGTCGCTGCGCTGGTTCGCGATGGGCGAGAGAAACTGGTGCAGCAGATAACCATGCGCCGCGTGCACTTCGAGCGCGTCGATGCCAAGACGCGCAGCCCGGCGCGCCGTGGCCACGAACGCATTGCGCACGCGGTTCAGACCCGCAACATCGAGCGCGAGCGGCGGCGGCTCGTCGTCCTTGTGCGGAAGCGCCGAGGGCGCATGAGGAAGCCATCCGCCGTCGGCGACCGAAATCAGCTGACCGCCTTCCCACGGTACGTGGCTCGACGCCTTGCGTCCGGCATGCGCGACCTGCATGGCGATACGGATCGGCGAATGACGTCGGATCGCGGCGATGACAGGCTCGAGCGCGGCTTCCGTCACGTCGTCCCACAAGCCCAGATCGCCCGGCGTGATGCGGCCATCCGGCTCCACGGCCGTCGCTTCGATGCAGAGCATCGCGGCGCCCGACAGCGCGAGGTGGCCGAGATGGATCATGTGCCAGTCGGTCGCTTCGCCGCGATCGGCGGAGTACTGGCACATCGGCGAGACGACGATGCGATTGGCGAGCGTCACGCCACGCAGTTCGAGCGGAGTGAAAAGCTTGCTCATGGCGGATCCACGGACTGATGGGAGGAGCGTCCGAGAATATCACGCGCCGTTTTCACGCGCCGTTTTCACGCGTTAGACAGCCATTCGCGCTTGCGCGAGGCCAAGGCGCGCGGGTCAGGGTTGCCGCGCGGCCATCCGTGCATCGACGGCGTCGAGCCATTCGCCGAACATGCGGCTCGCCTGCACTTCGAGTCGCGGCGCGTTGCGCGCCGTATCGTCGCGCAACGCATTGACGTCGACGCCCGCAGCGCCGATTTCGCCGGCATAGCCGATCAGCCAGGGCTCGAAGCGATCGGCCCGCACCTCGGGATGGCATTGCAGGCCGAGCACGTGGTCGCCGTACGCAAACGCCTGGTTCTCGCACAGCGGCGTGGAAGCGAGGCGCGTCGCACCTTGCGGCAGATCGAACGTATCGCCGTGCCAATGGAGGAGGGAGGTCGCCGCGCCGTCGAGGTGTCGCAGCGGCGAGGCACGGCCGGCGTCGGTGAGCGTGAGCGGCGTCCAGCCGATTTCGGGCTGCGGCGCTGCGTAGACGCGCGCGCCGAGCACACGCGCAATCAACTGCGCGCCAAGACAAATCCCCAGCGTGGGGAGACCCGCCGCGACGCGCTTTTCGATCATTGCGGCAAGAGGAACGAGCGTGGGGTAGCGCGCGTCGTCGCATGCATTGATCGGGCCACCAAGCACGACCATGAGCGACGCCGACAACGGATTGAGCGCGCCGATGCGCGCGAAGCCGACGTCCACGTAGCGCACGGGGCGCCCGCGGTCGCCGAGCACGCGCTCGAAGCTGCCGAGGTCCTCGAAATAGACATGGCGCACTGCCAATACTTCGCGATTCATCGGCAAATCCCCGGGTCGGCTCTCGGTGGCATGGATGTCACGGCGCCTGCATGGATCGCGCGAACATTCGCGCTGACGATCGTGACAAAAAGCTGGGACGAATCATTGTGACAACTACTTGCGAGAACTATGCAAATTGCCACATAGACGCATCATGCTTGCAACGCCGCGCGTGACCGACATTGCGATGTGTTGCACTACCGTTCGTTACGTGCGCGACGCGCGAGCAGGCGTCGGCACGCGCCAGCCGCCCCGACGGCGGCGGCGCAGCTTCGGCCTGACCTTAAACCGCGAAGATCTTCCAGTTCTTTTTCTGGGTCAGCACGTCGGCCTGCTCGTACACCGAGCAATCGAGACGCAGGTCTGCGTCGGTCATGTCGATGTTGAGAAGCTGGCAGTGATGCGCCGTCTTCTTCGGGTTCTTGCTCGGCTCGAAATGCGAGCAGGTGAGGCACATGCGGTGCTGCGGGCTGGTCTCCTGCGATTCGAGCAGATAGACCGTCTTGAGCAACGTGCGGTAGAGCGTGGACTGCTCTTCGGCCTTCAGCGTGCCGACCGCCTTCGAAAGGAAGTCCGGCCACTGCGATGCCTTCTTTGCCGCCGTGCGGCCACGCGTGGTCAGACGCACCGCGAGCGCGCGGCCGTCGTCGAGCGCGCGACGCTTTTCGACGAGCCCCTTCGTTTCCAGCGTGCTCACCGCATCGCTGGTGGTGGCGGCCGTGAGGGCCGTTTCACGTGCGATCTCGCCGAGGCGCATCGGCCCCTTGCGCTGCATCAGCAGCACGAGAATTTCGCCCTGGGTAGGCGTGAGTCCTGCCCCTTCGGCCCAGTCCCACGCCTGGCTCCGCATTGCCGTGCTAAGTCGCAGCAGGCTATGGGTCACCCGCCCGGCTGCCTGCTCTCCGTATACGCCTTCGCTCATAGTCTTTCGCTGGTTATTGGCAGCTTGCGCTGCATCGTCAGCCGCCGCTTTGACCGGCGGCCTGTGGGAACGCCGGCGTCCGGTTCCCCGAGCGCCGCACCATCTCAAAATTTTTCCGCTTCGCCTGCGCCATGGTGTGCGTTGCAAAGTCGCGCTTCTTGCCGCAGGCGGCGAAAACGTCCTTCCGTCCCGCCGCCACGACAGCAAACCGCCATTCTATGCGAGAGTAGCGAATCGCACAGCTAAGTTATCCAACGTGATTTGTGGATAACCCGTTGATAAGCACGCCATTGCCTGGTGCACAGGTTCCTGGGAACGCGAAACTCCGGCCCGGGATCCTTGCAGGGTTATCGCGGATTTCTGTCCCGAACGCAACTGGAATCTGCCCGATTGTCGCCTGCCAATCATTACGCAGTCCATTGAGTTTTCAGGGAAATCGGACGCCGCCCGCAGCGAAGCGGGCCTCGCGGCTCGCTTCGTCATTGAATATGGCCCATGTCGAGATCCAGGTCAAAAAAATAAGAACCCCCAGGTACCTCGAAACCAACAAAAAAAATTTTGGTAGCCTCAAAAATGTCACTTGCCGGACCTGCGGGCCCCGTTTTGGCCGCGCCTGTGTCTCGATCGACTCTCGTTCCCGTTGCGCTTGCGGCCCCGCAAACGCGAAGGGCAACCGGAAAGCCGCCCTTCCCATCCCGCATTCCGGGCGCAGAACCCGCGCGCGCTCCACGCGAATTCGCTCAGTCCTCCTGTGTGTCCCTGCGCGCCGGCCTTTCCCGTCAGGCGCGCCAGCGCAGGCACTGCTGGCGCACCGCCTCGTGCAATGACTTCTCGTCGGCGACTACGCTGCGCAGCCAGCTCGCGTCGTTGGTTTGTGCGCGCGCGATCGTGCCGACTTCGGTGAGCGCGCGCATCGAGCCGAGCGCCTCCCCATGCGGCGCGATCCGCTCCAGCGTTTCGAGGATGTCCTCGGAAATCGTGCGGCGCTCGCCCGTTTGCGGATTCACGCACGTGCCGGCGAGCCCGAAGCGGCACGCCTGGAAGCGGTTGAACGTGTACACCAGATAATCGTCTTCGAGCGGCACGATCGGACGGTCGGTCAGAAGATGGCGCGCGAGCGTCTGGATGTAGCAGGCGATCGCGGCGGCGCGCTCGACTGAAAGCGGCGTGTCCATCACGCGCACCTCGATCGTGCCGAAGCCGGGTTTCGGGCGGATGTCCCAGTAGAAGTCTTTCATGCTGTTGACAACGCCCGTATGCACCATTTTCGAGAAGTACTCCTTGAATTCTTCCCAGCTCAGCACGAACGGCGCACGGCCCGAAAGCGGAAACGCGAACACGGAATTCAGGCGTGCCGAATGAAATCCGGTGTCCACGCCCTGCACATAGGGCGACGAAGCCGAGAGCGCGATGAAATGCGGAATGAACCGCGAAAGCGAGTGCAGCAAGAAAAGCGCACTGTCGGCATCCGGACAGCCGATATGCACGTGCTGGCCGAACACGGTGAACTGCTTCGCGAGGTAGCCGTAAAGCTCGGAAAGATACTGAAAGCGCGGCGTATCCACGATGCGGCGGTCGCTCCACTGCTGGAACGCGTGCGTCCCTCCGCCGCACAGGCCGACGTTGAGATGATCGGCCGCGGCGACGAGCACGTCGCGAATCCTGCGCAGATCGGCCACGGCCTGCTCGTGATTCGTACAGATGCCGGTGGAAAGCTCGATCATGCTTTCGGTGATTTCGGGCGTGATGTTGCCCGGAATCTCCTGATCTTTGAGCAGGCGCATGAGGTCGCTACCCGCCTTCGTCAGATCGTAGTCGTGCGTGTTGACGATCTGCATTTCGAGTTCGATGCCGAACGTGAACGGCTTCGAATCGACAAATGTTTCCAGTGACATGGCGTGCCCTCTTCAGCCGCGCCGCGCAAAGCCGGGTATCCGGGCTGGGCGCGGCGCGAGTATTGCAAGGCGCCGCACACGACGGATTGCCCGCCGCGCGCGGCACGAATTTCACTTTTCGCCGCGCTCGCCAACGAGCGCAAGCGCGCGATACACGAGCCACGGCCCGAGGAGCTGCAGCACGACGATCGCGCAAAGGATGATCGCGCGCAGGCGCGGATCGAAGGTCGGATAAAGCTCGTAGGTGTCGTCGACGAGCAGCAGCGCTAGCGCGGACATCGGCGTCAGCGCGACACCGAGCGCCACGCCCTGCTTCCAGTGCAGCCCGCTCGGTCTCGCAAACATCAGCACACCGACGAGTTTGGCCACGAGCCGTGCGACGATCAGCCCCGCCGCGGCCACGCCACCCACCAGAATGTCGTGCCACTGGAAAGCGGTGAGCGTGAGCACGAAGAGAATCACGGTGAGGAGCCACCCGGCCGTGCCAAAGTGCTGCGGCCACAATTGCGGACGCGGCTCGAGATTCTTCACGATGATGCCCGCCGCGAGCAGGCTCAGGATCGTCGAAAGCTTGAGCAGATGCGCAATGGCGATCGCGAGCAGCACGAGGCCGAAAAGCGCGACGAACGAGTGCTCGTCTTGCGGGCTCAGGCGCCGGTAAAAAAGCGTGCACGCGCGGGCGAGCACGAACGCGACGACGAGCGAGCCGACCAGCAGATAAAGCGGCTGAAGAATCGTCGCGAAGACGTTGCCGTAGATTTCCTGGTGCAGCCAGCTCGAAGCGAGCTTTTCCACGATCACGGCGTACATGCTGTTGAGCGCCGTGAGCGTGAGCAAACGCTGCGTGACCTGGCCTTCCGCGCGCAACTCGGTTTTGAGCTGGATCACCATCGCGGGCGACGTCGCCATGGCGATGGCGGCCACGACGAGCGCGATCATCGTCGGGACGGAAAGGAACAGCAGCACGACGAGCACGAGCACGAACGTGAGCGACGCCTCGGCGAGACTCGAAAGGATCAGCCACGGATTGCGGCGAATCCAGCGCAAATCGAGCCGGCTGCCCAGCTCGAACAGCAGCAGGCCGAGCGCGACATCGAGCAGCGGCCGCGCGGACGTGCCGACGTCGGCATCGATCACGCCGAACCCGGCCGATCCGGCAATCAGCCCGATCACGCCATAGCCGGAAATCCGCGGCAAACGCCACGCCCGATAGCAAAGCTCGCCGCACAAACCGGCGGCGAGCAGGGCGAGCCCGGCCCAGAAAATTCCGTCGAGTTGCAACGGCCAGGCGGGAAAAAACGAAAACGCCGACTTCATCGTGGTGGCTTCTCCTTGGCAACGACAACTTGCGTGGGATCGAATCCGGCTGTCCGACGGTGGATCGACATACGGCTGGCGAACGGGCAAGCCGCGTGCCGCGCGAGGCGAGCGACGCCCGAATGGCAGCACTACTCCCCGATCGACGCCGCGCGTCTTGCGTGCGACCGCCCTGCCTGTGCCTGCTTGCGTGGTCCGATGCGGCCAGCCGCCGTGAACACGCGCTTGCTGCGGCGATTGCGGCAAACGCGAGTGCGGCGAACCGTTGCGCCGGCACATCGTGGTGCTGCGGCGAACAGCCGGTACGGGCGCCTCGCGTGGTGTGGCTGCGCCCGAGTTGGATGAACGAACGCCGCCGCCTTCCCTGAGCACTCAGATTCAGGATGAGGGGCAACCGTTCCGTAGGTGCGTCGGCCGTCTGCTGCGGCCCTTGACGCGGAAAGAACGGCGATTGTGCCATAGCTCCCCGCGAAATGCCCGCTTCGCTCCAAATTCGCGAACAAAGACGGTAATAGCGACCCTATTGGGCGCTATTTCGCGACGTATGCGGAAAAAATGACCTATCAGGTGGAGGATTTCGTCAGTTTTTATGACGCACGGGTTTGTTTTTACTTGCCGCCGGCGATGGCCATAGCTTTGGTGTTTACGGTTTACCGTATGTATACGTAGTAGAAGTTAACAAGGGCCTGGGTTTCCTGTGGATAACCGGGGTTTACCGAGAAGGATCAGAGGCTTGGCGCTCGCACAACCGCACGCAAAGGATGTGCGGACCGCGCGTGCTTCGGAGAGTAACTTTTGGGCCTGGCTCGCGGCGTGCTGAGTTACCCCGTTTACGTCCACATCGCGTCCACACTCGATTCGCCGGCAATTCGCCCGGTTATCCACAGATTCGCGGGGATAACCGGGGCGCCGTGTTTGGGCGCGGCGCGCTCAGAGGCCGCGCTGGCGCAAGGCGCGCTGGAGGAAGCGCGCCGGATCGAGCTGGTCGGCGAGATCCCGCTCGAGTGGCCACGGCTCGCCTTCCATCTGCGAGGCGATGAGTTCGGCGCCTAGCCCCGCCCAGACGAGACCGCGCGAACCGAACGCGTACGCCCCGTAGAGACCGGCTGCCCGCGGCAGGTCGAGCGGCCAGGCGCCGGCGAGACGCTGCGCGTCGCGTCGGGCGGCCTCTTCGTCGGCGAGCGGGCCGAGCATCGGCATGCGGTCGCTGGTGACGCAGCGGAACGCCACCCGGCCGGCGAAGTCGCCCTGGGCGGCGGCAAGCTCAGGAAGCATGTGCGCGACGCGCGAGAGGTTCTCGGCGTGACCCGTTGGACGCAGCGCGTCGTCGGCGTCGTCGACTTCGTAGGTGGCGCCCGCGAGCGTCACGCCGCCGTCGAGCGGGACCGCGTAGCCCTCGCCGATCACCGGCACGCGCAGGTTCGCGAGCGGGCTCGGATCGACGAGCGTGAGCTGCCCACGCACGATGCGCGTGGGCGCGTGCGCGAGCGCGGCGGCGCGCGACGCGTCCTGGGCGTTGGCGAAGATCACCGCGCCCGCCTGCGCGACGAGCTTGCCCGCGTCGTCGAACACCTGCCATTCGTCGGACGCGGGCCCGCTGGCGCGCGCTATGTGTCCCATACGCACACCGAAGCGCAAGTCGACCTGCGCGCCGGGCAACGCTGAAGCGAAGGCGCATTGCGCGCGGCACAGCGATGCCGGATCGATCGCACCGCCATGCGGATAGAACCAGCCACCTTGATTGAGCGCGACGCCGGCCAGCATCCCGGCCTGTTCGCGCGTGACGGCGCTCGCGAATTCGTCGGGATAACCGAACGAATCGAGCGCTGCGGCGACAGCACGTGATTCGTCGTCGGTGGCGAGGTGGAGCAAGCCGGCACGGGTGCGCCTCGGCGCATGGCCGGCCGCTTCGAGTGCGGCCCAGCGCCGCAGTGCATAGAGAAACCCGGCGCGCGTGATGCGCGAGGCGCTGCTGTCGTCGCGGGAAATCAGCGGATGAAACACGCCCGCCGGATTGCCGGACGCCTCGAGCGCCGGCGCGGCGTTGCGTTCGATGAGCGTCACGCGCCAGCCGCGCGCGGCAAGCCGCTCGACGAGCGCGCAGCCGGCCAGGCCCGCTCCCACCACGATCGCGTGCCGCTCGCGCAGCGCGAGCGGCAGCGGCGGCTCGTAGCGGCGCACGCGCCAGCGCGGCGCGAAGCGTCCGACCAGCATCGCCCGCTTGCCGCCGAAACCCTCGACCTTGCGGTATTCGAAGCCGTTTTGCAGCAACTCGCGCTTCACCTCGCCGGAACTGCTCCAGGTTGCGAAGGTCGCGCCCTCGCCGGCAATGCGCGCGAGCGCCTTGAAGATGGCGGGCGACCAAAGCTCCGGGTTCTTTGCCGGGGCGAAGCCGTCGAGGTAGATCGCATCGGCGCGCATCCACATTTTGGGAAATACCTCGAGCGCGTCGCCGAAAAGAAGCGTGAGCGTGACGCGCCCGCCCTCGAATTCCAGCCGGTGCGTGCCGGGTACCAGCATTGGCCAGGCATCGATGAGTTCTCGCGCCAGCGGCGCTTCGCGTGCGTGCGCAACGAGCGCATCGAGCGCGGTGCGCAAGTCGTTGCGCGCGAATGGATGCTTTTCCACTGAAACGAAGTGCAGCCGTTCGCAGCGCGCCGGATCGTCACGCCACGCCGACCAGGTGGCGAGGAAGTTCACGCCCATGCCGAAGCCGGTTTCGACCACGGTGAAGATCCGCCGCCCTTGCCAGCGCTGTGGCAGCGCATTGCCATGGAGAAAGACGGCGTGGGCCTGTGCGAATGCGCCGGCAGTGCTGTGATAAACGTCGCCGTAAGTCGGCGAAAAAGGCGTGCCGTCTTCCCGAAAGGCGAGTGTGGCGGGTGTCAGGGTGGCGGTCATGAGGAAGGCGAAGCGAAAGATGAAAGCGGGAACGAGCGTGGAATATGTCTGCACGCCGCTTGATGGTGTCGCCGCAAACGCTTGCCAGGCGGCTGTTCGAGCGGATGCTGCGTTGGCACCGCGCAACGCGCGCGACGGCGAAAGGGTCGCGTTCGGGGAAATTTGCGAGGTCGACAGCCCTAAATCATCTGCACGCCCCGAAAAACCCGCATGTGCGTCGCGAAATCTTCGAAACCCTTGTCGTTATTGGGTTTGCGCTGCGCTATCATAGCAAGCGCCGCCCAGGGAAGCGGCAGCACGGCCGTTGCGGCACGGGACACACGCTAGCCGCCGCAACGCGAAATCGCCGGGGTGCTCCGGGTCCGTCGCTGCTCGACGGCGCGGCACGCGTCCGTATAATCGGCGCGTTCGCGCTGTTCGTGTCAACCTAAACACAGAAAGGAACTTCTCAATGAATAAACAGGAACTGATCGACGCCGTCGCAGCACAGACGGGCGCTAGCAAGGCACAAACCGGCGAAACGCTGGACACGCTCCTCGAAGTGGTCAAGAAGGCTGTGTCGAAGGGTGACGCAGTGCAGCTGATCGGCTTCGGCAGCTTCGGTTCGGGCAAGCGCGCAGCCCGTACGGGCCGTAACCCGAAGACCGGCGAGACCATCAAGATTCCCGCTGCCAAGACCGTCAAGTTCACGGCTGGCAAGGCGTTCAAGGACGCCGTCAACAAGCGCTAAACGATTGCCGCTTTAAGTTGACACCCGCCCCTGGCGGGTTTTTTTTCGCCCGCGATTCCTGCGTTCGCGCGGCGCCAAAGGAGACGGCGCCGCGCAGATGCCGCGCCATCGGGCGCCTCGTCTTGGCGTCGTAACGATCAGTCGGGACGATGGACGATCTCACCGTGCCCGTCGCCGCGGTCGCGATGATCGTGGTCGTGGTCGTGGTCGTGGTCGTGATCGTCGTCATCCAGTTCCCACGACGGAAACGGGTCGGCCCACGTTTGCCAGGCGTCGGGGCCGGCTGCGTATTCCGCGTCGGTGAGGAGACACGCGTCGAGCTTCGCGCGCCATGCGTCGCGATCGAGATCCACGCCGATCATCACGAGTTCCTGGCGGCGGTCGCCGATGCTGGGGTCGTCAAGGTCGCCCAGCCAGTCCGCGGCAATTTCTTTTTCCAGCTCCGGATCCTGCGGCCATTCCTCGCGTGGCAGCGCCGCCCACCATGTGCCCGCGGGACCATGACGGCATACGCCCCCTGCTTGCGAGAGCGTGCCCGTCACCTCGTTGCGCGTGGCCAGCCAGAAAAAGCCCTTCGAGCGCAGCACGCCCTTCCACTCCTCGTTGAGCAGCGCCCAGAAACGTTCGGGATGAAACGGACGGCGTGCGCGATAAACGAAGTGGCTGATGCCGTATTCATCGGCTTCGCCGCGCCGCGTATGCGCGTGCTCCGGATCGTGGCAATGCGCCGGGTCGTCGCAGTGATCGTGCAGTGATGCGAGCCAGCCCGGTGCGCTCGAAGCCGCATCGAAATCGAAGCGCCCGGTATTGATCACCTCCTCGAGCGGCACCGCGCCGAAGCGGCTCACGATCTGCACCGCGCGCGGATTGATGCACGCGAGAATATGCTGCAGGCGCGCGAGTTCGTCCTCGCTCACGAGGTCGGCCTTGTTCACCACGAGCACGTCGCAGAACTCCACCTGGTCGACGAGCAACTCCACGATCGCGCGGTCGTCGTCCTCGCTGGCCGCGAGGCCGCGTTCCGCGAGTTGATCGGCGCTCGCGTAGTCGCGCAGGAAGTTGAATGCGTCGACCACCGTGACCATCGTGTCGAGGCGCGCCAGTGCGTCGAGCGCGATGCCGTCGTCGCTCGCGAACGTGAAGCTTTCGGCGATCGGCATGGGCTCGGCAATGCCGGTCGATTCGATCACGATGGCGTCGAAGCGCTGCCCGGCGCGTGCTGGGTCGGCGAGGCGCTCTACCTCGGTGAGCAGGTCGTCGCGCAGCGTGCAGCAAATGCAGCCGTTCGACATCTCGACCACGCGGTCTTCCACGTGCGAGAGCGCCGGGGCGTCGCGCACGAGCGCGGCGTCGATGTTGACCGAAGCGAGGTCGTTGACGATCACCGCCACGCGCAGGCCCGCGCGGTTCGAGAGGATATGGTTGAGCAGCGTGGTCTTGCCCGCGCCCAGAAAACCGGAGAGCACGGTGACGGGCAGTGGCGGCTGGTTCATCGCAGTGTGGTGCAGAAAGTGGAATCGGAAGATGCGCCGCGTGAAAGGATCGAAATCCCCGCAAGTTCGCAGCGCCAGCCAGCATTTTGCACCATGCAAGCGCGCCGCGCGGCGCGAGCCCGCCCACTCAGCGCGCTACTGCATGAGATGCCACTTGCGCAGGATATCGGCGATCTGCTGCGCGTACTGGTCGCGCAGCGTCGGGGTTTCGGAGTGGTAGGCGCCGACGGCGGCCCACGTGTTGCCGTACTTGTTCATCTTCTGGCGCAGATGCCACGCGGCGATATAGACGTTCTTGCACGGCTCCATGAGCGTGCTCGACGAAATACCGTATTGCGAGAGCAAGGGCAGATGTACGGAATTGATCTGCATGACCCCGTAGTCGGTCGAACCGTTCGCATTCCTGTGCAGCGCGTCGGGACGGTTGTGCGATTCCTGCCAGGCGATGGCGCGCAGGATCAGTGGATTGACTTTCTGGTATCGCGCGGCTTCGTCGAAACAGTCCGCGTGTGCGAGCGTGCTGGCGCTCGCGAGGGCGAGCACCACGGCAGCGGCAAACGAAGCGGAGCAGACGGGATGCATGGCGACTCGCGCGGAAGCTTCAATAAATGCAAACGGCAACGGGTTGATTCGAACCGGTGACAGTCGCTCACTGCATGGACGACGTGCCGGCCAGTAGTCTGAAGGATGACGCAATCTATCGCTGGCAGGCACGAAATCTGCCGGCAAATGCGGGAATTCCCACATAAAAGCCCGGTGAAAGGCAGGTTCGTCATTAAGGGGGCCGCTCGTATGATACCGGTCGCTCTTGACGCGTCAAGCTAACCGGACGGACAAGCGAGGCGAACGCAAACGGGAACGAGAAGCGCGAGGACCGAGCGATACCTGGCGCGAGGGATGCCGCGACGCTTACAAATGGCTTGGGGTTGGGTGCGGTTGCGCCCTGGCGACTAGAGGAATTCCCCGTGGGCCCATCTTTTGTGACAAATTGGACATGAAAAGCTGCTACTGTTCATTTTTTTGTTGATCAAGGGGCGTCCCGGTTGAAGGGAACCGGCGAGCGCATCGGTCACTCAAGCACAGGCGAGCCGGCCCACTAGCCGTACGTCGAGGACGAATAGCCGCGCGTCTGCCGCCGGCTCCGATATGACACCCATGAGAAGAAATCGTATGGCTTTGCGTCGCGTCGCGACGGCGCTGCTCGTGAGCGGGCTCATTACGGCGCAACTCGCGTATGCGCAGGTCACGCTCAATTTCGTCAACGCCGACATCGATCAGGTGGCGAAGGCGATCGGCGCCGCCACCGGCAAAACGATCATCGTCGATCCCCGCGTGAAGGGGCAGCTCAATCTCGTCTCCGAGAACCCGGTCCCGGAGGACCAGGCGCTCAAGACGCTGCAGTCGGCGCTGCGCATGCAAGGCTTCGCGCTCGTGCAGGATCACGGCGTGCTCAAGGTCGTGCCGGAGGCCGACGCCAAGCTCCAGGGCGTGCCTACGTACGTCGGCAACGCGCCCACCGCGCGCGGCGATCAGGTGGTTACCCAGGTCTTTACGCTCAGGCACGAGTCGGCCAACAACCTGCTGCCCGTGTTGCGTCCGCTCATCTCGCCGAACAACACCATTGCCGCCTACCCGTCCAACAACACGCTTATCGTGACCGATTACGCGGACAACGTACGCCGTATCGCCTCGATCATCGCGGGTGTGGACTCGGCTGCGGGCCAGCAGGTGCAGGTGGTGCCGCTGCACAACGCCAACGCGCTCGACATCGCGCCGCAAATCGCGAAGATGCTCGATCCGGGCGCGATCGGCGCCTCGGACCCGTCGCTGAAGGTTTCGGTCATTGCCGACCCGCGCACGAACTCGCTGATGCTGCGCGCGTCGAACACGCAGCGACTCGCCTCCGCGGTGCAGCTCTCGAAGCAGCTCGATGCGCCCACCAGCATGCCGGGCAATATCCACGTCGTGCCGCTGCGCAACGCCGACGCGACGCAGCTCGCCAAGACCCTGCGCGGCATGCTGGGCAAAGGCGGCAACGAGACGCCGTCGTCTTCGTCGCCGGGCAATGCGGGCGGCTTCAACCAGACCAGCAGCGGCGGCGGCCTGTCGACGGGCACATCCGGCACGCCGCCGTTGCCGAACTCGCTGGGCGGCAGTTCGTCGATGGGCAGTTCGTCGCTGGGCAGTTCGATGTCGGGCGGCGGCGCATACGGCGGCGGCGGCGGCAGCAACGAAGCGCAGTACTTTGGCAGCGAAAAGGACAAGGGTGAGGAGAACCAGCCGGGCGGCATGATCCAGGCGGACGCGGCCACGAACTCGCTGATCGTCACGGCGCCGGACGCGGTGTACCGCAATCTGCGTAGCGTGATCAACCAGCTCGATGCGCGCCGCGCACAGGTCTACATCGAAGCGCTGATCGTCGAGCTGAATTCGAACACGAACGCCAACCTCGGCATTCAGTGGCAGGTCGCAAACGGTAATCTTTACGCGAATACCAATCTCGCCACCGGCAGCGGCAACAGCATCATCAACCTGACGGCGGCCGCGGCAGCCGATGCCGCTTCCGGCGGCCTCGCGAGCGCGCTCGGGGCATCCAATCTCCAGCAGGGCCTCAACGTCGGCTGGATCAAGAACATCTTCGGAGTCCGGGGTCTCGGCGCGCTACTGCAAGCGCTCTCGCAATCAGCAGACGCCAATGTGCTGTCCACGCCTAACCTCATCACGCTCGACAACCAGGAGGCGAAAATCGTCGTCGGTACGAACGTGCCGATCCAGACGGGGTCGTATTCGAACCTCACGAGCGGCACGACGAGCACGGCGTTCAACACTTTCGATCGTGTGGACGTGGGTCTGACGCTGCACATCAAGCCGCAGATCACCGACGGCGGCATCCTGAAGCTGCAGCTCTACACGGAAGACTCGGCGATCGTGAACGGCACGACCAACTCGGTGACCAACCCGGCCGGCCCCGAGTTCACCAAGCGTTCGATCCAGTCGACCGTGCTGGCCGACAACGGCGAGATCATCGTTCTCGGCGGCCTGATGCAGGACAACTACCAGACCAGCAACAGCAAGGTGCCGCTGCTCGGCGACATCCCGTGGATCGGCCAGCTGTTCCGTTCCGAAAACAAGACGCGCGCGAAGACGAACCTGATGGTGTTTCTGCGTCCGGTAATCATCAACGATCGCGACACCGCGCAAGCCGTGACGGCGAACCGCTACGACTACATCCAGGGCGTGACGGGCGCTTACCGGTCCGACAACAACCTGATCAAGGATAAGGACGACCCGGTCGTGCCGCCCATGCCGGTCGGCCCGAGCCAGGGCGGCTCGGTGCTGAACCTGTTCGATCTCGACCAGATGCGGCGTCAGCAGGCGCTCGGCGTGCCGCCCGCGACGACTCCGGCTCCGGCCGGCGCCACGCAAGTGCAGCCGGCGCCTGTTCAGCAGCCTGCCGAACCTGTCCAAACGGCGCCCGTGGAGCAGCCGGCCACGACCACGAGGGTGCAGCCGTGAGCACGCCTCACGCGCACGGCGGCGGGAGCGGCACCGAGCGCGAGCCGCCCTCGCCGCTCGCCGCCCGCCTCCTGCCGTACGGCTTCGCGCGCAGCGGCCAGATTCTCGTCGCCCAGCAGCACGCGGAAGGCCTCGAAGTGTGGATCAGCGAGCGCACGTCGCAGGCCGCCATCGCCGAGGTCGCCCGCAACTTCGGCGCGTTCGCGCTCGTGCGCGTGAACGCCGACGAACTCGCGCAGGCCATCAACCAGGCGTACGCGCGCCAGGACGGCAGCGCCGCGCAGGTGGTCGGCGAAGTGGAAGGCGAAGTCGATCTTTCGCGCCTCATGCAGGACATTCCCGAGGTGGAGGACCTGCTGGAGTCGGAAGACGACGCCCCGATCATTCGCATGATCAATGCGCTGCTCACGCAGGCCGCGCGCGAGCAGGCGTCGGACATCCACATCGAGCCGTTCGAGAACGCATCCGTGGTGCGTTTTCGCGTGGACGGCACGCTGCGCGACGTCGTGCGTCCGAAGAAGGCGCTGCACGGCGCGCTCATTTCGCGTATCAAGATCATGGCGCAGCTCGACATCGCCGAGAAACGCCTGCCCCAGGACGGCCGCATCACGCTGCGCGTGGGCGGGCGGCCCGTGGACGTGCGCGTCTCCACGCTGCCCACGGGGCACGGCGAGCGCGCGGTGCTGCGTCTGCTCGAAAAGGACGCGCAGCGGCTGAACCTCGAGGCGCTGGGCATGGCCGGCGACACGCTGCGCAAGTTCGACCAGCTGATCGCAAAGCCGCACGGCATCGTGCTGGTCACGGGGCCCACGGGTTCGGGCAAGACGACCACGCTCTACGCGTCGATGTCGCGGCTCGAAACCGCCACGACCAACATCATGACCGTGGAAGACCCGATCGAGTACGACCTCTCGGGCATTGGCCAGACCCAGGTGAACGAGCGTATCGGCATGACGTTTGCGCGTGCCTTGCGTTCTATCCTGCGTCAGGACCCGGACATCATCATGATCGGTGAAATCCGCGACCTCGAAACCGCGCAGATCGCCGTGCAGGCCTCGCTCACGGGCCATCTCGTGCTCGCCACGCTGCACACCAACGACGCTGCGTCGGCCGTCACGCGTCTCACCGATATGGGCGTCGAGCCGTATCTGCTCGCTTCGTCCCTGCTCGGTGTGCTCGCGCAGCGCCTCGTGCGCCAGCTCTGCCCGTTCTGCAAGGAAGAACGCGTGGAAGACGACGGCAGGAAGCGCTGGCATCCGGTGGGCTGCGACCGTTGCAGCCATTCGGGCTACGCCGGGCGGCGCGGCGTGTACGAGCTGCTGCTCATCGACGAGCCGATCCGCGCGCTCATCCACCGCAATGCCGCCGATGCGGAGATTTTCCAGGCCGCCCGCGCGCAGGGCATGCGCACGCTGCGCGAGGACGGCGAACGCTGGCTCGACGCGGGCACGACTTCGCTCGAAGAAGTGCTGCGAGTGACGGGCGGCGCATGATGAACCGCCAGATGGACCGTCAATAAAAGCGAGGGCAATCAGCACCATGCCGGCATTTCGCTTCGAAGCCATCGACCCCACGGGCAAGGCGCAAAAGGGTGTCCTCGACGCGGACAGCGCGCGCGGCGCGCGCGCACTGCTGCGCGGCCAGGGCCTCACGCCGCTCGTGGTCGAACCGGCTGCGAGCCGCACGCGCGGCGCGCGCCAGCAGCGTCTCGCGCTCGGGCGCAAGCTTTCGCAGCGGGAGCAGGCCATCCTCACGCGCCAGCTCGCGAGTTTGCTGGTGGCGGGCCTGCCGCTCGGCGAGGCGCTTGCCGTGCTGACCGAGCAGGCCGAGCGCGACTACATCCGCGAACTGATGGCGGCGATTCGCGCCGAGGTGCTGGGCGGCCATTCGCTCGCCAGCGCGCTCGAGCAGCATCCGCGCGACTTTCCCGATATCTATCGCGCGCTCGTGGCCGCGGGCGAACACACCGGCAAGCTCGGCATCGTGCTTTCGCGTCTGGCCGACTACATCGAGCAGCGCAATGCGCTCAAGCAGAAGATCGTGCTCGCCTTCACGTACCCGACGATCGTGACGATCATCGCGTTCGGCATCGTCACGTTCCTGCTCAGCTACGTGGTGCCGCAGGTCGTGAACGTGTTCGCCAGCACGAAGCAGCAGTTGCCTCTGCTCACCATCGTGATGATGGCGCTCTCGGCATTCGTGCGTCAGTGGTGGTGGGCGGTGCTGATCGTCGTGGCACTGGTTTCGTGGATCGTGCGCGGCATCCTGCGCCGGCCCGGCCCGCGCCTCTCGTTCGACCGCTGGCTGCTCACGGCTCCGCTCGCGGGCAAGCTCGTGCGCGGCTACAACACCGTGCGCTTCGCGAGCACGCTCGGCATCCTGAGCGCGGCCGGCGTGCCGATCCTGCGCGCGCTGCAGGCGGCCGGCGAAACGCTCTCGAACAAGGCCATGCGCACGAACATCGACGACGCCATCGTGCGCGTGCGCGAAGGCACGTCGCTTTCGCGCGCGCTCGGCAACACGAAGACGTTTCCGCCCGTGCTCGTGCACCTGATCCGCTCGGGCGAGGCGACGGGCGACGTGACGACCATGCTGGACCGCGCCGCCGAAGGCGAAGCGCGCGAACTGGAGCGGCGCACGATGTTTCTCACGAGCCTGCTGGAGCCGCTCCTGATCCTGGCGATGGGCGGGGTGGTGCTCGTGATCGTGCTCGCGGTGATGCTGCCGATCATCGAGCTGAACAACCTCGTGCAATAAGTCGTGCAATGAGGCTCGCGCGCCGCACGAGGCGCGGCGCGGGTGAGACTCAGCGCACGTAGATGGTGGGACCGGCGGCGTTGGGCGGCAGGAAGATTTCCGAGTGCACGCCGTGACGGTCGATGACGATCGAGCGGGCGCGCACTTCGAACAGTTTGGAGTTCTGGTCGATCGGGCCGCCGAGCGAGATGGCCTTCGGCGGTTCGCCGCCCACGCTCACGATGGCCGCGGCGCCCTGCGCGAGCGCGAGGATGCCGAAGAGGTGAACGTCCTGCACGGGGTTGCGCTCGAGCTTGCCGCCGAACAGCGTGCCGGCCTGGTCGACCGACACCGGCGCTCGCGCAGCGGCCGCCTGCACCGGCGCCGCGCGGTTCGTGGCGAGCGTGACTGCCCACCACGTGGCCGTAGCGCAGAACACCGCGAAGGCGGCGAGGGAAAGGAGGCGGATTTGCAGTGGGCTCATGCGCCCATTGTACGAAGGTTTATGTATTTTTTGATGTGCGCGTTTGCCATGCCTGCAAGGCGTCGGAAAGGCGTCATCGCGTGACATTACAATGAACCGTCATGCGTGCGAGGGCCGGCCGGAGAGAACGGCGGGCGGCATCGCAGGCGCAACGAAAGCGCGGGGCACAGGCGTGCTTCGCAACCCAATCTAGCGAGGGAGGAAGTCACTCATGTCCATGTGGGCCAAACGCCGTGGCGAAATTCAACTGATCCGCGCGCGCCGCCAACGCGGCTTCACGCTCATCGAAATCATGGTCGTGATCGCGATCCTCGGCATCCTGGCCGCGCTGATCGTGCCGAAGATCATGAGCCGTCCCGATGAAGCCCGCCGCGTCGCCGCACACCAGGACATCGGCACGATCATGCAGGCAATGAAGCTCTACCGCCTCGACAACGGCCGCTACCCGACCCAGGACCAGGGGCTGCAGGCGCTCGTGCAAAAGCCGACTACGGAACCGGTGCCGAACAACTGGAAGGAAGGCGGCTATCTGGAGCGCCTGCCCAATGACCCGTGGGGCAACCCGTACCAGTACCTGAATCCGGGCGTGCACGGCGAGGTCGACGTGTTCAGCTACGGCGCCGACGGCAAGCCCGGCGGCGAAGGCAACGACGCCGACATTGGTTCCTGGCAGTAAGTCGTCCAACCGCGCGACATTCATGCAAGCACCCCGCCCTTCCCCTTGCCGGGACCGCCGATTGCCACGCGCTTCGCGCGTGGGCGGCCGCTCGCCCGTGGCGGGCTTCACGTTGCTCGAAATGCTCGTGGTGCTGCTGATCGCGGGGCTGCTCATCTCGCTCGCCTCGCTCACGCTCACGCGCAATCCGCGCACCGATTTGAACGAAGAGGCGCAACGGCTCGCGCTCCTGTTCGAATCGGCGGGCGACGAGGCGCAGGTGCGCGCGCGTCCCATCGCATGGCAACCGCAGGCGGGCGGGTTTCGTTTCGATGTTCGCACCGAGGACGGCTGGCGCCCGCTGCGCGACGATCTGCTCGGACCGCGCCAGTGGGAAGGTGGCGTAACCGGCGTGGCGATCACCTACCCGGGCGGCGACGACGACACGAACGCCAACCGGCTGATTTTCGGCACCGAGGCCGTCGATGTGCCGGTGCAGGTGACGCTTTTCTCGCCAGCCGGCCGCGCGACGATCGTCGGCACCGGCACCGGCCGCTTCGAGGTGCGCTGAGATGCGGCTCTCGATGGGTGAGCAAACGCGCGCGGTCAAGCGTAGTCGCAGCGTGAGTTCGGTGGGTACGCGCGGCTTCACCATGATCGAAGTGCTGGTTGCGCTCGCAATCATCGCGATTGCGCTGGCCGCTTCGCTGCGCGCCGTGGGCAGCCTCGCCGCGAGCGAGGCCGACCTGCACGACCGCCTGCTCGCCGGCTGGAGCGCGGACAACGTGCTCGCGCAGTTGCGTCTCGCGCATGCGTGGCCCGAGGTGGGCGAGCGCAGCTTCGACTGCTCGCAGGGCAACTTGCGGCTCACCTGCACGCAGCGTGTCGGGAACACGCCCAACCCCGTCTTTCGCAGCGTCGAGGTGTCGGTGACGACGCCCGGGCGCTCCGGCAATCTCGCGCAACTCGTCACGGTGCTCGCCAATGAGACGAACCGCTCGTTGTGACGGCGTCGTCTCGCCGGCGCGCGGCTTCACGCTGATCGAGTTGCTCGTGGCGATCGCCATCATGGCCGTCGTGGCGATTCTCTCGTGGCGCGGACTCGACGAAATCGTGCGCGGGCGCGAGACCATCACGCGTTCGATGGCCGAGGAGCGCGTGTTCGCGCAGATGTTCGACCAGATGCGCATCGACTTGCGCGAAGCCGTCTCCGACGACGAAGCGGGCGGCATCGCCATTTCGCTCGATGGCGGCGCGCTCCAGATCGTGCGCGCGTTCGCCGTGCCGCCGGGCGCCGCGCCGCGCCTGCAGGTGGTGCGATACCGCGTGTCGGGCGGCCAGGTGGTCCGCTATGGATCGCCGCCGCTCGCCAATTTCGGGGAACTGCGGCGTGCCTCGCGCGGCGGCGAGGGCGACAACTGGAGCGCGCTGCCGATGATGCGCGGCGTGGACCTCATCAGCGCGCGCCTTTTCGTGCCGAAGACGGGCTGGACTTCGAACATGGAGGACGTGCGCTCGCAGGTGAACGGCGACAACGACAGTCTCAAGGTGCCGCAACTCGGCAACGCACCGCTGCCGCGCGCGGTAACGGGCGTGCAGGTCAGCGTAAGTTCGCGCTCGCTCGAGCAGCCGGTGATCCGCGTGTTCCTGGTGGGGGAATGACGTTGCGCACACAACGAACTTCCTTCGTCCGAACCACGAGATCCATGCGATCCATGCGTTCCACGCGCACACGGCGCGGCGCGGCGATCATCAGCGCACTGCTCGTCGTGGCGCTCTCGGCGATTCTCGTCTCGGGCATGTTGTGGCGTCAGCAAGTGCAGTTGCGACGCATCGAGAATCAGCGGCTGCTTGCGCAGGGGCAATGGATCGCGCGCGCCTCGCTCGACTGGACGCGCCTCGTGCTGCGCTCCGAAGCGGATACGACGGCGGGCATCACCTATCTGGGCGGCACGTGGGGCGTGCCGCTCGCAAAAACGCGGCTGTCCGACTTCCTCGGCCAGATCGGCGAGGCGCACGCGGAACAGGGCGCGGATACCTGGATCTCGGGCTCGATCGAAGATGCCCAGGCGCGCTTCAACCTGCGCGATCTCGTGGCGACCAGCGCGCCGGGCTCGCTGCAAGTGAACCTCGCGCAGATCGAGGCGTTCGCGCGCCTCTTGCAGATCCTCGGCCTCAACTCGCAGCTCGCGAAGAACACCGCGCTGTATCTGCGCTCGGGCCTCGCGTATTCGGCGACGCGCTTCCAGGCGCAACCGACTGCGATGAACAGCGGCTCGCAAACCCCGCCGCTCGCGGCGGGCGGCGGTTCGGCGGGCGGCGGCAACTACAGCGACAACCCGGGCCTCGCGGATGCCGAGAGCAACAGCGGCGTCGCGCCGCTCCTAATGACGAGCGTCGATTCGCTGCTCGACGTCCCCGGCTTCACGCCCGACGTCGTGGCGCGGCTGCGTCCCTTCGTGACCGTCCTGCCCACCGTGACGCCCGTGAACATGAACACGGCGAGCGCCGAGGTGATCGCCTCCGTCGTCACGGGCTTGAGTCTCTCGAACGCGCAGGCGCTCGTCGCGCACCGCCAGAACGTGTTTTTCCGCAATGTGGCCGACGTCCAGCTCGCGCTCCAGGGTGCCGGCGTGAAGGAGGTTTCGGTCGACACGACACAGATCGACGTCAACACGAGCTATTTTCTCGTGCATGGGCGCGTGCAGCACGAGCGCGCCGAGGTGGACCGCACGACGCTCGTGTGGCGCGACCCGCTCACCCATACGACGCGCGTCGTGCGCGTTCGCGACGAACCATGAATCCGTCCCCGACCAACATCGAAAAGAGGTGCGTTTGAGCACGCTGATCGTTCTCATGCCGTCCCGCGACCCGGCCGTCCATTCGCAGGAATGGCAACTGCCGGAGTTGCCGTTCGTGCTGCTCGACAAGGCCGGCAACACGCAGCGCGCGGGCCGCTCGGCGCTTGGGCTGCTGCCCAAGGCTTCGGCCACCATCCTGCTGATCGCCGCGCGCGACCTGCTCACGCTCGCCGCCACCGTGCCGCCGCTCAAGGGGCCGCGGCTGCGCCAGGCGTTGCCGAACGTGGTCGAGGATCATCTGATCCAGGATCCGCAGACCTGCCATCTCGCGCTCGATCCGAGGCGCCTCGCCGACGGCCGTCAGGTCGTGGCGGCCATCGATCGCGGCTGGTTCCGCTTTCTCCTCGAAGGCTTCACCGCCGCGGGGCACCGGAATCTGCGCGCCGTGCCGGTGGCGCGCTGCCTGCCGGTCGCGCAAACGGAGCCAGCGCCCGAGCTGGCTGAGCCTGTGCAGCCGACCGTATCGTCGGTATCGACAGATCGGGGCACAGCGGCCGATGCCGCCGATGCGCCGAGCGCCACCACCCCGCCCGCGCTCGAACCCGTGAGCGCCTGCGTGCTCGGCCACGTCGTCTCGACGGCGCCCGCGCTGCTGCCCGGCGCTGCGCCCGAACTGGCGGCCGCCACGACGCAGACGGCGCTCGAACTCGCGATCGTGCGCGGCGCGCTCGCCGAGGGCTTCGCGGTGCCCGCCGCGAGTGTCGCCGCGACCGTCGCGGCGCTTGCCGGCGGGGCGCCCGTCACGGGCTATGTGCTCACCAACGTGCCGGGCGAGCCCGCGAGCGCGGCCGCACGCGCTGCGTTGTCGGCCGCGCTGCCCGGTGCGCAACCGCTTTCGTTCGAGGCGCTCGCGCGCCGCGCGCTCGTCTGCCGCTTCGATCTGTGCCAGTTCGAGTTCGCATCGGAGCCGTGGCGGCTCGACCGCGCGACACTGCGCCGATTGCGCGTGCCCATCGCGCTCGTGGTGGCGTCGCTTGCCGTGGCCGTCGTCGGCGCGAATATCCAGTGGCTCATGATGGCGCGCCAGCGCGACGCCATCAGCGCGCAGATGACCGAGCTGCTCCTGAACGCATTTCCGAAGACGACCGTCGTGCTCGACCCCGCCGGCCAGATGTCGCGCCAGTTGCAGCAATTGCGGCTCGCCGCCGGCGAGCCCTCGCCCGACGACTTCCTGGCGCTCTCCGACCGTCTCGCGCGCTCGCTCGGCCCGGTGCCCGCGAACGGCATCGCGGCGCTCGACTATCACGACCGGCGTCTGGACGTGACCTTCAAGCCCGGCGTCAACGTCGATGCCGATCTCGCCAGGCGCCTCGCGCAGAACGGCCTCGCGGGAACGATGGACGCCAGCACGGGCAAATGGACCATCAGGAGCGCATCGTGAAGACAACGGCAGTGAGCGGCGCATGGGCCGAGGCCTGGACCAACTTCTGGGAAGCGCGCACGACGCGCGAAAAGACGCTGCTGACGTGGGGCGGCGCGGTGCTTGCGCTGGCGATCGGCTGGTCGGTGCTGTGGCAGCCCGCCGCCGACGGCCGCGCGCGCCTGCGTCAGAGCCTGCCCGGCATGCAGCGCGAACTCGCGCAGATGACCGCCGAGGCCGACGAGGCGCGCTCGCTTGCGGGTGCGGCGGCGAGCGTGGCGCCGGGCGGCCAGGCGCTCAAGGACGCGATCACGGCCTCGCTCGCCGATCACGCGCTCGCGGGCGCGCAGGTTCAGCTGATCGGCACGACGGTGCAGATCCAGATGAAGAATGCGTCGTTTCCCGCATGGGCCGCGTGGCTCGACGACGTGCGCAAGCAGTTCAAGGTCCAGGTGGTCGAGGCGCACATCACCGCGCTCAAGGCCGATGGCCAGGTCGATCTCACGGCCTCGCTGCAACCGGCGAACACGCACTGAGAAGCGCGCACTGATCGAAGCGAAAGAGAGCATTAGATGAACTACTGGATGCGGCGCCTGCGCGCCGCGTTGCCCTGGCTGCTGGTGGGCGTGCTGTCGAGCGGCGTGGTGCTGCTTGCGCGCTTGCCTGCCGCCTGGATTGCGCCGCAGTTCGCGCGGGCGACCCAGGGGCACGTGAATCTCGTCGATCCCGAAGGCTCGCTCTGGCACGGCTCCGCGACGCTGATGCTCGCCGCGGGCCGTGACGCGAGCGGCGCGACGCTGTTGCCGGGGCGCATCGTCTGGCGCACGGCGTTCTGGCCGCTATTCGTCGCGCGCGTGCGCATGGAGATGCTGCAGACCGAGGCCATGCCCGAGGCCGTGACCGTCGAGGCATCGCCGCGCGGCGCGAACTTGAGCGCGGGCGCCATTGCCGTGCCGGCCTCGCTGCTCGCGGGCCTCGGCGCGCCGTTCAACACGCTCGATCTGGGCGGCAACGTGCGGCTCGAGTGGAGCCCGTGGCGCATGTTCGGCACGGACGCGTTCGGACGCCTGACCGTGTCGCTCGCGGACATGAGTTCGCGCGTTTCGCTCGTGAAGCCGCTCGGCTCGTATCAGGTGGTGCTGCAGGCGCAGGGGGCCGCTTCGACGCTCGATCTCTCGACGTTAAAAGGACCGCTGACGCTCACGGGGCACGGCACGTTCTCGCGTGCGTCGGTGTCGTTTCAAGGCACCGCGAGCGCGGCGCCGGATCAGCGCGACAACCTCGCGGGCCTCTTGAACCTGCTGGGCCGGCCGGTTTCGCCGGGAACCGTCGCGCTGACGTTCGTGCGCTGACGCCCATGGTGTAAGCGCGCTGGTTCGAGCGGGTGCTCAGGCGCTGCCGCGTCACTGCGGTTGGGCACCCGCCGTAGCCGTAGTCGTGATCGCAGCCGTTGGCGCGGAGGCTGCCGAAATGGCGGCCGGCGCGGCCACGCTGCCGGTTTCGCGATCCATCTGCGAGGCGTCCCAGCCGCCGCCCAGCGCCTTCACGAGCCCAACCGACGACACCATGCGCTGCCCGCCGATGCTCACGAGCTTCTGCTGCGCCGTGAAGGCCGTGGCCTGAGCGGAAAGCACGTTCTGGAAATCGGTGGTGCCGGCCTTGTACTCGTTGGTCACGATCGCGAGCGCGTGCTGGGCCGAGTCCACGGCCTGCTGCTGCACGACGATCTCCTGCCCGAGAATGCGCTGCGAGGCGAGGTTGTCCTCGACGTCCTGGAACGCGGCCAGCACGGTTTGCCGGTAGGCGGCGACCTGCTGGTCGTAGGCGGCGCGCGCCGCTTCGGTCTGCGCCTTGCGCAGGCCGGCGTCGAAGAGCGTGCCGGCGAGTGATGGCCCGAGCGTCCAGAAACGCGAAGGCATCTGCAGCAACTGCGACATCACCGAGCTTTCGAAGCCGCCGCTCGCGGAAAGCGTGAGCGTCGGGAAGAACGCCGCAATGGCGACGCCGATCTGCTCGTTGGCAGACGCCGCCTTGCGCTCCGCCGAGGCGATGTCGGGCCGACGCTCGAGCAGCGCCGAAGGCATCGTGACCGGTACCGCGGGCGGCGTGGCCGTCAGTGGCGAAGGCGGGATCGAGAACGTGGAGGCCGGCTGGCCGACCAGCACGGCGATCGCGTGCTCGTCCTGGGCGCGCGCGACGCCGTTCTCGATCGCGGCAGCCTGGGCGGACTGCAGCTGGGTTTGCGCCTGGATGACGTCGGCGCGGCCCGCCACGCCCTGTGCATACTGATTCTGCGTGAGCTGCAGCGACTTCTGGTAAGCGACGACCGTGTCGTCGAGCAGCTTTTGTTGCGCGTCGAGCGAGCGCAGCGTGAAGTAGGTCTGCGCGAGCGTCGCCTGCGCGGACAGGCGCGCATTCGCGAGATCGGCGGCGGCGCTCTGCTGGCTGGCTTCCTGCGAACCGACGGTGCGGCTCACCTTGCCCCAAAGGTCGGGCTCCCAGGTGGCGTCGAGTCCGAGATTGACGCTGTTCGTGATGTTGCCGCTCGACAGACCGCCGCTCGACTTCGACGTGCGCGTGGGCGTGTACGAGCGCGTGCCCGAGAACGAACCGCTGATCACCGGGAAGTACGCCGCCCGGGCCTCGCCCACGAGCGCTCGCGCCTGGCGATAGGCGGCGGCGTATTGGGCGACCGTCTGGTTGCTGGTGTTGAGCTGATCCATCAGCGCGTCGAGCTGCGCGTCATCGTAGATGAGCCACCAGGCACCACGATCGGCGGTATCGGCCGGCTGCGCGACTTTCCAGCCTTCGGGCGCTTCCTTGTACGAAGCCGGGACGGCGGCGGCCGGCCGGTGATAGTCGGGGCCGACGGCGCAGCCGGTCAACTGGAAGCTCAGCGCGGCGGCGGCGCACAGCAGCGCAAGCGTGGAAAGTGGGGTGGGCGCGCGGCGCGCCCCGAAGGACGCGACGGGGCGGACGAAACGGCAAGGCATGCAAGGATTCCTGTCGATGCAACCGGCGCCCGGTCAGCCGGGGCGCATGGTGTTGTCGCGTTGCGGCAATGGTAGCGCAGGCATTGCGTACCAGGCGGAATCCGAAAGCTTACGCGGTGGAAGGGTTGACGAGTGTTACGGTGTGGCGCGCGCAGGTTACGCGTCGTTACGGCGGCGCCTCGGCGCGCGGCAGGCGGGCTGTCCGCCACCGCATACGGACGAGGCCGGTGCGACCGTGGGCGTAGCCGGGATGATCGCTTCCGTCGGCCCCGGCTCGTTGCCTGCACGCCGGCGCTGCGCCCAAACCACCGCCACCAGGGCCAGCGAACCGCCCGGCAGGGCGAACATGGCGGCATACAACGCGAGCTTGTGCCAGCGCGACGACGCGCCGGTCTTCGCGAATGCAAGACGGGCGGTATCAGTGACGGTGCGGCCAATGCCGCCAAGCGCGTTGATTAGATGAGACATGGTGGATGCGGTGAAACGGGCGAAGGTGAGGCGCAGTGAACCGGGAAGCGCGCGAGTGCTTGCCTGTCATAATATTGACTATGCAATCAAATCGCCACATACTTCGCACCGCATCCATGGATCCGTTGTTTTCTTGCGCAATGCAGCAGCGGACGTTTGTGCCAGCTGCCTTGCAATTTATCTGCCTGAGCAGGAAACAGCCGCTATAATGCGTCCGATTTCTAATGCAGCCAAGCGAACTGCCATGAGCGACGGTCCTTTCGTTTCGGCCGGGCCAAGCATCGAACCCAGTCTCGGCTATTTCCTCTCGACGGCGCGTAACGTGCTGGCCGGGCGGATCGATCGAGCCGTCTCGCCGCTCGGGCTGACTTCCTCGCAGATCGGCGTGATCCTCCTGCTGTGGTTCGAGCGCGCGAAGACGCCCAACGAGATGTCGCGGATGCTCTCCTACGACACCGGCTCCATGACGCGCATGCTCGACCGGCTCGAGAAGAAGGGCTTTCTCGTGCGCCAGCGCAGCCAGTCGGACCGGCGCGTGGTGGAACTCGCGCTCACCGGGCAGGGGCGCGAAGCAGCGCAGCAACTCCCCGCGCTGGTCGCCGCGGTGATGACCGAGCAGTTGCGAGGCTTCGCGCCGGAGGAGGTCGCGACGCTCATCGGTCTGTTGCAGCGCTTCATCGCCAATGACGGCACGACCACGCCCCTCTGCGGGCCAGCCGAAGGGGTGGGAATGTCGATGCAGCCGCCCCCGCATGGTGACGTCGACTGAGGACGAGGGCTAACCGAAGTACACGCGCGGCGCCGCATCATTGTGCCGCTCTTCGAATGGATAACTGTCTGGGCAGAAAGTGCACGGACATGTAACGGCAGGCCGCCGGTGACGCCCGAGGGACGCTCCTTCAGCCACCACGGACTGCACGAACAAGGAAAGGACACGGATCATGGACGTTTCCTCCACGGTGCCCGCACGGGCCGAACCTGCGCCGTTTTCCGGCGGCATGCTCGCGCTTCTCACCGTCGGCCTCGCGCTCGGCACCTTCATGGAGGTGCTGGATACCTCCATCGCGAACGTGGCCGTGCCGACGATTTCCGGCAACCTGGGCGTTGCGAACAGCGAGGGCACGTGGGTCATCTCGTCGTACTCGGTCGCGTCGGCGATCGCGGTGCCGCTCACCGGATGGCTCGCGCGCCGGGTGGGCGAAGTGCGCCTCTTCACGCTCTCGGTGCTGCTTTTCACGATCGCATCGGCGGCCTGCGGCTTCGCTTCGAACTTCGAGACGCTCATCGCGTTTCGCCTCGTGCAAGGCCTCGTTTCCGGGCCGATGGTGCCGCTTTCGCAGACCATCCTCATGCGCTCGTACCCGCCCGCCAAACGCGGGCTCGCGCTCGGACTGTGGGCGATGACGGTGATCGTCGCGCCGATCTTCGGGCCGGTGATGGGCGGCTGGATCACCGACAACTACACCTGGCCGTGGATCTTCTACATCAACGTGCCTATCGGTCTCTTCTCGGGCATCTGCGCGTACCTGCTGCTGCGCGGACGCGAGACGAAAACGACGAAGCAGCGCATCGACGCCGTGGGTCTCGCGTTGCTCGTGATCGGCGTGTCATGCCTGCAGATGATGCTCGACCTCGGCAAGGACCGCGACTGGTTCAACTCGACGTTCATCGCCACGCTCGCCATCGTCGCGGTCGTGTCGCTCGCGTTCATGCTCGTGTGGGAGGCGACCGAAAAAGAGCCCGTGGTGGACCTCTCGCTCTTCAAGGACCGCAACTTCGCGCTCGGCGCGATGATCATCTCGTTCGGCTTCATGGCGTTCTTCGGCTCGGTCGTGATCTTCCCGCTCTGGCTGCAGACCGTCATGGGCTACACCGCCGGGCTCGCGGGCCTCGCGACCGCGCCAGTCGGGTTGCTCGCGCTCGTGCTCTCGCCGCTCATCGGGCGCAACATGCACAGGCTCGATCTGCGCATGGTCGCGAGCTTCGCCTTCATCGTGTTTGCGCTGGTTTCGGTCTGGAACTCCACGTTCACGCTCGACGTGCCGTTCAATCACGTGATCCTGCCGCGTCTCGTGCAGGGCATCGGCGTAGCCTGCTTCTTCGTGCCGATGACGACCATCACGCTATCGAGCGTTCCCGACGAGCGTCTGGCCAGCGCCTCCGGCCTGTCGAACTTTCTGCGCACGCTTTCGGGCGCGATCGGCACCGCCGTGAGCACGACTTTCTGGGAAGACTCAGCGATCTTTCACCACGCGGTGCTTTCCGAGTCGGTGAATCCGTATTCCCCGAACACGATGGCCTACAAGGACGCCCTCGCGAGTCTCGGCTACGCCGGTGAGAGCCTGACCGCGAGGCTCAACGATGTCGTGACGACACAGGGCTACATGATGGCCACCAACGACTTCTTCCGCATTTCCGCCGCGGTGTTCATCGTGCTCGCCGCGCTGGTGTGGGTGACGAAGCCGAGAAAAGGCGCAGGACCGGCGATGGGTCATTGACGGTCCCGGAACCGCAGCGATGCGCGCGAGGATGATCCTGGCCCTATGAGCCTTCAGGCTTCCAGCAGGCCGAAACATCGCACGCCGCAGCAGGCCGGCAGTGATCAATGCGCGCTGGAGGCCGGCTCCGCGACGGCCGCGCCGCTTACGCCAGCCGCGTCGCCACCTGTGCCCGTGCTGGTGTCGCCGGGGATGGGCGCATCCACGCCCGAGCGTACGTACTGCTTGAAACCCGCTCCGGCAGACCACGGGTTCGGTTTGCAGCCGAGCGAGCTGTCACAGTGCGCCGCGAAGCCGATCGTGGCTGTGCCGTCGCTGTTGGCGGCCTTCGTGATTTCATAGGCGAGCAGCCGCCGGCCGCCGCCCGGGCCTGAAGTCTGAATGAGCGTATCGGTCACGGTCTGTACTTCGTACTTCGAATGAGTGCGTACCCAGTCCTGGGCGCGTTGCCACCAGAGATCGCATTCAGCCTTGTTCGAGCAGGTGAGCGGCGCGGTCGCGATCTGCATGACGTCGGGATTGACCTGCCCGCGCGACGCGCAGGCCGCAGCCGTCGCGCACAGCAGGATCGCAAGAGTTCGTTTCATCGCGTGGGTTCCTCCCGGAAAGGGCTGCGTGGCGCGCGGCCCGGGCGTTTTTTATGTGTTTACAGCTTCGTTCGCCGTGCGTCGTCGTCGGGCAACGCAGCGCCTGTCCTTTGGACCGCATTGGCATGCTGATGTTGCAAGCAAATGCAGTGCCCGTGACAAGCCGGTTGGGATGATGCGCGGCTCAGACGCTGAAGCGATTGAGCGTATAGGCGCGGTACGCGGCCACGAACGCGTCGAACGAGCCGACTTCGTCGCGTTCGAGTTGCGCTTGCTCCGCGAGCGATTCCCGCGCAAGCGCTTCGAAGCCGGCCGTGGTCACGGCGTCGAGCGGACGCGCGAGGAAATGCGCCGCGTGGCGCTCGCTTTGGGCGAGTGCGAATTGCAGGAAGGACTGCTTGCTATCGCGCATGGTTTGCAGCACGCGCGCCGACGAGGTGAGCGAGGGATCGGCAAGCTTCGCGCGTTGGGTCGCGAGCGAGCGCGCATGCGCGTCGCCGCCGTGCGCCGCGTCGAGCACGGCCGCCGCCTGGCCGATCTTCTCGAACAGCGCTTCGGCCCACGCCTGCATCGGCACCTCCTTGCCCTCGCGCTTGAGCATGAGGCCGGGGCGGCGCCCTTCTTTCGTCACCAGCGCGAAGTTCTCGTTCGATTCGGCGTAGGCGTCGGCGGGAAGGAAAGGGCTGTCGTCGAGCGCGCACGCTAGCAGATACGCGTCGAGAAAACGCGCCGTTTCGAGCGAGATGCCCGTGGGCTCGAACGGGTCGATGTCCATGCAGCGCACCTCGACGTACTGCACGCCGCGCGCCGCGAGCGCATGCAGCGGCCGCTCGCCTGGATGCGTGACGCGCTTGGGGCGAATCGTCGAGTAGAACTCGTTCTCGATCTGCAGCACGTTGGTGTTGATCTGCACCCACTCGCCGTCGCGATGCGTGCCGATTGCCTCATACGGCGGATAAGGCTGGCTCACGGCCTGCGCAAGCGCGTCGAGATAGCCGGCCAGCGTGTCATAGTCGGCGCGCAGTGCGGATTGGCCGGTCGTGTTCGAGTAGCCGAGATCGCTCATGCGCAGGCTCGTCGCGTACGGCAGATAGAGCGTGTCGGCGTCGAACGCTTCGAGTGTGTGCTCGCGGCCGCGCAGGAAGCGCGCGTCGAGCGCGGGCGAGGCGCCGAACAGGTACATCAGCAGCCAGTTCGTGCGGCGGAAATTGCGAATGAGCGCGAGGTAGCGCTCCGACTGGTACTCGGTGAGCGAGGCCGTGGACTGATGATGCGCATGAAGCGTGCGCCACACTTCTTCGCTCAGCGAGTAGTTGTAGTGGATGCCGGCAATGCACTGCATGGTGCGCCCGTAGCGCAGCGCGAGCCCCATGCGGTAGACGTACTTGAGACGGCCGATGTTCGAGCTGCCGTAGCGCGCGATGGGAATGCCGTCGTCGGTGTCGGGCAGGATGCCCGGCATCGATTCGTTCCAGAGCAGCTCGCCGTCGCGCGCGAGAACCGCATGGACGTAGCGATGCAGTTCGTCGAGCTTGTCGAGCGTGATCGACGCATCGGGTTCGGCGGGCGTGATGATCTCGATCAGCGCTTCCGAATAGTCGGTCGTGAGCGACGGATGCGTGAGCGCCGAACCGAGCGCCGCCGCGTGCGGCGTCATGGCGAGACGGCCGTCGCGCGTGACGCGCAGGCTCTCCTTCTCGATGCCGCGCAGACCGCGCGTGAGCGCGGCGCGATGTGGCCCGTCGCCCAGCACGGAAAGGCGCTGCGCGAGAACGTCGTTCGTGCGTGTAGAGGTCGTGTCTGACATTGAGGCAAGTCGGGCTCGGGCCGGCGGCGTCGGGCTGCAAACGCTCGCCGGTCGGGATTCTTTTCGGTAGCGGGGACTTTAACATCTCGCCGAAAGACCTGCTTGGGCCGGGTTCTGGCCTGGCTCGGGCCGCATTTCACCCCGGCGCGCGATCGCTTCGAGCAGCGGCGATGGCCGCTCGTCACGCCCTCTTCGCGCGCGCTGCCCTACCCGCCGCGCGCCGCTGTGGCGCGATCGGCGATTTCGTTCCACAGATGCATGGCCGCGTAGGCGCGCCAGGGGCGCCAGGTGTCGGTGCGCGCGCGCTGTTGCGTCGCGCGCGCGAGCGCCGGGTCGCGCGCCGCGACGGCCTGCATGAGCACGAGGTCCGTGGCAGGCCACGCGTTCGCGTCGCGCCAGGCGCGCATCGCGACATATTCGACAGTCCACGGGCCGATGCCCGGCAACGCGAGCAGCGCGGCGCGCATCGCGTCCAGGTCGGCGGGCGCTGGCGCGATCTCGTCGATTTGTCCGCTTTGACGCTTGGCGTGCGGCTTGGGTTGTTTCGTGTGTGGCCAGGCGCGCTCGACGATCACCGCACCGCTCGCCACCGCCTGCGCAAAGCCCTGCAATGCGGCGACGCGCTTGCCGGGCATGCCGATGCCCGCGAGGTCGGCGGCGGCGAGCGCGGCGGGCGTGGGAAAGCGCCATGCGGTGCGCGCGTGCGCGTGGCCGTCGATGCGCTTGCCCACGCGCTCGACCAGGCGCCCGACGATGGTCGTCGCGGCCTTCACGCTGACCTGCTGGCCGACGATCGCGCGCACGACGAGCTCGAAGCCCGACCACGCGCCGGGCACGCGCAGCCCGGGCGCGGCGGCGACGAGCGGCGCGAGCCACGGGTCGGTGCGCAAGTGCGCGCCGATCGTGGCGGGATCGGCTTGCAGGTCGAACATGCGCGAGAGCGGCGCGGCAAGCGACGCTGCGTGCGCGCTCACGGGGCCGTCGATCTGCACGACGAGGCAATGCTTGCGCGCATGACGGCGCACGGCGAGGGTGCCGCTCGCCCCGTTGAAGTCGATCGCGCGCAGCCACGCGTTCTCTTCAACGGCCTCGACGCCCGGGGTTGCCCGGCCGCTGAAGAAGCGCAGCACGCGCGGCCAGTCGTAGGGCGCGCGAAACGGTAGTTCGAGCGTGGCGCTCTGCGTCTGCAACCCGGTTCGTGCTTCGGATTGCGGGGCAATGGCGTTCAACGGGCAGTCCCCGGCGGGTTGGCTCGCTTCGCCGTCGAATGGGCGTCCTTCACGTCTCGCGCGTCTACCGGGCGCATTGTGCCCTTCGCATCCTGCTGGTCGCGCGATGCGCCCTCTTTCACCGGCGTCGCGCCAGCGCGGAGCCTGCCGCCCGCGCGTGCCTCGGCGTCGATGAGCGCCGCCTTGCGCTCGAGCCCCCATCGGTAGCCGGCGAGCGACCCACCCTTTTGCACCACGCGATGGCACGGAATCGCCAGCGCCACGGGGTTCGACGCGCACGCGCTCGCCACGGCCCGCACCGCGCGCGGCGTGCCGAGCGTTTCGGCGATCTGCGTGTAGCTGCGCGTTTCGCCGTAGGGAATGCGCTGGAGCGCTTCCCAGACGCGCTGCTGGAATGCCGTGGCGGCAATATCGAGCGGGAGATCGAAGCGCTCACGGCGACCATGCAGATAGGCATCGATCTGTGCGGCGAACGGCGCGACCGCCGGCTTATCCTCGATGCATTGCGCGTTTGCGAAATCCTCGGTGAGCGCGGCAGTGAGCGTCGCGGCGTCGTCGCCGAACGCGATGCGGCAGATGCCCTTGTCCGTCGCCGCGATCAGCACGTGGCCGATCGGCGTGGGCGTCACGGCGTAGCGGATCGTCAGCCCCGCGCCCTTGCGTCGATACGCGGAAGGCGCCATGCCCAGTTCGCCCGGCACGCTGTCATAGAGGCGCGACGACGATCCGTAGCCGGCGTCGGCACTGGCGCGGGTGACGTCGGCGCCCTCGCCCAGCGCGTCGCGCAGCACGGCCCCGCGTCGCGCCGCCTGGTACTGGCGCGGCGACACACCCAGCACGCGCTTGAAGAGCCGCTGGAGATGAAACGGGCTGAGGTGCACGGCGTCGCCCAGTTGCGCGAGCGTGAGACGCTGCGGCGGATCGGCGTCGAGCGCCGCGCAGGCGCGTCGTACGATCTCCAGCTCGCGCGGCAGGCCGCCCGGGCGGCAGCGCTTGCATTCGCGATAGCCGGCGGCGCGCGCGGCGTCGACATCGGCGAAGAATTCGACGTTCTCGCGCCGCGGCAGCCGCGACACGCACGACGGACGGCAAAACACACCGGTCGTGCGCACGCCGTAGAAGAATGCGCCGTCGGCGCGGGCGTCGCGCGTAGTGACGGCTTGCCACCGGTCGGCGTCACTCATCCACGCCGCGTCTGGCGTTGCGCGGTTCATCACAGGTTTCAGGTCATGGACGGCGCTCATGTCACGGCTCCTCGAAGTGCCTGTCTGTATGTGTTCACTCTAACGTCGCGCAGGGACGGCGTCGCGCCGGATCTTGCGCTGCCATTGCGGTCGATGCGAGTGGCTAATTCGGTGCGGCTCGCCGATTCATATGACCCCTTCTAATCCTTCGGTGAATCCCTGGTGGCGCTTTGCGCGTTCCCGTGCGGCGAAATGGCAACTTTGCGGGTTTTCCCTTAAAAAGTTGTTGCGTCGCGTCAGGCGGCTGTGTATAGTGGTTCCTGTCTCCTCCATGTCTCCTCCTGATATGGATTAAGCCCGCTCACAGCAGCGGGCTTTTTTTCGTCCGGCGTTCCTGCAAACGCTTCGCGCCCCTCCTTGCGGGAATTTTTCGGCCGATCCTTCTGTTCCGCCGCGTTCCATCTCGTTGGCGCGTTCTGCGCAGCCAGGCGTGCGCTGGTTCATCATGGGAATCCTGGACGACCTGGAGGACCCCATGCGCATTCAGATTCGCGAGATCGATCATGTCGTTATCCGGGCGGCCGATATGGCTGCGATGGCGCGCTTTTACTGTGAAGTGCTCGGCTGCGAGCCGGAGCGCGAGCAGCACGACCTGGGGCTCGTGCAGTTGCGCGCGGGCCGTTCGCTGATCGATCTGGTGATGATCGGCGGCCCGCTGGACCGGGGCGTGGGCGCTCCGCCCGCGGGCGCCGGCGGCAACATGGATCATCTCTGTCTGCGCGTCGAACCGTTCGATGCGCAAGGACTCAGCGCGCATCTGACGCAGCATGGGGCGTGTCCCGGCAACGTCGTCGAGCGCTATGGGGCGGAGGGACTGGGGCCGTCGCTGTATCTGTTCGACCCGGAAGGCAATATGGTGGAGCTGAAGGGTCCGCCGCGCGCGTGACTGCGGGCGGCTCGAATGGCCGCGCATGCGCTGCGAGCGCCGGACTGGCCGCTAGACGTTTTCGGGCGCCTTGAACACGCTCCATTCGACGGCAACCGGCTCCGCGCTCGTGTTCCCGATCCACGCTGCGCCGTCCTGAACCGTGCACTGCAGGCGCATGGTGCGCTCGGCCAGTCCGCCGAGCGATTCGGCAACGCCCTCGCCCAGCGACCAGACCGTGACGTTGCGCAGGCGCTCGACCTTGCTGCGCACGCCTTGCCACCAGATGTCGGAGGTGCGCCCGCCATAGGGGATCACGATGACCTCGCCGGCGCGGCCGCTCGCCTTGGCGATGCGGCGCTCGTCGGGTTGCCCGACTTCGATCCATGTTTCGATCGCGCCCGTATAGTCCTTGCGCCAGAGATCGGGCTCGTCCGTGTCGGAAAGGCCCTTGCAGAACTCGAGCCGCTCGCCCGCGAACAGCGCGAATGCGGCAATGCGGACCATCATGCGGTCGTCGGTCTCGGACGGATGGCGCGCGATCGTGAGCCCATGGTCGGCGTAATAGTGCCGGTCCATGTCCGCGATCTGCAGTTCTGCCTTGTAGATGGTCGATTTGAGTGCCATACCGGATTCCGGGCGCGCGAAAGCCGCACATGATAGCGAAGTTTTGAGCAAGCAACGTGCCCGTTCGACGGGCGCGCTGACGTGCCGCGCCGTGATGACGGCGTGCGCGGGGCGCAATGCGGATGGTCTGACGGGAAAGTGACGTTGGTTTGACAGCGGCGCAAGGCCTTGCCGTTCATCTCAGCGCGCGCGCTGCTCCTGCGCCCAGCAAGGCGGCAACGGCCCCAGCGCCTCGGGGGCCGTTGCGCGGCGGATCGGAAATGAGCCGGAGACGCACCCGTGGGGGCCGACGTCCGGTTGTGGTGGAGATCGCGCTACTGCTTGATGGATCGGTCCGTGGTCCAGAGACCTTGCTCGTCGGCGTTCGCCGCGTTGACGAATTCGACGTCATGGCCCACCACCTGGACCACACGGAAGGACTGATTGTCGGGTGTGGACAGACACTGGAATCCGCTGAAGTATTCCTGCATCTGCTGGCGCTCGCCGGCCTGTTCGTGGAGCGCGACGGCGTCGAGCTTGTCCTTCGAGAGGCATCCGTAGGATCCGGGCTTGAACTGCACCGTCTGCTGCGGCTTGACTACGACATCCTGAGCTTGAACCGCAACGGCGCAAGCGAGGCTAGCCGCCACGACGACCATACCGGATAGCATCTTCATGATTGTCTCCTGCGGATTTGCCCGCTTTAGCTATGTGTTTAACGCTGATGGCGGAGTCGCGATTTTAAAAATAGAAAAGCGGCGAAAGACTGCAAGCCCGACTTGTGTGCACTCGCAACAGCGATTTTCTCCCGCCGTGACGCACCCTGTCTTTGCCGTACTGCCGACGACTCGTGCTGCCGTGTTTCCGGACCAGTGGGAAGCTTGATTAAATCGCCGGGTGCCTTGATGAATAAGGCCGAGACGGTTATAGCCGGGATTGGGCAATGGGGCTTGTGGCGATTCAAGCGGTTCAAGTGAGGCTCGGGCAGCGAATGTCGCAGCGCACCTAAAGTCGTAGGCGCCCCGCGTGAACTGCGTCGAATGCATGGAGTGGTCGCAGAATAAAAACGATGCCAGCCGATCCGTCGCATCAGCGCAAGATCCACCACCGCGACTCGCTTGCGCACCGTTGAGGTTCATGGATAAATCGGGCTTCCCACAGGAGGAACCATGACTTTCGCTCACTGGCTGCCATTTGCGATCGCATCTGCGATTCTCGTTGCCATTCCTGGCCCGACCGTGCTGCTCGTCGTGTCGTATGCGCTTGGCCACGGCCGCCGCTATGCGCTCGCGACCACGGCCGGGGTCGCGCTCGGCGATTTCACGGCGATGACCGCGTCGATGCTCGGCCTCGGCGTGGTCCTGGCGGCCTCCGCCGGGCTGTTCTCGGTGCTCAAATGGATGGGTGCGGCGTATCTGGTCTATCTCGGTGTCAAACTCTGGCGCGCACCCGTTGGCGAAACCGACACGCCGGACACCTCCGAGACGCGGACCGGCCGCATCTTCGCGCACGCGTACGCGGTCACTGCGCTGAACCCGAAGAGCATCATTTTCTTCGTCGCGTTCGTGCCGCAGTTCATCGATCCTCACATGGCCGTGCTGCCGCAGATCGTCGTATTCGAAGCCACCTTTCTCGTGCTCGCGACACTCAACGCATTCGGCTATGCGATGCTGGCCGCGGCGGCACGCAAGTTCGTACGTAGCCCGCGTGTGCAACGCGCAGTGAATCGCACGGGCGGCACGCTGCTCGTTGCCGCAGGACTCTTTGCCGCCGCGTGGAGAAAGTCGGCAACATAAACCTGCGCTCAGCACGCTTCGCGCGGGCGGGTCGCTGACGAGCCCGCGTGACCACTCGCATGCTTCACTTGTTGTCCCCCGGCTTTCCAGGACTTATCCCTGCTCTACCGGACTTGTTAACCGGCTATTCACATCCGCGTTGCCGGCGTCGAAGATCCCATGTCCGGATGCCGGGCACTGCTATTGCGCGCGTGCAGATCGAGGCGGCGCATCGCGCAGTGATGGTTGGCGAACATTGCTTTCGAGCTTCCGTGCACGCACAATGCACAAACTGTCGCGTCCCGGCTACAATGCAAGTGCAAACCGCTTGACAACCAGGAGGTTATCGTGATCGAACACGTAATACTGGGCGCGTTTCTGGTCATCCCCCTCGTTATTGTCGTCTTCCTGTTCTCGGACGAAATCCTCGAGGAGCACAGACAGCGCGTAGAAGCGGGAGACGGACACCATATGGACTGGCGTCATCCGCTGCGCAGCTTCCTGCATCACTGAGCGGCCCGCACATCGCGCGAAGGACCGCGTCGAGAGGCAAGGAATGAACTCGTGGTTTTCGAGTTCTCCTCGATGTCGTTTTTTGTGCTGATGGTGTTCTCCATCGCGCTCACTCTTCTCTACCCGCCTGCCGGGCGGCGCGGCAGCACGCCGCACACACCGGGGGCAGACACGCACGGTAACGGGCCTTGCGCTCACTGAGCGCGCCGATCCGCGCCGCGTATCCCAGCGTAATTCGTCGTTACCACTTGCAGCACCTGTTTCCGGCAGTGGGGCGGAGAATCGCTCGCATGTTTTCGAAGGTTCTCAGGGAGAACGACATGCGAAAGATGGCGGCCGTTTTGGTGCTGGCGGGCTGTGCCGTGGCGGCCGGTCCCGCGAGCGCGCACGATCATGGCGGTGACGTGGTGGGCGCGCTGGTTGGAGGCGCGCTGATCGGCGCCGCGGTGGGCGCCATACTGAATAGCGGCCCGGCGGTCGCTTACCCGGCACCGCCGGCCTATGTGCAGCCCGCGCCTGTGTATGCCGCCGCGCCGGCCAGCGCGGCGTGCTACGACCCATATTCCGGCCGCTACGTGGCCTGCGCGCCGGTACAGCCCGCGCCGCCGCAGTACGACGACGGGTATGCGCAGCCCGGCTACGGTCCGCAGCCGGTTTATGCGCAGCCCGGAAGCGGCTGGTAATCGACACAACGACGTGACGCACCGGGCTGACCAGCGGTGCGCAGAATCGCATGCGATTCTGCGCAGCAAGGCCCAGGTCGGTCGCGTCAGCCTTGTCCGCCTAGCCCGTCTGCTCGACGGGCGTCACTTGCAGGTCGAGTCTCCGGGTCAACCGGATCACCCCTATTTCCACTGCGCGATCAATACGTGAAACGTCGAAGAGACGCTGGAGCGCGTCGATGCCATCCACCGGCAAGCCGTCGACCGTCACGATCGTATCGTCCACCCGCAGGCCGCCGAGCGCGGCAGGACTGCCCTTCACGATCTCCATCACGCGCACGCCGGTTGCCGCGCCTAGCTCGAAATAGCGCTGCACCTTGCGCGCGATCGGGACCGTGGTTCCGGCTATGCCGATATAGGCCCGCCGCACCCGGCCGTGCGCGAACAGTTGCGTGATGACCCACTTCGCGGTGTCGATGGCGGTGGCGAAGCAGATGGCCTGCGCGCCGGGAATGATCGCCGTGTTCACGCCGATCACCTGGCCCGCCGAATTGATGAGCGGCCCGCCGGAGTTGCCCGGATTGAGCGCGGCATCGGTCTGGATGACGTCGTAGATCATGCGTCCGGACTCCGAGCGCAGCGATCGTCCGAGCGCCGACACCACGCCGGTCGTCACCGTCTGCGCGAGGCCGAGTGGACTGCCCACGGCAATCGCGATCTGACCGACGCGCAGGCCCGCCGAGTCGCCCAGCTGCGCGTGCGGCAGCGCCTCGGCGGCGCCGATGCGCAGCACGGCGAGATCCGTGCTCGGATCGTCTCCGACCAGATCGGCCATTTGGGTCGAGCCGTCCGCGAGCGTCACGCGCAGCGTGCTCGCGCCGTGCACGACGTGGCTGTTGGTCAGGAGATAGCCGTCGGGCGTGAACAGAAAGCCAGAGCCGCTGCCGCCACGCGCCGCGGCCTGGCCCGACGCGCGACGCTCCACGGCAATGTGTGCCACGGCCGGCTGCACACGCTCCAGTGCGCCGATCACGGTGCGGGAATAGGCGTCGAGGAGCGCGTCGTCGCCGATGCCTGGACGCTGTCCCGCGCCGTCGAACGGGACGCCGCGAGCCAGGTCGTCGATGAAGGTAGGTCGTCTGCCCACGATCCGAATCTCCAGAAAAGTGGGCCTTACATGCAGGGGACGCGAGATGTTTTCAAGAGGACGCGCGTCTTGAAGCCGCCAGAAAAAAGCCCGCTCGCGCGGGCTAATCCATGCTCGGGTGACATGGCGAGGTAAATCGGGAAGATGGGCGGCGTGCAGCACCACGTGCCAACGGATAATCAGGGCGGAATGGCGCGCGTGAGGTGCAGGATTTCGTCGCCGATGAATTTCATGGTCGCCCCGTGCGTTGGTGCAACGGCTTTGCGAAGCATGTCCCGCCACTTTAGTGTGGCCGCATCGCGTGCGCAGCTATCACATCGGATAGGTCGAGCGCGAATCCCTCGAGGGGCTCGTTATGGTCCCCTTAATGTCGCCAGCCGTGTCCGTAGTAACCGCCGCCCACGCCCACCCCGATAGCCACCGACGGAGCGGCGTAGTAGCCCGGCGCGTAGCCGTACGCAGGCGCCGGAGCGTAGGCGTACGGAGGCGCCACGATGCAGCCCGTGAGGCCGGCCGACATGGCAACCAACGCAATCGCGCAGAAGAGTGTTTTCATCGTCGTTCTCCTATGCCCGAGATTGTCGGCGAGCGGCGACGCGGCAACGGTTTGAAAACGCTACGATGTGTGTCCGCAAATTACAGCGGTGTGTGTGGCCTTTGCTCATCCCTTGATCGGGGAACGGCCGTGGGAACTCGCAAAGAAGGCTGAACTGGGCCGAAGCGATCGTCATCCCGCACGACCGGTAAATGAATCGCACTACGAACTAAATGGTGATGCAGATAGCCCGTAGTGTGCGAAGGTGCGGCCTGGCAGGTGCTGCTCTGTGGAGCGTCGCCACCTACGTTGACGACCACCGGAAAAAGCGCTCGGGCCAAAAGGCCCGAGCGAAGCCGTCGAGTCAACGACGGCGGAGGTATACGCTTAGGTATGCCAGGCGCCTGCCGGGGATTCCGGCAAGCGTTTCTGTGATGCCGCCGTGTTACGGATGGTTATACATCGCGTTCCAGTCGGCCTTGGACACCGCCGGGCGGCCGGCATCCGAGTTGCCCGCCGCTACGCCACCGTAGCCGCTCGTTGCGCCGTTGGCGGCCGCCACCTTGGCTTCTGCTGCGAGAAGATCGTCGGGGTAGTGCGGATCGGAACCTGCGCCCGGACGCCAGCCTGCCTTTTCGAGCTGCACGAGCTCGGCGCGCACCTGGGCGCGGGTGACGGGCGCATTCGATTGCGCGAACGATGCGACGGGCACGACGAGTGCAACGGCAACGGCTACGGTCTGGATCAGGGTCTTCATGGTCACTACCTCCTTGGGCTTTTGATTCGGTGCGACAACGTGTCTGCATCCGATGACCCAAAGTCTAGGAGGATCGAGGCCGAGGGTTAACCCTCGTACCTCGAAAGCATTGTTCCAGGCGGCAGAAGAATGGCTGCGCGGTGCGGACCGCGGGTTACGATACAGAACCTTGCGAAGCGTCACAATCGCTTACAGGACAAGGCAGTGGGTGAGCGGCATCAATTTTGTGTACCGAAGTGTGTACCTTAAGAAAGCGGTGACGTAGCAGCCGCTCGCTTTTGCCACCCTTACTTCGGTCTTAATTGAGCGTATAGGGCTCGGAAAACTCATACACGACGGCAAAGCCGTCAACGCGTTCGGGCAGCGTCGAACGGAAATGCTCAGCGTCTACCGGGAGGTAAACAAACAGCACCGTATCGCCCGAATTTTTCATTACGGTCGAGATGCTCGCGTCTTCTCGCACCATTGGCGGTAAGAGCCGTGCTAAGTGGTCTGCGGCTTCCATCAGACGGTCATGTGCTGGGAGTTGTGACATTGTGCCCACCTACCAGAGTTACGCCGAGGCGGTTCAAAATAGGGCCAATCGGCAAAATCGAAGTTCGCTTTCCGCCGGGTGCCAACGAGTCCTGTCCACCCGCAAAAACTATTCCTACTGCGGTCTTCGTCCCGTCCGGGTGCGTTGCGACCACGAGCGAACCTGAATCGCCGCCTTCAGAGAATGGTCGATGGTCTCCATGGACAATAAAAACGCCAGGGAACATGATCACCGCCTGAAAAGAGTTGCGTCCTGAGGTCGCCTTCACCCGGATCGGCCGAAGTTCGCGGCCGACGATCTTGCCTTTCGTGTGTCCCGTCGTGCGGCCAACTTTCTCTACAGTCAGCCCCTCAAGCGGGTTTGTAACTATCTGAGGGGTATCATAGGCCAGTCCCTGCATGGATGACACCCAATTGCCATTCTGAATCTTGAACAGTGCCGCGTCCGTGTTTTCGGCTATGTTCACATTCCCAGTCGTTCCGAGTGCGTACGGAAGCACACGCTCATGAAACCCAATCGTGAACGGAATCAGACTGTTCGCGGACACGTCCAGCACGCCGGGCGCGAGAATCGGCAAGCCGATCGCTGAATGGTTACAGCCGCCCGTTACATGATTATTCGTTAGGCCAAATATTGTGCCGTCGCCGCTCCTGACGAGTGCCCCATCGTTCCCGCGGACGCCTCATTTCCAGGCGATACCGACGATCCGCAGCAGTATGCCTGACCGATATTTGGCACGTTCAACATCGTAAACCCGGAGCCTTGGGCGTTCTGGATATCTCCGCCGAGATCGTCAAGGGTCCCATGCGGGTAAACAACATCGCATCCAGCAATTAGCTGCGGAAGGCGCTCAAGTTCTTTCTGTGTGACTCGCTTCTCCGTGTAAACGAAGACCTTGGACTCAGGGTCATTGAATACGACGGAGGAGATTGAGCGGGTGCGCAACACATCCTCGCCTTCAGGCGATACCTGAACCGGCGTCACATTCGCGAGGTATTCCCCCTCCATACCGGCGGGCAACGGGGGAACGAGATTGTTGCCGAGAGCCCACCTAGTAAAAGAACTAGCTACTTCGAACGCACTTGCCATTATTTTTTCCTTCGTTTTGAGGCCGTCGCAAGGGGCCGGCTACAATTGGCGCGCCCCTTTTAGTTACGCGGCTTCGACTTGGTCTCGTCGCGATGCAAACACCATCAGGCTGATGCGAGTTGCATTACCCACTGTTTCACGGTGATTCGGCGCTGAATCGTAGCAAATTCCTACGTTTCGTTCAGCGCAACGATGCGAGTCCTTGAGCAAGGAAAGGTCGTACCGTTACTCGTGAAGGATGCAAGAATGACGGCTACATCCAACACGGATCGGAGAGTGCGTGAACCTCGATCGGACCTACCAACGTGAACTGCTGGAAATGCTCGCCCAGAGCTATCCGCGCCCGCATGATATTCGCCGGTCGCTCCACGACATGGACGATGCGTCGAGCGAGCGCTATGCCGCCAATCTCATCTATCTCGAGGAACACGGCCTAGTCGAAAGCGCGATCCAGTATGGGCTCGACGGACATATGGCTAGTGGCCTGCCTCGCATCACCGCCAAAGGGATGGACTTCTTGGCTGACGACGGCGGCCTCTCGGCCATCCTCGGCGTCGTGACGGTCAAACTTCACGAGGAAACGCTGAAGGAACTGATCGGCGTTCGGATTGAAGAGTCTGACCTTCCGGCGCCAGAGAAATCTCGGCTGCTCGACCAGCTGAAGTCGCTTCCCGCCGAAGCCGTTAAGCATCTTTCATTGAAGCTGATCGACGCGGGGTTGAGTCACTGGAATTCCGCACTGCCGGTGATAGAGCAATTTGTCCATCGAGTCGGCAGCTAGCCGAACCCTCACGCCGACCTTCGTACGCCTATTCTCGCACCCCATAGTGCATCTCACGGTGGCAGTTCGGGCACAGCGCAATTGCGTTTTCGACCGTGTCTTCGCCGCCATCAGCCAGCTTCATCCGGTGATGCACCTCGAGGTAGGGTGTGCGATTGGAGTGCCGAACGAACGGTGCCGGCTTCGCGCACTGCTCACAAATGCCCTTGGCTCGCTCCAACACCTCTGCAGCAACGTCCGGATTCCGGACGTAGGCCTCGGTCACGACCTGCACCTTCCCTGGCAGCTTCGCCGCTGCCAAAAGGCGGCTTTGGCGTATGGTCGGGGCGTCCGCCCGAGCTCGCTCCACAGCGTCCGCAAATTTCGCCTGCATCAGACCGAGATCGGTGGGCGAAGACCGTTTTGCCGCCCACGCATCGACTATCCGCCGCTTCGCATGTTGAGGGCCGCCCTTCGCTAGCTTTGCGTAGTAGTTCAGATGCGCGTAGTTTGCGGCGATCGCATTCGCGAATTCGGCACTATCTCGTTCTTTTGCAATCCGGCCAAGAAAGTAGTCCGTTGCTTCGACGCTCAGTGTGCGGTGGAACTCTTGCCCCATCATCATTCGGCGGAAGTCCTCAATGAAATCGCCAGCACTTCCCGCGTTTATGTCGTGATCTTCATGAAGCCGCTGTACGCCGTCCGCCCTCGACAGGGTGCCGTCAAACACAGCGCTCGCGACTTCATAGGCGACCTGGATTTGGTCGAATGTGATTTTCATGGTGGTGGTTTGTTGTGACCTTGAGCGCAGGCTAGCACGCCGGCCGAATTACCGGCGTGCCGCCAACTTCCTCGGCTCTAAACCCCAACGGGTGGCTAGGTACGCATGCAATTGGTCATTCCGCCAGACAGTGCAACGTTGCGAAAGTCGGATCGGCTGCAGCGCGCGCCCCTCCAGGCAGCGTTTGCGCCAAGTCTCTCGCGATACGCCAACGAACGGTGCAATCTGCTTCCAGCGCGAGTGGCCGACGAGCGGCAGAAGTGCGCCTATGGGCAAGGTTCCGGGGAATCCCGGAACGCACCCTGGCGCAAAGCGGTGAATCCGCTTCGGTTTCCATCCGCGTTAGCCGACAGCGAAAACTAGAAGCTTCCCCCGAAGCCAACGAAGAAGTTCAGCAGGCTGTGAAACTATTTCTTACAGCTGCCATGAACGTCTGTCGGTATGCTTCCGCCCATCGAATCCTGTCCTCGGCTGAATAGCTATGAAAGCCCTCTTGTTGATAATCGCCGCTGCTACGCTTCTGAGCGGGTGCATCGTTGCGCCATACCCCGGTTACTACGGTGGCGGTTACGGCGGTTACTACGGTGGCTATCATCATCACCATCACGGTGATGACGACTGAGGCGCTGGTGAATTAACCCTTTCGCGTCGGCTGTATCTCGCTCATGCTATCGACGCAACCCCGCTGCCATCCGTTACCATCCCCGTAAAAGACGAATGACGCGAAGGGGCCAACATGGGCGGCTGGACTCGTATCTGGGTTGTCTTGACAGTGGCGGTTAGCGCCTGGGCCGGGTGGTTGTACGTGGACAACGTCCGCTATGCTGAGCGGCGCGCCAATACCGATTACGAGAACGCACTCAACCTCTACGACAATTGCCTTCGGCGTGAGCCTGTCACTCCGAAGGCCGCACCGTCGGACAGTTCACCGTTTGACAAATACCTCGCGCAGCAACCAGCAGGCGCGAATCAGGTTGACCCGTTTGCAGGACTTTGCGCAGGCACCGATAGTCCTCGAGAACAGTTTGCTCAGAAACAGGCTCAACTGCGCGATGATTCGATAGCAACGGCAAAGCGCGCCAATGCCGGGGCGTTGGTTTCGATAATTGGCTGGTTGAGCGGAACAGTCGGCGCGCTTTTCCTCGCGGTCGGATGGGTGCGGAGCGGGTTCCGCAGAAAGGAGCGCACCTAAGCGCCGGGATCAATATGCCGAACCGCCGTCGCCTATAGCATCCTCTCAATCGAAAGCAATACGTTGCCAGTTGTGCTGCTCGTCGTCTTGATCTCATCGATGAGCGCATCCATCTGTCCGACGACGAGTCGCTTTGCCTTGTTCAGCTCGCTTGTCATTCTCGGTAGTCGAGCAGCCACCTCCTTGAAAAGCAACAGTTGTTGCGTCGGTTCGATCAAGTTGCTCTGGAGCGTGCTGAGAGCCAAGTAGAGCGATCGAACATCCGAAGTATCTCCGGCGTTGACCTCTTGGCTCAACGTCAGTGACTTGTCGAGAGCGTCAAACGCAGCCAGCCGATGCGATGCCAAAATCGCCGTCTGGCTTTTGAGAATTCCAGCGAAGGCTTCCATATCATCGGCGCATCGTTTGATGAGCCTCTTCGCGGTTTTTGGTGATGGCGGTGAGCCTGCAGCCATCAAATCCGTGACTGCCGAGTTATGTACCTCGAACTGGCCGCCCATTCGTATAGTTGCCTCCGCGATGATTTCCAATGCTGCCACCATGTCTTCGATTCTCGCATTGCATATCTCAACATAGTCAAGCAAGCCAAGATCATCGTCTTGATCGGATTCAAATGCCATCGCTCCTGTATTCGGAGTAGCCACAGTGGTAGCTGTGTTTGCAATCTGTCGGGCGAACTGTTGTGCGACTGAGGACAGGTGAGCCCGAACCGAAGTGATGAATGCTTCCAAGTCCTCAAAAGTTGAATAGATACCCTTGTCGGAAAGGGAGGATCGGAACCTTTGCACGCTTTCGATTTGCCGAGGATCAATCTTTGCAACGGGTATCGCTGCCTCTTTGAAGTAGAACATGATCCGCGGGGCATTTTGTCCGGCGCCGAGCCTAGCGTAAGCACGTTCGAATTCCTCCTGCGTGCCCGACATGGCGCGCGGCGTTGGCGTTCCAAACTTTGCCCACAAGATTCCGATGAATACATCGTAGTCGTCGCCGATTTGCTCGTTAATCAGCGCTTGCGGATCGCCGCCCATCGCAGGTGCCACGTGCGTTTCCCAACGCACCAACTCGAACATGATGCCCAATCCAACACTCCATGCTCGGTTCAGTTCTGCAATCAGTGTTTCGAGTGCTTCGCGTTCCGGTGCAACATCGGAGGGAGAAGCTACAAACACCTGCACGATGGTCGAGGTTCTTGCCATATATAACTCGGTTGTTTGAATTGATTGCGGCGTATTACGCCGTCGCCTATTCTATGTGGGATCGTTTTGGGACATACCTCATGAGCCTCGTTCCCACCGTCGTCGGTGCCGTTGCTGCCACCAACGCGGCTGACATCGGCATTTCTGGACGCATCCTCATCGCCATTGCAGCGACCGTGCTGTTTGGGCTGATCGGACTCATACCATTACTTGGAGACGAGCCGAATGCCACGCCACGGCCAGAATGGACTGTCGTCGATGGTGCCAAGGAAGCGCGCCAGCCGGTCGATGGATGGTTCCAGAACGATGGACTGACGATAGACGGGGACGTCCGGGAGATCGAGGAGCCGCCGAAACTGGCTGGCGGCGATCTCCGATGGGGGCGATAGACGATCGAGGGCAAAAGCCTTGGATCGATCTCATCGAAAAAACGCCCAGGCCGTTAGGCCCGAGCGAAGCCATCGGATGGCCGACGGCGGAGGTATTCAGAATGGAGCTGGCCCGCTCGCGGATATTGCCGCGCTAGCGAGCCGGTTCTTTAACTAGGAGCGCACAGGGGTACTGCGCGCCCAGACTGCTTTGCTCAGGCCATCTGCTTTTGGCTTTCAGCCCGTGCGCCCGGAAATCTATGCATTAGGGATGGCTGTACATCGCGTTCCAATCGGCCTTCGACACTGCCGGGCGGCCCGCATCAGACGAACCGCTCACAACACCACCGTAACCGCTCGTTGCCACTTGTTGCGCAGCGACCTTCGCTTCGGCGGCCTGGATCGCGTCCGGGTAGTGCGCTTGGTCGCCATCGCCAACGTGATAGCCGGCCTTCTCAAGCTGAACGAGCTCCGCGCGGACCTGGGCGCGGGTCACCGGGCCGTTCGACTGTGCGAACGAAGCAACCGGCACAACAAGGGCAACAGCAACTGCAACGGCTTGGATCAGGGACTTCATGATTACTACCTCCATCGACTTTTGTTAGCGGTGCGACAACTTGTCTGCATCCGATGAGTGAAAGTCTAGGAGCGTTGCGCTCTAGGGTTAACCCCTAGCAATCGAAGGCATTGTTCCAGCCCGCAGCAGAATCCTGGCATCTCCGCGCAAACGCCCGTCGAGCAAGGAGAAGCGGCCCCTACGGGCCGCAACCTGGAAACGCGTATGCCGCAGACCGCAGAAAAGCACTGCTATGGCTAAGGCTGACTCGGTGCGACAAGCTGAGGGGCAACGAGCGCCGGGACGCTCTGAAGGCGCCGCGCCAACGCCTGCCCGAGCATCTGATTTCGCGCCGCGGCCGCGCCACCCGCTCGGGCGTCGAGGTAAGGCAGGAAGCCTTGCGGGTTGAGCAGTAGATCCGAAAGCTGGCCGTTGAGCCGATTCCCCACCATTTGCCCGATCCGACTGCCGCCGCCAAGAATGCCTAGGCCGATCATCGGATGCCCGGTTGCCGCGGCGCCGATCGCTCCCACCGCTCGGCCAAGCCCGGTCGCCCCGCCGAAGTTCGGCCCGTAGATGTTCCGAGCCAGCCAGCCGTTTGCACTGAGGTTATAGGCCGTGTCGCTGCCCGGCGTGCGTACCGAGTTAGAAATCGTCGCGCGTTGCAAGTCCTGCCCGATGCTCTGAAGCGTGCCGAGCGCATTGGCGTCGATCCCGTAGCGTGCTGCGTCGCCGTTGTTCATCGCTTGCGCGAGAGCAGAGCGATAGGGCATCAACCCGATCTCGGGCACGCCGCCAGCGTTCATGGCCCGGGTTCCGAGGCCGTTCGCGATCTGCTGGCCAACCTGCATCGTGTTGACCGGCACGCTCCCCGCGGCATACGCGGCGCGCGCCTGCTGGACGCCGGGGATATACCGCCCCATCCAGTTGTCGACGTTGCCTTTGAGCGCGGCCAGTGCGCCGGCACGGGTATTCGCGCCAGCGCGTTGCGCCTCGCCAATCATGTCGCCGAGTGCACGCGACGTGTAGTCGAGCGCCGCGCCGTTGATGGCGTTGCTGCCACCCTGCTGCGGCCACACAGGCGCCACGCCGCGGCCAACGGCAGCATCGAGAGACGCGAGCTCGTTCGCGCGCTGCATGGCTTCCTGCATCTCGGGAATTTGCGCGTAGCGCATGAATGCCGGGCCAACGTTCGCCGTCGCCTGGTGCGCCTGCTGGTAGAGCGGTGATGCTGCGGCATCGCGCGCCGCCTGAGCTGCCTGCATATCCGCCGGCGTGCCGGCTACGCCCATCAGCGCGCTCCAGCGTGCATCGTTGTTCTCGATCGCTCGCTGCGCCAGAGCCATCTTCAGGTCTGGATAGGAGTTTGACGCCGCTTTTTCGGTTGCCGTCAGCACCGGGTTCCCCGCTGCCTGCGCCGTCGTCGGCATCGAACCCGGTACGAACGCCTGCGCGCCACGGATGTTTGCCGCCACCTGCGCCGCCTCGTCTCCGACCGCGTTTGCGAGCCCAGATCCCACGTAAGCGCGCGGATTCACGACCGGCTGCGCCACGTTGTAGAGCGCTCTGCCGGCGCCCGAGACCGCGCCGATGGCTGCGGGCACACCTGCACCAACCGCTCCGCCCACGAGCGCGTTACGGCCCACCTGCGGCCAATACGGCTGGCTCGGGTCCACCGAAGCCCCGCCAGCGGAAAGCGCTGCCCCAGTGGCCGCATTCCCGAGCACGCCGCCAACCGCGCGTCCGACGGCGCCACTCATCATCGGCAAAGCGGTGACGCCATTGCGGATTGCCGATCCTGCACGCGCGACCCCGCCCATCGGCAGGACCATTGGCGCAACGATGGCCGACGCCTGCTCACCCGGCGAGGCAGTCTCGCGAAACTGTCGATCGGCGGCCGCTTGCGCCGCGACATCGTTATCCGCAGTGCTCGCCAGCCAGTTCCCGAACGCTGAGCCTTGAACGCCGGGAATCGCGTTGACGCCCGCCGAAACGCCTTTCTCTACCAGATTCGCCGCATTGTTCGCGAGACTGCTGACGCCGTGCCACGCGCCAGAGCCGATCTGCTGAAGCGTTCTCCATGTGTCGGGTGACGCGCCGCCAGCCGCGAGATCTGTAGCTAGTCCGATATTTGGCAGCGTCCTTTCCGACTGGGTAACAGCGCCTGCCGGGTTAGCGGACACGGCGCCAGCCCACGCATCAATATTCTGGCGCGGCGCGGACGAAAGTTTCGCCCAATCGTCGATGGTCCGCGGCGCCGGAGGCGTAGTGCCCCTGCCAGCGAGATATTCATCGAATGTCGCCGGCTGAGGCGTTGCGGCCTTCCCAGCAAGGTAGTCATCGAAGGAAGCCATTGCCTACTCCTAGTGGAAGACCGGCGCATCGGCCGATTGGTTGGAATTCGAATTCTCGGCGGCCGGCGCATCGCGGTTTTCGCCTACGATGTCGCCTGGACTGGCCGCCGTGTTGCCCTCGCTTGCCGCGGCAATCTCGCCTTGCAGCCATTCGTAGGTGTTCACGATGTAGCCCAAGACTGCCAGCACGTCGGCGCGCAACGCGCTGTCCTCCTCCAACGTGCTTTGCACCGCGTTGAGCATGACCGCCGCCATTCGCAGTTGGGCGCTCGTGAGGCTGAGCAAAGCTCGAGCTGCTTCCGCGTCCATAGTCAGTCTCCAGTCGTTGGGCTCGCGCCGGTGAGCGCTTCCCACTGCGCGGCGCCGAGGGTGCCGAGGCCTGGTGAGACCTGCCCGCTCAACCGAGCGGCAAGCAGCGCCGATCCGAGCTGTGAAAGCCCTTGGCCCACGGTGTATTGCGGGACAATCGAGTACGGGCCCGAGCCCGTAGCCAAGGGCATTTGCGGCGTGAGCGCGGTTTGCATCAGCGCTTGAGCGAGCGCCTGCTGGCGTTGCAGGTCGTAGACGTCCCCCTGGAATTGCGGGAGAACCGTCAATCCGAAAGGGCTAGGCATGATCGAGTCGGCCATCATCAATCTCCCATTCCCTCTTCACCAACCGGTTCCAGTTCCCCGAGAGCGATCCTCATCAGCCGAACGTGCCGCTCCTGTTCGGACTGGATGAGCCTTAGACGACGCTCGTATTCGTCCGCGGCCTCGGGATGGAAGTCGCGCAGATAGCGGAGCTTGCTACCGGCTTCCACGAGATGAGCCGTGCAGTGCAGGCAGTCGAGCGAACCCATTCCGTAGGTGTATTGCCGTGGGATCTCGACGCCTTCGGTACGCAGATACGCGAAAACATCGTTCTTGGACCAACCCCTGATCGGCATCAATTGCGTGCCACCGTTCTGCGGGTCCACCATTCCGTTAGTGATCGGTGGCCGATGGGCCTCCGTTTCCCGCTCACCCCGAATCACCAGATCCGCGCCCAGTTCCCTGACGGCGTTTTGCATCGGTACCCACACATTCGCAGCGCAGCATTCAAGCGTCGAATGCACCTTGAAGCTGGGGCTGCCGGGTATGCAGGCGCGGCCTATCGGAGTAGCCGTCCAAGGGACCATATCAGCCGGGAAAGTTTGCTCCTTGGCGTGGCCGCGTAGATAACCTGGGCCAGCGACCTCGACGAAATTCGGAACGAGCTTGCAAATGCGCTCCATTTGCTCGACCGTCTCCGGGTACGGATCGCCAGCGTTCGTCCAGAGCACCGTCAGTCGGTCCCACCACGGCCGCAGCAGGTAAAGGCAGGTCAAGGAATCCTTCCCGCCCGAAAACTTGAGCACGGGCTTTTGATGCGTGGCCATCGCCTGGGCGATTTCGTTTTTGGCGGTCTCGACCAGCGTCGAGTCAATGTTGTGCATTTCCATCATTCGAACTCCGCCGGCTCGGCGCGCTGCACGACGATCAGCTTGCGCGAGCGATCGCGATTGACGTCCGCAATTACCTTGCGCTCGAGCTCATCGACGTCGGTGCCGGGAGGGCACGCGTAAAACAGGCCATCGACAAAAACACCCGGGCCCTGCTCGAACTCGCCAAAGTGGCGCATCACTACGATTACCGGGTCTTCGCCGGTTGGACCCTGCTGACGTTCAAGGCGCTCAAGGCGTGCTCTGAGATTGCTGGTTGCCATCGTTCTTTCCCTCCAAAGCTGCGATCCGTTTTTCAAGTTCGTCGGCTTCGACGATCCGTGCCTGTGCCGCTAAGACCTGCATGACTGCGTTCGCCTGATCCGGCGTGATCCTGCCGCCCGCCAAAGCGCGCATGACGGCATCCCCTTGCTCCGCCAGCGAGCCGGTCAGCGCAGGCAACTCGACCGGCTCGTCCTTTGCCTTCATCGCCGGAATGCACCGGTCGATACAGATGCGAAGCGCAGTGGTATCGCCCGCCAGCGCCAGATCGACCGCCTTTTTCACCAGCTTCTCGGCATGCGGCTGCAGCAGCTCGCGCAACGCCGTGCGCTTGTCTGGTGTGCCTCGCTTCCGTCCGGCTGGGTTGCCGGAAACCCCTTTTTTGAACGCCATCTCGTTGTTCTTCCATTGCTGTCAGCAGGCGCGCGTGCTCAAAAATCGAGCGCGTCGTCAGCCATGGCCGGTTCGCGGACGGATCGCCCCTCTGTGGCCGGAGCATCCGCCACGGCCTTGCGCTTGCGAGCCACGTGGTAGGCCGTCAGGACCTTCGAGGCGACCATGCTGACGCTGGGCTTCACCGACCCGTCCCGAGCCTCGTACGTGCCGACCTTGAGGCTGCCCGCCAGCGAGACGCTGTCACCGTCCTCGAGCGCCAGCAGCGCCGCCTTCGCGGAATCGCTGAACGCCACGACATTCACGAATAGGCTCTCGCCTTCGCCGTCGGCGGCGCGCACGTTCGCGATCACGAACGTCTTGCCCGCGTTCGAGCGGCGTTCCTCAGGCGTTTTCCACAACTTGCCCACCACCAGTGCGTCGATGCTCATTTCGGTTCTCCTGCTTGCATGAGGCGCCACAGTTCCCGGCGCTGTGATTCGGCTGCCTTGTCGCCAAACTTTCCGCGTACCCGTTCAACGATTGCGCGCGCTGGGCCGTAGTCGCCGCGCTTGCCGGCGTGCACGGCCTTGATGAAGTCGCTCCAGGACTTGAGCCGTTCATCTGCGGTTGGCATCACAGCCTCCTCCTTGGAATTACACGAAACATCGTCTCGGCCCTGTCTTGTCGCGCTGTCTCCCCTTCTAAAGAAGGGGGAGACGCGACGCGACAAAACCGCAATGGGCTTGTCGCGCTTGTCGCGCCTACCAAATGCGACAGACGCGACACCAGCGCATTCCTTCGTATGCCAATGACGGCGGGCGTTCTGGCTCGTCGTCGGCTTCCGTTGGTTGCCAATTTGTCGCGCTTGTCGCGCGTCGCAAACGCGACAAATTCCGCGTGCTGGGATTTCCCGTGTCGCGTTTGCCAAACGCGACAAAATCAGCGTGTTCATGGCCTGCCTCCCGGGAAGGCGACGATCCCGGCGGTCTCGTGGATTTCTTCGGCATCAGCGAGCGTCTGGAGCGCGCGGTACACCGATCCGCGCGTGTATCGCCCCTCAAAATGCTTAACCACTTCAGCCTTTTTTGCGCCCGTGCCACGGCCTCGGAGGAACTCCAGCACGGCGCCCTCGACGGCCCCGAGCTTCTTTCCTGTCACCGCCCTGACCGGCGCGCTCTCGGGCGCAACAACGCAGGTTGTCGCCGGCGCGCCCCATTTCGTTAGACCAAGCTCCACGACATCGAGCCGAAAGCCGATGCGCTCGCCTTTGGTGCCCAGGTCGCGGACCTTGGTGATTTCGGCGCAGCGGCCAGTGGGCGAGTCCGTGATTTCGATCTCGGCATCGACGGCGGCACGCACACCCGACCATCCGCGCGAGCCTGAAGCCGCGTTTTTCCCCGAGTGGTGGATGAGCATGAAGTGCGCATTGCATTCGGTACGAATGCGGTCGAAGCGCTCGATCACACGGCTCATGTCTTGACCGGCGTTTTCATTTGCGCCGGCGCTCAGCCGTGCGAGCGTGTCGCCGACGATGAGCTGGACCTTTTGCCCGCGCTGGGCCTCGAGGCGCTGGACGGTGGCAATGATCGCGGAGGTATCGGCGTCGTTCTCAAACAGGTTCAGCGGGTTCTGAACGACTGCGAAATTGGGTACACGTACGCCGTGGTGCCGCTGGTAGGCCTGCAGGCGACAGCGCACTGAAGCGGGCGACTCGGCGGCCAGATAGACGACCATGCCGGGCTCCGTGCGCTTGCCCATCCACTCCACGCCACGCGCCACCGCCGCGGCGAGGTCGATCACAAGGAAGGTCTTGCCGCTGTTGGAGTCGCCATAGAGAACGCTGCCACCGCCGACGGTCAGAAGCCCTTGGACCAACTCGTCAGGCGGCGTGAATTCGCCCGGCAGCTCGTCGGCAAAGGTAACGTTCAGTGGTAGATCGTCCGCCAGCACCTGCGCGTGGCCTGGTTGAAGCTTGCGTTCCGAGGCTTTCGCGATGCGCCGGCCGTTCGCCACAGCGAGGCGCATGCCGTCGGCGCCGCCCTCAACAGCGATGTCGTTCAAATCACGCCCCATGGCTGGCCTCCACAAGCGTGACTTCACGATCCGCCAGCGCCCAGCGCTCGCCGCAGGATTCGGCGGCTTGCTCACCTGCGGGGTCGGCATCGACGGCGATCGTGAGAGCGTCAACCGCGGGCAGCACCGGGAGCTTCGCGAGGTTGCCGGCGTCGATCAACGCCCATACCGGCTGGATGACGCACGCGAGGCTCAGCGCGGTTTCTATGCCCTCGGCAACGGCCAGACCGTGCGTGACGGCTTCGTCTGGCCACAGGCGGATCACCCCGCCAGCCTTGCGATGGCCGCCAAGCAGCACCCGCGGCGGGTCGACATCTGCCTTGGTGCCGTCCGCCTTGATCCAGGTGCGATGCAGACTGATGGCAGCGGCCGAGATGGCGTCCGTGACTAGGGCGACCAAGCACGGCCCGGTATAGCCCGCAGGATGACGCGCAGCGGGATCGAACCGGAGATCGCCATCGGAAGGCGGCAGCGCGCAGACGCGAGTCTCAAGATAGGCACGGCCAATGTCGTTCACAGGGCCCAGCGACCGCCAGTAGGTGAGCCACTGCGGGGCGAGCGTCTCGCGGATTTCGCGAGCGGGCTCATGCTGGCGGACAGGGGCAGGGGCGGGCCGCTGGATCGATGAGGATTCTGACCAGCCTGCGTCGAGAGCTTCACGGAACAGCGTTGCGGCGCCAATGCCGCCGGTCGGCTTGAACGAGCGCCAGACGGACCGCGCCTCGGATTCGCCTCCATAATTGCTGCCTGAGGCGCACCAGTCGATCCAGTCCGCGACATCGAGGCCGGCAGCCTTGGCGGCCATGCCGAGGCGAACCCACGTGGCTCGGTCGCAACCAGCGTCGAGGTGGAATAGGGCGGAGCGCGCGCGATCGATATCGTTGAGCATCAGCACACCTCGCTCATGAGGTGATAGCGAGCCACGCGGTGCTTGCCGCCCTCCGGCGTCATTTCATCCGACCAGACGGTAGCGATTTCGTGGCCGACGCGCCGCAATTCCATGACCCGCGCCGCGGGGTGCATCACATCAATCAGGTGGCGCGCGTCGAGCGTCGAGAGCGAACCGTAACGCCGCAGGAAATCGAGGACTCGGCTGCGCTGGGCTGCAGCGTCGTTGCTATACTGCGACTTGAAGATCTCTTTGGCCGCACTCGTTCGAGTCGCGGCTTTTATTTTTTGGGCCATGGCTAGCCCTTACGCAGCAATCGATCCGCGCGACTGAACGATGCACTTCTCGATATACGCGTCGAGTTCGTGCTCGATGAAAACCGTGGTGGCCGGGCCGAGTTTCACCGGCTGCGGGAAGCCTGATTCGCTTTTGGCTTTGGCCCACAGGCTGGACAGGCCGATGCCGAGCTTTTCGGCGGCTTGAGACGGGCGCAGACCTTTGTAGCTGACGGACATTTGACTCTCTCCTGAGTGTCTATCCGCGTCCGAACAAATGCGACGCGGTATGCCCGTAATCTATTTGCTACTTTGTCCCGGAAATAGAGCTCCCGAATTAACGGGATTTTTTCTTTGCAGTCCGCGCTGCGGACAAGCGATTTCTTGTGGTTTTACGCTCTTTTCGGGCTTCCGCGGTGTGGGCACGATAGGTGTCCCCTCGGCCCTGCTTGAGCACCAAAATGAGCGCTTCATCATCGGATAGTTGTCTTCCGCGGAGCGTTTGAAAGTGTTGCTTGAGGGCTTCGAAACTGGCCAGAAGTGATTGATCGCCGTCATTCCCCCGAGTCTTGGGGCGACCAGCTCGTTTGCGGGGCTGTTTGTAGTCGCGCAGGGCAAGCGCAAGGCGCAATCGATGGTTTTCGTTGCGGAGCGTCTCGGCATCTGCGATTGCGCGTTGAGCCGCTTCAACTGCTCGATTGAGCAGCGCGAGTTCTTCTTCGGTCATTGCGTTCCCCAACGCAACCCTGGATCGGGAGCCGCGCCAACGGAGTAGGGTGCTCCGCTTTCGCCCCGTCGAGCTAGGCGCGGCTGTCTCGATGTGCGAGCGTCTACTGGCAAACGCGCTCCCACTGATATTGGCGTGCGTATGGATTCCAAATCTGCCGCATCTGGCAGTTCGACGTCCCGATTGGTGGCACCTGCGGCGTCATGATTGGCGCGACGGATGGTGGCTCAATAGGGCAAACAGTCGGCGGGCAGATCGGGGGTAGTTCCGTTGTCGACGAGCAAAACGGCTGATTGCGGCCGCCCATGCAACGGCATTCACATTCGGCGTGTGCCGCTGTCGCGATCAGCAACCCTAGGCCCACAAGGACGGTTTTGCCAAACATGACGCGCTCCTAAAAACGTTCGTCGTTAGCTGCTTCCCGGACCTCGAACCGCCGCATTTGCCAGCCTCGGATTTGCACGAGCGCGCGGGCCCACTGCGCCGGCGTGAGCACCCGCCAGCCTGCCTCCGGTCGCGGCCACATGCGTCGCACACGGAAGCTCTCGATGTCGTCCCAGTTGGGACTGGAAGGATTGGCCGTCGCTGCGGGCGTGTAGAGCGCCACATAGGCGGGTACGTTCGCGAGTTTCGCGAGGTGTTGCATGACGCCCGCGGGTTTCTCTTGCCCGATATCGCGCGCGACTTCGACGAGAGCAAGTGGCACCTTCCCGCTATGGTCGTATTCGGTGAACAGCACCGAATCGAGGTCGACCATCGTCAATGACTCGGCCTGATCGCGGCAAAGGTAGCGGCTGATCGACTGCGCTCGATGCCAGACCCCGTAGGCGCGGTCTCGGACATCGTATTGTTCGAGCCTCATCATAGGCCCCTCAATTAGGACGGCACCATCGAGCGCCGTGGTGAATGTTATTGCAGACGGCCAAGCCCTGGCGGGTTGGATGAAGTGATATCGATGTCCGCGCAACCAGATTCTTGTCGGCGCCCTCTTTCGAAGGGCAACACATCCGCAGTAGCTGATGGCGAACACTGGCCAGGAGCTATATCTAGGCGATTCAGTTCCATGTATGCCTGCACGAGACATATTTCTATCCGGGCAAGCGCAGCTTTTTGGGCAGCATTGCACATCTTTCCCCGAGCCTCCCTAAGGCTGAGATTCGCGGCACGAAGCATGACCCCAAGACTGCCGAGCGCAAATGCCGCTGCCTCGCCAGAATTACGATTAGTCATGACCGGCTCCTGAAAACTTAGATGCACCGCGCGGCTTGCGCGGCGGAGGAACGAGGCCTGGGATTAGCGCCTTGAACGCCTGGAAGCGTTCGTCGGTGTGTGCCTTTGCAGCTGCCTGCCAAGTCCGAGTAGAACAAGCCTGACCCTCAGCGCTTCGAAAATAAAGTGCCCGGTGAACTTCTCTCAACTTGAGCCGGATTTGTGAGTTGATGACGTCCGCGCAACCTCCTGGGAAAATCCGGAGCATCCAACAATCGTAGTTACCTCTGAGCCAAACACTGTTCGGCCCGCGCAGGCCATCGGGACGACAGCGACACAGCACGTACTCGGTTTGTCCAGACGTCCACTCAGTGTCCCGCCCTCCCTCAGGCCACTCAAGATCCGGCGGGATGATGCCCTCGGCCTCAAGTTGGGCGCGCGTGCCTTTGTATTCGGTGTAGCGCTCGATGTCGATGCGAATCTGAAGTTCGCGATCAGCCGACGGCGTAGATTGCTCTGTGCGAGCAGATGCGTTTGACGCCTCCGCGGCGGCGGTAAAATTGGCCTTAGCCATGATACGAACCTCCATTACAGGTTGTGTTGTGGTCAGGCGGTCTTGGTGCTGCAACACCTCGGCCGCCGCTTCAAACGCGCCTCTCAGCGCAATCAGTTCTGTGGCACGAAACCGAGCGATGCGAGTTCCTGTGCTCTCCGGCAGCCGACCACCGGGTGGATCGCGGCTATTCCCGAAGCGTTAAAAGTTGCCGTAGAGCTCGGGCTGTAAATCGCCACGCGCACGCGCCCATCGGTGCGCTCGATCAGCTTGCGGATCTTTGTCGAGCCGTCATGCATCACGAGCACCACTTCATCGCCCGGCGCAGCATCGTCTGTCTCTTCATACAGGACGTATTCGCCGGCAAGGTACCTCGGAAACATCTCCTGGGATGCGACTCGAAGAGCCACCAGGGCTGGCGGGGGCTCGATAGAATGCTTGGTAGCCATTGCTGAACCTCGCTACAGGTTTTGCGTGGTCAGGTGGCGGATTGTGTTGGCGCACTCTCCGTCACCGCTCTCGCCCGGTAGCCGCCGAGCACCGGTCATGCAATCTACGCGGCCGTCTGGCCGAAATTCCCGATCACAACCTTGCGGCCGCTCTCGATCTGGGCATCGACGAATGTGGCCCACAGCTGCAGGATCTTCCTGCGCTCATCGGCATATTCGGCGCGGTTGTACACGCCCTTGATTCCCTTGATCGTGTGTGCGAGGGCCTTCTCAATCGCGTCCGACGAGTGGCCCATCTCGTGCAGGTGTGTGCTGGCGGTGCGCCGGAAATCGTGCAGGACGAAATGCTGGACGTCGAGGCTGAGCGAACGCACCGCCTGATTCAGGGTGCTCTTCGAAATCGGCTTGTCGCCGCGGCCGCGCGTGGTCGGGAAAACGTGATAGTGATTGCCGCTAAGTTCGTGCAACTCGCGCAGGATGGTAACCGCTTGAGTAGACAGGTACACCCAGTGTTCCTTGTCCTTCTTCATCCGGCCAGAGGGAATGCGCCATATGCCGGCGTCGAGATCGAACTCGCCCCAGGTGGCCTCTGTCAGTTCGCTCTTGCGGACCATCGTCAGCACCAGCAGATGAATCGCTAGCTTGAGCGGACGGCGGATATCGGACGCGTACACGGCCCGTAGAACCGTCCCGATCTCATCTGGCGTCAGGACGCGCGTGCGGCTGTTCTGCGTGGCAATAAAGCGGGCAACGACTGCCTGAGCCGGGTTAGTCAGCGCAAGCTGGCGGGCGATGGCATATTCGTAGAGACGCTTGATGATGTTGCGCGTGGACAGCGCCATCTTCGGGGCGCCACGCGCCTTGATCTTGTCGCAGACAGCGAGCACGTCGCCCGGCGTGACATCGCCGAGCGGCTTGTTGCCGATTGCGGGATAGACGTCCTTCTCCAGCGCGCGCTTGATCGTCCGCTGGTACTCCGTCGACATGTGCGCCACTTGGGTCGTGTACCACTCCTCGGCGAATTCCTTGAGCATGTCGAAGCGCTTCACGGCGCCACGGTCCTTCTTGGCGTCGGCGACGGGCGACACACCTTTGGCCACAATCTCCGTGTACCTACGGGCCTTGTCGCGAGCGTCCAGCAGACTGATGGCGGGGTAGTCGCCAATCGTGACCATCGGCTGTCGCTCGCCGTGCAGCGTGTAACGGAACCGCCAGACCTTGGAGCCGGACGTCATGACCTCCAGCACAAGGCCGCCGCCGTCCGAGACGCGGTAACGCGCCGCCTTCGGCTTCAACGCCTTGATACGGGTATCGGTCAGGGGGACGACGGTCTTTGGCATGTTGGTACACAGTGGGGTTGGTACACGATGGCTCCGTGTACCTAAATGTGTACCATAGATGCCTAGATGTCAATAGACAACCTTAGGCAACGCTAGGCAACGAAGCCTAGTAGTGACGGGGGTTTGGCGGGTAAGGCTAGACGAGGTTGGGCAACCTTGGGCGACCGGTTACTTCCCGATACAAAACCGGCTGAAAATCACGCCCAGCAGGTCGTCGGAAGTGAATTCGCCCGTGATCGAATTCAGCGACTCCTGGGCGAGGCGCAGCTCCTCGGCGAACAGATCGAGCGATTGCGAATCCTGGTCGGCGTGCGCCGCCGCCTGCTCGAGATGCTCGCGCGCGGCGCGCAGCGCGATGAGATGCCGCTCGCGTGCGAGATAGACGCTCTGCGCGTCCGCCTGCCAGCCCGCGATGCGCAGCAGCTCGGCGCGCAACAGCCCCACACCGTCGCCCTGTTTCGCGGACAGACGCAGCTCGCAGACCTCGCTGCCGTCCGCGGCGACACGCTTCGTCACTTCGGGCGCCACGCCGGTCAGGTCGGTCTTGTTGAGCACGCGCACGACCGGCACGCCGGCCGGAAAGCGCGCGGCGATCACATCGTCTTCGGCGTTCATGCCCGTGCGCGCATCGAGCAGATGCAGCACTACATCGGCGCGGCCGATCTCGTTCCACGTGCGCTCGATGCCGATCTTCTCGACTTCGTCTTCGGTATCGCGCAGACCCGCCGTGTCGATCACATGCAGCGGAATGCCTTCGATCTGGATGGTCTGGGAGATCTTGTCGCGCGTCGTGCCGGCCACGGGCGTCACGATCGCGAGCTCCGCGCCTGCCAGTGCATTGAGCAACGACGACTTGCCCACGTTGGGCTGCCCCGCGAGGACGACCGAGAGTCCTTCGCGCAGCAGCGCGCCCTGGCGCGCCTCGGAGAGCACATGGTCGAGCTGCTCGCGAATGCGCGCGAGCTTTCCTCGTGCGTCAGCGGCTTCGAGGAAGTCGATCTCTTCCTCGGGGAAATCGAGCGTGGCTTCCACGAGCATGCGCAGCGTGACGACGTCGTCGACGAGTGCGTGGATGTCGCGCGAAAACGCGCCGTCCAGCGAACGGCCGGCCGAGCGCGCCGCCGCTTCGGTGCTCGCCTCGATCAGGTCGGCTACGGCCTCGGCCTGGGCGAGGTCGAGCTTGTCGTTGAGGAACGCGCGCCGCGTGAACTCGCCCGGTTCGGCGAGGCGCAGGCCGAACGCTCGGCCCGCATCGATGCAACGCTGCAGCACGAGCTGCAGCACGATCGGGCCGCCGTGGCCTTGCAGCTCGAGCACGTGCTCGCCGGTGTACGAGTGCGGAGCCGGGAAGGACAACGCGATGCCGCGGTCGAGCACCGTACCGGCGCCGTCGAGGAAGGGCACATAGCTCGCATGGCGCGCGACGAGCGTCTGGCCGGTGATGGCCTGCATCAGCGCTTCGATGGCCGCCGCGCCAGCACGGCCTGCCGAGACACGCACGACGCCGATCCCGCCGCGACCTGGCGCAGTGGCGATGGCGACGATGGGATCGGAATCGGTGGCGAGCATGGTGGGCGTGGACCGTAGAGCAGGGCAGAAGTAAGCGTTCGCGGCGACCGCGAAGGCGGTCTCGGAACGCGGCATTGTAACGTGCAGGCCTGACGTTCTAGGGCCGGGGAGCCCGCTAAGAACATTCGCAATTTATCTCAAATTAGCTAAGATTGATCTTGGTTTCATCCTTCCAATTTGCGACAAAAAGAGTAATCGCTGTGGCCAAACGTCTTATGGACAAAGGCGTCAACCGGGGACCCGATCGAAGTCATAGTCCGCTCGGATGCAGGCGATTATTCTCTTAATTACGCTAAATATAGCCTAACCAGTTGTCTTCTTCGTCGATTTCGGGCTGCACAATCTGGTCCATGCCGACATCCGAAGAAAAAACCGCTTTTTCCGAACGTCTGAAGTTCGCGATGAAGCGCGCGCCCGAAAAACTGCGTGGCAGCACCGATCTGGCCAACCGGTTCAACCTGCGCCATCACGGCGAGCATCCGGTGTCGCCGCAAACCGCTCACAAGTGGCTGAGCGGCCGCACGATTCCGACGCACGACAAACTGGAAACGCTCGCGAAATGGTTCGACGTCGACCTTCACTGGCTCCATTACGGTCCGCCGGGCAGCGCGGGCTCGGGAGTGCCGCGACCCCGCAAGCCCGACGACAAATACCCGCTTTCCGAGGAAACGCTCGAGCTGGCCTCGAAGATCGAGTTGCTCAGCGCTCATCACCGCTATCTCGTGCAGGAGCTAGTTGCCCAATTCTACGGCGACGCGGACAAGGACTGACCCGCCCGCACGAACGCCGCGCTTTGCGCGATCACGGAAACGGTGCTCCAGCAAGGCAAAAAGCCGTCCGGTTCTTACCGGACGGCTTTTTTTTCGAGGTTCAGGTAGCGGCTTCGCGCCGCCATCCCGATCAGGCTGCCTTCGTCGTCTTGCCTTTGCCCATCATGCGCGTGATGTAGTACTGCTGCGCGATCGAGAGCACGTTGTTCACGACGTAATACAGCACGAGACCGGCCGGGAAGAAGAAGAACATGACCGAGAACGCGATCGGCATGAACATCATCATCTTCGCCTGAACGGGGTCCGGCGGCGTCGGGTTCAGCTTCGTCTGCACGAACATCGAGACGGCCATCAGCACCGGCAGGATGAAGAACGGGTCCTGCTGCGAGAGGTCGTGGATCCAGAGAATCCACGGCGCGCCGCGCATTTCCACCGACGAGAGCAGCACCCAGTACAGCGAGATGAACACCGGAATCTGGATGACCACCGGCAGACAGCCGCCGAACGGATTCACCTTCTCGGTCTTGTAGAGCTCCATGAGCGCCGCGTTCATTTTTTGCGGGTCGCTCTTGAAGCGCTCGCGCAGCGCCTGCATGCGCGGCGTGATTTCCTTCATGCGCGCCATCGACTTGTAGCTGGCGGCGGAAAGCGGGAAGAACACGGCCTTGATGAGCAGCGTGAGCAGCACGATCGACCAGCCCCAGTTGCCCACGTAGCCGTGGATCTTCTCGAGCAGCCAGAAGAGCGGCTTGGCGATGATCGTCACCCAGCCGTAGTCCTTCACGAGCTCCAGACCCGGCGCAATGCCTTCGAGCATGCGCTCTTCCTGCGGACCGGCGAAGAGGCGCGCCTGCACGGTTTGCGTCGCCCCCGGCGCGATCGTGCCGAGCGGCTGCTTCATGCCCACGCGGTACAGTGAGTTGTCGAACTTCTCGACGTAGATGCTGCGTTTGACGCCTTGCTGCGGGATCCACGCGGTGGCGAAGTAGTGCTGCACCATCGCGATCCAGCCGTTGTCGGACTGGGTCACGAAGTCGGCCTTGTTCTTGTCGATGTCACCGAACGTGATCTTCTGGAAATGATGCTCGTTCGAGTACACAGCCGGGCCGATGAACGTGTGCGAGAAGCGCGGCGTTTCGACGGGCTCGCTGTCGCGCACGATTTCCATGTAGAGCGTGGGCGAGACCGGTGCGCCGCTGACGTTCTGCACCTTCCAGTCGACGCCGATCACGTAGCTGCCGCGCGTGAACGTGTAGGTCTTGGTGACCTTCACGCCGCCTTTCTCGGGCGACTGCAGCGCGACCTGGAATGAGTTGGCGTCGCCGGTCAGCTCGCGCGGACCTTCGAGCGCGGTGAACACGTCGTTGTGATTCGGGAAGTCGCCGCCGAGCAGACCCGTACGCGCGAGGTACGTGTGGTCGTTCGTGTGGTCGAACAGCGTGATGTACTGGTCGGGGCCCTTGCCGTCGGCGCTTTCCTTCACGAGCGAAAGCTTCACGAGCGTGCCGCCGCGCGTGTCGATCACGCCGTCGTAGACGTCGGTGCGGAAATGCACGAGTTGCGCCGCGGCGGCGGCGGGCTGGGCGGTGTTCGTCGGCGCCTGGCCTGCGGGCGTGGCCGCCGGCAGGTCGGACGCGCCGTTGGCGGCGCTAGCGGGCGCGGGGCCGCTGGTGGCGGTTTGCGTCTGCGTTTGCGTCGCGTTCGGGAAGAACATCGACTGGCGTCCGTGGTCGCGCTGCCAGTTGTCGTACAGCATGACCGCTGACATGAAGAAAATGACCCATAGGACGGTGCGTTTGATATCCATGCGTTGTCTCAGTGTCGATGCAATGGCGCGTCAGCGCTTTTTCGGAGAGGCGGGTGGGACGAGATCGACGCCGCCCGCCGAAAACGGATGGCAGCGGCACAGCCGCCGTGCGGCGAGGTAAGTCCCGCGCGCGGCGCCATGATACTGGATTGCCTCGCGCGCGTAATCCGAACAGGAAGGATAAAAACGGCAGCGGTTGCCGAGGAGGGGACTCACGGCAAGCTTGTAGAAACGCAGCAGTGCGATCAGTACCGTTTGCATGGCGTTGCGGCCCGACTGCGCCGCGCTCGATGACGAACCACGTGCCGCTTGCGCGGGGTCTACTTCGGAAATGCCGGACTCGCGCGCCCCGCTCATGACGAGCGGGAATTGCCGTGGGCCGGCGGCAAATCGTTACCGGCCTGGTCACGGGCCGGTTCTGCTGGTTCTGCCGGTTCTGCAAGTGGTGCCGCGACCTGCGTCGTGCAAGGGGTGCGCGCGGATGTCGCAGGCGTGGCAGGCAACGCGGCCGCACGCCGCGTGACTTCGCGCGCGGCCTTTTCCAGCAAGGTCTCGATCTCGCCGCGGCACAACGCTTTGAGCCCCGGCGAAGACGCGCAGGGCAGTGCCTTGCGGTCGAATTTCGTATGCAGGCGCAACAGCAGGTCGAAGCCTTCGAACTGCGCGCGACGCACGCGAAACGCCTCGCGCGCGATACGGCGCACCAGATTGCGCGTGACCGCGCGCGGCGCGAACTTCTTGCCGATTACGAGCCCGAGCCGCGCCTCGTTGCCCGTGGGCCGCCCGTACACGACGAAGTGCTCGGTGCGGCGCCAGGGGCGCAAACGAAAAACGGATGAGAACTCATCCGTTTTCAGTAGCCTTGCGGCTTTCGGAAAAGCGGCTTGCGTTCGCGACGGCATGATGCCTTGATCGAATGCCAGGTTTGCCCTGTTCACTGTGTCCGCGACCGGACCGCTACCCGTGATTTCGCTGATAGCGATGCTGCCCGACTTAGACGGCGAGGCGCTTGCGACCCTTCGCACGGCGTGCGTTGATCACTTTGCGGCCACCGGCGGTCTTCATGCGCACGCGGAAACCGTGGGTACGCTTGCGACGGGTAACGGAAGGTTGGAAAGTACGTTTCATGTTGCTCTCACTGTTGAGTTTTGACCGCGGCGAGCATCGCGGAAAAAAGCAATGGCCGGTGGTACTAGGGATTGGTTTTCGCGGAACCCGCTATTTAAGCCGGTTTTTCGTTGGCCGTCAATAGGTTAGGGTATCGAACCGTGTACGACAGTCAGATTGAGGCACCCATTGGCCACGAGCTGACCACCGGTTGGGCACTGGCTGGCCGCTGCACGAGCCGAACGGCCGTGCGTTGATCCGTCCCTGTGGATAACTTCCTGGCGAGGGGATTTCGGCGTTAGAATCTCGCCTATCCTAAGAATCCTGCATGCCGCTCCGGCCAGCCTGCTTGCCGCAAGACCTTTGCCGCACGGGCTTCCGGAGCTATTGCTGTCGCCTCGTCAGGGCCTCGTCGCGTTTGTGCGGCAAGAGCGAAGCGGCGGCAACGCATGCAAACAAAACGACCACAGCAACTCGATGAACGATTTCTGGCAACACTGTTCCGCACTGCTGGAGCGTGAGCTAACGCCCCAGCAGTACGTGACGTGGATTAAACCGTTGGCCCCGGTTGCCTTCGATGCTGCGGCGAACACGCTGCAGATAGCCGCTCCCAACCGCTTCAAGCTCGACTGGGTCAAAAGCCAGTTTTCGGGCCGGATCACCGATCTGGCGCGTGACTTCTGGCAGACCCCCGTCGACGTGCAGTTCGTCCTCGACCCGAAGGCGGGCATGCGCGCGCCTCATGTGGCGCCCGCCGCCGCTCCGCGCGCGCCGCTGGCCGCCGCGCCGGCCGTGGCCGCGGCCGCTCACCAGCCGGCTGCCGTGACCGCCGGCACGGGTCTGGCCGGCATGGTGCAGGCGGCCTCAGTCGCGGCGCACGCCGCCGCCGACGATGCCGCCGATCTCGATCTGCCGAGTCTCGACGCCAACGAAGCCGCCGCCGGCCGCCGCACCTGGCGCCCGGGCCAGGGCGCGGCCGCCGCTGCATCGAGCAGCGAAGCCGATCCGACCTACGAGCGCTCGAAGCTCAACCCGGTGCTCACGTTCGACAACTTCGTGACCGGCAAGGCGAATCAGCTTGCGCGCGCGGCGGCCATCCAGGTGGCGGACAATCCGGGCATCTCGTACAACCCGCTGTTTCTGTATGGCGGCGTGGGCCTCGGCAAGACCCACCTGATTCACGCGATCGGCAACCAGCTCCTGCTCGACAAGCCGGGTGCGCGCATCCGCTACATCCACGCGGAGCAGTACGTGTCCGACGTGGTGAAGGCGTACCAGCGCAAGGCGTTCGACGACTTCAAGCGCTACTACCACTCGCTCGACCTGCTGCTGATCGACGATATCCAGTTCTTCTCGGGCAAGTCGCGCACGCAGGAAGAGTTCTTCTACGCGTTCGAGGCGCTGGTCGCCAACAAGGCGCAGGTGATCATCACGAGCGATACCTATCCGAAGGAAATCTCGGGTATCGACGACCGCCTGATCTCGCGCTTCGACTCGGGCCTGACCGTGGCGATCGAGCCGCCCGAACTGGAAATGCGCGTGGCCATCCTGATGCGCAAGGCGCAGTCGGAAGGCGTGAGCCTGAACGAGGATGTGGCGTTCTTCGTCGCCAAGCATCTGCGCTCGAACGTGCGCGAGCTCGAAGGCGCGCTGCGCAAGATCCTCGCTTATTCGAAGTTCCATGGCCGCGAGATCTCGATCGAGCTCACCAAGGAAGCGCTCAAGGACCTGCTGACGGTGCAGAACCGCCAGATTTCGGTCGAGAACATCCAGAAGACGGTGGCCGACTTCTACAGCATCAAGGTCGCCGACATGTATTCGAAGAAGCGCCCGGCCAATATCGCGCGACCGCGCCAGATCGCCATGTATCTGGCCAAGGAGCTGACGCAGAAGAGCCTGCCGGAAATCGGCGAGCTGTTCGGCGGCCGCGACCACACCACGGTGCTGCACGCCGTGCGCAAGATCGCGGACGAGCGCACCAAGGACGCCCAGCTCAACCACGAGCTGCACGTGCTGGAGCAGACGCTGAAGGGTTGATCGCAGGTCATCAGCAGGTGAATGGCCGGGGTAATGGTCGGATCTTCGACCACCCGCCGGCGGGTTAGGCCTGTTTATTTCGCGGATCGCCCCCAATTTAGGGAAGTGGTCCGTTTTCAGGCACAATATGGGTTTAACCGCCCGGCGGTCCGGGGCGGGAACCACGCCGCGGCCTGTTCTGCATCAACCGTCCTGGCGGCGCCGGTGGTCGCATGACATACGTGGGGTCATGTCGGCAAAAACGGCGCCAGGCGGGCGAGCAGACCGTCACATCAACGAAGGAACTCTATGCAACTGGTCAAGACCGAACGCGATAACCTGCTGAGGCCGCTGCAAACGGTGAGCGGCATTGTCGAACGCCGCCACACGTTGCCGATCCTCGCCAATCTGCTGATCACCAAAACCGGTTCCGACGTCTCGTTCCTGTCGACCGACCTCGAGTTGCAGATCACCACGACCGCCGACTTCGGCGTGGGCAATGACCAGGTGGCCACGACGGTCGCGGCGCGCAAGCTGCTCGACATCCTGCGCGCGATGCCCGACGGCCAGGTCACGCTCACGCTCGCCGACAAGCGCCTCACGGTGCAGTCGGGCAAGAGCCGCTTCGCGCTGCAGACGCTCGCCGCGGACGAGTTCCCCACGGTGGCCCAGGCGAAGGACTTCGGCGCGAGCCTTTCGGTGCCGCAGAAGACCTTCCGCCAGTTGCTCGGCATGGTGTACTTCGCCATGGCGCAGCAGGACATCCGCTACTACCTGAACGGCATGCTGCTCGTCGTGGACGGCGACCAGCTCATGGCCGTGGCGACCGACGGCCACCGCCTCGCGTTCTCGTCGATGAAGATCGAAGGCTCGTTCGCGCGCCAGGAAGTCATCATCCCGCGCAAGACCATTCTCGAACTCCAGCGCCTGCTCGAAGACATCGACGATTCGCTGAAGATCGACATCGGCGCGAGCCAGGTGAAGTTCACGTTCGGCCAGGTCGAACTGGTTTCGAAGCTCGTGGAAGGCAAGTTCCCCGACTTCCAGCGCGTGATTCCGAAGGCGCACAAGAACACCTTCCAGATCGGGCGCGAAGAGCTGCAACGCTCGCTGCAACGCGCGGCGATTCTCACGTCCGACAAGTTCAAGGGCGTGCGCTGCATCATCGAGCCGGGCCAGCTCAAGATCATGTCGACCAACGCCGACCAGGAAGAGGCGCAGGAAGAGCTGGAAATCGCCTACCAGGGCGACACCATCGACATCGGGTTCAACGTCACGTATCTGCTCGACGTCCTCGCGAACCTGAAGGTCGACAACCTGGAAGTGAGCCTCGGCGACGCCAGCTCAAGCGCACTCATCACGATTCCCGAGAACGAGGAATTCAAGTACGTGGTGATGCCAATGCGCATCTAGAAAGCGCGACAGAAGAAGAACACCAGGGGGCGCTGCGCCCCTTTGGCGTTTTTATGGCTTTTTGAAAGAGTCTCGAGCAGCAACACAGGCAGTACGCAGAACCGGAAAATTCCATGACTGATACGAACAACTCGCAACCCGACAACAGCAGCTATGGCGCCTCGTCGATCCAGATCCTCGAAGGACTGGAGGCGGTGCGCAAGCGGCCCGGGATGTACATCGGCGACACGTCGGACGGCACCGGTCTGCACCACCTCGTCTTCGAAGTGCTGGACAACTCGATCGACGAAGCCCTCGCCGGCTATTGCAACGACATCCACGTGGTGATTCACGCGGACAACTCCATCTCGATCACCGACAACGGCCGCGGCATTCCCACGGACGTGAAGATGGACGACAAGCACGACCCGAAGCGCAGCGCCGCCGAAATCGTGATGACCGAGCTGCACGCGGGCGGCAAGTTCGACCAGAACAGCTACAAGGTTTCGGGCGGCCTGCATGGCGTGGGTGTATCGTGCGTGAACGCGCTTTCGAGCTTTCTGCGTCTCACCGTGCGCCGCAACGGCAAGAAGTACTTCATGGAATTCCACCGTGGCGTGCCGCAGAACCGCGTGCTCGAAGAGCGCGACGGCCACACGGTCTCGCCCATGCAACTGCTCGGCGACACCGAAAACCGCGGCACCGAAGTGCACTTCATGGCCGATGAAACGATCTTCGGCAGCGTGGAGTATCACTACGACATTCTCGCCAAGCGTATTCGCGAACTCTCCTTCCTCAACAACGGCGTACGCATTCGCCTCACCGACCAGCGCACCGGCAAGGAAGACGACTTCGCGTTCGCGGGCGGCGTGAAGGGCTTTGTCGAGTACATCAACAAGCAGAAGCAGGTGCTGCACCCGAACATCTTCTACGTGCAGAGCGAGAAGGACGGCGTGGGCGTCGAAGTGGCGATGCAGTGGAACGACAGCTACAACGAGAGCGTGCTCTGCTTCACGAACAACATTCCGCAGCGCGACGGCGGCACGCACCTCACGGGCCTGCGCGCGGCGATGACGCGCGTGATCAACAAGTACATCGCCGACAACGAGATCGCGAAGAAGGCCAAGGTCGAAACCTCGGGCGACGACATGCGCGAAGGTCTTTCGTGCGTGCTCTCCGTGAAGGTGCCGGAGCCGAAGTTCAGCTCGCAGACCAAGGACAAGCTGGTTTCGTCGGAAGTGCGTGCGCCCGTGGAAGAAGTGGTGGCGAAGGCGCTCGAAGAATTCCTGCTGGAAACGCCGAACGACGCCAAGACCATCTGCGGCAAGATCGTCGACGCCGCGCGTGCGCGTGACGCCGCGCGCAAGGCGCGCGAGATGACGCGCCGCAAGGGCGTGCTCGACGGCGTGGGCCTGCCGGGCAAGCTCGCGGACTGCCAGGAGAAGGATCCGGCGAAGTCGGAAGTCTATATCGTCGAGGGCGACTCGGCAGGCGGCTCGGCCAAGCAGGGCCGCGACCGCAAGTTCCAGGCAATCCTGCCGCTGCGCGGCAAGGTGCTGAACGTCGAGAAGGCGCGCTACGACAAGCTGCTTTCGAGCGAGCAGATCGTCACGCTGATCACGGCGCTTGGCTGCGGCATCGGCAAGGACGACTACAACCTCGAGAAGCTGCGCTATCACCGCATCATCATCATGACCGACGCGGACGTGGACGGCGCGCACATCCGCACGCTGCTGCTCACGTTCTTCTACCGCCAGATGCCGGAAATGATCGAGCGTGGCTACGTGTATATCGCGCAGCCGCCGCTCTACAAGCTCAAGGCGGGCAAGGACGAGCGCTACCTGAAGGACGACGCCGACCTCAACGCGCACATGCTGCGGCTCGCGCTGCAAGGCTCGGAACTCGTGCCGAGCGAAGGTGCAACGCCGATCTCGGGCGACGCGCTCGGCGAACTCGCGCGTTCGTATCAGCTTGCGCGCGGCGTGGTGGACCGTTTGAGCCGCCTGTACGACGTGCGCGCGCTCGAAGCGATCATGGACGGCGTGGCGATCGATCTCGCGAGCGAAGAATCGACCGAGGCTTCGGCGCGCGCGCTCGAGGCGCAGCTGCGCGACGATCCCTTGAAGCCCGAAGTGACCGTGGTGCCGATGTACGACCCGGTGCGCGAGCAGCGTTCGCTGCGGGTCGAGCGCCGCCATCACGGCAACGTGAAGGTGTCGGTGATCGACGAGGAGTTCCAGCTCACCGCCGATTATCAGCAGCTCGTGAACACCGCCAACACGTTCAAGGGCTTGATCGGCAAGAACGCGTTCATCAAGCGCGGCGAGCGCAGCATGGCCGTGAACGACTTCAAGAGCGCGATGAAGTGGCTGATTGCCGATGCGGAGCGCAACGTGTCGAAGCAGCGCTATAAAGGCCTCGGCGAGATGAACCCCGGGCAGCTGTGGGAAACGACGATGGATCCGGCTGTGCGCCGTTTGCTGCGCGTGCAGATCGAGGATGCGATTGCCGCCGATGGCATCTTTACGACGCTCATGGGTGATGACGTCGAGCCGCGTCGTGCGTTCATCGAGAGCAATGCGTTGCGGGCGGGGAATATTGACGTTTGAGCGTCTGTGTCTGCGTTGTCGCCCGCGAAAGAGCGCCCTTCGGGGCGCTTTTTTTTCGCCGGCATCCTATCCACAACCCCCAGCGGATAACCCTCGGAAAACCCCTGGAAATCACTGTGCACGAATCGGGGATAACTTCGACGGCGCAAAAAAAGCGGAAAAGTTGCCAGCAGCAGCCTGGCGTTGTCCCGTTAACGCCCGCAAGGTTATGATTTCTCCACAGCCTTGTTTACTCAATGGTTTTCCTCGGTTATCCACAGATTACCCAGGGGCTTGTTAACTATTACTACGTTTACGTATACATAAGTTAAAAAAACCTTAGAACCCTCGCATCGGAAACGGCGATGCCGCCGGAAAACTGCCCAGGCGGCATCGCGGGAACCCTGCTGCGGACAGCGCGCATCAAGCCAGCGGAATATAAAGTTCCGTCTTCAAGTCCTCCGGCGCCGCCTGATCGGGCGTATTCAGATAAATCTCGAACGAAGGCGCCGAATAGTCCGGAGTCCGGCCCAGCCTGTTCAACCCTTCGTTGTAGAACCACATCCACGCCCGCTGCAGCCCCTCGTACGGCCCCGTGTGCAGCATCATTGCGTGCTCGCCGCCGCGCAGCTGAAACTTCTCGACAGGCGCCACGATTTCCACGTCGGTTTCGTGCCCCAGATGCAGCGCCGCCTTCGAGCGCAGCTTCGATGCTTCGACCGTATTGGGATCGTCGTAATAGATGCCGACCATCTTCGCGCCCGATGTCCGCACATTGCGCTCGCCGAGCCATTGCGCGAGCGTGTAGAAAGCGTCACCGATCTTCGTGTACGGGCCCACGTGACTGACGGCGAGCAGATCCATTGGCTCGAGCGTGACGAGCTTCACTTCATGGTTTGGCATGATGGTGCCTCCGATGCGATGGCCACGCGAATGCGCAGCCGCATGCGAACGAAGATAGCACCGCGCCACGGGCGACGTACTTCACGTGCCGCGCGAGCCTCAGAGACTCACGCGCGTTACCGGATGTTCCGCGAGCCACGCGTTCTCCGCGTCGTCGTATAGCCGCGAGCGCGTGAGAAAGCGCAGGCCCGTGGGTCGCTCGAGCGAAAACATGCCGCCGCTGCCCGGCACGGCATCGATGATGAGCTGAGTGTGTTGCCAGTACTCATATTGCGCCTCCGTCATGTAAAACGGCATGCCGCCGATCTCGCCCAGTTGCACGTCGGCGTTGCCGACCATGAACTCGCCGACGGGAAAGCACATGGGTGCGCTGCCGTCGCAGCAGCCGCCCGACTGGTGAAAGAGCACGGGGCCGTGCTCGCGCGCGAGCTGCTCGATCAGCGCGAGTGCGGCCGGTGTGGCGGTAACGCGTTCGACCATGTCGCAACGCTCCCGATGAGGTGATGGACGAAGCGGCGCACCCGTCGCGGGGCGCGCCGCCATGGGCACGCTGCGCGATCAGAAGAACCCGAGCGGCTGCTCGCTATAGCTCACGAGCAGGTTCTTGGTCTGCTGGTAGTGGTCGAGCATCATCCTGTGGTTTTCGCGCCCGATGCCCGACTGCTTGTAGCCGCCAAACGCGGCATGCGCGGGGTAGGCGTGATAGCAGTTCGTCCAGACGCGGCCCGCCTGGATCGCGCGGCCAAAGCGGTAGGCGCGCGTACCGTCGCGCGTCCACACGCCTGCGCCCAGGCCGTAGAGCGAGTCGTTGGCGATTTCCAGCGCTTCTTCTTCGGTCTTGAAGGTCGTGACCGAAACCACCGGCCCGAAGATCTCTTCCTGGAAAATGCGCATCTTGTTGTGGCCGCGGAAGACAGTGGGCTTCACGTAGTAGCCGTCGCTGAGTTCGCCGCTCAGCTGGTTGCGCTCGCCGCCGATCAGGCATTGCGCGCCTTCCTGCTTGCCCAGCTCGATGTACGAAAGGATTTTCTCCAGCTGCTCCTGCGAGGCCTGCGCGCCGATCATGGTCTTCGTGTCGAGCGGGTGGCCTTGCTGGACCGCCGCGACGCGCTTGAGCGCGCGTTCCATGAAGCGGTCATAGATCTTCTCGTCGATGAGCACGCGCGACGGGCAGGTGCAAACTTCGCCCTGATTCAGCGCGAACATGGCGAAGCCTTCGAGCGCCTTGTCGAAATAGCTGTCGTCGTGGTCGAGCACGTCGGCGAAGAAGATGTTCGGGCTCTTGCCGCCCAGCTCGAGCGTCACCGGAATGATGTTCTGGGCCGCGTACTGCATGATGAGGCGGCCCGTCGTCGTCTCGCCCGTGAAGGCGATCTTGGCGATGCGCTTGTTCGAGGCGAGCGGCTTGCCGGCTTCGAGACCGAAGCCGTTCACCACGTTGAGCACGCCCGGCGGCAGGAGGTCCTGGATCAGCTCGGTGAGCACGAGGAACGAGGCGGGCGTCTGCTCGGCCGGCTTGAGCACCACGCAGTTGCCGGCCGCGAGCGCGGGCGCGAGCTTCCAGGCGGCCATCAGGATCGGGAAGTTCCACGGAATGATCTGGCCGACCACGCCGAGCGGCTCGTGGAAGTGATAGGCAACCGTGTCGTGATCGATCTCGGAGATGCCGCCTTCCTGCGCGCGCACGCAGCCCGCGAAGTAGCGGAAGTGGTCGACGGCGAGCGGGATATCGGCGGCCAGCGTTTCGCGCAGCGGCTTGCCGTTGTCGATGGTTTCGGCAACGGCGATCTTGTGCAGGTTCTGCTCGATCCGGTCGGCGATGCGGTTCAGGATGTTGGCGCGCTCGGTGGGCGAGGTCTTGCCCCATGCGGCCTTGGCCTTGTGGGCGGCGTCGAGCGCGAGTTCGATGTCGGCTTCGCGCGAGCGCGGAATGGACGTGAACGCGTGACCGGTAATGGGCGAGATGTCGTCGAAATACTCGCCGCCGAGCGGGGCCACCCACTCGCCGCCGATGAAGTTGCCATACTGCTTCTTGAAGGGGAATTCGGTGGTCAGGAATTGCATCTCAGCGTGATTCATCTCCGTGCTCCTCTGTGTTCTCGATCTCGATATGGATGGACGCAGCGAAGCTGCGCTACCGCGGCATCTAACGCGAGAAGCATGCCAGCGCGGCGGCGCGGCCGCGCCTCGCTTCGTGGCGGTGGGCCGGCGCGTCCGCGCCCGGGAAATGCGCGACCCGGGCCTTGCGGGCGGCGAGCGGATTGTGTCAGGCCGGAACAGAGCGAGCGTCCCGATTGCTCAAGAAGTGAACAGCCTTTGGGGGCGCGTTTCGGCTGGAATCGGAGATTTGCGCGCTCCAGCCACAACATGCGGTAGGCTTTGCACCCTTAACAGTCAGGAGAGTCTGCATGTCGAGTACTTCATTCGTTTGCCGCAACCAGTCTTGCGGCACCCCGTGGGAACAGAGCGAGGTCGTGATCAAGAACGAAGGGCAGGGGCCCTTGTTCCGTTGCCCCCTATGCGGCGCACGCAACTATCTGGAGCAATTCGAAGACGACGAGGGCAACGTCGTCTACGAACAGGTGGACGGCAAACCTTTCCTCTGAGTGCTGGCGGCCAGAGGATCTGGGGTGCAAGCGTGGCACGATAAAAAGCCGCCAACCACATAAGGCGCGGGCGGCGCGAGTTCCGATCTTCGTCCAGCATGAGCGGATCGCGCCTTGCCTCCCGCGGACGATTGAGAGCCCAAGGAAGCGTGCGAAAAGCAAAGATGGCAGTTCGGAATGAAATCATCTGGATTCCGAAATTTCGTGTGCCCTGTGCTCTGTGCTTGTTGCAAGCAAGGTCGGTGCGGGGAGCGAATCGGCGCATGAGCCGCGAGCTGCCCGAGCGATGCTGCCAACCCTGACGCCGGTCTGGTCGATACCCGTTTTAGTCGGACTATTCGTTACCTATCCATACGGGTAGGCTGGCGCGAGCGTCAGAGCGTCCTACAGTACTTCATACGAAAAGAACCTACGGCGGGACCAACGGGGATAGCCATGACATTCGTCGAACAGGAAATCGCGCACATTGCGCGTGTGATGCCGCCGTCGCTGGCTGGTGATTTCGAGATGCCGGTGATGGGCGTCGCCTACTGGCGCAAGCGTCTGCATACGCTGCTCAAGCAAAATCACCTGACTCATGTCCAGCTTTCGACCGTCGATACACTGCTAAGGCAGCTCGACGGCTTCGAGGCGCTCGGCCGCTGGCTGCCGCGCCCGAAGCAGGCGTCCCGCGACGTGCGGCGCGCGAAGTAGGGCCTGCGGCCTGGCAAACCAGCAAAGGGGTGAGAAATGCAAAAAGCCCGATCGCGAGGATCGGGCTTTTTGACTGAATTCGCTGGTGGGGCGTGAGTGACTCGAACACTCGACCTACGGATTAAGAGTCCGCTGCTCTACCAACTGAGCTAACGCCCCCAACAGAAGAAAGATTATGCATCACTTTTCAGGACTTGCCAAGTCCCTTCTGCGAATTTTGTGAAAAAAGTTGACTTCGGCGTCTAACGCCCGTCCCACACGGGGCGTGAGCGCATTCACCGCGGGGTCGCGCTGTCCCGGTATGATGGGCGCCACTTCGTGGCGTCAAAGGGCTTCTCGCCAGTCGCCGCGCGTCGCCGTATCGTTGGAACCGGCGCAAACCGGCTGGAATCGCCGCGCGGCACGCATTTCTCAAAGGCATACGATGGACGACAACGCAATCGACGCGCTGCTGGAGCGCGTGCTGGCCCCGTGGGTCCGCGCGCTCGGGATGAGACCTGTCGAAGTGACTGACGACAGCGCCACCCTGCGCCTGCCGTTCTCCGGCGAGCTGCGCCACTCGGGCGGTGTGATCTGCGGCCAGGTTTTCATGGCGGCGGCCGATACGGCCATGATCGTCGCGATCGCGGCCGCGCTCGGCGGCTTCAAGCCCATGACCACCGTTGCGCTCAACACCAACTTCATGCGCGCCGTGCGCAAGGGCGACGTGCTCGTGACGGCCCGGGTGCTGCGCATGGGCCGCAATCTGGTGTTCGGCGAAATAGAACTCTACGACGAAGACGGCCGGATGGCGGTACACGCGACCTCGACCTACGCGCTGCTCGATTAAGCTTGGCGCTTCCGATCGTTTCCGGTCGTTTCGAGGGACGCACAAGGCATGTTCGATCAAGTGGTTTTCGCGGGCGGCGGCAATCGCTGCTGGTGGCAGGCGGGCTTCTGGGACATCGTCCAGCCTGAGCTGCGCATTCGCCCGCGCGTCATCACGGGCATCTCCGCGGGCGCGGCCACCGCATGCATGCTCTACATGCGCGAGGCCGACTGGGTGATGCGCTATTACGAGGAAGCACTGCGTCACAACAAGCGCAACGCCTACTGGGGCAATCTGCTGCGCGGCGAATCGGTTTTCCCGCATTACCGCATTTATCGCCAGGCGCTGCTAGACATCTACGGAGAGCCGTTCGCGCGGCTTCAGGACGCGCCCGAGATCCGCATCGGCGTTTCGCATGTGCCGCGCTGGCTTGGCGCGCGCAGCGCCGTGGCGGCGGGGCTCATCGCGTACAACATCGAAAAGCACATCCGCAAGACGCTGCATCCCACGCTCGGGCGCAAGCTCGGGTTTCATCCGGAGTTCGTGACGGCGCAGGAGTGCGCGAGCGTGGAGGATCTGGCCGACCTCATCCTGCAGTCGTCGTGCACGCCGCCGTTCACGCCGGTGCTGCGCCGCGACGGTCGCCCGGTGCTCGACGGCGGAATGGTCGACAACGTGCCGGTCGGCGCGCTCGACGAGACGCCCGGCCGCGTGCTGGTGATGGTGACGCGGCTTTATCCGCGTCCGCAGATGTTCGTGGTGCCGCATCAGACGGCGCAGGGCGTGCAGCAACGCCTGTATGTGCAGCCTTCGGCCAGGGTGCCGATTTCGAGCTGGGACTACACGAGCCCGCAGCAGATGCAGCACGCTTACAACCTCGGCCGCGTGGATGGCGAGCGTTTCCTCGCGCGTTTGCCCGAGGTCATGGATGCGGCCGCGCGCGCTTGAGCGCGCGCCGGCCGGCCAAAAGGCGGACGCAAGCAGGGCGGCGCGCGCCACCCCATAACGCCGTGCTTACTTGCGCCGGCCGCCCTTCAGCGCTTCGGGGTTCGCGACGTTCGCGTGATCGCCCGCATCGAAGGCGAGAATGTTGCGGAACGCCGCGCCGAAGTACAGTTCGTAGCTCTCGCGCTCCACGTACCCGATGTGCGGCGTGCAAATCACGTTTTCCATGCGCAGCAGGCTGTAGCCCTGCAGGATCGGCTCGCTTTCGTACACGTCGATTGCGACCATGCCCGGCCGGTTGTGCGCGAGGGCGCCGAGCAGCGCGTTCTCTTCCATCAGTTCCGCGCGGCTCGTGTTGACGAGCAGCGACGTGGGCTTCATGCGCAGCAGGTCTTCCTGCTTCACGATCCCGCGCGTGTCGTCGTGCAGGCGCAGATGCAGCGAAAGCACGTCGCTTTCCTCGAACAGCGCCTCGCGGCTCGCGGCCGCTTCGTAGCCGTCGGCGCGCGCCTGCTCCAGCGAATGCTCGCGGCCCCACACCAGCACGCGCATGCCGAACGCCTTGCCGTACCCGGCCACGAGCCGGCCGATCTTCCCGTAGCCCCAGATGCCGAGCGTCTGGCCGCGCATCACCGTGCCGAGACCGAAGTTCGGCGGCATCGCCGAGGTCTTGAGGCCCGACTGCTGCCACGCGCCCTGCTTGAGGTTGGCGACGTACTGCGGAATGCGGCGCTGGGCGGCCATGATGAGCGCCCACGTGAGCTCGGCGGGCGCGACGGGTGAGCCCGTGCCCTCGAGCACGGCAATGCCGCGCTCGGTGCAGGCGGCGATGTCGATATGCGAACCGGCCTTGCCCGTCTGGCTGATCATGCGCAGATGCGGGAGTTTGTCGAGCAGTTGCGAGCTGATGCGGGTGCGTTCGCGAATCAGCACGAGGGCCTCGACTTCGGCGAGGCGGCTGGCCAGTTGGCCGAGCCCTCGCACAGTGTTGTTGAAAACCTTGACCTCGTGGTCGGCGAGCAGTTGAAAGCAGTCGAGCTTGCGGACGGCGTCCTGGTAGTCGTCAAGGATGGCTATTTTCATGGCAGCGGGTTGTTGTATGTGTTTTGCGCAGCGTCATTCGCGGCGCGACTTCGATGTTTATCTGGTGGTTGTCCCACTATGCAGCGCCAGGAAGACTGGTATGAATATGGGGAGCTTTCAGGTCGCTCGCCGCGTGCGGCGGCGGGCATTTCGCTTGCGCAGCCCCTCGGCTACGCAGGCAGGTTTTGTTGACGCGGCCGTCGGCCGCGAATTTGCAATTTTTAACAGCTTGTCGGGCTCCGATGCAAGCCGCTTTACAGACGGTTTCGAACCCCAGGCTAAAGGACCTTGACGACCTGCCCAACTGTCCGATTCGAACCGCCTGTTGACCTGCCATCAACGTTGGGTTCGCAACGGTTGCGCCTCTCGCGTGCAGCGTCTAAAAGGGCCGATTCCCTTTTTACAGCCCTAAAAATGGAGACAGCTCGATGAACCATCCCGATTACCAAGCCCAGGCCGCCGCGCAGGTGCCCGCCTGGGTCCGGCACCGGAAACTGATCGACTGGGTGCAGAAGATCGCGGCGCATACGCAGCCCGATCGTATCGTGTGGTGCGACGGCTCGCAGGAGGAATATGACCGCCTGTGCGCGCAGATGGTCGAGGCCGGCACGATGCGCCGCCTCAATCCGCAGAAGCGCCCGAATTCCTGGCTCGCGTGCTCCGACCCATCGGATGTCGCGCGTGTGGAAGACCGCACCTTCATCTGCTCGCCGCGCAAGGAGGATGTCGGTCCCACCAATAACTGGATCGCGCCCGCCGAGATGCGCGCGACGCTCGACGGCCTGTTCGCGGGCGCGATGCGCGGCCGCACCCTGTACGTCGTGCCGTTTTCGATGGGCCCGCTCGGCTCGCCCATCGCCCATATCGGCGTGGAGCTTTCGGATAGCCCGTATGTGGTCGCGAACATGCGCATCATGACGCGCATGGGCCGCGCCGTGTACGACGTGCTCGGCGAAGACGGCCCGTTCGTCCCGTGCGTGCACAGCGTTGGCGCGCCGCTCGCTGCGGGCGAAAAGGATGTGGCGTGGCCGTGCAACAAGACCAAGTACATCGTCCACTTTCCCGAATCGCGCGAGATCTGGAGCTACGGCTCGGGCTATGGCGGCAATGCGCTGCTGGGCAAGAAGTGCTTCGCGCTGCGTATCGCCTCGACCATGGGCCGGGACGAGGGCTGGCTCGCCGAGCACATGCTGATTCTCGGCGTGCGCTCGCCCGAGGGCCGCAAATACCACGTCGCGGCGGCGTTTCCATCCGCGTGCGGCAAAACCAACTTCGCCATGCTGATTCCGCCGCCCACCATGAACGGCTGGGAAGTCACCACGATCGGCGACGATATTGCCTGGATCAAGCCCGGCGCCGACGGCCGTCTCTACGCGATCAACCCGGAAGCGGGCTACTTCGGCGTGGCGCCGGGCACGGGCGAAAAGACGAATTTCAATGCGATGGCGACGCTCAAGGAGAACGTGATCTTCACGAACGTCGCGCTCACCGATGACGGCGACGTCTGGTGGGAAGGCATGACCGACGAGCCGCCCGCGCACCTGATCGACTGGCAGGGCAACGACTGGACACCGGCCATTGCGAAGGAGACCGGCCGCAAGGCCGCGCACCCGAACGCGCGCTTCACGGCGCCGGCTTCTCAGTGCCCGTCGATCGACCCCGAATGGGAGAACCCGAAGGGCGTGGCCATCGACGCCTTCGTCTTCGGCGGCCGCCGTTCGACCACGGTGCCGCTCGTGACCGAGGCGCGCGACTGGACCGAGGGTGTCTACATGGCGGCGACCATGGGCTCGGAAACGACCGCCGCAGCGGCGGGACAGCAAGGCGTGGTGCGTCGCGACCCGTTCGCGATGCTGCCGTTCTGCGGCTACAACATGGCGGACTACTTCCGGCACTGGCTCGACGTGGGCGATCGCCTGGCGAGGCTCGGCGCGACGCTGCCGCGTATTTTCTGCGTGAACTGGTTCCGCAAGGGCCCGGACGGCAAGTTCGTCTGGCCGGGCTTCGGGGAGAACATGCGCGTGCTCGAGTGGATGGTGCGCCGCATCGAGGGCAACGCGAGCGGTGGCGAACATGCGTTCGGCGTGTCGCCGCGTTACGACGATCTCAACTGGAGCGGCCTGAACTTCACGCAGGCGCAATTCGAACAGGTGATTTCTGTCGACCCCGACGCCTGGCGCGCCGAACTCGCACTGCACGCTGAATTGTTCGAAACACTCGCGCATGGCCTGCCGAAAGTGCTCAAGGACGCTTGCGAAGCGCTGGAAACACGCCTGTAATCGGCTGAAGTGAGCGCTCGCTAACAGAATGGCCGCCGACGGGCGGCCATTTTCCATTCCGGCGCCGACTCAGGTGATGCAGTGCGCAAGGCTGTCTATTCGGCGGTTGGCCGGTCTTTTCGCTGCGTCGCGCAAAATTGTTTCTATCCCAGAAACAATACGTCAGCGGTTGATGCATTTTGGGGCGCAGTCGAAGAATTCGTAAAGAAAATAGGGGCTTGGGAGGCAACTTCTGCACGTTTTCCGCTGTCGTAGGAGAATTCGCGATCTCCTCCGCTGATTAACGGCGGGGGCAGTACAGCAGGAGTTGTCACATGGATCATTTGCAGTCGATGCGAGTCTTCGTCAAAGTCGCCGACCTCGGCAGTTTCGCCCGGGCCGCTTCCGCGATGGATATCTCCAATGCGGTTGCGACGCGGCATGTCGCCGACCTCGAAGGCCGGCTCGGCACGCGTTTGCTCAATCGCACGACCCGCAGTCTTTCCCTGACCGAATCGGGCCAGGTCTATCTCGAGCGCGCCCGGCAGATTCTCGATGAGCTCGAGGATGTCGAGCAGATGGTCGTCGCGCGCAATCACGAGCCGGTAGGCACCCTGCGCATCGTCGCGCCGGTGGTGTTCGGTCTCCACAATCTTGCCCCTGTGCTGCAGACGTACACGCAGCGTTATCCGCAGGTCATTCCCGACGTCACGCTGGTCGACCGCCAGGTCGATCTCGTGGAGGAGGGTTTCGACCTGGGCGTCGTGACGGCGCGCCAGATGCGCAGCGCAAGCATCGTCACCCGTCGCCTCACGACGGGCTGCATGACCGTATGCGCGACGCCGGCTTACCTCGAAAAACACGGCACCCCCACGCGCCCCGAGCAGCTCATGGAACACCCGAGCCTCTCGCTGCCCTCGGAGTACTGGGGCGACGAGCGCGTTTTTACGGGCCCCGATGGCGAAGTTCGCGTGCGCCCGGTCAATGTGATCGTGGCGAACAACACGGAGATGCTGCGCCAGTTCGCGCTGCTGGGCATGGGCATCGCGATTCTCCCGAGCTACCTGATCGGCCGTGACATGACGCGCGGGCGCCTCGTGCGGCTGCTGGGCGACTATCGCCTGCCGCAGGTGGAGATCAACGTCGCGTATCCTAGCCGCCGCCATCTGCCGGCCAAGGTGCGTACCTTCATCGACCACCTCGTCGAGCACTTCAGCCAGACGCCGAACAGCCAGCTCGGTGAGCAGTGGGTCAAGGATGGCCTCGCACGGCCCGCCGGCGCCTCCGCGGCGGCGCGTGACGGCGTCGTGCCTGAATCCTTCGACGAAGCGCAGTCTTCGGGGGCTTCGAACCGGCGCGACGGCGAGCACACCGGCATGGACGCCGAGCGCGCGCGCAAGGTCGGACGCCCGTCGGCGGCACGCACCCGGACTTCGGCGATTTCGCCGCTATAAGCGCGGTATGGCCGTTCATCGGTCGATAAAAAAGGCGCAGCTTCGAGGGAAGCTGCGCCTTTTTGCACAATCGCGCCTGGGGCGGCGACGGCCCGCGAAGAGGCGGCGGCCTACGAGCCCGTCTTGCGCGCCGGCGTCTTGCGAGCGGCGGTCTTGCGCGCCGGTGCGGCCTTGGCGGCCGCCGTCTTGCGTGCGGGTTTCTTCGCTTCTGCCGCTGCTTCGTCTGCATCGTTCACGGCATCGCCCGGGGCCTCGGTCGTTGCGGCCGACTTCTTCGCTGCCGTCTTTGCGGCCGTCTTCGCGCTCGGCTCCTTCTTCTCGAACTCGAAGCCGATCTTGCCGTCCGGCTGTTTGACGAGGAAGGCCTTGAAGTTGCGGCCCGTGCGCGACGACTTGAAGTTCGTCAGCAAGTCGGTGCGGCCCTCTGCCAGCAGCTTCGCCATCTGGTCGCGCGTGATTTCCTGCTGGAGGATCACCTTGCCCGAGCGGAAGTCGCAGGACTTCGGATTCGCGACCGAATGCTCGCAGACATAGCTCATGCCGTGCTCAAACACGCGGCCTTTGCACTTCGGGCACGCGCCTACGGGCTCCTGCTGCGAGAAGTCGGGCGCTTCGCCATCCTCGGCGCCGGCGTCCTGGCCGAAATCGAACTCCAGCTTGTAGTTCTTGATCTCGTCGTCGAACGAGAGCTTGAGGATGGCCGAGAAGGGCCGCCCCATCTTGCTGCGGAAGCCCGAGAGCGGGCCGATCGTCTTGTTCTGCAGCAGCTCTTCCACTTCCGGGATTTCGAACTGGCGTCCGCCCGGAATCTTCGAGATCGAGAACTCGCACTTCGTGCATGCGAAGCGGCGATAGTTTTCCTTCACCTGGCCGCCACAGTTCGGGCACGGCGTTTCCAGCGTCGCATAGTCGCCGGGAATGGTGTCGGAGTCGTATTCCTTCGCGCGCTTCACGATGGTCTGCGTCATGCGGGCGATTTCCTGCATGAACGCATCGCGCGGGAGCTTGCCGCGCTCCATCTGCGAAAGCTTGTACTCCCACTCGCCGGTCAGTTCCGGCGCGGTGAGTTCTTCCACGCCGAGACCGCGCAGCAGCGTCATGAGCTGGAACGCCTTGGCCGTGGGAATCAGCTCGCGCCCTTCGCGCACGAGATACTTTTCGCCGAGCAGGCCTTCGATGATGGCCGCGCGCGTGGCCGGCGTGCCCAACCCCTTGGCGGCCATCGCCTCGCGCAGCTCTTCGTCGTCCACGAGCTTGCCGGCGCCTTCCATGGCCGAGAGCAGCGTCGCTTCGTTGTAGCGTGCGGGCGGCTTGGTCACGAGCTGGTGCGCGGCGATCTTGTCGGTCTTCACCTTCTCGTCCTTCTTTACCGGCACGAGATTGGCGTCGTCGCCGCCCGCGTCGCGGCCGTAGACCTGCAGCCAGCCCGGCTCGACCAGCACCTTGCCTTCCGTCTTGAAGTGATGGCCGGCGACTTCGGTGATGCGCGTCGTGACGCGATACTCGGCTGCCGGAAAGAACACGGCGAGGAAGCGCTTCACGACCAGGTCGTAAAGCTTCTGCTCCGGCTCCGAGAGCGACTTCGGCGCCTGCAGCGTGGGGATGATGGCGAAGTGGTCGCTGATCTTCGAGTTGTCGAAGATGCGCTTGTTCGGCTTCACCCAGCCCTTGTCGAGCACCTGCTTGGCGTGCGGCAGGTAGTTGTTGCTCTCCTTGAGCATCTCGAGCGTCTCTTTCACGGTGCCGAGGTAGTCCTCCGGCAGCGCGCGCGAATCGGTACGCGGGTAGGTGAGCACCTTGTGCTTTTCATACAGCGCCTGGGCGAGGCCGAGTGTGTTCTTGGCCGAAAAGCCGAAGCGGCCATTGGCTTCGCGCTGGAGGCTCGTCAGGTCGAAGAGCGCGGGCGAGAGCTGGGTGGACGGCTTCGATTCCTCGCTTACCGTGCCTTCGCGGCCATGACAGGCCGCCACGATGCTTTCGGCGGCCGGCAGGCTCCAGAGGCGCGAGTCGCGTTTTTCCGGATCGAACTCGTCTTTCTTGAATTTCGGGTCGAACCAGCGGCCCTCGTAGAAACCGCTCGCACAGACGAACTCCGCACGCACTTCCCAATAGTCACGCGGGATGAAACGGCGGATTTTCTCCTCACGTTCCACGACGATCGACAAAGTTGGCGTCTGAACGCGGCCGACGGTCGTGAGGAAGAAGCCGCCGCCCTTGCTGTTGAACGCGGTCATCGCGCGCGTGCCGTTGATGCCGACGAGCCAGTCGGCCTCCGAGCGGCAACGCGCGGCGTCGGCGAGCGGCTGCATGTCGTCGTCGCTGCGCAGGTTCGCGAAGCCCTCGCGGATGGCCTGGGGCGTCATCGACTGGAGCCACAGGCGCTGGACTGGCTGCTTCGCCTTCGCGTGCTGCGCGATCAGGCGGAAGATCAGTTCGCCCTCGCGCCCCGCGTCGCAGGCGTTGATCAGTTTGGTGACGTCCTTGCGCTTCATCAGCTTGTTGAGCACCTTGAGCCGCGATTCGCTCTTGGCGATCGGGTTCAGGTCGAAGTGCGGCGGGATCACGGGCAGGTGGGCGAAGCTCCACTTGCCGCGCTTGACCTCGTATTCTTCGGGCGCGGCGATTTCCAGCAGATGGCCGACTGCCGACGAGAGCACGTAGTCGTCGCTCTCGTAGTACTCGTCATGCTTGGTAAAACCGCCCAGAGCGCGCGCGATGTCGTTCGCGACGGATGGCTTCTCGGCGATGATCAGAGCTTTGGACATGACTGGTTGCTTGTGGTGTATCCGGTTGGCGCCCCCGGGGCCGATGCCGCTCGAATGGGCGCTTGGGCGCGATGCCCGGCTATGCTGCCCCGCTTCGGGGGTCTTTCTCGACCGCTTTATAGCACATGGCGCGACGGCGTCGATTTTTGTGTCATCTCGTGGCGACGCCTGCGCACCTGCCCGGAACCTGCCGGACACCTCCTGGGGCGCCCAATCATAAGGGCGCGCGAAGCCGCGCGGCAAGCGGCGCGGCCGATCGGACTCCGACGCGAGTTGCGCTCAGACGGCAGTTAGCGCGGGCCGCAGTTTTGGGGCATCGGCCACGCCAGGCAGCGCAGTGAGGTCCGCGAGCATGCGCTCGACCACGGCGGCGTGCGGCAGCACCGTGCCGAAGAATCGCGTAGCATGGCCGTCTTCGATCAGGATGGTCGGGAAGTTCTCGACATCGAGGTCGTCGAAGCGGTCGGCATGGGTTTCGATATCGATGTACGCGAAGCAGATCTCGGGATGCGCATCGGCGATGCGGTCGAACGTGGCCCGGTAGTCGCGGCACGTCCCGCACCACTGCGCGCACAGACACGCGACGAACAGCGTGTCCGGGTTGCTGACGCGCTCGGCGATCTGTTCGGCGTCGGTGTCGAGGTTTAGCGCGGGCATGGTCGTTCCTTGCGTTCTCTTATATATAGAGCGGGGTGTTTGGCGCGAATGTATCACGGCGGCACGGCCGCGGCGGCACTCCCCGGTGCGGCTCACTGGCAGCCGTCCTGGCTGCGGGAAGCGCGCACGAACCAGCCGCCCGGCAGTGCATCGAGGTGTCCCGCGAGTTCCAGTTGCAATAGCGTGCCTTGCAATGCCGCTTCCGGCATATCGGTGCGCTGGGCGAGGATTTCAACCGTGGCGGGGGCGTGACCCAGCGCTTCCAGCAGTCGCAGGGCGTCTGCGCTCAGGCCGGTGCGCGAAGAAATGCCTTCTTTTCGTGCTACGTCAGGCAGCGGTGGAGAGGATTGGAGCGGTAGCGGCACCGTTTCGTTGGCGTTGCGCTGCATACGATCGAAGGGCACCGAGACTTTCGGGCCGAGGTGACCTCGTTGCGCCCCGCGAGACCCACGGGTGGCCGCCGGTTGCCCGAGGTTCAGCGCATCGAGCACCTCTTCCGGCGTTTCGACCAGTTGCGCGCCCTGCTTGATGAGGCCATGGCAGCCGCGCGTGAGCGGCGCGTGAATCGAACCGGGCAGCGCGAAGACGTCGCGCCCCATTTCGTTGGCGAGGCGTGCCGTGATGAGCGAGCCCGAACGCTCCGCGGCCTCGACCACGACCACGCCTTCCACGAGCGCGGCAATCACGCGGTTGCGTTGCGGAAAGTTCGCCGAGCGCGCCGGCGTGCCAAGCGGCCACTCGGAGACGATCGCTCCGCGCGCGGCAATCTGCGTGGCGAGCGCGTGATGCACCGCCGGATAGACGAGATCCGCGCCCGTGCCGATCACGGCGACGGTGCCCGCCCGTTCGTCGAGCGCCCCGCGATGGGCGGCGCCGTCCACGCCCTGGGCGAGCCCCGAGACCACGGTGAGGCCCGAAGCGGCCAGCGAGCGCGCGAAGCGCGCCGCGTCTTCCATGGCCTGCGGTGTGGCGTTGCGGCTGCCCACGACGGCCACCGCGCGAGCATGGAGCAGATCGAGCCGGCCCTTCGCGTAAAGCAGGGCGGGTGGATCGGGCATCGCGAGCAAGCGCGGCGGATAGGCCGGGTCGGCGAGCGTGACGAGCGCGTTGCCGGGCGCAGCGCACCATGCCCGCAACGCTTCGACCTGCGGCGCGAAGTCCGTGCCGGGCTCGGCCAGTGCGGCGCGAGCGGCTTGCGCGCCGGCCACGGCGGCGAGTGCGGTGAAAGGCTGCGCCAGTATGTTCTGCGGCAGCCCGAATGCACCGAGCAGCGCCCGCAGCGCCGCCGGCCTCAGACCGCGCGCGAGTGCAAGGCGCAGCCAGGCGGCCAGTTCTTCGGGAGACAACGGCAAGGTCGTCAGCATCGCGTCCTCCGCGCGCGGACCGTTTGCCGCACATCGTGATAAAATTTTCACTATCCGAAATACACCGTGGCGCCCTCATCCCTGGTCGCGGGCGCACGCCTTCAGGCGTGAGCGCGCGGGCGACAGCGCATGCAACGTTGAATTGCGGTCCCTGCATCCGTATATGCGTGCATATCCTCCGTATCCGGCATGAGACCTGCAAGCTGGCCGAATGGCCAGTCCGCGTGGCGTCGCCTCGATCCTGGCTTTTTGCTGGGCGCCTAACGAGAAACCCGTCAAGTCATGGCTCTACTGAACATTCTTCATTACCCGGACAAGCGCCTGCACAAGGTCGCAAAGCCAGTCGACGTGGTCGACGACCGCATCCGCAAGCTCGTCGCCGACATGGCCGAAACCATGTACGCCGCGCCTGGCGTGGGCCTCGCGGCGACCCAGGTCGACGTCCACGAGCGCGTGGTGGTGATCGACGTATCCGACACGCACAACGAACTGCGCGTGTTCATCAACCCGGAAATCGTCTGGTCGAGCGACGAGCGCGAAGTGCACGAGGAAGGCTGCCTCTCCGTGCCCGGCATTTACGACGAAGTCGAGCGCGCGGAAAGGGTGCGCGTGCGCGCGATCAACGAAAAGGGCGAGAGCTACGAGGTGGACTACGAAGGATTGCTCGCGGTGTGCATCCAGCACGAGATGGATCACCTGATGGGCAAGGTGTTCGTCGAGTACCTGTCGCCGCTCAAGCAGACGCGCATCAAGAGCAAGATGAAGAAGCTCGAGCGCGCGATGTGATCGTCTTGCGCCGCGCCGTTTCTTCCCTTCATCCCCCTGCTTCGAGCCAACCGGGCAGCGAGCGCCTATGAGCCATACCCTTCGCGTCATCTTTGCCGGCACGCCGGAATTCGCCGCCGCCGCACTCGCGGCGATCCACGAAGCGGGCTTTGCCGTGCCGCTCGTCCTCACCCAGCCCGATCGCCCCGCTGGCCGCGGAATGAAGCTGCAGGCGAGCCCCGTCAAGCGCTACGCGCACGAGCATGGCATCGCCGTTGCGCAGCCGCCGTCGCTGCGCCGCACGGGCAAGTATCCGCAGGAAGCTGCCGCGGCGCTGGACCTGCTGCGCGCGACGCCGCACGACGTGATGGTGGTCGCCGCGTACGGACTGCTGTTGCCGCAGGAAGTGCTCGATATACCGCCGCACGGCTGCATCAACATTCACGGATCGATCCTGCCGCGCTGGCGCGGCGCCGCGCCGATTCATCGCGCGATCGAAGCCGGTGACACGGAAACCGGCATCACGCTCATGCAGATGGACGCGGGGCTCGACACCGGTCCGATGATCTCCGAGGTCCGCACCGCGATTGCCCCCCACGACACCACGGCGACACTGCACGACCGCCTCGCGCAACTCGGCGCCAAGCTGATCGTCGATGGGCTCGTCGCGCTCGAGCGCGACGGCGCGCTGCCTGCCACGCCGCAGCCGGCCGAGGGCGCGACTTACGCCGAAAAGATCGGCAAGCACGAGGCCGCGCTCGACTGGCGCCGGCCGGCTGTGGCGCTCGCGCGCCAGATTCGCGCGTTCGACCCGTTTCCGGGCGGCGCGGGCACCCTGGATGGCGCGCAGCTCAAGCTGTGGGCCGCCGAACCGGTGGAGCACCGGGCCGGCTCGGCCGCCCAGCCCGGCGAGATTCTGGAGGCAGGGCCGGCGGGCGTGGTGGTAGCGTGCGGCGAGGGCGCGCTGCGCCTCATGCAACTGCAAAAGCCGGGCGGCAAGCGCCTCCCCGCGCGCGAATTCCTTGCCGGCATGCCGCTCGCGGCGGGGCAGCGTTTCCAGCTGCCGGAAGCGTCCGCAGCCTGAGCCCGGCACGGCATCGGGCGCGCCCTGACGACGACTCGCGCGCCCGATGCCATGCCGCGAGCCGCGCGCTAAAATCGATGGCGCTTCGGCGCGTTTCATGGTCCAGAGGTCGTCATGCCCGGCATCACCCATTTCGGTTTTTTCCTCGTCGCCGTTTTCCTCCTGAACGTGACGCCGGGCCCCGACACGGCCTATATCGTCGGCCGCAGCGTCGCGCAGGGCCGCGGCGCCGGTCTCGTTTCCGCACTCGGCATCTCGGCGGGTTGCTGCGTGCACGTGGTTGCCTGCGCCTTCGGTCTGACGGCGCTGCTCGCGGCCTCGGCCACGGCGTTCACGGTCATCAAGATCGTCGGCGCCGTCTATCTCGTGTACCTGGGCGTGCGGCTCATCCTGACAAGGCACGAACCCAGCCCGGTAGGCGAAGGCGCACCGCGCGCCGCGTCGGACGCCGCGCCGCGCCCGTTGCGCAAGCTCTTTGTTTCGGGCTTCTGCACCAACGTGCTCAATCCGAAGGTCGTGCTGTTCTTCGTCTCGTTCTTCCCCCAATTCGTGAGCACGGGCAGCGCGCACAAGGCCCTCGCTTTCCTGATGCTCGGGGCGGTGTTCGTCGCGATGAGCACCGTCTGGAACAGCTTTGTCGCGTGGGTGGCGGGCAGCGTCACGCAGCGCTTTTCTGGCAAACCCGGCGTGAAGAAGTGGCTCGACCGCACGGTTGGCTCGGCCTTCGTCGGCCTTGGCGTGAAGCTCGCCACCGCCACGCGCTGAGGTCGCGCTGAGATTGAATTTTTCGCGCCCGCCCATATCTAACAAATCACTTACAATGCGTTCGCGCCAGCACGGCTGACCGGGCTGGGCGGCGGGCGTCCAACGAACGATTCGATCCCTGGCGGGTGAAGGAGCACAGCACATGTTCAACTGGGTCAAAACCGCGATGTTGATGGCCGCGATTACGGCCCTTTTCATCGTGATCGGCGGGCTGATCGGCGGGCAGCGCGGGATGATGCTGGCGCTGTTCTTCGCGCTCGCCATGAACTTCTTTTCGTACTGGTATTCGGACAAGATGGTCCTGCGCATGTACAACGCGCAGGAAGTCGACGAGACCACGGCGCCGCAGTTCTATCGCATGGTCCGCGATCTGGCCACGCGTGCGGAACTGCCGATGCCGCGCGTCTACCTCATCAACGAGGACGCGCCCAACGCCTTCGCGACGGGCCGCAACCCCGAGCACGCGGCGGTCGCGGCGACCAGGGGCATTCTGCGCGTATTGTCCGAGCGCGAAATGCGCGGCGTGATGGCGCACGAGCTGGCGCACGTGAAGCACCGCGACATTCTCATCTCGACGATCTCGGCCACCATGGCCGGCGCGATCTCGGCGCTCGCCAACTTCGCGATGATCTTCGGCGGACGCGACGAGAACGGCCGTCCGGCGAATCCGATCGCGAGCATCGCCGTGGCGCTGCTCGCGCCGATCGCGGGCGCCCTGATCCAGATGGCGATCTCGCGGGCGCGCGAGTTCGAGGCGGACCGCGGCGGCGCCCAGATTTCCGGCGATCCGCAAGCGCTCGCCACGGCGCTCGACAAGATTCATCGCTACGCGCAGGGCATTCCGTTCGCGACGGCCGAAGCGCATCCCGCCACGGCGCAGATGATGATCATGAACCCGCTCTCGGGCGGCGGTTTGCAGAACCTCTTCAGCACCCACCCGTCCACCGAGGAGCGCATCCGCCGGTTGATGGACATGGCCGCCGGCAGACGCTAAGTGGCAAGCCGAGTAGAAAGAGCGCCTCTTTGGAGGCGCTTTTTTTTATTCAACCGGTGACTGCGGCATCGCCGGGCGCATGCCGCGCGCTGGCAAGAGCCGAAACCCGCAACGACCGCTGGCGCGCGAGAATCGACGATGAACGCGAAATGGACGCCGGTGAGCCAGGACGCATGGCGCACGTCATATAGGCGCCCAAACTTCGCGACGATGCACGCGGCAATATTCCGCCGCTTTCCTCATCCGCGCGCCTTGCGAGAATCGCGCGGCTAACGGCGTCGTGCGCCGCTGGCAGTGTTGCGCGCTCACCACGCTACAATGGCTCGCTTGTGCACCCTTGACGCCACGGTTCGCCGCGGCCCGCATCCGGTTTTTTCATGACATCCAGCCCATCCCGGCGAGCTTCGGCGCCTTCCCACGACAAAAAGCGTTCCGCATCGCATGCGCGCCGTCAGGGGCCGGGGACGCCGACAGGCGGCGCCGTACGCCTTGCCCCCGATTCGCTCGGCTTCGCGCTCGATCAGGCCGCTCATGCGCTTGGCGCCGTGCGTGCCGGCGCGGCACTCCCGGCCGCGCTCGCGAGCGCCTTCGCCGCGCTGCCCGCCGATTTCGCGCCGCACGCGCGCGGCGCCGTGCAGGACATCGCCTACCGGACGATGCGGCGGCTCGGCACGGTCGACTGGCTGATCCGGCAGCGCGTGAGCAAGGCACCGCCGCCCCCCGTCGCGAATCTGCTTGCCTGCTCGCTGGCGCTGCTGCTCGACGACGAATCGAGTGCCGCCTACACGCCGTTTACGGTCGTGGATCAGGCCGTGCGCGCCGTCGGGGCGCGCCGCGAGAGCGCCTTCGCGAAGGGCCTGGTGAACGCGGTGCTGCGCGGTTTCCTGCGCGAACGCGATGGGGCGCTGGCGGCGGTTCAGACCGACGAGATCGCGCGCTGGAACTATCCGCGCTGGTGGATCGACGCGGTGCGCACCGCCTGGCCCGCGCAATGGCAGGCGATCCTCGCCGCCGGCAACAGCCAGGGCCCGCTCACGCTGCGCGTGAACGCGCGCCGCTCGAGCGCCGCCGACTACGTGCAGCGCCTCGCCGCCGAAAACATCGCGGCGACACAGATCGGCGAGCACGCTGTGCGCCTTGCTGCCCCGCTGCCCGTCGATCGCATTCCCGGCTTCCTCGCTGGCGATGTGTCGGTGCAGGACGCGGGCGCGCAGCGCGCCGCGGAACTCCTCGGCGTGCGTGACGGCATGCGCGTGCTCGACGCGTGCGCGGCGCCCGGCGGCAAGAGCGGCCATCTGCTCGAACTTGCCGATATCGATCTGATCGCGCTGGAAAGCGACGCGACGCGTGCCGCGCGCATCGGCGAGAACTTCGCGCGCCTGGGTTTTGCGAAGGACGATCCGGCGCATCCCTCGCGTCACGCGAAGATCGTGGTGGGCGACGCGGGCGACCCCGCCGCGTGGCACGACGGCCAACGCTTCGACCGCATTCTCGCCGACGTGCCGTGCTCGGCCTCGGGCATCGTGCGCCGCCACCCGGATATCCGCTGGCTGCGCCGCGAGAGCGACATCGCCGCGCTCGCGCAGGAGCAGCGCCGCATCGCACAGGCGCTGTGGCCGCTCCTCGAGCCGGGCGGCGAACTGCTCTACGTGACCTGCTCGATTTTCCCCGAGGAGGGCGAGGCGCAGGCGCGCTGGTTTGAAACCACCCATGCGGATGCGGTACGATTGGACGCGCCGGGGCAACTGCTGCCCACGGCGGACGGCGCGCCGGCCCGGGGGCCAGAATGCGGCGCAGCCAAAGAGGCGCGGCACGATGCCGATGGACAAGCCGCGGCGACCGCCTGCCCCGTTCCCGATCGCACCGCAGATCACGACGGATTCTTCTACGCGCGCTTTCAGAAACGGTGACCATCAAACGCTTCTTCCCGCTGCGCCTCGCGGCCCTGATCTGGCTCGTGCTCGCCGTGGTCGGCTTGGTGGCCGCCGCGCCGGCGCGCGCCGATTCGATCTCCGTGCAGCGCGCATCGCTGCAGGCCGACGGCAATGGCTGGAGCCTCGACGCCCGCTTCGAGTTCGAGCTCAACAGCAGCCTGGAAGACGCGGTCAACAAGGGCATTCCGCTCTACTTCACCACCGACTTCGAACTCTCGCGAGCGCGGTGGTACTGGTTCGACGAACAGCCGGTGAGCGCTTCGCAAAGCATTCGCCTGTCGTTCCAGCCGCTCACGCGCGAGTACCGCGTGTCGAGCGGCGGCCTCCAGCTCGGCTTCTCGACGCTCGCGGACGCACTCGCCGTCATCAAGCATGTCACGTCGTGGCACGTGATCGATCGCAACGATGTGCGTCCGGGCGAAACCTACACGGCGTCGGTGCGCATGCAGCTCGATGTCGCGCTGATGCCCAAGCCGTTCCAGATCGACGCGGTGAACAACCGCGACTGGAATCTCGCTTCCGACTGGAAGCGCTTTAACTTCACGGTGACCGAACGTGCTAGATAAAGTACGCCGCGCCACCAGCTTCAGCAGCGTCGTCGTCAAGCTGCTCGTCTCCACCGTCGCGTTCACCGCGACGTTGCTGCTCGTCCTGCTCGCCGCCGCGAGCGCGAACACCGAGTTCTTCGACCGCTACTACGGCTGGCTCTATGCGGCCAATATCGTCGTCGCGCTGATCTTCCTGCTGGTGGTGACGGCGCTCGTGATCGTGATCGCCGTGCGCCTGAGGCGCGGCAAGTTCGGCACGCGGCTGCTGGCCAAGCTCGCGTTCTTCTTTGCGCTCGTGGGCGTGGTGCCGGGCGGCATCATCTATATCGTCTCGTACCAGTTCGTCTCGCGCTCGATCGAGTCGTGGTTCGACGTGAACGTGGAGACCGCGCTCACCGCCGGCCTGAACCTCGGCCGCGGCATGCTCGACGCCTCGCTCTCCGACCTGCAAACCAAGGGCCGCCTCATGGCCGAGCAGATCGCGAGCGGCGACGCGGCGGGCACGACGCTCACGCTCTTGCGCGCGCGCGACCAGTTCGGCGTGCAGGACGCGACCATCGTCGAGCCGGTGCGCAGCATGTCGGGCGCGGCGCCGGAGATGCACGTGGTGGCGCAGGCGTCGAGCAACTTCTCGTCGCTCGTGCCGGCCGATCTGCCCACGCAGCTCATGATCGATCAGGCGCGAGGGCGCGGCTATGCCGCGATCGAGGGCGAGGTGGACGGCGACCCGCATCAGCATGGACCGAAGGGCGCGCTGCGCTTGCGCGTGGTCACGCGCATTCCCGATGCGAACACAACGGACCTGCAACCGGTGGAGCGCTTCCTGCAACTGGTGCAGCCGGTGCCGGCCGCGCTCGCGCGCAACGCCGACGCCGTGCAGCGCGCCTATCGCGAGTACCAGGAAAAGGCGCTCGGCCGCACGGGCCTGCGCAAGATGTACATCGGCACGCTCACGCTCGCGCTCTTTCTCGCGACCTTCGTCGCGATGATGCTCGCGCTCGCGCTCGGCAACCAGCTTGCACGGCCGCTCTTCCTGCTCGCACAGGGCACGAAGGAAGTGACCGAGGGCGACTACACGCCCAAGCGCGAAATCAAGTCACGCGACGAACTGGGCTTCCTCACGCAGTCGTTCAACGCGATGACGCGCCAGCTTTCCGAAGCGCGCCAGGCCGTCGAAAAGAATCGCGTCGCGCTGGAGCACTCGAAGGCGTATCTCGAAAGCATCCTGGCGAACCTCACGGCGGGCGTGTTCGTGTTCGACCGCCAGTTCCGCCTCACGACGGCGAACCCCGGCGCGGAACGCATTTTCCGTCAGCCGTTCGAGACGCAGCTCGGCGTGGCGCTCGACCATATCGGCGCGCTCACGGAGTTCGGCGCGATGGTGCGCAAGGCGTTCGCCGACCAGGAAGCGTCGCGCACGGATCGCGAAGGCGGCGATCCAGATCGCGGGCACTGGCAGCAGCAGTTCTCGGTGCCGATTCCGGGCGAGACCGATCCGCTCACGCTGCTCGTGCGCGGCGCGCGGCTCGTTTCCGACACGGGACGCGACGCGGGCGACATGCAGACTTCGGGCTATGTCGTGGTGTTCGACGACATCTCCGACGTGATCTCGGCGCAGCGCTCGGTGGCGTGGGGCGAAGTCGCGCGGCGCCTCGCGCACGAGATCAAGAATCCACTCACGCCAATCCAGCTCTCGGCCGAGCGCCTGCAGATGAAGCTCACCGACAAGCTCGCGCCAACGGATGCCGAAGTGCTCAGGCGCGGCGCGACGACGATCGTGAACCAGGTCGCGGCGATGAAGCAGATGGTCGACAACTTCCGCGACTACGCACGCACGCCGCCCGCGGTGCTCGCGAACCTGCAGCTCAACGAGCTCGTGAGCGAGGTGCTCACGCTCTACGGCGCGGAAGAAGGCAAGAGCGCGATCAAGGTCGAGCTTTCGGAGTTGCCCGTGATACGCGGGGACGCGACGCAATTGCGCCAGGTGATCCACAACCTGCTGCAAAACGCGCAGGACGCCGTGGCCGACACCGGGAATCCACGCGTGACGCTCGAGACGCGCGCCGTAGAATACGGTGACCCCGACGCGCAAGGCCGCACGCGCGTGGCGGTGCGTCTCACGGTATCGGACAACGGTCCGGGTTTCCCGGCGCGCATCCTCACGCGCGCTTTCGAACCCTATGTGACGACCAAGGCCAAAGGAACAGGACTCGGGCTTGCGATGGTCAAGAAGATCGTCGACGAGCACGGCGCGCGCATCGACATCCGCAATCGACTGAGAGCGGGCGACGTGATCGAAGGCGCGCAGATCTCGATTCTCTTTCTCCAGCTGGCAGACGATGCCGCCACGCCTGGCCCCGGTGGAACCAGCACATCGGGCGAACGGCAGGCGCATGCCGCGACGGAGCAGGAATCAAAAGCAACAGTGCAGACAAGGGCAGCGTAAATGGCAACCATCCTGGTGGTAGATGATGAAATGGGCATCCGGGAATTGCTCTCGGAGATCCTTAGCGACGAAGGGCACGTGGTGGAGCTCGCGGAAGATGCGCAACAGGCGCGCGACTTCCGGCAGCGCCAGGTGCCCGATCTCGTGCTGCTCGATATCTGGATGCCGGACACCGATGGCGTGACCCTGCTCAAGGAGTGGGCCGCGCAGGGCCAGCTCACGATGCCGGTCATCATGATGTCGGGGCACGCGACCATCGACACCGCCGTCGAGGCGACCAAGATCGGCGCGCTCAACTTTCTCGAAAAGCCGATCGCGCTGCAAAAGCTGCTGAAGGCGGTCGAGCAGGGTCTCGCGCGCGGCACCGCAGCGCCGGTCTCGCCCACTGGGGCGGGCGCAACGGGGAAATCGGCGGCGGGCGGCCCTGCGGTCGTGGCATCGGCGGCGGCGCTGCCGGTGCTGGGCGCCGACGGCGTGCACGGCATGCAGGCCGGCGCAACGGCGACGCAAACCGCTTCGATCTCGTTCGATATTCCGCTGCGCGATGCGCGCGACGCGTTCGAGCGCGCCTACTTCGAGTACCACCTGGCACGCGAGAACGGCAGCATGACGCGCGTGGCCGAAAAGACGGGACTCGAGCGCACGCACCTGTATCGCAAGCTCAAGCAGCTCGGCGTGGACCTCGGCAAGAGCAAGGGCGAATGAAGCGCCAAGGCGAGGCGAGCGAAACCGCTGGCGAACGGATTTTGCCAAAACACTTGCGCAAGCCCGTATAGCACGCTATACTCTTCTTTCTTCGTTGGCCCGGTAGCTCAGTTGGTAGAGCAGCGGATTGAAAATCCGCGTGTCGGTGGTTCGATTCCGCCCCAGGCCACCAGAATGCAGCCCCAGGAGATCGTACGATTCCTGGGGCTTTTTCGTTGTTTTTCGTGATCCGGCCGGTTGAAACTGCGTCCGAAGATGCGGCAGGCAGATTCCGGCAATGGCCGCACATCGACGGTATTCGGGCTATAAGGGTGCGCCGATGCCCGGCCGAGGGCCCCGGCCTATACTGCATGAGCCGGCGCGCCTGATCCGCGGCGGTCCGCCCGGGTGTATCGAGCAACGAAAGCATTCGCGCGGAAACCTCATACACGGAGTTTCACGGTGACTCGAACAGAAGCCAAGGGCGCGCTCGTACTGTTTTCCGGCGGCCAGGATTCGGCCACGTGCCTCGCATGGGCGCTCGACCGCTACGAGACCGTCGAGACGCTCGGCTTCGACTACGGCCAGCGTCATCGCGTCGAACTGGAATGCCGCGAGGGTTTCCGCGCGGCGATTGCGCGTACGTTCCCCGCGTGGGGCGAGCGCCTCGGCGACGATCACATGATCGATCTCTCGGTGCTCGGCTCGATCAGCGACACGGCCATGACGCGCGAGATCGAGATCGAAACGGCCGCGAGCGGCCTGCCGAACACCTTCGTGCCGGGCCGCAATCTGATGTTCATGCAGATCGCCGCGGCGATCGCTTACCGTCGTGGGCTCAGGGTACTCGTGGGCGGCATGTGCGAGACCGACTTTTCGGGCTACCCCGATTGCCGCGACGACACGATGAAGGCGCTGCAAGTCACGCTCAATCTCGGCATGGACACGCGCTTTCTGCTGGAAACGCCGCTCATGTGGCTCGACAAGGCCGACACGTGGCGGCTCGCCGAAAAGCTGGGCGGCGAGGCGCTGGTGGACATGGTGCGCGTCGAGACGCATACCTGCTATCTGGGCGAGCGCGCCGAGCTTCACGCGTGGGGCTTCGGCTGCGGCGAGTGCCCGGCGTGCAAGTTGCGCAAGCGTGGCTACGAAGCGTATCTCGCCGGCGAACACGTGACGGAAGCGCCGGTCTGAGCCACAAGTCCGGGCGTCCAGAGTGACGATGGAAGCGGGCGGCGCACGGGCGGCGCGCCCTGCCAAACGCGATGAACCCGCGCCCGAAGATCAACCGGCTTCGCACGAGCCGCTTTGCTCGTGAGCCGGATTCGTGGCCGACGCGGGCCACATCATGAGCCACAATCAGGCAGCAGCATGACTTACGCGGTAAAAGAAATTTTCTACACATTGCAGGGCGAGGGCGCGAACGCCGGGCGTCCGGCCGTGTTCTGCCGGTTCGCCGGCTGCAACCTCTGGTCGGGCCGCGAGGAGGATCGCGCTGAAGCCGTCTGCCGATTCTGCGACACCGACTTCGTGGGCACCGATGGCGAGAATGGCGGCAAGTTCCGCACCCCGGAGGAACTCGTCGCGAAGATTGCGTCGCTGTGGCCCGCAGGCGAAGGCAACCGCTTCGTGGTCTGCACGGGCGGCGAACCGATGCTGCAGATCGATCAGCCGTTCGTCGATGCGCTGCATGCGGCCGGCTTCGAGATCGCCATCGAAACGAACGGCTCGCTGCCGGTGCTCGAAACGATCGACTGGATCTGCGTGAGCCCGAAGGCCGACGCGCCGCTCGTCGTCACGAAGGGCAACGAGCTCAAGGTCGTCGTGCCGCAGGAAAACCAGCGCCTTGCCGACTACGCGAAGCTCGATTTCGAGTATTTTCTCGTGCAGCCCATGGACGGCCCGTCGCGAGACCTGAACACGAAGCTCGCCATCGACTGGTGCAAGCGCCATCCGCAGTGGCGCCTGTCGATGCAAACCCACAAGTACCTGAACATTCCCTGATTCGCCGTGCTGACGATCACCCGAAAACTCGAATTCGACGCGGGCCACCGCATCCCTGACCACCGCAGCCAGTGCCGCAACCTGCACGGCCATCGATACGTGCTCGAAATCACGCTGCAAGGCGATCTCGTCGAGACCGAGGGTGCGCCCGACCGCGGCATGGTGATGGACTTCGCAGATGTGAAGTCGCTCGCGAACCAGCATCTCGTCGATCTGTGGGATCACGCGTTTCTCGTGTTCGAGGGCGATACGCAGGTGCGCGGCTTCCTCGAAACGCTGCCGGGCCACAAGACGGTCGTGATCGACCGCATCCCGACCGTTGAGAACCTCGCGGCCATCGCGTTCGACATACTCGCGAACGTGTACGACGCGCACTACGGCGTGAATCTGCGTCTCTACAAGCTGCGCCTGTACGAGACGCCGAACTGCTGGGCCGAAGTCACGCGCGACTGAGGCGCAACCGAAGTGCAATTGAGGCGTAACTGAGGCGTAACTGAGGCGCGCAAGGCCCGCCTCACCCTCGCTCCGACGCCCCGCGCAACGCGGGTTTTCCGTGCCGGCCCGCGGACTTTTGTCGCGGTATGATCGTGGCGGCAAGGCCTGCGCATCCCCGCGCGCGGCCCGACAAACACATAACGGAGCGAGACCTGCCGGCTGCGCGTCGCCGGGCGCAAGCGCCCGCGCGTCCCGCGCGCCTCGCAGCCTCGCCGGGAGCACGGCGATGAGCACCTTCACCAATCCTCTCAAGGAGCGCCTCAAGGAGGCGGAGCCGCTGTTCGGCCTATGGCTTTCCATGGGCAGCGAAACCGCCGCAGAAGCGCTTGCGCACGCGGGTTTCGACTGGCTCCTGATCGACATGGAGCACGCGCCCAACGATAGCGCCGACACCATCGCGCAACTGCGCGCCATTGCCGCCGCGCATCTGCCCACCGAGCCCGTGGTGCGGTTGCCCGACAGCGAGCCGTGGCTCGTGAAGCATGTGCTCGACGCGGGCGCGCGCACGGTGATGTTCCCCAACGTGACCTCGGCCGAAGAGGCCGCGCGCGCCGTGAGCCTCACGCAGTATCCGGACGCACGCACGCCCAACGGCCAGCGCGGGGTGGCGGGCGTGGTGCGTGCGGCGGCTTATGGCATGCGGCGCGACTATCTGCAGGGCGCGAATGCGCAGATCGCATCGATCGTGCAGATCGAGTCGGCGGCGGCGCTCGCCGAAGTCGAGAAGATCGCGGCGGTGCCGGGCGTCGATTGCCTGTTCGTCGGTCCCGCCGACCTGGCCGCGAGCCTTGGTCATCTCGGCGACTCGAAGCACCCGGACGTGCTTGCCGCCATCCGGCGCATCGTGGCCGCCGCGCGCGAGGCGGGCGTGGCATCGGGCATCTTCGCGATGGACGCCGCCGCCGCCAGGCAGTATCGCGAAATGGGATTCACCTTCATCGCTCTCGCCGCCGATGTGATGTGGCTCGTGCGCGCGACACGCCAGGCACTTCAGGAGGCGAGATCATGAAGCGGACGCGAACGCTCGAGCGAGCGATACACGCGACGGCTGTTGGCTGCTTCGCGGGCGCGTTGCTCTGCATGAGCGGCGTGGCCGCGGCAGCCGATGCTGGCAGCGCCGCTTCGGGTGCCATCCCGAGCGCCGCTTCGACTACCACCCCAGGCGCGGTCCCGGGCGCGGAATCCGATCCGCAAACGGCCAACGCCGTGGCCGACTACAACGCCGGCAACCTGAGCCAGGCGCGCTCCGAATTCAAGGCGGCGGCCGGGCGCGGCAACCGGCTGGCGGAGTTCAACTACGCGATGATGCTCGTGAACGGCGAAGGCGGCGTCGCCGACGTGGGCGAGGGCCGCAAGTGGCTGCGCAAGGCGGCGGATGCGAACATGTCGCATGCGCAGTACGTGTACGGCAAGATGTACGACGACGGCGATTTCGTGGAGCGCGATCCCGCGCAGGCGCACCAGTGGTTCCTGAAGGCGGCGAAGCAGGGCCACGTGCAAGCCGAGCTTGCGCTCGCGAACCAGTACCTGGACGGGCGCGGCACCACGCGCGACAACAAGCAGGCGTTCTACTGGTACAAGAAGGCCGCCGAGGGCGGCGACATGACGGCGCAATACGTGACCGGCTCGTTCTATGAGCGTGGCGGCGACGGCGTGCCGAAGAATCTGAACGTCGCGCGCGCGTACTATGCGGCGGCGGCGGCGCAGGGCGATCCTGTGGCGCGCCTCAAATACCAGCAACTCAGCGCGCAGTTGATGAAGTCGGGGCCGGGACAGTAAGCGCTCGCTGTAAGCGTGATCAAGCAGCCGCTGAAACGAGAACGCGCCGGACGATGCCGGCGCGTTTTCGTTGGCGCATCGCGATCTGGCGGGCGTCGTCACCGCCCGCTGCACCTTTAGCTCTGCATCAACCGCTTCTGGCGCCCCACGCTCATGATGAGCCCGATCGCCACGCCGAGCGTGGTGAGCGCGGTGCCGCCATAGCTCATGAACGGCAGCGGCACGCCCACCACGGGCAGAATGCCGCTCACCATGCCGATATTGACGAATGCGTAGGTGAAGAACGCCATCGTGAGCGAGCCGGCCAGCAATCGCCCGAAGAGCGTTGCGCCGTTCGCGGCGATATAGAGCCCGCGCGCGATGAGGCACATGTAGAGCGTGAGCAGCACGAGACCGCCCGCCATGCCGAACTCCTCCGAAAACACGGCGAAGATGAAGTCGGTGTGCTTCTCGGGGATGAATTCCAGATGCGACTGCGTGCCCTTGAGCCAGCCCTTGCCGAGCGGGCCGCCCGAGCCGATCGCGATCACGGCCTGGATGGTGTGGAAGCCCTTGCCGAGCGGGTCGGAGGTCGGGTCGAGCAGCGTGCAGATGCGGTGCTTCTGGTAGTCGTGCATGAGCGGCCAGTTCACCTGCGGCTGGCAGATCTTGTCCTGGAACGCCGCGATCGAGGCCACGGCGATCACGCCCGCGATCAGCACCGGCACGATCAGCTTGAACGAGAGCCCCGCGAAATAGATGACGAAGAGCCCCGAAGCGAACACGAGCACGGCGGTGCCGAGGTCGGGCTGCTTGGCGATCAGGCCCACGGGCACGAGCAGGATGATGAAACCCATGACGAAGTCGTACCAGCGCACCACGCCTTCGCGGCGCTGGTAGTACCACGCGAGCATCAGCGGCGTGGCGATCTTGAGGATCTCCGAAGGCTGGATCACGACGCCCACGTTGATCCAGCGCTTCGCGCCCTTGCGCGTGAGGCCGAATAGCGCCACGGCAACGAGCAACGCGATGCCGAAGGTATAGACCGGCACCGCGAAGCGCATCAGTGTGTTGGGCGGCACGTTGGCGAGACCCCACATCAGCACGAAGGTGAGCATGATGTTGCGCAGCTGGTCTTCCACACGGCCGGGCACGTCGAGGCTCGCGCTGTACAGCGTGACGATGCCCACGCACAGCAGCAGGAACACGGTGAGCGCGAGCGGGCGGTCGAAGCCGAGGAACATCTTGCGCAGCGTGTCGAGCACCGCGCGCTTGTCGATCTTGTCGAACTGGAAGAAGGGCATGGTGATTCCTTACTCGTCGATGCCGCCGGTCGCGGGCTTGGGCGGCGGCGCGAGCGTGGCCGCGTCGGGTGCGCTGGCGGGGCGGCGCGGACGATGGGGACCGGGGCCGAAGTGGCGGGGCACGGAGACGGGCGCGGGACGGGCGGCACCCGCGTCGGACGCGCCATCGGCGCTGGCGGTGCCGCCGTTCACGGCGTCGATCGCAGCGCTCGCATCGGGGCTGACCGGCTGGCGGGGTTTGCCGCTCTTGCCTTTTGCCGCGGCGGCGCTGGCAGGCGTCGGCCGCGCGGCCGCGCCGGAAGACGGCACAGCACTCGAGGCAGCCGTCGCAGCGGCCGCGCCCGAGGCGTTCGAAGCTGCCGCCGCAGCGGAAGCTGCCGAAGCCGCCTCGGCGGCCGATGCCGCACGGGGAATCGGCAGCGGCGTGAAGCCGGCGGCGACCCGCACGGGCTGCGGCGCAGCGGGGAGCGCGGGCGCGGCCGAGGCGGGCGCGGCGCCTGAAGCGGCCGCGGCGCCTGAAGCTTCTGCGGGCGCGCCGATCTCGGGTGCCGACGCGTCTTCGGTGGCCGAAGCCGCAGCACTGACGGCCGCTTGTTCGGCGCCAGGCTTCAGGCGGTCGACGAGATAGTAGTCGAGCACGCGGCGCGCAATCGGGCCAGCGGCCTGCGCGCCCCAGCCGCCGTTCTCGACGATCAGCGCGAGCGCGATCTGCGGCTTCTCGGCCGGCGCGAACGCGATGAAGAGCGCGTGGTCGCGCAGGTTTTCGGCGAGCGCGTGCGCCTTGTACTTGCCGCCCTGCAGCGAGAACACCTGCGCCGTGCCGGTCTTGCCCGCCGACGTGTAGGGCGCGTTGCGGAACACCTGGTAGGCCGTGCCCGACTGATTCATCGTCACGTTTTCCATGCCTTGCTTCACGACGTCGATGTCGGCCTGGCTCACGTTCAGACGCCCGCTTTCGCTCGGCACCGTGAGGCGCTGCTGCTTCGTGATCGGATTCTCGATTTCCTTCACGAGGTGCGGCTTCATGAGCACGCCGTTGTCGGCGAGCGTGGCCGTGGCGTGCGCGAGCTGCAGGATCGTGAACGAGTTGTAGCCCTGGCCGATGCCGAGGCTGATCGTCTCGCCTTCATACCACCTTTGCTGCTCGGGCTTGCGGTACGCCTTGCGCTTCCATTCGGTGGACGGCAGGATGCCGCGCGCTTCGCCCGCGATGTCGATGCCGGTGAGCTGGCCGAAACCGAGCGGCTTCATGAAGTTGGCGATGTTATCCACGCCAAGATCGTGCGCGAGCATGAAGAAGTAGGTGTCGTTCGACACCATGATCGCGCGGTTCATGTCGATCCAGCCCTGGCCGGAGCGCACGTCGTTGTTGAAGCGGTGGCCGCCGAACATGTAGAAGCCGGGGTCCGAGAAGCCCCACTGTGGCGTGCGCTTGTGCAGCGTGAGCGCGGCGAGCGCCATGAACGGCTTGTAGGTCGAGCCCGGCGGATACGTGCCGTGCAGCGGGCGATTGAGCAGCGGGTGATCGGGCGAGTTGTTGAGCTCGTCCCAGGTCTGCTGGTCGATGCCGTCCACGAACGAATTCGGATCGAAGCTCGGCGCCGAGACGAAAGCGAGAATGTCGCCCGTGGCAGGCTCGATCGCGACGAGCGCGCCGCGCTTGCCCGCGAACGCCTGCTCGGCCACCTGCTGCAGGCCGATGTCGATCGACAGCACGAGGTTGTTGCCGGGCGTGGCCTGCGTGCGCGAGAGCGTGCGCACGGGGCGGCCGCCCGCCGTCACTTCCACTTCCTCGAAGCCCGTCAGGCCGTGCAGCTCGGTTTCATAGCTCTGCTCGACGCCGATCTTGCCGATGTAGTCGGTGCCGTTGTAGTTGTTCGCGTCGAGACGCGGATCGAAGTGCTCGGGATCGCTGTCGTTCTTGTCGGAGAGGTCGTCGATGCGCTCCTGGTCGCGCTGCGAAATCCGGCCGATATAGCCGATCACGTGCGCGGCCGTGGGCCCGAGCGGATACTGGCGGAAAAGGCGCGCGCGCACCTCGACGCCGGGGAAGCGGAAGCGCTGCGCCGTGAAGCGCGCGACTTCGTCGTCGGTGAGGCGCGTGCGGATCGGCAGGCTCTCGAAGTTCTTCGAGTCTTCGAGGAGCTTCTTGAAGCGGCGGCGGTCGCGCGCGTCGATGGGGATCACGGTCGAGAGCTGGTCGATCGTGTCGTCGAGCGTGCCGGTGAGCTTCGAGGGCGTGATTTCGAGCGTGTACGCCGAGTAGTTCTTGGCGAGCACGACGCCGTTGCGGTCGGTGATGATGCCGCGGTTCGGCACGATCGGCGCGACGGAAATGCGGTTTTCGTCGGCTTGCAGCGAGTACTTGCTGTGGTTCCAGACCTGCAGATAGAGGAAGCGCAGCGCAATCAGCCCGAAGCAGACGAACACGAACAGCCCCGCCGCCGCGACGCGTACGCGGAACTTCGAGAGCTGCTGCTGGGTGTCCTTGAATTCGGTCATGCTGTCAGGCGCAGGCCCCGCTGTTCCGCGTGCGGGGAACAGCGAGCCGGGGTGCGTAAGGATTAGTCAAGCGAGTCTTCCAGCGGCGAGCGGCGCGCGCCGCTCAAATGGGCCGGGTATCGTCGGGATCGACGGGACGCCGCTGCGGCAGCAGCAGCAGCAGGCTCGCGACCGGCCAGAGGATGGCCTCGGCGAAGCCGCTGACGAGATAACCCCAGCCGGGAAACGAAGCGCCCATCAGCAGACGGATCACGAACGGCACGACCTGCGCGCCGACCAGCATGGGCATGACGGCGAACGTTTGCAGTCCGATCGGCATCCACAGCACGCGGCGGTGAATGGTGATCGCGCCGAACGAAAGCAGCGTGTACGCGAGCGCGTGTTCGCCGAGCAGGCTCGCGTTGTGGACATCCATGAGGAGTCCGAGCAAGAACGCGACGCCCATGCCGACCTTGCGCGGCTGGTGAATGTTCCAGAACAGCAGCACGAGCGCGACGAAGTCCGGCACGCCGGGCAGCTTGCCCCAGGGCAGCAGGTTCAGCAGGAAGGCCGCCGCAAGGCTGAAAGCGATGAAGTACGGATTGACCGGCTGCAGGATGTATTGCGGACGCGGCATCAATGTCCCCCTTGCTCGACGGCCTTCGCCGCCTCTTCCCGGAGGCTCTTTCCGGACTTTCTCTCGGGCTGCTGTTGCTGCGCCGGTTGCTTCTCCGCCGCGGCCGCTTGTGCGCCATTCGTCGCCGGTTTGGCCGGCGAGGGGGCGACGGCGGGTGCGGCACCCGATGCGGCGGCGGGTTTCCCCTTCGCGTCATCGGCTTTCTTGTCGCTCTTCTTGTCCGCGCCCTTGGCGGCCTTCTTCTTCGCGTCCTTCGCCTCGGCGGCCGCGGCCTCTTCGGCTGCGATCGGGTTGGGCGGCACCTGCGGAACATAGTGGAGCACGAGCACCTGGCGCGCCCCGCGCACGGCGGCGAGCGGCAGGCAGACCACGCGTGCGAATGCGGTGTCGGCCTGCTTGTCCACACGCAACACCTTCGCGACCGGCAGACCTTGCGGATAGATGCCGTCGAGCCCGCTCGTCACGAGTTCGTCGCCTACCTGCAGATCGGCGCTGATCGGCACGAAGCGCAGATCGAGCAGGTCGCCCTTCGCCGTGCCATAGATCACGCTGCGCAGGCCCGTGCGCACGACCTCGACCGGCACGGCCTGGTCCTTGTCGGTGACGAGCGTGACTTCGGACTGCATGGGAAACACGCGCGTGACCTGGCCGATCACGCCGTCCTCGGTCAGCACCGGCGAGCCATTCTGGATACTTTGCTGCGAGCCGACACCGATCACGACCTTCTGCGTGAACGGGTCGCGCGTGTCGTACTGGATGTCGGCCGGCGTGGTATGCGCGCCAATGCGTTGCGAGAGTTGCAGCAGGGCGCGCAGATGCGCGTTTTCGGCGGCGAGCGAAGCGGCCTCGTTGGCCTGCTGCGAAAGCTGGAGATTGCGTGCGTGCAACTGCGTGTTTTCGGTGCGCAGCGTGGAGCTCGTGACGGCCAGATCGGCGGCGCCCATAAAGAAGTCGCGCGGCACGAGGGCCGCGCGTTGCAGCGGGTACAGACCCGCGCCGAGCACCCCGCGCACGATATCGAGCGTCTTGAAGCGCGCGTCGGAGACCAACAGCGTGAGCGACAGCACGACGAAGAAGATCAGCCGTGCGAGTGCCGATGGGCCCTGCTTAAAGAGGGGCGGCGGACTGTATTCCATGGTCGGCGCCGGGGGCGTGTGCGGTTCGGTGAAACGGAGGGTAAAACTGTGGCGCCCCGAAGGGCGCCTCGTTGCGGACGGCGCGGCGGCGCGTGTGCCGCCCTGCCGTCAGTTGCGCAGCGGCGCCGAAACCGCGCCGCGCGCGGGCGCGGCGGTGCGCGAAGCGCTTACTCGTACGAGAAGATGCTGCCAAGCTTGTCCATGCGCTCGAGCGCCATGCCCGAGCCACGCACGACGCAGGTGAGCGGGTCTTCGGCCACCAGCACCGGCAGGCCGGTTTCTTCGGCGAGCAGGCGGTCCAGGTCGCGCAGCAGCGCGCCGCCGCCCGTGAGCATCATGCCGCGCTCGGCGATGTCGGCGCCCAGTTCCGGCGGCGTTTGCTCGAGCGCGATCTTCACCGAAGAGACGATCTGGTTCAGCGGGTCGGTCAGCGCTTCGAGAATTTCGTTGCTCGAGATCGTGAAGCTGCGCGGGATACCTTCGGAAAGGTTGCGGCCCTTCACTTCCATTTCCTTGACCTCGGAACCCGGGAAGGCCGAGCCGATTTCCTTCTTGATCGCTTCGGCGGTTTGCTCGCCGATCAGCATGCCGTAGTTGCGGCGGATGTAGTTGACGATCGCTTCGTCGAACTTGTCGCCGCCCACGCGCACCGAGCCCTTGTAGACGATGCCGCCGAGCGAGATCACGCCCACTTCGGTCGTGCCGCCGCCGATGTCGACGACCATCGAGCCCGTGGCCTCCGAAACCGGCAGGCCCGCGCCGATTGCGGCCGCCATCGGCTCTTCGATCAGGTAGACCTGCGAGGCGCCCGCGCCGTGCGCGGCTTCCTTGATCGCGCGGCGCTCGACCTGGGTCGAGCCGCACGGCACGCAGATGATGATGCGCGGCGACGGCGAGAACATGCGCGACTCGTGCGCCGTCTTGATGAACTGCTTGATCATCTGCTCGGTGACCGTGAAGTCGGCGATCACGCCGTCCTTCATCGGGCGGATGGCTTCGATGTTGCCCGGCACCTTGCCGAGCATTTGCTTGGCTTCCTTGCCGACGGCCTGGATCGTCTTCTTGCCGTTCGGGCCGCCTTCCTGGCGGATGGAAACGACCGAGGGTTCGTCGAGGACGATGCCCTTGCCGCGCATGTAGATCAGGGTGTTGGCGGTGCCGAGGTCGATCGCCAGGTCGTTGGAGAAGTAGCTACGCAGAAAACCGAACATTCAAAAATCCTGTCTCGCTTGTGGCCGTCCTTCCAGCTTCATGGGCGAGGGCGGCAGCGGATAATTAAACAGCCCCAGGGCGCCATGCGCCGCCACGAAAGCACCTCGAACGCACTGCGGAGGGCGTCACGGAGGGCCTAACCAGCGGCGCCACGAGGGGCCTGAAACTGCGGGGATGGTTACCGGAGGCAGCCTGGCTGCGCCGCCCGTTTTATCTCGTCCGGCCGCATCGTGCTGCGGTCGGAGCTGAAAGGCGTATGCAAGGCGGTCCGGGTTTGGGTCGAACGCGTAATGATACCTTATAATTTTGCCTGTTTTGCAGGATCCGGAAGTCAGTTTTTGACCTCATCGAAGCTTTCCTCCAGAGCCGGATCCGGCGCGATAAACCGCTGTTGCAGCACCGATTTTTCCGCACCGCCGCAGCAGCCTCTTTTTTCCGGTGACCGCATGGCCCTGACCCTGAACGATGTGAAGCGCATCGCGCATCTCGCGCGCCTCGAACTGGCCGACGCCGAAGCCGGCAACACGCTCGAACGCCTGAACGGCTTCTTCGGCCTCGTCGAGCAGATGCAGGCCGTGGACACGACCGGCATCGCACCGCTCGCCCACCCGATCGAGCAGATCGAGGATGTCGCGCTGCGCCTGCGCGAAGACGCCGTGACCGAAATCGTCGACCGCGAGGCGCTGCAACGTCCCGCGCCCGCGGTGCAGGACGGACTGTACCTCGTACCGCGCGTGATCGAGTAAGCGCGCAGCTTTTTTTTGCCATTTTCGAAATCCTTCGAGTTGTCCGAACAGTTCGAAAAGGCACGGACTCCCGGGTTTTCGCGGGTTTTCCGGGAAGCGGCCCGGCCGCTTTCCGGACGGCGCATCGATCTGACTTCGACCGCGCCGTGACGTTCTTCCAGGAATCACGCAATGCATGACAAAAGCTTGACCGAACTGCGCGCCGCGCTGGCTGCGAAGGAGTGCTCCGCAGTCGAGCTGGCCCAGCACTTTCTCGGCCGGATCGAGGCGCATCGAGATCTGAACGCGTTCGTCGACGTCAATCCCGAATTGACGCTCGCCCAGGCCAAGGCCGCCGACGCGCTCCTGCACTCGGGCCACGCGGGCCCGCTCGCGGGCGTTCCGCTCGCGCACAAGGACGTATTCGTCACGCGCGGCTGGCGCTCGACGGCCGGCTCGAAGATGCTCGCGAACTATGTGAGCCCGTTCGACGCCACCGTCGTCGAGCGCCTCGAGCGCGCGGGCATGGTCTGCCTCGGCAAGACCAACATGGACGAATTCGCGATGGGCTCGTCCAACGAGAACTCGCATTTCGGCGCCGTGAAGAACCCGTGGGACAAGAAGGCCGTGCCCGGCGGCTCGTCGGGCGGTTCCGCCGCGGCCGTCGCCGCGCGCCTCGCACCCGCCGCCACCGGCACCGACACGGGCGGCTCGATTCGCCAGCCGGCGTCGTTCACGGGCGTGACGGGCATCAAGCCCACGTATGGCCGCGTGTCGCGCTACGGCATGATCGCGTTCGCCTCGTCGCTCGACCAGGGCGGCCCGTTCGCGCTGAATGCCGCGGACTGCGCGTTGCTGCTGAACGCCATGGGCGGTTTCGACGAGCGCGACTCGACGAGCCTCACGCACGAGCACGAGGACTACACGCGCTTCCTCGGCCAGCAGTGGAGCGCCGACGCGTCGGCCGACAAGCCGCTCGCGGGTCTGCGCATCGGCCTGCCGAAGGAGTACTTCGGCGCGGGCCTCGCCGACGACGTGCGGGCTGCCATCGACGCCGCGCTCAAGACGTACGAGTCGCTTGGCGCGTCGCTCGTGGAAGTCACGCTGCCGAAAACCGAGCTGTCGATCCCCGTGTACTACGTGATCGCCCCGGCGGAAGCCTCGTCGAATCTCTCGCGCTTCGACGGCGTGCGCTTCGGCCATCGTGCGGCCGAATACCGCGATCTGCTCGACATGTACAAGAAGTCGCGCGCCGAGGGCTTCGGCCCCGAAGTGAAGCGCCGCATTCTGGTGGGCACCTACGTGCTCTCGCACGGCTACTACGACGCGTACTACCTGCAGGCGCAGAAGATCCGCCGCATCATCGCGCAGGATTTCCAGCAAGCGTTCAGGCAGTGCGACGTCATCATGGGACCGGTCGCGCCGAGCGTGGCCTGGGACCTGGGCGCGAAGGGCGACGATCCGCTGCAGATGTACCTCGCGGACATCTACACGCTGTCGACCAGCCTCGCGGGCCTGCCCGGCATGAGCGTGCCGTGCGGCTTCGGCGCGGGCGCGAACGCGCAGCGGCCCGTCGGTCTGCAGATCGTCGGCAACTATTTCAACGAGGCCCGCATGCTGCAGGTCGCCGACGCTTTCCAGCGCGCGACCGACTGGCATCGCAAGGCGCCGGCAGAGGTGTGAACATGGCAACACAGTGGGAAGTCGTTATCGGTCTCGAAACGCACGCGCAATTGTCCACCGCGTCGAAGATCTTCTCGGGCGCCTCGACGCAGTTCGGCGCGGCGCCCAACTCGCAGGCCTGCCCCGTCGATCTCGCGCTGCCGGGCGTGCTGCCGGTGATGAACCGCGGCGCCGTGGAGCGCGCGATCCAGTTCGGCCTCGCGATCAACGCGACGGTCGCGCCGCGCAGCATCTTCGCGCGCAAGAACTACTTCTATCCGGACCTGCCGAAGGGCTATCAGATCAGCCAGTACGAGATTCCGGTCGTGCAGGGCGGTCAGATCACCATTCAGGTTCCTGCCAACGAAAAGGCCGGCAAGGAAGCGTACGAGAAGACCATCAATCTCACCCGCGCGCACCTCGAAGAGGACGCCGGCAAGTCGCTGCACGAAGACTTCGCGGGCATGACGGGCATCGACCTGAACCGCGCCGGCACGCCGCTGCTCGAAATCGTCACGGAGCCCGAAATGCGCAGCGCGGCGGAAGCGGTCGCGTACGCCAAGTCGCTGCACACGCTCGTCGTGTGGCTCGGCATCTGCGACGGCAACATGCAGGAAGGCTCGTTCCGTTGCGACGCCAACGTTTCGGTGCGCCCGGTCGGCCAGAAGGAGTTCGGCACGCGCGCCGAGATCAAGAACCTGAACTCGTTCCGCTTCCTCGAAGAGGCGATCCAGTACGAAGTGCGCCGCCAGATCGAGCTGATCGAAGACGGCGGCACGGTGGTGCAGGAAACGCGTCTCTACGATCCGGACAAGCGCGAAACGCGCTCGATGCGCAGCAAGGAAGACGCGCACGACTACCGCTACTTCCCCGACCCCGACCTCATGCCGCTCGTGATCGACGCGGCGTGGATCGAGCGCGTGAAGGGCGAGATGCCCGAGCTGCCAGCGACGATGCAAAAGCGTTTCGTCGAGCAGTACGGCGTGACGCCGTACGATGCGAACGTGCTCACGTCTTCGAAGGCGATGGCCGCGTACTTCGAAGCGGTCGTCGCGAAAGCCGGCGCCGCACAAGCAAAGGCCGCCGCGAACTGGCTGATGGGCGAGGTCTCGTCGCAGCTGAACCGCGAAGGCCTGGAAATCGACGCTTCGCCGGTCTCGGCCGCGCAGTTCGCGCTGCTGCTCGCGCGCATCGCCGACGGCACGATCTCGAACAAGATCGCCAAGGAAGTCTTCCAGGCGATGTGGGACGAGAAAGCCGTGGACGAGGCCGCCGTCGACCGCATCATCGAAGCGAAGGGCCTCAAGCAGATCTCCGACACCGGCGCGCTGGAAGCGATCATCGACGAGGTGCTCGCGGCGAACGCGAAGTCGGTCGAGGAATTCCGCGCGGGCAAGGAAAAGGCGTTCAACGCGCTGATCGGCCAGGCGATGAAGGCCACGAAGGGCAAGGCGAATCCGCAGCAGGTCAACGAACTGCTGAAGAAGAAGCTCGGCTGAGTCGGGGCGAGTGCGGCCCGATTCGGGCATGCTGCAAGGCGGCGTCGTGCGTAGCAGTGCGGCGCCGCCTTGCCGCTTCAGGCGTCTTGCCACGGCGAGCGCTCGCTTCACCGCCGCTCGAATCACGAGAAAGGAGAACAACATATGTCCAAAGTCCCGAGTCTCGACGATTACCGCGTGCCGTACTTCAGCAGCAAGAAGTCGGAGACGTTCTCGCTGTCGGCGCTCGACGCGGCTGCAAGGCCATTCTCGACCGGCACCAAGGAAGGCGATCGCAACCGCCTCGCCGAGATCGGCAACAAGCTCGACCTGCTGCAGGAGCGTTTGCACGCGCAGCGCCATCAGCGCGTGCTGCTCGTGCTGCAGGGCATGGACACGAGCGGCAAGGACGGCACGATCCGCGGCGTGTTTCACGAGGTGGATCCGCTCGGCCTGCGCATCGTGCCGTTTCGCGCGCCCACGCCCATCGAGACGGCGCGCGACTTTCTCTGGCGCGTGCATCTGCAGGTGCCCGGAGCGGGCGAGCTGGCGATCTTCAACCGCAGTCACTATGAAGACGTGCTCGTGCCGCGCGTGCTCGGCCAGCTCGGCGCGGCCGAGTGCGAGCGCCGCTACCGGCAGATCCGCGATTTCGAGGCGCTGCTTGCCGAAAACGGCACGTCGATCATCAAGTGCATGCTGCACATCTCGAAGGACGAGCAGCGAAGCCGCATCCAGGCGCGCATCGACGATCCCACCAAGCACTGGAAGTTCGACGTATCGGATCTGGAGGCGCGCAAGCATTGGGACGCTTATCAGGCCTCGTACCATGATGCGCTCGTGGCCACCTCCACCGAGTACGCGCCATGGTACGTGATTCCCGCCAATTCGAAGTCGCATCGCAATCTCATGGTGGCCGAATTGCTGCTGCGCCTCATGGAAAGCTTGAAGCTCGAATATCCGCCGGCCAAGGCCGAGCTCAAGGGTCTCAAGATCGAGTGAGGCCGACCGTATCCCTTCGCGCCGCGCAGTGCAGACCGCGGTCAGACTTTGGCGCGGCGCGAGGCAACGCAAAATCAAGAGGAAAGAAGACATGTTGCGTGTGATCACCGCGAATCTGAACGGCATCCGCTCGGCGGCGAAGAAGGGCTTTTTCGAATGGTTCGGCGAACAGAAGGCCGACGTGCTCTGCGTGCAGGAAATCAAGTGCTCGCAGGACGACATGACACCCGAGTTCCTCGCGCCGCACGACTTCACCGGCTACTTCCAGCATGCGGTGAAGAAGGGCTATAGCGGCGCGGGCGTCTACTCGCGCCACGAGCCCGACGAAGTCATCATCGGCTTTGGCAGCGAGGAGTTCGATCCGGAGGGGCGCTATGTGGAAACGCGCTTCGGCAAGCTTTCCGTCATTTCGGTCTACATACCATCTGGCTCGAGCGGCGACGAGCGCCAGGCCGCGAAGTACCGTTTCATGGACGAGTTCATGCCGCACCTCGAGGCGCTCAAGCGCGAGCGCGAAGTGATCCTGTGCGGCGACGTGAACATCGTCCACAAGGAAATCGACATCAAGAACTGGAAGGGCAACCAGAAGAACTCCGGCTGCCTGCCCGAAGAGCGCGCGTGGCTCACGAAGCTGTTCGACGACGTGGGCTACGTGGACGTCTTCCGCACGCTCGACCCGCGCCCCGAGCAGTACACGTGGTGGAGCAACCGCGGCCAGGCGTATGCGAAGAACGTGGGGTGGCGCATCGACTATCAGATCGCGACGCCGGGCATTGCGCACGAGGCGAAGAAGACGTCGATCTTCAGGGATATCAAGTTCAGCGACCACGCGCCGCTGACCGTCGACTACGACTACAAGGTCAAAGGCTGACGATCAGCCTGGCGTGAGGCGCCCGGTTCAGGGCGCCGATACGACCTTGCGTTTCTGGATAGCCGCGATGCCCTCGTAGTCGGGCAGCTCGGCGAGCGGCTTGCCGATGGCCTTTGCGTAAAGCGGCATCATGTCGACGAGGCGCTTGACGATATCGGCGCGGCGCGCCGGCGTGTAGGGATGCACGTAGATGAAGCCCTGATCGCGGTCGGCGCGCGTCGCCACCGCGAGCTTGTCCCAGGCCGTGATCGCGGCGCGTGGATCGAAGCCCGCGCGCGCGGCGATATCGCTGCCGATCACGTCGGCTTCGGTTTCGTCGGGGCGGCCGTAGTGCATCTCCACGAGCTGCGAGCCGATGCCGAGCGGAAACACGCCGAGATCCGCGAGACCGAAGAGTTGCGGCACGCTGCCCGATTCGATCTGCGCGGCCTCCTGTTCGCCGAGGCGCTCGCGCACGTGCTCGCGCACCGCGTGGGCTATCTCGTGGCCGAGCAGCACGCCGAACTCGTTGTCGTTGAGCTTCACGCGGTCGAGCAGGCCGCCGTACACGACGATCTTGCCGCCCGGCAGCGCGTACATGCGGATATCGGTCGAGCGGATGACCGCCACTTCCCACTTCCAGTTCTTGACGCGATCGCTCCACTTCTGCGCATAAGGTGCGAGACGGTCGACGAAGGCGCGCACACGCTGCACGTGCGGATCGCTTTCGGCGTAGAGGCGGTTCGAATGCGCCGCGCCGCGCACGATCTCGTTGAACTCGGCGGTGGCCTGCGCTTCGAGCATCGGCGAGGGAATCAGATTGCGGTAGACGGCTGCGTTGCCGAAGCGCACCACGCGGCCCGTGTTCGGCGCGCCGGGGGAGAGGTTGGCCGCCGCGACGTTCGCGCCCGCACCGCCATTTGCAGCGCCGTTCGCGTTGTTCGTCGGGTTCGTTGCGACATTGCCGGCGTTCGCAGCGCTGCTCCCCGGTGCCAATGCGGTGTTGGCCGGTGCGGCCGGCGCATTGTCGGCGGCCCACGCATGGCCTGCAGAAAAAGCGGCTAAGGCCGAGGCGACGAGCAGCGCGAGCGTCCGGGCGCGCATGCCGCGGCGCAGCGGCGCGCGCGGGCTTTGCACGGCGGTCTCAGGCGTGCTCACGGCCGGATTCTCCAGGGGGCGATACGAATGAGCAGGAGCATACCGGGTACCGCGAGCAACGTGCAGACGATGAAGTAGTCGAACCAGCCGATCTGCGCGACCACGTAGCCGCTCGCGGCGGAAGCCAGCGTGCGCGGCACGGAGGCGAGGCTCGTGAAGAGCGCGAACTGCGTGGCGGTGTAGCGCGGATCGGTCGTGCTTGCAATATAGGCGGTGAACGCGGCGAGCGTGAGGCCCGTGGCGAAGGTCTCGAATCCATAGACGAGTGCCAGCGCCACGGCGCGCGGGTCGAGCGTGAACTGCACGCTCGCGCCAACCAGCCCCGCGGCCCACGAAACCGCGTGGCTCACGGCGAGCACGGCGTCATAGATGGCCGCGAGCGAGGGCGAGCCCGGGCCGAGCTGCGCGAGCCACGCGAAGCCGAGCGTCGAAATCATCTGCAGGAAACCGAAGATCCACAGCCCGCGCCCGATGCCGATCTTCACGAGCGCCACGCCGCCGATGATGCCGCCCGCGAGACTCGCGCCGAACGCCGTCATCTTGGCGATCACGCCGATCTCGGTGCGCGAGTAGCCGATGTCGAGGAAGAACGATGTGGACAGCGTGGTCGCCATCGTATCGCCGAGCTTGTAGAGAAAGATGAAGGCAAGCACGAATAGTGCCGCGGCGAGGCCGTCGCGCTGCACGAACTCGGCGAACGGCTGCACGATCGCTTCGCGCAGGTTCTTCGGCGGCGCGCCATGCACCTGGGGCTCGCTCACCATGAGCGTCATGATCATGCCGGGAATCATGAACACCGCCGTGACGACGAACACGGTGCTCCACGGCAGGTGGTCGGAGAGGATCAGCGCGAGCGAGCCGGGCACGAGCGCCGCGATCTTGTACGCGTTCACGTGCACGGCGTTGCCGAGGCCCTGCTGGGTATCCGTGAGCAGCTCGCGCCGGTAGGCGTCGATGGCGATGTCCTGGCTCGCGCCGAAGAACGCCACGAGCGCCGTCAGTGCGGCCACGGTCCAGATCGAATCTTTCGGCGAGACGTAGCCGAGCGTGCCGATGGCGAGCGCCACGAGAATTTGCGTGACCAGCATCCAGCCGCGCCGCCGCCCCGGTTTCCAGCCCGGCAGGCGGGGCACGTAGCGGTCCATGAGCGGCGCCCAGACGAACTTCCACGTGTACGGGAACTGGATCAGCGCGAAGAGGCCGATTTCCTTGAGATTGACGCCCTCGGAGCGCAGCCACGCCTGCACGAGATAGACGAGCGTGAAGAGCGGCAGCCCCGAGGTGAAGCCGAGGAACACGCAGATCAGCATGTGCGTATTCAGATACGCACGCCAGCCGGGGTGGGATTCGTGAGCGGTAAGAGCGGGTGCCTCGTGGGGCGGATTCTGCATGTCGTCGTTAGCGGCGGCGATGTTGGGTTCGATCCTCGGTGCGATCTTGTGTGCGGTCCCAAGGGAACCGGACGGGCGGAAAACCACGCGACGCCGCGCACGGCGTCATTTTTTTCTCACGCGATAGACCGCAAGACTACCACGCCAGTTCACACCCCAACGAACGGTCTGGCCCCCATGGAGCACGGCGCGGTCGAGAATTTCGATGCCGACCTCGGGCGCGAGCGCCTCGAAATCCTTCACCGTGAGAACCCGCACGTTCGGCGTGTTGTGCCACTGGTAGGGCAGCGACTTCGAAACCGGCATGCGTCCGCGCAGCACCGAAAGCCGGTGCGGCCAGTAGCCGAAGTTCGGGAACGAGACGATGCATTCCTTGCCCACGCGGGCCGTCTCGCGCAGGATCGCGGCGGTCTGGTGGATGGTCTGCAGCGTTTGCGACAGGATCGCGAAGTCGAAGCTCGCGTCCTCGAAGAGGCGCAGGCCGTCTTCGAGATTCTGCTGGATCACGTTGATGCCGTTCTTCACCGAGGCGAGCACGCCCGCGTCGTTGATCTCGATACCGTAGCCCGTGCACTCCAGTTCTTCGCACAGGAGCGAGAGCAGCGCGCCGTCGCCGCAGCCCAGATCGAGCACCGTGGCGCGCGGCTCGACCCAGCGCGCGATGGTGCGAAAGTCGGGACGGGCGGAAAGACTGTCGAAAGCGCTCTGGTTCATGCGCCCACCTCAGCAGCAATACGTTCGTAGTAGGCGCGCACCACGTTGTGATAGCGCGCGTCGTCGAGCAGGAATGCGTCGTGGCCGTGCGGCGCGTCGATCTCCGCGTAGCTCACCTGGCGCTTGTGATCGAGCAGCGCCTTCACGAGTTCGCGCGAGCGCGCGGGCGCGAAACGCCAGTCGGTCGCGAAGCTCGCCACGAGATATTTCGCCTTCGTGTGCGCGAGCGCGTGCGTGAGGTCGCCGTCATACGCCTTGGCGGGATCGAAATAATCGAGTGCGCGCGTGATCAGCAAATATGTGTTCGCGTCGAAGTAGTCGGCGAACTTGTCGCCCTGATAGCGCAGATACGACTCCACCTCGAACTCCACGTCGAAGCTGAAGTTGTACTCGTTCACGGCGCCTTCCGGGCGGCGCAGCGCACGGCCGAATTTCTCGGCCATGTCGTCGTCGGAGAGATAGGTGATGTGGCCGATCATGCGCGCCACGCGCAGGCCGCGGCGCGGCTTCACGTTGTGCGCGTAGTAGTCGCCGCCGTGGAAGTCGGGGTCCGAGAGGATCGCGGAGCGCGCGACCTCGTTGAACGCGATGTTCTGCGCCGAGAGCTTGGGCGTGGAAGCGATCACGATGCAATGGCCGAGCCGGTCGGGATAGCGCAGGCTCCAGGCGAGCGCCTGCATGCCGCCGAGGCTGCCGCCCATCACCGCCGCGAACTTTTCGATGCCGAAGCGATCGGCCACGCGCGCCTGGGCATCCACCCAGTCCTCGACGGTCACGACCGGAAATTTCGCGCCGTAGGGCCGGCCGGTGGCGGGATCGATGCTCATCGGGCCGGTCGAGCCGAAACACGAGCCCAGGTTGTTCACGCCGATCACGAAGAAGCGATTGGTGTCGAGCGGCTTGCCCGGGCCGACCATGTTGTCCCACCAGCCGACGTTCTTCGGGTCGCTTTCGTAGACGCCCGCCACGTGGTGCGAGGCATTGAGCGCGTGACAGACGAGCACCGCATTGCTGCGCGCGGCGTTGAGCGTGCCATAGGTCTCGACCACGAGGTCGTACCCGGCCAGCGCCGTGCCGTTCTGCAGTTGCAGGGGCTCGTCGAAATGCAGTGTTTGAGGAGCGACGATGCCGATCGATTCCATTCGTTCCGCCTTGGTTTTTCGGGCGGCTAAACGGTGTCGGCGGGCGCGGAGTGCGAAAGGAGTGGCGCAGCTGACGACCTCTTTAGCCGCATTTATATCGAACTCCGGGCTCAGGCCCTGGAGTTCACGCGCCCGCAATCGAGTCAGCAAATCGGCGCGTGGGTATTGCAGAAGGAACGCAGAGTATATCGGAAAAAGTGCAAAGCAATGCGGCTCGCCAGGGGCGCGCCGCCTTCCTTCACGCGCCCGCGCGCCGCGCGAGGCCGCAAGGCGTTATCACTTCGGCGGATGGGCGTCGCGCCAGCGTTTGAGCTGGAAGGCCGCGACGATCATCAGGATGCCGTAGAGGATCGCATAGGCGGCGATCACCCAGATCAGCGAGAGCGCGCCCGCGCCGGGGAAGACCGCGAAGAAAAAGCCGACCGTGGCCGACAGCAGCCCCGAAATCCCCACGGCCCACGGATGCGCGATGGCATGCCGGTACTGGATCGCGTAAATGATCTCGAAGATGCCCGTGAAGAACGCCCAGACGCCGATGATCATCACGAGGACGATGGCGGTCTCGCCGGGCCAGAAAAACGCCACGAGCCCGGCGATCACGCCGATCAGACCGATGACGATGTGGGTCCAGCGCCGCTTGCCGCCGCCGCGCGCGCCGTAGATGAGCGCGAAGGCGCCATCGACGATCGCGTAGGCGCCCCAGATGATGGCGAGCGTGAGCACCGTGAGGCCGGGCATCATGACGGCGAGGATGCCGAACACGATGGCGGCGATGCCGCGCGCGATGAGCCAGCCCCAATGCGCGGAAAGGCTGGCAAGGATGGGAGGCAGGCCGGCGGGAGGAACGGGACGGTTCATGTGGCGGTTCTCCTTATCGTCGCCGCCCGGGCAACACCCCGCGCGGCCGCGCTATTGAAGAAGGATGCGGATCTGCTCGTCGGCGTGCTCGCTCGGCGAACGCGTGAAGCCGCTTTGCGCATAGCGATGCCAGCAACCGATCACATAGCGGACGACCAGATTTGCACGGACCGTTGGATCGTAGCCTCTCGCCGCAGGCTTTGCATTGACGTGGTCGGACCCCGAAACAGATTTGCGCTCGGCCTCCTGTGCCAGATCGACGCGCAGGCATTGGCGCAGCGACGCCTCGACGCGATCGAGCATCTGGTTCACCCGGTCGGCGAGCCGCTCGTGCTCGCCCACGAGGGCTTCGCAGGTCAACACGCGCGTCATGCCGGCGTTGCGCGTGGAAAAGTTGACGAGCATGAGCGCGATGGCGCGCGCCTGCATGACGCCGCTCGGCTCTTTCTCGACGATCTGGTTGATTAGCCCGAAGAGCGTCTGCTCGATGAAGTCGATGAGGCCCTCGTACATCTGGGCCTTGCTCGCGAAGTGGCGATACAGCGCCGCCTCGGAAACGCCAAGGCGCGCGGCCAGCGCTGCGGTGGTGATCCTCTCGCCGCGCGGCGCCTCGAGCATGGTGGCGAGCGTCTGGAGAATGTGTATGCGGCGTTCGCCCGGTTTCGGGCGGGGGGCGCGGCGGGCCGCGCCCGGCGATTCTGCTGCTTCGACTGCTTCGCGCGTTTCTGTCGGCTGCATGGATATCGTCCCTGGCTTTGGCCTCTGGGTGTGCGCTCCCCCGTTTTACTTCGAGCGTCCCGAATGCAGGCCTGGTTTCAGGGATTTTAGCGAACGAATGCGACGATCGACATAGTGGGGCCGTCCGGTGCCCGGCAGGTGCGCCGGCAGATGCCCCGTAATCCATACGGTGCCGATGCCAAGGCCCCGGTAGCGCTTGAGATGGCTGCGGGTGTCTTCGATCAGGATCGCATCCGCGAGCGCCACGCGCGCCTGGCGCAGCGTGCGGCGCAGCATCGCGCGATCGGGCTTGGCGCGCCAGTGACCGCGGGCGCGCATGCCCTCGATGGCGATCACGCGCTCGAACGCGCGATCGATGCCGAGCGCCGCGAGTACCGCGTGCGCATAGTCTTCGGGGCCGTTGGTGAGCACGATCTTGCGGCCGGGCAGCGCGGCGAGCGTGCGGGCGAGGCCGCGCTCGGCATGCAGCATGGCGTGCAGGTCGGGGAACGTGTGCACGACCTTGAGGAAGTCGTGCGGATCGATCCGGTGGTGGCGCGTGAGACCGAGGAGCGCGGCGCCGTAGCGGTGCGTGTAGCTCGTGCGCAGGTGATCGGCCTCGGCGCGGCTCACGCCGAGCGCGTCGATGATGTACTGCGTCATCGCCGCGTTGATGGCCGGAAAGATCGCGCGCGACGCGCAATGCAACGTGTTGTCGAGATCGAATAGCCAGACTGGCGTGCCCGGCGCAGGGGCGACGCGTCGCGGAAGGCGCCGGGCGCCCCTGGCAGTGTGGCGGGAGTCGGTCATTGCGGGGCGTGAGGCGCGGCGGCAGCGAGGCGCTGCCGCCGGGGGGAAGGCGCTCAGTGCGAGCGGATCATCGTGCCGAACGGCTGTTCGGTCAGGATTTCGAGCAGCACCGAGTGCTCGATGCGGCCGTCGATGATGTGCACCGAGCGCACGCCGCTCTTGGCGGCGTCGAGCGCGGACGAGATCTTCGGCAGCATGCCGCCCGAGATCGTGCCGTCTTCGAACAGCGCGTCGATCTCGCGTGCCGAAAGGTCGGTGAGCAGGTTGCCCGCCTTGTCCATGACGCCGGGAATGTTCGTCATCATCACGAGCTTTTCGGCGTTGAGCACCACCGCGAGCTTGCCCGCCACGAGGTCGGCGTTGATGTTGTACGAGAGGCCGTCTTCGCCGAAGCCGATCGGCGAGATCACCGGAATGAATGCGTCGTCCTGGAGCGCCTTCACGACCGCCGGATTGATCGCCTCGACCTCGCCCACCTGGCCGATGTCGATGTACTGACCGGGGTTGTCGCGGTCCGGCATCATCAGCTTGCGTGCGTGGATCAGGCCGCCGTCCTTGCCGGTCAGGCCAACCGCATGGCCGCCGAAGTGGTTGATGAGCGTGACGATGTCCTGCTGCACCTCGCCGCCGAGCACCCACTCGACGACTTCCATGGTTTCTTCATCGGTTACGCGCATGCCCTGGATGAAGGTGCCCTGCTTGCCGATCTTCTTGAGCGCCGTGTCGATCTGCGGGCCGCCGCCGTGCACGATGACCGGATTGATGCCCACGAGCTTGAGCAGGATCACGTCGCGTGCGAAGCCCTGCTTGAGCCGCTCCTCGGTCATGGCGTTGCCGCCGTACTTGATGACGATGGTCTTGCCGTGGTACTGGCGAATGTAAGGCAGCGCTTCGGCCAGGATTTCGGCTTTCAGGGTGGGTGCGATCTGCGAAAGGTCGAGGGGCTCGGACATGGCGGCGGGGACAGGACGTGAATCGGATAGAACTCGCGGACGCAACTCGCGGATGAAATCCGCGAACGAAAAGCGCGGCCGCAAAACGGTCGAAACAGGCCGGATTGTACAGGACTGGCGCGGTGCAGCAGCCAAAACGGCGGGGAAAAACGGCGCGAAAAACGCGGCGAACAGCGGACGAATCGCGGCGCGTGGCAACCCCGGGGGCGAACGCGGCGCGGCTCAGTGGAAGCGGGCGGAACGGGGTAGCGAGGAGGTCGCAGACTCGGGGTGGGGAAGGCGAGGCGGCAGCCACGCGGCCCGGCTGTGGCATCATCTTCGTGTCGCCGACGCATGGTTCGAGAGGAGTGCGCCATGACCGCTTCAGCCGTCCCCGCCGCTGGCATGAAAAGCGCCCGCTGCCCGCGCTGCGGCAACAGCTTCGACTGCGGCAGGAACACCGAACCGTTCGATTGCTGGTGCAAGTCGCTGCCCGCGTTGCCTGCGAACGAACTCGACCCGCGCGGGCGCTGCCTGTGCCCCGAATGCCTGGTGGCGGCGATGGCCCCTGCGCCGGGCGGCGCGCCCAAGGGCGGGCTTTCGATGCCCTGAGTTGCGGCTCGAGCGCGACTTTCGCGAGACCGGCGCCCGGAAGCGGGACGCGTCCCTGTCCGGCCCACACAGGCAGCGTGCGGCCGACGAGCGGTTCGCCTCCTCGCCACTCGGGTATCAGGAAGGCGGGACGGGCTGCGGCCAATTCGCCCCTTCCAGGTAAGGTTCATCCGGGCCGGGCCTGCCTCCCTCCCACATAATCGCCCCTTGCTTGCAGACGCTGGGTCGTCGACAGGTTCGCGCGTAACCATGCGTCGTTGAGCGCATACTGGCATGCGGCGCGCGCCGCGCGCTCGATTTCGTCGCACGGCTGCGCGGCGTTGCAGCTCATCCCCTTTCGCTCCCGTAAAATTTGATTTACATCAAAATGTTTGCAAGATTCTTGCGCAGATCTGGAAACGTTCGCGCGATTTCCTGCGCTCGGCGGTAAGGTGCTACCGCTTTGGCGTGGCGGTTTGCAAACGGCAACGCGAGCCCCGAGCGAACGAGACGGCGGGCGGCAATTCGTGTGCGGGCGCATCGGTCGCGGATTACCCAGGTTGAAGCAAACCTTTCAAGATGATGAATCAGACAAGTTTTAGCCGGTAAACTGACATCATGCATCGCATAACCGTCAGTGCTCGTGTCAATCTCAGCCATCTGTTCTGGCTGCGCAGTCTTGCCATCATCGGCCAGCTCTGCACGATCGCGTTCGTGCAGCTCTTCATTGGCGTGCAATTGCCGTTGCCGGCCATGCTGTTCGTGATCGCGCTGGAAGTCGCGTTCAATGGCGTCACCTGGCTGCGCGTCACACAGGATCGCCCGGAGTCGAATCTCGAACTGTTCGGCCAGCTTTGGGTCGATCTGGGTGCGCTTTCCGCACTGCTCTTTCTTTCGGGCGGCACGACCAATCCGTTCGTCTCGCTCTATCTGCCTTCGCTCGCCATCGCGGCCGCCGTGCTGCCCTGGTATCTCACCGGATGGCTCGCGGCCTTCAGCGTCGCCTGCTACGTGCTGCTCGGCTTCGACAGCGTGCCGCTCAATCTCGACAATCCCGCCAACCTGTTCGATTACTATCGCGCGGGCATGTGGGTGAACTTCATGGTGAGCGTGTGCCTGATCGTGTGGTTCGTCGCGCGCATGTCGCGTGCGCTGCGTCAGCGCGATACGGCGCTCGGCGACGCCCAGCAGCGCCTCCTGCGCGACGAGCGCGCCGTGGCGCTCGGCGTGCAGGCGGCCACCGTGGCGCACGAGATCGGCACGCCGCTCTCGACCATCGCCATGCTGACCGAGGAGCTGCGCGACATCGCGCGCACGGACAAGGGTCTCGCGCCCTATACGGCCGACCTCGACCTGCTCGACAAGCAGATCTCGCTCTGCACTTCGGCGCTTGCGCGGCTGAGGAGCCGCGCCTCGTCCACGGGCAGCCGCCAAGTCGTGAGCGAATGGCTCGGGCCGTTCGTCGAGCAATGGCGCCTGCGCCATCCGCACGTGAAGTTCGAACTCCTGGACGACGCACCGGACGACCTCGCCCTCGACGACACCGTCGCGGTCGGCCAGATTCTCACTATCCTGCTCGACAACGCCGCGCGCGCGAGCCGCGATTTCGTGACGTTGCGCGCGTTCCACGCAGCGCGCGCCGGTTACGCTGATTTCGAAGTCTGCGATGCGGGGCCCGGCATTCCCGCATCGCTGCGCGCCTCGCTCGGCGCCGCGCCCGTGGACAGCACGCAAGGCGGTCACGGCGTGGGGCTCTATCTGGCGTTTTCGTCGGCGGCGCGGCTCGGCGGGTCGATCGAGCTCAATGACGTCTCGCCGCCCGGCAGCGCATCGGGCGAAGTGAGCGGCGCGGACGACGAGGCGTCGCCAGGCGCCGCGGCCGGCGGGGGCGCGCGCACCCGCAAGGCGCGCGGCACCCGCGCGGTGCTGCGCTTGCCGGCGAAGCAGGTCAAGGCGGGCGAGGCGGGTCAGGCGAATTCTGCGGCAACGCGCGGGGGTGCAGCGTCCGCGGTTTCGGAGATTGGTTCAGGCGAGGGGCCGGCCCGGCCCGGCGCCGCCTAACAACACGGAGAAATAGGCATGAGCGATATGAGTTTTCTGGTCATCGACGACGACGAAGTGTTCTCCGACATCCTCGCACGCGGGCTCACGCGGCGCGGCTTCGAGGTGAAGCAGGCACACAACGCGGAGGAGGCGATCCGCTTCGCCAATCAGGAGAAGTTCGCGCAGATCACCGTGGACCTGCATCTCGGCAACGATTCGGGCCTGTCGCTCATCGCCCCGCTGCGCGAACTGCAGCCTGACGCGCGCATGCTCGTCCTCACCGGCTACGCAAGCATCGCCACCGCGGTGCAGGCGGTGAAGGACGGCGCGGACAACTATCTGGCCAAGCCCGCGAACGTCGAGATGATTCTCTCCGCACTGCAAAGCGATGCGAGCGCACTGCAGGCCGAGGAAGCCATCGAGCATCCGGCGCCGCTCTCGGTCGCGCGCCTTGAGTGGGAGCACATCCAGCGCGTGCTGGCCGAGCACAATGGCAACATCTCGGCCACGGCGCGCGCGCTCAACATGCACCGCCGCACGCTGCAGCGCAAGCTCGCGAAGCGCCCGGTGCGCCAGTAAGCACGCCCTGCGGGGCAAGCCGGTCGACTAAGCAGGTGAAAAGCTAGTCGGCGGTTTCGTTTTGAACGCAATGCCGCCTCCTCCGTGAGGCGGTTTTTCGTCCTGCAGCGGCATAGGCAAGAATCGACGTAAAATAGGTCTAAATTTCGACCTAATTTGGGAGTCGATATGGAAAATATCTACAGCTTGCTGACGGTCAGCATCTCGGAGTTCAAGCAAAACCCCGGAAAAGTGATAGAGGAGGCGCAGGGCCAGCCGGTCGCAGTGCTAAACCATAACCGCCCCGCCTTCTACACCGTTTCGCCAGAGCTGATGGCCCAGATGGCTGAGCTGTACGACGAGCGCCAGCTCTCAACGTTGGCGGAGTCTCGCCTGAAGTCGGTGGACCGTTCGGTCAAGGTCGACCTCGATGAGCTGTGATGACGCACGACCTGCGGTTCGTCCCCGAGGCGCTTGAGGAATGGGCGGCCCTCGATGGTTCGGTCAAGGCACATTTCAAGACGGCGCTCAAAAAGCGGTTGGAGACGCCACGGGTGCCGGGCGCTGAGCTGCGCGCGCCACTCAGGGATTGCTACACAATCAAGCTGCGCGGCGTCGGCTACCGTCTGGTCTACCTGGTCCGTGACGGAGAAAGCCCGCCCGACATCGTCGTACTTGCGGTCGGCCGCCGCGACGGCGGCATCTATGAAGCCGCGGCTACCGCCTGGGAAGAAGGTCAAAACCTTTCCAAAAAGTAGCCGGGGGTGGATAAACTCCGGCTGCATATTGAGCCAGGGTTGCTTTCCTGGGTCGTCGACTCGATCTTCCTGGGTTCCAGGCACCGGTGCTTCGTGAGAACGAGAACAGACCGGTCATGGAAAAGCCCCTGTAAGTCGTTGACCAACAGGGGCCATTTGTGGAATCAGGTGCCGGTTTCAACAGCTCAAGCGATCAGCTTGCCTGCGGGGTCCCTTTTCCATGCGTTGCGCCGCAATTCGGGCCCGCAGTTACAGCACATACCGCGACAAATCTTCGTCCTGCGCCACTTCGCCGAGCGCCTTATCGACATACGCCGCGTCGATGGTCACGCTCTTGCCCGCGTGATTGCCGGCCGCGAACGACACATCTTCCAGCAACTTTTCGATCACCGTATAGAGACGGCGCGCGCCGATGTTCTCGGTCTTCTCGTTCACGGAGAAGGCGATTTCCGCGAGGCGGCGAATGCCGTCTTCGGCGAAATCGAGCTGCACGTCTTCGGTGGCGAGCAGCGCCTGGTATTGCTTGACGAGGCTCGCGTCGGTGGCGACCAGAATCGCTTCGAAGTCCTTCACGGAGAGCGAGTCCAGTTCCACGCGAATCGGGAAACGGCCTTGCAGTTCCGGAATCAGATCGCTCGGCTTCGAAAGATGGAACGCGCCGCTCGCGATGAACAGGATGTGGTCGGTCTTGACCATCCCGAACTTCGTGTTGATGGTCGTGCCTTCCACGAGCGGGAGCAGGTCGCGCTGCACGCCCTGGCGCGAGACTTCGCCGCCGCCGCTGCCTTCGGTGTTGCGCGAGGCGATCTTGTCGATTTCGTCGAGGAACACGATGCCGTTCTGCTCGACGTTCTGCACGGCCTTTTGCTTGACCTCTTCGTCGTTGAGCATCTTGCCCGCTTCCTCGTCGGTCAGGAGTTTCAGCGCTTCCTTGACCTTCACCTTGCGGCGCGTCTTCTTGCCGCCGCCGAGGTTGGCGAACATCGAGCGGATCTGCTCGGTCATGTCTTCCATGCCCGGCGGCCCCATGATGTCCATGCCCACTTGCGGCAGTTCGACGTCGAACTCGATTTCCTTGTCGTCGAGCTGGCCTTCGCGCAGGCGCTTGCGGAAGGTTTGGCGCGTGACATTGTCGCCTTCGCCGTGGCTCGCTGCATCGGACGAACCGAAGCCTACCGGACGCGCGCTCGGCAGCAGGATGTCGAGGATGCGGTCTTCGGCCTGGTCGGTGGCCTTGCTGCGCACTTTGCGCATTTCCGTTTCGCGCGTCTGCTTCACGGAAATTTCGATGAGGTCGCGCACGATGCTGTCCACGTCGCGGCCCACGTAGCCCACTTCGGTGAACTTCGTTGCTTCGATCTTGATGAAGGGCGCGTCTGCGAGCTTGGCGAGACGCCGTGCGATTTCGGTCTTGCCGACGCCCGTCGGCCCGATCATGAGGATGTTCTTCGGCGTGATTTCCTGGCGCAGCGGCTCGGCCACCTGCTGGCGGCGCCAGCGGTTACGCAGCGCGACGGCCACGGCCTTTTTCGCGTTTGACTGGCCGATGATGTGCTTGTCGAGTTCCGAGACGATCTCGGCGGGGGTCATGGTGCTCATCCTGATTCCTTCTCGTCTGTCCGGCGGGTTACTCGATGGTTTCGATCACGCGGTTGTGATTCGTGTAGATGCACATGTCGCCCGCGATCTCGAGCGATTTTTCGACGATCTCGCGCGGCGAAAGCTCGGTGTTCTCGATGAGCGCACGGGCCGCGGCCTGCGCATACGCGCCGCCCGAGCCGATCGCGCAAATGCCGCCTTCGGGATCGAGCACGTCGCCGTTGCCGGTGATGACGAGCGTGGTTTGCGCGTCGGCGGCGATCAGCATCGCTTCGAGGCGGCGCAGCATCCGGTCGGTGCGCCAGTCTTTCGCCAGTTCGACGGCCGCGCGCGTGAGATTGCCCTGATGCTTTTCGAGCTTGGCTTCGAAGCGGTCGAGCAGCGAGAACGCGTCGGCGGTGCCGCCGGCGAAGCCGACCATGACCTTGCCGCCGTAAATGCGCCGGACCTTCTTCGCGCCACCCTTCATGACGATGTTGCCGAGGGTGACCTGGCCGTCGCCGCCGAGCGCGACCTTGTCGCCGCGCCGCACGGATACGATCGTCGTGCCGTGAAATTGCTCCATATGCGTTCCTTTTTGCCGTTGATGCCGGGGTTGGGTGCGAAAGTGGATTGCCTGCCGCTTTCGGGTGGGCGAGGCGGCGCACGACGTGAGGGGCGCCGCTGCCCGGAATTCCGGTGCGTTGCGCGCGCCAGCGGCGCGCTGCGAGCGCATATCAACTCGATTTTAGGGCGACGCCGGGCATATCAAGGCCCGCGGGATCAAGAAAAACGGCAACCGGGCTAGCCGGGAAGCAGCGCTCGGGCCCGCATGAATTCCGACGATGCGCGAGGGGCGCACAAAAGAAAAAAGCGCACGGTGCTCCGTGCGCTTCGACAAGGAAGGCAAATCGTCCGCCGCGAGAACCGGTCTCGCGGCTGGAAAAAAGCTCAATCGCCGAACAGCTTCTGGCGCAGCTCGCGGCGCTCCTGCGCTTCGAGCGAGAGCGTGGCGGTCGGACGTGCGAGCAGACGCGGGATGCCGATCGGCTCGCCCGTTTCTTCGCACCAGCCGTATTCGCCGGACTCGATGCGCGCGAGCGACTGCTGCACCTTCTTGAGCAGCTTGCGCTCGCGATCGCGCGTGCGCAGTTCGAGCGCATGCTCTTCTTCGATCGTCGCGCGGTCGGCCGGATCGGGAACGATCACGGTTTCGCGCAGATTCTCGGTTGTCTGGCCCGCATTGCGGAGAATTTCCGCCTGCAGCTGTTCGAGCCGGTTCTTGAAGAAGGCGAGCTGATCCTCGTTCATGTAATCCTTGTCGCTCATCTTCAGGATTTCGGCTTCGGTCAAGAGTCGTGTCGTCGTCATCTGGCTTGCTTCTTCAATGAGTGAGGCAAAACTGGCACATCTTGCCTGCACTTTTGTGTTGCCCGCAGTGGCCGCGGTGGCCCTTTACCACATTCAACCTTTGCCACCTTGCCAGGCGCATTCACCGCGCCGTCATGCGCGCTGGCGGGCACGGACGATGAACTGTCGTGACGCCGAAGCGCCGCTGCGGGGCCGAACTCCTCTGGAAACCGTTCTTCAGATGCTCCTGAGGCATATATCGTACCGACTGCGCGCTGCGACGCGATGCGCTGCCGGTGAAGCGAACCCTCGTCATTCCGGGGCGCCTTCTTCCAGTGGGGCCGTATTGTAACCGAACCGCAAACTCGAACCGCAAGCGGGAAATCCCTGCGGCGGCCGGCCTTTATTCAACGGGTTTGCGAACCGGACGATATCCAGAAAATATAACGCGCCAATCGTGAAAAAGCGATGGTCGGGTACGTTATTTGGCGTGTAAAAGGGGGAGGACCGTGTTGGGAGGCACGCCGGGACTTGGCCGGCGGTCCCGCTGGCGCGCGGAAAGGGCAGACGAAAACGCCCGGCAGCGCTCCGGGCATCTCTCAAAATAGGCGCGAAAGCGGCGAAATCCTCAGGCGAGGCAGGCGTCCAGCCCGTCGGTGATGAGATCCTGCGGCAGTTCGATGCCGATGAACACCATCTTGCTGCCCTTCTTCTCGATCGGCAGCCACTTGGCGGCAAGATCGCTCCCCATCATCTGGTGCACGCCCTGGAACACCACCTTGCGGTCCACGCCCTTCATATAGAGCACGCCCTTATAGCGCAGCAGGCGCTCGCCGTAGATCTGCAGGATGCCGCCGAGGAAGTCCTCGAGGCGGTTCGGGTCGAAGGGGCGGTCGCTGCGGTAGACGAACGACTTGATCTTGTCGTCGTGGTGCGCATGGTGGTGATGGCCGTGCTCGTGGCCTTCGTGGTTGCACTGGCCGTGATCGTGGTCGCAACTGGCGTGATCATGATCATGCGCGTGGGCGTGCGCGTGGTCATGATCGTGGTCGTGCGCATGATCGTCTTCCGCGAGGAAGTCCGGGTCGATCTCGAGCTTGGCATTCAGGTTGAAGCCGCGCAGGTCGAATACTTCCTTGATGTCGGCCTCGCCGAAATTGACCTGGCGGACCTGCGCTCTCGGGTTCATGTGCAGCACGCGGTGACGCAGGTCGGCGAGTTCGTCCTCGTCGACGAGGTCCGCCTTCGTGATGAACAGGCGATCGGCGAAACCCACCTGGCGCTGCACGACTTCGTGTTCGTCGAGCTGACGGTTGCCGTGCTTGGCGTCCACGAGCGTGATGATCGCGTCGAGCAGGAATTCGTCGGCGATCTCGTTATCCATGAAGAACGTCTGCGCAACCGGACCCGGATTCGCGAGACCCGTGGTCTCGATCACCACGCGGTCGAAGTCCAGCTTGCCGTCGCGCTTTTGCTGCGCGAGGTCGCCCAGCACCCGGGCGAGGTCGCCGCGAATCGTGCAGCAGATGCAGCCGTTGCTCATCTGGATGATCTGCTCGTTGCTGTCCTGCACGAGGATCTCGTTGTCGATGTTCTCTTCGCCGAACTCGTTCTCGATCACGGCGATCTTCATGCCGTGCTTCTCGTTCAGGATGCGCTTGAGCAGCGTGGTTTTGCCGCTGCCGAGAAAGCCGGTCAGGATGGTGACGGGGATCATGCTGGTTGCCATGCTGTCTGCCTGGTAGATGTTCGGGTGTCGGTTCAGGCGCGCCGTGCTGAGTTCCGGTGCGCCGAAGCATCGGGCCGTGCGGCGGCGGGGCGCCGGGCCCCGATGCCTTCGAGTGTTACAACATAACTTCGTATTGAATCACATCCGGGCCGCGCTCGCATGCGAGGGCCTGGCACGAGATCGAATCGGGGTTCGAACGGGCGACCGGAAACGCGTGCCGCTGGGAGACTCCAGATAAGGCCGCCTCAGGCGATTTGCAACAACAAGCCCTTCAGATATTCGCCTTCGGGGAACGCCGTGAGCAGCGGGTGATCGACGCCCGCGCCGAGGCGCTTGAGGATGCGCGCGTCGACCTTGGCGTCGGCGGCGGCGCCCGCCACGATCTTCTGGAACAGCGCCGAATCGATCGCGCCCGAGCACGAGTACGTGAACAGCAGGCCGCCCGGACGCAGCAGTTTGAAACCCGTGAGGTTGATGTCCTTGTAGGCGCGCGCGGCGCGGTCCACGTGCTCGCGCGAGGCCGCGAACTTGGGGGGATCGAGCACCACGAGGTCGAAGCGCTCGCCTTCGTCGTAGAGGCGGCGCAGCGTCTTGAAGGCATCGGCGTCGAGCCAGGTGGCGAGCGCCGCGTCGAAGCCGTTCGCCTGAACGTTCTTCTGTGCCGTGGCGAGCGCCTCGCCCGACGAGTCGATCGACACGACGCGCTTCGCGCCCCCCTTCATGGCCGCGAGCGAGAAGCCGCCCGTATAGCAGAAGCAGTTGAGCACCTCGCGCCCGGCAGCGTAGGTCTGCACGAGCGCGCGGTTGTCGCGCTGGTCGACGTAGAAGCCCGTTTTGTGGCCGTTGCGCACGTCCACGTGATAGCGCACGCCGTTCTCGCTCGTGATGATCGTTTCGGGCGGCTCGTCGCCGGCGAGCAGGCCGGTGATCTGTTCGAGCCCTTCCTTTTCGCGGATCGAGACGTCCGAGCGCTCGTACACGTTCGGGCAGCCCGTTGCCGACGTGAGCGCCGCGACGATCGCTTCCTTCCACGCCTCGACGCCCGCGGCCATGAACTGGCACACGATCTGGCTGCGGCCCTCGCCTCCGTCTTCGGTGTATTGGTCGACGACGAGGCCGGGCAGTCCGTCGGCCTCGCCGAAGATGAGGCGCACCGCGCCCGTGCCGCTCACCATCGCGCGGCGATCGGCGACGGCGCGCTGCACGCGGCGCTTGAAGAACGCATGGTCGATCGGCTCGTTCTCGTCGAAGCTCCACACGCGCGCGCGGATCTGCGAATGCGGGCTATACGCGGCGCGCGCGAGAAAACGGCCGTCCGCCGAGCGCACGATGACGGTCGCGCCGGGGGCGGGCTTGCCGTCCACGCGGTCGATCGCGTTGGCGTAGATCCACGGATGGCGGCGCAGCAGGGATTTTTCTTTCGACGGCTTGAGGGTGACGATATTCATGATGGGTTCGATGCTGGGTAACTGCGCGCGCGGCACGCGGCGTTGCCTGTCGCCGACGGGCTCGCGCCGCTGCGCTTCAGTCGCGCTTTTTGGCGCGCGGATGCGCGGTGTCGTAGACCTTCGCGAGATGCTGAAAGTCGAGCGACGTATAGACCTGGGTGGCCGAAATGCTCGCGTGGCCGAGCAGCTCCTGCACGGCGCGCAGATCGCCGCTCGATTGCAGCAGGTGGGTGGCGAACGAGTGCCGCAGCACGTGCGGGTGCACGTTCGCCGGAATGCCCGCCGCGATGGCCGCGCGCTTCACGCGCTCGCGCACCACACCGGGCGCCATGCGGTTGCCGCGCACGGAGAGAAAGAGCGGGGCGTCGTCGTGCTTCACGAACGCGCCGCGGGCCGCGATCCACGCGTCGAGCGCGTCGAGCGCCTTGCGCCCGACCGGCACGGCGCGGTGGCGGTTGCCCTTGCCGTGCACCTCCACTTCGGCGGCGTCGCGCTTGAGCCAGCCCGCCGATTCGTAGCCCTCGCGCTTCACGTAGCGCACGTCGAGCCCGACCAGTTCCGCGAGCCGCAGCCCCGACGAGTAGAACAGTTCGAGCATCGCGCGGTCACGCAGCGCTTCGGGACCGCCTTCCTGCGCACCGGCAATCGCGGGGGCTTCCATGAGTTGCGCGGCGTCGTCCACGGAAAGCGCCTTCGGCAGCGTCTTCGCGCGCTTGGGCGCCCGCACGGCGGCCACCGGATTCGCCTCGAGTTCGACGCGCCCCGCGAGCCAGCGGTAAAAGGCGCGCCACGCCGAGAGCCGGTGCGCGATCGAGCGCGCGGAGAGGCCCCCGGCGTGCGCGCGCGCCACCGCCCCGCGCACCTGCGCGGCCGTGACCGTTTCGAGGGGCTTGCCGTTGGCAAGCTTCACAAGCTCGCCGAGTTCGTGCGTGTAGCCGCGCAGCGTGTGCTCCGAGAGCCGCCGCTCGTGTTCGAGCATCGCGAGGTATTCGGCGATCGGATCGGTGGAGTTCACGGTTGGCGGCTTCGTTCGGGGCGGTCGGTGAGCGTCAGTGGGGCAGCAGGCGCGTAAGCGCCGCGCTCGCGAGTGCGCCGATCTGCGTGAGGAAATCGGTGGCCATGCCTTCGTGGAAGCGGCGCGCGTCGGGCGAGCCCATCACCAGCAGGCCGAAGGCGTTGCCTTCGGGCGCATCGTTCGAGGCTTGCGCGGGCGCGCGCAGCGCGATGATCGCGACCGATTCGGCGGTGCCCTCGCTCGAATCGAGCCATTGCGCGGCCTCGAAGCCCGTGTTCGCGCCGCAGTACGGTGTGTCGAGACTGTTCGCGAAGATCCGCACTTCCTCACCGGTATGGCGCGCGAAATCGGCCTGGCCGTAAGCCTCGGCGACGTCCCACAGGCGCAGGGCGGCCTGCGGCATGTCGAATACGTCGCGCAGGTTCTGCGTGATCGTGCGCGGCAGCGCGTACGGATCGCGCTCGGCGATCATCCGCGTGGTCCAGCGGTTGAACTTCGACGCGATCGAATCGTTCTCGTGCCCGTAGCGCAGCAGCTCCGAAAGACGGCGCTCGAGATGCTTGTTCTTCTCGCGCAGCATCTCCATCTGGCGCTCCTGCAGCGACACGGCAGCCTTGCCGTGCGGATTGCCCAGCTTGATCGACGCGAGCAGTTCGGCATGCTCGACGAAAAAATCGGGGTGGGCGAGCAGGTAGTCGGCAACTTCGCGATCGTTCATGTTGTGGACGCGTTGTAGTTGTGAGGCGCGCGCATCGCATTGGGAGGCGCGCAGTCTGTCATGCAGTCGAGTCGTTGGGGGGCGCGACGTTCTCTCGTCGCGCTGCGCCGCCAGGGTCCAGAGCGCTCGCGCTAGTCGGCCAGCTCGATCTCGCCTTCGAATACCGTCGTGGCCGGCCCCGCCATGGTGAGCGCTGCCGATTCGTCGCGCGCGCCGTCCCAGGCGATGGTCAGCAGGCCGCCGTGCGTATGCACCTTCACGGGCGAGTCGAGCAGCCCGCGGCGAATGCCTGCCGCCACGGCCGCGCAGGCGCCCGTGCCGCACGCGAGCGTTTCGCCCGCGCCGCGCTCGAAAACGCGCAGCTTCACTTCGTTGCGCGAAACGATCTGCATGAAACCGGCATTCACCTTGTTGGGAAAGCGCGCGTGCGTTTCGATGACGGCGCCTTCGGTCTTCACCGGGTACGCCTCGACGTCGTCCACGACCTGCACGGCGTGGGGATTGCCCATCGAGACCACCGACACCCAGCGTCTCGCGCCATTCACGTCGAGCGGCCAGAGCGTGTCGTTGCCTTCGCGGCGGCCTTCGAGGCCGTTGGCGTTGAACGGCACGAGCGCCGGCTCGAACTCGGGGCGGTCCATGTCGACGACGACTTCACCGTTCTCCTGCACGACGAGCGTGATCGTGCCCTTCTGCACTTGCACGCGCACGCGGTTCGAATCGGTGAGCTTGCGCTCGCGCACGAATTTCACGAAGCAGCGCGCGCCGTTGCCACAGTGCTCGACCTCGCCGCCGTCGCAATTGAAGATGCGATAGCGGAAATCCACGCCTTCCACGGTGGGCTTTTCGACGAGCAGCAACTGGTCCGCGCCGATGCCGAAGTGGCGGTCGGCGAGTTCGCGCACGCGCTCCGGCGTGAGCCGGATGTCCTGGCTGTAGCCGTCGAGCACGACGAAGTCGTTGCCCGCGCCATGCATCTTGGTGAATTTGAGTTTCATGCCGGTATTGTAAGCGAGGCGCCGATGAAAACCCGGGCCTCGGCAGTCGTGTTGGGCGCGTGAGCCACCTCTAGGTGTACACGCCCGGCTCGCCGGGCGGCCGCGTCTTGAAGCGCTTGTGCACCCAGTAATACTGCTCGGGAATGCGCGGAATCTGCTCTTCGAGGAATTCGTTCATGCGACGCGCGTCGAGGTCGTCGTCGCCGGTCGGATAGTTTTCCCAAGGTTTGAAGACTTTCAGCCGATAACCCTTGTAATTGGGCAACACCTCACCGATGAACGGCACGACCTGGGCATGACCGACTTTCGCAAGACGCGCCACGGCCGTGAGCGTACACGCGGGCACGCCGAAGAAGGGCACGAACGTGGAGTTGCGCATGCCGTAATCCATGTCCGCGCCGAGCATGACGGGCTTGCGGTCGCGCAGCCAGCGCAGCACGGCGCGCGCGCTGTCCGCGCGGCTCACCATCTCCGCGCCGAAACGGCTGCGGCCCGCCTTGGCCGCGGCTTCGAACTCGGGGTTCGAGAACGGCTGGTAGAGCGAGCCGCACGGCCGGTGCAGCGAGTAGTTGAGGAACATCGAGCCTGCCTCGATGCCCACGAAATGCAGCCCGAGGAACAGCGTGGGCGGCAAGTCGGGATCGGTGAGATCGATCTCGCTGTCGAGTTCGACGATTTTTTCGAGCTTCTTCGCCGAGGCGAACCATTGCACGCTGCGCTCCATGTAGCTGCGAATCGCGTGGCGGAAGTGCAGGCCCGCGACTTCCTCGCGCTTTTCGTCGCTCCATTCTGGGAAGCAAAGGCGCAGGTTGGTATGAACGACGCGCTTGCGGCGGCTCGGGATCTGGTAGAGCAGCCAGCCCAGACCGTCGCCCAGACGCGCGACGAAACCATAGGGCAGGATCGCGAACAGCTTGAGCAAGCCGATGGCGAAACGGGAGCCGAGTTTGCCTAGCATGCGGCGGCTCCGCTGCGAGACTTGCGAAGTGTGGGGAAGGCGACGAACGGCACGCGTGGGTACTCTGCGACAATTTAAGGAAGTCGCTATAATACGGGCTTCGCCGAGTTAATAGACAACTTGCGGGGCGAAGCCGGGTGTCGGTCAAAACCCGTTCAATGAACGGGGCTATGACTGCAGCCGGGCAGCAATTCCGCTAAAGCGTCGCCGCTTCAATGCTCCCGAAGCTGGCTACGTGAAATTCAACCGTCACCAGCTACAGGAGCCTGACACGTGGCAAACGATTATTTCTTCACTTCCGAATCCGTCTCCGAAGGCCATCCCGACAAGGTCGCCGACCAGATCTCGGACGCGATCCTCGACGCCATCCTGACGCAAGACAAGTACTCGCGCGTTGCCGCGGAAACGCTGTGCAACACGGGTCTCGTCGTGCTCGCCGGTGAGATCACCACGACCGCGAACGTCGACTACATCCAGGTCGCGCGCGACACCATCAAGCGCATCGGCTACGACAACACCGACTACGGCATCGACTACCGCGGCTGCGCGGTGCTCGTCGCCTACGACAAGCAGTCGCCGGACATCGCCCAGGGCGTGGACCGCGCACACGACAACAACCTCGACCAGGGCGCCGGCGACCAGGGCCTGATGTTCGGTTATGCGTGCGACGAAACGCCCGAGCTGATGCCGCTGCCGATCCACCTTTCGCACCGTCTGGTCGAGCGCCAGTCGAACCTGCGCCGCGACGGCCGTCTGCCCTGGCTGCGCCCGGACGCGAAGTCGCAGGTCACGATCCGCTACGTCGACGGCAAGCCGCACGCCATCGACACCGTCGTGCTCTCCACGCAGCACTCGCCCGACATCGACCTCGGCACGCTGCGCGAAGCCGTGATCGAAGAGGTCATCAAGCCGGTGCTGCCGTCCGAGCTCATCAAGGGCGAGATCAAGTTCCTCGTGAACCCGACCGGTCGCTTCGTGATCGGCGGCCCGCAGGGCGATTGCGGTCTCACGGGCCGCAAGATCATCGTCGATACGTACGGCGGCGCCGCCCCGCACGGCGGCGGTGCGTTCTCGGGCAAGGACCCGTCGAAGGTCGATCGCTCGGCCGCGTACGCCGGCCGTTACGTCGCGAAGAACATCGTGGCCGCCGGTCTCGCGTCGCGCTGCCTGATCCAGGTCTCGTACGCGATCGGCGTGGCCCAGCCCACCTCGGTCATGGTCAACACGTTCGGCACCGGCAAGGTTTCGGACGCGACCATCACGAAGCTCGTGCGCGAGCACTTCGATCTGCGTCCGAAGGGCATCATCCAGATGCTCGACCTGCTGCGCCCGGTCTACGAGAAGACCGCTGCTTACGGCCACTTCGGCCGCGAAGAGCCGGAATTCTCGTGGGAAGCGACCGACCGCGCGCTCGCGCTGGCCGAAGCCGCCGGCACGGAGCCGGTGAGCGCGGTGGCCTGAGCCTCGCAACCCCGCATCGCGCTGGCTGGCGGCAACGCCCGTGAGCGCGAAGAAAAACCCCGCAGGGCGTAAGCCCTTGCGGGGTTTTTCGTCTGGGCGCCGCGCCGTGCGCGAAACGGGCAGGCTTTAGCGCATCGCGAAGCCGAACCAGCCCGCGCTGGTCGCGCCCATGCGGCGCGGCTTGCGCGAGTTGCGCGCCGTGTGGACCGTGGCGGGCGCGGCGAGCGTGCGCAGCGGCGCATTCGGGCGATAGAGGAGGGTGCGCAGCGAGAAGTGGCGCGTGCCCGCGCGCATGCGCAGCACGGCGAAGAACGAATGGAACCAGGTGCGCATGCTGTCGACGGGCTTTGCCTCGCGCACCGTTGTGCCAAGCGCGCGCGTGCGGGCCGCGTGATGGCGCAGTGCCCGCACGACGTGGCGGCGGGCAGGGCGGGCCGCTTTGAGGACTGTGTGAGCGGCGTGGGTCATGCGTTGGGAATCGAAAAGGGTATGCATGGCGGTTGCGAAATCGGTTCGAAGTGCGCCTTGCGCGACGCTGAACAAAGAGCAGTAAACGTGCCTGTCTGCCAGGGCGTCACGATATGGGTGGACAGGAAACGGGCCGCAGGACGCAGCGCGGGACGCGACGTGACGGATTCTTCTCTTTGAGCGCCTTGTGGGACAAGGGGTTCACGGCGATCCGTCCGCGCGCTGATAGTTGGGCGAATGGCAACAACATGCGCGAAAGGCTACACGCGAATCGTGACGTCAAAAAGTCGGTTAATACCCGCCCCCGCGCGTCTTTGATGCAGACGATCGCACCCTTTGTCCTCATGGCGGTGCGTGCGCGCCATTCGCGTGCGCAGTGAGACGCGCAGTGAGACGCGCAGTGAGACGCGCAGTGAGACGTCGCCGCATGGAGCCACCGTGCGCGGCGGCGTGGCGCTTCCCCCCGTGCCGCCACGCTTTACAATCGATACGTCGGCAGGACGCCGCGGCGGTGTCATCGAAGGTCGCGACGCACAGCGCTACGAACACAGGCTGCGGCCCTTGCCCGGATCGAGATCGCATAACGGAAGTCCCATGTCAGTCCATTCAAAGAAAGAACAGGTGCAGGCGCTACGCGAACGCGGCTTCGTGGTCGTGCCGGGGCTCGTCTCACCCGAGCGCTGCGAGGCGATCAAGCGGGTGGGCGAGGAGCAGTTGCACGCGGCTGCCGCGCCGCTCGAATTCGAAGCCGATTTGCGCTATCCCGGCGCGCCCGAGTCGAAGGAGGCACCCGGAGGCCATACGGTGCGGCGCCTGCTCGACGCCTACTCGCGCCATGCCCTGTTTCGCGAATGGGCGACGTCGCCGGAAATCGCGGGATGGATGGAGCTGTATTTCGGCGAGGAGCCGGTCCTTTCGCGCGCGCATCATAACTGCATGATGACGAAGCACCCGCACTACGGCAGTCTCACGGGCTGGCATCGCGACGTGCGCTACTGGTCGTTCGAGCGCGACGACCTCGTGTCGGTCTGGCTCGCGCTCGGACCGGAGACGATGGAAAACGGCGGACTGTGGTTCGTGCCCGGTTCTCACGAAGCGCCGTTCACGTCGGAATGCTTCGACGCCGCGAAGTTCTTCCGCGCGGACCTGCCGCAGAACAAGGCGTGGATCGACCGCGCCATCTCACCGACGCTCGCCGCCGGCGACGTCGTGTTCTTCCACTGCAACACGCTGCATTCGGCGGGGCAGAACCAGAGTGACAGGGTGAAGTTTTCGCTCGTGTACACCTATCACGGCGCGAGCAATGTGCCGCTGCCGGGCACGCGGTCGGCGTCGAAGCCCGAAGTGAAGCTCTGAGTCGAAGCGGGGTTGGCCGCGCGCCGGGCGGCTTGCTAGTGCGCGGCTGCGTGAAGGCCTAGCGCCGCCGCCCCGACATCGCAAGCCCGGTGATGCCCGCGAGCGTCGCGGCCACGCCGCCTCCGATCAGCAGGATCGTGCGGTTCGTGGGCGCGCCGGTGAAGAGGCGCGACATGTCGTTCGCGAATGAATGAAGCGACTGGCCGCCGAAGTACAGCAGGACGACGCCGCAGGCGATGAGCGCGATCGAAACCGCTTTGGCCATGAGCAACCTCTCGCAAAGGATGGACGTCGCAGTGTAGGCGAGCGGCCGCAGCGCGTCCAGGATGTGTGTCTTCTTCCCGCGGCACGCGACTTGCCACAGCATTTCCCGCATAGTGGGCATCTGCGCTAGCCGAGCGGATTGGCTAACATAGCTGCCTCGCCGGGGGCGGCGCGCCGCGCGCCCCTTCGCTTACTACCCGTTTTTGCCGAGGATCCAGACCATGGCCTACGAAGCAGCCTCAGAACGCTATTCGGAAATGCAGTACCGCTTTTGCGGCAAATCGGGGCTCAAGCTGCCCGCGCTCTCGCTCGGTCTGTGGCACAACTTCGGCGACACCACGCCGATCTCGACCCAGCGCGACATCCTGCGCACCGCGTTCGATCTCGGCATCACGCACTTCGACCTCGCGAACAATTACGGGCCGCCGTACGGCAGCGCCGAGACCAATTTCGGCCGCATTTTCAAGGACGATTTCCGTCCGTACCGCGACGAACTGCTGATCTCCTCGAAGGCCGGCTGGGACATGTGGCCGGGCCCGTATGGCCAGGGCGGCGGCTCGCGAAAGTATGTGCTCGCGAGCCTCGACCAGAGTCTGCAGCGCATGGGTCTCGATTACGTCGACATCTTCTATTCGCACCGCTTCGACGTGGATACGCCGCTCGAGGAAACGGCGGGCGCGCTCGCCACGGCCGTGCAGCAGGGCAAGGCGCTCTACGTGGGCATCTCGTCGTATTCGCCCGGGAAGACGCGCGAAATGGCCGCGCTGCTCGCCGAGCACAAAGTGCCGCTGCTCATTCACCAGCCGTCGTACAACATGCTCAATCGCTGGGTCGAGGAGGAACTGCTCGACACGCTCGACGACCTCGGCACGGGCAGCATTGCGTTCACGCCGCTCGCGCAGGGCGTGCTCACGAACAAGTACCTGAACGGCGTGCCCGAGGATGCGCGCGTGAACCGTCCGGGCGGCGGCTCGCTCAAGAGCGAGCACCTGAGCGCGACGAACCTCGAGCACGTGCGCAAGCTCAACGACCTCGCACTGCGCCGCGGCCAGAGCCTCGCGCAGATGGCGATCGCCTGGACGCTGCGCGGCGGCCGCGTGACCTCGGCGCTGATCGGCGCGAGCCGTGCGGAGCAGGTGCGCGAGAACGTCGCCGCGCTGAAGAACCTCGAGTTCTCGAAGGAAGAGCTCGCGGAGATCGACCGCTATGCGACCGAAGGCGGCGTGAATCTGTGGGAGAAGCCGTCTACGGATCAGGCCATCTGAGCGGAGTGCTTCTGTCTCGCGCACGACCCGATCGAGCGACGAAACCGCCTCCTTGCGAGGCGGTTTTTTTTCCTCGTCCAACACGACGCCTGGTACTTCCTTTGCCGCGCGCCGAAACGCCAGGACGCCGCTTCGCGCCGGCGGCTCGCCAGCCGCGGCGCGTGTCGAACGGAAGGTGCGAAGAAAATCCGCTACATCAGCGCAGGCAGCGTCTCGACGAGCGCCACTGCAGCGAGCACACCGAGCAGCGCGCCGATCACGCGCAGCGTGTTGTGTCTGAACTCCGTCGCGCACGGCACCGCGCCAAGAAAGAGCGCGCCAGCGAGGGCCATCGGGATGATCATCACGAAATCGCCGATCGTGAAATAACCTTCCATGCTCGTCTCCTTTTCGACAAGAGTTAGCGCTATAGCGCTTAGTCTGGTCCCATGCAGAGCTATCGTAGGTGCGACAAAGGCTCGCAATGGTTGTCGTCCGGGTCGTCATGCGGACGGCATGCGCTGCGGCCTCGGGCCTCAAATCGAGTATAGGTGAGGACGGCGAGCCAGGCGGCGCGCGCATGGGCCGCCTGGCTGCCCCGTGAGGCGCGTGCCCCGCCGCCAAGGCCCGCCTGAGGCGGCGCCCCGTAGCGCTGCCATGCACGCAGCGCTCGAAGCGCGAGTTGTCTGAATATTACGGATGCCTTTCGAGTGCGGTGGCGCACGCCCCTTCAGGCCGCTCCGGCGCGCTCGCGCGCGCGCAGCTTCATCGCAAGCGCAAGCCCCGCGACCAGCAGAACGATCACGAGCCCGGCCACCCCGCCCCAGCCGGCCGCGGCCCAGAAATGACCGCCGATCGACCCCATCACACTCGAGCCGAGGTAATAGGCGAGCAGGTAGACCGCGGCGGCCTGGCCCTTCGCTTCGCGCGCGAGCCGGCCTACCCAGCCGCTCGCCACCGCGTGGCCCGCGAAAAAGCCGATGGTGAGGCAGGCGATCCCTGCGGCAATGGCGGTGAGCGGCGCGAACAGCGTGAGCACCACGCCCGTGAGCATCACCGCGAGACTCGCGATCAGCACGCGGCCGCGCCCGAAAGTGTCGGCCATGCGGCCCGACCACGGCGAGGCGACCACGCCTGTCAGATAGACGAGAAAAATCGCGCCGATGGCTGCCTGGCTCATGTGATAAGGCGGGGCAATCAGCCGGTAGCCGATGTAGTTATAGAGTGTCACGAAGCTGCCCATGAGCACGAATCCCATGGCGAACAGCATGGGCAGGCCCGGCCGCGCGAAGTGGCGCAGCAGCGCCGCGCGGTGATGCGCGAAGCCTAGGCCGCGCTTGGGCATGAAGTGGCGCGAGGGCGGCAGGAGCGAGCGGAACGCGAGGGTGGAGAGCAGCCCGAGCACGCCGATCACGGCGACCGCCGCGCGCCAGCCGAACAGATCCGTGAGGATCCCCGTGATCACGCGCCCCGCCATGCCGCCAATGGCCGTGCCGCCCACATAGAGGCCCATCGAAAGGCCGAGCCCGTCCGGATGCATTTCCTCGGCGAGCCAGGCCATCGCCACCGCCGGCACGCCGCCAAGCGCGATGCCTTCGAGCGTGCGCAGCACGAGCAACTGATGCCAGTGCGGCACGAAGGCCGAGGCGAGCGTGAGCAGCGACGAGGCGCACAGCGAGGCGGTCATCATGCCGCGCCGGCTCCAGCCTTCGGAGACGAAACCCGCGACGAAAATCGCGATGGCGAGCGCGGCCGTGGTGAACGAGAGGGAGAGGCTGCTCTGCGCGGGGCTTACGCCGAACGTCTCGGAGAACGCGGGCAGGAGCGGCTGCACGCAGTAGAGAAGCGAAAACGTGGCGTAGCCCGCGAAGAGCAGTGCGAGGCTCGCGCGCCAGAATTCGCGGGTGCCTCGTTCGATATACGGAACGGCGGCGCGCGCGCCATTGCGCGTGGTGGCCGATGTTGCAGTCACGACGACGACTCCTGTCGATGCGGAGCGAACGCTTCAGCGCTAGCTCCGGTCCCACGCAAGGCGCGGATAGTGCAAAGGCGCAACGATACCCCTGATACGTGATGTGTGTCGGTGAGGGCTGCACGAGCGAGGCAAGCCGCGCTCGCGTCGAGGTAGACGCGGCCGATCAACCCGGCGCGGGCGAGGCAGCCGACTGCGCGCCGCGAGCGGCGCCCGGCGCGCTGGCGGCGCTCGCGGGCTGCGCCTTCTGCGCATTCTGCGGATGGAGGAGCGCGGCATTGCCGGGCAAATCGGCCGCGGTCCAGCCGCCGCCCAGCGCCTTCACGAGCGCGACGCTCGCCGCCATGCGCCGCCGCGAAATCGCCACGGCCTGGCGCTCGTTGGTGAGCGCCGTGGTTTGCGCGACCACGACGTCGAGGTAGGTGATCGCGCCGCTGCGGTAGCGATTGCTGATGGTCGCGAGCGTGCGCTGTGCGGCCTCCACCGCGCGGTCCTGGGCGGCCGCCTCCTGCTCCAGCACGCGCAGCGCGGCGAGGTTGTCCTCGACCTCGCCGAAGGCGTCGAGCACGGTCTCCCGGTACTGCGCGACGCTCGCGTCGTATTGGGCGCGCGCCTCGTCGCGCACCGACTCGCGGCCGCCGAAATCGAGCAGCGTGCCCGCAAGCGTCGGCCCCAGCGACCAGAAGCGTGCGGGCGCAACGAGCCATTGGCTGAAGTTGGTCGCCTCGAGTCCGCCCGTCACCGCGAGCATGAGGCTCGGGAAAAACGCCGCCGTCGCCACGCCCACCTGCGCGTTCGCTGCCGCAATGCGCCGCTCGGCGGCTGCGATGTCGGGACGCCGCTCCAGCAAGGTCGAGGGAAGGCCCGGCGGGCTCGCGATCGCGCGCACCGTGTAGACCGCTTTCGGTGCGACCGGCAGCGAGAACGTCGACGGCGACTGCCCGACGAGGATCGCAATCGCATGCTCGAGCTGTGCGCGCTGCACGCCGAGATCGATGGCCTGCGCCTCGGTGGTCTGCAGTTGCGTTTGCGCCTGGCCCACGTCGGCGTCGGTCGCGATGCCCCCCGCGTAGCGGTTCTGCGTGAGTTCGAGCGACTCGCGGTACGCCTTGATCGTGTCGTCGAGCAACTGGCGTTCGCGGTCGATGCCGCGCAGCTCGAAGTAGTCGGTCGCGAGTTCGGCCTGCATGGAGAGCAGCACGGCCTGCATGTCGGCGGCGCTCGCCTGCGCGTTGGCCCGGGCGGCCTCGACGTTGCGCGCGACGCGGCCCCAGATGTCCGGCTCCCATGTCGCGTCGATGCGCAGAGAGTAATCGTTGATCGTGCGTCCCGCTTTCGACGTGAATGCGAGGTTTTCGGAGGTGCGGTAGCGCGAGAAGTCGCCGCTCGCCGTCACGAGCGGAAAGAAGCCCGAGCGCTGCTGCGCGACGTTCGCGCGCGCCGCGCGAAAGTGCGCCTGAGCAGCCTGCACGTTCTGGTTCGCGCCTTCGACCTGGGTCACGAGCGCGTCGAGCGTCGCGTCCTCGTAGATCGTCCACCACGCGCCGCGCGGTGCGTTGTCGGCGGGCTGTGCGATCGTCCAGCCCGTGCCCTCGAGTTCCTTGAATGTCGCGGCCACCGGCATCGCAGGGCGCACGTAGTCGGGCCCGACCGTGCAGCCGCCCAGCGCTGCTAACGCGGCGAGCGCGGTGAACGCGAGAAGTCGGGCGCGGGCGGCCGTCATCATTCACCCTGCGCCTGTGCGCTTGTACCGTGCGCGCCATGCGCGCCGCTCGCACCATGCGCCGCACCGGCCTCATGCGCGCCGCGCGGCTGCACGATGCGCACCGGCGTGCCTTCCACGATCGCGTCCTGCGGATTGATGATCACGCGCTCGTCGCCAGAGAGGCCCGCTACCACCGCGACGCGCGTGCCGAAATCGGTGCCGAGCGTGACCTTCACGAGCTTCACGCGGTCTTGCCCATCGACGGTCGCCACCACGACGCCATCGGGGCGGAACAGGAAGGTGTTGCCGGGCAACGTGATCGGCGTGGCCGAGCCGTCGAGCGCGAAATGCACCTGCGCGTACGCGCCGGGCAGCAACTCGCCGCTGCGGTTGTCGACATCGACTTCGACGAGCATCGTCCGCTGCTGCTGATCGACCGCGCCCGCCGTGCGCGCGACGACGCCCGCAAAGCGCTTGCCCTGCGCTTCATTGAGCGTGAGATACGCGTGCTGCTGCACGCGGATCTGCTGCGCGTAAGCCTGCGGCACGTTGGCGTAGACACGCAGCCGGTCGGCCTGCGCGAGATGGAACAACTCCTTTTGCGAGGTGCCGCCATTGCCTGCGTCGATGAGCGCGCCGACGTCCACGTTGCGCGCCGTGACGATGCCGTCAAACGGTGCCGTCACGCGCTCGTACGACTGCAGTTGCGAGAGCCGCGAGACGTTGAAGCGCGCGGATTCGAGCGTCGCCTTCTTCGCGAGCATGTCGCCGACTTTTTCGTCAGCGTCCTGTTTCGCCACGGAGCGCGTTTGCAGCATCTGCGTCCAGCGGTCGGCCGTCGTTTTGGCGAGCGCGTAGTTCGCTTCGGCGTTGGCGAGGTCGGCGCGCGCGGCGCGTAGCTGGTCGTCCACTTCGGGCGCGTCGATTTCGGCGAGGAGCTGGCCTGCCTTCACGTGCGCGCCGATGTCGAAGTACCACTTGCGCAGATAGCCGCTGGTGCGCGCGTAGATCGGCGTGTCGAGAAACGCCTGCACGTTGCCGGGCAGCACGAGGTCGAGCGCGCGCGCCGAGCGCTGCGGCGTGACCACCTGCACGGCGAGCGTGCTGGCGGTCTTCGCGTCGCGTTCGAGTGCGGCATGCGCGCTATGGCGCGACCAGATGCCCTGCGCCGCGAGCCCCAGCACGACGAGCGCGGCGAGCACGAGGGGCCAGCGGCGCGATCGGCGTGGGGCCGGGTGCGGCTCGTGCGGCGAAGGCGTTTGCGAATGATTCGTCATGAGAGGGTAGTCATGATTTGGGCACCACGTTCTCACTGGCGCGCTGGCGGCGCTCGCCGAGCTTGCGGTAGATGAGCGAGAACACTACGGGGACGAAGATCAGCGTGGCGAGCGTGCCCACTGCGAGGCCGCCGATCACGGCGCGCCCGAGCGGCGCGTTCTGCTCGCCGCCTTCGCCAAGACCAATGGCCATCGGCACCATGCCGATCACCATGGCGAGCGCCGTCATGAGCACCGGCCGAAAGCGTGTGTAGCCCGCTTCGATCGCGGCGCGCGCCGCGTCGCCGTGCAGGCGCAACTGCTCGCGCGCGAAGCTGATGACGAGAATGGAATTGGCCGTGGCGATGCCGATACACATGATCGCGCCCGTGAGCGCGGGAATGGAAAGCGTGGTGTGCGTGAGGAACAGCATCCAGACGATACCCGCGAGCGCGCCCGGCAGCGCCGTGATGATGATGAACGGATCGAGCCACGACTGGAAGTTCACGACGATCAGCAGATACACGAGCACGATCGCAAATACGAGCCCACCGAATAGTCCGGAGAACGAATCGTTCATCGTCTGCACCTGGCCGCGCAGCACGATGCTCGATGTCTTCGGCAGTTCGCTGCGCGTTGCGTCGACGATCTTCGCGATGTCGTCGGACACGGCGCCGAGGTCGCGGCCGTCTGCGGTGCCGTAGATGTCGACCGTGGTCTGCGCGTTGTAGTGCGTGATGACGGCGTTGCTCGAAACGCGCTGCATGCTCGCGAGCGAGCCGAGAATGTTGCTGCGGCCGTTCGCGGTGAGCGGAATGTTGGCGAGCGACTGCAGCGAATCGATCGTGTATTGCGGCGCTTCGGTCACGACGTTGTAGCTCACCCCGTTGACCGGATTGAGCCAGAACGTGGGCGTGGTCTGCTGGCTGCCCGAGAGCGTGATGAGCAGGTCGCTCGCCACGTCCTTCTGCGTGAAGCCCGCCTGCTGCGCGCGCGTGCGGTCCACGTCGATGAAGATGCGCGGAAGGTCCGCGGGCTGCTGGATGCGCGCATCGGTGAAACCGGGCACGCCGCGCAGCCGCGCAAGCAGCTTCGCTGCGAACGCGCGGTTGCCGGCCACGTCACGGCCCACGATCTGCACGTCGATGGGCGAGGGCATGCCGAAGTTCAGCGTCTGGCTCACGATGTCGGCGGGCAGGAAGGCGAACTGGACGCCCGGGAATTCGTCGTTGAGCGTGTGGCGCAAAAGGCGCACGTAACCCGCGGTGGCGTGATGGTCCTCGTTCAGCGAGATCAGCACGTCGGCGTCGGAGGTGCCGATGGTGCCCGTGTTGCTGTACGAGAGATTGATGCCCGAGACCGGCAGGCCGATGTTGTCGATGATCGAATGCAGTTCGCCGCGCGGGATCAGCTCGCGAACGCGCTGGTCGATGCGGTCGACGAGCACGGCGCTTTCTTCCACGCGCATGCCGGTTTTCGCGCGCACGTGCAGCGCGATGGTGCCGGCGTCGACCTGCGGAAAGAAGTCGCGCCCGAGGAACGGCATCAGCAGCAGCGAGGCGCCGCAGCAAGCGAGAAACGCCACGACGAACCAAACGGGATGCGTCACGCGCGCTTCGAGAAACACACGATAGCGCTCGCGCAGCCCCTCGAAGCCGCGCTCGAACGCGAGGTGAATGCGCATGAACGGATTGCGCGTCGCGCCATGCATGTGATGCAGGTCGGCGGCCTTGTGATGATGGCGCATCAGGTACTTCGCGAGCGTGGGCACGAGCGTTCGCGAGAAGAAGTACGACGCCAGCATCGCGAACACCACGGCCTCTGCGAGCGGGATGAACAGATAGTGCGCCACGCCCGTGAGCAGGAACATCGGCACGAACACGATGCAGATGGAGAGCGTCGAGACGAGCGTGGGAATCGCGATCTGATGCGCGCCGTCCAGAATCGCCTGTTCGAGCGTCTTGCCCTGTTCCAGCTGCTGGCTGATGTTCTCGATCGCGACCGTTGCGTCGTCAACGAGAATGCCGACCGCCAACGCGAGGCCGCCCAGCGTCATGATGTTGATGGTTTCGCCAAGCGCCGCGAGCACGATGACCGACGTGATCATCGAAAGCGGAATCGAGATCGCGATGATGAGCGTGGCGCGCCAGTTGCCCAGAAAGAGCAGGATCATGAGCGCCGTGAGCGCGGCCGCGATGAGCGCCTCGCGCAGCACGCCTTGCACGGAGGCGCGCACGAACAGCGACTGGTCGGCGACCGGGTCGATATTGAGCGACGGCGGCACGAGGTTGCGCAGCGCCGGCATCATGTCCTTGATGCGATCGACGATTTCGAGCGTCGACGTGTTGCCGCTCTTGTTGATGGTGAGGAGCGAGGCGCGCTGCCCGTCCACGCGCACGATGTTGGTCTGCGGCACGTAGCCGTCGCGCACGTGCGCGACGTCGCGGATGTAGATCGTGCCGCTGTCCGTGGTTTTCACGGGAATGTCATTCAGGCCCGCCAGGCTATCGGGGCTTGCATTCATCGTCACTGAATATTCGGTCGCGCCGATTTTTGCCGTGCCCGAGGGCAGGATGAGGTTCTGCGCGCTGATCGCATTCACCACGTCCATGGGCGAGAGATTGTGCTGCTGCAGCGCGCGCTGGTCGATGTCGACCATGATCTGCCGCTGCTTGCCCCCATAGGGCAGCGGTGCGGATGCGCCCGGCACGGTCGCGAGCTGCGTCTTCAGGAAGTTGTTGCCGTAGTCGAACAGCTCCTGCTCGGTGAGCTGCGGCGAGGAAAGCGACAGGCGCAGGATCGGCACCGTCGAGGCGTTGTAGCGCAGGATGAACGGCGGCTGAATGCCGGGCGGCAGCGAGCGCAACTGCGCCTGCGAAAGCGCCGTGACCTCGGCGAGCGCTTCCTGGATATTGGCATGCGGCTGGAAGAAGATCTTGACGACCGCAATGCCGTTGAGCGAAGTGGATTCGGTGTGCTCGATATCGTTCACGGCCACCGAAAGGCCGCGCTCGTAGTTGAGCACGATACGCTTTTCCATCTCGTCGGCGGGCAGCCCCGTGTAGGTCCAGATCACCGAAAGCACCGGAATGTCGATGTTCGGGAAAATGTCCGTAGGCGTGCGCAAGATCGTCAGTGGCCCGACGATCAAGAGCAGCAACGCGAGCACGACGAACGTGTACGGGCGCTTGAGCGCGAGTCGAACGATCCACATGGAACGGCAGGTTCCTTAGCTGGTGTCGGAGTGTGGCTCGCGAGGCGGGTCGGGCCGGAGGGGCGAGCGTTTCGGTTATCGGTATCATGACCGGCGCGTGTGGGCGCGCGTGAGGTCTGTGCCCCGGCTGCGCCGCAGCATGGATGGTGCCCGGTTCGGACAGGACTATAGCGCCTGTCACCCTGCATCAGCGTACTTTTTCAGGGACTGCCCTGGCAAGCGCGCGAAGCGCCGGGTTTACCATCTGTTACAGACAGCCTTTCGTAAGGCGCGCGGGCAAACCTGAGCGAGAAGGGCGGCGCGGGGTGCAGCGCCGCTGCAGTCGTTGATACACCCCCCTATTTTTTCGCTTTGCGTGCGCGCTCAAACAGGCAACAATGGGGATGCCAAGGGTCCGGCCGTGCCTCGTGCGCGCAGAGACCGGGTCGCCCGAGGCGGGGTTTGGATGCGCGCGCAACCAGTGCGCGTCGGTCTTTTTAGTCAGCATGCCGACCGGTCTTTCTTCGAGAGAGCCGGCGTAGGTAGCGAGGTAACGGGGAAACATCATGCAAATCGGTTCTATCGTCCGTTCCGTTCATATCGCCGTGCCACAAGGCGCGCGCGGCATCGTGATGCGCATTCTCGGCGACATGGCGATGGTGACCTGGTATGCCGGGGAGCCCGGGTCGTCGGCACAACTCAACACCGAGCCCTTTTTTCTGGAAGATCTGATCGATACGGGCGAGCACGTCATGCCCGCCGGCGCGCAAATTCACTGAGCCGAGGCCCCGCGCCACGCGCAAACACGCTGACGAGGCGCGCCGCGTCTCGTCGCATCAGCGCTGCGCCGGTTGTGCGCGCCGCGCTCGCCGGCTCCGCCCGCAAGAGGCACAATTGCGGGTATGAATCACGATCCCTCTTTACCGGGCGAGCCCACCGGCCCCGGCGACCAGCAGGGCGCGCCCTACGCGCGCCTGACACCCGAGTGCGTGCTCGACGCGGTCGACGCCGTGCTGATGCCGGCCAACCGCCGCACCGACGGCCGCATGCTCGCGCTCAACAGTTACGAGAACCGCGTCTACCAGGTGGGCCTGGAAGATGGCCCGCCGCTCGTCGCCAAGTTCTATCGTCCCGAACGCTGGAGCGACGAGGCGATTCTCGAAGAGCACGCATTCGTTGCCGAACTGGCCGCGCGCGAGATTCCCGCGGTGCCCGCGCTCGTTTTCGAAGGGCGCACGCTGCACGAGTACGATGGCTTTCGCTTCTCGCTTTTCGAGCGGCGCGGCGGCCGCGCGCCCGACCTCGACCGCAGCGACACGCTCGAATGGCTCGGGCGCTTCATCGGGCGCATTCACGCCGTGGGCGCGACCGAGCCCTATCGCGCGCGGCCGACGCTCGACATCGAGACCTACGGCTACGAGCCGCGCACCTACCTGCTCGAACATGGCTTCGTGCCGGCGGACGTGCGCGAAGCGTGGCAGACCGCGGTGACGCTCGCGCTCGAAGGCGTGGAAGCGGCGTTCGAGCGCGCGGGCGACGTTCGCTCGCTGCGCCTGCACGGCGACTGTCATCCGAGCAACGTGCTCTGGACCGATGCCGGCCCGCATTTCGTGGACTTCGACGACAGCCGCATGGGTCCCGCTATCCAGGATTTGTGGCTGCTGCTGCCCGGCGATCGCGCTGGCGCCTCGCGCGCGCTCGCGGATCTGCTCGCCGGTTATGAGGACTTCTGCGATTTCGAGCCGCGCGAACTGCATCTGGTCGAAGCGCTGCGCACGCTGCGCCTCATTCACTACTCGGCCTGGCTCGCGCGCCGCTGGCACGATCCCGCGTTTCCGGCGGCCTTTCCGTGGTTCAACACGCAGCGCTACTGGGAAGAACGCATTCTCGAACTGCGCGAGCAGATCGGCGCAATGCAGGAAGGGCCGCTCTGGCCCGTATGAACGCCGCGCGCAGGCTCACTGCGCGTTCGTCGCGCTCTCTCGCGTTGCGCCCAGCGCCGAGGGCTTGACGATCAGTTGTGCGCGCAGGTCACGCGCCATGGTCTCGAACGCCGGGCGCATCTGCGTGAAATCTTCGGCATTGCAAACGTCTCTTTCGAAATGCGTGCGCCCCATGCGCGTGACGCGCAGCACGTTTGCGGCCGTATCCAGCGTGTACTGCGAACGGAAATCGACGAAACGGTTCTCGGCGTGCAGCGGCATCGGCACGTCGAGCACGCGCATGCCCGTCGGCAGCACGATGCGCGCGCGTTCGGTCACCACGACGTTGCGGCATACGAACGGCTGCGTGCGGCGCGATTCGCCCAGCCAGTAATGCAGATTCGCATCGAGGCCGCCCACGAAACTCGTGAGCGTGGGCACGGGCGTGGTCATCTCCGGATCGACGAAACCTTCGAAGGTGCCCGTGAGCGTGAGCACGAGCGGGCCGGCCGTGGCGTCGAGCGGACTGGAGGCGAGCATGGCGCTGCCGCGCAAGTTGGCATTGCGCAGCTCCCATTGCAGCGATTCCTCGCGCTGCGCGGGCGTTTGCAGCCGCAGCGCGCTGCGCGTCTGCTCGGCGGACCAGCCGTCGGCCTGCAATCGGTAGATGAAGCGCGCCGAGCCGTCGGGCGCGACCGTGATGTCGAGATCGCTCTCGCGCGTCGTCGTGGCCGTGGCGGGCGTGCGGACCTGCGTGCCGTCGCCGGCGAGGACGGCGGTGCGGTCCATGTCCGTGGACGGCAGATAGCCGAATTCGACGTTGCTCGCCGTGGAATCGGCGAACATCTGCAAATCGGGCAGCCACGTGATGACGTGGTTGATCACGCCGAAGCCGGGCACGGCGGGCAGCGTGTAGACCGTGCCGCTATTCACGAGCGCGGGCGTGCTGCGGATGCCGACCGCGCCGAGCAGCGCACCGTAGAGCGCGACGTGGTCCTTGCAGTCGCCGTAGCGGTTCGCGAGCACGTCGGTTGCGCGATGCGGCACGACCTCGCCGCGGCCGATGTTGATCGCCACGTAGCGGATGTTGCGACGTACCCAGTCGTAGAGCGTTTGCGCCTTCGCGCGCGGGGTGTCGTCGTGCGCGGTCAGTGTCTGTGCGAGGCGCACGATGGCCGCGTCGTGCGCGCCCGGGTCGTCGGCGGCTTCGCGGTAGACCTTCGCGAGCGCCGCGTAGTCGGGGAAGGTGGACACCATCAACCGGTCGCCGTAGCTCACGTAAGCGACCGAGCCATGCTCGAGGCGCTCGAAGTTCGACTTGTCGTAGCGGTACTCGTAGCGTGTGCGGCCGTTGAGCGTGGCGGGCGGCAGGACGGTGAAGCCGCGCGTGTCGGCATAGAGCGGCACGTTCGCGGGCAGGTCGTAGATCACCCGGAAGTTGTGCGTGGGCGCGAGGTCGGGTGGCGTGAAATCGCTGAACCAGCCGGGCACCAGGGGCACGCGCTGGATCTTGCGCCATGTGAGATGCACGCGCGCGCCCGGCTCGACGGCGGGAAACACGATCACTTTGTCCTGCACGTCCTGGAACATGGGAGCGTCGAACGAGCGGACTTCCTGGACGTCGCGGATCTGCTCTTGACGCACGTCGTGACGGCCGCCACGGGGGTCTTCGGTCCATGCTTCGAGCACGTCCACGTGGGCCATTTCGCGGTTGAACCACACGTAGTACTGGCCCACGCGCGCGATGCCGGCCTCCGTGTTCACGCGCAGCGTGAGCGAGTCGAGCTTCGTGTACGAGCCGTCCGCGTTGACCGTGAAGGTCTGCGTTTCCGATTCGTTGGTGTAGGGCGCCTGCGTGGCGCTGCCCGCCGGGTTGGGCGCGCCCGTCGTGAGCTGCGGCACTCCCGCGCGCAGTTCAGCGGCGAATGTTTCCGTGACGGAGCCGAGCACGGCTAGGCAAAGAACGAGAGCGAGGCGCATGGGAGGCTCGGCGGGTGTCGGATCACGGATCAGCGCTAGTTCCGTCACTTAAAAGTCATGTGCGGGCCTTGTCAAGCGGCTGGCGCGCAAAGCGCCGGCGTTGAGCCGTGTATCGAGCATTGATTCTAGATATTGGATCACGCAACGAAAATGCCAGCCCGGCCGCTTGCGTCGTTCTCCGTGGCGTCACACGCGCCGCCGTCGAATTCGCTGCGCGCGCAACGATCGGCGCCGATCGCCTGCGCGCGCGCCTCCCCGCCGCATATGCATGTTCGTCTCATATTGCCAAGGCAGCGCCAGGGGACTAAGGTTCGTGCAGCCGTCAAGCGGCAATCAAGTGTTTCGTGCGTTAGCGCACAAAAGAACACAGAAACCACGCCTACCAACAGCCATTTTGGATGGGACCGGAGCGAACGTTTTCTCGCTCTCAACCTCCGGCCGACTCAGGAGACCCCATGAGCAGCGTTGCAGATTCGACGCGCGGTGCGCAGTCCGCACCATTCTTTTCCAAGGAGGCGACGGTCGCCCCGCCGGGCTTTTCGCGCTGGATGGTGCCGCCCGCAGCGCTCGCCGTGCACCTGTGCATCGGCCAGGCCTACGCATTTTCCGTATTCAATGCGCCGCTCACCAAGGTGATCGGCATTACGCAGTCCGCCGCCGACGACTGGTCGCTCACCACGCTGGGCTGGATCTTCTCGATCGCCATCGTGTTTCTCGGCCTCTCGGCCGCGTTTGCCGGCAAGTGGCTCGAACGCGTCGGCCCGCGCCGCACGATGTTTACCGCCGCGTGCTGCTTTGGCGGCGGTTTCCTCGTTTCCGCGCTCGGCGTGTATCTGCACCAGATCGTGCTGCTCTATCTCGGCTATGGCGTGATTGGCGGCATCGGCCTCGGGCTTGGCTATGTGTCGCCGGTTTCCACGCTGATCCGCTGGTTCCCCGACCGTCGCGGCATGGCCACGGGCCTCGCCATCATGGGCTTCGGCGGCGGCGCGATGATCGCAGCGCCCCTCTCGGTCATGCTGATGAAGCATTTCGCGAGCGAAACGAGCGTGGGCGTCGCGCAGACCTTCGTGGTGCTCGGCATCGCATACTTCATTTCGATGACGATCGGCGCGATCGCCATCCGCGTGCCCGCGCCCAACTGGAAGCCGGCGGGCTGGACGCCGCCCGTCGTGGCGAAAAAGCTCGTCTCGAGCCAGCACGTGCACATCGACCAGGCGCTCAAGACGCCGCAGTTCTACCTGATCTGGCTCGTGCTGTTCCTCAACGTGACGGCCGGCATCGGCATTCTCGGCCAGGCTTCGGTCATGATCCAGGAGAGCTTCAAGGACACCGTGAGCGCGGCAGCGGCCGCGGGCTTCGTCGGTCTGCTTTCGCTTTTCAACATGGGCGGGCGCTTCGTATGGGCCTCGGCGTCGGACTGGGTGGGCCGCAAGAACACGTACTTCATTTTCTTCGTGCTCGGCGCGGTGCTGTATTACGCGGTGCCGCAGTTCGCGCAGAGCGGCAACATCGTGCTCTTCGTGCTCGCCTACTGCCTGATCCTCTCGATGTACGGCGGCGGCTTCTCGACCGTGCCCGCATATCTCGCGGACATGTTCGGCACGGCGTTCGTCGGCGGGATTCACGGCCGGTTGCTGACGGCATGGGCCGCGGCGGGCGTGGCGGGTCCGGTGCTCGTGAACTACGTGCGCGCGTACCAGGTCGCGCACGGCGTGGCGAAGGCCGATGCGTACACGATGACCGTGCAGATCATGGCCTCGCTGCTCGTGATCGGCTTCATCTGCAATCTGCTCGTGCGCCGCGTGGATGCGAAGCACCACATGAGCGAGACGCAACTCGCTGCCGGCAAATAAGGAGGAATACACCATGACCACCCAGGCTGCCGAAAAAGCGTCGAACAAGCCGCTGATGGCGATCTTCTGGCTCTACGTGCTGGTGCCGCTCGCGTGGGGCGTGACCAATACGCTCACGCAGGCCATGAAACTGTTCGGCTGATGCCTCGCGCTGAAGCCGGAGCGCGGCGGCGTTAGCCGCCCGCCTGGAAGCATCCCGTGCTGCGGGCCGCCGACGCCGAGTCGCGGCCCGCAGTTCATTTGGGGTTCGTAACAATGCGAGGAACGCGGCCTTCGATGCGAGAAGCACCCGAGGCTCGCTTCACGCGTCGCACGTCGATCCCGCGCCCGCTGCCTGCTCGCGTGCCGCCTTCGCCCCTTCGACCTGAAGGATCGTGGGCAGCGAGACACCGTTCTTCGCCGCCGTCACCTCCGCGAGTATCGACACGGCGATCTCGGGCGGCGTGCGACTGCCAATGTAGATGCCCACCGGTCCGTGCAGCCGCGCAAGCTCCGCTTCGCTCAGGTCGAACTCCTTGAGCCGCTCGCGCCGCGCCGCGTTGTTGCGCCGCGAGCCCAGCGCGCCCACGTAGAACGCGCGCGTCTTGAGCGCCTCCATCAGTGCGAGGTCGTCGAGCTTCGGGTCGTGCGTGAGCGCGATAACGGCGCAGCGCTCGTCGAGCTTCATGTCGAGCACGGTGTCGTCTGGCATGGTGCGCACGAGCGTCGTGCCGGGCACATCCCACGTGTCGGTGTATTCCTCGCGCGGGTCGCACACCGTCACCTGGTAGTCGAGGCCCGCCGCGATCTGGCAGAGATACCGCGAAAGCTGCCCCGCGCCGATCACCAGCATGCGGTAGCGGGGGCCGTGGATGGTGAGCAGGCGCGCGCCGTCGAAATCCACGCCGTCGGTCGCGCTCGCGGGGCCGAGCGTGGCCTGGCCCGTCGCCATATCGAGTGTGCGCGCAACGAGTTCGCCGCGCTCGACGGTTTCGAGCAGCGCGCGAAGGTTCGACGCCTCGCTCAACGGTTCGAGCACGAGCTGGATGGTGCCGCCGCATGGGAGTCCGAAACGATGCGCTTCTTCGGCCGTGATGCCGTATTTCACCGCTTCGGGCCTCGCGATCGTCACGCCTTCGCGGCGCACGCGGTCGATGAGATCGTCCTCGATGCAGCCGCCCGAAACGGAGCCGACGACCAGGCCGTCGTCGCGCACCACGAGCATCGCGCCCTGGGGGCGCGGCGACGAGCCCCATGTCTTCACGACGGTCACCAGCAACGCGCGGTGCCCCGCATCGAGCCAGCGTACGCTGGATTTCAGGACTTCGAGATCCACGCTGTCCATGATCGTTTCCTCTTTGGTGTTTCCTCGGTGCCTTCGCTTTCCGGCTGGCCTTCGGCCGTCTCCCCGGCTTGCGCGGCCGCTTCCCCAGCATCCTGCTGTTCCTCGGCGCCCCCGGGACTCAGCTGCGCGCCAAAGCGCTTGAAGAACTCGCCGGCGATCTTGCGCGCCGCGGCGTCCACGAGGCGTGAGCCGATCTGTGCGAGCTTGCCGCCCACCTGGGCGTTCGCAGTGTAGATGAGTGTGGTCGTCTCGTCGCTGGCGGGCTCGAGCTTCACATGTGCGTCGCCCTTGCCGAAGCCGGCCGCGCCGCCCTGGCCCTCGAACACGATCCTGTAGCTGTTCGGAGCGTCGACATCGGAGAGCTCCATGCGGCCCTTGAAGCGTGCCTTCACCGGACCCACGGCGGCGACCAGCGCGACGGCGTAGGTGTTCTCGCCATCGGCTTCGAGGCTCTCGCAGCCCGGTATGCACGCCTTGAGGATCACCGTGTCGTTGAGCGCCTCCCAGGCGCGCTGTTGCGGCACGGGCAGCGTGTGGCTTTCGGTCAGCTCCATCGTGTTTCTCCTTGTTCCGGGCGCACCTGCAACGCGTGCAATGCGCGTGCCGGTCGAGTTGCAGGGCTCGCATGCGCCATCGGCGCGGCTTCGCACAGGCTGCGCGCGAACGCCTCCAGGCTGTCGAGGTTGTGGACGGGGTAATGCGCATCGACGTGGGGCAGCATCGCCTGCACGCCGCGCGCCCTGGGTGCGAAATCGCGGTAACGCAGCAGCGGATTGAGCCACACCACCCGATGCGCGAACCGGTGCAGGCGCCCCATCTCCTCGCCGAGCAGGCCGCAGTCGTCGTGATCGAGTCCATCGGTGACGATCAGCACGGTCGCGCGGCCGCCGAGCATGCGGCGCGCCCAGCGGCGATTGAATTCCGCGAGCGCCGCGCCGATGCGCGTGCCGCCCGACCAGTCCGCAACGTGGGTCGCGAGCTGCGCGAGCGCGATGTCGGGATCGCGTTCGCGCAGCGCGCGCGTGGCGTGCGTGAGGCGGGTGCCGAACAGGAACACCTGCAGGCGTTCCCGCGATTGCAGCAGCGCGTGGCAAAAGTAGAGCACCGCGCGCGAATAGCTGCTCATCGAGCCGGAGATGTCGAGCAGCAGCACGAGCGGCAGTTTGCGCTCCACCGGCGCGCGATATTTCCACACGGTCCAGTCACCGCCCGCGCGCACCGCGTGGCGCGCGCTCGCGCGCAGGTCGGCGTGCGTGCCATGCGAGGCGGCCTTCAGGCGGCGCGTGCGCTCGGTGGCGAGCGGCAGGCGGCGCGCGCGGATGAGGTGGCGCAGCGTGCGCCATTCGTCGGCGGAAAGCGTGTCGAAGTCGCGATGGCGCAGACGCTCTTCGGCACTGAAGGTGGCATGGGCGCGCAACTCATGTTCTTCGTGCGAGGGCGGCGGCCTCGCACCGGGGCGCGTGGCCGCACGCGCCGCGAGTGCATCGGCGAGCCGGTTGTTGCGGCGCGGCGGCGGCACGCCGCCCTGCACCTTCGGCAGCAGGAGCGCGCGCAGCTTGCCTTCGAAATCGGGATCGCGCCAGAAGAGGTCGAACGCGGCGTCGAAGATCTCGCGCTCGTCGGGCGCGCTCGTGAGCAGGGCCGCGAGCGCCGCGTGCACGTCGTCACGGCGGCCGAGGTCGATGTGGCGCAGCGCCTCTATCGCGTCGACGGCGCGTGACGGCGACATCGGCAGGCCCGCGCCGCGCAGTACGCGCACGAAGTGCACGACGTTGCGCGCGAACTTCGGTGCGAGCGTGGGCGTTGCGGTGGCCGGTGTCGCCTGGGTTTCGCCGGAAGCCATCGTGCTCACTCCGCGAGCGCGAGCGTTTGCGCGATGCGCTGCGCGTCGAGCTGCGCCAGGTCGTCCTGGTACTTGAGCAGCACACCCAACGTGTCCTGCACCGATTGCGGATCGAGCTCCGTCACGGCGAGCGCGGAAAGTGCGCGGCACCAGTCGATCGTCTCCGCGATGCCGGGCGCCTTGAAGAGGTCCATCGTGCGCAATTGATGCACGAACGCCACCGCGCGGTGCTGCAATTCGGTGCTGGTCTCGGGCGCGCGCGCGGCGACGATGGCGAGTTCGCGCGCGCGGTCCGGGTAGCCGAGCCATTGATAGAGGCAGCGCCGCTTGAGCGCGTCGTGCACTTCGCGCGTGCGGTTCGAGGTGATGACGACGAGCGGCGGCGTACTCGCGCGCACGGTGCCGTACTCGGGAATCGATACCTGGAAGTCCGAAAGAAGCTCCAGCAGGAATGCTTCGAACGGCTCGTCGGCGCGGTCGATTTCATCGATCAGGAGCACGCGGCGGGCGGCGGGGTTGTTGGGGTCCAGTTGCAGCGCCTGCAACAAGGGCCGCTTGAGCAGGAATTCGTCGCGATAGAGCGTGTCGTTGCGCGGCTTTTCGCCGGCGGCTTCGGCAAGCCGCAGCGCCATGATCTGGCGCGGATAGTCCCACTCGTAGAGCGCGCTCGCCGTGTCGAGCCCTTCGTAGCATTGCAGGCGCAGGAGCGTCGTGCCGAGCATGGCCGCGGCGGCCTTGGCCAGCTCGGTCTTGCCCACGCCGGGCTCGCCTTCGAGAAAGAGCGGGCGCTCCATGCGCAGCGCGAGAAATAGCGCCGTGGCGAGCTCGCGGCTCGCGAAATAGCCGCGCGCTTCGAGTTGCGCGAGCGTGTCGTCGATGGAGGCGGATTGCATGAGCGGTGTGCGGGCGCGGATCAATGGCGGCGGGCGCGCCCGCGTCTTCTGCGACGCGGGGGCGCTCGCCGTCGGGACAGGCCTAGCCGTTGGCGCTCGCCACCGCCCGCGCCGCGAGCACCGGTATGAGGTGCGCGCGGTACTCCGCGCTCGCGTGCAGATCGGTGTTGAGGTCGTCGGCGGGCATGGTCACCGCGCGTGCGGCTTCGGGCGCGAAGTTCGTCTTCAGCGCGTCTTCCAGCGCGCTCGCGCGGAACACCGATGGCGCGGCGCCCGTGATCGCCACACGCGCTTCACCACCGTACTTCGCGACGAACACGCCTACGAGCGCGAAGTGCGAGGCCGGATGACGGAACTTCTCGTAGGCCGCGCGCTCGGGCACCTGGAACTCGACGGCGACGATCAGCTCGTCGGGTTCCAGCGCCGTTTCGTACATGCCGAGGAAGAAGTCGTCGGCTGCGATGCGCCGCCGGTCCGTCACCACGGTCGCGTTCAGGGCGAGCACCGCTGCGGGATAGTCGGCGGCGGGGTCGTCGTTCGCGATCGAGCCGCCCAGCGTGCCGAGCGCGCGCACCTGGCGGTCGCCGATCATGCCCGCGAGGTCCGCGAGCGCCGGCAGTGTGTTGCGGATTTGCGGGTTTTCGGCGACGTCGGCATGGCACACGGCCGCGCCCACCTTCACCGTCTTGCCGTCCACCGAGATCGCTTTGAGCTCGGGGATTCGCGTGACGTCGACGAGCGTGGAGGGTTGCGCGAGCCGCAGCTTCATCGCCGCGAGCAGGCTCTGGCCGCCGCCGAGGAACTTCGCGTCGGCGTCGGCGGCGAGCGTCTTCACGGCGCCTTGCGCGTCGCTCGCGCGCTGATAGTCGAATGCGTACATGGTGCGCCTCCGTTCAAGGCTGTGAAGAGTGTGAAGGGGCCTGCGCGGCCTGGATCGCCTGCCAGACGCGATGCGGCGTGGCCGGCATCTGCAGGTCCTTGACGCCCAGGGAGCTGAGCGCATCAAGAATCGCGTTGATGACGGCGGGCGGCGAGCCGATCGCGCCGGCCTCGCCGCAGCCCTTAACGCCGAGCGGATTATGCGTGCACGGCGTGCCTTTCGCGGTTTCCACCGTGAACGAGGGCACGTCCGACGCATGCGGCATGGCGTAGTCCATGTACGAGCCCGAGAGCAGCTGGCCGCTCTCGTTGTCGTACACGCAGCGCTCCAGCATCGCCTGGCCGATGCCCTGGCCCAGGCCGCCGTGCACCTGGCCTTCGACGATCATCGGATTGATGACGTTGCCGAAGTCATCGACGGCGGTGAAGCGCTCGATGCGCGTCTCGCCCGTATCGGGATCGACTTCGACTTCGCAGAGATACGCGCCCGACGGGTAGGTGAAGTTGGTCGGGTCGTAGAACGCGCTTTCGTCGAGGCCCGGTTCGAGCGTCTCCAGCGGGTAGTTATGCGGCACGTACGCGGCGAGCGAGATTTCGGCGAAGGTCTTGGTGCGGTCGGTGCCGGCCACGCGGAACACGCCATCGGCGAACTCGATGTCCTCGGCGCCCGCTTCGAGCATGTGCGCGGCGATCTTCTTCGCCTTCGCCTCGATCTTGTCGAGCGCTTTCATGAGTGCGGAGCCCCCCACGGCGATCGAGCGCGACCCGTAGGTGCCCATGCCGAACGGAATGCGGGCCGTGTCGCCGTGCACGATCTCGATCTGCTCGATCGGCACGCCGAGGCGGTCGGACACGACCTGCGCGAAGGTCGTCTCGTGCCCCTGGCCATGGCTATGCGAGCCCGTGAAGACGGTGACCGAGCCCGTGGGGTTCACGCGGACCTCGCCGGCTTCGAACAGGCCCGCACGCGCGCCGAGCGCGCCCGCGATGTTAGACGGCGCAAGCCCGCACGCCTCGATGTAGCACGAGTGGCCGAGCCCGCGCAGTTTTCCCCGCGCCTTCGAGGCATCGCGCCGGGCGGCGAAGCCCTTTACGTCGGCGAGTTCGAGCGCGCGCGCGAGGCACGTTTCGTAGTCGCCGGTGTCGTAGGTGAGGCCCACGGGCGTCGCGTACGGAAAGCGCGTGATGAAGTTGCGGCGGCGGATTTCGGCCGGGTCGATGTTCATCTCGCGGGCGGCCGTTTCCACGAGACGCTCGACCACGTAGGTCGCTTCGGGGCGCCCCGCGCCGCGGTATGCATCGACCGGCACCGTGTTCGTGAACACGGCCTTCACCTCGGCGTAAATCGCGGGCGTGGTGTACTGGCCCGCGAGCAGCGTCGCGTAGAGGATGGTCGGCACGCTGGAGGCGAACGTCGAAAGATACGCGCCCATGTTCGCCGTGGTGTGCACGCGCATGGCGAGGAACTTGCCGTCCTTGTCGAGCGCGAGTTCGGCGCGGGTCACGTGGTCGCGGCCGTGCGCGTCGGAAACGAAGGACTCCGATCGTTCGGCGGTCCACTTCACTGGGCGGCGGATTTTCTTCGCGGCCCACGTGAGCGCGACGTCTTCGGCGTACAGAAAGATCTTCGAGCCAAAGCCGCCGCCCACGTCCGGCGCGACGATGCGCAATTTCGTTTCCGGCAACCCGAGCACGAATGCGGCCATGAGCAGGCGCTCGACGTGCGGGTTCTGGTTCGACACGTACACGGTGTAGCTGTCGTCGTGCGCCGAGTAGCTCGCGTTCACGGCGCGCGGCTCGATCGCGTTCGGCACGAGGCGGTTGTTGACGATGTCGAGCGTCGTCACGTGCTCGGCCCGCGCGAACGCGGCGTCGGTCGCGGCCTTGTCGCCGTGGCCCCACGTATAGCAGGTGTTGTTCGGCACGCTGTCGTGCACGAGCGGCTGGCCCGCGTCGGCCGCGTGCGCCGTGTCGACGATGGCGGGCAGTTCCTCGTAGTCGACTTCGACGCGCTCGGCGGCATCCTTCGCGGCCTTGATCGAATCGGCGATCACGAGCGCGACCTGGTCGCCCACGTGCAGCGCCTTTTCGTGTGCGATCACGGGATGCGGCGGCTCGTGCATGGGTGTGCCGTCGATGCTGTGTATCAGCCAGCCGCACGGCAGGCCGCCCACGTTCTCGGTCGCGAGGTCTGCGCCGGTGAACACGGCCACGACGCCGGGCGTTGCCCTGGCGGCGTTCGTGTCGATGCTCCTGATGCGCGCGTGAGCGTGAGGCGAGCGCACGAATACGGCGTACGTTTGCGCGGGCAGGACGACATCATCGGTATATTGGCCGGCGCCGGTGAGGAAGCGGAAGTCTTCCTTGCGCTTCACGGGCGCGCCGATCATGCGATTGGGTTCGGGTGCATTCATGGCGGCCTCCCGAATCACGCGGCGGCGGTCGTGCGGGCGCGCATTTCCTGCGCGCCCGCGACCACCGCCTTCACGATGTTGTGATAGCCCGTGCAGCGGCAGAAGTTGCCGTCGAGGCCTTCGCGCACGTCGGCTTCAGTGAGGTCGGGCTTCTGTGCGGCGAGCGCGGTCGCGCACATCACCATGCCGGGCGTGCAGAACCCGCATTGCAGGCCATGGCATTCGCGGAACGCGGCCTGCATGGGATGCAGTGTGCCGTTCTTCGCGAGGCCTTCTATCGTCGTCACTTCCATGCCGTCGCACTGCACCGCGAGCTGGTTGCATGACTTGATTGCGCGACCATTGAGATGGACGGTGCAGGCCCCGCACTGCGCCGTATCGCAGCCGACATGGGTGCCGGTGAGACGCAGCTGTTCGCGCAGGAACTGGACGAGGAGCGTGTGAGGTTCGACCTCTGCGGTCACGGGCGAGCCGTTGACCAGGAGGCGGATACTGATCGCCATTGACTGTCTCCAATGTCGACCGGAGTTCGCGCTTTCGTGCCTGCTCCGGTCCCGCGCCGAAGCGCGTCGCCTGGGGCGGCGCTGTGCTTGACTCCGGTCCCATACTTTGTGATGGGATAGAGAGACCTGCCTGGGCCCGCTTATGACACTGAATCGACCACCACAACCGCCCGCCGAAATACTTGCCCGTTAAACGCATCGCGCTGGCTGCGCGCGCAACGCATACCGCCACGCAAACAATGACGAGGCGGTTCGGGCGGAGCGGGTGGAGCGGAATCTGGGTCCGGCTGGTGCCTTGCTGTTCAGTGAAGCCTGGACAGTAAAGCACAATTTGCCGGTTTACGCTGCGGGGGGTTGTACTTGCCGCAAGCGATGCGGCACAGCATGAAAAACGGCCCGCTCCGAATATCGGGCGGGCCGTTGCGTTGCAGTGCAGCGAGGCTTCGTAATAGACGCGCGCCGCGCGCTTACTGTTCGTGATGCACGTGCTCGTGGGGCGCGTGCGCGAGGCGCGAATGCCGGCGTGAATAGCCGAAGTAGACGAAGAGGCCGACCGCGGTCCAGACGAGGAAGGCGACCCAGGTGAGCGGCTGCAGATTGATCATCAGGAAGAGGCACGAGCCCACCGCGAGAACCGGCACCACGGGCACGCCCGGGCAGCGGAACGCGCGCGGCAGGTGCGGGTGCGTCCTGCGCAGGACGAGCACGGCGATCGACACCATCGAGAACGCGGCGAGCGTGCCGATGTTGATGAGTTCGGCGAGCACGTTGAGCGGCACGAGTGCGCCGACCAATCCGAAGAAGATACCCACGAGCCAGGTCGTGAAGAACGGCGTGGCGAAGCGCGGATGCACCTTCGAGAGCTTCGCGGGCAGCAGGCCGTCGCGCGACATCGCGTAGATGATGCGGGTCTGGCCGTAGCTCATCACGAGGATCACGGTGAGCATGCCGAGCACGGCGCCCAGATCGATGAAGCCCGCCACCCAGTTTTCGCCCGCCACCTGGAGCGCGAACGAGACCGGGTGACCGACATGGGCGAAGCGCTGCGAGGGCACGATGCCGGTCACGACCGCCGCCACGGCGACGTAGAGCACGGCGCACACCGCGAGCGACGCGATGATGCCGACGGGCAGATCGCGCTTCGGATTCTTCACTTCTTCGGCGGCGGAAGACACCGAGTCGAAGCCGATGAACGCGAAGAACATCACGGCCGCCGCGCCGAACACGCCATTCCAGCCGTTGGGCATGAACGGATGCCAGTTCGCGGGCGTGACGTGGAACACGCCCACGGCGATCACGAGCAGCACCACGGTCACCTTGATCGCGACCATGATGTTGTTGATGCGCGTGGATTCGCGCACGCCCACGGAGAGCAGCGCGGTGATCGCCATCATCACGAGGAAGGCGGGCAGGTTGAAGAGCGTATGCACGCCGGGCACGGCGCCGGGTGCGGCGCTGAGCGCGGCGGGCAGCGTGAGGCCGAACCCCGCGAGCAGCGACTGCAGATAGCCCGACCAGCCCACCGAGACCGCGGAAGTGGCGAGCCCGTACTCGAGCATCAGGTCCCAGCCGATGACCCACGCGGCCAGTTCGCCGAGCGTGGCGTACGAGTACGTGTAGATCGAGCCGGCGACGGGAATCGTCGAGGCGAATTCGGCGTAGGCGAGCGCGGCGAAGCAGCAGGCCACGGCAGCGATCAGGAAGGAGATCATGAGCGCCGGCCCGGCCTGCACGGCGCCGGTGCCGGTCAGCACGAAAATGCCGGTGCCGATGATCGCGCCGATGCCGAGAAAGGTGAGGTCGAGCGCGCCGAGCGCTTTTTTCAGACCGGCGCCCTGAGCGCTCGCCTTCAGCATGTGCTCGACGTTCTTCTTGCGAAAGAGGGACATTTGGCTGGGAACTCCACGTAATACGCGCGAGAGCGCGGAGCCGGCGCGGTCTTTCGACCTTGACTTGCCTTCGCCGCTGGCTTCGCCGGCCTCGCGTGCCGATGTCTGGGGGAAACCCTAAATTTTAGCGGATGTCGCGCGCGAGCCCGGTCGAGCCGGGTCGAAAACGCGAGGATTGCGTGGACGATTCCGCCGCAAACCCGCACGCCTGCGCGCAATCATTGCGGCGACCGGTGCAAACGGCGCAATCCATTTCCGGATCAGTCGCTTATGGCGAGAAGGCTGCCTCGGTGGCGCGGGCAGAGCCGTTCAGGCGTTCACGGTGGGGGAGAGGTCGACGAGCCGGTTGCTCATGACGTAAAAGGTCAGCTCGGCGTTGTTGCTGAGCTTCATTTTTTCGAGCAGCCGCGTGCGGTAGACGCTCACCGTCTTCACCGAGAGCGAGAGCGCGTGCGCGATGTCGGTGAGGCGCTGGCCCGAGGCGAGCATGCACAGCGTCTGGTATTCGCGGTCGGAGAGCTTCTCGTGCGGGAGCTGCTCGCCGTCCACGAGCACGTAGTCCGCGAGCGCCTCGGCCATGGCCGGGCTCACATACTTGCGGCCCGCGGCGACCTGCTGGATCGCCGCAATCATCTGCGCGGCGTCCACCGTCTTCGAGAGATAGCCCGCCGCGCCCGCCTTCAGCGCCCGCACCGCGTATTGATCCTCGCGATACATCGAGAACATCAGCACCGGCACGCGCGGCGCCTTCTTCTTCGCGCGCTTGAGCACCTCGACGCCGTTCATGTCCGGCAACGAGATGTCGAGCAGGACCACGTCGCACACGTGCTTCTGGATCGCGGCGAGCGCCTCGGCGCCGGTCTGCGCCTCGATCACTTCGCTGGCGATGCCGCGGTCCAGCAGCAACTGGCGGACGCCCTGGCGCACGACGGCATGGTCGTCGACGAGCAGGATGCGATGGGTCATGAGCGAGCGCCTTCTTTCGGGAGGAGGGGCGAGGCGCCGAGCGATGTGCCGAGCAGCGCGTCCCAGGCGAAGCGGGCGCGCACTGTCGTGCCGCGCGGGGCCGCTTCGCGTTGCGAGGCTTCGTCGCGCCCGGCGGGCGCGATGCCGCCCGTGACGGCGCGCAGCGAGCCGCCGAAGGCGGCGCAGCGCTCGCGCATGCCGGCGAGGCCGTAATGGCTCGATTGGCTGGAGCGGTCCGTTCTCCTGGCACGCGTGCCCTCGCCGTCGCCAATGCCGTGCGCCGCGCCGCGGCGCGTGAGGCCGATGCCGTCGTCGACCACGGTGAGCGTGAGGTGGCGCGCCGTGCTTTCGAGCCGCACCTCGGCGCGCGTGGCGTGCGCATGACGTGCCACATTCGAGAGCGCCTCCTGCGCCACGCGGAACACGGCGAGCGCGGCTTGCGCGGGCAGGCGCGCGAGGCGCGCGTCGTCGGTGGCGACCGCCAGCCGGGCGGCCAGCCCGGTGCGCGCGCCGAAGCCGGGCACCCAGCCGGCCAGCGCGGGCGCGAGCCCCGAATCGAGTTGCGGCGCGTGCAAACCGTCGAGCACGTGGCGCATCGCGCCTGTGGCGGCTTCGAGTGAGCGGGCGACCAGCGCGAGTGCCTCGGCGCACTGCGGCGGGGCGTTGGCGGGCAGCCAGCTGTGGACGTTGGCCAGCGCAAAGTGCGTGGCGGCGAGTTCCGCGCCAACGCTGTCGTGGAGATCGCGCGCCAGGCGTTGGCGCGCCGCTTCGTCGGCGTGGATGGAGCGGGCGGCGGTGTCGCCGCCCGATGAGCGCCTCGCGTGGCGCGCGGGTGCGGCAATTTGCCGCTGAACCCGCGAGAGACCTTCTAGCGAGGCCGCCGTGGCCGCTTCATCTGCGGCGGCGGACCAGGCGAGGAGGGCGAGGCCGTCGGCCGCACAGGCGGCGCGAGGCGCATCGCTGCCTGGCGTGCACGCGTTCAATGCGGCATATCTCGGCGTATCCATCATTCCCCCGTTCCTGAACCGGTCCTGGCTGTCGGGCTTTCGTCCGACGTTCTTGGTGTGACGGCAAACAGCACGGCGCAGCGTAACGAAATTTACTTTCCGTAACAACCGGCTCTGGCCCTCAGCCGATCCAATGTATCCGATGCTGCACTGCGATATTATCGCAAAAATCAAAAAACCCTCATATCTGACAAGGGTTAGCGCTAAAACCTCAGGTGTAGCATGAAGTCCCGCGCGTTTGTCATGTAGGAAAAACACTGACAACAAAGTATCGTGACTTTGTGACAAACGTAACCGCGTCAACGACAAAATAGCGGGCCAATTTTCAGCGTGCAGGCGAAAAAAAACCGGAGCGCAAGGCTCCGGTTCTGCGAGTGACGAACGACTCGGGCGCGGCGTTCAACCGACGAACGCTTTTTCCACTACGTAGTGCCCCGGTTCGTTGTTGCTGCCTTCCTTGAGGCCGGCCTTTTCGAGCAGTTCTACCGTGTCGCGCAGCATGTGCGTGCTGCCGCAGAGCATGATGCGATCGCGCTCCGGCGAGAACGGCGGCAGGTCGAGGTCTTCGAACAGCTTCTGAGTATCGATCAGCTCGGTGATGCGGCCGCGATTGTCGAACACTTCGCGCGTGACGGTCGGGTAATACACGAGCTTCTCGCGCACGATCTCGCCGAGGTATTCGTGCTCGCGCAGCTCTTCGGTGATGAAATCCTTGTACGCGAGTTCGTCGACGAAACGGCAGGTGTGCGTGAGCACGATCTTGTCGAAGCGGTCGTAGATGTCCGGGTCTTTGATGATCGACATGAACGGTGCGAGGCCCGTGCCGGTGGAGAGCAGCCAGAGGACCTTGCCGGGCAGGAGGTTGTCGGCCACCAGCGTGCCGACGGGCTTCTTGCCGATCAGCACCTTGTCGCCGATCTTCAGGTGCTGCAGGCGCGACGTGAGCGGGCCGTCCGGCACCTTGATGCTCAGAAACTCGAGATGCTCTTCATAGTTCGCGCTCGCGAGCGAGTACGCGCGCATCAGCGGTTTGCCGTCCACTTCGAGGCCGACCATCGTGAACTGGCCGTTGTCGAACCGCAGGGCCTGGTCGCGCGTGCAGGTGAAGCTGAAAAGCGTGTCGGTCCAGTGATGGACGCTCAGAACGGTTTCTTCGGTGAATTTGCTCATGGTTCCTGAATTGCGAAACAAGGGCCGCCGGATTCGGGCGGTCCTGCCGGCCTGCTGTCCAGTACAGCGTAGCTTGACGATATGCTCGGGACCCGGCTGCCCAATGCCCTGGTCTGCCCTGGACATCAGGCAGGCGAGCCCGGTTTTCCAGTCCGCCCCGCTGCGAACGAGGCGCAATCCGCCATTTTACCGCGCTCGGGCCACAAGGACCTGCTCAGGCCGATGTACGGACCCCGCATGGATCAGACACGGTCCGCGCATGAGCCGCGCCCGGACGGCATACGGCCACGCTTCGCGGCAAGAGGTGACCCGGTGCGGTGGCTTGCTGGCGCGCCCCACGAGCATGATTGGCTCGGGCGCAGGACAGCTGGCGAGTTGCGATGGCGGCGGCGGGGAATCGTCCGGCCTTGTGGACCGGAGCTTGCAAGAACCCGCGGGAGCGGGGTCTCGAGCCGCCTGCGACGCAGCTTCATACGCGCGTAAGACGCGCGCGTGCGAATTTTGCGCTAAATGATACCGGAAGGCCTGACGGCCCGCAGCATTGACCCTGCTGGCGGGGCAGTTTCGGCGCGCATTTCAGGTGCGGATAGACGCGCGATCACGCCGTTTTCGACGCTGCAGCGGTGCTGCGGCAATGCGGCACGTGAGCGCTTCCTAGCGGTCCGCAGCAAGCTTCACGCCGAGCCCGATCAGCGCGGCGCCGCAAAACGCGTCGATGGGGCGGCGCAGGCGGCGATAACCGCGCTGGGTGCGATCGTCGGCGAACAGGAAGGCAAGGCTGCAATGCCAGCCGAACGACATCGTCGCGACCGTGGCAAGCGCGACGCCATAGAACCAGAGCGGCGGATGGGCCGGAAACACCGCCGCGAACACGCTGGTCCAGAACACGCACGACTTCGGGTTAGTCAGGCAGGTGAAGAGCCCCGCGCGCCACGTGCGCAGCCACGCGCGCCGGTCGGCGGGCGGCGGCGGCGCGGCCACCGCTTGCGCCGCCGCGGCCAGCTCGCGGCGCACGCCCGAACGCAGCAGCTTGAGTCCGAACCAGACGAGGTAGAGCGCGCCCGCCACGCGCACGCCGTTGTAGAGCCAGCCGATGTGCTGCAGCACCGCCGCGAAGCCGAGCATGGCTAGCGCGGCCCAGAGCGTGGAGCCCACGCCCACGCCCGCCGCCGAAGCCACGCCCAGCCCGCGCCGCCCGGCGAGCGAGAGCTGGGTGACCATGAAGAAGTTGGGGCCGGGGCTGATGAGCGCAAACAGATAGACGACAACGATCTGCAGCAGCGTGGCGAGGTAATGCATCCGGGGAGACCCGACGAAAGGCGCGGTGCGCAACGCGCCATAGTAGCGTGCTCGCGCGTGCCGCGGGCGGCATTCAAGAGCGTGCCGCGGGGCAGGCGCCGGATCGGCGGCGCCTGGTGGCCCGGCGCGTCATTCGAGCCGCAAGCGCGCCATATACGGCAGATGATCGGAAAGCCACGCCGTTTCCTGCGCGGGCTGGATCAATTCGACGGGCTTCAGGCCGCGCACGAACATCTTGTCGAGCGCGAGGGCCGGGGAAAAAGCCGGGAACGTGCGCGCGGGCTCGCCGAGCAGCGTGGCGACTTCCTGCAAGCCGTGCTCGGCGAACAGCGGCACCGAATCGTTGCGCCAGTCGTTGAAGTCGCCCGCCAGCACGAGCGGCCCCTGCGGCGCTTCCTTCACGATCCAGTGCGCGATCCAGTGCATCTGCCGCAGGCGCGCGCTGCGCGTGAGCGCGAGGTGCGCGCACAGCAGCGTGACCGATTGCCCGGCCACGTTCGCGCGCGCGACCAGCAAGCCGCGCCGCTCGAAGCGGTGCGCGGAGATGTCCCAGCGCCCGCCGAGGTCGAGCGGATGCGGCGAGAGGATCGCATTGCCATGCCGCCACGACGGCTTGAACACATTGGGGCCGAGCGCGATCTGCAACTCGAGCGCAGTGGCGATTTCGGTGGCCTGGCAGTGCCAGATGTCTTCGACCGGGTCGTCCAGCTGCGCGCCGAAGGCCGAGGCGAGCACCGGCTGCGGCAGGCGGCGGGCCATTGCCTCCTGGAGAAACCAGGCATCGGCGTGGGTGGACTGGACCCAGCGCCGCATGGCCTCCCAGGCCTCGAAGCCGAGCGGCGAGCGGCCCTTGTGGAGATTCCAGCTCACGGCGACGAAGTCGTTTCGCGGCGAGCTGTCGATCAGCGGTTGTTCGGGATTTCGCATGCTTTTTTAACGGGTTGGGTCGCGCCGGGTCGCGCATCCGTCACTGCGCGGCGTGAGGCGCGAGCGTCGCGCGCACCCGGTACACGAGCGAGGGGTTCCGGTCGACGATTTGCCAGTTCACCCATTGACCGTCCGGCACGATGAGGCCCGGATGGTTCGCACTCACCTGGCGCGGCTGCGGCGGCAGTTTGCAGCCTTCGGGCGTGCTCGGCGCGGTGTCGCCTTCGAGCGTTTCCTGGGCGTCGATCGACAGGACGATGAGGTTCGCCCGCACCTGCAGCGGCGAAACCGTGATCGTGCGTGACAGGTCGATGCTGCCCGCGGGCTGATCCTTGCACCCCACGTTGTGCGCGACAACCTTGTGGTGCGTATCGGTGCGCGCCTGGCCGACCGTCGTGGTGCCGTCGAACGAGTCGATCTGCTGGCCGTCGCGCAACACCTCCAGCGTCCACTGCACCGCGGCCTCGTTGACCGGCGCCGTCGCAGGCGCGGCGGGTGGGGGCGGCGGCGCAGTCGTCGTCGCAGGCGCGGTCGGCGCTGACGGCGGCGGTGGCGGTGGCGTCGTGGGCTCGCCCGCTGGCGCGACGGCGGGCCCCGGGGCCGGCACATAGGCCGGCACCTCGGGCTGTTGCGCCGTGCCTTGCCCCACCGCGCACGCGCTCGTTCCCGCCAGTGCGGCGCAGAACGTGAGCGTAAGGCAATGTTTCCACAACGTCATATTGGCGACTCCGTGCACGGCGCCCAGCGAGGCGATCACGTCGGCAACGCAACAGGGCGGGTACGTTCTGACCATCGATCCTATACCCGGTTCGCAAAGGCCGGACTGCTGCGGTTCATTTGAGATGGGGACGCGGCCGATCCCCTTCAACCGCAGCGCGCCGGCAGATTGAGTATTTGAGCGCAACAACCCCGAACCGCGCGCGGTATTCCGCACGAAATTGTTGTCTTCAGTGCAACGGAGACTTGTTGCTTATCGGCGTGGCTTTTCGATAGTCGATGTTTACACTGGCTCTCGCGTATCCCAAACCTCTCCCCGGATTGCGCACCGCCTGGCCTGCATCCCCGGCAGCCCATCGCACCGTGATCCGCAGTTGCCGGAAGGAGCACCGCCATGAAGAAGTCCCTCCCGTTCGCTGCGCTGCTGGTCAGCGCCGCCACCGCCACCGCCCTCGCAGCCGCGCCGGCATTCGCGACTGGCGATGCGGCGCCGACCGTTCAGTCAGATCCGGTCGTCGTAGCAGCCTCGAACAACGGTCCCAGGACGCGCGCCGAAGTGAAGGCCGAACTCGCGCGCGCCCGTGCCGACGGCGAACTCAGTCTCGACCCCAATTCGCCGGCTTATCCGCAGCAATATGCGATGGGCGGCTACACCGTGCCGCGCGAGCAGATCACGGCGGGCTTCTTCCGCGCCCGGCGCACGCAGTAGCGGCGTCTTTCGGCGTCGCCGTGACGTTCGCGGCTGACGCGCGGACACGCTGAGTGCCTTCCTCTGTTCCCTTCCGCTCCTTCGCCGCGAGTGCAAGTCGTAGCCGCCTCGGTGGGCGGCGTACAATTTTCCTCAAGCAGCGGTGCGCGATGCGCACCGCGATACCCATGGCAGAGAGGATCGTGGCGCGGCCGGCTTGCCTGCTGGCGTCGCGAAGGCGGGACGCAGGGACATGGACCAGATCGAATGTGTTGTGATCGGCGCGGGCGTGGTCGGCCTCGCCGTGGCGCGTGCGCTTGCCGCGCGCGGGCGCGAAGTGATCGTGCTCGAAGCCGCCGAAGCCATCGGCACCAGCACCAGTTCGCGCAATAGCGAAGTCATTCACGCCGGGCTCTACTATCCGCGCGGCTCGCTCAAGGCCACGCTGTGCGTGCGCGGACGCGAGATGCTGTACGACTACTGCGCGACGCGTAACGTGCCCCACGCGCGCTGCGGCAAGCTGCTCGTCGCCACCGCGGCGAACCAGATTCCGCAGCTCGAGGCGATACTCGCGCGCGGCAAGGAAAACGGCGTGTTCGACCTCACGCGCATCAGCGGGAGCGAGGCGCTCGCGCTCGAGCCGGCGCTCGAATGCGTCGCGGCCGTGTACTCGCCGCAAACGGGCATCGTCGACAGCCATCAGCTCATGCTCGCGCTGCAGGGCGACGCCGAGCGCGACGGCGCCGTGATCGCGCTCAAGTCGCCGGTCGAATCGATCGACGCGCTCGGCAGCGGCTTCACCGTGAGGACGGCCGGGGATGCGCCGACCGACATCCGCGCGGCCTGCGTCATCAATAGCGCGGGCCTTTACGCGACGAAGCTAGCGAAGCGCATCCGGGGGCTCGACGCGCGCCACGTGCCGCCGCTCTATCTCGCGCGCGGCAATTACTTCAGCGTGTCGGGCCGCGTGCCGTTCACGCGTCTCATCTATCCGATGCCGAACGACGCGGGCCTCGGCGTTCATCTCACGCTCGATCTGGGCGGGCAGGCGCGCTTCGGCCCCGACGTCGAATGGATCGACGCGATCGACTACGACGTCGATCCGCGGCGCGCCGAATCGTTCTACGCGCAGATCCGCAGCTACTGGCCCGCGCTGCCCGACGGCGCACTGCAGCCGGCCTACGCGGGCATTCGCCCGAAGCTCTCGGGCCCGGGCGAGAGCGCCGCCGACTTCATGATCCAGGGCGCGGCCTCGCACGGCGTGCGCGGCCTCGTGAACCTGTTCGGCATCGAGTCGCCGGGGCTCACGGCTTCGCTCGCGATCGCGCAGCGCGTGTGCGAAATGGCCGCGATCGACTGAATTCCCTTCTTGCCATTCCCCTTCCGTGAGTGAGCCGCATGTTGCGGCTCACTTATCTCCGGCATTGCAGCGTCTCGCCGTCTTGCTTCGTTGTTAAGCTTCTTCGCCACGCCGCCAACGGAGCGGCGTCAGGCATTCGCGCGGCAAAAGCCGCGCGTTACCCCAGCGAACGAATCGCCACAACACAATACTGGAGTGAGTCATATGCAATCGTCCCGTCGCAGCTTTCTGATCACGAGCATTGGCGTTGCCTCGACGCTCGCGCTTTCGCGCCAGGCCTTCGCCGATGCGCCCAAGGTTGCCGAATCCGATCCCACCGCCCAGGCGCTCGGCTACAAGCTCGACGCGACGCAGGTCGACAAGGCGAAGTTCGCGAAATACGCCGCCGGCCAGGACTGCAGCAATTGCTCGTTCTACCAGGGCAAAGCCACCGACGCGTTCGCGCCGTGCCCGATGTTCGGCGGCAAGCAGGTCGCGGGCAAGGGCTGGTGCAGTGCCTATAACAAGAAGGCGTAAGGCAAGCGGAAAGCGGCGCGGGAGACCGGGTGCCCGGTTATGGCGCGCAGGCCTCGCGCACCCGGGCGCCGCGCGCTTCACCTGCAAAGTCATCGGGGCGCGCTAGCGCCGCGCCTGCAGGAGCGGCGGACGCCGGCCGAACCACGGGCGCGCCGCCTCCAGTTGCGCGGCGAGGCGCAACAGCAGCGCATCGTTGCCCTCGCGCGCGGCGAACTGCACGCCGATCGGCAGCCCGCGAGCGTTCCACGCGAGCGGCACCGACATCGACGGCTGTCCCGTCAGATTGAAGAGCTCGGTACAGCCCGCCCACGCGAACGCCTTGTTCGAGGCTTCGGTCAGCAGCTTTCGCATCAGCACTTCCACCGGCACGGCCGTGACCGCGCGCATCTGCATGCGCTCGCCGGAGCTCGGCTTCAGCTCGCCGATCTTCACCGGTGGCGCGGCGAGCGTCGGGCACAGCAGCACGTCGTAGCGCGTCATCAGGTCGGCCAGTTGCGCCGTGATGCGCTGCTGCACGTCGAGCGCCGCAGGCAGCTCGCGTTCGCCGAGCTTGCGGCCGACGTGCGCCATGGCCCACGTCGCGATCTCGAACTCCTGGCGGCGCGGCTTCGTGCCCGTGATCTCGTCGGCGTTCAGCACGTATTGCTCGGCCACCACGGACCACAGCATGAGGAAGGCCTCGCGCGCCGCCGCGTAATCCACGGTCAGCGCGTACGGCTCCACGCGATGGCCGAGCGAGGTCAGCAGCGCGGCCGCGTCGTCGAGCGCGCCGCTCACTTCGGGCGAGAGCGTGTCCGCGAACATGGGCTCGCGCAGCAGCGCGATGGCAAGCGGCTTAGAGCCCTCGAGCGGCGCGCGGGCGGCGGCGAGGAAGGTGCCCGGCGCGCCCGGCGGCAAGGCGGGATCGCCGGCAATCAGGTCGAGCATGAGCGCGCTGTCGCGCACGCTGCGCGAAACCGCGAGATCGACGCCGAGCGCGCCGGGCGGCGGCGGCACATCCGTGGCGGGCTGGAACGCGCGCGACGGCTTGAACCCGAAGAGCCCGCAGCACGACGCGGGAATGCGGATCGAGCCGCCGCCGTCGGACGCGTGCGCGAGCGGCACGATGCCGGCCGCCACCGAAGCGGCCGCGCCGCCGCTCGAACCACCCGGCGTGTGATCGAGGTTCCACGGGTTGCGGCACGGGCCGAACAGTTCGGGCTCGGTGTAGGGCATCTGCCCGAGTTCGGACGCGCTCGTCTTGCCGAAGATGTTCAGGCCCGCGGCGCGAAAGCGTGCGACCACGGGCGCGTCCGCGGTGGGAATGTAATGGCGGTAGTGGCGGCTGCCCAGCGTCATGCGCAGGCCCGCCACGGCCGCGCCAAGATCCTTCACGAGAAACGGGACGCCCGCGAGCGGACCGTCATGGAGCGAGTCGACGCCGTTGCCGCCCGCCTCGATGCGCCGCGCGCGCTGTCGCGCCGCCTCATAGTCCTTGAGGATGATGGCGTTGATCGCGGGATTGGTGGCCTCGGCGCGCGCGATGGCGGTGTCGAGCAATTCGCGCGCGCTCACCTCGCCGCGGCGCACCAGATCGGCGAGGCCGATGGCGTCGTATTCCAGATAGTCGGACTGCAAGGCGCGCACTCCTCGTCGTCGGGTTGGGGGTCATCCGGCAGCGTACGAGAGGAGTGTAAGCGGGCGCGCGGGCGTTGTGCCATTGGACGGGCAACGCAGGCGCAGATGCTTGCGCGCGCCACGATCGGCGCGCGGCAGACCAGGCGGCGCCCGGTGCGCAAGGCTGCGCAACGCCGCCCGCCGCCCGGCGGCGCCGGTATTACAGATGCTCGGCGAGGAAGCTCAGCGTGCGGCCGTGCGCGAGCGCGGAGGCGTGCTGGTTGTACGACGCGCGCACCGGGCAGTTGAAGCCGTGATCGGCGTTCGGATACAGATGGAACTCGGCGTTCGGGCGGCCCGCGAAGCGCTCCTTCACCTGGCCGACCGCCGAGAGCGGAATGCCGTGATCGAGTTCGGCGTAGTGGAAGAGGATCGGCTTGGTGACCTTGTCGGCGACGTCGAGCTGGTTCTGGATGCCGCCGCCGTAGTAGGACACCGCCGCATCCAGCGAGCCGCTGGCGGCCGCGAGGTAGGCGAGACGTCCGCCGAAGCAGTAGCCGATCGCAGCGACCTTGCCCGTGCACTCGGGCAGCGCGCGCAGCGCGGCTGCGGTCGCGCCGATGTCCTCGACCGCGAGGTCGACGTTCGTCTTCTGCAGCAGCTCGATGCCGCGGTCGCGGTCCGCGCCCACGTAGCCGAGTTCGATGCGCGGGGCCGTGCGCCAGAACACATCGGGGGCGATCGCGACGTAGCCGTCGAGCGCGTATTGCTCGACCACGTCGCGAATGTGTCCGTTCACGCCGAAGATCTCCTGGATGATGACGATGCCCGGGCCCTTGCCGCCCTTGGGCAGCGCGAGGTACGCGCCGAAGCTGTCCTTGCCGGCGGGAATGTCGATCCATCGAGTCGAAAGGCTCATGTTGCTCTCCGTCTTATTGCGTTGATGAGTCATGCGGTGGCCATCGCGCGGCGCGGCGTGTGTTTGGCTGTGTTTGCGCGGGCGATGGCATCGCGAAATCGGGGAGCCAGTTTGCCATAGGGCCATGAACCTCTGCAGAGCGCGCGCGGGTTTGACGGCGCGCATCGACCGCCAGGAGCCAGGCGACGCTCGGCAAACTCGCTGGCGATTCAAGAGCCAGGCGCTCGATGCGGCCAAATTGCGATGCGTCGGGATCCGAAATTAATCGAATGCTTACTTGAACCGGTCCTCGCGCGATCGCGCGTGCGGCATGACGCCACGAATGGCAAACGTTATCGCGAAGGCGAGGACTCTTCATATTGCCGCATTACGCCCCTGGTGGATTCCCGCAACGGGTGCGCGAACAACCAACAACTCCCGTCAAAAATCTCAAAAACAGCTCGCGGGAGTCGTATCGCGGGCCTTTCCAGGCATTGCATCCAAAGCGGGATGCCGTATTACACAAGGCTTTCGGTCGAAAGATCAGGGTTCCAGACCGTTGTTGCATTACGCATATTGGTACTCGCACCAATATCTGAAAAAAGTCCCCCAAATTAATTTGATCGCCTACACTTGCGCGCAAGTATGGATGGGGGTTCCGCCATGAGCGGGTCTTTCACCATGCTGGCCAGGTGCATCAAGGATGCATCCTGCGTGGTCGTCCGCACGGGGAGCGACACGTTCGGGGCGCGGGAGCACTGGGCGATTACGTAGCTTTTGGGTTCGAAACTGGAGACTTACATGAATATCAAGCTTCACAAGCTGTTGCCGATCAGCGCTGCGGCCATGTTGTTCGCGTCGTTCGCAACGGCAGCGAGCGCAGACGTCACGGTCAAGATTGGCCACGTCGCTCCGCTCACGGGCGGCATTGCGCACCTCGGTAAAGACAACGAAAACGGCGCACGTCTCGCAGTCGAAGAGATCAACGCGAAGGGCCTCGTGGTCGGCGGCCAGAAGGTCACGCTCGTGCTCGACGCACAAGACGACGCGGCTGACCCGCGCACGGCCACCCAGGTCGCGCAGAAGCTCGTCGACGACAAGGTCGTCGCCGTCGTCGGCCACCTGAACTCGGGCACCTCGATCCCGGCTTCGAAGATCTACAGCGATGCGGGCATCGTGCAGATCTCGCCGTCGGCCACGAACCCGGCCTACACGCAACAAGGCTTCAAGACGACCTACCGTGTCGTGGCGACCGACGCCCAGCAGGGTCCGGCGCTCGCGAACTACGCAGCGAAGAACCTGAAGGTGAAGACCGTGGCCGTGGTCGACGATTCGACGGCTTATGGTCAGGGTCTCGCGAACGAATTCGAGAAGACCGCCAAGGCGCTCGGCATGACCGTGGTGTCGCATGACGCGACCAACGACAAGGCCGTGGACTTCCGCGCCATTCTCACGAAGATCAAGGGCGAAAACCCCGACGCGATCATGTACGGCGGCATGGACGCCACCGGCGGCCCGTTCGCGAAGCAAGCCAAGCAGCTTGGCCTGCGCGCGAAGGTGCTCGCGGGTGACGGCGTCTGTACCGACAAGCTGGCCGACCTGGCCGGCGACGCGACCGACAACGTCGTGTGCTCGGAAGCCGGCATGGCGCTCGAGAAGATGCCGGGCGGCAAGGATTTCCAGGCCAAGTTCGAGAAGCGCTTCGGCCAGCCGATCCAGATCTACGCACCGTTCACGTATGACGCCGTGTACATCATCGTCGACGCGATGAAGCGTGCGAACTCGACGGATACGGCCAAGATCCTCGCCGAAATGCCGAGCACGGACTACAAGGGCGTGATCGGTGAGACGACCTTCGATTCGAAGGGCGACCTCAAGCACGGCGTGATCTCGCTGTACAACTACAAGGCGGGCAAGAAGTCGCTGCTCGACGTCGTGAAGATGTAATTCGCCTCTGGCGATATCGCTTGCGCGATTGGAAAAGCCCGCGGGTTTTCGGACCCGCGGGCTTTTTGTTTATTGCCTCGGGCAACACGCGTTCGCGGACTAGATCCGCAGCCGCCGCAGCACCTTCGGCCCCGCAAACGCCACGAGCGCCGCGCACAGCGCCACGACGGCGAGCCCAATCGTGAGATTCGTCACCTGCGTAATGCCGCCGATCACCACCGGCCCGAACAGCAAGCCGAAATAAGCGAGGCCCGCGACGTGCGCGAGGCCTTCGGCCGCGTGGATGCCCTTCACGCGCGCAGCGGCCGCGAACAGCACCGGCATCATGTTGGCGAGGCCGAGGCCCATCAGGGTGAAGCCCACGAGCGCCGTGAACGAGTAAGGGAGCACCAGCGCGCCGATCATGCCCGCGCACGCGAGCGAGGCGCTCGCCATCACGAGCTGGGGCGCGCCAAAGCGCGCGCGCACCGCGTCGCCGGCAAAGCGCGCCGCGGCCATGCCGCCCGAGAACGCCGCGTAGGCCGCGCTGGCGAGTGCGGGCGTGGAGAGCACGACGTCGCGCATATAGACCGTGGCCCAGTCGTACATCGCGCCTTCGGCGATCAGCGCAATGAGCGCGATGGCGCCGAGCGCCCACAGCGCCGGGGTGCGCCAGCGGTTGCCGGTTTTCGCGTGCTCGCCATGCGTCGCGTGCGGCACGTGCGGCAGCACGGCGGGGCACGAAAGGAAGAGCACGAGTGCCGACAGCGCCGCGGCGAGAAAGAGGTGCAGCGCGGGCGCCATGCCGCGCGCGAGCAGCACGCCGCCAATCGCCGCCCCCGCCATGCCGCCCAGACTGAACATGCCATGCAGCCCCGACATGATGGGCTTCGCCACCGCTTCCTCGACGGCGCTCGCCTCCGCGTTCATGGCGACGTCGAGCGTCGCCATGCCCATGCCGAACACGGCGAGCACGACGAGCAGCATCCAGTAATAGGGCACGGCGAGAATCAGCGCGCCGGACACGCACATGGTGAGGCCGCCGGTGAGGCAGGCGCGGCGCGAGCCCGCGCGCGCGATCCAGCCGCCGAGGGTCGTCATCGCGGCGATCGAGCCGCCCGCCACGGCGAACAGCGCGTACGAGAGCAGCGCCGGGCTCAGATGGAACTTGTCGCGCACGGTCGGCACGTGCACGCCCCACGACGCGTACATCATGCCGGCGATGAAAAAGAGCGCCATCGTCGCGATGCGCGCGCGGTTGCGCCTGCCGGCGGGCAGCGCCCGGTGATGAGCGGTGGGGCCGGCGACGGCGAGGGCGGGATCGGTTGGTCGGTCGGACACGGGAATTCCGGGCAGAGGCGTTGAGCGAAACGGAGACTCAAGTGGCACCAGAAACGGAAGCCTCCTGAAAGGAGTCGATTCTAGCGAAGGCGCGCAACGGCTGCCGGGCGCGCTCGCGCTGTTCTACTATCCAGGAGCGGTGTGCCGCGCCGCTGTCCCTTGCCCACAGCACCGTTGGAGGACGTGCCCTTGAAAATCCCCGCTCACGCACCCTTGCATTTGATGCACCAGACGGCCGTCGGCGCGCTCGCCACGCACTCCCGCGAGCCGCGCGGGTTTCCGTATCCGACGCTGCTGCCGTTCGCGCCCGACGCGCGGCACCGCCCGGTAATACTCGTGAGCCGGCTTGCCGAGCACACGCGCAACCTGCTCGACGATCCGCGCGCCGGTTTTCTCGTCGCGCACTCAGCCGACGCCGACGTGCTCAACGCGCCGCGCGCCACGCTGCTCGGCCGCTTCGAACCGGTCGCTGCCGCCGCCGATGGCGAAGCGAGCGTGGCACTGGCGCGCCGCTACCTGCGCTATCACCCCGATGCCGAACGTTATCTCGCGCTCGGCGACTTCACGTTCTGGATCATGCAGGTCGAGCGGCTGCGCTATATCGGCGGTTTTGGCGCGATGGGCTGGATGGACGGCGCCGATCTCGACACGCTGGAACCGCTCGCCGCCGACGATGAAACCACGCTGATCCGCTTTTTCGAGACACATTCGCAGCGGCGCGCCGGACTCGATCTTGCCGGCGTGGATCGCTACGGCGCCGATCTCGTGATCGATGGCGCCTGCACCCGCTTCGTGTTCGAAGCGCCGCAGCCGGATTTGCCATCCTTGCATGCGGTGCTAGCGGACTGCATCGAGCGACATTCGTCGTGACGAGGTTTTCCGCGCATGCGGCCGCTAATAGCCCATCGATATAGCGGATTGCCTCTCGCGACTTGCCAATGGTATGGCCCTTCGCCGTCGATGGGCCGCAAGTTGTCATGCGATGAAATGTTTGACGCATTTCAAGACATTTAATTTTCATCCGTTGCTAATTATGAGATGTGGATTTTTCTGTTAAAAGCAAGATTTAGTAAAAATCCTGATTTGCACGAAATGACAAAGAGTTAGACCCTAGTGGGAAGGACGGTGGAATCGATATCACGTTAAGGTCATTTTTATTGTCCGTGTACTTCCGGGCATTCGATTCTGTGTTAATCTCGCCACCGATTTCCGAGGCACGCATCTCTCAATGGGCATACTGGCATGAGATCAGTAGCCATTATGATCAAACCACAAGGGCACCTATGTCTTCCTACAAGGAACTCCTCGCTCAGCGAGAAAAGCTGGAAAAGCAGATTGAAGAGGCGAAGGCTCGCGAATATGCCGAGGTCCTCGACGAAATCAAGCAAAAAATGGCCGACTACGGCATTACCCTGGCAGAACTCGGCGGCGGCCGCGCTAACGCGAAGGCCGCAAAAGCCGCCAGCCGCTCACGCGCGAGCGTCGCGCCAAAATACCGCGATCCGGAAAGCGGAAGCACCTGGTCGGGCCGCGGCAAGCCGCCGCGCTGGATCGCTGGCCAGGATCGCGATCGTTTTCTGATCCAGAAGTAAATCGGCTCGCCGGCGGCGCGCACGAACGCGCCATGCATCGAGCCGATGCAGGAGTGGGGTCAGGCGGGGAATCGTCTGATCCGCTAAACGAGAAGCCGCGCAGTCGACCGACGCGCGGCTTTTTGATTTTCTGATCGCGGCAGGCGGATCGAACCGGATCCGGGACAGGAATGCGAATGCTTCGCGTTATTGTAGGCGTCTGATTTAAAAGAGATTTTTAGGGATATCCATAAAATCGACGCACAGGGGGACTACAATTGCGGTTATTCCCTAATTTTGCCGGTTGCTGTGCATGACTTCCTCCTCCGCTCCACCGTTATCAGATAAACACGACGTCGCGCGCCGCACTACGTGGGTCAGCGTTGCTGTCAATTGTGTTCTGGTGGTGCTGCAAATCGTGGTCGGCGTGGTGGCGCATTCGCAGGCGTTGATCGCCGACGGCGTCCATACCCTGGCCGATATCGTCTCCGATTTCGTCGTGCTGCTGGCCAACCGGCATAGCGGCGCCAAGCCGGACGCCGATCACAACTACGGCCACAGCCGTTATGAGACAGTCGCCTCGCTCTTCCTCGGCGCATTGTTGATTGCGGTGGGCGTCGGCATGCTGGTGCGCGCCGGCACGCGCATCATGAATCTCGGTGATATTCCGCCGCTGCACGCGAGCGCGCTGATCGTCGCGCTGCTCGTGCTGGTTCTGAAGGAAGGCCTCTTTCGCTACATGCTGCGCGAGGCGCAGCGCGTGCGCTCCGCCATGCTGATCGCCAATGCGTGGCACGCGCGATCGGACGCGGCGTCGTCGCTCGTGGTGGCGATCGGTATCGTCGGCAGCCTCGCGGGCGTGCGGCTGCTCGATCCGATCGCGGCGGCCATCGTCGGCTTCATGGTCGCGCGCATGGGCTGGGTGTTCGGCTGGGACGCGTTGCAGGACCTCTCCGACCGCGCGCTGGACGAGGCCGCCGCAGCCGACCTGCGCGCGCTCCTCGTCGAAACGCCGGGCGTGCTCGACGTGCACGAGATGCGCACGCGCAAGACCGGCGACCTCGCGCTCGTGGATGCGCACATCCTCGTCGATCCGCTGATTTCGGTTTCGGAAGGTCACTACATCGCCGAGACGGCGCGCGCGCGCCTGCTCACCGATTCACGCGTGCTCGACGCGCTCATTCACGTGGATCCCGAAGACGATATGCACGTGCGGTCGGTGGCCAACCTGCCGCCGCGCGAGGACGTGGCGGCGCATCTGCGTGAGGCGCTGGCGGAGCACGACGTCCATGTGGAAGGCGTGACGCTGCACTACCTGAGCACGGGGCTGGAGATTCAGGTGGTGCTGGCCGCCGCGGACGACGCACGCCGCATCGCCCTGGTGGATCTCGAAGCACTGCGCGCGCGCCTCGGCGCGAGCAAGCTCGACGTGATGCAGTCGCTCGATGCGCAAGGCGCGCTCGCAACGCACGACAAGCCGCGCGCCCCGGACTGAGCCGCGTCGCACGGCGCGCAGGCGAGCGGCGCGGCGAAGACGCCGCTGCGCCTACGCTGGCCTGGATCAGAGCGGCAACTGCGTATCGAACTTGATTTCCCGCAGCACGACGCTCGTGCGCACTTGCGCCACGGCGGGAATGCGGAAGATGCGCTCGTGCAGAAAGGTGTCGTAGGCCTTGATATCGGGCGCGACGATTTTGAGGATGTAGTCCGATTCGCCCGTGGTGCTGTAACACTCGGTGACTTCGGGGCAGGTGGCGATCTCGCGCTCGAAGGCTTCGACGCCACCTTCAGTATGTCGCGTGAGATGGATATGCGCGAGCGCGCAGACGTGCAGGCCAAGCTTTTCGCGATCGAGCAGCGCCGTGTAGCGCTGGATCACGCCCGACTGTTCCATGTCCTTGATGCGGCGCCAGCACGGTGTGCTGGACAGACCGACCTGGTCGGAGATTTCCTGCACGGAACGGCGCGCGTCGAGCTGCAGCAGGCGCAGGATCTTCTGAGAGAACGTATCGAGTGTCAACTGCGCCTCCATTGCGTCGCTGTATCCCTGAATGGTAGAGGTCAGGAGAACAGAACGCAATGTAAAGCGCAACCGATGAGGGAGATTACCTAATTTGCCGGTGCACTTGCGGTGTTTTGCCCTGAGTCGTCCCCATCAGGGTCGGCTTGCCTTGCACTGAAGCCGGCCCGCAGGTCGGCCAGCATGTTGCAGAAAAGGGCGCCTTGTTCGATCGCGTCGTCCAGCGCCACGTGCGTGTGCGGATGGTCGTCGAACCAGTGTTTCGGAAAGCGTGGCTTGATGCACTTGCGGTACGGCAGGCCGGTCATCGCGAACGCGAGCGTCTTGATGTCGAGCGCCGACCACGAGAACGGGCAGCGCCCCGCAAAGCGCATCATGTACCAGAACATGAAGGTGAAATCGAAGCCTGCCGGCATCGCGACGAACACGGGCTTCCCGGGCAGCGCCTCCACCCATTCCACATAGGCGACGAGCGCCGCCGCCGGATCCTGCAGATCCTTGCGGCAGGCGGCCCACGCGTCGGGCTGCGTCGCCCACCACGCGGCCTGCACCGGGTGCGGGGCCGCGCCTTCCAGCATCTCCAGATTGGCCGAGAACGTGGCGATCAGACGCTTGTCGGCGGTGTAAGCAGCCGAAGCGAAGCTCAGCATCGAATGCGGGCCGGGGATCGGACCATCGGCCTCGACGTCGGTGCTGACGTAGATTTCCTCGATAGCGGTCTGATTCATCGTACGTTTCACTCTCATCCAGGTACGCCATCTGCGACATACGGGTTGGAACGGCGCTCTTCTCCGAAGGTCGAGACCGGGCCATGACCGGGCACGAACGTGACGTCGTCGCCCAGCGGCCAGAGCTTTTCGCGAATCGAGCGGATCAGGTCGGCATGATTGCCGCGCGGGAAGTCCGTGCGGCCGATCGAACCCGCGAACAGCACGTCGCCGACGGTGGCGATGCGGTGCTTGCGGCTGAAGAAGATCACATGGCCGGGCGTGTGCCCGGGGCAGTGATAGACCTCGAGTTCCTCGCTGCCGAAGCGCACGGTGTCGCCGTCGCGAAGCCAGCGCGTGGGCTCGAACGCCTCGGCGTGACCGAAGCCGAAGCGCACGCTCTGCTGCGGCAACTGGTCGATCCAGAAGCGCTCGTCTTCCTGCGGCCCTTCGATCGGCACGCCGAATTTCGTCGCGAGCGCCTTCGCGCCGGCGCAGTGGTCGAGGTGGCCATGGGTGAGCAGCACCTTTTCCAGCTGCACGCCCTGGCGTTCGATCTCGGCCTCGATGCGCTCGAGGTCGCCGCCAGGGTCGACGACGGCGGCGCGGTTCGTCGTTTCGTCGACGAGCAGCGAGCAGTTTTGCTGGAACGGCGTGACGGGAATCAGCGTGACTTTCATGCGGGTTCGTGGGTTCGGGTCTTGCGGGGGGTACGGCGACGCGTTGTAACAGGCGACGCACGTGGGAGTCCCAGCCAAAAGCCCGATTGTACCGGGGTGCAGGAAGCCCCGCCCAGGCCGTCCGCGGACGGCTGAATCCCTTGTCAGACAAGGGCGCGCGCGGGCGCCGGGCGAACGGCTTTGTTACGCCAATAGTGAGAATTCATGGGCAATGTTGGGGCTCGCACATGACAGGAATAACTTTTGGGTATAATGCGGCCTATCAACGCACGAGTTTCGTGCTTTCACTGGGTGATGTGGACCGCGTAAAAAGAGGTCGCGATACATCACCGTCAAGCAGTGCCGTCGTTTGGGGGCTGGCCAAAGAGGCTGCCTTACAAGATGGCAAATCAGGTGTCGATCCGTTCGACGCCGCACGTCTCGTCCAGCCAGGCGCCGCGCGCCTGCAACGGCCTGCATGCCGTGACGCTGGGTGGGGCCTACGCCGCCGTTCCTGTGCGCCGTGAGTTTCCGGCACACCTGAACGAGAGTCATCGTTCGATGGCGGCATGTGGGGTCTGGTCAGGCTGCCGGGGACAGGCTGCGCCAGACGTGAAACATAACTAGCGGTTAGCGGCTTATTGGGGCTGCATCCGGGCATTGGCACGCGTTCGCCTTTTTCATTGGTGGCGAGCGATGGCGAAGCCATGCCTGAAACCGCCGAAGCCATCCGACAACGCGCACACATGGCGCGGGACCGGCTTCGAAAACGGGATGGCAATGTTATGAACCTTAGACTGACTCGACGACGACTCGGGAGTCTCGCAGCCGTGTCCGTGCTGGCCGGTTGTGCCATGCCTGGGCCGCAGAACCAGGCCGCCAGCGACTCCCTGCGTACGACGGATGTCGCGTTCAGCGCGCCGCAGGGCTACGGCTCCGCGCTCGCCGCGCTGCCCGCATCGGGCACCGCGAAGGACAACTCGCTCGCGAACGCCCAGGCGCTCGATGACGATAGTCCGGACGTCCACTCGTTCCACCAGAAGGGCCGCGCCTCGTGGTACGGCCGCGCGTTCCACGGCCGCCGCACGGCGAGCGGCGAGCGCTTCAACATGGGCGCGCTGACGGCCGCGCACCGCACGCTGCCGCTCGGCTCGTATGTGCGCGTGAGCCTGCCGGGCACCTCGAAGTGGGTGGTAGTGAAGATCAACGACCGTGGCCCGTACGTGCGTGGCCGCGTGCTCGACCTCTCGTACGCCGCCGCCAAGGTCCTTGGCTTGCAGCACGCAGGTACGGCGAAGGTGGACATCGAAGGCCTCTCGCGGCAGGAAGCGAAGACCGCGCAAGCGGAGATGGTTGCCGCGAACTCGAACAGCGACAACTAAGCGCGTTCGTCCGGGCGTGGCGCTGAGTGCGCCGCGACGCGCCCGAAGCCGAACCGCCGCCTAGCCGCTGGATGCATACGCGAAGGGCCGCCTCGTTGGGCGGCCCTTCGGTTTTTCGGCGGTTGTTTTTCTTTTGGCTGGCGCGCTCAGTCCTCGGCCTCTTCCTCGCCTTCCCCCTTCAGTTCCAGCGCCCGGGCATAGAGCGCATTGCGCGACGCGCCCGTGAGCGCCGCCGCGATCCTGGACGCGCCCTTCACCGGCACTTCCTGCAGCAGCACGCGCAAAAGTGCGTCGTGATCGACTTCGCCATTTGCCTGCGCGCTCGCGCCTTCCACCACCAGCACGAACTCGCCGCGTTGACGGTTGGCGTCCGCAGCGAGCCACGCTGGCGCTTCGGCCAGGGTGCCGCTCCAGAGCGACTCATGTAGCTTCGTCAATTCGCGGGCGATGAGAATGCGGCGCGAACCGCCGAACGCATCGGCGAGCGACTGCACGGTTTCGACGATGCGATGCGGCGCTTCGTAAAAGACCATTGCGTGCGTATGCGTGACGAGCGGTTGCAGGGCGGCCGCTCGCTGCCTGGGCTTGGGCGGCAGAAAACCGAGGAACGTGAACGTCGAGACCCAGTCGCCCGCTGCGGAAAGCGCCGTTGCGAGCGCGCTCGCGCCGGGCAGCGGCACGACGTTCAGGCCGGCGGCGCGCACGGCGTCCACGAGCTTCGCGCCGGGATCGGAAATGCCGGGCGTGCCCGCGTCGGAAACGCAGGCAACGCGCTCGCCGGCGCGCAGAAACTCGATCACGCGCTGCGCCGCCTCGCGCTCGTTGTGCTCGTGCACGGCGACGAGCGGCTTCGAAATGCCGTAACGCGCGAGGAGCTGGCCGGTGTTGCGCGTATCTTCGGCGGCAATGCGATCGACGAGACCGAGCACATGCAGCGCGCGCAAGGTGATGTCGGCAACGTTGCCGATGGGCGTTGCCACGACGTACAGCGTGGCGGCCGGATACTGCTGGGCCTGTGCGAGTTCGAAGGGGGACGAGAGGGACGTCATGACACGGAACGCGCGAACGCAGGACAAGAGGCCGACATTGTGCCACGCAGGCGCGGACGCGCCCGAGCGAAGCGACGCGAGCGAACGCGCACGCACAGACAACTTTTCAGCGCGCACGCGGTCGAATGCCCAACGCCGCGCCACAGGGGCGCGTTTCGAGGCGCACGCGCTTGCGTTCTTGCGTAGAGAGCGCCTGGAACTCGTGGCGCGTAACGTGCACTGCCGGGGCGGCGAACTCGACCTCGTGATGCGCGAGCGCGACGGCACGCTGGTTTTCGTGGAAGTGCGCGCACGGGCGCGGCCCGAATTCGGCGGCGCGGCGGCGAGCGTGGGATGGCGCAAGCAGCAGCGCGTGCTGCGCGCGGCGCGCTATTTCCTCGCAAGGTGGCGCACCGACGATGCGAACCGCGAAGCTAACGAAAAACCGGGCACGCCGCCCGCGTGCCGCTTCGACGTGATCGCGTTCGAGAGTGGGCGGCTCGTGTGGCTGCGCGATGCGTTTCACGCGCAAGCAGACGAGAGTTAAAACGTGGATCAATAATAGAAGGGTGAAAATGAACCCCCTCGAGTGCGCTAAACTTGCGGCACACCGCACCAGGCGGAATTCTTGCGATACCCGCAGTACAGATTAGAGAGACGATGTCCGTCGAACGCATTCAACAGCACTTCCGCGATAGCGCAGCCATCAAGCTCGCGGCCATGGAAACCCTGGCGGTCCCGATTGCCGCCGCGGTCGATACGATGTTCGCCGCGCTCGCGAACAGCAACAAGATCCTCGCATGCGGCAATGGCGGATCCGCCGCCGACGCCCAGCATTTCGCCGCCGAACTGATCGGCCGTTTCGAGCGAGAACGCCCGGGCCTGCCCGCGCTCGCGCTCACCACCGACGCCTCGGTGCTCACCGCCGTCGCCAACGACTATGCGTATGAACAAGTGTTCGCGAAGCAGGTGCGCGCACTCGGCCAGCCCGGTGACGTGCTGCTCGCCATCACGACTTCGGGCAACTCGGCGAACGTGCTGGCCGCGATTCACGAAGCGCACGAGCGCGAAATGATCGTAATCGCGCTGACCGGCAAGGGCGGCGGCGACGTGAACGCCATGCTCGCCGATACCGATATTCACCTGTGCGTGCCCAGCGACAGGACGGCGCGTATCCAGGAAGTGCATCTGTTGACTATCCACTGCCTGTGCGACGGCATTGATGCGATGCTGCTGGGCGAAGACTGACACCGTACTACATTGAAGGACGAAGGGAGGGGATGGTGATGAGCAGATTCGGCATGACGCGCGCGTTGGCACGGACCACGCTGACGATCGGCTTCGCAGCGTCGCTCTGCGCAAGCCTGCAGGGGTGCTTCCTGGCGCTGGCGGGCGCGGCGGGCGGCACGGCGCTGGTGGCAACCGACCGCCGCACGGTGGGCTCGCAAACAGAAGACCGCGAGATCCAGGTGAAGGCGCTGGCGGATCTCGGCAAGCAACTGCCCGATACCGCGCACGTGAACGTGGCAGTGTTCAACCAGCGCGTGCTGCTCACGGGCGAAGTGCCCGACGACGCCTCGAAGCAGAAGGCGGAGAGCATCGTGCGCGGCGTGACGAACGTGGGGTCGATCGTCAACGAGCTGGCGGTGCAGCCGGCGAGCTCGTTCTCCTCGCGCGCGAACGACTCGTACCTGGAAGGACGCGTGAAGGCGGAGCTGGTTGCCTATAAGGACATTTCGGCGAACAACTTCAAGGTGGTGGGCGAGCGCGGCACGATTTATCTGATGGGGCTCGTGACGCCGCAGGAAGGCAATATCGCCGCGAACGCGACAGCCGGGGTGATGGGCGTGACGCAGGTGGTGAAGTGCTATCAGTACATCAAGCCGGAACAGACGGCGGTGGCGAACGCGGCTGCGTCCACTGCGCCGGCGGCAGCGCCTGCTGCCGAGGAGCCGACGGTGGGGGCGGTGCCGGATGCTGGCGTGAGTTCGAAGCCTATTGAGCACCAGGCGCCCGCGCCCGTTACTAATTCTTCGGCTACGAAGCCGGGGAATCCGGGGGCTTTGTGATGGTGCGGTTTGTTGGTGGGGTTGTGGCGGGGGTGGTGGCTGTCGGGGCTCTTGTTGGGATCGCTTCGCCTGCTTTCGCTGCTGTGGCGGATGGGATGAAGGTCGCTCAGGCTAATGCGTGCATGGGATGCCATGCTGTGGATCGCAAGCTCGTCGGGCCTTCGTTCAAGGATGTCGCTGTGAAGTACAAGGGCGATGCTGCTGCGCAGGTCAAGCTCGAGAAGAAGGTGCGCGACGGTGGGGCCGGGGTTTGGGGCGCTATCCCCATGCCGTCGCATCCTGCGATGAGCGCTGCTGATATACATTCTGTCGTGGGCTGGGTGCTGGCTGGAGCGCCCTCCAAATAGTTTTGCCTGGGGTCAGATTTGACGCTTGGCAAAATAGATTTCATATGTGTAGAATCGGTAGTTCGTTGGGGCGGTAGCTCAGCTGGGAGAGCGTCGCGTTCGCAATGCGAAGGTCGGGAGTTCGATCCTCCTCCGCTCCACCAAAAATTTCAATAAAAACAACGCACTACGTCTTGCGATGTAGTGCGTTGTTTTGCTTTCGGAAGCAGATTTCTGCACACCGCGTGTGGCAGATTTGTGGCAGATGAAGTCTGCCGGGCGGGCAACGTTGCAATGCTCTGCAACGGTGTGCCATGTTCGATGTTATCGATTGAGGACACGGGGCCGCTCGTATCTCCTCGGGCGCAAGAAGTCATCCAGCGACATAGTGATGGACACTCGCGCGCTCCGCCTACCCAATTTGAGCTTTCCAGGGCAGTAGCCCGGTAGAACTCCGGGTTCATAGTGAATTTATCAAACTTTATCGGATTTTGATAATATCGCTAAAGTCGCTATGACCGTCAAGACAGATGACCGCTCGCAGCGCAACGCATCGGCAAAAGCCACTTCCTGAGGCTGGATCCGAAGTCTTTGGATCCGTCACCAATTCCGCCATGCTACGGACTTCCCACTTCAAACGTTTGTCGCCCGACGACTAAGTCGATGGGCCGGTTTGGCTACCAAGCACACTGCCTGTCCATCACAGGTTTGACGATACAGTCCCAATCCGAGAAGTGTTGCCACTCAGCAAGGGGCAGGCCGGTGCGGCGAACCTGCTCACTAGTCGAAGAGGGCTCGGTCCTAATTTCAAGATTCTCCCATCGATATTTCAAGTCGCCTTCTTTTGCGAACGCGGATTTGTTGACCGTGTTTTCCGTTTCTGGATAAGAAATTCGACAACGCGAACCTTCGTTCATGGCTTGTAACATTTGGCGGAGATCGAGTTAAAAATTTAGCGGCTAAATTTTCTTTGGGGATGTGGAGGGGTAGGCGTTCCATATTTGATTTGTGATTTCGGTAACGATGAGCAAAAAGTTTAGCTAAACTTTTTCGTTAAAAATCATGCGCTTGCGTTATTTGTAAATATTTGCAAGAATTGCCGATAATTCCATAATTAAGGCAAATTCGAGGTGTGTGATGCCGAAAAAGAAAGGGCTGATTGGTCCGCTTTTTGGATTGGTGTCTTCGTTGTTTATTAAATTTGGTGGGTTTTCTGTTTCGCAGATAGGTGGCTGGACGGGGGTGCGAGCGAGCAATACGTCGTCGAGCAAACTGAAGCTGAAAGGCATGCAGGGAAATCTCTGCCCCCTTGTCCGCACAACGGCAATTGTGGGAGCCGTTGGACTAAGAAAGTGCATCTCATGAAAAACCTGATCACTGTAGAGCAGCTTTCAGCGTGGATTCACAAGTCAGTTTCCAGCATCCGTAGCGATGCGACGCGCAATCCACACTCGCTCCCGCCCATCTGCCGTCTCCCAGGCACGAAACGGTTGCTTTGGCGAATAGACGACGTCGAACGTTGGCTCGAACTCCACGTTACCGGTGCGAGTTCCACGCCGGCCGAGCCGGAGATCGCCATTCCGCGGAAGCGGGGGCGTCCGACTAAGGCCGAACAGGTTGCAAGAGGCCAATCTTCGGGCGGTCAACGTTGATGCTTCGACGATCCGAGTTCCGTTTGGGGGGGATATGACGACAGAAGAGGTATTGCTTAATCGATTTGGTGGATCGCCCTTGTTGTCGTTGATTCAAGTGGCGGAAATTCTCCACCGGAGCCCCGAGGGGCTCCGCATCACATTGAACGGAGATAACGAGCTCGCTCGCAGGCTCTTGCCAGAAAAGGTCAAGATCGGCCGCCGCGTCTATTTCCGGACAGCGGCAATTGCTCGGTTTATCGACGAAGCTTAGGGTGAGATATGGGGTCTCGTGCTCGTTGTTGCACGGTCGCGCGCCATGAGTATTAAGGCAATGAATTGGGCGTGGGAGCAGAGCTTACCGCCGGCTTCTAAGCTGGTGCTCATGGCGTTAGCAGATGCAGCCGACGAGGAGGGTTATTGCTATCCGAGAGTAAGAACCATTGCCGTGAAGTGCGGAGTTTCGGAAAGAACGGTGCAGCGGACGTTGAAGACGTTTGAGAGCGGTAACCTACTAGTCGTGACGCCGAGATTCACCGGTGAAGGTCGGCAGACCTCGAATGGGTATCGACTGCATATGAGCGTTGACCCCGACAAATTGTCACCCTCCGCGGTAAATAGTCGGCGGGGGGACGCCAAGGGCGTCACCCTCCCCCTGACCAAGCCGTGTCAGGGGGAGGGTGACACAGCTATGCCACTCCATGAACCACCACTAGAACCTTCTATTGAAGCACCACTACAACCCTCGGAGTCTGCCCAATTGTTTTTCCCCGCCGCCCTATCGCAAGCCGAAAGCGTAAGCGTTTCAGGGCTGATCGCAGGCATTAAGCGATCTGATGCTCAGGAATTGCTGGACGAGCTTGCGTACATCCTCGAACGACGAGCAATTATCAAGACCACCCCGATCCAGTGGTTTTACGGGGTCGTTCAACGCTATCACCGGGGGGATTTCAAGCCGACAGGGGCGATTCGCGTCAGGGCTCGTAGGGAGCAGCAGAGACGAGAGAATCCCGGGCGAGTCGAAGTCTCCGCTGGAAGAACAACAGCGCCGGAACACCTCCGACTTGAACTTTGGGAAGCGGCGACGAGATGGCAGCGTAAAGGTGGGCCTGACAACAGTATGTCCGATCGCGCAGTTAGCGCGAGTCTCGAAGATAAGGGGAATTGTTGATGAAGACGCTATCCGAGCGGATTGCACTACGTGTCTTGCAGAGCGGCGAAGGTCGTAACGTGCGGAATAGGGCGTCGTTTCTCATGGTGCGGACCGAGGTGGCCGAAGCGCTCGAGGCCGGTCATTCGATGTTGGCTATATGGGCGACGCTCCAAGATGAGGGGCACATCAACTTCGGCTATCAAGCGTTTCGGCGCTACGTTGGTCAATTGATAACGCGTAATGCTGCGCAGTGAAATCGAACAATGCAATTGCTCGGGCGTTCAATGTCGCGTCGCAAGCGTTCAAGAGGCGAGCATGTCCATGCGATTTCGATCATCTGGCAAGAAATTTTCGATTGATCGAATGCGTCGTGAGTTCATCTGCATGTGGTTCGAGTCCGTTGCAATCGCAGATCGCAATATTCTTGCGCAAAGGCCGGGCAAGATAGGTGAAGTTAGCTAACCGGCAGGCGGTTAGCTAACTTCACTCCCCCTTATTCGCACAAGTGCTCAATGGTGGTCTTGTTCTGCGAAGCCAGTCGGTTACCGCCGACAAACACAGCGGACTGAGGCCGCATCGACTGGACGCCAATGGAGAAGAAGAAAGCGAAGACGACCCGCAAAAGCGGGCGGCACTTGCGAGTGCCGGTGCTTCCCGACGAAGAGGAGGCCATCAAGGAAAAGGCGCGGCAGGCGGGGCTTTCTGTCGCCGCGTATCTGCGCAACGTGGGTATGGGCTACAGAATCCAGGGCGTCATTGACGCGGAACTGGTCCGCGAACTCGCAAAGATCAATGGGGATCAAGGGCGACTTGGCGGTTTGTTGAAGCTGTGGTTGACGAACAGTGAGAAGCTTGGAAACCAGGACCCGGACCAACTGCGCCGTCTCATTCATGGCGTCCTCGACCGGATCATTACGATGCAGAGCGCCTTGCTCAGGCTTGCGACAGAATCAAGGCCAAAAATTTAGCGGCTAAACATGACGAGCCGCAACCAAGAAATTAAGCCGCTAAGCGCGAGAAGGCCGCGACGAAAAATTTAGCCGCTAAATTTTTGAACGACAAATGGTGCCGAGCACGGCCGAGGAAAGAATGGAGAAGGGTCTTTTCGATGAGTTGGTGGTGAGTCTGCGGCAAGCTGCTGAAATTGCCAGGGGCTTTCGCAAGCTGCGAACCCGTCGGCGATTAGCTGAACGTATCCGCGAAGAACGACAGGCGCTGCAGATGATTGGCACTCGGGGCTTCAGAAAGAAGCTGCCGCGTCGGAGACCCCTTCGCGCCCGTAGGCTGGCCAATCGGCTCGCCAGACGAAGAAAAGTCATAAAGAGATAACCGCTTTGTGGCGACGGCGCCGGCCTCCCCCCATGTTTTGGTGGAACTCGTTGTATCGACGTGCGCAATACGCCCGTGGCATAGGTCATCTGTCACGCTACGCAGCGTGACAGATGACCTATCTGTAGTCCGGCGGTGCGCCGATGATGTGCACAATCCAGGAAGGCGTTCGTACGTGCTACTAGGCGCAGGCAACGCGGTAGTAGGGCTATCTAGCGTTGATCCGGTCAATGATTTTCTGTCCGTCCGGTGCGCCTGACATCGTGCGCAGGAACACCACGTTGCGACCGAGAATCTTACGGATCTCGGCTGCTGGCAGCGGTGACTCCAGCCGCACGAAGTCCGAGAGCTTCTGATAATGGCACTCATCGACGTCGCCTTGATGGTCGGTCTTGAGCGTCTTTCCTGTGCCCTTGCCGAATGCAACGATGCCCCTGCCGTTTTCGTAAAGGAACACGACGTCGTTCTTTTGAATCCGGTCGATGTTGAACTTCCACGGGTCATAGAATGCTGCGGCGATGCCTTCGTTGAGCATGCGCTCGTGGTCCTCAATGTGATGGCGCTTGTTGGTATTGAGGATATGGAAGTGGT
>NZ_BBJJ01000005.1 GCF_000739815.1 Paraburkholderia mimosarum LMG 23256 = NBRC 106338
GACAGCGCCGACGTGCGCGCATCGCGACTGGCCGAAGAAACTACCGCTCCACTGGCGGCACGAGCAAGAGCGGAATCGATGTCAATCTCAGCGTCCGTTCCGCGACGCTGCCAAGCAGCCAGCGTGTCAGGCCGCGTCGTCCGTGCGTGCCGAGGACAACGAGCTGCGCCTTCCACTGCCGCGCGTCACGGTCGATCGCATGCGCCACGTCGTCATAGGTGCTCTTCGTCATGATGAGCGCCGTTTCCACTACCTTTTGCGGGTCGCTCGCAGCGAGCTCGCCGCCAGCCGCCTTGAGTGCGACCTGGCCGCTCTCCCTGAGTGTTTCTTCGAGTTGCTGTTCGAGCGGCCCGGTCTCCCGTCCGAGCAGCCGGTCGACAACATAGATGACGCGCCAATCCGAGCGCGCAGACACCAGCCCCATGCCTGCGCGCAACGCGGTCAGCGACGCGTCGCTGCCGTCTGTCGCGAACAGGATCCGTGAAGGTGGGCCTGGCAGTTCGTCTTCGTATTCGACCGGGACAATCAGGGTGGGCGCGCGAAGCAGTTTCGCGAGCGGCGCGGACACCTCGCCTTCCACCCAGCGCAACAGGGCCCGATGATGCCGCGCCCCGAGGACGACAAGATCGGGCGCCCATTGCACTGCGGCCATGGAAAGCGCGTGGACGAGGTCGCCCCCTTCCTTGTAAAGATCGATGACCTCGCCTTCGAGAAGCGCGCCGCAGCCGTCCAGTGCGGATTGCGCGGTCTTGATCGCCGTGTCTGCGTCACGCAGGAGTTCGTCCCGTGCGGCCTGGAGCTGCGACCCGGCCCATACGCCCAGGGGCACGAGCGTGTGAGGATTCTCGGCCACGGATACGACGCGAACCGTCGTGGCGCCCGGATGCACGAGTCTGCGCAAGTACCGTAACGCCGCGGCAGAAGCGGGCGAGGAGTCAACGGCGACCATGATCCTTGCAAAGGACAACGGAGCCTGCGTGGCGGAGTGCTGGGTCATGTCGGGCCTCGCTTCGATGACGGAATATCCTTTTCCATGCTGCCCGCGATCTGTCGCCGACATATGATGCAGATCAAACCGCTTCTCCGTTGCGACTTCAAGGTACGGCGTAGCGGCACGGCGTGGCAGGCCCCGTTTGCGCGGGTCGGTCTGGCGCACCATCGAGCCGCGCGCAGCGGGACTCCCGCTCGACCGAACGAGGCACGCGACAGCCATGCACGACATCTTCCGATCGCCGAACGCGTTCCTGCTTGCCGTTTGCGCGGCCGCACTGGCTGCGGGAACAGGCTGCTGGCTTGCCGGCTCCGTCGATGCGGCACGCCTCATCTGGCTAATGGGTCCGCTGCCCGTGCTCGCCGCGCTCGTGGTCTCGATCGCAGGCGCGCTGCGCCGGCGCGAGGCCGGGGTCGACATTCTTGCCGCGCTGGCCATTGTCTTTGCGCTTGTCCTCGACGAACGGCTGACTGCCGCCGTCATCGCACTGATGCTCGCGAGCGGCCGGGCCCTCGAAGACTACGCACGCGCGCGGGCTCGCTCGGAGATGACGGCCCTGTTGAGCCATGCGCCGCGCGAGGCGATCCGCTCGGACGCCGGAAAGTGGACCCCTGTCGCGCTCGACCACGTCGTGCCGGGCGATCGGCTGCTCGTGCGACATGGCGAAGTCGTCCCTGTCGATGGCACCTTGTCGGGCGCTGCCGAACTCGATGAATCGACACTGACGGGCGAATCGCGCAGCCGCCCCTGCGTATCCGGAGAAGCGGTCCGAAGCGGCGCCGTCAACGCGGGCTCCCCCTTCGAGATGATCGCGTCCGCGACTGCCGCCGACAGTACGTTTTCGGCAATCGTGCGGATGGTCGAATCCGCGCAGCGGGCGCGCAGCCCCGCGGCGCGGCTCGCCGATCGCTACGCGCTCGGCTTTCTCGCCTGCACGCTGCTCGTGGCCGGGGCAGCCTGGATTGCGAGCGGCGAGGCCGTGCGGGCGCTCGCGGTACTGGTCGTCGCGACGCCCTGCCCACTGATTCTCGCCGTGCCGGTCGCCATCGTATCGGGCATGTCGCGTTGTGCGCGCCGTGGCGTCCTCATCAAGGATGGAGGCGCGCTCGAACAGCTCGCGGTTGCGCGCACGCTGTTTTTCGACAAAACCGGAACCTTGACCGCCGGACACGCGCGGCTCGTGGCGATCGAGACCGGCCCGGCAGACACGCCCGAGCGCGTCTTGAGAGTCGCGGCTTCCCTCGCGCAGGCCTCGGGCCACGTGATTTCCGACGCGCTCACGTGCGAGGCGCGCGCGCGCGAGCTGGCCTTGTCCGCTCCGCAGGACGTGCGCGAAACCGCGGGCGCGGGCGTCATGGGAACCGTCGACGGACGCAAGGTGGTCATCGGGTCGTTTGCGTTCGTGTGCGCAACGGCACCCGCGGCGGCCTGGAGCGAACGGCTGCTGCGTCGCGTCGCCTACGAAGGCGCATCCGCGGTGTTCGTCGGCGAGGACGGCGTCATGACAGGCGCCATCCAGATGGCCGACCGGATCCGCACCGATACGCCCCGCGCGCTCCGGCTGCTGCGACGGGAAGGCGTCACGCGCATCGAGATGCTGACGGGGGACCGTGCCGACGTTGCGGAAACCGTCGGCGCGATACTTCAGGTCGATGCCGTCCACGCCGGCCAGACGCCCGCCGACAAACTGCGCGCAATCGAGCAAGCCAGGCGGACCGGACCCGTCATGATGGTCGGCGACGGCGTCAATGATGCGCCGGCACTCGCCACCGCCGATGTCGGCATTGCGATGGGCGCACAGGGGGCCGCAGCCTCGTCGGAGGCCGCGGATGTGGTTCTGCTGGTCGACCGTCTCGACAGACTGGCCGAAGCTCGACGCGTGGCGCAACGCACCCGCCGCATTGCGATCGAGAGTGTGTACGTCGGCATGGGACTCTCGCTTGCCGCGATGGGTTTCGCAGCCGCCGGCATGCTGCCTCCGCTTGCCGGTGCGGTGCTTCAGGAATTCATCGATGTCGCCGCCATCGCGAACGCCCTGCGTGCATTGCGGGTTCCCCGTGCGGGAAGCGGGTCGCTGGCGCCCGCCGCCGCCGCGCAGCTCCGGCGCGAGCATGCCCGGCTCGAGCCGGTGATCGAACAGATCCGCCAGCTTGCCGACGACATGCCGGGACTGCCCGCCACTGCGGTCAAAGCGAGGCTTGGCGATCTCGGCGATCTGCTCACACAGCAGCTCATCCCGCACGAGCGCCACGACGATGCGCAGGTGTACCCGCAACTCGCACCGCTGCTGGGCGGCGATGATCCGCTCGCCTCGATGAGCACCATGCATCGCGAAATCATCCGCGTCACCCGGACGCTGAGCCACATGGCCGCCGACCTGCCCGCCGGCGATCCCGACACCGAGTGGCTACAGGAGATCCAGCGTCTGCTCTACGGTCTTCACGCGATCGTTCGCCTGCACTGCGAGCAGGAAGACGAGCTTTTCCATGCACTCGCCGACAGCGCATAGCCGATAGCCGATCGCCCGGCTATCGCGTGACGGCTTGCATTGACCTCCATCAACTGACCGCGCGCGGGTTGGCGTCTCATATCCGCCAGGGCGACGCTCCGTCAGCGCCAAACCCTCCCGCCTTCACCATGGGAGTCGCACAAATGATGCTCATCGCCGCATTCGTCGCGCTCGTCTTCGTCTACAGCCTCGTGTCCCGGCGTCTCGAGCGGACCGTCATCACGGCGCCTATCCTGTTCACGGCGCTTGGCGCGCTCATGTCGTTTTCGCAGGAGGCGCTAAGCGAGCTTGCACTGGACCGCAAGGGTCTGCTTCTGATTGCGGAACTGGGCCTCGTGATGACGCTGTTCACGGACGCATCGCGCGTGCGGCCGCAGATGCTCAAGGGCGAAGCGAATCTGCCCGTTCGCCTGCTGAGCGGCGGCATGCTCTTCACCATTGCGCTTGGCATCCTCGCTGCGATGGTCGTCTTGCGCTCACTGACCTGGTGGGAAGCGGGCATTCTCGCCGCGATTCTGGCGCCGACCGACGCCGGGCTCGGTCAGGTCATCGTCAGCAGCCCGCGCGTGCCGCGGCGGATTCGTCAGGCGCTGAACGTGGAGGCAGGTCTGAACGACGGGCTCTCGGTTCCTTTTCTGATGTTCTTCATCGCGCTGGCGCAAGCGCGCGAGACAGGCGGGGGAGGGTCGATCCTGACCCGCTTCCTGGTCGAGCAGCTCGGCTACGGCGCGCTGGTGGGACTGGGCATCGGTCTGATCGGCGGCTGGCTGCTGGGCCTCGCGCGGCGCAAGGAATGGATGGCGGTGCCGCTCACGCAGCTCGGGGTCGTCGCCCTTCCCTTTGGCTGCGTGCTGCTTTCGGAGGCCACCGGCGCGAGCATGTTCATCGCGGCTTTCGTCGCCGGCCTGGCGACCCAGGCAGGCTTCGGCGAGGTCGGCAAGCACAGCGTCGAGTTCACCGAGGATTGGGGGCAGCTGTTCAACTACTTTGTTTTCTTCCTGTTCGGGCTGCTCGTTACGCGTGTCTGGAGGGAGTTCGATTTCGCCATCGTGGCGTACGGCGTGCTCAGTCTCACGCTGATCCGCATGATTCCCGTGGCGCTTGCGTTGAAGGGTACGCATCTCAGCTCATCAACGGTGCTGTTCATGGGCTGGTTCGGCCCGAGGGGGCTCGCGTCCATCGTCCTCGGCCTCGTGTACCTCGAGGGCGAAGCGGACCTGCCCGGCGAGCCGACCATCAAGCTGGCCGTCATGGCGACGGTCTTGCTGAGCATCTTCGCCCATGGGCTCACCGCACTGCCCGCGATCGGCCGCTATACGCGGGCGATCGCCACCCTGGGGGACGATGCCCCCGAGCACGAAATTGTCGGCGCCGATCGTGCGAGCGCCGGGGACGGCTGATACGCGACGGCTTCGCTTGTCGCAGAGGTCGCAGAGGCAAGCGCCTGTGCTAGCCACGCACGACCAGCACCGGACAGGACGATATTCGAAGCAGCCCCTCGGCAACGCTGCCCAGCACCGCCCTGCTCACGCCATGCCTGCCGTGGGTGCCCATCACGACGAGATCCGCTTCCTGCGTTTTGGCGCAGCGCTGCAGGCATTGCGCGATCGAGTCGGATTTCCCGAGCGTCTCGCAGATCTCGACCGATCCGGAAACCTTCTGATCGGCCATCGCCCGCCGCACCGCTTCGAGCGCGAGGCGACCGTCCTCGTTGAGCACCCTGCCCAGCGCATCGGGATCGAAGTAGCCGGAGTACGGCGCGATGCCCCACTTGTGCACGACGTACACGGCATGCACGTAAGCGTGCGCAAGCGCCGCGAGCGCCACGGCTTCCTGCGTGGCGCGCTGTGCGCAGGCACCACCGTCCACTGCCAGCAAAATCTTTCGAAAATCGGGCTTTGTCATTTGACGGTCTCCGCGCGCGTCGTCTCATGACGACGCATCCAACCTACGCAACCGGCCTGGTTTTGGACTGATCTCAGTCAATTGAATACGGATCGAAGGCGCGATTGGCGCAGCTTCGCGCGCCCCGAATTCCGGTTGATCTGAGTCAATCGCGTTCGCGAGCGGACGCGAGCCGGCGAAGGCAACGATGTTCACCCGCGTCGATCTGAGCGCCGTGCTCCCATAAAAAAACGGCCGGCGTTTGTTGAATCGCAGGCATTCGCCCCAAGATCGTTGTCGTCAGGCGGTCCTGGGGCGAATGGGAATTCGTGTAGTGAAGTCCGCCGTAATGCGCGGGCGCCCAGCGCCCGCGATCAGCCACGCGGAAGGACCGCCAGCGCCATGAAGACCAAACCCCGTCAGCCACGATCACACAACCGCATGGAGCGCGACGAGCCCATGCGCGAATTCGACGCGGGCCCGCACGATATTCGCGTATCGGGCGACACGCTCGATCTTTATCGCGCGCGAATGCTGGCGGTGCCGCTGTTGTCGCGCGAGCAGGAAACCGAGTTGGCGCGCGAGATCGAGGCAAGCCGTCAAGACCTCCTGTGCTGCATCGAGGCCTGTCCTCCGGCGCTCGAAGTTCTCGCGCGCCGCGCGCGAGGCGATGTCGAGCAGTACGAAGCTCATGACTGGCCGGGCGGCGACATCGAGGCCGCCTGCGACGCGTTGGCCGCGACTCGCAACGAGGCGCAAGCGGGCGAGCGCCGTGCCGCAATGACAGCGGCACGGCGCCGGCTGCGCGCGGCGACGCGCCGGATGTTCGAGGCCAATATGCGGCTCGTCTATTCCGTCGCGCGGCGCTATGAGAATCGCGGCATCGACCTCGCCGATCTCGTTCAGGAGGGCAGCCTCGGCTTGATGCGCGCAATCGAGAAGTTCGAATATCGGCGCGGTTTCAAGTTTTCCACCTATGCGACGTGGTGGATCCGCCAGGCCGTTGCGCGCGCCGTGGCCGAGCGCTCGCGCACGATCCGGCTACCCGTGCACGTGAGCGACCAGTTCTCGCGCGTCTGGCGCGCACGCGAGCGTATCCGCCAGCGCACGGGTCGCGATGCCGGCCCCGGGGAACTGGCAACGGCCAGCGGCATGGCCGAGGACAAGGTGCGCAGCCTGCTGGCGTTGCCCGTCGAGCCCGCTTCGCTCGACATCGTGCTGCCCGATGGGGAAACGGAACTGATCGCACTGATTCCGGACGAGGCCCCTGCGCCGGTGGAAACCCTGGCTCGCGTGCGCATGTGCGAGTTCGTGAAGGGCCTGGTCGACGCAATGTCTCCCCTGGAGGCGAACATCGTGCGTCGCCGCTTCGGCATCGGCGATGGCGAACCGCAAACGTACGAGGAAATCTCGAAGCACATGGGCGTCTCCCGCGAGCAGGTGCGCCGCATCGAAAAGCGCGCGCTCGAAGCATTGCGCGCCTCGGAGCGCGTGCGTACCGCCGCGCACGACTATCTGGAGAGCAATCACTGAGGCGGCCCCGGCCGCTGGGAGACGTGCGCCGCGAAAGCCGTCACCGTCGATGCGCCGCCGGCCGCGAGCGGCGCTTGCGGTGCCGCCGCGGGCTGCGCCGCATCGGGCTGAGCCGCCGCGCCCACGGCGGCAGGCTCAGCACCTGCAATCAGCGTGAGCAGTTCATCGTGCTCGATGACTTCGCGCTCCAGCAGGCGCTTCGCGATCCGGTCGAGCGCGTCGCGCTGGTCGGCGAGCGTGCGCATCACGCGTTCATGGGCGTCGCTGAGCAGCCGGCGCACTTCGTCGTCGATGAGCTGCGCCGTGCGCGCAGCCGGACGCGCGCCATCGACTCCCGTTAGCGCTTTCGGCATGGCGCCATCGTCGGCGCAGTTCGCAAGGCCGAGGCGCTCGCTCATGCCGTAGCGGGCCACCATATGCCATGCCATCGTGGTGGCCCTTTCGAGGTCGTTTTCCGCGCCGGTGGAGACGTCGCCGAACACCAGTTCCTCCGAAGCCCTGCCGCCGATCAGCACATCGAGCCGGTCGAGCAGCTCGCTGCGCCGGAGCACGTAACGGTCCTCGGTGGGCACCTGCTGCGTGTAGCCCAGCGCCGCCACGCCGCGCGGAATCATCGAGACTTTTTTCACGGGGTCACAGTGAGCGCGGCTCTGGGCAACGAGCGCATGGCCCGCCTCGTGGTATGCAATCGTCACCTTCTCCTGCGCATTCATGACGCGGCTCTTGCGCTCCGAGCCCGCCAGCGCGCGGTCGATCGCTTCGTCGAAGTCGGCCATGCTCACGTTCGCGTGGTCGGCTTCGGCGGCATGAAGCGCCGCTTCGTTCACGATGTTCGCGAGATCGGCGCCCACGCAGCCGGGCGTGCGCGCGGCCAGCTCTTCGAGGTCGACGTCGGGCGCGAGCGGTACCCCGCGCGCGTGCACCGCAAGGATCTGCCGGCGCCCGTTCAGGTCGGGGCGATCGATCGCGATATGGCGGTCGAAGCGACCCGGGCGCAGCAACGCAGGATCGAGCGTCTCGGGCCGGTTGGTCGCGGCGAGCAGGATCACACCGGCGTTCGGCTGGAAGCCGTCCATCTCGACGAGCAGCTGATTGAGCGTCTGCTCGCGCTCGTCGTTGCCCGAGACCGGATTCGCGCCGCGCACCTTGCCGAGCGCGTCGAGCTCGTCGATGAACACGATGCACGGCGCCTGCTTTTGCGCCTGCTCGAACAGGTCGCGCACGCGCGCCGCGCCCACGCCCACGAACATTTCGACAAAAGACGAGCCGCTGATCGAAAAGAACGGCACGGCGGCCTCGCCCGCGAGGGCCTTCGCGAGCAAGGTCTTGCCCGTTCCCGGCGCGCCGACGATAAGGATGCCTTTGGGGATCTTCCCCCCGAGCCGCCGGTATCGCTCAGGATGACAAAGGAACGAGACGATTTGCTGAAGTTCCTTCTTGGCTTCGTCGATACCCGCGATGTCGCTGAACGTCGTGCCTGTCGCCTGCTGAAGGTAGACCTGCGCGCGGCTTCTGCCGACGCTCATGAAGTCGCGCATGCCGCCGCCGCGCCGCATCAGGAATTGCCACACGATGACGAAGAACACGAGCGGTACGATCCAGGCGAGCAGCAGGCTATCCCAGCTGCTGTCGAGCGCCCCGCGGTAGCGTACGCCGGCGGCGGCGAGCCGCGCCGGCAGCGACTCGTCGGCGACGCGGATCGTCGTGAACGCATAAGGCGGCTTGCCGGCGGTGAAGGTTGCGGCGTCCGAGGCCGGAAGCGACGCCTTCGCTTGCTCCGAGCGCAGCTCGCCGCTGATGCGCGTGGGCGTGATCACGAGGCTGTCGACCTCGTGCGCGGCGAGCAGGCGCTGAAAGTCGCTATAGGCGATCGCCGGCGGCGCAGGCGCGAGCCAAAGCACCTGGGCCGCGAGCAGGACCAGGACGCCGATGAACAACACGATGCTGCCGGAATCGAACTTCTTCTCCATGCGCAATTCGCTCCACGATGGGTGTATCGCCCGCACTCATTCGTTGGCACCGCGAACGAGCAGGACGGGGCATGGCGCCGAGCGCACGAACCGCTCCGCAACGCTGCCGATCAGCGCGCGTTTTACGCCGCGTCTGCCATGCGTGCCGAGCACGGCCAGTTGCGCGCCGTTGAACGACGCACACCGCTGCAGGCAATCCGCCACGCTGTCTTCGATGCCCAGCACATCGATCAGCTCCGTCTCGCAGCGCACGCCAGCCGCCTGAGCTTGCGCACGGGCATCGTCGAGCCGCTTCATGGCGTCCTCCCGGTACGATTCGACGAGATCGGCCGGAACGTAGGTCATCCCCATGCCCATGGGCGCCACGATGTCGAGCGCGTGCACGATGCGCAGCTGCGCGCCAGTCAGGGCCGCGAACTTCAACGCTTCGGCGAGCGCCCGTTTCGCGGTTTCGCTGCCGTCGTACGCCACCAGGATCTTCTCGTACATGTCGATTGCTCCTGCCGGGCCTTTGCCCAGCGGATCGGGGTCGTGGGTTTCCATCTTCGAATCGGCCGGCTGGCATCGTGGCCATGGGCCGATTTTCGGGCCGGCGGGTCGCATCCCTTTGATATGTATCAAACGAATGAAGCCTGCCGGGAGGGACTAATAGAACGAGAACGACTCGATGGTCCGGAGCCCTCGGAGGAGACGCTGCCATGCCCTACAAGACCTTGCTTGCCTACCTCGACCCGAGCGACCGCGCCCAGGCCCGGCTAGGCTTTTCGCTGGACCTCGCAAGGGAATTCGACGCGCATCTCGCTGGGCTCTACACGACATTCATGCCCGAGGTGCACGAATACTTTTCGATTGCGGGCTGCGCGCACTACTACGACGACTGGAGCGATGCGCGGCGCGGTCAGCGCGACTCGGCCGAAGAGGCTTTCCGCCATGCCCTGCGTGGCGCGGGCCTCGGCGGCGAGTGGATCGCATTCGACGACTATGCCGAGCAGCCGATGATCCGGCGCAGCCGTCACGCCGATCTGCTGATCGCCGGTCAGCCCGGCCCCGACGACGATTCGCGCGCGCTGCGCAAGCGCTTCCTGGAGGGCGTCGTCCTGACGTCGGGCAGGCCGGTGCTGGTGCTGCCGTACGCCGGCGCGTTGCGCCCGCCAGGCGAATCGGTTGCGATCGCGTGGGACGGCAGCCGTGAAGCGGCCCGCGCCGTGCACGACGCGATGCCGTTTCTGGAGCGTGCCGGGCGTGTCACGGTGTTGCGCGTTCGCGGCTCCGGCGCGCTGCCGCCTGACGTGCCTGGTGCACGAGGCAGTGGAATCGAGCTGATGCTGGCGAGGCACGCGGTGAACGTCGATTTCGCGCAAGCCATGAGCGATACGGACGAAACCGCCGGCGACGCCTTGCTTTCCTGGATCGCCACGAGCGGCTGCGACTTCGTCGTGGCAGGGGCCTACGGTCATTCGCAATGGAAGGAGCAGTGGCTCGGCGGCGTGACGCGCGACCTGCTCGAATCGGCGACCGTTCCGGTGCTGTTGTCTCACTGAAGCGCAGTCGAGACTTCGCAGGCGAGTCGCACAGGCTGCGCGCCGCGGCGGCGTTACACCACTTCCTGCGTCCCGGCGTAGAGCCGCTTCACCTCTTGCGCGTCGCACAGCGCCGTGCCGCTCGACAGCAAGGTCGCGGAAGCGGCCGCCTGGGCGAGACGGGCGGCGTCCCGCAGCGTCTGGCCGCGGCGCAGGGCGACGAGCAGTCCCGCCAGGAAGCTGTCTCCGGCGCCGGTTGCGCTCGAGATGGGCACCTCCAGCGCCGGCACGCGCAGGGTTTCCTCCGCCGTGACGACCAGCGCGCCGCGTTCGCCCAGCGTCAGTGCGACGATCTGCGCGCGACGGTCATCGACGAGCGACCGGGCCGCCGCGAGCCACGCCGCTTCATCGGCGAGCGGTTTTTCCGCCATGGCCGCCAGTTCGCCGAGACTGGGCTTCACCAGGAAGACGCCCGCATCGAGTGCGAGCGCGAGCGGCGGACCCGAGGTATCGAGCACCACGCGGGTGCCGCGCAGATTCGCCCAGCGGGTCAGGTCCGCGTAGGCCTTCGCGGGCAAGCCGGGCGGCAGGCTGCCGCTCAGCACGAGATAGCGCGGCGCGGGCATGAGCACGTCGAGTATGGCCAGCGTAGCCGACCACTCATCGGCGCTGATCTGCGGGCCCGGCAGGACGAAGCGGAACTCGCGGCCGGTCGCGCGTTCCGTGACCGAGAAGTTTTCGCGCGTCTCGCCCGCGATGCGCAGCCGCCGGCCGGGCACGCGCTCGGCGGTGAGCATCTGTTCGAGCAGATTCCCCGACGCGCCGCCCGCGAGATAGAGCGCGAGGCAGTTCGCCTCGCGGCCGGCGAGCCGCTGGATCACGCGAGCCACGTTGAGCCCGCCTCCGCCTGGATAGCGGCGCGCGGCTTCGCAACGCAGCTTGTGCGTATCGACAACGCGCTCCACCGCCGTCGAGACATCGACGGCAGGGTTCAGCGTGAGTGTCACGATCTCGACCACCTTCGCCCTCCTTCTCGTCCTTCGTAGGGATTTGCCTACATTCCAAGAAAAAGTCTTACGCCAGTTTCAGCGCCCGCTCATTGGAACGCCGCAGCCGGCGTTGGATACTGAAGACGTACTCACCGCAGCCGCTTTGTCCCATCCGATGCAAGGAGCGCCGAAATGTCCACCGTCGAAATCCGCTCGCTGACCGACGCGGCGCTCCCGAACGCGAGCGCCGCCGACGACCCTGAAACCCTGCTCGCGCTTGCCCGTACCGCCGGCTTGCTCGTCACCCTCGACGGTCAGATCGGCCGGGAAAAATATCAGAGCGTGGCGGGCTCGTTGCCTGCGTTCCAGCGCTTCGCCGCCGCACTGCGCGACACGCTCGTCGCCGACGGCGCGCCCTGAGCGAGGCGCGCCCCAAAGCGGGCCTTCCGGCGGCTCAAACCGCGCGCGTCCTACTCCATGTGCATGCCGCCGTTGACGGCAAAATTGGCGCCTGTCGCGAACGCGCCGTCGTCCGAGCAAAGATACGCAACCAGCGACGCCACCTCCTCCGGACGGCCAAGACGGCCGATGGGAATCTGCGGCAGGATGCGCGTCTCCATGATCTCCTGCGGCACGGCTTCCACCATGGCGGTGGCGAGGTAGCCGGGCGACACCGTGTTCACGGTCACGCCGTGTTTCGCGACTTCGAGCGCGAGCGACATCGTGAATCCATGAATGCCGGCCTTCGCCGCCGCGTAGTTCGTCTGCCCGAACGCCCCACGCGAACCATTCACGGAGCCGATGTTCACGATGCGCCCGAAGCGCCGCTCGAACATGCCGGGCAGGAACGGCTTCGTGAGATTGAACATGCTGTCGAGATCCGTGTGCATCACCGCATCCCACTCGGGCTTGGAGAGCTTCATGAAGCTCGCGTCGCGCGTGATGCCGGCGTTGTTGACGAGAACATCCACGCCGCCGAACTCCGCGATGACCTTTCGTGCGCACTCCTCGCATGAGTCGTAGCTGGCCACGTCCAGCCCGAACGCGTGAAACATGCGGCCCGCTTCGCGTTCGCCGTGCAGCCATGTCGCGACATGATCGTTCTGCTCCGAGTGCGACACGACCACGGTCATGCCAGCGTCGTACAGTCGCCGGCTGATGGCGGCGCCAAGTCCTCCCATTCCACCGCTCACAAACGCAATCCGGTCCTTGCGCATCATGTTTCTCCTCGCAGATCGGTGATCGGCCGCGGATCGGCACGATCGAAAGGTCGCTCCACTATAAAAACCCGCTCTCGCCAGCGATTGACATGCGTCAAATGGAGGCCGGCTCGACCGAAACCGCCGGCTTCAGCCTGGCATTGATTCAAATCAATGGCGACCGCGCGCCCGAATCTAGACTGATCGCACGCCACCGTTATTCGCGCAATTGTGGAGCGCCGATCATGGAGTACCGCAGCATCCTCGTTCATCTGGACGGCAGCGAGCGCGCCAGCGCCTGTCTCGATCTTGCGTTGCTTGTCGCCCAGCGGCACGGCGCCCACGTCAAGGCGCTGTTCGCGCCGGTCACGGCCGATCACGACAGCGCCTGGCCCCTGGCGTTCGATGCGGGCTATCGCGTGCGCTCACGCGAAGACAAGCGCCGGGCGCTCGAGCATCAGTTCTTCAACGGGCTGTCGCAGGCGAATCTCAAAGGCAGCTGGCGTACCGCAACGGAGCACGCCCGGCCGGAACTGCTCGCGCTCTCGCCGTATTCGGACCTCATCGTCGTGGGTCAAAGCGATCCGCACGATCCGGACGCTTCGCTCAGCAGCCGCCTGCAAGCCCAGGTGACGCTGGCGGCGGGCAGGCCGGTCCTGTGGGCGCCCTATGTCGGGACGTTTCCCACCGCGGGCGAACGGATCGTCGTCGCGTGGGACGCGGGTCGGTCCGCCACGCGTGCACTGTACGACGCCCTGCCCTTCATGCGGCTCGCCACGCATACGACCATCGTCACGCTCAACGCCGAACGGGAGGGCCGCATACCGGGAGCCGACATCGCGCTCGTCCTCGCGCGCCACGGCATCGAGGTGGAACTCACCCAGTTACACACGCCCCCCACGGTGTCGATTGCCGATGCCCTGCTGTCACGCGTGGACAAACTGGGTGGCGACCTGCTCGTGATGGGGGCATACGGGCACGCGCGCTGGAAGGAACTCATGCTCGGCGGCGTCACGCAAACCGTTCTCGGCTCGATGCCGGTCCCGGTTTTGATGTCCCATTGAGCGTGCATTTGACTGTTGGCGCGCCAGGGTGGCCGGCGCGCTAGCTCGGGTTCAAGGAAAATCGCCATGTGCTACAAGAGCCTGCTCGTCCACCTCGACGACTCGGAACGATGCGCGGCGCGCCTTGCGCTCTCGCTCGACCTGGCTGAACGCTTCGACGCGCATCTGACCGGACTGTATGTGCCGCGAGGGCAGCGGGAAGCGTCCGAGGGCATGCAGACGCCCGCGGCGCGCCTCGCGCGCATGCACGAGCAATTTCTCCTCGAAGCCGAGCGTGCGGGCCGCATCGTCGAATGGCGCGCGCCTCAGCCTTGCGACGCCGCGATCGCGGCCGTGCACGCGCGCCATGCCGACCTGCTCGTGCTCGGGCAGCCCGAAGCCGCGGATTGGGTCGCCCAGAGCGCCGGCGGCTTCGTGGCCGATGTGCTGATGACAGCCGGACGGCCCGCCGTCGTGGTCCCGCATTCCGGCGACTTCGCCCGGTTCGCGCAGAACATCCTCGTCACGTGGGACGGCAGCCGCGAAGCCGCGCGGGCCGTCTCCGACGCGCTCGGGTTGCTGCAGCGCGCCGAGTGCGTGTCGATCGAGGTGATCGCGTCGCACGGCGGCGCGCAGCGCGCGCACGCGCAAAACGCGGCCATCGATGCCGCCGCGTGGCTCGATCTGCACGGCGTGCAGGCATCCTTTCACGAAACCCCGCGCGACCCGGCGGTTCAGACCGGCGCGGCGCTGCTGGGCCGGGCCAGCGACCTGCATGCCGACCTGATCGTGGCGGGGGCTTACGCGCATTCGCGCGTCCACGAATGCGTCCTGGGCGGCGTGACGCGCACGTTGCTGGAAGCGATGACGGTTCCGGTCTTCATGTCGCACTGATTTCACCGGGCGCAGCGCGCCTTCGAAGAGGCAGGAGTACGTCATGCTCGACAAGCCCCACGACCCGGCAGCCGACACCAGCCCGGTCGACAAGCTCGACGACTACGCGTTGCGCTACGCCGTGCGCCACGCCACGCTAGCGCCGTCGAGCCACAACAGCCAGCCGTGGCGTTTCGTGCCCGGCCAGGACAGGATCCTGCTGTGCGCCGACCGCCTGCGCGCGCTGCCCGTCGTCGATCCGTTCGATCGGGAACTGATCATCAGTTGCGGCGCCGCGCTCTTCAATCTGCGCGTCGCGCTTGCGAGCCTCGACATAGGCTATGCGATCACGCTCTTTCCGACGAGCCTCGATCCGGACCTGCTCGCCGATGTGCGCCTGCTGCGCGGGCAGCCCGTTGGCGCGGAGCTGGCGCCGCTTCTCAATGCGATTTCCCGGCGGGTCACGACACGTCGGCCGTTTTCTCCTGCGCCTGTCGCCGCTGCCATCGAACACGCACTGCTCGAGGCGGCGCGCGCCGAGGGCGTGGAAGTTGCGTGCGCAACCGAAACCGCAACGCGAGAGGCGATCGCCGACCTCGTTGCCGCTGCCGACCAGCGACAGTTCGCCGATCCACGCTTTCGCCGCGAACTCGCGAAATGGATCCATCCGCGCCATACCGGCGACGGCATGCCGGCCTACTCGGCCGGAATCGGATCCCTGCTCGACTTCGCGACGCCGCTCGTCGCCTCCGCGATCCGCACGTTCGATGTCGGCGGCGGCGTGGCGGCCACGCATCGCGCGCTTGCAGCGGGGTCGCCGCTGCTGCTGTGCATCGCGACGAGCGTCGACGACGCACAGGCCTGGCTCGCCGCGGGCGAGGCGCTGGAGCGCGTGCTGCTCGTCCTCACATCGCACGGGCTCTGCGCCTCGTATCTGAACCAGCCCATCGAGGTGGGAGAGTTGCGCGCGCAACTTGGGGCAGTGCTCGGCATGCCGGCATCGGCGTGCCCGCAGCTTCTGCTGCGCATCGGCCACGGCACGCCCGACGCGCCGTCGCCGCGCCGTCCGCTGAGCGAAGTCGTGGCGTAGGCTTCGTCGTTAGGCCGTCGTCTGGAAGTCCGGCGCTTGTCACCCTTCTCAACGCGACAAGCAATTTGCCCTACCATGCGGTTTATCGGCTATCGGCGCAAAGCGCCTCGTGCATCGGCACGCGTCCGATACCTGCTGACACGGCAAATCATCCGGAGCGCTTCATGCAAACGGCGGGGCCCACATCCTGGACTGGAAGCAACGGCAGCGACATCACGATTGCGGACCGGTATCGCCTTTTGATCGACGCCGTCGCCGACTACGCCATTTTCATGATCGAGCCCGGCGGCCGCGTCGCGAGCTGGAACGCCGGCGCGCAGCGCATCAAGGGCTATTCTCCAGATGAAATCGTCGGCCAGCACTTTCGCGTGTTCTATACGCACGACGATATCGCCGCCGGCAAGCCCGAGCGTCTGCTCGAAGCGGCCGCGCTGCACGGGCGCGTCGCCGACGAAGGCTGGCGGCTGCGCAAGGACGGCACCCGCTTCTGGGCGAGCGTCGTCATCACCGCCGTGCGCGACGACGACGACGTGCTCGTCGGCTTCGCCAAGATCACCCGGGACATGACCGAGCGGCGCAGACTCGAAGAACTCGAGCGCGCTCATGCTGCATCCGCCTTGGTCCAGCAGGCGCGCGAGAACGAGCAGCGGCGCATTGCCCGCGAATTGCACGACGATCTCGGGCAACGGATCGCCGCGCTGAAAATGGCGCTCGGCATGCACGGAAAAGAACTCGCCAACGTGTTGCCGACACGGATGCATGCCGAACTCGAGGCCGTCGCGCAAATCGGCGCGGATATCGATTCGCTAGCTGCCGCGGTGCGGCGCATCGCCGCCGATCTGCGGCCCGCCATACTCGACGATCTCGGACTGAGCGCCGCCCTCGAATGGCTCGCGGAGGACTTCCAGAGCCGCTATGGCGTGACGGTCCAGTGCGTGCTGGATATTTCGGAGCCCGACCTGGGCGAATTCGCCACGACCGCCCTCTTTCGCGTCGTTCAGGAAGCGCTCACCAATGTGGCGCGCCATGCTCACGCACGACGGGTGTCGATCGAGCTTCGGAACGACGCGAACCATTGCCGGCTGCGCATCAGCGACGACGGGATCGGCTTCGACCCGAAAGCCCCCTCGCGTCCCGATGCATTCGGGCTCATCGGCATGTGCGAACGCATTCTGCAGGTCGGCGGCTCGCTGACGGTCGATGGACGTCCAGCTGGGGGGGTCACGATTTCGGCGGAGTTTCGCCTGCCGGTGAAAATTCATTCGGCGCTCGCTCGCGCCAACCGGTAGCGAACATCCGCGCCCGCTTCATCTCACGCCCCCCACTTCCCGCACGAATTCGAGCTGACCTTGCAGGAGCTGCTCGGCGCAGCGCGCGTAGAGCCAGCCGGGGCCGTTGTCGGTGCTGTACATGCCGCGGCACAGGCCCTTGAGCCGTATCGTCGTCGTTCCGTCCGCCGCCATCTGCCGCACCGCCCAGAAGTACGCGAGACCGAACTCATGCGGCATGCGTGTCTCGATCGTCTCGTCGGTCGCACGATCGATGGGCGTGGGCGAGTGCCGCTGCACGAAGATCCGCGCGCGGGCCCAGACCTGCGCGCAGTCGTCGGATGTCGCGCACTTGATCGCGCTCTGCTCTCGCCGCGCCGCCAGTTCGGTCTCCGACTGGCGGAAGGCGGCGTTTTCCTCGCGGTGCGAGCCGACGTCCGTCACGCAAGCCGAAAGCGATGCCATCGACAGCATCCAACCCAGCGCCCAGCCGAAGGACAACCTGCTCGCCATTTTTTCGCCCCCGCCCGCAATCCGGCCCGTTACCGCGAGCCACCCATTCCAATCTAAGAATCGACTGGCCCGCCTCGATTGATCTGCCTCAAGTCGAGGCGGATCCGGCGCAAAGTCCGTTCGTCTGATTCAAATCAAAGGCGGCATGCGGGTACGCGATCCAATCAATATCAAGGGCACGTGGGCACATGAAGCGAGGAGAGGATGATGAAGCTGACGTTTCTGGGCGCGGCGCAGACGGTCACCGGTTCACGCTATCTGCTGGAAGCGGGAGGCAAGCGGGTGTTGATCGATTGCGGGCTCTTCCAGGGCACCAAGAACCTGCGCCTGCGCAACTGGGATCCGCTGCCCTTTCCTGCCGGTTCGCTCGATGCCATCGTCCTGACGCACGCCCATATCGACCATTGCGGCTACCTGCCCGTCCTTGCGCGCAACGGATATCGCGGCCCGGTTTATTGCACGCCCGGCACCGCGGACCTGTGCGGCATCATGCTGCGCGACAGCGCGCGGCTCCAGGAAGAAGACGCCGCATTCGCGAACCGCCACGGCTTCTCCAAACACCATCCGGCCCTTCCGCTCTACACGCTGGAAGACGCCGAAGCGGCACTGCGGCTCATCGCGCCGCGCCCGTTCGACGAACCGGTCACGCTCGACGAGCAACTCACCTTCCGGCTGCTGCCCGCCGGCCATATCCTCGGCGCGGCGAGCGCGGTGGTGTGCAACGGGCATACCGTCGTTGCGTTTTCCGGCGACCTGGGCCGGCCCGACGACCCGATCGTGCGTGCGCCATCGCCGCCTGCGCACGCGGACTATCTGGTGGTCGAATCGACCTATGGCGACCGGCTGCACGATGCCCTCAACCCCGAGGACGAACTCGCCGACATGTTCGCGCGCACCTTCGCGCGCGGGGGAATCGTCGTCATGCCCTGCTTCGCCGTGGGCCGCGCGCAGGAGGTCCTCTACTACATCGCGCGGTTGAAGCAGTCGGGGCGCATGGCGAACGTTCCGGTGTACCTCGACAGTCCCATGGCGATCAGCGTGACCGACCTCTACCGGCGTCACATGAGCGACCATCGGCTCACCGTCTCGCAGGTGCACGCCATCGATCACGTGGCGTTCATGGCGCGCACGGTGGACGAGTCGAAAGCGATTGCCGGGCGCAACGGTCCCATGGTCATCATCGCGGGCAGCGGCATGGCCACGGGTGGCCGGGTGCTGCATCACCTGAGCCTGTACGCTTCGGACCCGCGCAACACGATCGCGCTCGTGGGCTACCAGGCGCCCGGCACGCGCGGCGCGGCGCTCGAAGCCCATGCGCCGGCCATCAAGCTGCACGGCGACTATGTACGCGTGCGTGCAGAAGTCTCATCGATCACGTCGCTCTCCGCACACGCCGACTACCAGGAAACCCTGCGTTGGCTCGCCCATATGACCTGCCCACCCATTCGCACGTTCGTCACACACGGCGAGCCCGCGGCGGCCGATGCATTGCGCCGCCGCATTGCGGAGACGCTGCATTGGGATTGCTGCGTCCCGGAATATCGGGACTCGGTCGAACTCGCCGAGGCCACTGTGCGCGCTCGCCCGCACGCCCCGGCCGCAACGGATGAACTGACGCCCGCGCCCGCGCCAGAGGCGGGGGCGGCGCCCTGAAAATTCGGCGCAACACGGAAGGGAAACCGGCGCGCCACAGGAGCCAGTCGGGCAAGCGGACAACTTTTTTGAGACACGTTTGCAAGTGGCTCATAAAATGGGCATGCATCCCCCCGCCGCATGGGGTTCGGTGTTCCTCCATTGAATGGGATACTTCATACGCGAATGGGCTACGGATGGATTTCGCGCAGACATTGCGCCCCGGAAAGTCGTCATGGTCTCAGGCACTGACCCGCGTATGCGCGCCGGGCAAGGCGCGGGGCCGGCGATTCCTGGGCGCCTGCGCGATCCGGTCGTCGCGGCCGTACTCGCCTTCCTGCTGGCGTTCGCCCTGGCTGGCATCGTCGCTACGTTCGTGACGCGGCAGTGGCAAGCGGCGGCGGAACAGCGGTTCACCCGGCGTGCGACGGCGCTCCACGAAACGCTCCGGCAGGCATTGATCGCCGACGAGGCCTTGTTGCGCGGCGCGCGCGCGTTGCTCACGCAAACGCCCCGCCCCGACCCCGCAGCCTGGCAGCACTTCGTGTCGGCGATCGATCTGGCTAGCTCGCGTTCGGCGATCGTCGCGCTCGGTTACGTCACGCCGCGCGCCAACCCGGCGGCGAGCGCGACGAACGGCGCCGAAGTCGCGATGCAATGGGCGGGCCCGAGCGCCGGCGTCCCCGAGAGCGCCCTCGTCGGAACCGCAGCGACGCTCGCGGCGCGCCGCTACGCCGCCGAAACCGGCAATGCGGCGCTCGCGGCCTTGCCGGGGCCAGCCAATGCGCCGCCGCTTCTCACGCTCTGGCTACCCGTGTACGAGAGCTCGCCCGACGCGCAAGCCAATGCGCAGAAAGTGACCGGTTTCGCCGTTGCCTTGCTCGACGCGCGGCGGCTGTTCGAACCGCTCGTCGCCGCCGATCCGGGGCTCGCGCTCAACGCGAGGATCGGAATGCCGCCGCTCTCCCTCTACACGAGCGCGCGCGGCGAAGAAAACGAGGTGTTGCCAGGCGTCCTCTTCCGGCGCAGCAATGCGTTCGCGTTTGGCGGCGCCACGCTGACTCTCGACGTCAGCGCCGACGCAAGCCCGCTGCTCACGGGCGCAGCCGCGTGCGCCCTCTTCATCGTGATCTACGGGCTGCTCGCCGCGGGCGCGTTTGCATTCGTCGTGCATCGCCTCGTACGCGCGCGCCCGGCGCCCGCGCAGGTCGGCGGCGATGCACGGCTCAACGAGGCCCGCATGATGGGAATCATCCGCTCGTCGATGGAAGCGATCGTCACCGTCGACGAATCGCAGCGCGTGGTGATCTTCAACCCGGCCGCCGAACAGGTGTTCGGCCTGTCCGCCATGGAGGCGATCGGCTCTCCGCTCTCGCGCTTCATTCCCGAGCGGTTCCGGGCCGCGCACGCCCAGCATGTCGAACGATTTGGCGAGACGGGCGTCAGCGAGCGCCAGATGGGCCGCCCGCAACGCGTGCTTCACGGGCTGCGCGCCAACGGCGAGGAGTTTCCGATCGAAGCGTCGATTTCGCAGATTCGCGACGATTCGGGCAAGCTTTTCACGGTCATGCTGCGCGACGTCACCGAGCGCCTGCGCGCCGAGGAGGCGCTCAAGCGTTCGCGTGAAGAGCTTCGCGAACTGTCGGCCAATTTGCAGAACGTGCGTGAAGCCGAAAAGACCCGCATCGCGCGCGAGCTCCACGACGACCTCGGCCAGCAGCTCACCGCGCTCAAGATCGATCTCTCCGCGCTCGAGCGCCGGCTCGGAGAAGAGCATGCGACCGACGTCCCCGCGCGCCTCGCCGGAATGCGCAACCTGATCGATGCGACCGTGGCCGCCTTGCGGCGCATCGCGGCGGACCTGCGGCCCGTCATGCTGGACGACCTCGGCCTCGTGCCGGCGATCGAGTGGCTCGCGAACGACTTCACGAACCGCTATGGGATCGCCGTCGAGCGCGACCTCGAAGCGGAGGCCACCGATTTTTCGAACACAGCCGCCTCCGCGCTCTTTCGCATCGTTCAGGAAGCGTTGACCAATGTCGCGCGTCATGCCGAAGCCAGTCTCGTCGAGATCACGCTCAAGGTGGACGGACCGAACTGCGTCCTGCGTATCGCCGACGACGGCCTCGGCATGACCGGCGACCCCGCCGACAGGCAGCACAACGCCTGGCGCGACAAGTCGTTCGGTCTGCTCGGCATTCGCGAGCGCGCCCGCATGCTCGACGGCACCGTTCTCATCGATACCGCCCCCGGAAAGGGCTTCGCCATGACCATCACGTTCGCCCTTCACGCCCTCCAGTCCGAAGAGGCCGCATCATGATCAAGGTCATCATCGCCGACGACCACGCGCTCATGCGTGACGGTCTGCGCCGCATTCTCGAAAGCACGCGCGAGGTCCAGTTCGAAGTCGTGGGCGAAGGCTGCGACAGCGCGACCACGCTCGCGCTCGTGCGCGAGCACCCCGCCCAGGTCCTGGTGCTCGACCTCTCGATGCCGGGGCGCAGCGGCGTGGATCTCGTCAAGCAGATCAAGGATGAGAAGCCCGAGTTGCGCATTCTCGTGCTGACCATGCACGCCGAGCAGCAATACGCCGTGCGCGCGTTCAAGGCCGGCGCTTCGGGTTATCTCACCAAGGAATGTGCGAGCACGGAGCTCGTCAGCGCCGTGACGAAGATCGCCGCCGGCGGCGTCTACGTCAGCATGGCGATGGCCGAGCGCTTCGCCCAAAGCCTGAACGAGCCCGCCGACACGCTCCCCCATCAGCGGCTTTCCGACCGCGAATTCGAGGTGTTCCGGCGGATCGCGGCGGGGCAGACCATCACCGAAATCGCGCAGGAACTGTGTGTGAGCGCGAAGACCGTGAGCACCTATAAGGTGCGCATCCTCGAAAAGATGCAGATACCGCACGAAGCCGCGCTCGTGCGCTACGCGATGCGCCACAAGCTCATCGACGATCCGGACGAAACCTGATCCGTGCGCTTGGTTCCAGGCCGCTCGCGGCTGATTGCCGCACGACTGTAGGAATCGCCCTACACAACTTCCGTTCCGCGTACGTCACTTTCCATCGCCGCCGATGTTTTTTTGAGACGGCGTTGCCGATACTGGCTACATGAATGCCAGTCCTGTCCGCCAGTGTCTGCAAGTCTTCCTCGTCGAGGATGCAACCACGGTACGCAGGAAAATCGCCGAGGCCTTGTCGGCCATTCCCGACGTGGCCGTGATTGGCGAAGCCGAGGATGCGGCCAGCGCCCTGACCGGCATCGCCCAAAGCGGTGCGGACGTCGCCGTGGTCGACCTGAGGCTCGCGAGCGGCAGCGGCATCGAATTGCTTACCCGTCTTGCACGCGAGCAACCCTCGGTCGTGACGGTCGTGCTGACGAATCACGCCGGCGCACCGTTTCGCACAGCCTGCCTAAGAGCGGGAGCCCACTACTTCTTCGACAAGACGTCCGAGTTCGAAGCCGCCTGCGAAGCCATTGATGCGTTAGTGAAACAGCGCGCCGCCCCCGTGCGCTGAACCGGAGACGATCATGTATGCCGAGCCTGCCTGCGATTCCTCACTGTCCACGCCGTTCGCCGCGCGTTGGCCCATCGTGCCGGCGCAGCCCGACGTGCGCGAGGCCGCGCCGCGCAAGCCGGCTACGCGCTGTTCCACCTGCTCGCTGCGCGGTGTCTGCATGCCGCCGGACCTCACCTCGACCGAATTCGAGCAACTCGACACGGTGGTCCTCACCACGCGCAACGTGCACCGCGGCGAAACGCTCTTTCGTGCGCACGACGCATTCCAGAGCCTCTACGCCGTGCGCACCGGATCGTTCAAGACGGTGGTCATGCATCGGGACGGCCGGGAACAAGTCACGGGCTTCCAGATTCCGGGCGAGCCGCTCGGACTCGACGGCATCTGCTCGGGCACGCACAGCTGCGACGCCATCGCGCTCGAAGACAGCACGGTCTGCATCATGCCGTTCGGCCAGCTCGAATCGTTCTGCCGCGAGAGCCGGCGCATGCAGCGCCATCTCTACCAGCTCATGAGCGGCGAGATCGTGCGCGAATCCAGCCTGATGATGCTGCTCGGCACGATGACCGCCGAACAGCGCCTCGCCGCATTCCTGCTCGATCTCGCGGAGCGCTTCCAGGCGCGCGGCTACTCGGGCGCGCAATTCAACCTGAAGATGAGCCGGGAGGAGATTGGCTGCTTTCTTGGCATGAAGCTCGAAACCGTGAGCCGGATGTTCTCGCGCTTTCAGCGCGAAGGTCTCGTCGAACCGAACGGCAAGCAGATCCGCATCGTCGACGTGGAGGGGCTCGCTCGCGTGTGACGCGAAGCGTGACATGACAGGCGGCGCGGCGGCCGCTGACTGGTGTTGGCACCGCTAGCCTCGAAGTCGAGGCGCGTGTGTTTTTTTAGGCGCCCGGTACCCGGCGCCGTTCTTTTTTGAAGCATCCGCGCGTGAATGGCTGCGGATGGATGCTCCGCGATTGACACATATCAACGGCATAACGGGCGCCAATGACACCATGGATCTGGCCGGCAACCCGCACCCCGGCCGCACTGGAGGAGAACATTCGATGTCACACGCTCCCACTCCCGTCGCTTGCGCCCTGGCGATTCCGTCTTTTCATGACCGCGCACGCCCGCTCCTGCTCCACGCTGCGGTGGCATGCGCCCTCGCGCTGCAGGCTTTCGCCGCGCACGCGCAGGTTCCCGAACCTACAGGCCTCGTCGACCAGCAGCACTGCATGTTCTGCCACACGTCGGATGAGCCATTTCTCGCGCCGTCGTTTCATCAGATTGCCGAGCGCTACCGCGACAAGCCGAACGCCAGTACCATGCTCGAAGACAAGCTCAGGCACGGCGGCAAGGCGCACTGGGGCGACATGGCGATGCCCCTGCCGGCCGACCGCGGCGGACCGCTATCGGCCGAGGACGCGCATACGCTCGTTCAATGGGTACTGAGCCAGTAATTGCACAACGTGTTCAAAGGAGCACCTCCATGCGCGTCACCGTCCATCTCGACAGTTTCGACCAGCTCGATCCTTCCGCTTACGCGATCGTCTGGGTCGACACCGAAACGAAAAAATGGTCTCGCGAAGGCCATGCGGGCGTGGATCTGTCCGAATGGGGGCAGTGCCGCCCCTCGCCGGGCGGCACCACGCTGCTGGCCTGCGAGGACCAGCACGAAGTCTGCACACTCGAAGGCCTCGATCTCGCGACGGGCGAAGGCCCCTTCGAAGGCGAATGTGGCGGCGTGAGATTGAACCAGCGCCTGAACGCCGGGCTGCTCGAAGGTCGTTGGCACGTGCAATGTGTCGATGAGTGCGTGCCCGATCCCGAGGATGGGCTCTTCGCCGACGAAGCCTGATGGGGCTTCTTCCCTCAAGCGTGGTGTAGGTCAGTGATCGCGGCGCGCAACATCGCTTCGGCTAGATGCGCCTGCGAATACCGCGGAACCGAGCTGGTGCTCGGCCGCGTCGAATGCCGCGCGAATGGCGGCCACGGGGTCGTCGTTCTCGCAATGGTCAAGCGGTGCGAGTTCCCGCGAAGTCGAAACGAGATCGAGACGAACGTCATACGCCGGCTGGCGGATTCCGGGCTGCAAGGGGTGCAGCCGCTCGATCGCGAGATGGCAAGCCGACAGCACGCCGCAGAACCGCTCGAGGCGCAGCAGTTGAACGGCGGCTTCCGCCTCGAGGGCAGACGAACCGGGGAAACCCAGATAAACGATTTGCATCCCGAGTCCCATCGCCGTGCCCCTTCAAGAATCCGCGGTGTGGCAGTCCGAAGGCGCGTTGCCGCCGTCTCGACTGCGATTGGCTACATTTCAAAAGCGTGACGGACCTTGAGGTCGATCCAGACCATGCCCTCGCGCAGCCCCTCGAGCACCGCCTCCCGCTCGCTCTCGAACACGCGATGATGCGCGAAGGCGTGGGAGAAACGTTGCGTTTGCGAGCCGTGCATGACGCGGACTTCGCAGCAAAAGCCGCCTTGCGGCGCCGGCGACGTGACGGCCTCGACACTCCAGGCTCCCGAATCGATATGGCCGTTGAGCGGCATGATGTCGTTCTCCTTCAATCGTGAGGGTCCCGTGAGCCTGGCCGCGTGCAGCACGGCGAACGACCGGACCTGCGTATGTGAAATCAGCGGAATCAGTGAATTCAGGATAAGGCTGGGCGGTCAACACCAATTGATGCACGTCAAGTCGAGCTATGCCGCTGCCGCACGGGGCGACGCGATATCGACGATTCGCATGGCGCAGCGCTCAGTGAAGGCACTGACGTTTCCGTGTGACGACTCGCCCCGTACGACTCGCGCGTCGCCGTTGGCTGATCGGCTGCGCGGTTCGCCGGCGCCGCGACGAGAACCGGACATCGCGCGTCGCGCAGGGCGCGCGACGCAACGCTGCCGGGCAGTGTCTGCGCCCGAATGCGGCGCCCCTGCAAACCGATGACGAGCATATCGGCGCCCCAGCCGCCCACCTCGCGCAGGATTGCACTCGCGATGTCGTCGAATTCGTCGTGCGTCGCGAGCGCCGCAAGCGAGACGCGGGCGCCGCATGACGCTACGAGCGATCTGGCGCGGGAGAGCGTGCTGGCGCGGCCGTCCTCGAACAGATGGCTGAGTTCCGGCCCTCCCACATGGAGCGTGCGCTCCACGACATGGATCACGCGCAACTCCACCTCCGCGGGCAGGCAGCGCACCGCGAGCTCGAGCGCGGCATAGGCACTTGCGCTTCCGTCGACGGCGATCAGCGCGCGAGCGAGAGGCGGCGCGTCCAGCGCGAGCAACTGCGACGGCACATACAGCAATGTGCGGCGCGTCGCATACGCGATTTCTTCCGGGTCGAGCCTGCATGCCCAGTGATGCCCGGGACGATGCGCGGCCAGCGCCACCAGATCGGCGTCGAAAGCGTCGGCGGCGCGCGCGATGGCGACGGGCGCCTTCGTGTGCAGCACCGCGAGGTCGAGCAACTGCACGTCCGGTTTGCACCCATCGAGCGCCAATGCGTCCGCGGCTTCGCGCAGGTCGAGTTCTGCCCGGCGGATCATCGCCGCGTGGGTAGCGGCGGAGTCAGGCAATCCCAGCTGCAGGGCGGGAAACAGGGCGGCCGGGTCGGCCGTGAGTTCGACGAGTCTGACCGGCGCCTCGCGACCCGCGAGGCGGCAGGCAAACGCCGCGAGCAAAGCCAGGCCGCGTCCGCCCTCGGCGGTGGCCATGAGGCGATGAAAGGGTTTCGACGGAAGTTCCATGAGCGTGTCCCGTGCAATCGAGCGAAGGTCGCCGTGGCGCCATGCGGCCTCGTTCGGGCCATCACGTCAGCATCGACGTCTTCGAAGCGAGCGGCACGAGGAGCAGCGGCAGCACCGTGCGCTGCGCGACGTCGGCCGCGACACTCCCATAGCGCCACCGCCCCCCTTCGTGTCCACCGCGCGTGCCGAGCACCAGCAGGTCCGCGCCCCATTGCAGCGCAGCCTGAACGATCGCGTGCGCCGTTGTCTCGCCATCGTGCCCGGCTTCGAGGATCGCAGCGTCGAAGTCCTCGGGATGCTGCGCGGCCGCCGGGTCGCACGCGAGATACCCCACCCGCACCGCCGTGCCCGGGGCAGCCAGCCTGGCCGCTTCCCGCACGGCGCAAGCGGACGCCGCGCTGCCATCGCTCGCCACGAAGACGCGCCGTGGCGGTGCCGGGCAGTGGCGGGCGGCGGGTGTGGGCAGCAAAAGCACCGGGCACTCCGTTTCGCCCGCGAGCGCGACCGGATTCGCCGGCGCCCCGATGATCAAGTCCGCCTTCCAGTCGCGTACCGCGCGGGCGAGCGCCTCGGTGCGCGCCGCGCTGTCCGGCCCGGCACCGAGGAATTTGCAGTCCGCTTCGATTCCGCGCAACGCGAGCAATTCGCGGGAGGCATCGAGCGTGGCGTCCAGCGTGATCCGATTGAAGAAATGCTGTGAGGCGCGCTTGTCCGCGTCCGCTTCGAGCGCGGCCGGAGCGAGCCCCGCGAGTCGCACGTGCGCGCCTCGTTCGGCCCAGCCCGCCACGCAATCGAGCAGCGCGGCAACGCGCTCCATGCCGGTAAAGAGGACAAAGAGACGGGAGTAAGGCGCAACGTGCTGGACCCTGGCGGCCGCCGTAATCGCTCGTTTCATTTTTTTGCCCCCCTTGATGCAACCGCCTTGCGTTGCGCCTCACGAACGCCGGCCTGCACGAGCGCCCAAAAAAGAAGGCGCCGAGCCGATGCCCCAGCGCCGTAGCGGCGCGCGCCGTGCTCTCGCGCACGGATCGACGCGTCCTCCTTCCCCTCCGTACGACCTCAGGCGCTCACTGGATCTGCAGACGCTTCTGCTCGGCGGGGGCTTTCTTCGGCAGCGTCAGCGAAAGCACGCCATCCTGATACTGCGCAATCGCGGCGCCCTCGTCGATATCGCTGGCGAGCGAGAACGTGCGCGCAAAGGAGCCGCTGTAACGTTCGCGGCGAATGACGCGGTCGCCTTCCTTCTGCTCTGTCTTGCGATCGACCTTCGCGTGGATCGAAACGACATTGCCGTCGATCTTCACGTCGATGTCTTTCTTGTCCACTCCCGGAAGTTCGGCCTTCACCGTATAGGCCTTGTCGTTCTCCGTGACGTCGAGCTTCATCGCCGAGAGTTCGCTCTCCTCGTTGGCGAGCATGCCGCGCATCGGCCGGAACAGCCCCTGGAAGAGGTCCGAAACGGGCTCCATGGAAAACGGGTCATAACGTGTCAGATTGCTCATTGCATTGCCTCCTTTAGGCGTTCGTGGCGCACGAACCCTGCGATGAGTCGCGCCGTATTCAATCTACGCAGGGACGGCGTTATCCGATTGATCTGGCTCAATGACTCCTTTTTCCGAAATCCGCGTTCGCCGAGGCCGATGCACAAGGAGATGCTTGATTCAAATCAAGCGTGACGCGCCCTGCGTTCCTAGACTCGAATCACCAATCCCCGCCCGATGGGGCGGTGCGACCACCCGTTCGCTGGAGATCACGATGAGCTACAAGACCCTCCTGGTGCATGTGGACACGAGCGCGCGCGCAAACGCGCGACTCTCGCTTGCGCTAAGGCTGGCAGGCCGGTTCGGCGCGCATCTGGATGGACTGTTCGCGACCTTCGAGCCGCAACCGCGCGACTTTTATGTGATGTCCGGCACTGCCGACTATTACGACACACATCGCAAGCTGCGCCGCGAACAGCGCGGCGCGATCGAGCGGCTCTTTCGTGCCGAACTGACGCGCGTGCAGATCGACGGCGTCTGGCTTGCCTCCGAGGGAGACCCTGTCACGACGGTCATGCAGCACAGCCGGGCCGCGGACCTCGTGGTACTCGGGCAGCCCGATCCGGACGATCCGGAGTCCTATATTGCCGAACACTTTCCGGAAACCGTCATCCTCGGCGCGGGCGGCCCTGTGCTGCTGATGCCGTACACAGGCACATTCGATTCGATCGGCGAACGCGTGCTCGTGGCCTGGAACGGCAGCCGCGAGGCCGCTCGCGCGGTTCACGACGCCATGCCTTTCATCGCGCGGGCGGCGCATGTGACCATCGTGGCCGCTTCCACGGCCTTTACGCCGGCCGAGTCGCAGGCGTCGTGCGCCGACCTCGCGGCCATGCTTGCGCGCCACGGCGCGACGACGGTCCACATCACGCGGTTCGAGCGCGACGCAGTCGAATCCATCGGCGATGCGTTGCTCAGTTATGCGGCCGATGGCGGTTACGACCTGCTGGTGATGGGCGCCTACGGTCATGCGCGCATTCAGGAGCTCGTATTGGGCGGCGCCACGCGCTCGATCCTTTCGACGATGACGCTGCCGGTGCTCATGTCTCATTGACGGACCGTCGCCCATCACCTTCATTTCCAGGCCGATCCAGGGAGGGCCTGCCATGTACTCGCGCATTCTGGTCGCACTCGATGGCAGCAAGACTGCCTCACACGCCCTCGACACCGCGATCAGACTCGCGCTCGATAACGGCGCGGAACTCCAGGCGCTCTATGTGATCGACCTGCCGGTCATCGCGTACGACGTGCCCGGCTACGATCCCTCGATCGTGCGAGCCGCGTATATCGAGGAAGGCCGCATCATTCTCGGCGATGCACAAGCACGGATGGCGCAGCATGGCGTGAAAGGCACGTCGCGCCCGGTCGAAGTCGAACTCCCCGCGGAAGATGTGGCGCAATGCATCCAGCGCGTCGCCGCTGAATGGCCGGCCGATCTCATCGTCATGGGCACCCACGGCCGCCGCGGCGTGCGCCGCCTCGTGCTCGGGAGCGTCGCCGAGCGCGTGCTGCGGTGTGCGACCTGTCCCGTGCTGCTCGTGCCGGCGCGCGTGGTGCCAGGTGATGAGCACGAGGGGACCGCACCACACCATGCACGGGTTTCGGCGTGAACTACGCAGGCGCATCGCCTCCCGGAGCCGCGTTTGACCCCGCAGCCTCATCCGAATCGCTGTACATGCGGAAAAATCCGCTATGAAGCGTAATCGCCTCGGACCGCGTCGCCTCGATCAGGCGAGCCGCGGCCCTTTCGATTGCGGGCCTATGCGCCAGAAAGGCGCCGCGTAGATCCGCTTCGCGCAGCGAGGCCGCGCCGAAATGATCTTCGAGCGCCTCGGCCGTGATGGCGCATTCGACACTCAGGTCGCCTGCCGTGGCGGGAAAGGTCAGCGTGAGGCGGTTGGCGTCATACTGCGGCGGCCGGTCGGGAAAGATGATGTTCATGCTGATGATCCCCCTGGCATGAGCGTGGGTGAGCGAGCTAGATCGTGATGTAGCCCTGGAAGGACCAGGGCAGCGCCATCTGCGAGTCAACCGCCGCGGCGCCGCGCGCGACACAGCTGCCGAAAAAGCCGGGCGCGCCATCGGCCGAAAACACCGGCACGAACGAGAGCGAATCGTTGATCGTGACGAGGAAGTCAGGGTTGTAGCTCGACGGCGCGACAATCTTCACCGACTCGAAGAAGGCTGCGCCATCCGCATTGCGCGCCCATTCGGCGGCTTGCGTCGGCGTGGGCGCGCGCATCTCGTAGCACGCAGGCAACTCGATGCTCTGCTCGCCGTGGGAAATCTGCGCGGCCGCCCGGAAGACCATCGTCGCTCCCGGATAGGGCAGGCAGCGCGGCGACTGCGGCACCGGACCTTCGGGCCCGAGCCGCAGCGGCGGCCACGCCGCGAGCGAAAGGCACAACACGGGCGTGCGTTGAACAAAGTAATCAGCGAGCCAGTTCATCTCTCTCTCCTTGCGGCGGACTGCCTGATGGGTCAGTCCTCTCCATACCAGTTGCGAATTGCGCTCCAGATTTCCCCGGCCGATTCGCAGTAGCGAAAGAGCGCGAGATCGTCCGGGTCGATCATGCCGGCCTCGGCCATGGCGTCGAAGTCGATCACACTGCGCCACCACGTCTCGCCGGCGAGCAGGACAGGGATCGGTGCAATCTTCCCCGTCTGCAAAAGCGTCAGGACTTCGAACAGTTCGTCGCAGGTTCCGTAACCGCCGGGAAAAAACACGGCCGCCTTCGCGCGCTCCAGCAAATGGAGCTTGCGAATGGCGAAGTAATGAAAGCGAAAACACAGTTCCGGCGTCAGATACGCATTGGGAAACTGTTCGCGTGGCAAGCTGATGTTCATCCCCACCGTGGGCGCTTCTACATCGAACGCTCCACGGTTGGCAGCTTCCATGATGCCGGGGCCGCCGCCCGTCACGACCGTGAGCTTCGGAAGCTTGCTCGTGCCCGGCGCGCGGCCGATCAGCGAGCCGAGTTCGCGCGCGACGTCGTAGTAGACGCTGCGGCGCAGTAGCGCTTGCGCCACGCGCAGTTCGCGCTGCGGATCGGCGCCTGCATCGGCCAGGGCGAGGCGCCGCGCGGCGGCGAGCCGCTTGCGCGCTCGCGCCGGGCTCGTGACGCGCGTGCTTCCATAAACGACCACGGTATGGGCAATGCCGGATCGCTGCAGGCGTTCTTCGGTTTTCCAGTAGTCCAATTGCAGCCGCACGCCGCACATCTCCGGTCGCCGCAAAAACTCAGCGTCCTCGTCGGCCTGGACGTAGCTCTGGCTCTCGATCAGCTGGCGCACGCGCGGCGCCAGCCGCACCGCATCCTCGCCTGCCCGCTGCCGTTCGCGTGGCCCCTGACGCGCCACGCGCGCCTCGGAACGGTCAAGGCGCACGACGGTGGAAAGACCCCGGTTGCCCATGGCGCCTCACATCTCGATGATGACTTTCAGCGCCTGCGTGCTCGCCGCGTGCGAAAACGTCTCGTAGGCCTTGAGCACGTCTTCGAACGCGAAACGATGCGTGATCAGGCGGCTCGGGTCGATGCGCCCCGAGCACACGGTCTTGAGCAGCATGGGCGTGCTGACCGTGTCGACGAGACGCGTCGTGATCGTCACGTTGCGGTCCCAGAGCTTGTCGAGGAACAGCGAAGCCGGCACGCCATGCACGCCGACGTTCGCAATCACACCGCCAGGCGCGACCAGTCGCTCGCAAAGCTCGAACGTCGCGGGCACGCCGACCGCTTCGATGGCGCAGTCCACGCCCACGCCGTCGGTAAGCTTCATCACGGCTTCGACGGCGTCGCTCGCGCGCGGGTCGACGCACGCGGTCGCGCCGAATCGCTTCGCGCATTCCAGACGGTTCGCGTCCATGTCGATCATGATGATCTGCGCAGGCGAATAGAACTGCGCAGTCAGGAGCGCGGCCAGCCCGATCGGGCCCGAGCCGACGATGGCGACCGTGCTGCCCGGCTCGACCTTGCCGTTGAGCACGCCGCATTCGAAGCCCGTTGGCAGGATGTCCGAGAGCATCACGAGCGCCGCTTCGTCGAGGCCGGCGGGAATCCGGTAGAGGCTCGTCTGCGCGTGCGGCGTGCGCACGTACTCGGCCTGGGTGCCGTCGATGCGGTTGCCGAGAATCCAGCCGCCCGTCTTGCAGTGCGAGTACATGCCGCGCCGGCAGTATTCGCACTGCCCGCAGCTCGAAATGCATGAGACGAGCACGTGATCGCCTGCCTTCAGCGTCGACACGCCGCTGCCGACTTCATGAACCACGCCCACGCCTTCGTGGCCGAGGATTCGGCCGGGCTCGCAACTCGGCACGTCACCCTTGAGAATGTGCAGATCGGTGCCGCAGATCGTCGTTTTGGAGATCTTGACGATCGCGTCGCCGGGGCCCTGCAAGGTGGGCATCGGCCGCGTTTCGACGGCGAACTTGCCCGGGCCGTTGTAGACCAGTGCTTTCATGTTCCCTCCAGGAATGTTCGGAACCGCGCCCGGGGGCGCGGCCGTGACGGTGCAACGCTTTGCTCATGATGCGCGGTGGTCGGGCCGCACATTTGACATCGATCAATCGCTTGCCAGGCTGGCGGAATCAATCGCCAAATGTGCGCGTGTGGTCGTCGTAAGTGAACAACCCGGCGTACCGGCCCCAGTCGATCGCGGTCCGCAGCGTCGTTTCGGCGTCGGCGCGATGCAGGTGGTCCTCCAGTTCGAGCTCGAAGCGCGCACGCGGCGCTCGGTGCCCTTCCCGTTCGTCCAGGACCTCGCGGATGTGCGCGATGAGCGGCACGAACTGCACCACGTGTTCGCGAAAGAGCTGCTTGCGTTCGCTGTCTCCGGCGTGCACGAACATGCGACCGGCCGCCGTGAGCTTGATCGTGCGCTCCTGCAACTCCGCGAACGCCAGCAGATGCAGTGCGGCGGCCACGGGAAAGAGCTCGTCGGGTTTGAGCATCAGCGCGGCGGCCATCTGCGCCAGTTCTGCGTGGCCCTCGTGTGCGGCCGCCGCGAGCGCGTCGATGAAGCCCACGAGGCGATGGCTCGATACGGCGGGCAGGCGCAGGGCAAACGCACCGCGTACCGTGCCGGAGCCGTTGCCGGATTCGGCGAGGCGCGCGGTCAGGATGCCGTACAGCGTGTCGACGATCGCGCGAAACGCCGGATCGAGCCGGTTGCGCGGGCGCGGCAGCGGCACGTTCAGCGTCGCCACGATATGTCCAGGATGGCCGCCCAGCACGTGGATGCGGTCGCACATCAGCACCGCTTCCTCGATGTTGTGCGTGACCATGAGCACCGCCTCGATCGGCGTTTGCCGCTGCGTCCAGAGGTCGAGAAAGTCGCTGCGCAGCGTTTCGGCGGTCAGCACGTCGAGCGCCGAAAACGGCTCGTCCATGAGCAGCAGTTTCGGCTCGCTCACGAGCGCCCGCGCAAAGCCCACGCGCTGGCGCATGCCGCCGGAGAGTTCGCGAGGAAACGCGGATTCGAAGCCTTCGAGCCCGATCATCTCGATGGCGGCCATCGCGCGCTCGCGCACCACGCCGGGTTCGAGCCCCGAGGCATCGAGTCCCAGCTCGACGTTGGCGAGCACCGTGAGCCACGGGTACAGCGCAAACGTCTGGAACACCACGGCGATGCCCTCGGCGGGGCCTGCAAGCGGCGCGCTCCGGTACAGCACCCGGCCCGCCGAGGGGCGCGCGAGGCCGGCGGCCACACGCAGGAGCGTCGACTTGCCGGACCCCGAGCGCCCGAGCAGGCCGAGGATTTCGCCCTCGCGCAGCGTCACGTCGATGTCGACGAGGACCGGCAACGGTTCGCCGGAGGGGCGGGCGAACGACATGCCTACGCGTTCGAGTTCCAGCACCGGCGCAGCGACGCCAGCTTCGGGCGTGCGGTCGAGTGTCATCGGGGGGCTGTCGGGAACTGACATTGAGGTGGCTTCCATGACGACAGGTTCAGGCGAGCCGCGTGCGGCGTTCCGCGAACACGTAGAGGGGCCGCCATATCAACCGGTTGGCGGCCACGACCATGAGCGACATGACGGCAATGCCGAGGGCGATGTGCGGGTAGTCTCCCCGTGCCGTCATCTGCGCGATATACGCGCCTAGGCCGCCGGCGCTCAGCGTGGTCGTGCCCCAGCTGACGGTTTCGGCAACGATGCTCGCGTTCCAGGCGCCGCCGCTCGCCGTGATCGCGCCCGTCACGTAATACGGGAAGATGCCGGGCAGCAGAACCTGCAGCCAGCGCGCACGCCGCCCCAGCCGCAGGCTCGTGGCTGCCTCGCGCAGATCGGTAGGCAACGCCGTGGCGCCGGCTATCACGTTGAAGAGGATGTACCACTGGGTGCCGAGGATCATCAGCGGGCTCAGCCAGATCGCCGGAGCGAGCCCGAAGCGCACGATGCAGAACGCGACGACGGGAAACAGCAGATTGGCGGGAAAGGCCGCCAGAAATTGCGCGGCGGGCTGAACCCAGGCGGCCAGCCGGGGGCGCAGCCCCACCGCCACGCCAACCGGCACCCAGATCGCGGAGGCGAGCGCGATCAGCACCGCGACCCGCAGCAGCGTGAGCAAGCCGTTGCGCGCCGCCTCGGCCACGTCGGCCCAGGCGAGGGCCGGCGCGGCGAAGCGCAGCACGGCCACGGCCGCGGCGCTTACGCTTGCTGCGCACAACGCGAACCAGAGCGCGCCGCCCGCGCGACGCGAGAATGAGTGGCTTGCCCATTCGAAACCGTGCCAATGCGCGCCGGGCCTCAGCCGCAGGCGCGCCGCACGCGTGAGCGCCGTCCCAACCGGTTGACATGCCGACTGAATCCACGGCGAACGATGAAGGAGGTCGAGCAGCCAGCTGCGCGCGCTGGCCTGTGCCGCGACATCGCCATAGCGAAACCGGTCGGCCCATGCCACCAGCGGACGAAACAGCAGCTGGTCGTACAGCACGATTGCGAGGCTCATGGCGAGGATCGCCCAGCCCACTGCCGCGAGATCACGCCGCATGATCGCCAGCGCCACCCACGACCCCACGCCGGGCAGCGCCACCTGCACGTTGCCCACCGAGATGGCCTCCGAGGCCACCACGAAAAACCACCCTCCCGACATCGACATCATCGCGTTCCAGATGAGCCCCGGCATCGCGAACGGCACTTCGAGCCGCCAGAAACGCTGCCAGCCCGAGAGCCGAAAACTGCGGCTCGCCTCGTCCAGATCCGAAGGCACGGTGCGCAGCGCCTGGTAGAAGCTGAACGCCATGTTCCACGCCTGGCTCGTGAAGATCGCGAAGATCGAGGCCAGTTCGGCGCCGAGCACGTTGCCCGGGAACAGCGACATGAAGAACACCACCGTGAACGACAGGTAGCCCAGTATCGGCACCGACTGCAGCACGTCGAGCAGCGGAATCAGGATGCGCTCCGCCCGGCGGCTTCTCGCCGCGAGCGTCGCATAGGTGAAGGTGAAGACGAACGAGGCGGCGAGCGCGATCAGCATGCGCAGCACGGTGCGCAGCGTGTAGCCGGGCAGCGCCGCGGGCGAGAGCGAGATGGCCGGACCGTGGCCGCCCGCCAGCGGGCCCGTCATCTGGCGCGCGCCCTCGCCCAGCAGGACGATCGTGCCCGCTACCAGGACGACGGCCGCCACGTCGCGCCAGCCCGGCATTCGCGGGTACCACCGCAGCCCTCTCAATACTTCGGCATGGTGTTCCACGACGCTCCCCTGCTCACCCGGCGGCGCTCGACTTCGATTCGCGCGAGCCGTGACACGTCGCGCGCGCTCATGTTTCGAGCACGTATTCGCCAGGCGCCGGCCCGAGCCCGGGCTCCGGCGTGCGCGCGCTCACCTCGCCCGTAGAGCGCTCGCGCAGCCACTCGCACCAGCAGATCCACCACGAGCCATCGATCGCAGGCGTGTCCCGCACGTACTCGTGGCGGCTGCGGTAGGGCGCGTCGGGCTCGCGCATCGCGCATCGAAAGTAGCGCCCCGCGTGGCCGGGCTCGGACACGATGCCGGCGTTGTGCCCGCCCGCCGTGAGCACGAACGTGAGCGCGTTGTGCGTGAGCAGATGCAGCTTGTAGACCGAGCGCCACGGCGAAACGTGATCGCGTTCGGTCCCGACGACGAACATCGGCGCCTCGATGTCGGAGAGCGCGACGGGCCGCCCGTCCACGCAATAGCGGCCCGCCGCGAGATCGTTGTCGAGAAAGAGCTGTGTCAGGTACTCGGTGTGCATGCGGTATGGCATGCGCGTCGTGTCGGCGTTCCACGACATGAGGTCGTTCGGCTTCGTGCGCCGGCCGAGCAGATACTCGCTCATCATGCGGGACCAGATCAGGTCGCGCGCATTGAGCAACTGGAACGCCGCCGACATCTGCGCGCCGTCCAGGTAGCCCTGGCGCCACATCAGCGCATCGAGCGCGGCGAGTTCGCTTGCGTCGATGAACAAACCCAGTTCGCCGGGTTCGCTGAAATCGGTGAGCGCAGCGAGCAACGTGACGGAGCGCAGCACGTCGTGGCGCCCGTCTCGTGCCAGCGCCGCTGCGGCGATTGCGAGCAGCGTTCCGCCGAGGCAGTAGCCGGTCGCGTGGACTGGCTCGCCGCACCGCGCACGAACCGCTTCGAGCGCGGCAAGGAAGCCGTCGCGCAGGTAGTCGTCGAGGCCGAGATCGCGCGCTTCGGCGCCGGGGTTGCGCCACGATATCGCGAACACCGTGTAGCCCTGTTCGACCAGAAAGCGGATCAGCGAGTCGCGCGGCTGCAGGTCGAGGATGTAGTACTTCATGATCCACGACGGCACGATCAGGATCGGTTCGCGCTCGACAACAGGCGTCATCGGTGTGTACTGCAGCAGTTCGCACAGCGCGTTGCGCCAGACGACGCGGCCCGGTGTCACCGCGACGTCGCGCCCAGGAAGCCAGGGCTGCGCCATGCGCGCACGGGTGCCCCGCACGGTGTCGCCCAGGGCGTTCGCATCGTCGAGCCAGTTGCGCAGGCCATGAACGAGATTGGCGCCGCCGCTGCGCAACGTCGCCTCCAGCACCTCCGGATTGGTGGCGATGAAGTTGCCGGGCGAGCAGGCGTCGAGCCACTGGCGCGCCGCGAATCCAACCAGTTCCTCGTGGTGCCGCTCGACGCCCGGCACGCCGCGCGTCGCTTCGCGCCACCAGTGCTGGACCGCCAGAAACGCGTCGCGGTAGACACAAAAGGGCCAGTTGGACCAGGCGTGGGCCACGAAACGGGGATCCGCATGGCCGGCGTAGACCGTCAGGCCAGCTTCGTCCGCATCGTCGGCGACGCGGGACGACGGGCCCGGGAGCGCGCTCGCCGCGAGCCACCCGTGCGTCGCGAGATCGAAGCATTTTCCGGGCGAGATCGCGAGGTGCCCGCTCCAGTCGAGCGCGGCCAGCGCGAGCGCGAGCGGCGAAAGACCGAATGTCGCCGCCGCGAGCGTCGCATGGGCCGCCCGGTTCCATTGATCGGCGGGCGTATCGTCGGGCCGCCCGCACGGTACGGCACGCGCGCGCGCCGCGCGAAGCGCGCGGCTCGCATGCAAAGGTTCAGCATCGCTCACGGCGGAATCGGTCATGATGGGCGCGCTCCGTTCGCCGTCGGTGCGCGGGATGGCCCGGCGGCGTCAACCTCATCAATGTGCGTTCGCAGCAAGGTCCTTCGATTGATCTGAATCAAGCATGCGGGGGAGCGCCCGTCTGAACGATGCGGGCGCGATCAGCGGGCGCCGATCTGCCGGGCGGCGTTGTCCCGGAACCGCCGTGCCGGGGCGCGAGCGCGTCGCGCAGCGCTTCGAGGTCGCGATGCAGCGAGCCGATTTCCGCATGCAGCGCCTTGATATCCCGATGCATCTCGCGTCTGAGCCGCCGCTCTTCCTTGCCGATGAACCAGGTGGCGATGCCGGCAAAGGCCAGCGAAAGCATGCCGTAGCCGAGCAGCACGACGAAGACGGCAAAAACCCGCGAGGCGGGCGTCGTGGGCGCCATGTCGCCATAGCCGACCGTGGCGCTGCTTTCGAACGCGAGCCACAGCCCCTCGGCGTAGCTGTGCACGCGAGGCTCCAGCGCGTAGAACCCCGCGCCGCCAAGCAGCAGAACGATCGCGCCCGCGACCGGCAGCAACGCGAGGCGGTTCGGCTCGACATACGCATGCAGGGCAACGACGATACGCACCGCGATCATCGCCATGAAGGCGAGTCTGAGCACCCATTCGAGCGAGGACCAGGGATTCGCCCCGCCGATCACGCTCGCAAGCGCGCCACAGGCGATCGCCACATCGAAAGCGTTGCGGTCCAGATACCGCGCAGGTTTGCGGCACGACCACGCGGTGCGCGCGAGCGCGCCCGCGCACGCCAGCGCCATGCCGCCGTAGAGTGCGCGCGCGGTCAGGAGCATGGCGCCAGACGTCGCAAGCAGTTCGAGGTAGAACGCCGGAATCGCGATCAGGCAACCCGCGAGCAAAAGCCAGCGGGCATGCGACCACGCGTGCAACGCCGCTGCGCCATCGTGCGAATCGACGCCGCCGAGTCCTGCCTTGTGCCAGCTGATACTCATTTGCCGTATCCGTCGTTATGCAAGACGCGCAGCGAGCCGGTCAGAACCGCTCCTCGATGAAGCGAAACGGATAATCCGGCTCGACATACCCGCGCGCCTTATCGCGTTCGGGCAGCTTCACTGTCGCGCGCGGCACGCGTTTGTAGGGGATCCTGCTCAACATGTCGCTGATGATGTTGAGCCTCGCGCGCTTCTTGTTGTTCGAGTTCACGACGTGCCAAGGCGCGAAATCGGTGTCGGTTGCGACGAACATGTCGTCGCGCGCTTTCGAGTACTCGTACCAGCGGCTATACGATTTCAGATCCATCGGCGACAGCTTCCAGACCTTGCGCTCGTCATGAATGCGCGCTTCGAGACGCCGCGTCTGCTCCTCCTGGCTCACTTCGAGCCAATACTTCAGCAGGATCACGCCTGAGTCGATGATCGCCTTCTCGACGAGCGGCACGTCCTTCAGGAACGTTTTGACCTGCTCCTCGGAGCAAAATCCCATGACCCGTTCCACGCCCGCGCGGTTGTACCAGCTGCGGTCGAAGATCACCACTTCGCCCGCGGCCGGCAGATGCGGCAGATAGCGCTGCACGTACATCTGGGACTTCTCCCGCTCGGTGGGCGCCGGCAGCGCGATCACCCGGAAGATGCGCGGGCTCACACGTTCGGTGATCGCCTTGATCGCCCCGCCCTTGCCCGCGCCGTCGCGCCCCTCGAAAACGATGCAGACCTTCGCGCCCGTGTGCACCACCCATTGTTGAAGCGCCACGAGCTCCGCGTGCAGTCGCGCGAGTTCTTTCAGGTACTCCTTGTTGCCCATCGTGGCGCGCTCGTCGCTTTGCGGGCTCTCGGTACGTTTCGCTTTTTTCGAATCGCTCATGACCCCTCCTCTGACAAAGGTAACGTTTCGAACCGGCCATCAACGCAACAGCCAGGTGAGCAGCAGCACATACAAGGCAGCCACGCCGAGCTGACAAAGCGTGATGGGCAACCCGTAGCGCATGAAACGGCCGAACGTGATCGGCGCACCCTCGCGCGCGCTGGCTCCGGCCGCGACGATATTCGCCGACGCGCCGATCAGCGTAGCATTCCCGCCCAATGTCGCGCCGAACATCATCGCAATGAAGACCGGCAACACGTTCGCCGGCCATTGCGTGAACTGCGCCGAGAGCGCCGCTTCCGGCACCACCTGCGCGACCACGAGATAGCTCTTGATCATGACGATGGACGCCGCGGCGACGGGCACATTGGCCAGCATGCTCGAAAGCAGGCCGATGCCCGCGATCAATGCGAGCGCCACCGGCGTGAGCTGCGCGCCGAACACGTCGTACAGGCGCAGCGCCATGATCTGCAGGAGCCCGGTCTTCACGACGGCCTGAACGAGGCAGAAGATGCTGGCGAGGAAGATCAGCGTTTTCCAGTCGATGTCGCGCAGCACGTCGTCGGTGGGTTCGACGTGCGCCGCGTAGCCCACCAGCAGCGCGAGCGCGCCCCCAACTAGCGCGACCGCCGGGGGCACGATGCGCGTGGGCAGATCCTCGCCGAAGATGAACAGCAGGACCATCGCCACCAGAATGGCGAGCGAGCAGCCGGCATACAGGGGCCGTTCGATCCGTGTCTGCGCCAGGTGTTCGGGCAAGGTGCGGCGCGCGTGCCACAACGGGCCCATCAGGCGCGGCAGCAGCGGAATGATCACGAGGATCGCCAGCACCCCCGCGGCGCTCACGCGCTGCAGATAGCCGCCGAACGTCATGCCGATGGCGCTGCCGACGAGAAACGTCGCCGGGTCGCCGACCAGCGTGAGCAGGCCCGCCGAATTGCTCACGATCGCCGTCAGGATGAGCGGCTCGGCGGGCTCGAAATCCAGCGCCCGCGCGACGCGAATGATGACCGGCGCCAGCAGGACCACCGTGGTGGCATTCGGCAGGAACGCGCAGAGCGGCACCACCACGGCCATCAGCACGAGCAGGAAGCGCTTGCCGCTGCCAGCCGTCGCGCGCAGATAAAAGTCGCCAAGCAAATCGAAAAGCCCCGTGGTCCTGAGCACGCGCGCGACGATCATGCCGCCGAACAGCAGGCTCAGTGGCCCCGCGGAGGTGCCGAACGCGCTTGCGATATCGCCGCTATCGAGGATGCCGGGGACGATGAGCACGCAAACGCCGGTCAGCGCCGCCACTGCCATGTCGATCACGTTGAATGCGATGGCGAGAATCACCGCGGAAAATACGACGAGCACAACCGTGGTTTGCAACGTGCCCATCTGTTTCGTTCTCCTTGGTGGTTTGCGAACGTGTTGCGCGCCTGTGCCCCGGCTAGCGGGTGGGCGGTGCGTACATCAGGCCGCCCTGCGTCCAGAGCCGGTTGCGCCCACGCCCGATGTCGAATGGGCTATGCGAGCCCAGGTTGCGCTCGAATATCTCCCCATAGTTGCCCACGGCCGCAACGGCGCGCAGCATCCACCCCGGCGCGACGCCCAGCGAGCGATCGACCTCCGTATCCGGCATCAGCGCGGTGCGCACGGCGGCCTCGCGCTCGCGCTGCGAGAGGTTCTCGCGCGTGAGCCCGAGTTGCTCCGCGCTCACGAGCGCGACGAGCACCCAGCGCACGAGCGCGAGCCATGCTGCGTCGCCCTCCCGCACGGCGGGCCCGAGCGGCTCCTCGGCGATATCCCATGCCAGGATCGTCCAGCCCTGCGCCCCGCCCGGCGCGCTAGAACGCGCCACGGCCAGTTGCGACGCGTCGCTCGTCCACGCCCGGCAGCGTCCGGAGAAGAACGCGGCGCGGACATCGGCCGCGGACGCGAGCACCAACGGCTGCAGTTCGAGCTGATTCGCGGCCGCCCACCGCCGCAGGTGACCCGCGCTGGAGGTGCCCTCCTGCACGCAGACGCTGGCGCCCTTCAGATCGGTTGCGCTCGCAACAGGGTCCGAGGCGCGCACCATCAAGGCCTGCGCGTCGTAGTACAGGATGCCCGCGAACTGCAGTCCCAGCGCGCTCTCCCGCTCCAGGGTCCAGCTCGCGTGCGCGGACAGCATGTCGACGACGCCTTCGGCCAGCGCGGGGATGCGCTGGGTCGGACGTAGCGGCACGAAGGCGACATGATCGGGACTCCCGAGCACGGCGGCTGCCACCGCACGGCAAAAATCGGCGTCGAGGCCCGCCCATGCGCCGGCTGCGTTGCGCGCCGCGAATCCGGGGACGTTCTCGCCCACGCCGCAGCGCAAAACGCCGCGCGCCTTGATCTGGGCGACGGTCGCACCGTCCGCCGCGCGCGCCCCGGCGGCTGCGCCGAGCAGGAGCATGCCTGCGAAAGCGATTCTGGCAAACCAGTTGCGGTTGATGCGGTGCATCGTTTCCCCTCTTTCAATCCTCCGCCACCGCCTGAATCCGCCCTTCGCGGATCGCCCGGATGAACTCGCGATAATCCTGCCGGTTCTGCGAGCTGTATTCCGAAGCGAATTCGGTGATGGCGTCATCGAAGGTTCCGCCCGAGCCCATGTATCCGGCAATCATCGCAGCGTCGCCCGAACGCGCATGTGCGCGAGCGAGCGCATGCGCGCACATTCGGGCGTATTGGCGGAGCAGTCCCGCATCGAGCGCCTCGATCATGACGGCCATTTTCATGTCGCGAAGCTGCCTGACATAGAAGTCGCGCCCGCTGCTCCCGCGGCTCCAGCCCAGAAATACGTCGCTCGCGGCCTGCATGATGCGCTGGCCCGCGATCACACGCTGGCCGTGATTCGCGTGCAGGCTTTTGCCCGCGTACGGTTCGAGCACGGACGCTCTCGCCTCCTTGACCTGCAGGAACAACGGGTCGTCGTCGGAAGCCATGAAGAGACCGACACCGCACACCGTGCCGACGCTGCCCACGCCCACGACCTTGAGCGCGAGATCGACCAGATGGAAGCGGTCGAAGAGCACGCGCACATGCTCGGCGAGGCTCTCGCGATACGATGCGATCGCCTCGGCATAGCCGGACTCGAGCCCGGGTGCGAGATCGGCGTCGGGATGGAAGATGAGCGGCGGCTCGTCCTTGATGCGCGGCCGGGCGCCTTCCTCGCTAACGAGCTTCGGATACAGATGATCGGGCACCGTCTTGCGGCGCTCCACCTCGATGCGCTGCGCGATGCGCTTGCGGGCGTCCTCGACGATCTCCGGATCGCCCGACCTGTCCTGGTACTTCTGCAGATCGATCCGGTCGTACCAGACGTCGAGCGCGCGCATGTAAGCATAGTCGTGCATGCGCTCGCGGTATTCGCGCGCGAGATCGGTCGTGAGACGCACGGTATCGCTGTAGGGCAGTTCGAGATGCTGCGCCGCAATCACGACGCTCGCGGCGAGCCGCTTCAGATCCCACTCGAACGGGGCGGGCAGCGTCTCGTCGAGATCGTTGATGTCGAAGATGACGTTGCGCTCGGGCGTGGCGAACCCGCCGAAGTTCATCAGATGCGCGTCACCGCACGCCTGCACGCGCAATCCGCTCGTGGGTGTCGTCGCGAGATCGGCGGCCATCACCGCGGCCGCGCCTCGATAGAAAGCAAACGGCGAAGCCGCCATGCGCCCGAAGCGTATCGGGATCAGGCGCGGCAAACGGTCCGCGTTGGACGCCTCGAGCACTTCGACGACATCGCGGCGCGCATCCGGCAACTTCCATCCTGCCTGCGATGAACGAGGCACCGAGTCGCGGATGCGCCGTCCCTGGGTTGCCCGCTCGTCGGGCGTGCGATATGGGGCCGGCGCCGCATTCGCTGCGTGGGCGGCCTTGTGCGAAACAGCTTTGTCCATGATGTCCGCTCCTCTCCTGCCTCAACCCTGCCCGTTCGCGCCCGCGCTTTGCGCCGGAAGCTCGATATGGAATGTCATGCCGCGATCGGCGTTGCGCTCGGCCCACAGCTTGCCGCCGTGCGCCGTGACGATGGTCCGGCTGATCGAAAGACCGAGGCCCAGTCCATCGGGCTTCGAGGTCACGAACGGCTTGAACAGCGTGGCGAACTGCTCGGCGTCGACACCGGGCCCCTGGTCATGAATGGCGATGCACACCTTGCCCCGATCCGCCGTGGCCGTCACCTCGATACTCACGCTGCGCTGTGCTTCATCGCAGTCCTCGACGGCATCGAGGGCATTCGACAGAAGATTGACGAGGACCTGCTGCAGGTGCACGGCATCCCCACGCAGTTGCGGCAGTGAGTGCGCGACGCTTGCGCTCATCGTCGCGCCAACCGCCCGCGTTTCGCGGCGCAGCAGGCGCACGGCTTCCCGCACGAGTGCGCCCGCATCGATCGAGCTGCTTTCGGGCGGTTCCCGCAGCACCGATTGACGCATCTTTCGAATAATCGCGTGGGCGCGCACGCTATCGGCGACGACCTCGGCGAGCAGTTCCCGCAGGTCGCCGAGAGCCGGCGGCTCCTGGGCAAGAAAGCGCTGGGCCGCCTGGGCGTTGCTCAGAATCGCCGTGAGCGGCTGATCGACCTCGTGGGCGAGCGCGGCCGCCATCTCGCCGAGTTCCGAAGCCCGTTCCCGATGCGAACGCCGCGGCTCGTGCTCCGCCATGGCGGCGTCCGCCGCGCCCGCCGTATCCGGTTCAGCGGCGCGCGCGAGCCGCAGCGTTCCGGGCGCGGACGACGCCGGATGCCTTTCTCGCCCTTCGTTATCCTGACCGCCGAGGTGTAGCTTCATCGCCGTCTCTTCCTTTCGCGTCGGCTGCCCTTTCAACCCGACCCAGGTCCGCTCGCGCGGCCTCTCGCCGGTAGACATTAACGAAGGCAAACCCTCAACGATTGACCTGGATCACAATTCCCCGGAAAGCGATTTATATGCGCGTTTCATGAAACGGCACATCCTGATGATCTGTGCAGTCAGCCAGACGACCTTAACCGGTTGACCTATGTCAATCTACGCTTCGCGGGCGGACTTAGCCTTCACACAGGCTCCACGCGTCCAGTCCGTGACGAGGTTCGTAGCCGCGCATGCGACGGCGTCGCTTCGCGCCGCCAGCCGACGGCAGGCGAGGCACGCACAGGAGATCATCATGACCGACCAACCCAGGAAGATGAACGTCGTGCAACTGACGTTCATCGTCACCGTGAACATGATGGGATCGGGCATCATCATGCTGCCCGCCAACATGGCGCAAGTCGGGGCGATTTCGTTGCTGTCGTGGCTGGTTACGGCGATCGGGTCGCTTGCCATCGCCTATGGCTTCGCGGAAGCGGGGCTGCTCAACCAGCGTGCCGGCGGCATGGCCGCCTATGCGGAAGATGCCTATGGCAAGGACGGCTACTTCCAGGTCTTCTTCCTCTACTTCCTCTCCATCGCCATTGCCAATGTGGCCGTTGCAAGCTCGGCGCTCGGCTATCTCGCCGCCTTCTTCCCGGTGCTGACCGCTTCTCCCATTGCGACCTGCCTTGGGGTGATCGGCCTGCTCTGGCTTACTACGCTCGCAAACTTCGGCGGCCCGAAGATAACAGGCCGCATCGGCTCGGTCACGGTCTGGGGGGTGATCCTGCCCGTCGGCTTCATCTCGGTTGCCGGCTGGTTCTGGTTCCACGGCGACACCTTCGCGGCTGGCTGGAATCCGAAGGGGCTGCGCCTCGTCGAGGGCATGGGTTCGAGCATCTCGCTCACGCTTTGGGCGTTTCTCGGCATGGAATCGGCGGTGCAGAATTCGTCGGCCGTCGAGAACCCCAAGCGCGATGTTCCGTTGGCCTGCATGTTCGGCACCCTCGGCGCGGCGGTCATCTACATTCTCTCCACGGCCGTGATCCAGGGCATCGTGCCCAATGCGGATCTCGCCCGATCGACCGGGCCGTTCGGTCTCGCGTTCAGCAGAATGTTCAGCCCTGCCGTGGGTTCCATCGTCATGGCCCTTGCCGCCATGGCCTGCGTCGGCTCCCTGCTCGGCTGGCAGTTCACGCTCGCGCAAACGGCGAAAGACGCTTCCGATAGCCATCTGTTTCCCGCTGTGTTCGGCAAGGCCAACCGCTGGGGCGCGCCTATTGCGGGCATGGTCATCATGGGCATCGTCCAGTCGATGATGGCCTTGTCCACGATCTCGCCGAACTTGAGCGAGCAGTTCGCGGCGCTCGTCAATCTCGCCGTGGTCACCAATGTGATTCCGTACATCATTTCGCTCTCGGCGCTCTTTGTGATGATGCGCAACGCGGGCGCGCCGTTGGCGAAGTACCGGCTCAACGCGACGGTGACGGTGGTGGCGCTGGCGTACTCGGTCTACGCGATCTACGCTTCGGGCAAGGACGCGGTCATGGGCGGCATGCTGGTCATGGCGATCGGCTACGCCATTTACGGCTTCGCGGCCAATCGCACCGGATCGCAAGCCACCGCGCCCCGCGCGACCGCTGGTTCGGCCGCCGCGGCGATCGCCATCGCCGTGCTGGGGCTTTGGGCATTCATGCCGCGTCCTGCGCACGCACAGGAGCCAACGACGAGCGCGACGCTGCTGCGTGTCAAACAGACGGAGACCATCCGCATGGGCTATCTCGCCGACGCGCGCCCATATGCCTACAAGGACGCCGCCGGGCAAGTGACCGGCTACACGGTCGCGCTGTGCCAGAAGATCGCGGAACAGATCAGGAACGAAACGGGGCTCGCCACGCTCAAGACTCAATGGGTTCCGCTCGGGCACGGCGGCGAGGTGCCTGCACTGCGCGAAAAGCGCGTCGATCTGGTGTGCGGAGCGCCCGATACGCTCTCGAACAGGCAGGCCATGTCGTTTTCGATTGCTGTCTACCCTGGTGGCATCGGAGCACTGATGCGCACGGACGCGCCTGCCGGGCTACACGAGATCCTTTCGGGCCAGCACCCGTCTCATCCCGTGTGGCGCGCGTCGCCCGCGCAACTGCTGTCCCAGCAGACCGTTTCGGTGATCGCGGATTCGCCGGCGCAGCGCTGGCTCGCCGCCAAGCTCAACGAGTTCGCGATAACGGCGACGGTCGTACCCGTCACTTCGATGCAGGCGGGTTTGCAGAAGGTCATCGACCACCAGTCGAACGTCTTCTTTGCCGACCGTGCGCTCTTGCGGGCCGTGGCGCACGACAGTCCCGCAGCGGCCGACCTGGTCGTTCTCGACCGGCATTTCACGAGGGTTTCCGTGGCGATCGGGATGGCGCGAGGAGACGATGACCTGCGCCTGCTGGCAGACCGCACGCTCAGCCGCCTGTACGGGTCGCCGGAGTTCGCGGCCGTGTACGAAAAGTGGTTCGGAAAACTCGATACGGATTCGAGCACGTTCTTTCGCTGGGCGGCGCTGCCCGAATATTGATTCGGCATCGAATCAGTTGCGCATGGAGATCGTCGATGAGCTACAAGACCGTGCTGGTCCATCTCGACACGAGCACAGGCGCCCATACGCGGCTCTCGTTTGCGCTGAAGCTCGCCCGGAAATTCGGCGCCCATCTCGACGGCGTGTTCGCCCTGTGCGACCCCCATCCCGTGGGCTTTTACGCCATGACGGCCGCAACGGACCGCTATGCCGCACACCGCGAACTCCTGGCGCAAAAGCGCGCTGCCGCCGAACGACTGTTCCGCGCCGAACTGACGCGTGCGCAGGTGCCTGGCGCGTGGACGGCACCGGACGGCTATCCCGTCACAATGGTCATGCAGCGCAGCCGAACTGCGGACCTGGTGATTCTCGGCCAATCCGGACCAAAAGATCCGGAATCCTATGTAGCAGACAATTTTCTCGAAACAGTTCTGCTCGGTGCGGGCGGTCCTGTTCTCCTGATACCGGAAACCGGGCCTTTCGAGGCAGTCGGCGAGCGCGTGCTGGTCGGCTGGAACGAAAGCCGGGAGTCGGCTCGCGCCATTCACGACGCGATACCCTTTATCGCGCGGGCGGCGCGTGTCACTGTCGCCGCCGTCTCCACGCCGTTCAAGCCGGGCCCGACCGAGGCATCGTGCGCGGACGTTGCGGCCATGCTCGAACGACACGCTGCGACCCCAGTGGATGTGGTCCGTTTCGATCGCCCGTTGGCTGGGTCGACGGGCGACGCGCTCCTCAAATTCGCAGCCGACGGCGAATACGACCTGCTCGTCGCAGGCGCTTACGGCCACGCACGGCTTCAGGAGATTGTCCTGAGCGGGGTCACGCGCGCGCTGATTGCTTCGATGACGCTGCCGGTATTGATGTCTCATTGAGCGCCGGCGACGGATGAATTGATGCAGGTCAAGTGCTACGGCGCTCCCCGACGGTCGAATGACATCAAGTGCGAAAAGTCCGAAACCGTGGTGACTCGCGCCTACCGGAGCCCCGATCGTGCGAAACGTCCCCAACGTCCCGAAGGTCATCGCCGCCGCGAGCCGTGACCAGACCGCGACCTTCTTTTTTCGCTACCGCGGCGGCCGCCGCCGCAGGCGCTACGACGTGCTCATAGCGCTGAACGAATCGGGCAGCGTGTGCCATATCGAGGTCTGCCATGCTCTGCCGGCCGATGCTGATCCGCCGCCGCTTGCAACGGGACACCTGAGTGCCGCGCGACTGATGCGCGCCGTCGATCTGGTGGGACTCGTAGGGCAGATCGCCTCGCGCGACCACGCCAGGACGGAGCCGGGCCGACTCGTGTTCGACGGACACCTCCAGTTGCCATCGCGGCCCGTTGCCGCTCGCGCACGCCGCCCGAGCGGCTTCCCGAACAGGACGATGAGGTCATCATGAAACGTCGCTGGCGATGTGTCTTCCTTCTTGGCGCGGCGGTGCTCTCAATGGGTGCCTGGCCGCTACAGGCCGCATCCGGCGACGACGCCGCGACGAGCGCCGGGACGGCGCCCCCGTTCTCGGGCAAAACCATCAAGCATGCGAAAGCGGTCGTCATTGCGATCGACACCGGCCGCAACAGCATCACGCTGCTCGAAGACAATGGCGAGCCCTACGACGTGATGGTCGACCGCAGCATCGGCGATGTCGGCAACTTGCGGTTGGGCGACACCGTCTCCGCTACGTTCAGCCGCGCGCTCCTGCTGCGCGCCGACAAGTCCGGTTCGAGCGGCATTCGCGAACGCGTCGACAAAGGCTTCACGAGCGGACCGTCATTGCGCTCTTCGCTGTCGCTGTACCGGGTCGAGGCAGTGACGACGGTCGTCGCAGTCGATCGGGACAGGCGCCTGCTCACCTTGCGCGGCCCGACGCGCTCGGTGGTATTGCAGGCGTCGTCGGAAAGCCTGCTCGACGGGCTCCATCCTGGCGACAGCGTGCGGGTCGACTACGTCGAGGCGACCGCCGTGCAGATCCTGCGCGACGGCGAACCGTTGCACTGATCGAACGTTCTATCCGTACTCCTGATTAGCGAGATCCATCGTGACTGGAAAAACGCTCGTATTCCACCAGGCAGCGCGCCAGCGCCTTCTCGACGGCGTGAACGCCATCGCCGAAGCCGTCAAGGTCACGCTCGGCCCAAGCGGGCGCAACGTCATCGTCGAACGCAGCGGCGAGACGCCGCTCATCGCGAACTCGGGCGTCGTCGTAGCGGGTTCGGTCGCCGTGCCCGATGCGTTCGAGGAAATGGGCGTGCGCCTCCTGCGCGAAGTCGCCACGCGCACCAGCGAACTCGCGGGCGACGGCACGACGACCGCGACGACGCTCGCGCAGGCCATCATGGTCGAGGGCAACAAGTACGTTGCGGCAGGCTACGACCCGATGGCACTGCGACGCGCCATCGAGTCCGCCGGCCAGCAAGTCGTCGCGCGGCTGCGCGAACTGGCGCGCCCATGCAGCGGCACGGACGAGGTGCGCCACATCGCCACGATTTCGGCAAGCGGCGACGCGAGCATCGGCGCCGTCGTCGCACAAGCCGTCGAGCGCGTTGGCCGGGATGGCGCGATCAGCATCGAAGACGGCTCGAAGCTCGAGGACGAGCTGGAGACCGTGGAAGGTTCGTTGATCGAGCACGGCTTTGCCTCGCCGCTTTTCGTCGGCGACGACGCGCGCGAGGTCGTGCTCGAAGAGCCGCGCATTCTGTTGTGCGACGCGGCCATCAGCTCGATTACGCAAATGCTGCCCTTGCTCGAAGCGCTCAGCGCCACGGGCAAGCCGCTGCTCGTGGTGGCGAACGAGATCGAGGGCGAAGCGCTGGCGACGCTCGTGGTCAACCATCTGCGCGGCACGCTCAAGTCATGCGCCGTGCGCTCGCCCGAGTTCGGCGCGCGGCGCACCGAGACACTGAACGACCTCGCCGCGCTGACCGGCGCAACCGTCATTTCGGCGCAAACAGGCCGCACGCTCGAGCACGCCACGCTCGACGACCTGGGATCCGCGCGCCGTGTCGAGATCGCCCGCGACACCACGACGATCGTCGAGGCACGGGGCGATCGCGCCCGCCTCCAGGAGCGCATCGGCGCGCTTCGCGCGCGCATCGAACAGCTCGCCCCCGGCAATGAACGGGAGGCCCTTTCGCGCCGTCTCACGCGGCTCGCGGGCGGCGTGGCCGTCATTCGCGTCGGTGCAGCCACGGAAACGGCGCTGCACGAGCGCAAGAACCGCTTCGAGGACGCGCTCCATGCCACGCGCGCGGCCGTCGAAGAAGGCATCGTGCCGGGCGGCGGCGTCGCGCTGTTGCGCGCGCGGTCGGTTCTCGAGGCGTTCGGCTCCGACGAAACGCAGCGGGCCGGCGCGAAGATCGTCCACGACGCGCTGGCCGCGCCGCTCGGCCAGATTGCCGAAAACGCCGGCGCCGACGCCCAGGTGGTCGTGCACACCGTGAGCGCCGCGCAGGGCGTATGGGGCTATGACGCCGCGCGCGGCACGTTTGGCGACATGATGGCGGCGGGCATCGTGGATCCGCTGAAGGTCACGCGCACGGCATTGCAGAACGCGGTATCCATTGCTTCCCTGCTGCTCACGACCGATTGCATGATCGCCCGGCAAGCCGGTCCTGGCTTCGACCGGCCCGAATGACGCAGGCGACAAACAGGCGACAAACAGGCGACAAACGCAAGTCACCCTGAATCGAGGAATCGACATGAACGACGCATTCGAACGACGCGCCCTGCTGCTTCACCTGGGCCGCACGCTGCAATTGCTGGCCCGCATTCTCGAAACGCACGCGACGGCCGAGACCATCGGGGAACTGATCGAGTTGAATCCGATCCTCGAAAACGAGGTCCTGCTCAGGCACGTTTCGCCTTCCATGAGCGTCGAAGAATTCGTCATGCGCACGCAGCAGGCCTTCTGCGGCTGGCCGCAGGCGTTGCTCGACGAAACGCTCGACCACGACGCCTTCGCCGCATCGGTACGCAACCGTTTGTTCGCGCTCAATGCCCGCGGCTGGCACGCCTATGCCGCGGGCCTGCGCTCCGAGGTCGCCTGGTTCGGCCTCGAATCGCCGCGGGCCAACCGGCCGCGCGCGCGCCGTCGCAGTGATGATCGCGTCGCCGCGCGTTCGCCCGCGCGCGCGAACGTGGCTGGCGCAGGCGCCGCCGCTGCGTCGCCTCGGGACATCGAGCGCGACCAGGACGACCCGGAGCGGACCTCGGAGAATATCGAAGGCCTCTCGCCGCCGCGCGGCGCCACGCGCTTGAACGAACAGTCGCTGCCTGATTTCGAGTAGGCGCGTACGGCGCGAGGTCCGCTCATACGAATGGCGTTTCGGGGCGCCCCTCTCGCCTGTGCCAGCCCGCCGCGGGTTCGAGCGGCTCGACCGCGCTGGTTTCGTCGAGATGAAAAAGCGCGTCGAACTGCGAGGCGAGTTCGGCTTCGAAATAGTGGCTCTGCCGCTCGGTCCGCGGCAGATACAGCACGCCGATCGCGCGCTCGAGCAGCGGCTCGTCGAGCGTGCGCGAGCTCTCGTCCTGCATCGGCAGGAAGAAGCGATCGAAACCCGTGGTGTGGAACAGATGCTCCCAGCTTCCGTGCAGCGCGGGGCGTACCCATTTCTGCTCGACTTCGCCATCCCACTGCGAAGCCGCCGACACATGCCCGGTATAGGTCGTGAACCCGACCAGCAATGCCCGATGCTGCGCGTTTTCGCGCACGATCTGGCCGAGATTCCACTCGCCGCGACGCCGCGACTCCGTTGCGCGCGCATCGCCGAGATGCGAGTTGTGCGCCCAGACGACCACTTTGCCGCTGCCGCCGCGGCGAACGCGGTAGTCCGCCAGCGCAAAGAGCGTGTTGGCCATATGGGCGTCGCGCAGATTCCACGTGTTCAGCCGGCTGCTGAACATGCCGCGGTAGTAGGCTTCGGCGTTCACCACCACCTGGGCGTTCTGCTGGGCGAAGAACTGCGCATCGAGCGCGTCGGTGCCGTCGCGCGCAAGATAATCGAATTCGTCGGCGCGCAGTTGCAGAAGCTGGCGCACCGCGCCGGCGTGCGCGGCGGGCCGGGCGCCGAGCGCCGCGGCATACCCATAGGCCTGCGGCTCGCGCACATGGTCCAGCGCCGCGTAGCGCTCGCGCGCCATGGCGGCTTCGCCCGGGTCCACGTCCTCGAGATAGTGGATCACCGCGTCGGCAGACCGGTAGAGGCTGTAGAGATCGAGACCATAAACGCCGACGCGCTGCCGCTGCGGCCGGGTCGCATTGATTTCGCGCAGCGCGGCAATGAAATCGCGCACCTCCCGATTGCGCCACATCCACTGGGGGAAGCGCTCGAAGTCATCGAGCGCGGAGGTGGCGTCGTCGGCCCCCTCGCCCTGCACGAAACGGTTGATGCGCCACGCGTCGGGCCAGTCGCCTTCGATGGCGACCGTGTCGAACCCGTGTTCGGTGACGAGGCGCAGCGTGATTTCCGCGCGCATCCGGTAGAACTCGGCGGTGCCGTGGGTCGCCTCGCCGAGCAGAACCAGATCGCGGCCGCGCACCATTTCCAGAAGTGCATCGTAGTCCGTACTATTGCCGTTCAGACGCCGGGCAAGCGAGCGCACGGCAAGGAACGGAGTTTTCGATGGCTGCATGATGAAATCTCTCCATGCGGGTAGCGCATGATGCGCGTTCGCGAGGAAACCCGGCGGGACGCGCAAGCCCGTTAGCGGATCAATGCGCGCCGTCTTCCGGGGAAGCGGGCTGCCTGGCCGCGCCGTCGCCGCTCGTGGCCTTCTGTTGCCACTCATGCGCGGCATTGAGACAGGTTCGCACCTCTTCGTCGCTCGTCTGCGTGAAGTCGGCGTAGAACTGCCCGATACCCATGAACCAGTCCGGCTGCATCACGCAGACGAAGTCGTCCGCGGCCGTGTGAAAGCGCGCTTCGACCCCGGCTGGGCACACGGGCACCGCGACGACGATCTGCTTCGGGTGCCGTGTGCGAAGCGCGTCGAGCGCGGCATGCATCGTCGATCCCGTCGCGAGGCCGTCATCCACGACGATGACGGTTTTGCCCTCCACATCAGCCGGCGGCTGCTGGCCTCGGTAGGCCAGCTCGCGACGACGAAGCTCGACGCGTTCGCGCGCAATGGCCTCCACCACCTGCTCTTCCCTCACATGGAGTGCGCGCAGCACCGAATCGTTGAGGTAGATCGCCTCGCCGGTCGCTATGGCCCCCATCGCGAGCTCCGGGTTGTGCGGCGCACCGAGCTTGCGCACGAGCAGCACGTCAAGCGGACAGCGCAAGGCCCGCGCCACTTCATAGCCGACCGGCACGCCGCCGCGCGGCAGCGCCAGCACTACGACGTCGGTGCGCCCAGCGTAACGATGCAGCGCTGTCGCGAGCTGCATGCCGGCATCCGCGCGATTGCGAAATAGGTCACTCATGATCGATGTCCTGTATGCGATGCCTCGCCAGATCTGACGATGCGGGAAATGCGCGAATGGGCCCTGCCCGCGCGGGCGGCGCGATGCCTTCAGGATATCGCGCGGGTCAGCCAGCGCCCGAACCAGCCGGCGGCAAGGCGCGTCACTTCGTCGAGCGTGCCGGGTTCCTCGAAGAGATGGGTCGCGCCGGCCACGATGGCCATGCTGTGCTCGCAGGTCAGTTGCCCGGCGGCCTTCTGGTTCAGGCGGATGACCTCGGTGTCGAGTTCGCCGACAATCAGCAGTGTCGGCGCACGGACCGAGGCAAGCGCGGTGCCGGCGAGATCCGGCCGCCCGCCCCTCGACACGATGGCGCTCACGGTGTTGATCTGAGCCGCCGCGACGAGCGCGGCCGCGGCGCCCGTACTGGCGCCGAAGAGCCCGACGGGCTGCGTCGCGACTTCGGCCCATTGCCGCAGCCATCCAAGGGTGGAGCCCAACCGGCGCGCCAGCAGCGCGATATTGAAGCGGTACGTGGCGTCAACGTCGTCGTGCCGTTGCTCGTCCTGCGTCAGCAGATCGAACAGCAGCGTCGCGAATCCCTCGCGCTGCAAACCGGCTGCAACCTGGCGGTTTCGCGGGCTGAAGCGGCTGCTGCCGCTGCCGTGCACGAACACCACGACGCCGCGCGCCGTACCGGGAATTTCCAGAATCCCGCCGAGCTTCACGTAATCCACGGGAATCTGCACCTGCAGGGTCTGCATCTGTCTCTCCTGGGAATGCAACGGCGCGCCAGCGATACGCATGCTCCATGCCATCCCACGCCGTCGCGCCCGACGGCAACAGCGCTTATATCGATCATCGTGCCTGCCCCGCTCAGCCCGTTGACCTCGATCAAGCATCGGCCCGGATCGATTGGGCGATGCACGTTGCGGCTCGGGCGATCGCAATTGATATGCATCAAGCGCACGGCTGCCAATGGAACCACCATGGAAACGAAGCGCATGCACTCGGCCCATGCCTGACGACCGACGCCCGACGTGACTTGCGCGCGCAGCGCGTCTACGATGAATGGCGCTGCGCTGCCTTTTCCCCTCCAGCCACGGCTCCATCAGCCGATCACGCGGATGCCGGCACGATTCTCGCGAGCGTTGCGCGGTAATTGCCGCTTGATGGCGTGGATCATCGAGGTCAACGATGTGGTATGCCCTTGTGGAACAACAGCGTCAATGGCTGCGCGCCTGGCGCGCTGCATCCCAGTACGCACCCGTATTCGGCGCGTGGCCCGCTCCGGCGCTCGCGCAGGCCGCTTCGTCCTGCTATGCGGATGTGTTCGAGCCCCTTCTCGGCCTCGTGTCGGAACCGCCCCCGTTTGCAATCCGCACCGTTGCGCTCGATGAGGGCCGTTGCGACGTTGACGAACGTCTCGTCGCGCATGCACCGTTCTGCGACCTGCGGCGCTTCGCACGCGCGCACGCGAAGCGCGCCGTGCTGGTGTGCACGCCGCTGGCCGGCCATGCGGCCGTCATGATGCGGGAGACGGTGGAGGCGCTGCTCGCCGACGGCGACGTCTATATCACCGACTGGATCAACGCGCGCGACGTGCCGCTCGCCGCGGGCCGCTTCGGACTCGCCGAATACGTGGCGATGCTCGACGCCTTTATCGAAAGCCTTGTGCAGGACGACCGGCCGCTGCACGTCGTCGCCGTCTGCCAGTCCACGTTTCCGGCACTGGGGGCGCTGGCGCTGCGCGCGCAGCGTGGCTGCGCGCCGCCCGCGAGCGTCACGCTGATCGGCGGTCCGATCGACGCACGCATCAATCCGAGCACGCTCGGCCTCGCGGCCGCATCGCATTCGCTCGACTGGTGCCAGCGCCATCTGATCGACGTGGTGCCCTCCGGATTCGCCGGACAGGGCCGGCCCGTGTTCCCGACTTATCTGCAGCGGGCGGAGATCGCGCTCGTCTATCCGCATCGCTATGTGGCCCTGGCCGACCGCTATGCGCAGGCGATCTCGCGCGGCGATACCGGTGCCGTCGACGAGGCGCGGCGCGCGCTGGCCGAGTACACGGCCCTGCTGGACATGCCGGCGGAATATTTTCTCGATACCGTGGACATCGTCTTCCAGCGCGCCAGGTTGGCAAACCGTACATGGCGCGTGAACGGCACGCTCGTCGAGCCCAAGGCGCTGCGGGACATCGAGCTGCTGACCGTCGAAGGCACGCGCGACGCCGTCACCGGCGCCGGACAGACGCACGCGGCGCTGGACATGTGCAGCGGCATCGCCTCGGCGGCGCGCAAGGGCCTCGATATCGAGGAGTGCGATCACTATGGGCTCTTCACCGGCGAACGCTGGCGCGACGATGTGCATCCCGCGCTTCAGGCGGCCTTTGCGCGAGCCGATTCGGCGTGGCTGCGTCACCGCTCGGTGCCGCGCAAGACCCGCTTCGTATCGGGTTGAGCCGCGGGTTGAGCCGCGGGTTGAACTGCGGGTTGAGCCGCGTGCGGGCGCTGTGCGCCGGTTCCGGCGCGCTGATGCTGCGCTATTTGCAGACCTCGTCCTCGCGGTCCGCCGCCGTCTCGCTGCTGGGCAGCTTCTCTTCGTCCGGTCCGAGCACCGCCAGCGCCGCCGCGCGGCCAAGCGCGTGTAGCGCCGCGATCGCCTGCGCCGAGAAATCGAAGTCGCGCGCAAACGTCGCGCTGCTCGTGCAGGCGCCATTGAGCGCGATGCGGTGAATCTGCACGGGCGCCTGGTTGCCCATCAGCCGGATGTACTCGGGCGACTGCCGCACCCGCTCGGCAGCGGCGGCGTCGAGCTGGCCCGTGATGCGCTCGACGAGATCGCGGAAGTCGTTGGCGTTTTCCTCGAAGCGCAGATCGTTGCGCACCCGGTCCGCATAGACGATCTCGTCGCGGCGCAGCATCACCTCGAACAGATTCGACGGCAACGGCCGGGCGCCCGAAAACAGGTCGACGACGAACACGCGCCCGGCGACCTGGCCGCAGCGCTCGATCACGAGATCCAGCGGGGAGTTGCTGACGATGCCGCCGTCCCAGTAAGCGCGGCCCTCCACGATCGTCCACGGCATGGCGGGCGGCAGGCTGCCGCTCGCGAGCAGGTGCTCGGGCGTCAGCCGGTCGACGTAGCTGTCGAAGATGCGCCGCTTGCCGCTTGCGACGTCCACGGCGCCGAGCAGCAGGCGCGTCGGGCTCGCGGCGAGCGCATCGAAGTCGACGTGGCGGCGCAAGAGCCCGAGCATGGGCTGCGTGTCGTAGTAGCTCGTCCACCATGGCGCGAAGCTGCCGGTTCCCGGTGCGCCCATCCACCAGCGCGGGCGCATGAAACCGGGCACGCCGAAGAGCGCGAGATGCCAGGCCAGTTCGCTTTGATGCAGTTGCGTGCAAGACTGCGGCGCGGCGAGGCCTTCGATCGACAGCTCGCGCCAGAAGGCATCGAGCGCTTCGACCGCGTGGCCGGGGTGGCTTGCGGCGATTGCGCCGTTGAACGCGCCAATCGACACGGCCGAGACGATGTCGGGCCGCACGCCATGCGCCTCCAGCTCGGCGATCGCCCCGCACTCGAACGCCCCGAGCGCACCGCCGCCTTGCAGGATGAGCACGGTCTGCGAAGGCAGCGCACCGAGGCGCGAGCCCGCCTGCGCCAGCGCCGCACCACTGCTCGCGAGATTGCGCCGGTGCCGGATCATCTCTTCGGCCGCGACGGCTTCGTCGGCCGGCGCTTCGATCGAGAACATCGCCCGCAGCACGTTGTGCTTCATGAAGAGCAGCGAGTACGGCCGCTGCGGAAACTCGCCGCGCTCGACGACCTCCTGGGCATCGGACGGATCGCCGAGAAAGTTGTAGGGCACGTCGAAGACGTCCCCATAGAAGATCGAGACATCGCGGTACGGCATGCGTGCGCCGAGCATGTTGCGCGCGGCGAGGCGTCCCTGTCGCACCGCATTGTCCCAGTGCTCGACGCGGTGGCGCGCGCCCAGCAGCGAGTCAGGGAAATTCGCGACGTCGCCGGCTGCATGGATGTCCGGGTCGGAGGTTTGCAGACACTCGTCGACGAGCACGCCATCGGCCAGCTCCACGCCGCTGCCCGCAAGCCATGCGCAGTTCGGTTCCACGCCGGTCGCCACGACAGCGAGATCGCAGGCGAGCGCACGGCCATCGCTCAGCACCGCGCCCGCGAGCGCATGGTGTCCCGTGAAACGCTCGATCGTGAGGCCGGTCAGCACCTCGACGCCATGCTGCACGCAGAGCTTCATGAAGTGCGCCGAAAGCAAGGCCGAATGCAACTGTGGCAGCAACTGGTCACTGCGTTCGACGAGCGTCACGGCGAGCCCCAGCTCGCGCAACACCGCCGCTACCTCCACGCCGACAAAACCCGCGCCGATCACGAGCGCGCGGCGCCGGCTCGCCGTCTCGGTTCGCAAGGCGACGGCCTCGCCGATATCGTGCAGACGGTGCACGCCCGTCAGCGTGGCGCCTGGGATATCGAGCCTGTGCGGCGACGCACCTGTCGCGATCAGCAGCTTGCCGTAGCCCACCTCGCTGCCGTCTTCGAGCTGCACGACATGCGCGCAGCAATCGAGCGCCGCAGCCTTCGCGTGCAACAGCAGCGCGATGTCGTGCTTCTCGTAGAAGTCCGCCGGGTGGATCGTAACCCGCGCCGCGCCGACCTTGCCCTTGAGGAAGCCCTTCGTGAGCGGCGGCCGCCGGTACGGCAGGACGGGCTCGCCGCAGAGGATCGCGATGCTCGCGCCGGGCGCTTCGTGGCGCAGCGTGCGCGCCGCGCACACGCTCGCAATGCCGCCGCCCACCAGCACATAGTCGAAGCGCCGCTCGCGCATGCCCGGCTCCGCCCCCGCGTTCATCGGGACGCCGTTGCGTGCTCGCGCGCGGCGAGTGCATCCTTGATCGCCAGCACGAAGCGGGCAACCTTCTCGACCGCCGCATCGGTGCGCATGTCGCGCGTGGAGATCGCACACGTTGCAATCGGCGCGCGCCGCGCGAGCTGCTCCATCTGCGCGAACGCGTCTTCGCTTCCGCGTCCGCCCATCGTGCAAAAGAACGCCACGGTGCGCATCTCGTGCCAGTGCAGCGAGAGCCACGTCGACACCGGCGTCGACGCGCGCGCCGCCCACACGGGCGTGCCGATCAGGACGACGTCGTAATCGGCGAGCGCATGCGTCATCGGCTGCAAATGCGCGGGGCGCTTGCGGCCCACGTCGAGAATCGAAAGCAGGAAGCCCAGCGGCCCCGCGCGCCGCCGGATTTCGACCTCGCGCAGCCGTTCGTAATCCCCTTCGAGTTCGGCGGCAAGGCGCCCGGCAAACTCCGCCGTCGTCTCGCTGCGCGAATAGCAGACCACGAGAATTCGTGATGGCGCTTTCAAGGCAATCTCCCCCAAGGTTTCGCCGCCGCGCGAACGATGCCGCGCGCCGTGCTAGGTGCGGCGCTTCTCTTCGATATGTGGCTGGCGAGCGGAAACGAGACGCAGCTCCTCGAGCAGATTCGCGGCCGCATGCAGCAGATCGTCGAGCGAGACGATGCCGATCAGTCCGCCGTCGTCGCCGACCACGGGCAGCCGGCGCACGCCGTGCAGGCGCATGCGCTTGGCGAGCAGCCAGACATCGTCGGCGCCATTGGCGACGAGCGCCGGCGTCGACATCACATCGCCGGCGTACAGCTTGCCGGCCGCCGCGTCCGGGCTCACCACGGCCAGCACGATGTCGCGATCGGTCAGCACGCCGAGCGGCACGCGCACGCCTTCGTCGTCTCGCACCACCACGAGGTCTCCGGCATGCAGCGCACGCATTCTCGCCGCCGCTTCGACGATGGAGGTTTGCGGGTCGCAGGTGGCGACTTCACGTGTGCAAAGCGTAGCGGCGTTCATTTGATCACCCTCCATTCGGCGAGTAGTTGTTCGCACGCGCCCGCCTGCTGTGCATCTTCGCAAACGAGCGCGAACGGGACGCCCGCCTGCGCGGCGGGCAACGGAAGGAAGTCGGGCGTCAGCGAGCCGGCGTAGCGGTGGAGGAGCAGAACCGCTGCGCAGACGATGGCCGACGCCGTCACGATGCCGAACGCCACGCGTTCGAAGCGGCGAAAGAAGCGATACATGGCAATGCTCCCGGTGTCATTCGACGCGCAGAAGATTGACGATCGTGTGCACGCCCGGCGTCGATTTCGCCGCGCCGTAGACGAGCTGACGCTCGGCGTACGAGGCGACGTTGCCGGACAGGGTGACCGTGTCGCCGTCGATCTTGATCTCGATGTGTTTCGCTTCGCGCTCGCCGTGGCGGCCAATGGCGGCGCGAATGCCGCGTGCAATGTCTTCGGCCGAGGTGGCGCCGCGAATGCGGATCCGGTTGTTCACGCCCGTCACGCCGAGCAAATGCGAAATCGCTTGCTGTGCGGCATGGCTTTGATAACCCCAGTCGCACTCGCCGAGCAACGTGACGCAACCTTTCTCGACTTCTACCTGGACGTCCTGATTATTGACGCCCACCGTCCATTCGAGGATCGCGCGCACCGTGTTCGCGATGTCCTCGTCACGGCGCGCTTCGTGCTGCGGAACGCGCACCTCCATCTCCACGGCGATGCCGCGCACGCCCGCCACCCGGGCGGTCGCGCGTTGCGCGGCGAGCTTCGCCGCGTAGCTCGCCGGATGGCCCGACAGCGTCACCACGCCGTTGGACACCTCGACGCCGATGCTCGCCGGCAGGATCGACCGGTCGCATGCAAGCTCGGCCTCTACGTCGCGCTTCAATTCCAGATCGGATTTCATTGCCGTCCACTCCTCATGTCGTTCCGGCGCAGCTTCGTTTCACCGGGGATTCACACCGTCGGTACCGAAGCGAAATGTCCGCGAACAAATTGACGCACCTGCGCGAGGTTGGCGGAGGCGGTATCCACAGGCATTGCCGGGCCGACTTCGTCGAAATGCAGATGCCCGATCACATCGAAGCCCGATGCGCGGAACACGTGCGTATCCTGCAGTAGCTGCATGGCCTGCCACCGGCCGTCTGCCACGAACGAGGCCAACGGGGCGGCCGAAATGGTCACCACCACGGCGCGGCGCCCGGACAGCAAGCCGTGCACGCCGTCCGGCTGGGTCTCGTAGGCGAAGCCGCGGCTGAACACGCGGTCGATGTAGCCCTTCATCATCGCGGGCATCGCCATCCACCAGAGCGGGTAGATGACCGTGACGACATCGGCCGCGAGCACGTCTTTCTGCGCGATCACAACGTCGGCCATGCGCACGTGCACGTCGCTTCCCTCGGTCAATTCCTCGGCGGACAGCACGGGATCGAACCCCATGCGGTAGAGATCGTGAAGACGGACGTCATGACCGATGCGGACCAGCTCGCCCAGGTAGGCGCGCGTCACGCTCATGGTGAAGCTGTCTTCCACCGGATGCGCGACCACGATGAGGTGTTTCTGCATGGCGGTGGCTCCTTTCAAAAACCGCTGCACAGGGCCATCGTGCGCGCGTTCCCCGCCATCCGATTGACACACGTCAATCAGGACGATCAATCCCTCGTACGCTGCGCGTACTCGCGTCCCGTGGTCAGCTCGACGATTTCCGAGGTGATCTCGTCCTGGCGCATCGCGCGATACTGTTGAGAAAGCGTGTCGAGCCGCTGTCGCACGTTGGTGCGCGCGGCAAGCATGGCGCGCACGCGGGCCTCGTTTTCGGCGGCGAACGCAAGCATGAGCGCCTCGCATAGCTCGAACGACACATAGAGCCCGACGAGCCCGCTCAGCAGACGCGCGGGCGCGACGTTGACGAGCGGTGGCAAGGCGCGCGGCGTCACCTCGAAGCGCGCGAAATCGAACGGAATGAGCGTGCGCTGCACGATGCGCAGCCGCGACTCGCCCGGCAGCGCGTGCGTGAGCGTGACGCGTGTCGCGCGCTCGCCGTCTGCGAGCCTCGCGTAGAGCGCATCGGAAACACGCGCCGCGAGATGCGGGACGGCGGCAGGGTGCGCCGCCATCGGTACGGACCATGCCTCGCCCATGCCGCGCTCGGCGCATGCGCTCGCGAGCCGGGTGCCGACCAGCAGCCAGTGGCGCGGGCAGGCGAGCGGGCGGCGCAGCGCCTCGTCGGCAATCCGGTCGTTGAGGCCCCCGACGAAGCCCTGCTCCGCACCGATGACGATGCAAACCTCGGCGCCTTCGTCCGCATGCGTCGCGCTTGTCGATGCGCTCGAAGGATCGAACGCCAGGACATCGCCAATCGCGGCCCCGGCCGCCGCCGCGCAAGCACGGATGCCGGCAAGCCGGGCGTGCGCGTCGCGCGCGCGCGCCGCCGCGATTGCGCGCATGGCCCCGACCACGGCTTCGAGTTGATGGGTCGCGCCGATCCGCGCTTCGATCTCGCCGAGCTTGCCGCTCATTGCGCCCCCTCTGAGGCGGTTCCGCCGCGCCCGATGCATTCGCGCACCCGCTCGCGCAACGCGGCAATGCTCGCCAATGATTCGCGATCCGAACGATTACCGCTCGCGTGTGCGCCGACTTGTGCGATCCGCTCGCGAATCTGCGCAACGGCATGCGCGGGCAACGCATCGAATTCGCCGTCGGCGAGCGCGCCAAGCAACGCGATTTGTTGTGCGACGCCAAGCAGGCTGAAGCGCGGCTGCGCGAGCAAGGCGCGAATACGCTCGCCACGTGCGATCTGCGCGCTCACGCGCGCATCGGTGAGGCCGCCGAAGCGCGCGAATATCTCCAGCTCCAGGAACTGCGCGTATTCGATCCTCAGCCGCCCCGCCACCTGGCGCAGCGCCTGGGCCTGCGCCTTGCCGCCCACGCGGCTCACGCTCAAGCCCACGTTGACGGCGGGCCGCTGGTTCGCTGCGAACAGCGCGGCATCCATCACGAGCTGGCCGTCCGTGATCGAGATCAGGTTGGTCGGAATATAGGCCGCGAGATTGCCCGCCTCGGTCTGCGCAATCGGCAGTGCGGTGAGCGAGCCGCCGCCCAGTTCCGCGCTCAGCCGCGCCGCGCGCTCCAGGAGCCGCGCGTGCAGATAGAAGATGTCGCCGGGGTACGCCTCGCGCCCGGGCGGCTCGCCGGTGAGCAGCGCCAGCTCGCGATGCGTGGCCGCGTGCTTCGAAAGGTCGTCGATCACGACGAGGGCGTGCTGGCCGCGGTCGCGGAAATACTCGGCGACCGAGAAGCCCGCGAACGGTGCGACCCATTGCATGCCGGGCGTAGCCGACGACGGCGCCACCACGAACACGCAGCGCTGCGGCGCGCCGCGCGCCCGCACGGCGTCGATCACGCGCTGCGCCGCCGTGGCGCGCTGGCCCACCGAGACGTATACGCAGATCACATCGCTCGCGCGCTGGTTGACGATGGCGTCGACGGCGAGCGAGGTCTTGCCCGTCGCCCGGTCGCCGATGATGAGCTCGCGCTGGCCGCGCCCGATCGCGAATAGCGCGTCGACGACCAGCACGCCGGTTTCGAGCGGCTCGCTCACGGCGGCCCGCTCGACGATGGCGGGCGCTGAGCGCTCCACCGGCAGCCACGCCTCGGCGGCGGGCGGCTCGCCGCCGTCGAGCGGCCGGCCGAGCGGATCGATCACACGCCCGAGCAGCCCCTCGCCAACGGGCACCTGAAGCACGGCGCCGGTGCGCTCCACGCGCTCGCCGGCTTCCACGGCCGCCGCGCCGTCCAGCAGCACGACGTGCGCGAAATCGGCGTCGAGCGTGCGCACGTAGCCGGTCGCGCCGCTCGCGAAGCGCACCGTTTCGTCGAGCGCGACATCGGCGAGACCCGAGATGCGGGCAACGCCGTCGGCGATGCGTTCCACGCTGCCGCTGGTCTGGGCCTCGGGCGCAAACTGCACGCGCGCGAGCGCGTCTTGCGCTCGCGAAAGCCAGTTCTGCGCCCCGGACTCAGCCGCGCACACCGCCGCGCTCCAGCAGCGTCTCGCGGATGACGTCGAGATCGTGACGCAGATGGTTGCGCACCGCCGCGTGCGCGCCCGTGAGTTCGAGCCCGGCGATCAGCGTGGGGTCGGCCTGCACCCGCAGCGTGACGTCGCGCCCGAGCGCCGCGCTGAACGCCGCCTCGCAGGCTTGCCGTTCGGCATCGCTCAGCTCGCGCGGCGCGGCCAGTGCGAGCGGCGAACCCTGCGCGCCGAATTCGTCGCGCGTCTCAGGCGGCAGCTTCGCCAACGCCTGCGCCGTGCCGCTGATGAAGCTCTGCACACGCACCTCGGGCGGCATCCGGTCGAGAAGGCGTCCTGCAATTTCGACCGCCAGTCTCACCGCATCGTCTTCGATGTCGCGCGAGCGCGCGGCGCGCTCGCGTTCGATCTCGCTTTCGGCTTGCACACGCAATTGCGCGGCTTCGGCCCGCGCCTGCATGAGCAGTGTCGCCTTATGTGCTTCGGCGCCTGCTTCGGCCGCCCGCAGCGCCGCGTCATGCGAGGCCGCGAGGCGCGCGGTTTCTTCGCGCGCGGCGTCGTGCTCGGCCTGCGCCGCGCGGCGGCTCGCTTCGGCGTCGGCAAGCAGCGCCTGCGCGGCTTTCTGGCGCGCCGCGACGATCTCCGCCACGGGCCGGAAGAGAAAGCGCGCGAGCAGCCACACCAGCACGAGGGCATTGACCGTCTGCAGCGCGAGCGTCGACCAGTCGATATGCATGGCGCGACCTTCGCTACTTGACGAACGGATTGGCGAACAGCAGCAGGAGCGCGATCACGAGGCAATAGATCGCCATCGTCTCGATCATCGCGAGGCCGACGAACAGCGTGCGCGAGACGGTGCCCGCCGAATCGGGCTGGCGCGCGATGGCGTCCATCGCGGCGGCGACCGCGCGGCCTTCCGCGAGCGCGGGTCCGATCGCGCCGAACGACACCGCGAGCGCGGCGGCGGCGATGCTGACGATTTCGATGAGATTCATGGCTTTTCCTGTGCGCGATGGCCGGCGCCCGAGCGCTCGCCGCCCGCCGCGGCGCCGACGAACACCATCGCCAGCACTGCGAAGATGTAGGCTTGCACCGCGCCCGTGAGCAGATCGAGCGCCATCAGCGGAATGGGCACGAGCAGCCCCGCGAGCGAAAGCACGATACCGACCACGAACACGCCGCTCATCACGTTGCCGAAGAGGCGCACGACGAGCGAGAAGGTGCGTGTGAGCTGCTCGACGACGTTCAGGGGGATCATCACCCAGGTCGGTTCGGCGAAGGCCGCCAGGTAGCCGCGCATGCCGCGCGTGCGCAGGCCGTGAAAGACGGTCGCCGCGAGCACGATCAGCGCGAGCGCCGCGTCGGTTTCGATATGCGCGGTCGGCGGTTCGACGCCTGGCAACAGCGACGACCAGTTGGCCGCCAGCACGAACACGAAGAGCGTGCCGATCAGCGCGCGGTACGGGGCGGGATCGCCTTCGATGGTGTCGCGAATCTGGGCGTCGAGCGTGGTGACGAACAGTTCGAGAACGGTCTGCGTCTTCGAGGGCACGAGCGCGAGCCGCCGCGTGAGCAGCCCCGCGGCGACGGCCATGCAGGCCATGATGGCCCACGTGATGACGACCGGCGCCGTGATCGCGAGCGGACCGAGGTGCCAGAGCGGCGTGGTGGTGAGCGGCGAGGCTTTCATCGTATCCGCACCGCCTGGCGCAGCACGGCATGGCGCGCGAGCAGGAGCCCCGCCATACCCGCAAGCAGCGCCGCCACGCCCGTGCGCGCGAGCGCGAAGAGGAGCAGCGCGGTCAGCACGCAGCGCACGGCCTGTGCGCCTAGCGCGACACCGATCCGGCCTGCAGCAAAGAAGCGCGCGTTCCAGCGCAGCGCCGCGAAATGCGCCGCGCCTGCCGCCGTGCCCGCGGCGAGCCCCTCCACGCACCTCAAAAGCGTCAAATGATCAGTCATCCTCATGGCTCCGTTCCTGCCGGCGCATCCATTTCCACGCGAACCAGAGGCCCGCGGCCGCGCCGAGCATGAGCATCGGCGCCGAGAAGAACACACGCGTGCCGAACAGCCGGTCGAGCATGTGGCCGATCGCGAGCCCCCCCAGCGTGGGCAGCACGATGGTCCAGCCAAGTATGCCCATCTGTCCGAGCCGGCTGCCGAGCGAAGGCTCGGGTTGCGCGCGGCCACGCGCCTCGCGCTGCGCGGCATCGCGCGCGGCGCGCGCCATGTGGTTCGACTCTCGCGACGGATCGCTCATCGATCTCGCTCCCGGGCCGCCGCCATCGCCTGCCCGTCCGGCATGAGCGGGCCGCGCAGATGGCGCAGCATCTGCCGCACCGCCTGGGCGTGCAGCCGCACGCTCTCCACGCGCACGCGCCGCTCGGCGTCGAGTTGCGCGGCGCGTACGCTGGCGACTTCGCGCTCCAGCCGCTCGAGCGAATCGCCGACGATCGCCTCGCGGCACGCGAGCGCCACCGTGCGTCCCGCCGATACCGTCATGACGCCGCCGTCCACCGCGCAATACCGGCGCGTCCCGTCCGCCGCGAGCCAACGCACCACCGAAGGCACGAGCATCGTGATGAAGTCCGCGTGACCCGGCCGGATGCCGAACGAACCGCTCTCGTCCTCGGCGCGCAGCGATCCGGCGGCCTCATGGTTCACCACGATGTCGAGCGGCGTGGCGATCGTCAGATCGAGCAGCGTGGCGTCCATTTGCGCCCCCTATGCGAGTGCGGCCGGCGTGGCCGCCGTTGCCGAAGCACGCTCCTTCTCGCGTGCCTCGTCGAGCGTGCCGACCATGAAGAGCGAGCGCTCCTGCCAGCCATCGCATTCGCCGGCGAGTATCGCCTTGCAGCCCGCCAGCGTATCGGCGATCGCGACCGAGCGGCCCGCTTGTCCCGAGAACGCCTCGGTCACCGCGAACGGCTGCGTGAGAAAGCGCTGCAGGCGGCGCGCGCGATGCACGAGCAGCCGGTCCTCGGCGCCCAGCTCCTCGACGCCGAGCAGCGCGATCACGTCCTGCAACTCGCGGTGGTGCTCGATGAGGCGCCGCACCTCGATGGCGACCGCCGCGTGCTCCGCGCCCACCACGAGCGGATCGAGCAGCACCGAAGACGAGGCGATCGGGTCGATGGCCGGATACATGCCCTCGGCGGCCATGGCGCGCGAGAGCACGACCATGCTGTCCACGTGCGCCGCGATGGTCGTCACGGCGGGATCGGTGAAGTCGTCGGCGGGCACGTAGACAGCCTCGACGGCCGTCACCGCCGCTTCCCCCACCGAGACGATGCGCTCCTGCAACGCGGCCACCTCGCTCGCGAGCGTCGGCTGGTAACCGACCCGCGAGGGCATGCGCCCGAGCGATGCCGATACCTCCGCGCCCGCCTGCACGAAGCGAAAAACGTTGTCGATCATCAGCAACACGTTCTGGTGCTTCTCGTCGCGAAAGTGCTCGGCGATGGTGAGCGCCGTGAGCGGCACGCGCCAGCGCGCGCCCGGCGGCTCGTTCATCTGCCCGTACACCAGCACCGTGCGTGCGAGCACATCCGAGCCGCGCATCTCCGAGAGCATTTCGTGGCCCTCGCGCGACCGCTCGCCCACGCCCGCGAACACCGAGATGCCCTGATAGCGCGCCACCATCGCGTGAATCAGCTCCATCAGGAGCACGGTCTTGCCGACGCCCGCGCCGCCGAACATCGCCGCCTTGCCGCCCTGCGCGATCGGCGCGAGCAGATCGATCACCTTGAGGCCGGTGGTGAAGATCTCGGTCGAACTACGCAGCGCCGCGAGCGGCGGCGGCGCGCGGTGGATCGGCCGGCGCGGGACGCCGGCGTCGAGCGGCGCGCCGCCGTCATGCGCCGTGCCGCTCACGTCGAGCAGACGGCCGAGCACCGCGTCGCCCACCGGAACCTCCAGCGGACCGCCTTGCGCCTCCACGCGGGCGCCGCGCCGCAATCCCGCCGTCGACTGCAAGGCGAGCGCGCGCACCGCCGTGGGCCCGAGATGCGCCTCGACCTCCGCGGTGAGACGCGAGCCGTCTTCGCGAACGATCGACAGCGCGTCTTCGACGGGCGGCAGTGGCCCGCTCTCGAACACGACGTCCAGCACCGCGCCGCGCAACGCGCTCACGCGCCCGACTGCACGCGGCGCGCGAACCGCGGCGGACGCAGACATGTCGTTCGAAGCGTGGCTCATGGGCACGGTGAGTCTGGGCGGCATCACGCCAGCACGAGTTCGTCGATGACCGCGCTCACGCCAGGCTGCGTCCATGCGGCGCCGCGCGCGACGGCGCGCTCGGCTTCCGAATCGACCGTGCCCTTCAGCGTGACCACGCCGTCGCTCATTTCGACGTGGATGTGGCTGACCTCGTCTTCGGCGTGGCGCTGGAGCGACTTGCGGATGCGCTCGCTGATCTTGCGCGGATCCATGCGCCGGCTCGCCTCCACGCGGCTCGTGATGCCCGTGACGCCGCGCAGGCGCACGAGCGAGTGAATCGCCAGTTCGCGCTGCCATTCCCATTCGACGGCCCCGCGCAGGAAAAGGTGGCCGTTCGCCACTTCGACTTCCACCGCGCGTTGCGGCACGCCTGCCGTCCAGTGCAGGATCGCGCGCGCCATGTCAGCGAGCGCTTCGTCACTGGGCGGGTTGGTGGCCGGCAGTTCGACCTGCAACCGCACGACGACCGAACGCGCGCCGCTCACCCGCTGTGCAGCGCGTTCCGCGATATGCGTCTGTGCAAGCGCAGGCACCCGTCCCCAGAGGCTCACGACGCCGTTCGCCACTTCGACCCGGATGTGCGATGCGTCCAGCGCGGCGTCGAACGCCAGTTCGTCCTGGACGTCCTGCTTCAGTTGCGTATCGGCTTTCATCGCATGCTCCGGGCGCGCGTCTTCATGACTCGAATCGGATTCCTAACTGGTTGAGATTGGCACGCTGCGGCTGCGAGCCGGTGCATCCGGACACGCATCGGGCATGCCGGCATCCGCATCGAGCGCGGGCTCGCTGGACGCGACGCGCCGCTTGACGGCGACGAAGCTGTCGGGACTCACCGAGATCGAGTCGATGCCGCACTCGACGAGGAAAGCCGCGAACTCGGGGTGGTGCGCGGGCGCCTCGCCGCACAAGCCGACCTTGGCCCCGGCGCGATGCGCCTCGGCGATGACCCGGCGCACCATCCATTTGACGGCTTCGCTCTGCTCGTCGAACAGGCCGGCGAGCTGCGCCGAGTCGCGGTCCACGCCCAGCGTGAGCTGCGTGAGATCGTTGCTGCCGATCGAAAACCCGTCGAAGCGCTGTGCGAACTCGCGCGCAAGCACCACGTTGGAGGGAATCTCGCACATCACATAGATTTCCAGACCATGGCGCCCGCGTTCGAGGCCGTTCTCGCGCATGACCGCGAGCACGCGGTCGGCCTCCTCCGGCGTGCGGCAGAACGGAATCATCACGACGACATTGGTGAAGCCCATTTCATCGCGCAGGCGCCGGATCGCACGGCATTCGAGCGCGAAGCCTTCGCGGTAGAGCGGCGAGTAATAGCGCGACGCGCCGCGAAAGCCGAGCATCGGGTTGGCTTCCTTCGGCTCGAACTTTGCGCCGCCCACGAGGTTCGCGTATTCGTTGGTCTTGAAGTCGCTCATGCGCACGATTACGGGACGCGGATACTGCGCGGCCGCGATACGCCCGAGCGCGCGAGAGAGATGCTCGACGAAGTACTCGGTGCGGTCGTCGTAACCCACGGTCAGATCGCGGATGGTGCGCTTCGCCTCCCCGTCCTTCAGCTCGTCGAAATGGACGAGCGCCATCGGGTGAACGCGGATCTGGTTGCTGATCACGAACTCCATTCTCGCAAGCCCTACTCCATCGGCCGGAATGCGCCACCAGCGAAACGCCGCCGCCGGATTCGCGAGATTGAGCATGATGCCCGTGCGCGTGTGCGGCATGTTCGAGAAGTCGATCTCTTCAGCGTGAAACTCGGCAATGCCCTCGTACACCATGCCTTCCTCGCCCTGCGCGCAACTGACCGTGACCGCCTGGCGGTTGCGCAGCACGCGCGTGGCGTTGCCCGTTCCGACGATCGCCGGCAGGCCGAGTTCGCGGCTCACGATCGCCGCGTGCGAGGTGCGGCCGCCGTGATCGGTGACGATCGCGGAAGCGCGCCGCATGATCGGCACCCAGTCCGGGTCGGTGGTCTGCGCGACCAGCACCGCGCCGTCCACGAAGCGCGCCATGTCGCGGGGCTGCTCGATCACGCAGACCTGACCCGCGCCGATCGCCTCCCCGACACTCACGCCCGAGAGCAGCTTCGGCCCCGTCTTGCCGATGCGCCAGGTCTTCAGCGCGCCGGCGTCGCGGCGCGACTGCACGGTTTCCGGTCGCGCCTGAACGATGAACAGTTCACCCGTGGCGCCGTCCTTCGCCCACTCCATGTCCATCGGGCAGCCGTAGTGCGCTTCGATGAGACACGCCCAGCGCGACAGATGCAGGATCTCGTCATCGCGCAGCACCCAGGCCATGCGTTCGGCGCGCGAAGTCCGCACGTTCTTCGTCGGCTGTGTCCGGCTGCGCGTGCGGATCATCTTGACCGCCTTCGCGCCGCGCGTCTTGCTGACGATGGGCGTGAGCGACGCCTCCTTCAGCAACGGCTTGAAGACTTCGTACTCGTCGGGGTCGACGGCGCCCTGCACCACGTTCTCCCCCAGGCCCCATGCCGCGTTGATCAGCACGATACGGTCGAACCCGGTTTCGGTATCGATCGAAAACATCACGCCAGCACCGCCCAGATCAGCGCGCACCATCTGCTGCACGCCCACCGACACGGCGACCTTGAGCGTGTCGAAACCCTTGGCCTGGCGGTAGCTGATTGCGCGGTCGGTATAGAGCGATGCGTAGCAACGCCTGCACGCGTCGAGCACGGCGGCGGCGCCGCTGATGTTCAGAAACGTTTCGAACTGCCCCGCGAAACTCGCCTCGGGCAGGTCTTCGGCCGTTGCGCTCGAACGCACGGCCACGCTCAGCGTCTCGTTGCCGGTCTGCCGGCAAAGGTCCGCGTAGGCGCTGCGGATGCCATCGGCGATGGCGGCAGGCCATTCGCCGCGCAAGATCGCTGAACGGATCAGTGCGCCCGTTTGCTCGAGCGTGCTGCGTTGGGCCGCGAGATCGTCCAGCGCGGCGGCGATCGGCGCGTCGAGGCCGTTCGCTTCGATGAAGTCGCGATACGCCTGCGCCGTGGTGGCGAAGCCGGGCGGCACCTTGACGCCGTGGGGCGCGAGGTTGGCGATCAGTTCGCCGAGCGACGCGTTCTTGCCGCCCACGCGCGCGAGATCGGCGCGCGTGACCTGCGCGAGCGAGACGACGGCCGAGGAAGCGTTTTCCATGGAATGCTCCGCTCATGAAGTGCGTTCAATGATTCCGGCTGGCCGCACTCAGGCGGGCTCGCCACGCACGAGCAGCACCGGACAATCCGCGTTGCGCACGAATTCCTCCGCCACGCTGCCAATGATGGCCCGCCTCACGCCGCGCCGGCCATGCGTGCCGAGCACGACGAGTTGCGCACCGAAGCGCGATGCGCAGCCTTGCAGACAGTGCGCAACGCTTTGGGTGATGCCTGCCACTTCGAGCAGTTCCGTCTCGCACTTCACGCCCGCGGCCTGCGCTTCGGAGCGCGCCGCCTTCAGGCGTTCCTTGGCCTCTTCGCGATACGACGCGAGCAAATCCGCGGGAACGTAGGTGAGCCCCATGCCGAACGGCGCCACGACGTCGATTACATGCGCAACACAGAGCTGGCCGCCCGTCAGCCGCGCAATGCGCAACGCCTCGGCGAGCGCCAGTTTCGAGGTCTCGCTCCCATCGAACGCAATCAGAATCTTCTCGTACATGCCCTGCCTCCTGACTCGCGGGCCATCCCGCGCCGCATTGCCCTGCCTGACGCACATCATCCGATCGGATGGCGTCTTCCCATTGACTTGCATCAAATGAAAACCGGCTTGACTTGCATCAGACGCAGCGCCGCGGGGAGCGGGATGCTCTTGCCGTGGCATTACCGGCCGCTCAAGCAAGGAGAGATCCATGAAAACCGCCTGCCGCCTTACGCTGATCGCCGTTCTGATCGCGGCAACGAGTCTCGACGCCAGCGTAGGTTCGGCGCAGACCGTCGCGACGCCAACGGAGAACGCCGCGACGCGGACCGTCCGTAACGGTGTCGCCTACATCACCGGCGGCGTGGGCAGCGACGAAGTCGCGGCGATGCGCAGCGTCGCCAGCCAGTACAGCCTGCGCATGACTTTCCTCACCCAGGGAGGCCAGTTCCTTTCTGACGTGGCTGTCGAGATCGTCGGGCCCTCCGGCGCTTCGGTCCTCAATACGAGCACGCTCGGACCGTTCCTTTACGTCTCCTTGCCCATGGGCAGGTACCAGGTCGCGGCGTATGCGGCGGGAACGAAGCAGACCCGCGTCGTGCACGTGAATGCGCGTCAAGGCACGAACGTCGAGTTCGTTTTCCCCGCGGCCGCGCATCAAGCCATGCCTTTGCGCGCCACCTCGCGATAGCGCCGCCAGCTACGCATGCCAAACGGCGCACGTTTCACGCGGCGACCGCCGCATCACTCCACGATCAGATCGTCCACCACGGCGCGCACGCCCGGTGCCGCCCACGCCGCGCCTCGCGCCACGGAGCGTTCCGCAACGGAGTGGACCTTGCCCGAGAGCCGGACCGTCCCCTCGTTCACGGTGACCTGAATATGCCGGGCCTCGCGGTCCGCATGTCGCCGCATGGCTTCGAGAATGTCCTTGCTGATCTTTTCCGGCGCCATCGTATTGCGGATGTCGATGTGATCCGTCACGTCCGCGACGCCGCGCAACTGCGCAATGGCGCGCACGGCGGTTTGACTCTGCCACGGCCATTCGACCGTGCCCCTGAGCACCACGTGGCCGTGCTCGACCTGCACCTGCACCGCGTCCTCGCTCAGCCCGGCTGTCCAGCGCAAAACGGAACGCGCGATGTGCGCGATGTCCTCGTCGGTGCGAACGTCCTCGCCGGGCAGGCGCACCTCCAGCTCGACCACCAGTGCGCGCACGCCGCCCACGCGGCGCGTGGCCTGTTCGGCGGCCATCTTCTCGGCAAGGCTCGCGAGATGTCCCGCAAGCGTCACCACGCCGTCTCTCACCTCGACGCCAATTCGCGAAGCGGTCACCGCCGGTTCCCACTCCAGTTCGGCTTCCACATCGTGCTTGAGCTGCAAATCGGTCTTCATCGTCGTCTCCGTCGAATCGGTCCCTGGTGGACCATCGAGACGAGCCTGGCACGGGCTGCATCGCGCCGGCTGATCTGCATCAACTACGCGGCGTCGGGCTCCGTTCCGTCCCGCAGTGCTCGCATCTGCTCGCATCGCAATTCGACATCAGCCGTTTTCCTTCACGGTGTCGGAGTTTTCCGACATGCAAAGCAGAGATCGGACATCAATCTCAGCCGGGGCTGATTGTTACCGCGTGCGTCAAAACCAATACTTCAGGCGTGGCGAAAGCGAAGGTGTCAGATGTTCAGCGGCGAGCAAATGCATATCCGGGACGCTGTCCCGGCCAGGTCAGGAGCCGCTGCTGGTTCTGGAGCGAGTCATGAGCCAGCACGCACAAGCCGGTAGTGCAGATGTCGTGTGTACACGCGATGTGTCAGTCGGCGCCCACCTCGCCACGCAGCGGCCCGGTTATCGGCATCACGGCATCTACGTCGGGAACGGCCGCGTCATTCACTACGCCGGCCTTTCGCGCGGCCTTGGCAGCGGCCCGGTCGAGGTCGTCTCCATCGAGCTTTTTGCTGCGGGCTTCGGCTTCGAGGTCGTTCAGCACCCGCACGCGCGGTACGCGGGACTCGAGGTCGCTCGCCGCGCGGCATCGCGGCTCGGCGAGAAAAACTACCGGTTGCTCACCAACAATTGCGAACATCTCTGCCTGTGGTGCGTGCTTGGACACGGGAAAAGCGAACAGGTGGATGCCTGCATGCGCAATCCTGCTCTCGCCGCACGAGTGCTGCTTACGTTGATGGTTTGCAAGCTGATGCGTGACGGTTTGCTGGCGTCTTTCGGCAAGACGATGAACATCCCGGTCCCGGTCCTGGGCTGCTGATGCCGCCGCCGACCGCGCCATGGTGAATGAGATGCATCAAACGCGACTGTCCGGAAATTTCCCTCTGGCTCGCGCGATGGCACCGCCACAAGACGGTGCTCGACGGGCTGGTCCCATGCAAGCTGGCAGCGCAGTCGAGTCTCCGCACACTGTTCCGGATGCGCTCGAACAACGATAGTCCGGAAAGCTCGGTCTATCGCCGATATCTGGCCTATCGAGCCATGACTGTCACGACTACATGCAGGATGAACGATGGACCAAAGCACGGATGCCCTTCGCGGTCCTCGATTCGCCAGATTGAGGCAACCGTGCAGTTTTCATTTGGCGCAGCGAAGTCGACCGACAGACGTATGGGTTGCCCCGGTTGCGTGTCGGGAATTGCAATTTCCCTGTGCAGACTCGACAGGTGCGCATCCAGAACGACCTCTAGCCCGGTATTGTTTCGGGTCCGCCGCGCCATCACGTACTCACCATCGACACGCACGAGGCGACGACCCAGCCACGGGCGTGTACCGAGGTTCTGTATCTCCCATACCTTTTGAAACACCTCTCCCGGCAGGACTACCGTTTGATCTGGCGTCGTGACATCGGCATTGAAGACGGCAACATCTTCCGGGTCGTGAAGGCCTACCGCCCTGTTCGTAGGCGCCACGGGTGCTCCCGTTGCTGGCGCTCCACTGAGATCAGCGTAGTAGCGGAACAGCAGCAATGGCGATACCTGTATCGCCCTGGCCAGTTTCACCAACGTCCGTACTGAGGGGTCTTGAGCGATTCCGCCTGAAAGCCCGTACAGATACGTTCTCGACAAACCCGCCTCCCTGGCAATCGCCGTCATCGATTTACCGAGTTCGCGGCCACGACGTGCGATCAACGCTCGCAGCGTCTCTTTCCTCACTTGCATTCGCTTTCCCCATCGGCCTGCAGGTGGCTACGCGATCGTACACCAGGAAGGACAGTTTGATCGTCGCTACAAACCGCAAAGTCCCGAGAATAGGCTGATGGCGACCACCACGGCCAGGGGCGTCAATCACAGAGCATGCTCGCTCGTTAGATGGGTGAGCAACAAAATTACTGAGAGCACGGTTGGCCGCAATGCAAACCAACGTGAACTGGAGACAGTGATGTCCGATATTCAAAGCTGCGCTGAAGCAATTGCCAGAACGGGATCTGGAACCATCTCGATGACCATGGCGATGATGGAGAGTTACGCATCGCTGATCGACGGCTTCCCAGCGATACCCGAAGAAACGAAGCGGAGTTATCGCTTCGATGACGAGACCGACGGATTTCTCCCATTCGGATCGGAATATGCTCATGCCGACACGAAGCCTGTGCGGTTGCTTGAAAACGAACTCGCCGTTCTATCCGGCTCACTACTCACTCAACTGTCCGATTGCGCGATTCCTGCGACCTACCACGCAGTCCTGAATCCCGGTCGGCCCCGCCAGCGCAGCTCGCTCATTTACTTCGCGAACCCAGATGGAGCAGAAGAGCTCATCGGATTTTGCAGGAAAAAGCGTGTCGACCTGTCCAGGTCGATGAATGTTCACCACACCCGATTCGGCAACCGGCCCATCGCTCCTCGAACATATCCGGCACTACCGGGCGTGCAATGATCACTCCCGTTACGTCGCAGTTCTTCGACGGGTTCTTGTTGGGGATAGTACTGTTTTCCGCCCCTGGCCCAAAAGATGCCCTGGTCCTACGCCAAGGGGCCAGTGGCGGCTCTCTATGGGGTGTAGTCGCCATCTGCGTTATCGCCGATGCCGTACTCATCGCAATCGGCGCGGCCGGCGTCGGGGTTCTGCTCGACAGCCACCCTCGGGTCGTATCAGCGATGCTGCTCGCCGGGGCCGCATACCTGGTCTGGTTTGGCGGACAGCGCATGCTGGCCTGCATCAGAAACACGTCCACGCCCAACGGAGTTGACGGCGCTCCCAATATCCACCGAAGCCTGTTGAATACCACGCTCATGCTCAGTTTTGCCAACCCCTACGCATGGTTGGATACCATCGTCCTCATTGGCTCGACAGGAGCGGCAACGCCAGTCGCAGCGCGCCCATCCTTTTTCATCGGCACGATGTCGGCATCATGTATCTGGTTCATGATCCTCGCCACGGGTGCCCGGAAACTCACAGGCGTCTTCAAATATCCGAAGGTCTGGCGCTGGCTCGACGCCGCTATCGCGCTATTGATGGCATACCTCACAGCAGGGTTGCTGCGGGATGCGATACGGTCGTTTTAGAGTCAAGGCAAAGGTATTGGCCAAGCCATATTCGGTGTCGTACTGGATGAAGCCCTGGGCACCGTTACCGCCCTCGCGGCGCTGCGCAGCCGGAAGGCGCGTCGGGCACATCAGGCCGGAAAGCCATCGGCCGCGTTCGGCGACTTCTGGTGACTGTCCGGCGCGAAGGCAATGCCATCCTGCCGGCACATGCGGCGCACCGCGCGCCGCGCGGTAATCAGGCCCGACGGCAAACCTCCGCCGGGCATGACCCACTGGCCGACCATCAGGAATCGCTGCAAGCCCGGCAGCGTGAGCGGCAACGGCCTTAAGCCCGTCTGAGGCGTGAGCAACCACCCTTCCATGCTGCCGTGCCAATTGCGTGTGCAGCGAACCACGGTGGCGGGCGTCGCAACATCGACCACTTCTATCGCATCGCCCACGCCGGGTATGCACGCGTTGAATATCCCGATCACGCCGTTCGCCACGCGTTGCTTTTCCGCTTCGTATTCCTGCGGATCGCGTTCGCTCAAATGCGACCAGTACTCCACATTGCGCGTCGGCAGCGTGCACGTTACGGCGGTCTTGCCAGGAGGCGCGAACGTCGGATCGTAGTTGAACAACCGGAAGGCAATCTGATTCAGCGCCGTTTGCGGATCGACCGTGAACGGCTTTTCGAGCAGACGGGTCATGTATCCGCACTGCTGCGAAAAATCGCGCGCCACACCGAGGCTCACCTGCAGGAACGAGGGGAAAGGCTTGTACGTGCGATAGACGTGCGCCATGCGCTCGCCGACATACCGCCCGTCGAGCAGATCGTAAATGATCGTGTGTCCGTCGGCGGCCGAGACGACCCAATCGGCCTCGATGCGCTCGCCGTCGCCGAGTTGCACGCCCACTGTCCTGTCGTTTTCCACGAGAACGCGCTCGACGCTCGCGCCTGTGCGCAACACGCCGCCAAGGTGCTGCAGGTTCTGCGCAATCGCGCCGATCACCGCCTGCGAGCCGCCAATCGGATAGCCCGCGTTGCGGTTGCTGACCCACGCGAGCGCGAAGACGAGCGCGAGCACTGCGAGCTGCGCATTTTCTCCTTCGCCAAAGAAGCCTCGCAGCAACGGGTCGTTGAACCGCTTGCCATAAGCTTCGGAGGTGATATGCGAGAGGTTTTGCAGAAGCGGCATGTGGGGAAGCAATTGCAGCCCTGTCCTGATGCGCTCTCGCCATGCACGGCTCAACGATGGCAGCGGGCAGTGACTCAGGCTGCGCACGGCATGCACGAACTGCCGGATCTGCGCTTCGTCGTGCGGCGCGTGCCGTAGCAGCTCGGCTTCGAGCCTTTCGAGATCAGGGTAGATAGAGAGTTGCTCGCCGCGTTCGCCTTCTACGCGCATCCATTCTTCCGGATAGACGAATTGCAGGCGGTCGATGTCGAACACTTCGCGCCATAACGCATGCATGGGGTCGCGCGGATTCGAGCCCAGCAGCCAGTGCAGACAAGCCTCGAAGGTATAGGCGCCGCGCCGCCAGCTGGTGGCGAGCCCGCCGGGACGTTCGTGCTGCTCGAGCACGGTGACGGCATACCCGCACTTGCGCGCATAGACCGCGGCGCAGAGGCCGGCGATACCGGCGCCAACGATGATCATTTTGGGGGCGATGGGATTCATGTCTGTGACTCCGGCGTGCAGGCCGCTGAATCGGGTACCAGGACACGCTGGTCGTTAGCGTCGTTCCTCGTCTTTCGAAGGTTGCCGACGCGGCTGCGCCGGTTCGTCACCAGGCGGCGCCGGCTCCCGCGTACAGGCGTCCGGGGGCGTGGAATAAGGGATGTCGTCGCAGCAACACGCGTACACCGGAAACCCGTATGCGTTCGTACCGACGATGGTCGTTGGCCCGTGCAGCGGGCACACGGCAGGATCGCCTATCACGCTTGTCCTCCTGATTTCGCCGGCGTGCCGAGAGACGCTACTTGCCTTGCAGCAGATCCATGAATGGCGGGAAGGTAAGCATCAAGCTTAACGCCAGCAGGACCGACGAGACCAGAATGACCCATCCGAGCGCCACCGATTTCGTGCCCCACTGACGCGAGAGCGCGAACCACGATAGCAGCCACACGACGATGGCGCTCGTCGTGACGCCTGAAAGCGCGCCCGTCGGCTTGTAGAACGTGAAGAACCTGGCAGCCGCCGGAAATGCATCGCCGGCGAGCGCGAACAGGCCGACGGCAAAGCATCCAATGCCCGCCGCGAGGATCGCGGCGGCCGCCGGTCCATTCGCAATCGTCTCCGCGCTACCGGACTGTGCCGCGCGTTTTGCCCCGGCCGTCTTTTCAGGCGCGAGCGATTCGCGAACCAGTCCCGCGTCTGCGGTCGAGGGCGAGCTGTTGCGGGTCTGTGGGGCGTTCATGTTCACTCTCCCGTCATGAGGTGGATCGCGGTGCCGCCGCGCACGGGCGCGTATTTGTTCAGGAAGGCGCCGAACGCCCCCGCTACGCCTGTCGCGATGAAGGCAACGACCGTAAATGCAAGGACAGCGTGGCGGATCTGCCGCAGCCTGGCGAGAGCGGGACCGTATTTCCCGAATACATACGCCACCATCGTGATGGAGATCGGGGCGAGCCAGGCCACATGCTCCTTCCATTCCATTCCGAGGCTGTGCCAGCCGGACGTGTCGCGACTCGACATCAGAAGGCTCTTTGGGTAGCTCGACAGGTCGGCCAGGCCTGCCGGCGGCACCGCCCGATACCACGGGTAAACAATGTATGCGCCCGAGAAGACAGCCGCCCAGGCGAGCACCACCATTGCGACCAGGTACACCATCAGCAGCCTGTGCTCCCTCGGCGACGGCACCGACGGGCCACCCGGCGCAGTCATGCGGTAAAGCTCGGCAATCGCGCCGGAAAACGCGAGCATGAAAAGCGCCCCGAAGCCCATGCCGTGCAGGACGGTCATCAGGTCGCGAAATGAAATTTCCATGATGGGTCTCCAGTCTGACCGCGTTTCTGCGTCTTTTCTTGTTCGAAATGCTGCGCTCAGACGCTCTATCACGTTTGACCTGAGTCAAGACTGGGGAGATCAAATACCAGGCAATGCGGAGCTGTCGCCCGACCGGCGCACAGTTCGCCGCACCGGTTTTCAGCGGAAACGCAACCAGGAATGCGCGCTAAGCGCATAGATAAGATTGGGCGCGTCCCGCAGGCTCGGGCCAGAAGACAACTGTCACCTTCCTGTTGTCAAGACTCCGGCGTCGTCCGGGTCCGCGTGCGTGTTCTCATTGCTTTCCACGCGTTCGATCTGCACTTGCATCGACCGTGCGTCTGTCAAACCCAAGGCCTTCGCCGCGGCATAGGAGAGATCGATAATGCGTTTTTTGACGTAGGGGCCGCGATCGTTGATGCGCACGACAACCGATTTTCCGGTTGCCAACGACCTGACGCGCACATGGCTGCCGAGCGGTAAGGTTCGATGGGCAGCAGTGAGTGCCCCGGCGTCGAAGCGTTCTCCGCTTGCGGTCAGTCGGCCCTCGAACTTCTCCGCATACCATGACGCCTCGCCCGACTGCACGATCTCGCGCCGCATATGACAGGAATCAGCCTGACACGCAGCATGCCTCGGCGCAATCTGTCCGCAAGCGGTGAATAATGCGCAGATTCCCAGGACGCCCATGTGGCGGAATGATAGCGCCATGGATTCACATGCCAGTCGGTGAGAGAGGATTAACTTCCGAAAGAGGCGGCGCATTTGGCGTGCCCGGATACTCGATCCGGGCGATTTTTCCAGGCTTCGCGCAATCGCCCGTGCGATGGGCACGGGCACGCCGCAAGTACGTGAAATAACTATTTATCAGCGGCCAAAAGGCAGCGCTGACGCCACTGAAATCTCGCGGACCGTTGCAACACGTTTTCGCAAAAGCAGGCAAACCACCTTCCCTTAGTCATCCTCATGATGTTCGTGAGACGCCATACGATCGAATCTCCTGTCCCCCATGAGTCCGTCGAGATGCACATGAAAATGCGATTCGTGAGGCGAGACGACCGCGTCCGCAATCAATAGCGCGCGAGCTGGCTGCCGTTGACCTGTACACGATCGCCCGGGCGCAGGTCGCCCGGCGTCGGCACGTTGAACGCTCGCGTCGAGCCGTCGCTCATGCGCACGTCGATCTGGAATCCCGTGGGCTGACCCATCTGCTGGCCAATCTGGTTGCCTGCGTAGGCTCCGCCGAGCGCACCGATGACGGTCGCTGCATCGCGACCGTGTCCCCCTCCAACCTGATTACCGAGGACGCCGCCAACCAGCGCGCCGACCACGGTGCCGGCAATGCCCGAAGCACCCGTGGCGCTACTCAGGGCGTGGATGCCCGCGATCGTGCCGTACTGCGTGCCGTACTGCGTGCCATATTGATTGCCGTGTTGCGAGTTGTATTGCGAACCGTACTGGCCGATGTTTTGCGTGTCACGCGGCGGCTGCGGCGCGGGGGGCGCCTCGTAGACGGGTTGCCCAACGGTGCCCGGTTGTGCGTACACGGGCTGGCTGGGCGCGGGCGCAGCATACTGGCTCTGGTAGCCTTGCTGCGCGCCGTACGGCGCGTATCCCGTAGCAACGCATGCGGACAACGAAAGACTGGCCGCAGCGACAAGCGCGGCGATGAGGGCGGACCGGGTAGAAAGGATGGGCATCACGGTGGAGTTGGCTTTGCCGTTGCGCCGGGCACGGCGAATTAAACGAGAGGAAGGCAGTTGCGCGGCAGTATACGGAATGCTCGCCCGCTCGTCCGCTGCGCGACGGTAACAACATGTAAAGTCCGTTGCGGGGTTAACGGCGAGCGCCGGCCTCTCCGGATCGCGACGATCTTTTGGCGCGCGCCCCGCTCCCCCGAAGGAATCTATATCGAATCCGTTATACATCACATAACGGATCATATTTTCGGCTTCAATATTGACTCACGACCATCTTCGCTGGCGCGACGCAGCCGGCCGTCTGCCCAATGGCGTCGCATCCTTACCTTCCCGTCTTCGGAGATTCAATGAGAACAACATTCGCGCGCGCGGCGATCCGCTCACTGCGCCCTGCGGTCACGCTTTTGGCGGCGCTTGGCACCTGTGTCGCGCTGAGCCCCACGGCCCTAGCAGCGGTGCCGATGGGCGTCGCGTTCGTCTACCTCGGCAACCCCGGCGACGCTGGCTGGACCTACGCGCACGAACAGGGCGTGAAAGCGATCGAAGCGAAGTTCGGCGACAAAATCAAGGTCACGCGCGTCGAGAACGTACCCGAATCCGCCGACTCGGAGCGCGTGTTTCGCGATCTCGCGAACAAGGGCAACAAGATCATCGTGGGCTCGAGTTTCGGGTTTCAGGATTTCGAACTGAAGACCGCAAAAGATTATCCCGATGTCGTTTTCGAGCACGCAACCGGATACAAGAAGGCCGCGAACTTTGCGACCTATGACGTGCGCACGTACCAGAGCGCGTATCTGGCCGGGCTAGTCGGCGGATATACGACGAAGACGAATACGCTCGGCTTCGTCGCCTCGGTGCCGGTGCCGGAAGTGGTGCGCAACATCAATGCCTTCACAATGGGTGCGCGTTCGGTCAATCCGAATGCGAAAGTGAAGGTCGTCTGGATCAATAGCTGGTTCGACCCGGGCAAGGAGAAACAGGCCGCCGAAACGCTGATCGGCCAGGGCGCCGACGTGCTGATCCAGAACACCGATTCGACGGCCACGATGCAGACCGCCGAGCAGAAGAAAGTGCACGCGTTCGGCTGGGACTCGGACATGAAGAAGTTCGGCCCGAACGCGCAACTGGGCGCATGCGTGAGCTATTGGGGCGTCTACTACTCGCACCTGGTCGAGCAGGTGCAATCGGGCAAGTGGACCAACGCGCCGACGTGGTGGGGGCTCAAGGAAAAAGCAATCGACCTCGCCGACATCAACACGGCGGCCGTATCGCCAACCGCGCAAAAGGCGCTGGTGCAAAAGCGCGACGACATCATCGCCGGCAAATTCGATCCGTTCGCGGGGCCGATCAAGGACCAGAGCGGCGCGATCAAGGTGGCGGCCGGCACGTCGCTGCCCGATGCCGAATTGCTGCGACTGAACTGGTTCGTGCAGGGCGTGGAGGGCACGTTGCCGAAGTAACCCGGCGGACATTAGGCAACGCGAACCGGCGCGGTACGCTTCACCGCGCCGATAACGCGCTAGCGCTGCGGCACGCCCTCGCGCCACTCGCCCCAATGGGTGATGATGTCCTGGACGAGCGGATTGCCCGCGAGGAACAGATTGGCGATCGCGATCGTGAAGCCGCCCTGCGATGCGTAGTTGAGCAAATTATCTGCGCTCGATTGCTCCGCATACGGCCGGTCGAAGTCCGAGCCGGCACGCAGCACCGCGACGCGCTTCAGATCGACCCGATGTGCGGTCGCCGCGCGCGTGAGCGCCTCGAAGGTCGCGTTGTCTTCCTGCTGCGTCGTGCAATACGTGCCCTTGCCGTCGGTCAGGATCTTCGTCCACTGTCGCGCTCGCTCGCCGAGCTCTGTGCCCGACCACCAGGTATCGCCCGCCAGCGTATCGCACTGGATCACCGTGGGCGGGCGGTTCGCGGGCGCGTAGTTGTATTTGGCCCGGGCAGCCTGCGCCTGTGCGTTATCGGTCAGCGTCACGCTGCGCGACAGCGCGAATGCCGCCTTCGAGAGCGCCGGGTTGAGCTGGAATACTTCAGTGCGATAGTCGAGCGGCGGCTTCTGCGTCGGGTCTGTCGTGTTGATGCCGAGATAGCCGGTTTTCCAGACCGACGGGATTTCGCGTCCGTCGATCTCCCACTGAATGCCGAAGTCGACGAGCCAGTTCGCCCAGGCAGCGGAACCGACCGTCCCCTGAAGCGGATCGATACCGGCGATGCCCGCCACCATGAAGTACGTGCGACGCAAATCGAAACGCGGTGAGAACGTGAGCGCCATGATCGACGCGGCGGCGTTCGCGTGCCCCATGCCCGTCGTCATCACGCAGACGTCGTGGCGATTGCAGTGCACGGCCGGGTAGTCAGGGGACAGGCCCGCGACGGTGATGTCCTGCCATGGTCCGAGATTATCGAGCCATACTTGCCCTTCCGGGCCGAACATCGAAATGATCATCACCTTGACCGGACGCCCATGCGGGCCGCCATCATCCTGCGCAAAACCGTCGTCGGCATGCGCGATGGCCGGGACAACGGCCGCGCCGGCCACTAACAACGATGAAATCACTGCAGCAAAAGCACGATTTAGCATAAGGGGCCCCACCTTTCAGGTAAGAACTGCGGTTGCGCAACGTGAATCGCGTGCCGTTTTGTCGACTGATGTCGCGGTTTTTTTTCGGCGTGCAGCGTGGGACCTGGGCGTGAACCGTTCAGGCAACAGTGAGTATAGGCAGCAAAAAAAATGTGTGGCGGCAAGCAGAAGCAATTCGATGCGGACCTTCTTCGCATCGACGATCAGAACATCTCCCACTCTTCGTTGGACGACCTTGCCGCCGTTGCGGGGACAGGAGCGGCAGCACCGATGGCCGGCTTCGCAACTGGCTTTGGCACGCGGGTCGTCACCCGTGCTGCCGGGCTCGCCGCGGGCGCGCGCTTGCGGCCGCTGGGCATCGCCGCGCGCGAGGTCGCAGTGCCGGAATCGGAGAGCCTGAACACGGCGACGGCAGTGGTCAGATTCGTCGCCTGCTCTTCGAGTGAATGGGCGGCCGCCGCAGCCTCCTCGACGAGCGCGGCGTTTTGCTGGGTCACGTCGTCCATTTGCATGACGGCCTGATTGACCTGCTCGATGCCGCGGCTCTGCTCCGCGGAGGCGACCGCGATTTCGCCCACGATGTCCGATACCTGCTTGATAGCGTGCTTGACCTCGCCCATCGTCGCGCCAACGTCGCCCGCCTGTTGCGCACCGTGCCTGATCATCGCCACCGACGAACCGATCAGTTCCTTGATTTCCTTTGCCGCCGCCGCGGAACGCTGTGCCAGGCTGCGAACTTCACTGGCGACCACCGCGAAGCCCCGACCCTGCTCACCCGCACGCGCCGCCTCCACAGCGGCATTGAGCGCGAGGATGTTGGTCTGGAACGCAATGCCCTCGATCACACCGGTGATCTCCGAAATCATCGTCGAACTGCCGCTGATCTGCTCGATCGTGCCGACCATCCCTTGCACGGCCTCGTTGCCCGCATCGGCCATATCGGTGGCCCGGGTTGCCAGCGTATTGGCCTCGCGGGCGTTATCGGCGTTCTGCTTCACGGTTTCGGTCAGCTCGGTCATGCTCGATGCGGTTTGTTCGAGCGATGCCGCCTGTTCTTCGGTGCGGGCCGACAGGTCAGTGTTGCCGGCAGCGATTTGCCTCGCCGCCACGGTGACCGACTCGGCGCTCGACTTGATGCCCCGCACCGTATGGCTCAACTGCACGTCCATTTTGTTCAGCGCTTCGAGCAATTGGCCGAATTCGTCTCGCGTGCGCACCGTGATCCGGTTTTCGAGCTGACCGGCGGCGATCTGGTTTGCGACACCCACCGCTTCGCCGAGCGGTCCCGTGATTGCACGGGACAAATAGAACATGGCCGCCATGGCGCCCGCCATGCCCATGCCGATCAATGCAATGGAAACCCATTGAATCGTGCCGAAGGTGGCTTCGCTGTCGTCGACAGACTGCTTCGCCTGGCGACGATTTTCGGCGATGTCGTCGGCGAGCGAATTGCTGGTCGCATTGGTCGTTTCGCCATACTTGTCAACGAGCGCAGAGACGGCGTCATAGTTGCCGGATTCGAGTTGCGCCAGCTGCTCGTCCACGCCTGCTTTGAACTGCGGCAACAAGGTCTTGATGCGCTCTGCGATTTCACGCTCCTTGTCGCTGGAAACGCGACCCGGATAGTAGTCGCTCCAGGTCTTGTCGAGGCGCGCCTGAGCTGCGTGAATCTTTTCGATGTTGACTTTTGTCTGGGCCGCGTCGTGAAGCGACTGGGCGCGGCGAACCAGCAGGCGGATTTCGAACTGCCTCGCTTGCAGGTCGGTCAGATCGAGTATCGGAAGCAGGTTCCCTTCATAGGATGCGTTGACATTCGAATTCAACCGCGAGAGACCGAACTGCCCAAAGGCACCGATCGCGACGATGAGCGCCAGACATAAACCGAATGCGAGAACGATCTTGAACCGGATGCTTTGTGTGAACGTGTGCATGCTGCTTTCCTGATGGTCTGCGTGGCTCGCGGTCATGCGGGACGCAGAGGTGGATTTTCGCGTAGTCGGTGCGCGTGAGCGGGTTTACGGTATGTCGCCGCCACGACTGAAACGCAGCGGGGTCAGGTTTTCCTGAATCTTGGGTAAGGAGCCACTGGATTTAGCCGCGTTGCATCGCGCGCGGTCGCGCCGGCACGAGGCAAGGGCAGTATTTCGCCCGTCGATGGCGTGACGCATCGATACCGCGCACCGATCTGGTGAATTTAGTCCCACAACGAGCGAAAACTTGCGCGGTCCTTTTCCAGGCTTCAGCCTCACAGGCTTGGCGCACCGGCATTGGCGCGGTCCTTGCTTCGAGCACGGCACGCTCGCAGTCGATACCCGTTCGCGCGCGAATCACTCTTCGGAAATCCCAGGATGGAAAACCAGTTCAATTCAGTTCGACGTCGTCGTTGGCTCGCTGCGCTGCTGGCCGCGCCCGCGCTCACCTTGTTCGCAGCGCAAGCCGCCAACGCCGATGCACTCGATGCCATCGCCAAGCGCGGTACGCTGCGTGTGGCCGTGCCCGAGGACTATCCGCCGTTCGGCGCCATGGGCCCCGACATGCAGCCGCAGGGCTATGACATCGACATGGCGGCGCTGCTCGCGAAATCGATGAAGGTCAAACTGCAACTCGTGCCAGTGAACAGCGCGAACCGGATTCCCTACCTGCAGACCGACAAGGTCGACCTCGTGATCTCCTCGCTCGGCAAGACACCGGACCGCGAAAAGGTCATCGATTTTTCGCAGGCCTATGCCCCCTACTTCCAGGGCGTCTTCGGACCGGCCGACGTCAAGGTCGCCGGACCGGCGGATCTCGGCGGCAAGACCGTCGGCGCCACGCGCGGCGCGCTCGAGGAAATCGCGCTCACGAACATGGCGCCCAACGCCACCATCCGCCGCTTCGACGACAACAACGCCACCATCCAGGCCTTTCTCTCCGGCCAGGTGCAGTTGATCGCGGCGGGCAATATCGTCGCCGCGGCCATCCTCGCGAAGCATCCGCCGCGCGAACCGCAGATGAAGTTCGTCATCAAGGATTCGCCTTGCTTCGTAGGCCTTAACAAAAACGAGCCGCAGCTGCTCGCCAGGGTCAACACCGCCATTGAACAGGCGAAGAAGGACGGCTCGCTCCAGGCGATGTCGAAGAAATGGTTTGGTCAGCCATTGCCCGCCAATCTTTGACGCCCTTGCCGCCGCGCGCGGCAGGCGCTTTCACCTCTGCGCAACACGGATTCCTTTATGACCTATCAGCTTCAGTTCGGCGACCTCGCCGCTTACGCCGGCATGTTCGCGAGCGGCGCGGCTGTCACGCTTGCGCTCACGGCGGCCTCGACGCTGCTCGGCATCGGCCTCGGCATTGCGGGCGCCGCGATCCACCAGAGCCGCCGCGCGGCGGCGCGCACGGCAGTGCATGCCTACGTGGAGGCCATTCGCAACACGCCGTTTCTCGTTCAACTTTTTTTCGTGTTTTTCGGGCTGCCGGCACTTGGCGTGCACATCGGCGAATACACGGCGGCCGTGCTCGCCATGACGCTGAACCTCGGCGCCTATTCCATCGAGATTCTGCGCGCGGGCATCGATGCGGTGCCGCGCGGACATCGCGAGGCCGCCGCGGCACTCGCGATGTCGCGCCGCGAGACCTTTGTGCACGTACTGCTTCCGCAAGCGTTCGCGAAGGTATTTCCCGCGCTCGCAAGCCAGATCGTCATCACGATGCTCGGCTCGGCCGTGGTCTCGCAGATTTCGGTCGCGGATCTCACCTATGCGGCAAGTTACGTGCAGTCGCGCAATTTCCGCGCGTTCGAAACGTATTTCCTCATCGCCGGCGTTTATCTCGCGATGGCGCTCCTGTTGCGCGCCGCACTCACTGTGGCCGGACGACGCCTGTTCATGCGCAACGTGCGGGGCGCGCGATGATCGAATTCTCGTTCGCGCAGATCGTCGAGGGTCTGCTCCTGGCCGCGCGCTGGACCGTCCTGCTGTCACTCGTTTCATTCATCACCGGCGGCGTGGTCGGTTTGCTGCTGCTCGTGATGCGCGTATCGCAATCACGTGTGCTGCGCTCGCTCGTGCGCCTTTACATCGAAGTGTTTCAGGGCACACCGTTGCTGCTGCAGCTTTTTATCGTGTACTTCGGACTGCCGCTGCTGGGCATCGACGTCTCGCCGTGGATGGCGGCCACGCTGGGCCTCACGTTCTTTACCAGCGCCTATCTCGCCGAGATCTGGCGCGGCTGTGTGGAGGCGGTGCCAAAGGGACAATGGGAAGCGTCGGCCAGTCTCGCCATGAACTATTTCGAACAATTGCGCCACGTGATCCTGCCGCAAGCCGCGCGCATCGCCATTGCTCCCACCGTGGGTTTCGGCGTTCAGGCCATCAAGGACACCGCGCTCGTGTCGATCATCGGCTTCGCCGAACTCACCAAGGCCGGCACACAAATTTCGAACGCGACGTTTCGCCCGTTTCTGGTCTATGGACTCGTCGCGCTAATCTATTTCGCCTTGTGCTATCCGCTTACGCGGTACGCGCGGGCGCTGCAAAGGAAATGGCATGCCGCTCGTTAAGACCGAAGGCGTCGAAAAGCAGTTCGGCGCGCACCCTGTACTGAAAGGAATCGACCTCACAGTCGAACGCGGCCAGGTCGTCAGCATCATCGGGCGCAGCGGGTCCGGCAAAAGCACGTTGCTAAGGGCGCTGAACGGGCTCGAAAGCATCGACGCGGGCTCGATCGAAATCGACGGCGCACACGTCGATGCACGGCACGCGGACCTGCGCGCCCTGCGACTCAAGGTCGGCATGGTCTTTCAGCAATACAACCTGTTTCCGCATCTCACAGCCGGTGAGAACGTGATGCTGGCGCAAACGGTCGTCAAGAAGACGTCGCGCAAGGAGGCGCGCGCCATCGCGCAGCAGATGCTGGAACGGGTGGGCCTCGCCGGCAAATTCGATGCGTATCCCGATCAACTCTCGGGCGGACAGCAGCAGCGCGTCGCCATTGCGCGCGCGCTCGCCATGAAGCCGAGCGTGCTGCTCTGCGACGAAATCACGTCCGCCCTCGACCCCGAACTGGTCGGCGAGGTGCTGGGCGTCGTGGAAAGTCTCGCGCGCGAGGACATGACGCTCATCATGGTCACCCACGAAATGCGCTTCGCGCGCGCGGTCAGCGACAACGTGGTGTTCATGCACGAAGGCCGCGTATGGGAAAGCGGACCACCCGAGGAAATTTTCGGCCGCCCTTCTACGTTGGAATTACGACGCTTTGTCCAGTGACCCGGAATCGGCATTGCAATTGCATGCTCCTCATGGACTGGGCACGGTGACTCTCCCGACGCAGCTAATGATCGTGTGCAAGGGCTTCGAGACGAGCGTAGCCCGCGTCTTTCGCGGCGCGCTCCGTGGAGAAGGGTTCTTCGGCTACGAGCGAGCGCCGCACTTCGCGCGCATCGAAGTCGACGAGCGTGATGACCCATACCCAACCGCCGATCTGTTCGGCCGTCTGCACGAATGCGCGCACGTTGCCTTTGTCCTTGGTGTTCATTTGACCTCCTCGATGGAAAAGACGGCAAGCGTCGACCGTGCCGCACCGGACCGCGTGGGGTACGGCCCCGGTCGTGTCGCGCCCCGCGCGACATTTCATTTTAGGCAATGAGAGGGGCGAACCAGGCTGCCTGTGCCGCCTGGTGATGAATGCGGCACGACACGCGTTCGCACCCGTTTCCTGCACTAGAATGAGTTATTGCCAGCGTCGCGGACAATCTCTCCTGCCAGCGTGACGTGCGGGCTTCTCGTTAGAGGAATACCATGCCGACCTACCAGTACAGGTGCGAGAAGTGCGGCGAGACGTTCGAACATGCGGAGCATCTTGCCGAACATCAAACCGCTCATCCGACTTGCCCGAAGTGCGGAAGCGACAAGGTTCAGCACACACCCACGCCATTTGTCGCGAAAACGTCCAGAAAATCCTGAAAATCGATCTGGACGAAAGAGAACAAGATTCGGCCTCGGTGCGAACCGGGTCGTGGACGGTCAACTTCGGGGTCGTCGGAAATCGACTCGTACAAGCCACAATGCGGTCAAGCGCTTTCGCTTGCGTGCTCGTCGTCCGGCGGCGCCGCTGCGGTAATTTAATCAGGATTCCTTCAGATAACGCGTGAAAAGCGCATGCGTACGTTACGCGGCTTGCCGGGCGCATCCAGCCTGGCCCTCCCAACGAAGCCGATGCATCAGGCGCAGTTGAAGTGCAATTCGAGAGTTGCAGTCCGCTTCAGGCGATCCACGTCCGCCCGGCGGCGCGCCACCTCAGCAAGCGGCAATGTGCGGAATCATCGCGGCCTGCCCGCGTAGCACGCCGGCATCGTCGATCAACTGCCATACGGTCGCGCGTTCGATCCAGAAGCGCTGCCCCGTCTTCGTGATGCGAATGCCGCGATAGTCTTTCACGAAGCCTTCACGTGTCACGGCATCGAGAAACGCCTGCCGCTCGCCGCGCTCAGGCGCCTGCGCAGAAAGGCGCGAAGGCAGCGCCGTTAGCTCTTCCCAGGTGTAGCCGAAGATCGCTTGCGCGCGGCAGTTTCCATACATGAACACGGGATCGGCTTGCGTGCCGTGCGCGAGCAGCCCGAACGGCGCGCTTTCATAAAGCCACGCCGCGCCTTGTGCATCGCTCATGCCTTCGGGCACGAGCGCTTCGCCAAGCAATCGGCGATAACTGTTCGCGATGTGGCGAAAGAGTTCGGTATCCATGCTGGGTGACATCGAGTGGGGTCCTGGAAACGAGGTTTTGCGCGGCCTGCGATTTTACCAACCACAAGCCGCTGGGCGCACCGCGGTTCGAGCTCGTGGAACCGGAAAAGAGCGCGCTGCCAACCGCAAGTGCCCAGTCGCGACGTGCGTGCGCAGCGAATCGGCATGCGGGAATCCGTATGAGGAAAGGCGCCGTGAGCGCCCGGACTCAAGAAGCGCGGACTCGCGCCGTAATAAGGAGGTCGGCGCGCCCAGCGCCATCGTATGTAGCATTCGATCCTTTCTATGAAGCTCAGCCGCAAGATTCCCCTCGCCTTCGCCGCGTCCCTCACCCTGATGTCAGCGGGAGCGTTCTATGGCATCCACACGCTCAATAACGCAATCGAGACTTACCGCGTCACCGTGCAGGACGCCGCTGCAAACGAGCGGATGGTCTCGGCGACGCTCGTCGAATTCAAGCTGCAGGTGCAGGAATGGAAAGACACGCTCCTGCGCGGCAAGGATCCGCAAAAGCTCGATCGTTACTGGAGCGCGTTTCAAAAGCGCGAACGCACGGTGGACGATCTTGCCGCCGCGCTCGAAAAGAAGCTGCCGGAGGGAGATGCGCGCGCGCTCGTCCAGCAGTTCGCGGCCGCACACACGGCGATGGGGCTGGGTTATCGCAAGGGCTTCGAGGCGTTCAAGGCGGCAGGCGCCGATCCCGTTGCCGGCGACAACCAGGTCGCCGGTGTCGACCGCGCGCCGGCCCAACTGCTCGACCGCGCAGCCCGCGAGATCGCCGCCACCAACGCCCAAGTGGCCGCAGAGGCCGGCGTGCAGGCAGAGCGCGCGACGATCGTGAGCGGCGTGCTCATGGTGGTCGCGTTCCTGCTCGCGCTGACGGGTGGCGGGCTGTTCAGCCGCACGGTCACACGTCCGTTAGGCCGCGCGGTGGGTTTCGCGCGTGAAGTGGCCAACGGCGATCTGTCCACGGACCTCCATGCGCACGGCGACGACGAAACGGCCGAACTGCTCACCGCGCTGTCGAAGATGCAGGCGAGCCTCGCGCACGTAGTGAGTGACGTGCGAGCCAACGCAGAAGGCGTGGCGGCGGCGAGCGCGCAGATCGCCGCCGGCAATCAGAACCTCTCCTCGCGCACGGAAGAGCAGGCTGCGTCGCTCGAGGAAACGGCCGCGAGCATGGAGGAACTCACGTCGATCGTCCGCACGAACGCGGAGAACGCCCAGCATGCGAGTTCACTTGCGGGCACGGCGGCGCAGACCGCTGCGCGCGGCGGCACGGTCATGCGCGACGTTGTCGGCACGATGCAGACCATCGCGGAAAGCTCGAACAAGGTGGGCGAGATCATCGGATTGATCGATGGCATCGCGTTTCAAACCAATATTCTTGCGCTCAACGCTGCCGTCGAAGCGGCGCGCGCGGGGGAACAAGGCCGCGGTTTTGCCGTCGTCGCGGGCGAGGTCCGCACGCTCGCGCAACGCAGTGCGAGTGCGGCGCGCGAGATCAAGACGCTCATCGAACAATCGAAGCAGCGCGTCGAAACCGGGTCGTCGCAGGTGGCCGACGCTCGCCGCATCATCGACGAGATCGTCGATGCGGTTCATCGGGTTTCCGGTACCGTCAATGACATTTCATCGGCCTCGAACGAGCAGTCGACGGGCATCGAACAGGTGAACGTGGCAGTGACGCAAATGGACGACGTCACGCAGAAGAACGCAGCGCTCGTGGAGGAAGCCACGGCAGCGGCGCATGCGCTGGCCATGCAGGCGCGCTCGCTTCGCGAGGCAGTGGCCGCATTCCGGCTACGAGACGCAGCCCTGGTCTGAACGCTTCTCCGAGTCCCTTTCTGGACGGTTGGCGCGATAGCGTGCTGCACGGTACGTTCGCGCCCTTTGCCCGATGCCATCGATGGGACGTTACGCCGCACGAATTCATGCAGTGATTACTTGATACCGAATCTTACGAAATGTAAACTAGTCGTAAGTTTCGGATTCAGGAAAACACCTTCCGCAGCCACCTTCAACCCGTAGCTGAATCCGAAGACAAGTTAGTTATCCTTTCTTTATTGCCAAGGGGAAAACATGAACTCGTACTTCAACCGACTCAGCGCCGCCTTCGCTATCGCCGGTCTCCTCGTGATCGCGCCGGTCATGGCCATGGCACGCGTGCCAACGCCAGCCAACGCGCATGGTAATCCGGTCCCAAAGAAACGGACGGCGGCTCCCGCCGTGACCCGCGGCGAACGCGCCGGTCAATCAGGTCAACACGCTGCCGACAAAGCCGCCCCGTGAACGGTCCGGCGACCGAAGTCCGCGCACTGAAGACCGAACCTCTTTCTCCTGAACCACAATGGAGCAACTACCATGAAATCGAAAGCCTCTGCATTACTCGTCATTGTTTCCCTGCTCGCAACGTCGGCGACGGCATTCGCAGCGCAGCCGCCCCACCCTGCCCACCAGCCGAACCCCTCCATTGAGCGGGCGAACCGACCGGTCGGTGCGATTCCGCATCGCGACTGGCAGCGTGGCGACCGGCTGCCCGCGCAGTACCGTGATCACATCTTCAGGGTCGACAACTGGCGTCAGCATGGCCTTAAGGTACCTCCGCGCGGCCATCAGTGGGTTGGCGTGGCCGGCGACTACGCGCTTGTGGCCAGCGCGACCGGCGTGATCGTCGACATCGTTCCGGCCCGTGCGCACTGACCGCCCCTTGCTGCGACAGACAGCGTTGCGCCGTGGCGCTAAACCGCTTTGCCTGGATGTTGCCGGTGCTTCGGCCATTCAGGCTTCGCTGTCGCGGGGGAAATCTTTCACATTTCGACTCGGCTGGCGGCTTGCCTCCATGTAACGCATAGCAGTGCAGATCAATGCGCGCGCACTTTCATACCCTCGCGTTGAGCCAGCAGTTCACGTATGCGCGCGAGGTGCAGATCGCCAACAGACGTATCGGCGGCCTTGCCCAGTCGCGCTCGACGCGCAGCCGGCGGCCACGCACCGAGGTAGCGGCATAGCGCCGAGACGAACGGCCGCTTTCCGCCACCACCCAGCCGTTGCGCCGCTACGGCGACGCGCTCTGCCCCGACGTTTGCGACCAACCATTCAAACGCCTGACGGTCCTCGTCATTCACAATGCGAATCAGCGAATTCATGTCGCGCTCCCACTGGACGTAAACACATACTGTTAATTTATACAGTACTTTGCGCTGCCGCAAGGGGTTTTTGACTTGACAGTGCTTCCAGATGATCCGTACTCAAAATTCCGGCTAAATCGCCCCGTCGATACGGGCAGGAGCGGCGGGTAATGCGTCGCCGGTGACAACTCGTTCGAATGTTGCGTAACGACTGTACGTCGCCAGTTGTCACCGGCCACCGCTGGCTGCCTTGTCTGGCTCAGTCACCCATCCGCGGCATGGGGGCGTCGAGGGGCGAACGGCATGCTTTAGATTGGCTTCATGAAACGGATGCCGGTGGCCTAGGCGATGCCCATTACCTTGGGCAGGTCGCGCGGCAGATCCTTCACCTCGCGGCTGACACGCTTAAAGAAGATGCCGGTGTGCGCTGGCGCATCGAAGATGAGCACTCGCGCAGGCTGTTCGGAGGCACCCCAAAAGCCGTGCGGCACACTGCCGGGCGCGTAGACGAAGTCGCCGGCGGACGCGGTGAAGCTTTGCTGCCCCACGCTGAAGTGCACTTCGCCAACGGTAATGAAGTAGGCCTCGTTCCAGTCGTGCGTGTGCGGGACGGGTTGCTGGAATATGCCCTTCACCCTGCTCGTTTATTGCACGTATCGCGCGTCGCAGAAAACCTTCATGCCATCCCCCTGGCAGGGCCATTTGCGCACTCAGAGAATTGCACGAGGCAGGCGCGATAGCGACGAACAGGAGATGGCCATGCATGCCAATTGCCGATTCACTCTTCTCGCCAGTGCGATTGCACTCGTGACGACTTCGAATGCGGGCTGGGCGGAGCAAACCGTCAACGCCACATTGCTATCGAACTCGATCCAGCTCGGGACACACAACGTGAAAGCCGGGCGCGTCACACTCGAAGTCAGGAATGCTGCGGACAACAACATGGAACACGAACTCGTTGTCCTGAAAACCGATCTCTCGGACGATGCACTCCCCGTCAGCAAAGGAGCGGTGCTGGAACGCAGGCTGCACAAAATCGGCGAAGTTGAAGATATCGCGCCTGGCAAGAGCAAGCGCGTGTCGTTCAAGCTTGTGCCCGGCCACTACGCGCTGATCTGCAACAAGCCGGGACACTATGCGGCGGGAATGCATACCACGCTTGTCGTGACGCCGTGAGCCTGGAGGCAAGCTCCGAAGATCGCCGGGGAAGTATTTCGTCCGCGCGTGTTGAGCGAAGCAGAAGTGCTCTTACTGGTTCCTGTGGCCGTTCAGGGTCGCTTTGGCGCATTCGCCGACGCGACGGCGGCGGCCAGGAGCCAGTGTTCGCCAGCAGGCAGGGCAACGGCCATCAGGGGACGTTCGGGCATTGCCGTCGAGTGGCCGTTCACCCGAACTATCCACGCGTCGACTGAAACTTACCCAGATCGTCAAGCAGACCAGGGCCGGTCGGACGCCAATCGAGGCGCTCGCGCGTCAGCTGACTGGAAGCCGGAAGGTCGAAGCCGACGAACATCGCCATCCATCCGAAATGAGCCTGAGCTTGTTCGGCCGTCAAGGGCACCGTCGGAATGTTAAGCACACGACCTATTGTTTCGGCGATTTCCTTCATCGGCACCCCATCTTCGGCGACTGGGTGGTAACGCTCGCCCGCCGTTCCCTTTTCTAGCGCGAGCCGATACAGCCGTGCGGCATCGCTCACGTGCACAGCGGAATAGCGGTTACGGCCTTCGCCAACGTAAGCCGAGATCCCTTTTTCGCGGGCAATTTCGATTGCCGGCGAGACCAGCCCGAAGCGGGTCGTGTCGTGCACTTGCGGTAGTCTCACCACGCGCACATCCACACCGGCCGATGCCACTGCGGCCCCGGCCAGTTCTGAGGCAACGCGCGGATTGGGATGATCGGGATTGAATACGTTCTCAACGCCGGGTTGTCCCTGCGCTGGAATACCCATGCCTACGCCCGAAGTGATGAGCAACGGACGCGCGGTGCCGGCCAGCGCTTCTCCAATCGCCATGATTGCAGACTTGTCCTTTTCGCAATTGGCCACGAAATTCGAGAAGTCGTGGTCGAAGGCCAGATGAACTACCGCATCGCATTGCGCTGCACCGGAGCACAGTGTCTCCGGCTCTTCGAGCGTGCCACGATGCGCTCGCGCACCCTTTGCCGCAAGCGCGGCGGCGCCGGCGTCGGAACGGGTGAGGCCAAGCACTTCGTGGCCTGCGGCTAGCAACTCATCGACGACGCGGGAACCGATGAAGCCCGTTGAGCCGGTAACGAATACGAACATTGAATTTCTCCGAATTGGGACACAGGCTGATAATTTAGACAGGCGACCCCTTGCGAAAAAGCGCAGACGTTATACGGGTATCGAAACTAACAGGATTTGTATGCCGGCAACGAACAGCAACTCGCTTGGAACCTACCTGAAGGACCGTCGCACGAGGCTCGATCCGGCGGCGCTCGGCTATCCCTCCCTGCGCCGTCGCACGCCCGGCCTGCGACGCGAAGAGGTTGCACAGCGCGCCAACGTGAGCACGGCGTGGTACACCTTGCTTGAACAGGGGCGTGGTGGTGCGCCCTCGACCGAGGTGCTCGAACGCATCGCGCAGGCGCTGATGTTGAGCAGCATTGAACGCGAGCACTTGTTTCTGCTCGCGCAAAACCGGCCGCCGGAAATCCGCTATCAGGAAAGCGTCGGCGTCACGCCACGTCTGCAGCGCGTGCTCGATTCGCTGGAGTGGAGTCCTGCGCTGGTTCGCAGTGCGACCTGGGACGTGCTCGGCTGGAACCGCGCCGCAGCAAAGGTGCTGACCGACTACGGTACGCTGCCGCCGGAGCGCCGCAATGCGCTGCGGATGATGTTCCTCGATCCTGACGTGCGCGCGGCGCAACTCGATTGGGAAAGCGTCGCGCGTGCGATGGTGGCAGTGTTCCGTGCCGACGCGGCGCGCGCTGGCGCTTCCGGACGCATGGCAACGCTCGTCGACGAACTGGGTGCTGCAAGTCCGGAATTCGCCGCGATGTGGCGCGACAACGATGTCAGCAGTTTTGGCGACGGCGTCAAACACATCCGCCATCCGCTCGGCGGCCCGATGGCCTTCGAATATTCGTCTTTCGCTGTCGATGGCCGGCCCGATCTGGGTATGGTTGTTTTTAACCCGGCAACGCCAGGAGACAGGGAGAAGGTCAAGGCGTTACTCGCCGCATGATTCCCGTCGCGGCGCTATCCGCCCGTCGCGCCGGAGCATCTGTGGGCGAAATACTCCCGCAGCTCGCGCCACCCAACCAATTTTTCCTGATCGGAAACAGCCGCATACGCAGGGCTGCTCCACGGCAAGTGGAGAATCCGATACCTGTTCGCTGTTTCACTCAACGTTCGCATCCCTGTCTGTGTTGACGGTGTGGATGAAGACCCGCTATGCGTCTCAATCGCAAAGTGCTGTGGCTACTTCGCCTCTTGCGGTCGGATCGACGTATCAGAGTCGTCCGAAAACGGCTCAGCAAGAGCCATTCGCCTCCGCGAACCGAGTGGCGCTTGTGACGCCGTCGGTCACAAGAACTGTCCGTCGCGACGGACGAGGTGCCCTGAACCAACAAATGATCAATTTGTTGCGCATGTCGCGCAGGCTTTATCGGTGAGCTTTTGTGGGAGATCCGCCGAACAGCCGGGCGCAGATCGGGCGCGTCGTTTGCCGCCGGACGTAAAAGCGGCTACCCGAAGGAAGCCGCGTTACTGCAAGTGTGGCGCGCCGCTTCGCCGTCGCGATCGCCCCAAAACAGGCGACGCTAGCGAGCCGTTAGCCCGCCAGATCCGGCGGCAACTTCCCGCCGTTTGCCGCCAGCGCTTGCATCACCTGTTTGTGCAGCCAGACGTTCATGCTCGCCGAATCGTCCAGGTCGCCGTCGTATTTCAGTTCCTGCGCGAGCTGCTTGCGATGCGCGAGGCTACTGTCAACGCCGAGCGCCTTCATTGTGTCGACGATCGACGTGCGCCAGTTCAACGTTTGCCCGCTTTCGCTCACGAGCTGGTCCATGACGGAAGCGACGTCAACGTCAGTCAGCGGCGCGGGCGCGGGTGTGGCGTCGGGTGCGCCAGCCTGCGCTGCAGCGGGATCCGGTGTCGGCTCGGCCGCAGGCGGCGGCTGGTCGGGCTTCGCCTTGCCAAAGAGCTTGTTCACGATGTCACCAAAGATGCTCATTTTGAATCCTCCGCAGATGGGTTATTGACGCAAGCACACTCCGCTCGCGGTACGGGTACTATCGAGATCCTACGCGACCTTTGTGTCCTCGCAACGGGGCGATATTTAAAAAAGCCCCGACGCCGGGGTTACCCGTCGACTTCGCCATGAAGTCGACGTTCGACGAGAATATGTCGGTTGTTTCCTAATGTCGCAAACCGGGCCAGTTCCAGACATTGGCCCGCACTCTTGGACAAGACATTCGAACGTCCGCATTGCCGCTGCTTTCAGCCACCATGCGTCAGATACTGGCCTGATTGAAGCGCTTCGTCAGCCCCTCGGCGTTCGCCTTTCGCTCGCTATGTCGATCAGGATCAGGCGTTCGCCGCTGCGCACGAGCGCAATATTCAGCGCCCAGTCGAACATGTCGCGTTGCAGGAAGCGACCGTCGAACCATTCGTTGCGATCCGCTTCGCTCACGTTGGTGGACATGGTTGAGGTCGGAAGCGGCAGAATGCCATCGCTGATCAGTACGACGTCGACGTCACCCACGCGCACGGCGTAGCGGGAAGGCACGAGTTCGGCTGATCCTTCTTTGCCAAGGTTGGCGGTAACCGGCTGCACATTGCGGGTTGCTTTACTCACCTTATGTAGTCCTATTAATAAATTGGGTGAACCGCGCGCCGGGCGACGGCGTGGTCTACTTCGCTGGCACGAGAACGGGTGCGCCCTTGTCCTTGAGCAGCACTACGATGAACGTCGCGGGCTTCGTCTGGCTCGCATTGCGCCCAACCGTATGAACGTCGTTCGGCCCCTCATAAAACGTCTGTCCCGGACCGAGGGCGACTTGTTTGCCGCCCCTGACCTGCATCACGATGTTGCCTTCCAGCACGTAGATGAAACCGTGCGCATTGTGCCGATGCACGGGGTCCGACGCGCCGGGCGGATATTCCACGCGGATCATCAGCGCTTCCTTGCCCGGATAGTCGTCCAGCGCCTTGGTCGATACCGCTGGTTGTTCGTCGTGGCACGTAATTCGAGCTTCACGTACAAGCATCGAAACGTGGATGTGAAGCAGATCGGGCGCGAGCTGGGCGTGCGGTACGTGCTCGAAGGCAGTTGGCGTCAGGCTCAGGGCCGCGTTCGCATCACCGGCCAACTCGTCGATGCGAGCACCGGCGCGACCCATTGGGCTGGCCGGTTCGAGGGCATGCTCGACAATATTTTCGAGTTCCAGGATCAGATCGCTCACAGTGTGGTCGGCGCGATTGCGCCGCAGCTCGAACAGGCGGAGATCACGCGCGCCCGGTATAAACCGACCGAGAGTCTCGATGCATACGACTGCTACCTGCGCGGCATGGCGCGGCTTCATCGAGGCACCCGCGAAGCGATTGACGAAGCGTTGCCGCTATTCCAGCGCGCGTTTGCGTGCGACCCGGAATACGCCTCGGCGTACCTGCCGTTTTCGCGGAAGGCTTGGTGAGGGCTGGATTCAGCCCTGCACGCTGCAAGGATTGATGCGAGCTGGCGAGCACACCGATGTTACTCCCAGCTGCAGATCCGTTTCCGGCGAAGGCGAGCGTCCCTTTCGGGGCGCGTGATGCCGTTTGCAGGCCACGCGCGCACGAATCAATCGTGGCACGAGTCATCGGGCGCTAGCCGGCCGCTTCCGGTCTTTCGTGATGCTGAGCCGACGGGCATTCAAACGGCGGCTTCAACCTCTGAAGCCGCCGTCCGTCTGTTTCAGGATACGCGGAACAAACGCACAACTCGCGCAAGGCACAGGAATCGTTTAGCGCCAGCCACGCACCACTCAGTTGTCCGCCTGCTACTTATGCGTAAATCGCCTCACGGTACTGGTAACGAGGTCGACGTAGAAGAGGTCCCCATCCGGACCGGATTTCAAATCCACCGGTCCTCCCTGCAGGCCCCTGGCAAACGTCTGTGGCGTGTTATTCGGCGGCTGCATTGTCCAGATGCATTTCCGAAGAAGATCGCCAAAGTACAAGGCCTTGTTGAACGCAAGCGGGTAGGTTGTGCTGGTGCCGTCAGTGAATCCAATTGCGGAGATCACACTACCGTTTTGATCGGGCCCCAAGCCGGACGGCTTGCCACCGCAGGTCCTTCCCTTGCTGTCTTCGGCCGTAACGTAACTCGTGTGAGCGTACGCATAGAACGGTTTAGGGACACTCGCAGGGCTGACGCTTCCGCAATAGCCAGTGCTCTGGTAGGCGGGTTGAAGAGCGGCACCGAAGTTGTTGTTGGGGTCCCATCCTTCAAAACACGGCCACCCAAAGTTCTGGCCGGCGACGATGAAGTGATCGATGGATTCCCAGAGGTTCCAACCCACATTGCCGATATACAGTTCATCCGTCATCAAACCGGGCAGCCGGGCGAAGCGGAAAGGATTGCGCAGGCCGTTTGCGACAACGGCAACGCTTTGGGTCGTCGCGCCCGGGTTCGTTACCTTGAGAATAACGCCATCGTAGTAGGGCGACGTGCCCTGACTGCGAAACGCCCCCTGCGGCACACTTGTACCATCGCCGCAAGCGGTATCCAACTGGCCGTAGTCGACCTGCTCGAAGCTTGCGCCATCGCCGGCACTTACATATAGCGTTTTGTTATCGGCTGCGAAGACCAAGCCCCCGATGCTGTGAGACGTATAGTAGAAACACCACGGCTGGTTGGTGGAGCCTGCGGGGGGGAGAATCTTCGTTTCGCCCGACCCTGTTAAAAGCGAAAGTTGGCCGCCGGTAAGGACGTTTCCACTACACGCTCCTGTCATAGGACGCGTCGTGTAAAGAACGTAGACGTTCCCATCATTCTGCGGATCGACTGCAAGTCCGAGGAGCCCCCGGTCAGCATCATTGCAAACTTCACTCCCCAAGTCGGCGAACAACGTACAGGTAGGTGTCGCCAAATCGCAATTCCAGACCTTGCCCCCTTTTTCGGCGACGAAAACCCTGGTCTTGCTTCCGTTGAAGCTTATCGCGGTCGGCTGGGTGAGACATCCTGCGTACAAGATCTGCTCGGTAAAACCAATGGGAAGCTTCGGCTGCGGCCTGGTCGTGGACGTGGGCTGGCATGTAACCGACGGCCCGACAGCAGCCACATTGGGTACAGCAGCGGGCTGAGCGCGCGCCACATCAGTGAACGCCGATAACATGAGTAACGCTGCCAGCGCGGCGATCACGCGGCTTTGGCTTAGCCAGCCTTCTATGCAGTGCGGCATCTTATCCTCCTGTCCACGAATTGACTCATCGCGAAACCATTTAACGATAGGCCGTTTGCCCACGGGCGCTCCCGACACATCACCATGAATGTGCACGCCCGGGAGCGCATAACACGTGCCCCAACAGGGTCGCCTGGAAACCGTGATAAGAGTCGCCATCCGGGAGCCGACACTGCAAAGGCCGGAAAGACATGAAAGCCGCCGTTTTGGCCGTCCAGGAGGCGGCAGGGGGTCGACTTCCGCCGACCGCATCGGACAGCGGCCGTGCCACATGCGGAGATCCAACCTGGCTAGTGGTGAACCATTCGAAAGGCAGGATGTGCCGTTAAGAGCTGACTCTACGGATCAGGAAGTGTCACTGCAGATTGTCCAGCAGGCAAAACTGAGGTTGGAAGCGCCCTTACTGGATTCTCGGCCCACTGGGTCAGCCGGCGTGCAGATGACTCGATCCTTGCGCTAGTATGGACGGGCAAAAAGGAGGATCGAAGACAGCCCACGACCTGGTGCTGCCGTCACCTGCCCGCTTTGTCCCGCTGTTCAGTCGCTGGCATCGCCGCGTTCAGACGGAGGTCGAAATGAACCAACAATCCGTGCTCGGTATCATCCATGCGCAGGAACTACTGATGGTGTCGCTCATTCGGATACTTCCGCCCGACGAACGGCGCAAAGTTTCCGACGAGTTCCACAGCCAGGTCGAGCTGGCCGAAGCGCCGCATCTGAGTGACGGCCATGACCGCGCGATGGTCGAAGCCTTCAGGGCGCATATCCGCAAGCTGTCGATGTTGCTGGCATCGTTAAGTTGATCGGGCCGACGTTCGCGCTGCAGACTGCCGCGCGCAAACGGGAGCGCAGAAGGCAGGCCTGCGCGCGGCCGTCATGAATGCGTCGACGGTCTCCACGCGGCAATGGTCACGAAACGCGCCCGTGATGCACTGATCGTCGCCGGGTTAGAAGATGCCCTCCGGTTCGGGCTCATTCATCGCGCGCTCGGCCAGAAGAGCTTGATATAGCGTCCCTGCCTTTGAGAGGTTCCCGGAAACCCGCGCGCGACGGACGCAGGAGGGAGCGAGTTGAGCGTTTCTTGCACATCGCCTTATCAAGAGGGCAACCCGGGAGGAAAAACCGCGAGCTCCTTTCTTTCGCACCATCGTGCGCCCGGCTCAGAGAGCGTTGCGCGCCTCACGGACGCAAGGCCGCAGCCCGTGCAAGCACTTCGATCCGCTCAAATGTGAACTCGATGCTGGCGTCATGCCCAGCCTGGTACACTCGCGTTCGGCTTGCCGACACGGCTTTGAGACTGCCAATGCGTTCAAGATAGAGAGCGTGCTCCGACATGCCATTGAGTGATGTATAGACCGTCCCTGTTCGGGCGACTATCGCTGATTCGCGTCATGGCGCGGCGCAGGTTTTCCCGCTGATTTTCCGCGCGATTCAGTTTCTACTAGCTGCTCCAGGACTCGATGTTGAGGACGATACGTGCGACCGGATTGTCGTCGGCGGTCTTGGGAGAGAACTTGAGCTGGGCGAACGTTGCGAGACCGAAAGCGACTATCGCTAACGTCGCACTCGCTGCGATGCGGTTGACGTATTTCACAGTTACCTCATTTTTGTTCAGGAGCATGTCCGCCCGCAACCCGGCGAAGCCGGCCACGGCCGTCAGAACGCGCCAGTTGACCGCCATTGGACTGCTCCGAGGACGAGATGCCCAAACTATAAATTGATGTTTAGCAGCTTGTTTGCGACAAGCCGTCGCAACCGATGCCTAAATTTGAAAGTCTCTTCTGTGGGAGGTTTTCCAAAGACGCATCGGCTCGAATTTCAGTCCGTCCGGTGGGTGCCAGGCACGATGAGGACGACAGTACCCACAGTGACAACTGCCATGCGTGGTCGAGCGAGCGTGAATGGCTGACGAATGACCCGAGGCTGCCGCCGGCAACCCGATCCCTGAAGTCGCGAGAACTCTCGGCGTTTTTTGCAGGCCGCCGCGCTTCGCACCGGAGCGCAGATCACAAGAAACGCTATTGGCGTTGAAATCTCATCTCGCCGACAGGCCGAGCGGCGTCCCGGGACGCCGCCCCCCTTCCGCCAATCGTCTAGCCGATGCGCGAGACGTCACTCACTGGCCGCCGCATCGCCCTTTTTCTCGGTCAATCTGTTCCTCACCGCGGTGACGCCCAGCACGGATCTTGCCGCGTTGCCGGCGCGCGAAATCTGCCAGCTCTCCGGCACCGACCCCGTCAGCGTGACGACGCCATGGCTCACCCTGATGTGAATCTCTGAATGATCGAGCTCCGGTACCCGCCCGAGGGCACGGCGAACGTCACGAACGATCGATGTATCCGGCCGGGTTCCGGGCGTCGACGCCGCTACCCGTTGCACGCTCACATCGGCCGCGTTTGCGCCTGTCTGCGCGCTCGCTTCGACGGCGCAACTCGCGATGGCCACGCACAACACTGCGCCGAAGACTCCGTTCGCACCGTTTCTGCTCATGTTGGCTCCTTGGGTCTTTGTCGACCGGTTTGACGATACACAGCTGGAACGAGTCGAGCGCAGGGCGCGCGATGCTCCAGCATAGCCTCGATCGTCAAAACGCCGCCGTCTTGCGCGCACACAGTCACATGGCGCCAGGCTCGGCGGGTCCGCCACTGTGTCGCTTCAAGGCCCCACGCGAGGGGCGCGGTTGCCCGAGATCGTGCACCCGTTCGACGTCAAAGCGTCAGCAGCCCACGATACAGACCATAACCGGCCGCGACTGCCGCCACGAGGACCGCCGCGAAAGCGCCTTTCTCGATCCGGCTGAACACCGGTTGACCGGCCTCTCGCCTCGCCTTGGCGAACAGGACGACGCTCGGCGCATAGAGCAGCGAGGAAAGCAGCAGATACTTGACACCGCCCGCATAGAGCAGCCAGGCCGCATAAAGCACGGAGATCGCTGCGATGATCGCGTCCCTGCGCCGCTCGCGCGCCGAACGTTCATAGGTTTCGCCCCGGATTGCCAGCAGTAACGCGTAGGTCGCCGACCAGAAATAAGGCACGAGAATCATCGACGTGGCGAGATAGATCAGCGAGAGATAGGTGCCTTTTGAAAAGAGCGTGATAAGCAGAAATCCCTGCACCATGACGTTCGTCAGCCATAGCGCGTTCGCGGGAACCTGGTGCGCGTTTTCCTTGCGCAAGAACGCCGGCATCATGCGGTCCCGCGCAGCCGAGAAAAGAATCTCCGCACACAGCATGACCCATGACAGCAGCGCGCCGGCAAGCGAAATGGCCAGGCCTACGCTCACCAGCACCACGCCCCAATGCCCGATGACATGCTGGAGCACGCCTGCCATCGATGGGTTCTTCAGCGCGGCGAGCTGGCGCTGCGTCATGATGCCGAGCGACAGCACGTTGACGAGCACCAGCACCAGCAGGACGGTGAAAAAGCCGATCACGGTCGCCTTGCCGACGTTCTTGCGCTCGGCCGCGCGGGCCGAGAATACGGTGGCGCCCTCTATGCCCACGAACACCCACACGGTTACGAGCATCATGTTGCGGACCTGGTCCATCACGCCGCCGAGAGCGGGATTGCCGCGCGCCCAGAAGTCAGCCGAGAATATCTCCACGCGAAACGCTAGCAGGCAAATCAAAATGAAAAGCAGGAGCGGAACGATCTTCGCAACCGTCGTGAACTGATTGATGAAACTCGCCTCTTTAATGCCGCGCAGCACCAGAAAATGCACGCTCCACAACAGGACGGAAGCGCACGCGATGGCGGGCAGCGTATTGCCCTCGCCGAATATGGGAAAAAAATATCCCAGCGTGCTGAAGAGCAGCACGTAGTACCCGACATTGCCGAGCCACGCGCAGATCCAGTAACCCCACGCTGAGGCAAATCCCATGTAATTGCCGAATCCGGCTTTGGCGTACGCATAGACACCGCCATCGAGATCCGGCTTGCGGTTTGCGAGGGTCTGAAATACCAGCGCGAGCGCGAGCATTCCAAACGCCGTAATGATCCAGCCAATCAGCACGGCTCCCGCACCGGCGGAGGCGGCCATATTCTGGGGCAAGGAAAATATCCCGCCGCCGATCATCGAGCCGACCACCAGTGCGACGAGCGCGCCCAGCCCCAATCCGCTCGTGGACTTGCGCTCGCCGGCAGCATCGAACCCGTGGGTAGCGTCGCTCATATGCGCTCCGTCTCTGCACTATCAGGTTGACGGGTCATCCAGTGGTTTGCGGGCTCTGGTCACACGGCGCAGCACCGCAATCCGTTCCCGCCTGTACGACGGCCCCGGCGACGCCGTTCCACTGCGTAGTCATTGTTGGCAGGAATGCAGGCAAACGCAAGGAAAACACGGTGAATCAGCGAGCGCCCGGGTTGCCGCAGTTTATGCCTTCCGGGTGACGGCGAGGCCGTTGCAGACGTTGCGATATGATCGCGCTTTTAATGTCACGGAAAAGCCTTCATGCAAGTGCTGGTCGACGCCGACGCCTGCCCCGCCGTCATCAAGGACATGCTCTTTCGGGCCGCGCGGCGCGCCGAGGTCCAGGTGACGCTCGTTGCGAACCAATATCTGCGCACCCCGCCATCGCCCTTTATCAAATCGATTCAGGTGCCGGCGGGATTCGATGCGGCCGACGCCCGCATCGTCGAACTGGTCCAGCCCGGCGACCTGGTGATTACCGCCGACATCCCCCTCGCGGCCGCTGTGCTCGACAAGGGCGCATACGCGCTCGACCCGCGCGGCAACTGGTTCACGCGCGAAAATATTCAGGAGCGCCTGACAATGCGCGACGTGATGGATCAACTGCGCAATGCCGGCATCGAGACCGGTGGCCCGTCCGCGTTCAGCGCACGCGACAGCAAAGCGTTTGCCAGCCAGTTCGACCGGTTTCTTGCCCGGCATCACGCGCCGTCTCGCGGTACCGATTAATACCAGCATGCGCGCACCCGCACGTTTGGAATCGTTGCGCTAATCGTGCCCATGGCGCACACAAGCGTCGCATTGCCTGGCTGCTTCGTGACTGCGCCGTGAATGCAAACCCGGGTATGAACTAGAAGTTTGCGCGGTATCGGCGCATTGGCGGCGCCGCGCCGCCTCGCCGCTTGAAACACAGGGGCGATCACGCTCAACGGCGTGATCGCCATTCTCCGCGAGAGCAATGCCGACTCTCAAGCACTCCTTAGAACGCCACGTAAGGCGCCGTGCCGCCAGGCGCCGTTCTCCCGGCGATCGCGAAGTACACATTACGCCCGAAGAAGAACGGCAACCCCCAGTCGAATGTATTGTTCAAGCCTGTCGCGGCGAGGTTGTCGAAAGCGGAGGCCCGTGTCCGCGCAAGGTTGTTTTCGTTGGCGACCATGAAGGACATGTTCGCAGGCGTCGCGGGTCCGGCGTTGCCGGTGGACGTCGCCGACAACGCCAGCGTGGCCGCCGGGCAGTACCATCCCGCCGTGCCAGAGCAAGGGACAATGCTGCTGTCCACGAAGAACAGGCCGTTGGATCCACTATCGATGTATGACTCGGTCATGCTCTTCCCGCTGTACTGGGTCGTAAAGGTAAGAGCCGGGTCATAGCCGAGCACCGACGTAGCGGCAAACGTGTTGTCCGATTGCGTGCCGATCCCGAAGACAAGGGAACCGTCGACGGAAGCCTGTCCCGTCGCCGAAATGGCGGGCAACTTCACGATCACGCCATTGTTGTCCACTGCAAACGCCGCCACGGGATTCTGGACCTGGTTCGCTGCGCTTTGCGTCGTCGAATGGCAGATTCCAGTGGACGTGTTGCACGAAAAGTAAATGTCGTTCGTCGCGTTGGTCGTGCAGCCGGGACAATCCTGCACCAGACTGCCAACGCCCAGAATGCCATTCGCACCAATGAGCGAAGGCGCGTCCGCGAGCGTGTAACCCGTTGCGCAACCGCTCGGCGTCGAAGGAAAGCCCGACGTCGCGCCGTCGATCTGCATCGGCACGTCGGAAGCGACCTCGCCGGCCAGCTTGATGTCGGCGCTCACCACCGGCCCCCAGAAATACCGTCCATCCGCGAACGCATAGCACTCGCCAATGGCATTGCCACTGCTATCGGTTTGCGTGGGAAGCGAGGTCGTCAAGCTGCCGAGCGCCGAGGCCGCAAGACGCAGCCCGACCGAGCCGGTATCCACCAGCACGTCATCCACCGTCACGCATTGATTGGTGCCGTGCACGCACACCGTTACCGTCGTCACCGGTACATTCGGTGCATAGCCCGCACCTGTCGGCGCCAGCGAAGTATCCACGTGAATCGCCAATACATTGCCGCTGCCCGACGAACCCGGCGTGCTCGATTGCGCAGTCTGACCACCGTTGCTGCTGCCACCGCCACCACCGCATGCGGCCAGCAGGAGACAGAGCGCCATCGCCCAAAGTGTGTTGCGCATCGAACTCATTGCAGATCCTCCGGCGAGACGCCCGCGGGAATCGCCGCAGGCAACCACGCCGTGCCGTGCATGTTGTTCATCCGGCCGCCGCCTACATACATCATTTGCGACGTCTGGACCTGAACGTGTCGGTGCAGGTCGCCATGGACAGGCGTCTGCAGCGAAGCCCTGAATTCGGAAAAGTGAACGCCGAGGAGTTGCGACAGATCCGGCGGGCGCGGTCCCTTCCATGAGACGGCAAACACCTGCCCCGCGGCGTTCGCGTATTCGCGCACCGTCGTGCCCGTTTCCAGCGTGATCACCTGCGTGGTGTAGGCGGAGGTCGACGACGTCGAGGCCATATGCCCACGCAGACTCGATGCTTCGATTTGCATCGAATAGAGTTTGTCGCCCAGTGCAGCTTGCGCAGAGGACTCGCAGATTGCAAATGAAGCAACGCCTGCCATTGCTGCGAACAGCAAGAAACGCGTTGCCCGGCATTCACACAGTCGGATTTTCATGTTTATCGTCTGTTGTCTGATCTTTTGTATCGAGATCGCCGCCACCAGAAATGGCGGATCTCTTCAGCTATCGCCGCGGCGCCGGAGACCTGCATCTGAGCTTTCCTGGCCACCGTCATCGATCTGGTACACCCGCGTACGCACCGCAGGAAGCTCGGGGGGCTGCTGGGCAATTCCCCATGCTCTCAGCAAACCGTCGAACGACGCCACGACGGTGGTCGACCGGGGCTCCGGCAGAGGCACGCCGGTCGAGCGGTAGCGCGCGGATCCTCGCGCCCCTGTGCCGGTGCCGATCCGCTCGGCGGCGCCGTTGCGCAGGGCGTAGCGAACGACATCCGACGCTTCGCGAGAACTCATCAGCCCCGACGCCGTCATCTCGCTGACCGACGCGCTCTCGCGTTGCGCCAGCCAGCGCAGCAGCGTGAGCGCACTAGCGTGAACTTTCATTCGAGGCCTCTCTCCGTGCACTTTGCTTCGATTTTGTTCCGGCCTTGTCCGCGGATCTGCGCGCGAAGGCGATTGCGCCGGCCGGCGTGAACGAGGGCGCAAGGAAGGCACACGAAGGGAGAGCGAAAATCGCGCACAGGCGTGGGCTGCGCGCATGGATATGCCACTGGCTTTGCATTGCTTTTTTCACCGCGCACGCAGGCGCGCGCGGTAACCCCCCGGTACGGCCGGTGCGCCGCGTGTTTGAATTTGTGTCCATCTGCTCATCAGAGGCTATCGGCAGCCGGCTGATGAATCTTTAGCCGCGTGTCGACGCAAAAGCAGATCGATCGGCTCGCAGCGCGAAATTGGAGGATGGGCCCAGAATGTGGGAAGTCCGCAATGAAATATTGCTGCTCAGTCAATCGCGCGCCATGCGCCGCAGCCGCATCGAATGCAGCCGCTGGCTCAGGCCCTTGAACACGCTGTTCTCGTGCGGATCGCCAAAGTGCAGCAGGACCGTGCAGCGCACGCTGGAAGGCGCACAGGCCTGATTCGCGTGAAGCGAGCGCATGCCCCAGAAGAAGTACAGATCACCCGGAGTCAAAGATACGACCCTGGCCGAAAGCCACCGCTGGACGAGCGGCAAACGCCATACGGGCCCGAGCAGCTTTTCGACGACGACCTTCTCGACGATATTGACGATCGCCGAGCGCCGCACCTCGCGCAGGTTGGGAAACATGACCAGGCTTCCCTCCGGTTCGTGCAGCCCATGTGGAATCTGCACAGGAAGCAGTATCGACACCACGTAAGAATCGTAGTGGAAATTATTCGAGTGCCGGATTCCCTGCGTTCCCGTCAGCACGCGCATCACCGGCAGGATCCGGTCACTGGGTGGCGGCGCGCCCATCTTGCGCTCGTACAACTGGCGCAATAGCGCGAGCAGGCCCGGATCATGGTAAAGCTCGGCGAGACAGCTACTGGCCATCCATTGAGCGCCGTAGAAGCCGAAATATCGGGCGCCCTGCTGCTCGATCAGCTCCGCTATCGAGTTGCGGAGCCTCGCGAGAAGGGCTTGCGGCAAGACATCGCCCAGCACGGCCACGCCGGTTTCGTCCATCGACCGTGCCAAAGCCTGCGCGCTGACCGCGCTCATGGGCTTGATCGCGTCATCCGGCAATTCGTGATTCAACGCGATCATCGCAGTCCCTCGCCCGGCTCGCCGGTCTTCGACGAGCGCGCTTGCAGTCAACGCAGATTCACCAGACTGAAGCGAAAAGCCCATGCGTTCCGTGCGCCTTCGTACAGAAACGCGTCGCGTTGATGAGGCGGGCATATTCTGCGCGCGTGCAACAATGCCCGGCATAACCGGGGCGTGAACAGGTTCCGTGAGCGATGCACCACTCGAGCACCGGATCCATCGTGACTTTGTCAGAATATGCAGCAAGGAGGGGCCGACGGCGGCCAGCTTTCTGTAAGGAGATCGTCATGCCAGAGCTAGTGACTTGTGTGTGGTTCGATGAAGGCAGAGCGCTTGAGGCCGCGGAGTTCTACGCCGCGACATTTCCCGACAGCCACGTCGACGCGAAACATGCGTCCCCGATACCGGGCATCGGACAAGGGGCCGAACTGCTGGTGGAATTCACGCTGCTCGGCCAGCGCTTCGTGGGCCTGAACGGCGGACCCGACTTCAAGCCGAGCCAGGCAGTGAGTTTCATGGTCAAGACCGACGATCAGGAGCAAACCGACCGCTACTGGAACGCGATCGTCGGCAACGGCGGCGAGGAATCGGAATGCGGTTGGTGCAAGGACCGTTGGGGCTTTTCGTGGCAGATCACGCCGAAGCGCCTGCTCGAATTCGTCAGCGGCGCGGATCGCGAAGCCGGCAAACGTGCGATGCAAGCGATGATGACGATGCGCAAGATCGATATCGCCACGATCGAACGCGCGGCGGCAGGCAGCTAACCGAGGCAGACGAGAGCGTATGGAACGATATCTGTGAGATTCGCTGGTACGCGCACGGGCAGCGCCCCGCAACGCCTGGCGTGGCGCATTGCCGGCCATTGCGCCCCGCCTTTCTCATTCGCGGGCGTCCGGGCGATCGTTGTCGTCGCGTTGACGCTCGCCGCCAGCACCCGCGCAATCGCCCAGCGCACGCCTTCCCTGCCGCTGCACTGCACCGATCTTGCTGGCGCCGTGCTGCCGCCCGCCAGCATCGGCTTGCCGACCAACGGCGCGCTCGTGATGAGCGCGGCCATGATCCCCGCCACGGCGACAGGCAATCTCAACGGCGACTTCTGCCGCTTGACCGGCGTGATTCGCGCACAGAGCGCAGGCACCCCGGACATCCGCTTCGAAGTGAACTTGCCGAGCCAGTGGAACCACCGCGCACTGCAATTCGGCGGCGGCGGCTACAGCGGTGTCGTCGTGACGGGAACCGGCCCGATGCCCTTCTCGCCCGAACGCGCGCCGCTCGCGCGGGGTTACGCGACCTTCGGCGACGACTCGGGCCACAACGGCACGTCGTCGGAGGCAAACTTCGGACTGCTTGAGGAAGCCGTGACGAACTTCGGCTTCGCGCATCTGAAGAAAGCGCACGACGTCGCGCTCGCATTGATCGAGCGCGGCTACGGGCAGGCGCCGGAACACGTCTATTTCGGGGGCGGCTCGACGGGCGGCCGCGAAGGCTACACGGTGATCCAGCGCTACCCCGACGACTACGACGGCGTGATCGCGAATTCGCCGGCACTGAATTTTTCGGGCGTGCGCCTGACGGGCGTCGTGGTGGGCAGACACGAATACCGCACGCCCGGCGGGTATCTTTCGCCGCAATTGCTGGAGCGCGTGTACGAGCGCGTGATGCAGGTGTGCGACACGCTCGACGGCGCCGCCGACGCGATCATCAGCGACGTCGAGGCGTGTCGCGCGAAAGAACCGGAGATCATCGATTCGCTGCGCTGCCAGAACGAGGACCAGGCGGATCGCCGGCACGTCGGCGACGACTGCCTCACGCCGCCGCAGGTCGCGACGCTGGAAACCCTTCGTGACGGCCTGCGGCTGCCCTACGCCCTCGCGTGGAACGTGGATAGCTACCGCGGCTACAACGTCTTCGAGGGAACGCGCTTGACGAGCACGCTGGGGCTCGCGCACTCGCCGCAGCGGCAAACGCAGCCCGCCTTCGCGCCAAACGGGTACCTGTACGCGCAGGGCGACGCCTACCTCAAATACTTCATCACGCACGACCCGAACTTCGATTCGACGAACTTCGACGTGACGCATCCTGGCCGCTATCGCGAGCGGCTCTTCACGCTATCGGCGACGATCGGCGCGATGAATCCCGACGTCTCGCGCTACATCGCGCGAGGCGGCAAGCTCATCACGTTGCAGGGACTCGCCGACGAGGTCATCAGCCCGAACCAGACGATCGCGTACTACCAGGCGCTCGTCGGCCGCTACGGTGAGGAACGCGTGGACAGCTTCATGCGGCTTTACATGGTGCCCGGTTACCAGCACGGCAACGGCGTGTTCATTCCCTCGGTGGATCTGCTCGGCGCGCTCGACGACTGGGTCTCGCACGGCAATGCGCCGGAAACGCTGTTCGCGACGGACATCGCACAAGCCACCAACGGCCGCACTCGCCCGCTGTGCCGCTATCCGGCGTTCCCGCGCTATCTCGGCAAGGGCAATCTGAATCTGGCGACCAGCTTCACCTGCGCGATGCCGTGACGGTCGAGGCGCCCCGACTACGCCGACGGCACCCGGCGCGCGGCGCGCTGAGGCAGCACCACGATGCAGCCGACGACGAAGATCAGCAAAAGCGCGGACGCATAAAACCGGCTGAAATGCAGGCCGCCGTCCGCTATGGGTTTGTCGAGGAAGTCGCCCAGCGTGGCGCCGAGCGGACGCGTGAGCACGAACGCGAACCAGAAGAGCGCCGTGCGCGAGACGCGCGGCCACAACCAGAGCAGACCCACGACGACGAGACCCGCGCCGAAGATAGCGGCGCCGACTTCATAGCCGAGACCGAGACCGCCACGGTCGTCGCCCGCCACCCAGTCGCCGAGCGCGGTGCCGAGCGTTTGCGAAAACAGGATCGTGATCCAGTAGAACCACTCTACGCGTGCAGTCGCGACGCTCTCGATCGAAACCGAGCCCTCCACGCGGTACCAGATCCCGAGGCTGGCGACGAGCAGGAGCAGGATGATCGACACGCCACCTGGATAGCCGACGCCGAGCGAGCGGTCGAAGAAATCGGCGAGCGTCGTACCGAGCGTGGTCGTGGCCACGATCGTCGCCCAGTAAAGCCACGAATAGAAGCGTTGTGCGCGGATTTGCGCCGAGACCAGCACGACAAAGCCCGCAAGGAAAATAAGCGAGCCGATCAGATAGCCGAGATTCAGCGACATCGACACCCAGTCCCCGCCTGTCTCCCCGAGCGTGGTGCAGGCAATCTTGATGATCCAGAAGCCGATGGTCACTTCGGGAACCTTGCTGACTGCGTGTTCGACGAGACTTCGGGTACTGGTGGACATGAGAGCTCCTTGCGCCGCTTGAGGGGCAAAATAAACCAAGGCTGGACTATAAGCGCCCCTTGCTTAACTGACGCTTAAATGGCGCCCGATAACAATTTGATACACGGTTGACACTTCGGCGCACGCCTTGTTCTCTTGACATAAGCCATTTCTAAGGTTGCCGGCGTACTCTTTGGACATAGGCGGTGAAAAAACGTGGGCTTTACTGCAAGCGGTTTTGCAATACCTGCGCCCACTTTTTAGTAATCCGAATCTATGTCGTTTAAATGGAGTGTCATCATGAAAGTGCTCTTCGCTTCCGCGATTTTCTCGCTCGGCCTTGCTTTGTCTCCCGCGGTCTTCGCCCAGAACACCGCCCCCAATGATCAGGCGCCGCAGATGCAACAACAGGCAACGTCCCAGCAGTACGGCACTCAAGCCGGGACCGATTCCGGCTATGGAATGGAAAGCACCGGCACGTCGAATGCGTCGTACGGGCGCACGAGCCAAGGCGCGATCATGTCTCACCAGGGACGCAACGATCTTTTCGCGCATCATTGATTCCCGATGACAATGCGCGCCACCCGCCTGCGCAGCGGATGGCGCTAGCATCGTCAATCGGTACACCGATGCAACCGGTCGCGACCGCCGCGCTCAACAGTAGCTTGCGTCGCGCCGCATCTCCCTCACCCGCGGCGCTTGTCGTGCGCCAGTTCGTTGGCTGACATTGCGTTGCCTTCCTGCAAAGGCTCACCGGCTAGCCGACGCTTGCCGGCCTGATCGCTAGCGACATTCGAAGTCTCGCCTTCCGCGTCGTATTCCGCGGCGATCTGTCTCTCTGCGCGGCCCCAGTATTCATCCGCCTTGCCCTGCTGCGCGCCGCCCTCTTGCCAGAGTTGATACGCGCGCCGCCGGATCCGCTCTGCCCGTTGCTCGTCCATGGTCGTTCCCTCCGATGTGCGCGCGGCCGCAGCGTGGGAATCCGGCCGAAAGCCGGGCGTCGACTCGCGCGCTGCATGTGGCGAATGCGCAAGCATAGTGCCCAGAACAAGCGTCAAACTGGAGCCGACAATGCGACCCGTTGAAAAGAATCGCCGTGGTGAGCCGACGCTTCCGTCCCTCACCGCGAAACGGCAATGCCGATGCGAGCGGCCCATCGATGCTGGTTGTATTCAAGCAGGTCTTCGGCATAGCCGTTGAAATAGTTGAGAAACACGTAGCCGCCCCATGCATTTCCGAACAGTTTGGCGAGCGGGTACGTGAATTGCACATCGACGCTTCCATAGGTCGATCTCGTGCCCTTTCTCAATGTGGTCGCGAGTTGCCAGCCATCGGGGCTGCCGTATTTCATCAACAGATCGACATAGCCCCGATAGTGTGCGATATCCGAATTCGTTTCCTGGATGTGCTCGTACGCGTAGATTTTAGGTGCAATGGTCAAGTGGTTGGCATTGATGTCGCCGAAATCCCAGATCGGCTGCACGTACAGAATGTCGACACCGCGCGAGCCGGCACCCGCAGTCCCATTCGACTCGTGCTCGTAGCCTGTCTCGATGCCCATCCGGGTGAACCACTTGGCCCTCCACCCGGTGTCTTCGAGATAGTAGAAAAGCGCGGGCTTGTAGCTCGTATCGTGGAACGGCGAGTCGTACCCGCGAATATTCCAGAGCGAAGTCTGCGTGTAGGCAAAATAGAGGTTGTCGACGAAACCGCGCGAACGCGGATCATCGGGCAGCACGAAGCGGAATTTGACACTGATCTGGAATCTTGCGAGGTCCGCGTCGTTCGAGGACCAGCCGTCCGAGAAATAGTTCGGCTGGTAGAACGAAAGACGCCCCAGCAGAAAGGTGCCGAGATCCGGCACGATCGAATTCGAAGGCTTCACGGTCGAAGGCGGCATTTGCGCGGCGAGCGACTCGTTGCCCGCCATCGGCCCTTCGGCCGGCGCAATCGCGAGTGGACTGGATGCGGGAGCAACGGCCACTGCAGCGGTTGCCGATGCCGGCGACCCGGCGTTCGCCGTAGCGGAGTGCGGCTTGCGCGTGAGCAGGACCAGCGAAGGCGAAACGTCTACGCCGGGTACGTCCACACGCACCGCGCCGCGCGCCCACTCGGGCCATGGCGCGCTATAGCTCACCGCTTTCAATTCGCCGGCCGCGAGCCTTACATGCTCGGGTGCGCCCGAATCACGCGTGAGCAGCACGGCTCTCGGCAACTGCTCGCCGTTCGTGAGCGTGATGCTCAACGTGCGGGGCACATCGACCGAGGTTCCGCCAGGCGCGTCGCCGCTGTACACGATCGTCACCACCAGCGGCTCGTCGGAGCGCGCTTCGCGCGGCGGGCGCATGATCGACACAGCAGCGCGACTTTCCGACACATAACCTGCGAACGTGGTCATGGCTAGCGCTGCGCATGCCAGCCTTCCCCACCGCGTCCGCGAAGTCGCAACGGAGCGGAAAGCGTAGCCCATGCAAGATGCGAATCGAATCGCCACGTTGCCTCCTTTTATCGCCAGAATGGCTCCCCGCGAGCCAGATCCAGTTGATGCTTTTCGTGAGTGAAGCGTGGTGCCGGTGCGAATCGTGCCCCATTCCCTCTTGCAAACGCGGCGCCGAAATTGAATTGTTCGCTGCCGCTGCCTATGATCAAAACGATTCATTCCTGCTTGCCGGACAGCGCAGGCTGTCGCCGGCGAGCGCATCTCGCGAGGACTGACATGAAACCTGTCCTGGTAGCGCTAGCCCTGCTTGGCGCTTCAACGTGCTGGGCGCAGGCCAGCGCTCCCGCCGCTTCGGCGCATCAGGCTCACACCGAGACAGTCGACGACCGCGTGAACGAACTGCATGCTGAACTCAAGATTACTCCCGCCGAAGAAGAGAAGTGGGCGAAAGTGGCCGACGTCATGCGCAACAATGCAAAGACTGTCGATGACCTGATCCAGCAAAGGCACGACAACGCGCACACGCAAACCGCGGTGGAGAACCTGCAGTCGTGGAACGAGATCGCCCAGGCGAATGCCGATGGGAGCAAGGCGATGCTCGATGCTTTCTCGGCGCTTTATGCGGACATGCCCGACGCGCAAAAGAAGGTTGCGGACGCCGCTTTCCGCCCCGCGCAAGCGCACACGAAATAAGCGGCCGGGTGCAGCGGGAAGCGCACGACCCGGCCTGACTCGTCCAGAGGCACGACGATGAAACCCTGTGTGGTGAAGTTTGCTTTCGTCCCGGCGCTGGCCGTCCTCTGTGCCATGCAAACCGCACAGGCGCGCGTGAACGTCAACCTGGGCGTGGGCTTTGGCATTCCGGGCGCCTTTTACGCACCGCCGCCGCCCGTATTCTTCGTGCATTCCGGGCCCATGTGGCCGCCTCCTGTCATGTACAGCCGCCACGGCTTTTCTCCGTGGCATCATCCGCCGCGATTCGCCGGCCCGAGACACGTCCGCCATCCGGGCTGGGGGCCGCCGCCGCCGCGTTGGCGCTAGATGCAACGCTCATCATTGCGCGGCAAGCAAAAAAACCACGGCTCGCGAGGCTCGCAAAGCCGTGGTCCATCTCACTGCTTAGCCCGCATTCCCTTCCTTACGCGCCCAGCGCCGGGTCGCTATAGCTCGGGCGGCCCGTTTCGACGTGACCCGCAATGCGGCGCACGAAGGTCGCGTCGCAATCGACCGTGATCGTCAGGTCGTACCAACCGTATGCATTGCGCAGGTCGAGATAGAGCGGGTCCGTGTCGCCGCCGCGCACGGTGCGCTCGATCTTCGTTTGCGGATCGTAAGCGTTGACGATCGCGAACTGGCAGCGCGCGCTGCCCCTGTTCTCGAGGCGCAGTTGCAGGTTGCCGTTCGCCACGTCATAGCCCTCCGCGACTTCGGGCCGTGCCGTGTCGTCGCGGCCCAACCAGCCCGACTTGACCAGCGTGCCTGCGAAGCGGCGCAGAAAGCCGTTGGGGCCGTGCACGCTGAAGTCATAAGCACCGGTGGCGCCAATCGGGAGCTTGTCCTGCAGATGCTTGCCGGCTTCAACGGTATAGGTGCGCGGCGCATCGGTGCTGCCCGCCGTGTAGACGAGGAACACTGCACCGGCGCGCCCGGAATTGACGAAGCGCGCGGAGACCTCGCCCGAGTTGCCGTTCGCATCGAAGCGAACGAAGAGCTCGTACGGCAGCGCGCGCGCATTGCGCACGCCTGCTTCCTGCTTCGGCACGCTGCCCGTGACGGGCGGCACCGGCACGTAGTCGGGGTGACGGAGCTTGTCGGGCGGCGCGTAGCCCGTCGTGGAAGGCAGCCCGGGCAGCGCCGCGTTGGGCGTGGCGAAGTTGAACGCCGACGTGAGGTCGCCGCATACGGCGCGGCGCCACGGCGTGATGTTCGGCTCGCGCAAATCATGATGGAGTCCGAAGCGCTTTTCGATGAAGCGGATCACGGAAGTATGATCGAACGTCTCCGAGCACACCCAGCCGCCGCGCGACCACGGCGAGACCACGAGCATCGGCACGCGCGGCCCGAGGCCGTATGGCCCCGCGGCGTACTTGCTGCTGCCCGGGAAAATTTCGTTGGTGGTGTCGACAGTCGAGAGGCCATTGGCACTCGAAGCCGGCGGGAACGGGGGCGCCAGGTGATCGAAGAAGCCGTCGTTTTCGTCGTAGTTCACGAGCAGCACGGTCTTGCTCCACAGGTCCGGGTTCGACGTGAGGATCTGCAGCACCTGGTCGACGTACCACGCGCCGTAGTTCGCAGGCCAGTTCGGGTGCTCCGAGTACGCCTCGGGCGCGACGATCCACGAGACCTGCGGCAGCGCATTGTTGGCCACGTCCTGCTTCAGCACATCGAAATAGCCGCCGCCAGCGAGCACGTTCGTGCCCGTGCGCGCACGGTCGTAGAGCGGGTTGCCGGGCTGCGCGTTCTGGTATTGATGGAAGTACAGCAGCGAGTTGTCGCCGTAGTTGCCGATGTACGGGTTGTCGCCCGTCCAGCCCCACGAGCCCTTCGCGTCGAGACCTTCACCCACGTCCTGATAGATCTTCCACGTGATCCCCGCGTTCTGCAGCACCTCGGGATACGTGGACCAGCCATAGCCCGCTTCCGCGTTGTCGATCACCGGGCCGCCGCCGCTGCCGTCGTTGCCCACCCAGCCCGTCCACATGTAGTAGCGGTTCGGGTCGGTCGCGGTCATCGTCGAGCAGTGGTATGCGTCGCAAATCGTGAAAGCATCGGCGAGCTGGTAGTGAAACGGAATGTCCTCGCGCGTGAGGTAGGCCATCGTGGTCGTGCCCTTGGCGGGCACCCACTGATCGTAGCGGCCGCCGTTCCAGGCCGCGTGCGTCGTGGTCCAGTCGTGCGGCAGATCCTGCAGAAACTGCATGCCGAGGTTGGCCGCCGTGGGATGGAACAGCAGCACTTCGCCCGCCCCGGCCGCGAGCGGCTGATTCCACACGGGCTTGCCGTTGGGCAGCGTGATCGCACGCGTGTCGCCGAAGCCGCGCACGCCGCGCAGCGTGCCGAAATAATGGTCGAACGAGCGGTTTTCCTGCATGAGGACGACGATGTGCTCGACATCGCGGATGCTCCCCGTGCGATTGTTCGCGGGAATCGCGAGCGCATTGCGGATGCCCTGCGGCAGCATCGTCAGGGCGGTGGCCGAACCGGCGCTCATCGCGGCAGTACGGAGAAAGTCACGGCGGCTTCTCGATGTCATGTTCTGGTTTCCATCTTCAGGTTGAGAAAGGCACGCGCGGCATGCCGCCTTGACGGCGGCAGGCGGCCAAGGCCGCGCGGCCGGGTTGTCAATCGACGGTGTGAATGACGGGTGTGACGAGCGGGTCGATTTGCACCGCTTGTGCGCTCGCATCGGCCGGCGACCTGGCCGGCGAGCGCACGGCGTTTGCAGGCAAAGCGGCGCCGTCTTTCCCCGTATCGTTTGCATTACTGAATGAACTGTCGTGAAGATTCGCTGCGGCCGCATCCGGTGCGAGCGTGAATGCATTCGCAAACTGCGGGCGCTGCGATTGGCCCGGCTGCGCTTGCGAGAGTTCGCGTGCGGCGCTCGTGGTGAGCGCGACGCGCGCGTCGCTGTCGCGCGCGCTGCATGCGCCCAGCGTGCAGACCGCCGCCGCGCACGCCAGCAGCACGGCGGGCACACGCATCGTCGCGAATGCAGCGGGCAGGCTCAAACGTCTGCGCGGCGCGCTTTGCAAAGGCAGAAGCGCCGGCGCGGATTCGACCGTCATCGAAGTCTCCGTCCCAGATAGAGGCACAACAACGGCTCGAGGAGCGGCCCGAGCGGGAGCCTTGCGCGCGAGGAAAGCCGCGGCAAGGCAACGTCAGAGAGTAACGAAGCCGCTTTTAAGTTTTGTGACGGCGTGAGAAAGAAGCCGGGGTGCCGCGCAAGCGGATCGGCCTTACGCCTGGTGGATCTGCAATTCCGCGTAGCCGGTCAGCGGGTCGGGCGCCCGCGAGAAGCGATGGTCGGGGAGCAGCACCAGCAGCAGTTCGACCGTGGTACGAACCACGCAGCCGCGCGCGACATGCCCGCCGAACACGCGGCCTTGCGCGTCGGACACAGCCATGTGCAGATGCGCGCCATCGGGCGACACCGAGCCCGCCAGCGTGAGAATTTCGAGGTCGCCGCGCAGTTCGGCCGGCGACTCGGCGCCTGCGAATCGCAATTGGGCGGCACCCAGGCTGCCGATGCCCTGGATGACGAACGCCGCCTGCGATGCGTATCGATTCAGCAAGCCTTCGACGGCGACGCGCAGATCGTCGCCGGGGGATAGCCGGACGGGTGTGGTTTGCATGCTGGTCTCGGGGTGGTCGTGTCCGGCACAGGTTAGGGCTGCGAGAGGAACGAGGCAAGTGAGCATGTGCAACGGCCCGCACGAAGCGGGCCGTCGTTGAATTCGCGCGCTCAGTCACCGATCACCGATGCGCGTAGATCGAACCCAGACCGGGAATGTCATGTGAAGCCGAAACCATTGCCGGACCCGCTGCCGACGCTGCATTGGCCACGCCGCCATACGCCGACGCCAACGCGCCGTTCTGGGCATCCACTCGCGCTTGCGCGGCCTGGATGTTCTGCGGGTAGTCGTTGTAGTCGGCCGCCGGGTTGTAGCCGGCCTTTTCGAGCTGCACCAGTTCGGCGCGAACCTGAGCACGCGTGAGCGGCTCGCTGGACTGCGCGAAGGAGACGACCGGAACTACGACAGCAGCGGCAACGATCAGCGACTTGAAGAGTTTCATGGTATCCACCTTTAAGCATCGGTTGAGTCGGGCCACGGTTGCGTGGCACGTGCATCCAGTCATCTCGAAGTCTCGTTTGCGACTTCGCTGGCTGGCATGGGTGTATTTGACCCCCCGCACGTATCCCGCTTGTTTCCGTGGCCCCCGCTTTTGCAAGCCACTTTGTCCGTTGCCGCGGTGGATACACAGAGATACGAAAGTCCCGCCCGGCCCGGGCTACCTGCTACCCGCGCAGATCGCGCAGCGACGCACCGTTCGGGCGCAGCCGCAGACCCGGATCGATGCGCCGCCACGGCAGGTCGGCGGGATCGGCGGCCATGGGCCCAGGCGCCTTCGCCACGAGATGCGCGGAGGCAATTGCATCGAAATCGGCGCGATAGTGGACCGAACTCTTGTTGACGAGAATCTTCATGCGCTCCGGTTCGATCCCCGCCGCACGATAGAGATTGCGGTCGAAGATCTGCATCTTGACCGAGCTGACCGCGATCCTCACGCCGTCGATACGCAGGCACGCCACCGGCCCGATCCCGGTCCACATGCCGTTCATCATGGGGCCGTCGAAGCGCACCCGCCCATCGGCGACATGCTCCACCACGAAGCGCCCGGCGAGCGGCGCGTCGCCGGGCACCCCCGAGCCGCCCGCGAGCGAGAGCTCGATAGTCGCGCCCACGCCCGCCTCGTGCGCCTGCGCGGCGGCCTGCGGGTCCCAGATCAGGCCCACGGCCGCGTCGCGTGCGCCGTGGCGCAGCAAGGCGCGCACGAGGCCCATGGTGTTCGAGTCGCCGCCCACACCCGGGTTGTCCTGCGTGTCGGCGATGACCACGGGCTGCGTGGCATGCGCGGCGAGGCGCATGGCTTCGCGCACGGCGGCGTCGGGGTCGAGAAAGCGCACTTCCCAGTCGCGTTCCTGTGCGACGATGGCCGAGGTCAGCGTATCCACCGCCGCCATCACGGCGGCTTCGTCGAAGCCGTAACCCCAAACGGTCGCGCCGCACTCGGGGAAATCGGCAGCGGGAAATCCGGGCGCGAACGAGAGCGAAACGACCGCATCGCTCTCCAATGCCGCAAGGCGCTCGTACGTGCCGCGCGCCGGTTCGACGAGCGTGCACATGCCGTTCACCGGGATCAGGAACGGAATGCGGCGCGCGAAACGTTTGAGCCTGCGCCCGGGCGCCTCGACGAGGCGCATGAGAATCTGCGCGGCGCGCGCGCCCGTCTCGGCCATGTCCACGTGCGGATAGGTGCGATACGCGACCATGGCGTCGGCATGCGCAAACATCTGCCCGGTCACGTTGGCGTGCAGATCCAGCGAGATCACCACGGGCATGTCGCGGCCCACGATGGCCCGCACGCGCGCAAGCAGTGCGCCTTCGCCGTCGTCGAGATGCTCGGCGACCATAGCGCCGTGCAGATCAAGGTAGATGGCGTCGAAGCCGCCGCGCCGCACCGCATCGACGATCTCTCCGGCAATGCGCTCGAACGCGTCTTCGGTCACGTGCGCGGAAGCGCTCGCCCCCGCCCAGATGACCGGCACCAGCGTATGGCCCGCCGCCTCGGCCGCCTTGATGAAGCCTCCGGCGGGCACGTTCACGTCGCGCAGCGAGAGCACGTCCGCGCCGCGCGCGAGCGGCGGGAAGCCCTCGCCCTGGACGAAACTCTGCCAGCTTGCTTTCGTCGGCGCGAACGTGTTGGTCTCGTGCTGGAACCCCGCGATGAGAATTTTCATGTCCCTTACCTCATTTATATAGGATGACTTATCAAATGATATTGCGTGGGCATGCGTTGAATACGCCACGCGCGTTCAGTGCTTCGCGCTCGAGAGCCCGACCGTGAGAATCAGCAGCGCGGCGACGAGCGAAACGCCCGCCATGGCGAGCAGCGCCGGCTGAAGGTTGCCCGCCGCCGTCTTGATCCAGCCGATCGCCGCGGGCCCCCAGAAGCCGCCCGAAAGCCCAATGGTGTTGATGAGCGCGATGCCGCCCGCCGCGGCCGGCCCCTTGATGTATTCGGGCGGAATCGCCCAGAAGACCGTATAGGCCATCCACAGCGCCATCGTCACGAGCGTGAGCAGCGCGAGCGTTGGCGCCAGATGATTGCCCGTGGCGGCGCACATCGCGAAAAGCAGCGCGGCGGCCGCTGCCGGCACCGCGCAGTGCAAGCGCCGCTCGCCGAGCCGGTCCGATCGACGGCCCATATAGAGCATGCCAACGGCTGCCGCAACGTACGGAATCGACGTGTACCAGCCGAGTGTGATGAGATTGCCCACGCCCTGCGCTTTCAGGATGGCGGGCAGCCAGAAGCTGATGGCGTAAATCGACGCAATGATGCAGAAGTACGCGAGCGCCAGCACATACACCTTGCGATCGCGCAGCACGCTGCCAAACGACGTGGCGTGCGCCTCGGGCAGACCGACTTCGGCTTCGAGCCGGCGCTTTTCGGCGTCGCTCAGCCAGGCGGCATCCGCCGGACGGTCGGGCAGATAGAGGAAGGTCGCAATGCCGAGCGCGATGCACGGCAGGCCTTCCACGAGAAACATCCATTGCCAGCCCGCGAGGCCCGCCCTGCCCGCCAGCGAACTCATGATGGCCGCCGAAACCGGGCCGCCGACGATGCCGCCGATCGGCCCGGCCAGGAACACCATGGCAATGGCGCGCGCCATGCGCGAAGGGCCGTACCAGCGCGAAAGATAGAAGATCATGCCCGGCGCGAAACCGGCCTCGAAAACGCCCAGCAGGAAGCGCATGGCGTAGAACGCGTTCACGCTGCGCACGAACAGCATGCACGCCGACGTGATGCCCCACAGCACCAGAATGCGCCCGAAGGTCTTGCGCGCGCCGATTTTCGGCAGCAGCAGATTGCTCGGCAATTCGAACAGCACATAGCCGATGAAGAAAATGCCCGCGCCCACGCCATAGGCGGCATCGGAGAACCCGAGATCGGTCTGCATCTGCAGTTTTGCAAACCCGACGTTCACGCGATCGAGGTAGGCAAACAAATAGCAGATCAGCAGAAACGGCAGCAAACGCGTGTTGATCCTGCTATAGAGCGCGGAAGCGTCGAGGCTTCGCGCGGTGGGAAGAATGGCCGCCATGTCTGTCTCCTGTCGATGGGCGTCGTGCGCAACGCCATCCTGACCAGGGCATTCCACGCTAGCAAGAGCAACAAAGTTCACATATCGTTCTTTTTCAGTCAACGGTCCTTGTACGGAACCGAGAGCCATGCGCGAAATCAATCAGCAGCGGCTGCGTTATTTCCACGAAGTGCTCACGCACGGCACGATCCGCGGCGCCGCGGACAGCCTGAACACCTCGCCTTCCGTCATCACGCGGCAAATCAAGCTGCTGGAGGACGAACTCGGCGCGCAACTGTTCGAGCGGCAGGCCCGCGGTGTGAGGCCCACCGAAGCCGCGGCGCATCTGCTGGAGTTCTGGCGCGGCTATCGCGCGCAGCAGGAAAAGTTCGAGGACCAGTTGCACGCGTTGCGCGGGCTCCAGCAAGGCCGCGTGGATCTCGCCGTGAGCGAGGGTTACGTCGATGCGCTGGTGAGCGAAGTCATCACGCCGTTCTGCGCCCAGTATCCGAAGCTCGAAATCGGCCTTACGACCCTGCCCGTCGACGACGTGCTCAACGAAGTCGTGGAAAGCCGCGCGCATATCGGTATGGCGTTCAATCCGCCGCCGCATGAGCGCATCGAATACCGCGCGAGCAGCGCGCAGCCCGTTGTCCTGCTCGTGCGCAGTGATCATCCGCTCGCGCGGCGCGGCACGCCAGCCACGCTCGACGACCTCCGCGCGTGGCCGCTCGCGTTGATGCCGAGCACGTTCGGCATCGGGCATCTCGCGACGATGCTGGCGTTCGCGGAAAACATCGAGATTCGCGCCACGCTCACCACAAATTCGCTTACCGCGCTCAAGCGTTTCGTGGCCGCTGAAAACTTCGCGACGTTGATCGGCGCGTTCGCCGCCTCGCGCGAGATCGAGGCCGGCGAACTCACGACTGTGCCGATCGATCACCCGCTGTTTCTGGGCACGAAGGCTCGCGTGCTCGTGAAGTCGGGGCGGCCGCTCGTCGCGGCCGCGCATGAACTGCTCGAGTGGATCCTGAAGCGCATGACGATGTTTCAGGCGGCGCACTAAAAGTGGCCCACGTCCGCGACGGCCTGGGCGAACGCCTGCGGCGCTTTCTGCGGCAGGTTATGGCACCTGCGTGAGGCGGCGTCCGGTTCCGCTCCTTCAGCCTTCAGCCTTCAACCGAACCGGACACAATAAACCGGCGGCAAATGCGCGGAGATCAGCCGCCAGCTTTCGCCGCCGTCGGCCGACGTCCACAGTCCACCCGTCGTCGATCCCATGGCGAGGCGCGTGCCGGACTCGTCGATGTCGAGCCCGTGCCGGTACACGAGGTCGTACGCCGGCGCGGCCGGCAAGCCGTTCGAGAAACGCTCGAACGTGCGCCCGCCGTCGCGCGTGCGCGTGACGACGAGCCGGCCATCCACGGGAATGCGGTACTGATCTTTCACGGCTGGCACGAACCACGCGGTATCCGGCTCGCGCGGATGCACCGCGACCGCGAAGCCGAAGCTCGATGGCTGCGCTTCGATGCGCCGCCAGTGAGCCGCGCCGTCGGTCGAGCGGAAGATCGCGCAGTGATGCTGCGTCCACAGCACGTCGGGGTTGGCCGCGCATTGCACGACGCGGTGCGGATCCTGCACATTGGCTTCGCCGCGGCGCTCGGGCGGCATATAGTCGGCCTCCATGCCATCGGCGGTGAGGCGCCAGGTCGCGCCGCCGTCGTCCGTTTGCCAGACGCCGCCGCACGATACGCCAACCGTGACGTGCCGGCTGTCGCGCGGATCGACCATCACGGAATGGATGCCCGGCGCATCGTAGCCGCCTCCTACCCATTCGCGACGCTCGGGGCGGTCCCAGAGCGCGCGGTTGAGTGTCCAGGCGTCGCCGCCGTCTTTCGAGCGGAACAATCCGCCGGGGATCGTGCCGGCCCACAGTACGCCCGGCTCGTCCGCGCCGCCGGGTTCGAGCGACCAGATCTGCTGGAGCGACCAGGGCGCGGGCGGCCGGCCCAATGCGTCGGCGACCGCGGACTGCACGTCGTCGGCGGGTTGCGGCGGGTAGACGGGCACCGCGCACTCCTCCCAGTCCGTCATGCCAGCGCGCCGTCTATGCAGCTTCACGCCGAAGTGGCCCAGATTGAGCGCGGCATAGAGCGTCCCGTCGCGCGGATCGTGCATCGCCATGCTCACCGGCTCGCCGACGAAATGCGGTTCGCCGAGCAGCCAGCCCTCCCGGCCATCGGCTTGCAGAACGAACAGCCCCTTGCGGGTCGCGACTAGCAATCGATCGCTCATCTACCAGTCCTCCTCAACCGCCCGAAAGCGCCTGCACGACGTAGACGCGGCTCGCCTCGCCGAGCGCATCGGACAGATGCTCCCGGTCGCGCAAGCGCACGCCGTCCACGAACACCGCCAGATGCTTTCGCAACGCGCCTTGATCGTCGAGGATATAGCCGCGCAAACGAGGCTGCTCGGCGAAAACGGCATCGAACGCTTCGCCGAGCGTGCACGCGTGGATCTCGCGTTCGGGCATCGCGACGTGCCGTTGAATCGAGGCTGCGAAGAAGATGTGCGCCATGGCGGGCCGGCGGTGCGGAAGTGGCCGCATCCGCTGGTTGTGTAGTGTAGGCGATCCGCCGCGAGCTTCGGGGTGCCGCCGGTGCGCGCCCGCGAGCTGCGTTGCGCCGCAACAGCTGCAGGGGCCTTGGCGCGGCTACGGCGCGCTGCCTTCGGGCCTCGTCTTGCTGCGCAGGCACGGCGCCGGCAGGCGCATGCGGTAGAGGGAAATCGCCTGGATCGTCAGCACGCAGACGATCGCGCCGCCATACGCGGCCACGAGAGGCCAGCGCGTGAGCGTGAGGCTCAGCACAAAGAAGAACGAGGCGAAACCGAGCAGCCCCGTCGTCATGCCGCGCATCAGTTGCTGCGCCGCTTCATGGCCGATCATGCGGTGCGCGAACACGGCGAGGATGATCGCCATGAACGGGAAAGACGCCAGCACGCCGCTCGCTTCGGGCCCGACGTAAGGCGCGATGAGTGTCACGCCGACCACGAGCCCCGCGATGAGCGCCATGCGCGAAGGCAAGTCCCACCAAGGCGGCGCGAGCCGAGCGGTGCGGGCGGGCCGGTTGGGAATGCGGGGGAGCGCCAGGGCGATAGCGAGAATCGCGACGAGATACAGGCCGTTTGCAGGCAGCGCGCTCCACTGGAGCGCAGCGGCCACGAGGGCGAACGTCGCGCCGGCGCCTGCGAGGGCCACCGTCCACCCGCGGTTGGCGAGCCGGCAGTACGCCACGCAGAAAGCCGCTTGCGCGGCGGTCGCGACGAGCGAGCCCGATGTCGCGTGAGCAGCAAATGCCGGCCCGTGCTCGAGCGCGAGAAAAACCGAGACCGGTCCCGATGTGAGCGGCAACCCCACGAGCAGCCCGCCGACTGCCTCGCCCCAGCGGCGAGCGGCGAGACTGGCGGCCAACAGCAACAACGGCGTAACGACGAGTTTGAAAAGCAGAAGATCCATGAGGAACGATGCAATGCGGAGAACACCAACCTTCGGGAATGCGCCAATGGCGTAGCGCTACGTCCCGCCTTGCTGCCCATATTGAAGGTCGCCAATGCGGCTGACAAACCATTTGTCGTCATATAATGCGTGAGTCAAACTCACACGTCGCACACGCCTTCCGCTCCATGTTCGACCGGCTGCCCCCTCTGCAAACCCTGCGCGCCTTCGAAGCCACGGGGCGGCTCTTGAGCATGACGCTGGCCGCGCAGGAACTGCACGTCACGCACGGCGCGGTGAGCCGGCACATCAAGACACTCGAACGCCACCTGGGGGTGGCGCTGTTCCAGCGCCTCACGCGGCGCATCGTCCTGACCGAAGCGGGCGCCGAATTCCTGCTGGCCGTGAACCGCGCGCTCGCGGAACTGACCAAGGAGTCCGAGCGCCTGCGAACGCACGACAGCGTCAGGCGACTGAAGATCAACGCGAGCGTGTCCTTTGCGAACCGTTGGCTCGCGCCGCGCCTGCACCGGCTCAAATCGCGCCATCCGGAACTCGACGTTCATCTGGACGTGACCGACAAGTACGTCGATCTCAACGACTCGGATGTGGACGTGGCGATCCGCTACGGAAGCGGCCGGTATCCGCGCGTGCTGGCCGAGCGCATTCTCGATGAGACCGTGACACCCGTCTGCAGTCCCGAATATCGGGCGAAGATGGGCGGCATGGCATCGGTGGAGAGTCTCGCGCGCTGCACCCTGCTGCACGAGGGCGGCATGCTCGCGAACTGGGAGCAATGGCTGGCGCTGGCGGGTTTGAGCGGCGTGCGCAGCGATCGTGGCACGGCGTACAGCCACGGCAGCCTCGCCATCGAGGCGGCGATCCGCGGCGAAGGCGTGGCGCTGGGGCGCAGCGTGATCGTGGCAGATGACATCGCGGCCGGCCGGCTCGTGGCGCCGTTCCCGCAATTGCGCCTCGAGGCCGAGCGCGGTCATGACCTCGTCTACCGCATGGACAGCCGCGACGACCCGAAGGTGCGTGCCGTGCGCGACTGGCTCACCGACGAGATCCAGCGCTTTCTCGCCCAGGGCGGCGGCTAAGCGAAGCGGTCAGCCGCCAAAAGCGAGTGAATCGAACATCGGGCGGGGATGGCCATCGCGTGCCGATCAGAGCGCTGCCGCAACCGGCGTGCACGGCGCCACGGCGCGAAGCATGCAGTCCGCCGCGAAGTCGACGTCTTCCTGCGTCGTGAAGCGTCCGAGGCTCAGGCGTACGGTGCGGCTCGCCGCCTCCTCGCCGAGCCCGATCGCCGTGAGCACGTGCGAAGGCGAGCCCGCGGCCGAGTTGCAGGCCGAAGTCGAAGAGATCGCGAGGTCGCCGGTCAGCAGGAACGGGAAGAAGCCCGGCAGATCGAACGTGAGGCTCAGCGTGTGCGCAATGCGCTTCGCGTGCGCGGCGTTGAGCGTGACGCCCGGCACCGCCAGCACCTGCTCCAGCAGACGCTCGCCCAGCCGCGCGATGCGCTCGCTGTCTTCCTGCATCTCGTTGCGCGCGATCTCGCACGCCACGCCCATGCCGACGATCTGGTGCGTGGCCAGGGTGCCCGAGCGCAGGCCGCGCTCATGGCCGCCGCCGTGCATTTGCGGCGCGATGCGCTCGAACGCCTCGGGGCTCACATAGAGCGCGCCGATGCCCTTCGGTCCATACACCTTGTGCGCCGACATCGAGAGGAGATCCATGCCCATCGCTTTCACGTCGATGGCTGTCTTGCCGAGCGCCTGCGCCGCATCGACGTGCAGCAGCGCGCCGGCCGCGTGCACCACGCGCGCGATCGCCGCGATGTCCGTGAGCGTGCCCACTTCGTTGTTGACGAGCATGAGCGACACCAGCCCGGTGTCCGGACGCAGCGCGGCGGCCACGGCCTCGGCCGTGATTTCGCCTTGTGCGTTCGGCGCGAGGCGCGTGACCGGCATGCCGCGCGCTTCGAGGCACGTCATCGTGTCGAGGATGGCCTTGTGCTCGAGCTGGCTCGTGATGAGGTGGCGCTTTTCGGTGGCGCGGTCCGCATAGCCCTTCAGCGCGAGATTGTTCGACTCGGTCGCACCGGAAGTCCAGACGATGTCGCCGGCGTCGGCGCCGATGAGCGCCGCGACGTCCTTGCGCGCCTGCTCGACGAGCCGCCGCGCCCGCTGGCCAGCGCCGTGCGAGCTGGACGCCGGATTGCCGAAGTCGCCTTCGAGGCCCAGACAGCCGAACATCGCCTCGATCACCCTCGGGTCCGCCGGGGTGGTCGCGGCATAGTCAAAGTAACGCAAATCGCCTTTCTCGCTCATCTTCTTTCTCGCGCAACGGAACTGCCGAAAATGGTACGCGCTGGGTGCCAAAAAATGGTTCCAAAATACGGCGCCTTATCGGACAAGAAGAGGATTGAATTCTATTTAAAAAGGCGTGGGAGAAATTGAATTCTCCCTGCACAGGCATTGGCGCAAGCGGAAGGCGCACAATCCGATCGCAAAGCCAGACGAACATCGCCCCACCAATGCCCAGGCGATGCGCTAACTGCGCCGGCGCGGCGTCACGCCTCGGGCATCGCGATATCGGCGCGAATCAACTCGTCCGCGAGCGAGAGCGCCTGTTGCCGCGCCAGCGCGCCACTCGCGCATGGACCAGGGCGCGGGCATCCGTCGAATGGATAGATGAGCCGTCCATCAGTCTTGCGGCGAATGCGCAGCAACCCGTAGAAACGGCCCGCTCCATCGATCTGCTCGCCGCAGAAGACCTCGTAGTCTTCCGCGCTGACCGGGTTGCGCACGAGCGGCTTCGGCCTTCTCTCTGGCATGTCGGCACTCCGCATCTGTCCACTGAACGAGACAGGCGGATCCCAGCAAGCGCCGCGCCTGGCGACTCAACCTCGCGGACGGCCTGCCGAGGGCGCATCAGTGGACCAGGCGGGACGAATCGGGGCGCAGCCCGATATGATCCTGGCCGCGTCCGCGCGCGGCCCGGCCCATGAATCCGGCTATCGACATCGAGCGGCGCACCCTGACTTATCGCGGCGGCGCATGGGCGACCCGACCGCCCCTGCCGGCGCAAGGGGTGTCGCACGAAAGTGACCGATAACAGGCACAATACGCGACTACGCCGCCGCGCCCCTGCTGAGTTCGCGATCCGAACCGCCTTTCGCGCGCGTTTCGAGACCCTGCCCGCCCGGCCGCACCGGAATCGCCTTTTTCACGCTGTCATGACCCAAGATCTTCCCGAGCGCTCAGGCACCGCCGCGCGAGCGCAGAATTCGCCGCGCTTTCTGCTGTTCCTGATCTGCCTGTTCGCCTCTGCCGGGCAACTCGCCATCGACATCTACGTGCCCGCGCTGCCGGCCATGGCGCGCTACTTCGCGACCTCGCCGCAGGCGATCCAGTCGAGCGTATCGGTCTATATGGCCGCGTACGCGTTCGGCCAGCTCATCTTCGGACCGATCTCCGATGCCCTGGGACGCAAGCGCGTGCTGGCCTTCGGCCTCGTGGTGTACACCCTCGGTTGCCTGCTCTCGCTCGCCGCTCCGAATCTGGAGACCTTCGTGCTCGCGCGCTGTCTGCAAGGCTTCGGCATTGCCGCTACCAATCTGCTCGCGAAGGCCATCATCACCGACTCGTTCGCGGGCACCGCGCTCATGCACGCGTTCACCTATATGTCGATCACGTGGGGGCTCGCGCCGATCGTCGCGCCCGTGATCGGCGCGCATCTGCAGGAGTGGTTCGGGTGGCAGGCCTGCCTCGTGTTCCTGCTGGTCTATTCGCTCGTGATGTGGGCGCTGCTGTGGCGCTTTCGCGAGACCTTGCGGCAACCCGTGCGTCTCGAGCCGCGCACACTCGTCGCGAATGCGGGCAAGGTGCTCGCGAGCCCCGTGTTCCAGAGCTGTTTTCTCGCCCAGGGGCTCTGCTACAGCATCCTGCTCGTGTTCAACATCATCGGGCCGTTCATGGTGCAGAACACACTGCACAAGCCGCCGACGTTCTTCGGCTACCTCGCGCTCGGCATCGGCCTCATGTATTTCCTTGGCGGCCTCTCGAACCGGCTGCACGGCCCCCGCCTGCCGACGCCGGAGCAGCGGCTGCGCGTGGGCGCACGCGTGATGGCGGGCGCGGCGGTGGTCATGCTGGTGCTCGCGCTCACGGTCGGGCTGCGCGTGTGGACGCTCGCCACGCCGGTTCTCGTCATGGGCCTGTGCGCGGGCGCGATGTATCCCACGCTGATGGCCAAGGGCAATTCGCTGTTCCCGCATATCGCGGGTTTGACGAGCGCGATCCTCGGTTGCGCGCTCCTGCTGGTTTCCTCGGCGATGATGGGCCTGGCCGGCTTCGTCTCCGTGCACGTGCTCACGCCGCTCGCGGTGTTTTTCGTGCTGCTCGCGTTCACGGTCGTCGCGATGGTGACGAAGCTGCTGCGCCACCTCGCGCAAAACCAGGCCGCCGCCGCGCTCGCGCAGCGCAGCGGCGAGGCGGCTTGAGCCGATACTGGTCGCCTTCGTCCTGCTGCACAGAAGGCAATGCCGAGCCCCGCGCAAGGCATGTCTGTTTCGCGCATCAGCGCTTGAAAATCGCCTTCGTCGTAGCGGGATCGATCGGCGAGGACGAATGCTGGTGGACGATCCGCCAGCCGTCGCCGCCCTGCCTGAGCGTCACGGTGAGCCGGTTGTCCATCGAGCGCAATGTCTCTCCGTCGGCGGCCACCGCCTTGAATGACACGAAGGCGTGAACAACGGCGAGGTTCTGCGCGACGATCGTCTGCGCTTCGCTGAAATCCACCACGACGCGGTCCGTACCCAGCGAGCCGAACCAGCCCGCCACCATTTCGCGCCACGACGCGATGCCGCGATACGTCCACGCACCCCACATGTCGAAGACCAGCACGTCAGGGTCGTAGAGTGCGACGAACGCGTCGACGTCTTTTGCGAATACCGCGGATTTGTACTCGTGCAGGATATGCAGAATCGGATCGTCGGGTTTGTCCACTGTGTTTCCTCCTGAACCACGTTGAAATGGCGGTGGGAAATTCGGGTATGGCGGGGGGACTCCGCTGGAATCGCTCAGCTTGCCGGAACACTCTCCCATGCGCCCGTTCGAGCCGAGCGGAACACGGCATCGATGACTCGCATGTTTGCGCGCGCATCTTCCAGCGGGATCGCCTGTGGGTTGCCGTTCAATATCGCCTCGGCAAAAACCGTTGCGGCCACACCGTACTGATCGCAGACGGGAAGCTCCAGCCAGCGATCCGCATTTCCTTGCTGACTCACCAGGAGACGCGTGGGCCGGTCGTTCGGCGCGTTGAATGGAATTTCGACCTCGATACGCCCCGTGGTGCCATGAAACTGCATCCGCTGATAGGGATAAACCTGGGTCGAGTAAAAGAAGCTTGCCTGCACGCCATCGAAATCCAGCAGCACGGAGCCGAGCCGGTCCACCTCGAACGACGGATCGCGCTCCATCAGCGCGACCACCCGCTTCGGTTCGCGGCCAAGTATGAAGCGCGAGGTCGTGATCGGATAGCAGCCGATATCCAGGAGGCCGCCGCCGCCCAGTTCGTTCTGGTTGCGAATGTCGCGCGCGTTGGTGTTGTAGTAAGTGAAGCCCCCGGTCACGGCCCGCAACTCGCCTATGGCGCCTTCCTCGATCAAAGCCCGCACCTTCAGCCACTGCGGATGCGTGCGAACCATAAAGGCTTCCTGGACGTACCGGCCGCTCTTGTCGCGCGCGGCGATGAGACGCTCGGCCTGTTGCGCGTCCAGCCCAACCGGTTTTTCACACAACACGTGCTTGCCCGCTTCGACGGCCTTGATCGTCCATTCCATATGGAGATGATTGGGCAACGGGATATAGACCGCGTCGATTTCCGGGTCTGCCAGCAGCGCTTCGTAGCTGCCGTACGCGTGCGCGAGACCATACTTCGCAGCGGCTTCCCGGGCCTTTTCCGCTGAACGCGAAGCAATCGCTTTTACGCGGCACTTCGGTGCGCTGTGCATGGGCACGACGACCTTGTCGTTGATTTTCGAAGTGCCCAGGATACCCCAGACGATTTCATCCTTTGCCATGACGTTCCCTATCGATTCGATGACGTGAATTCCGGAATGGACTGAAAAACGAGCGCACGACAAGCAATGGCCAACGCTCGACCGGTGGAGTCTACACCCGGGGGAAAACCATGATCGCCTCGTCATCGGGCGGACCGCGTAACAACTGACTACAACTGATGGGTAGTTGAAAGCACAACGTCATCAGAGATTCGCCTTCGCCCGACACAGTGCTCAGGTTGTGCGCAGCTCCCACGCAATTCCCCGCAACGTTCCCTACAACGCAATTCAAAAACGAGGTAAAACATGGAGAATACGACCCGGTGGTCACGGATAGGCGCAGTCGTTGGAGCGAGTGCTCTCGCGCTCGCGGGCGTACAGTCGACGGCGTACGCAGGCGACATGAAGGACGTGAAGCACGTCCTGCTGATCAGCTTCGACGGCCTGCACGAGCAGGATGTCGCCCGCTGCATCGGCAGCAACAGCTGCCCCAACCTCGCATTGCTCGCCAAATCGGGCGTCACCTACACGAACGCGCACACGCCCCATCTGTCCGATTCGTTCCCCGGTCTCGCGGCGCTCGTGACGGGCGGCTCGCCCAGGAGCGCGGGTCTCTTCTATGACGTCTCATATGACCGGACGCTCTACGCTCCGCTCGATTCGAAATGTGCCGGCCCGCAAGGCTGGAACGTCGTGTTCGACGAAACGACCGGCATCGACGCGCAGAACGGCGGCGCGCTGGTCCACCTCGACGGCGGCGGCGCATTCAATCCGCAAGCCATTCCGTTTGCGAAGATCAACGGCGTCTGCACGCCCGTGTACCCGCACAATTACATCAAGACCAACACGGTCTTCGAAGTGATCAAGCAGAATCTGCACGGCTCGCACACGGCGTGGGCCGACAAGCACGCGTGGGGCTATGACTGGGTCAACGGGCCGTCCGGCAAGGGCGTGGACGATCTCGCGCGCACCGAGATCAACTCGATCGATCCGAAGACCAACTCGGACTATACGGACGTCTACACGCATACCGAGGTCTTCGACAACCTCCACGTGCAGGCGCTGATCAACCAGATCGACGGCCTCGATTCGACGGGCAAGACGAGCGCGCCCGTGCCCACGTTGTTCGGCACGAACTTCCAGACGCTCAGCGTCGCGCAGAAGGCGACGGTCGCGAAGCAAGGCGGGTACCTCGACGCCGACTTCACGCCGGGCCCGCAGGTCGCTGCGGCGATCACGTACCTCGACAACTCGCTCGGGCGCGTGGTCACGGAGTTGAAGCAGCGCAATCTTTATGCCTCGACGCTCATCATCGTGACGGCCAAGCACGGCCAGTCGCCGACCGATCATACGAAGCTGGTGAAGAACGGCGATACGCTGACGGCGCTGCTGGAGGCTAACAATTATCTGGATCCGAACGGCAACTTCGGTCAGAACAATACGAAGACGGGCAGCCTGAACGACGGCACGGGCCTTTCTGGCACCGGCATGGTGCAGACCGACGACGTCGGCCTGATCTGGCTGCGCGACCAGAGCCAGAAAGATGCGGTCGTGAAGACGCTGAAGGCCAACCTGGGCTGCAACGCGCCGGGCATCTGCGCGGACGGCCCGCAAGCGTACATCCTCACCGGCGACCGTCTCGCGGACTGGTTCGGCAATCCTTCGAACGGCCGCACGCCCGATATCGTCGTGCAGCCGAACCCGGGTGTGATCTATACGTCGAGCAAGAAGAAGGATGAAGAGCACGGCGGCAACGCGCCCGACGACAGCCATCTGGGTCTCGTCGTGTCGTTCCCGGGCCTCAAGCACGCCGGCCGCACCGACGACCACTACGTGTTCACGACCCAGGTCGCGCCGACGATCCTGAGCGCGCTCGACCTCGATCCGCGTCTGCTGCACGCGGTGCAGGTCGAAGGCACGCATCGTCTGCCGGGTCTTGGCCTCGACGACGACAAGTAAATCGTTAGCAATCGGCAGCGGCAGTCATCGGGCGTTCGATGGCTGTCGCGCCGCCGGTCCCGCTCAGACCGTCTGCAGCCCTTCGATATCGCAGATGCGAATCAGCTTGCCCTGCGCATCGATCAACCCGCGCTTCTGGAAGCGCGACAGAATCCGGCTGACCGTTTCGAGCGTGATGCCGAGATAGCTGCCCATGTCTTCGCGCGACATTCGCAGGCGGAACTCCGCCTGCGAATAGCCGCGCTGCCAGTTGCGCGACGAGACGTCGAGCAGGAACGCGGCCACGCGCTCTTCGGCGCTGAGCGAGCCCAACACCATCATCTGCGAAGCTTCCTGATTGAACTGGTCGCCCATGAGCCGATGCAGCCGGTCCTGCATCGTGCCGCTTTCGCGGCAAAGCGTCTTGAGCGCGGCGTAGGGCAGCGTGCAGATCGAGCTGTCTTCGAGCGCGACCGCGCTGAACGCATGGACGTCGTTGGCAATGCCGTCGAGCCCCAGCGCATCGCCCGCGAGACGCAGTCCCGTGATCTGCTCGCGGCCGTCACGGTTGACGATGAACGTCTTGAGCGAGCCGGAGCGCACGGCGTAGAGATTGTCGAAGCGGTCGCCCGAGCGGTAGAGCGCTTCCCCGCGGCGCACCTTGCGCGCGCCGCAGATCAGCGCCTCGAGCTTGGGAAGCTCTTCCGCCGGCAAGCCTTGCGGCATGCAAAGATGGCGCATTGAGCACCCCGAGCAGCGCGCACTGGGCTGCGTAGCCCCGAGAGGAGCACGACTGCTTTGGCGCACGACGATAGCGGATCCTGCGACGGGTGACAGCATCGGACGACTCCTTCGTTAGCTTATTTTGAAGATTTCGACGCATTGTCACACCATGCGCGTGCGTCAATGTGGTGGCAAAATGCCGCGCACCTGAACCGCGAGCGCTTGCGCCTTGTCACGTAACGGTTTCGCCGGCTATCTCGCCCGCTTGCGCAAACGCAAGCGACGCAAAAACAACACCGCCGAAGCACGACCCGCGCGCGCGCTGAAGGTCACTCGGCGCATTGTTCGGCACGGTCCGGTCCGACTGCGGATTTTCCCGAACGAGTTGACTTCGCCGGTATCGCCGGCGCTGCTCCATCCGCAATTTCTTCCGCTGTTGCCGGCCGTCCACATCCGTTGACCGGTCATTTCGACTGTCATGTTAAGCGACGAAAGGCGTGAACGTTGCATTTGGCACCCCCTCGCATTCTGCAGACCATCCGTCAGCTGGTGGACTTCGCATCGATCGCGCCGCACGCACTCATATTCGGCTGGCAGGAAGCAAATCAGGTACTAGAATGCATGGATGCAGGTGAAGCGAAGGCGGTCTGTTCGATCGAAACATTCAGCGGTCGATGTTTCGAGTTCGTCATTGGAGGGTTCCTCATGACGTGCCTGAACGAAAAGATTGTCGGTGCAGCCTTTCTTATGCTGAGCGGTTACGCTTACGCTCAGAGCACCTTCATGAGCGCTCCCGAAACCATGACGCTCGCCAATATCGCGCCGATGCCCATGGAGGTCGTTCCTTCACTGCCAGAACCTCAGGTGTATCTGCACCGTTACGAACTGGAATATCAACAGAATCAGGAAAAGCCGTTTTACGCGCAATTGGAGAATTTTTATAGCGCGCCAATCGCACACGACAAATACCATTACGAGTTCACGAAGTCCGCACACGGCAGCGGGTATGGTGAGCCGCAGGCCGCGCTGCCGTCTTCCGGCTATCTGCACATCGGCCCTTCCACAGCGCCGCAAATTTCGATTCTTCAGGTGCCCGACAGCACGTTGAACATCGGCGCGCAGCCTCAACGCAGGCTCTCGCTCACCATGGACCAATGGGTGTTTTCCGCCACTGCGCGAGTCGCCATTCTTCATTCGCACAGCACTGGCGCGACAGTCACCGTTCGGCGCAGTTTCTAATCGAGCGCGCGAGTTCCGGGCACACATTCGGCCGCGCCTTCAAAGCATTGGCAAGTTCGGAGATCCCGCAGATAAGAATTCGGACTTGGCGTGAGCCGGTATTTCGCACCTGCTTACGTGGTTCGCTCTTCTGCGGCCATTCGGGAACGGGCCATGCTACAGCCATCCCGACCGAACCCAGCCCTGCCCGATGAATCCGCACCATACGCACGATAGGCCCGATACGACCACTACGTCCGATAAGCCCGTCATCATCGAAACCACGCTGCCCGCGCGCCTCGACCGCCTGCCGTGGGGGCGCTTTCATGTGCTCATCGTCGCGGCGTTGGGCGTCACGTGGCTCCTCGACGGCCTCGAAGTCACGCTGGCCGGTGCGGTGGCGAGCGCGTTGAAAACGAGCCCGGTTCTGCATCTGGACAATGCGCAGGTGGGCCTCGTGGGCAGCGCCTATATCGCGGGCGCGGTGTGCGGCGCACTCGGCTTTGGCTGGCTCACGGACCGGCTCGGCCGCCGCAAGCTCTTCTTCATCACGCTGGCCGTCTATCTGCTCGCCACCGCGGCCACGGCGTTCTCCTGGAGCTTCGCGAGTTTCCTGGTCTTTCGTCTGATCACCGGCGCTGGCATAGGCGGCGAGTACGCGGCCATCAATTCGACGATCCAGGAGTTCACGCCCGCTCGCGTGCGCGGCTGGACCGACCTCTGCATCAACGGCACGTTCTGGGTCGGCGCGGGCGTTGGGGCGGCGGGCTCGCTCGTGCTGCTCGACCCGCATCTGCTGCCCGCCGACTGGGGCTGGCGCGTGTGCTTTTTCATCGGCGCGGTGCTCGCGCTCATCATCCTGCCGATGCGCCGCTGGATTCCGGAAAGCCCGCGCTGGCTCCTCACGCACGGCGGGCACGGCGAAGCCGGACGCGTCGTGCAGGACATCGAGGCGCGCTTTCGCGCTGCCGGCCATACACTCGACGAGCCGTCCGGCGCCCCGCTGCGCCTGCACGCGCGCAGCCATACGCCGCTGAGCGCCGTGTTTCACGCCCTCTTCGTGCGGCACCGGCGGCGCGCGCTGGTCGGCCTTTCGCTGATGACGGCGCAGGCCTTCTTCTACAACGCGATCTTCTTTACCTATGCGCTCGTGCTCACGGAGTTCTATGGGGTGCCGGGCAGCGAAGTCGGCCTCTACCTGCTGCCGTTCGCGCTCGGCAACTTTCTCGGGCCGATCATGCTGGGACGCCTCTTCGACGTGATCGGCCGGCGCACGATGATAGCCGCGACCTACGCGCTCTCGGGCATGCTGCTCACGGCGAGCGGCTGGCTGTTCGCGCAGGGCATCCTCACGGTGAGGATGCAAACCGGCGCGTGGATGGTGATTTTCTTTTTCGCTTCGGCTGCGGCGAGTTCGGCTTATCTGACCGTGAGCGAGTCGTTTCCGCTGGAGATTCGCGCGCTGGCCATCGCCGTGTTCTATGCGTTCGGGACTGCGCTGGGCGGCATCATCGGCCCCGCCTTCTTCGGGCGGCTGATCGACACCCACCAGCGCAGCGAGGTGTTCACGGGCTATGTGGTGGGCTCGGCGCTCATGATCGGCGCGGCGTTCGTCGCCGCGATCTGGGGCGTGGACGCGGAGCGCAAATCGCTCGAGCATGTGGCCGCGCCGCTTTCGGCTGTGGGAGACGAGTGAGGCGGGCGACGTGCGGCACACTCCGATCGGCTAAGATACGGCTCCGCCAAAGGCATTTATCGAACCAACGGAGTATTTCAGTGATTCAGGCAATTCAACCGGGCGCCGTATTCAAGGACAATCTCGCCCTGCTGCCGGGCATCGACGGCATCGAGCGCATCGATCTCGTGGACGGCCAGGGCGCCGTGGTCGCGAGCATCGAGAACAAGCCCGGCAAGCAGGGCTCGCTCGCGGTCTACCACTATCTGCGCGAAGCATTCGGCTCGCTCGACGCCAACGCCGCGGAACACGGCCTGGCGGTGTTCGCCGAGCACACCGCCGACGCGCGCAACCGTCCGGGCGCGCACGCGAACGTGGACCGTCTGCTGGAGATCGCGGCAGGCGGCCCGGCGCTGCGCATCGATGTGATCCCGGCGGCTTGAATCCCGCGTAGGCGTTGCGCACCGACCGGCGCGCAACGCCTGCCGCTTTCCTTACCTCACGCCGACAGTTCTTCGAGCCTTACGCCATTCGTGCGCGGACCGAACCCGCCAATGGATACCATCACCGCGACCATGCACACGGTGATGCCCGCAAACACGCCGCTCACGCCGAAGTCGCGCAGCAGCGCGGCAATGACGAATCCCGACATCATCGCGCCCACGCGGCTCGCGGAGTACACGATTCCATTGGCGCTGCAACGGATCGCGGTGGGAAAAAGCTCGGCCTGGTAGGCGTGATAGCACACGGAGATGGTCTGCCCCGCGAGACTGATCAGGACTCCGAGCGAAATGAGGGCGGCCGCCCCGCGCGCCTGCGCGAACAGTAGCCCGAACACCACAACCGCGAACGCCGAGCCGACGATGAGCCACTTGCGCTCGATGCGATCGGCCACGAGCATCGCGAGCAGCGGCCCGCAAGGCAACGCGATGGCGATCACGAAAGCATAGAGCAGGCTCTTCGTCACGGTCACGCCCTGCCCGATCAGCAGCGTGGGCACCCAGTTGGCAAAACCGTAGTAGCCGATGGCCTGGCACAGGTTGAATGCGATCAGCATGATGAGGCGCGCACGGTACGGCGGCCGCCAGAGCTCCGCGAGCGAGGCGCGCCGGTGCACGGGCAGCGCGGGCGTAGGCGCGGGCTCCGGCAAGGCCGCACCGCTTTCGCGCACGGCGCGCTGCTCCATCTGCGCGATCACGCGCTCCGCCGCCTCCGTGTGGCCGTGCGAGACGAGCCAGCGCGGGCTCTCCGGCACGGCGCGCCGCACGAACCACACCAGCGCCGCGCCGAGCGAACCGGCCAGCACGACCCAGCGCCAACCGTCGAGACCGAGCGGCGCCTGCGGCACGAGCCACCACGAGAGCAGCGCCGAAATCGGCGCGGCCGAAAACATGATGGCCTGGTTCCAGGCCATGGCGCGGCCACGCATCTGCTGCGGGACCATTTCGGTGACGTAGCTATCGATCGTGACGATTTCGATGCCCACGCCGATTCCCGTGATGAAGCGCCACAGGATCAGCCCCTGCGAGGTGTGCTGGAACGCCATCGCCACCGATCCCGCCGAATACCAGAGGAGCGAGAGCGTGAACACGCTTCGTCGTCCGAATCGATCAGGCAGCCAGCCGAGAAAGAACGTACCGACGAAGAGGCCCGCGAACGTCGCGGCCACGAAAGCGCCGATGCCGTTGAAGCCGAAGAATGCGTGCGTGGTGGTTTGCAGCATGCCGCTTCTCGCCATGCCAGGCGCAATGTAGCCCGTGAAGATGAGATCGTAGACCTCGAAAAAGCCGCCGAGCGAAATCAGCGTCACCAGCATCCAGAGTTGCCGCGTGGCGGGCAAGCGGTCAATGCGCGCGGAAAGCGCCGCCGCGGCGCGATTGCCTGCTGGCATGGCCGTGACGACGTCGAGCGGTTTCTCCGCCCCCATGGTTCGTTGCATGTTTGTCTCCGTGACGACGCCTCGCTGGGCGTCTTTCTTGTGGAAGCAGGGTGTGCGTGCGGCGCGTGCGAACTTCTTGCGGATCATTGCACGCGCAACCATCAAGTCAACCCGGCGGGGGAATCGCCAAGCGAGAAACGTGGCACCTCTGTGCCGCGCGCCGGCTCAAGGCGCGGCGTGCGTCCTCAGGCCCGCCAGCACCTCTTCGGTGTGCTCGCCCACGCGCGCAAGCGGCTGGCGCACGCCGGGGCGGCGGCCGCCCATCAGGAGCGGCAGCAGCACGACTTCGGTCATGCCGCCATCGTCGGTCTGCATGGGCGCCAATCCGCCGCTCGCCTTCAGGTGCGGGTCGTCGAACAACTGATCGGGGCGCACGATCGGCGCGTAAGGTATGCCGGCCGCCTCGAGGCGCGGCGTGAGTTCGGCCACCTGATGCGTGGCGAGCACGTCGGCAAGACGCGCGAGCAGTTCGGGCCGCGCCGCCACGCGCAGCGCGTTGTTCGCGAAGCGCGGTTCGCCGGCGAGCCGCGGGCAGCCAATCACGTCGCATAGCGTGATGAACTGCTTGTCGCTCACCGCGCCGATGAAAAGCTGCTCGCCCTGTGCGAGCGTGAACACGTCATACACGCTCCATGCCGAAACGCGCGAAGGCATGGGTGGCGGCGCCTCGTGCGTCATGGCGTACTGCTGCATATGCTGTGCGCTCAGGAAAACGCAGTTTTCGAACAGCGCGCTTTGCACCTCCTGGCCGCGCCCGGTCGCATCGCGCTCGCGCAGCGCCGCCAGCACGCCGATCGCGCCGAACATGCCGCCCATGATGTCGTTGACGGACGTGCCCGCGCGCAGCGGACGCCCGGCGGGGCCGGTCATGTACGAGAGTCCGCCCATCATCTGCACGACTTCGTCGAGCGCGAGACGCTTTTCGTACGGGCCAGGCAAAAAGCCTTTGTGCGAGACGTAGATGAGCCGCGGATAACGCGGCGAGAGCGTGGCATAGTCGAGCCCGAGTTTTTCCATGAGGCCAGGGCGGAAGTTTTCGAGCACCACATCGCAAGCGCCGATCAGCTCGACGGCCGCCGCGCGCCCGGCCTCGGTGTTGATGTCGAGCACCACGCTTTTCTTGTTGCGGTTGAACGAGCGGAAAAAGCCGATGCCAAGACCTGGCAAATTGCGCGTCTTGTCGCCGCCGGGCGGCTCGATCTTGATGACTTCGGCGCCCAGGTCCGCGAGAATCATCCCGCAGGTGGGGCCCATGACCATGTGCGAGAATTCGACGACGCGCACGCCTTCGAGCGGAAGCCGGCTGACAGTGTTCATATGGATCTCTAACTAATCAGGTATACAGATTCGTGGAGCGGGACGCAGAGCGAAACGTCTTAGGCAGGCCGGCGCGCCAAAGCGTGCCGTGCAGGGTTTCACCCGCCAGCCACTGCCCTACGCGCGCGCGCAGCGCCAGCAAGCGTTCGATCTCGATGCCGGTGTCGATGTCCATGTCGGCGAGCATGAACGCGAGGTCTTCGCTCGCTGCGTTGCCGCTCGCGCCCGGCGCATGAGGGCAACCGCCGATGCCGCCCAGCGTGGCGTCGAAGCGCGTCAGGCCCGCCTCCAGCGCGGCATAGACATTGGCGAGCGCGAGGCCGCGGGTGTCGTGAAAGTGCGCGCACCAGAGCCGCTCACCCGCGATCTCGCGGGCGGCTTCAAAAAGCGCACGCACGGCGGCGGGGTTCGCATAGCCTACGGTGTCGGCGAGACTCACCCGGTCCGCGCCCGCATCGAGCAGCGACTGCATGCAGCGCAGCACTTGCGCTGGCTCCACGCGCCCTTGAAGCGTGCAGCCGAAGGCCGTCCCGATGCCGCCTTCGATCAGCGTCTTCGCGCCGCTCGCGTCGCGCGCGGCACGCATGCGCGCCACTTCGGCCACGACTTCCTCAGGCGTCTTGCGCAGGTTCGCGAGGCTATGCGCCTCGCTCGCGGAAAGCGGCACGAGCATGAGGTCCGCTTGCGCTTCGAGCGCGCGTTCGGCGCCCTTCAGGTTCGGCACGAGCACCGAGACGAACAAGTCCGGAAGCGTCTTCGCGTATGCGACGAGTTCAGCGGTGTCCGCGAGTTGCGGCAAGAGGCGCGCGGGCACGAACGAGCCCACCTCGATCTCGCGCTGCCCGGCTTCGTGCGCCGCACGTATCCATTCGATCTTCTGGTCCGTAGGCAGCACGGTCGCGATGCTTTGCAGGCCGTCGCGCAAGCCGACCTCGCGGATCACGGCGCGCGCGTGGGCCCATTGCGGCAAAGGGGGCATGAAGGTGTCTCCGTTGTTGTCTCCAGCGATGTGCTAACTTTAGACATTCCGCGAAATGCATAAAGCGGTATTTTGGAAGCCCCATGATTCCATCTCGGAAACACCGTTAGGAGACGCCGTGCGCGACATCGATCTCAAGACCCTGCGCTTGCTGGTGAGCGTTTGTGAACATGGCAACATGGGCCGCGCTGCGCGCGAGGAGCATATCGAGCCCTCCGCCATCAGCAAGCGCATCGCCCAGCTCGAGAGCGAGTTCGGTGTGCCGCTGCTCACGCGCTCGCGCCGCGGCGTGCAGCCCACGGCTGCCGGTACCGCGCTGCTGGAACACGCACGCAGCGTGATCTTCACGCTGGAGCGCGCCGCGAGCGACATTGCCGCGCTCGGCGGCGGCCTCTCGGGCAGCGTGAACGTGTGCGCCTCGGCCTCCGCGATCGCCGAGGCGCTGCTCGACGATCTCGCCGTGTTCATGCGCCTGCCCGCCTATCAGAACATTCGCGTCAATGTGGAGGAGCGCACGTCGCACGAACTGGTCGAGCGTGTGCGCGACGGAGCGGCTTCGCTGGGCGTGTGCTGGGACAAGGTCGAGCTTGGCGGCCTGCAGTCGCGCCCGTGGCGTGAAGACCGCCTCGTGCTGGCCGTGCATCCCGGGCACCCGCTTGCGAAGCGTCGCACCATCGCGTTCGAGGAGACGCTCGATTACGAGCATGTGGGCCTTGCGCCCTCCACTGCGGTTCATGCGATGCTGCGGCAGTCTGCGGCACGCAGCGGGCGCACGGTGGCCTACCGTGCGGTGGTGTCGAACTTCGACGCCGCGTTTCGCGTGGTGGCCGCGAATCTCGGCATCAGCGTCGTGCCCGAGGAGGTGAGCACGACCTACCGGCGCATCATGGATGTGCGCACCATCGCGCTTTCGGACGCCTGGGCGCGGCGCCGCTTCATCGTCTGCTTTCGTGCGTTCGACACGCTGCAGCCCGCGGCCCAACGCATGGTCGAGCATCTCGTGGAGCGGGCGGCGCAAAAAAAACGCAGCGCAACGAGCAAGGGGTGACTGCGCACCCTGGAAGCGCAAGTCCATCTTCTCGCGCCACAATGGCGAACCCACCCCAACTGCGAGGAGCGCGCGATGGCCCTACCTTACGGCTACGTTAAAGCGAAGATTGCTACCGCACCGCAATTGAAGTCCACGCGGCGACCACACGAAGTTCAATATCATCTGCACTTCGGCATAACGGTGGACGGCGCGCAATGGGACATCGCCGTCAACGTGGGCACCACGGATGCCGACGACCTGCTCAAGTACAAGCTCGTGTTCGACTTCAATCACGCCGCGCTCCCGACGCTCGCCAATGCCGCCGAGGGCTCGACGGATCTCACCGGCACCGCCGTGCTGCCCGCGATCGACTTCCAGCGCAGCGACTTTCTCGCCAACACGGGCGCGTGGCGCAACAGCGACGTGATGGACGGCTCCAGCCAGGTGGAACCCGTCGCATCGCTGGAACGCCTTCTGTTGCGCGCGCAACAATCTGCACTCGACGTGTACGTGTTCGGCCGCTTCTTCAGCGAAGGCGGCGGCATGCACGACGTCCACATGAACCAGGGTTCCACGGGCGGGTTCATCCACCGCGCGGGCGACGATGCGAACGACCACAACGACATCTGGCAGGACGGCGCACTACTGGTGGATCTCGGCGATCCCGAATGGGCCTTGTACGTGGCGGCCTTCGACAAGCAGTACGTGCCGACTGACGATCTCGGCAACCCCACGCAGGATGCCCGGCCGATTTCGTGAAGGTCAACGTAGAGGCCGCGCGGGCACATCCGTCGCCGGAATGCGCCCGCGTTTGCGCGCGCGTTCATGCAGCCCTTCAGGCGGCGAAACGCCCACAAGCCGATTTTCGAATTCGAGTCGTTTAATCTGCTGAAATCCATTCTAAATTTCGCTCAAAATTAACGAAGAATTGCGATCCGCGCTCGCTTAGCACGCGAATTGTCGTCAATCGCCGGATATTTTGCCAGTCGCACGATGCGCGCCACGGGCGGCGCAGGCCCCTGGAAATACGTCACAATGCGACATAAAATAAAGGCCCAGTTGCCCATTCATGTGCTCACCGCGTATGAAACCCGCTATTTTCTCCGCGCTAATCGCTCTGGCTTCGGCCCCCGCCGCATGGGCCATGGGCGTGACTCCGGCAAACGAAAAAGCAGATCTGCCCTCCCCCCAGAGCATGGCGCCTGCCACGTTGCATTGGCCTCCGCCCTCGCCCTCGTCCATCCCATTGGGCATCTCGCGCGCGACGATGCACACCGAGTCGCAGCACGGCAAGTCGTATTTCGAAGCGGTCCCGCCTGGCAATGAGAGGCTCGACGATGAAGGCGCGCCCTTGCGCAGCGACCGCTTTCGCTGGAACCAGCCTTAGCGTTCGCATGCCGCTGCGTTTCGCGCGAGGAGATAGTCAGCGTTCCTGATCGTTCTTGTGCAGCCTGGATGAAGCTAGCCATCGCTTCGCGGCAGGCCGCGCACTTTCGTGGCGGCGCCGCCATTCGGCTCCCTGCCCGCGCGAGCGTCTTCATCGCACAGCGGCGATCCGCGCCTACCTGGCGAAAAGCTGGCCGATGTCCTTGAATGCCTTGAATTCGAGTGCATTGCCGCACGGATCGAGCAGGAACATCGTGGCCTGCTCGCCCACCTGACCCTTGAAGCGCACATACGGTTCGATCACGAACTGCACGCCAAACGCCCTGAGGCGCTCGGCCAGCGCCTCCCACTCGCTCCAGCCGAGCACGACGCCGAAATGCGGCACGGGCACGTCGTGGCCGTCCACGGGATTCGTGTGAGCGTTCTCCTGCGAGGCGGTTTTTGGATGCTCGTGAATCACGAGCTGATGGCCGAAGAAGTCGAAATCGACCCACTGCGCGCTGGAGCGCCCTTCCGCAAGACCGAAAACGCGCCCGTAAAAGTCTCGCGCGGCCGGCAGGTCGTACACGGGAATGGCGAGGTGAAATGGCGAAAGCGACATGCGTGTCTCCACTGTGTCCGAAAGCGATCCTGTCATGGTAGACAGGCCAAAGCAAAAACGAAATCAATATATAATTTCTTGATATACAAATATTATTGATGAATGATCCGCGAACTCAGAACCCTCGTTGCCGTAGCGAGCGAAGGCACCTTCGCCGCGGCGGGCCAGAAAATCGGTTTGACTCAGGCCGCCGTAAGCGCGCAGATGCAGCGCCTCGAAGCGGAACTGGGCTTCGCGCTGTTCGACCGCGAGGGGCGCGCCGCCCGCCTGAATGCGATGGGCGAGCACATCCTCGCCCAGGCGCGGGAGGTCATCCGGCTTTATGAGAACCTCAGTTCGAGCGCTGCGGGCCCCGCGGCGAGCGGGCGTGTGACGCTCGGCGCGATCGCCTCCGTGCAACGCTCGCTGGTGCCCGACGCGCTGGCGGAATTCCATCGCCGTTGCGCCGACTGCCGCACGCGCGTGATTCCCGGGGTTTCGATGGAACTACACAATCTCGTGGATGCGGGCGACATCGACATGGCGGCCATCATCCGTCCACCCTTCGCACTGCAAAGCGATTTACGCTGGACCACGCTCGCTCGCGAACCGTTCCGGCTCATCGTGCCGCGTCGCGTGAAAGGTCGCGATTGGGCCGATCTGCTGGCGACCCAGCCGTTCATCCGCTACGACCGCGCGTCGTTCGGCGGGCGCCAGGTGGACCGCTTCCTGCGCCGCATGCATTGCACGGTGCAGGACGTGAGCGAGCTCGACGAGCTCGAAGCCATCGTCGGGCTGGTCGCGAACGGCCTGGGCGTCGCGCTCGTGCCGCAGACATCGGCGTGGCGCCAATGGCCCGCCTCGGTGCGGGCGATCGACCTCGGGCAGCATACGTTTCACCGCGACGTCGGGCTCGTGCATCGCGCGCCGGGCACGCTGAGCGATCCGGCGCGCCTTCTGGTTCAGTTGATCGAAGCGCGCGCCAGTGAGCAGCACGCAAGCGCGGATCGATAAAAGCGCATGGCGGGCTGAAAACGCACATTAGCAGACCAGAACAACTCCCTTCAGGGCGTCCGCCGCTAGAAGCCTTCTGACGACAGAGCCTGCCGCCACGCCCGGCGGCGACGCGCCTCCGGGTTGAGAGCAGTCGTTTCAACCAAAATATAGAAAAAATACATTAAAAATAACTAGAAAATAATCAATACGATTGCGCAAACCACTAGACCGCATCGACTCTCCCAGAGGAATGCCTATGCCGCGCCCCATCACTGCCCGCATCCAGCCCGATGCCATCCGTCACAACCTGCAGCTTGCGAAACAAATCGCCTCCGGATCGCGTGCCTTCGCCGTCATCAAGGCCAACGCGTACGGACACGGCATAGAGCGGATCTACCCGGCGCTCGCCGGCGCGGACGGCATCGCCCTGCTCGATCTCGATGAAGCCGTGCGCGTGCGCGAGCTGGGCTGGAGCAAACCGCTGCTGCTGCTCGAAGGCGTCTTCGAACCCGCCGACGTCGAGCTGACCGTCGCGCACCGTCTCACGGTGGCCGTGCATTGCGACGAGCAGCTCGATCTGCTCGCGGCGGCGAATCCGCGGCGTCCCATCGATATCCAGTTGAAGATGAACTCGGGCATGAACCGCCTGGGCTTCCGCCCTCACGCGTATCGCGCCGCCTGGGAGCGCGCGCGCGCCATGCCTTCGATCGGCGCGATCGGCCTCATGACGCACTTCGCGAACGCCGACGAAGGCCAGGTCGACTGGCAGCTCGACACGTTCGACGCAGCCGTGCAGGATTTGCCCGGCGAGCAGTCGGTGTCGAATTCGGCGGGCGTGCTCTGGCATCCGCGCGCGCATCGCGACTGGGTGCGGCCCGGCACGATTCTCTATGGCGCATCGCCCACCGGCGTGGCGCGCCACATGGAAGGCTTCGGCCTGCGCGCGGCCATGACGCTCACGAGCCGCATCATCGGTGTGCAGACGCTCGCACCTCAAGAAACGATCGGCTATGGCCGCACGTTCGCAGTCGACCGTCCCATGCGCGTCGGCGTGGTGGCGTGCGGCTATGCGGACGGCTATCCGCGCCACGCACGCACCGGCACGCCGGTCGCCGTAGGTGGCGTGCGCACGCGCGTGGTGGGCCGCGTATCGATGGATATGCTCACCGTCGATCTCACGCCCTGTCCGGAAGCGGGCATCGGCTCCAGCGTCGAGCTGTGGGGCGATCAGGTGCGCGTGGACGAAGTCGCCGAAGCGTCGGGCACGATCGGCTACGAGCTGATGTGCGCGCTCGCGCGGCGCGTGCCGGTCGTCGTTGCGGACGATGCAGCCGATGCGCCGGCTGCAGACAAGCGTGGGGAGCACGTCGCTGCCTGACCGCCTGGCAAGTCTGCTGAGGATGATTCATCAACTTTCCGGTTGAGACCGGGCCCGGCATCATTTATTTTCTGCGTTGAGACGCGCGGCGCATCGCACGCCGCGCGGCAGCAGCGCGATCCTTTTCCTCAGGTAGCACGCCCGGTTCCCAGACCACGTCGAAGCCTGCCCCATTGCGCGTGCAACCAAAAAGACTGACGCGCTTCGACCACGCAGGACGTACGTTCGCGATCGGCCGCTCGAAAAACAAGGTCTGCGCAAGCGAGGGGCTCTGCACGCGCGAACACGTGCTCGCGACAAAATGTCCAGCAACTGAAGCAATAGTGTCGCGCAAACGTTAGCGCGCGATGCATTGATCGCTACGTTGTATTAAACAAGCCGACTCGAAGTCTTTCTCCTCTCCATGTAACGAAAATGACATAAAGAGCCATTAGCGTGCTTAATCTCCATATTAATCGGAATGGATAATGCACCCCGCGCTCGCGCAATTTCGTCGTCCAGGACTTTCCACAAGTCCGCGCAGCGCCGGAGAACTGGCTCTGGAAGTTCCGGCCGTCGACGCCGCGGATCCAAACGCCCTTGTCATGGAGATCTTCTATTCACGGCGCGACATGGGCAGCCTCGCTGTGATCGAAAACGATCGTCCCGTCGGGCTGATCAACCGCGATATTTTCATGTCGCAAATGAGCAAGCCGTTTCATCGCGAACTCTATGACAAGAAGAGCTGCATCGCGTTCATGGACAAGGATCCATTGATCGTCGATGCGGAGATGGGCATCGAAGCGCTCACGTTCAAGACGGTGGAAGTGGGCGAAAAGGCGCTCGTGGATGGTTTCATCGTGACACGCGACGGCCGGTTCGCCGGCGTGGGCAGCGGCCTGCGTCTGCTCTCCATCGTGGCGGAAATGCAGGCGGAGAAGAATCGCCAGATCATGCAGAGCATCGAGTATGCGAGCGTGATCCAGCAAGCCATGCTGCGCGCCTCGCGCGAGACGCTCTCCAACACGCTGCCCGATGCGGCGCTCGTCTGGGAACCGCGCGACGTGGTCGGCGGCGACTTCTATCACTTCGCTGCATTTGCCGACGGCTGGTTCGGCGCGGTGGCCGATTGCACGGGCCACGGCGTGCCAGGCGCGTTCATGACCCTGCTGGCCTCGGCTTCGCTCTCCCAGGCGCTCGAACAGATCGGTCCGCGCGACCCTTCGGCACTGCTTGCGGCCGTGAACCGCAACGTAAAGGGGCTGCTTGGCCAGATCAACGGCGCGGGCGACACGCCGCAGTCCAACGACGGGTTGGACGCCGCGTTCTTCTGGCTCGATGCCGCCAGCCGGGTCCTGCACTTTGCAGGCGCGCGGGTCGCGCTCCATGTGCTGCGCCCCGACGCGGCGCAGTTCGACACCATTGCCGGCGAACGCATGGGCGTGGGCTACGTAGACAGCCTCGCCGATTACACATGGGCGCTGCACGCTGTCGAGTTGCCGCAGGGCAGCCTGCTGTTCGTTTCCACCGACGGCCTGACCGACCAGATCGGCGGCCCACGCAAGATCGCATTCGGAAAACGCCGCGCGCTCGACAGGATTCTTGCAGAGCGCGAGAACACCGCTCCTTTCATCTGCGCACGCCTGCTCGAGACATTCGCCGAATGGCAAGGCTCGCAAACGCGCCGCGACGATGTCACGCTTTTCTTTGCACGAGTTTGAGGTAGTCCAACACTATGTCCGGCATTCTGGATCAAAACTGCTGCTTCTTCGAAATGGCCCAGAAGCGCAATTTGCTCTTCTATCACAAGGGCTATTTCTCGCATAGCATCGTCGCCGCGATGAGCGAGGTCGTGAAGCTGCAACTCGCAGTCGCGGGACTGAGCACGTCGACACGCAGACGCATCTTCTCGTCGTTCATCGAGCTTTCGCAGAACATCGTGCACTACTCGTGCGACGCGTTGTCCGAAGATCAGGGACAAGGCGGTGCGATCCGCGAAGGCGCGATGTGCATTTCGGCCGAGGGCGAGCGTCATCTCATGGTGTGCGTGAATCCCGTCGCCGCGGGCGCCGTGAACGCATTGCGCGAGAAACTGGAGCCGCTGCGCAACATGTCGATCGAGGAAATCAAGGAGGCCTACAAGATGTCGTTGCGCGCCGAAGCGCCGCCCGACAGCAAAGGCGCCGGGTTGGGATTTCTGACGATGGCGCGCGACGCCAGCGCGCCGCTCGAATTCGCGTTTCATCCACGCGAAGGCGACCCGGACACCACACTGTTTTGCCTCAAGACCATCATCTGACCAGGGCACGCGAACAAGATGGAAAACCTTTTTATCGCCGCCACCGCAACGTCGCCGGAAATCGACTTCCGCTTCGACGAAAACGTGCTGTCATTGCGAGGCGAGTCGTATCCCGAGAACGCCGCCGCGTTCTATGCGCCCGTCATCGAGCGGCTCAATGGCTGGCTCAAGGCCTGCAAAAACGCCGCGATCACGGTCGAGGTGACGCTCACGTACTTCAACAGCTCGAGCACGAAGATGCTGTTCAACGTGTTCGACGCGCTCGACCGCGCCGCTTCGGCGGGCAACCAGGTGCAGGTGAACTGGTATCGCGACGCAGAAGACGAAACGATCCTCGAATTCGGCGAAGAACTGCAAGCCGACTTTACGTCAATCAAGTTCAACGATTGCCCGGTTGCGACCTGAGCAGGCCTTGAGGACTACGCGCGTGGAAACGACTGCCCTGCGGGACACATCGAAGGATCATTCTCTTGAACTGTTCCGCAGCGAGAGCGAGGCGCTGGCGCGCGCCCGGGCGATTGCCGCGGATGCTGACTCGCACGCGCAGCAATATCACGAGGCGCTGACCGAGCTCATCGTGCATTACGAGCGCCTGATGCGCGAGACCCGGCGCCTCATCCGGCGCAGTGATCGCGCCGAGCGCGAGATGCAGGCGCTGACCCAGCAGCTGCAATTTCGCGCGACGCACGACGCGCTCACGGGCGTGCTCAACCGGAGCGCCGTGATCGAACGCACGGCGAAGGCGCTGCGCGCGGATCGTGCGGTGATGATCCTGCTCGATATCGACGACTTCAAGAAGGTCAACGACGACTTCGGGCACCCTGCCGGCGACGCCGTGATTTCCGGCATCGTGCACTGCCTTCGGCGAATCCTCGGCGAAACGGGCCTTATCGGGCGCGTTGGCGGCGAGGAATTCACGGTGGTACTGCCGGGCTTCGAAATCGCCGAGGCGCTGCAACTAGCCGAGCGCATGCGCGCAACCATCGCCAGCCACACGTTCCCTGCCCCGGTGAACCGCCCCATCACGGCGAGCTTCGGCGTGAGCGACAATCCGGCGGGCACGGACTTCGACACCGCCTATGGACTCGCCGACTCCGCCTTGTACACCGCGAAGCGCGCTGGCCGAAACTGCGTGACATTCGAAGGACATATCGCATCGGCGAGTTGAAAGGGCTGTGGATTTGCTCGCCCACGCGCCGCTTGTCCGGTAAGCGTTTTCGCTTCGCTCAACGCTACTACAATAGTGCGGATAAAGTCGCCACGCGCAGGCATATTCCAGACAAAACGCGCGTCGACGAAAAGATCAGCGAGGCGATCGATGGCAACGAAGCGGCCGCAACACCTGGCATTGCCCGGGCAAGTCGTGCTCGTCTTGCAGGGCGGCGGCGCGTTGGGCGCCTATCAGCTCGGCGTCTACGAAGCGATGCACGAAGCCGGCATCGAGGTGGACTGGGTAATCGGCACGTCCATTGGTGCGATCAATGCGGCGTTGATCGCCGGAAATTCTCCGGAGCGCCGCCTCGAACGTCTGCAGGAATTCTGGCATCGCGTCACTGACCGAACCCGGCTCGACGTCGCGGCTTCATGGCCCGGTCTCGCGCCCGGGTGGGACAAAACGTTTGCAAAGCTGATGATCATCGGCGGCGGGATTTCGGGCTTCTTCCAGCCCAATCCGGCTTCGTGGTTCGGGCCGCTCGCGCGCCTCGGCGTGGATCGCGCGTCTTACTACCGGATCGCGCCGTTGCGCGAAACACTCGTTTCGCTGGTCGACTTCGAACGGCTCAACGCCGGGCGCCCACGACTGACCGTCGGCGCCGTGAACGCCCGTACGGGCGCGATGCGCTATTTCGATACGCGCGACCAGCGCCTGAACGTCGAGCACATCATGAGTTCGGGCGCGCTGCCGCCCGCGTTCCCGGCCGTGCGCATCGACGGTGACCCGTACTGGGACGGCGGCATTTATTCCAATACGCCGGTCGAGGTCGTGCTGGACGACAAGCCGCGCAGGAGCTCGATCATCTTTTCGGCGCAGGTGTGGAATCCGGCCGGCCCCGAGCCGGAGAGCATCTGGCAGATCGCGGAGCGACAGAAGGACATTCAGTACGCAAGCCGCACGGAAAGCCATATCGCACGCCAGCAGCAGATACACCGATTGCGCCACGTGATCCGCGAACTCGCGAAACGCGTGCCCGAAGCCGAGCGCGACTCGCCCGATGTCGAGGCGCTTGCCGCCTGGGGCTGCGAGACCACCATGCGCCTCATCAAGCTCGCGGCGCCGCGGCTCGATGGCGACGACCAGCTGAAAGATATCGACTTCACCCCCGCCGGCATTGCCGCGCGCAGGCGCGCGGGCTACGAGGCCGCCACGCGCGCCATCGCCGCAAAGCCATGGGAAGCGCCCATGGATCCGATAGAAGGGTTGTGCGTTTACACTGCAGACGAAGGGTAAAACGGAAAACGTTATTGCAGGCGCGAACCGGAGACTGCCCCATCTGGACGAATCGCTCCCGTCGATTGACGACAAGGAACCTGACTGGCGGTCGCCGCCGTCCATCGCGCCATCGACCATTTCGTTTTCCGCTTGCAGCGCGAACTCGGCGCAATGCCCGCTGTCATGGGCGGAATTGACGCATTGGTCTTATGCGGTGGCATCGGTGAGAATAGCCGCATCATCGGCCGCAGGGTCTGCGAGCGCCTCGGCTGGACGGGGATCGAAATCGACAAAACCCGGAGTTCTCGCGTACTACCGTCATGATCGTTCGCACCCGCGAAGATCTGGTCATCGCCCGCGCCGCCCGTGCGGCCGCAGGCGCTTCATAAGGAGCCGCAGCATGAAGGGCGCGCTAAAAGCCGGTGCAGCTGCCGAACTGATCCCCGACGGCGCGAGCCTGTTGATTGGCGGCTTCATGGCCGTCGGATCGCCAGAGAGGCTGATCGATGCGCTCGTAGCACGGCGCGCAAGGGATCTCACGGTGATCGCCAATGACACGGCGCTCCCCGGCAGGGGAATCGGCAAGCTGATCACCGCCGGCGCCGTCCGCCGCGTCGTCGCCTCGCATATCGGCCTCAATCCGGAAACGCAGGCGAAGATGATGGCAGGCGAAATCCATTGCGAACTCGTCCCTCAAGGCACACTGGTCGAGCGCATCCGCTCCGGCGGCATGGGACTGGGCGGCGTGCTGACCGCGACCGGCCTCGGGACCGAAGCCGCAGAAGGTAAGCAGACAATCGAAGTCGAGGGAAAGACGTGGCTCGTCGAGCCGCCGATCACGGCCGACTACGCGCTGATCGGGGCCTGGCAGGCCGACTATGTCGGCAATCTCTGCTATTTGCTGACCGGCCATAACTTCAACCCGATCATGGCGCTTGCCGGCCGCACGGTGATCGCCGAGCCCGAGAGCATCGTGCCGGTGGGCGTCATCACGCCGGATGCAGTCAAGACGCCCGGCGTTCTGGTCCATCATCTCATCATTCGCGGCTAGGAGGGCACATCATGGACGCCAAGGAACTGATCGCCCGCCGCGTCGCGCGCGAGATCGAGCCGGGGATGCTGGTCAATCTGGGAATAGGGCTGCCGAGCCTGGTGGCGAACTACGTTCCCGCCGACAAGGGCGTGTTCTTCCAGGCCGAAAACGGCGTGATCGGCCTCGGCGCCCGTCCGCCCGAGGGCATGGAGGACCCGCATTTGACCGACGCCGGCGGCGGGTTTGTGACCGCAGTTCCGGGTGCGGCGTCGATCGACAGCGCCATGAGCTTCGGCCTGATCCGCGGCGGCCACCTCGACGTGACGGTGCTCGGCGGGCTGCAGGTCGATGAGGCGGGGCAACTCGCCAACTGGAAGGTGCCCGGCAAGATGGTGCCCGGCATGGGCGGCGCCATGGATCTGGTGACCGGCGCCCGGCGGGTGATCGTCGCCATGCAGCATAGCGCCAGGGGCGAGGCGAAGATCGTCCCTGAATGCACGCTGCCGCTGACCTCGACGCGACGCGTCGACCTGATCATCACCGATATGGCGGTGATCGAGCCGACGGATGAGGGCCTCGTGCTGCGCGAGCGCGCGCAAGGCGTGTCGGTCGAGGAAATCCGCGCGGCGACCTCCGCCGCGCTGATCGTCCCGGACCACGTACCTGAAATGCAGCTTGCCTGAGGGACGTTCGATGCCAGAGCATCGCCAGCGACGAGTGGGACGCAAGGTCTCTGGCCCAGGGACGCGCTATCGCTGCGGAAAAATGACCTCACCCCAGCGCGTTCCTGCCGCTCGAAGCGGTATCGGCATCTCGCGGCGCGGCTTGTGCGCAGACGAGCAACTTTGCGTCGCAAGCTTCAACCCGCGCTGTCGGTAATCGCGCTATAGACGAGCGTGCGCAACTGCCGGCGGACCGGCCAGGCAGTCGAAGGCAGGAGCTGGGTGAGGAACACCACGATCATGTCTTCGCGCGGATCGACCCAGAAGAACGTACTGGCCGCCCCGCCCCAGAAGAAGTCGCCCGCGTTGCCCGGGATCAGGGTCGATGCGGGCGCAATCGTCGTGGCGAAACCCAGCCCGAAGCCCACGCCTTCGTAGCTCGCTTCGCTGAACATCGAGCGCGAGAGACGCGGCAGGTCGGCGCCGCCCGGCAGATGGTTGGCGGTCATCAGCTCCACCGTCTTCGGGCCGAGCAGCCGGACGCCATCGAGCTCGCCGCCGCCCAGCAGCATACGCGCGAAACGCATGTAGTCCGCCGCCGTGGAGACGAGGCCGCCACCGCCGGAGACGAACGAAGGCGGCTCGCGGTAAGCGCTCGTGTGGGGATCGTCCTGCAGCGTCGGGCCTTGCTCGACCACCTTCGAGCCGAGCGCGCCGATGGCGTAGCACGCGCAGAAGCGCGACACCTTCTCCTGCGGCACGTAGAACGCCGTGTCGGTCATGCCGAGCGGCTCGAAGATCCGCGCTTTCAGAAAGTCCTCGAACGGCATGCCGCTGATCTTGCCGACCAGATAGCCGAGTACGTCCGTGGACACCGAATAGTTCCATGCGTCGCCCGGTGAGAACTCCAGCGGCAACGTGGCCAGCTTGTCGACCATGTCGTCCAGCGTGCCGGCGGTCGCCAGTTCGCCCACCTTGAGCTTGCGATAGGCCGCATCGACGTTGGTGTTCTGATGAAACCCATAGGTGAGCCCGGAGGTATGCCGCAACAGGTCGACCACGCGCATGGGGCGCGCGCTCGCGCGCGTCTGGAAGCTTTCCATGAAGCCGCCCGCGTACACGCCGAGCTTCTCCCATGCCGGGATGTACTTGCTCACGGGGTCGTCGAGCGCGATCTTGCATTCCTCGACCAGCATCATGATCGCCACCGACGTGATGGGCTTGGTCATCGAGTAGATGCGGAAGATCGAATCCTCGGCCATCGGAATCTGCCGCTCGCGGTCCGCGAGACCGAGCACCGAGTTCAGCGCAAGCTCGCCGCGCCGCCACACCTGGGTCACGGTGCCGGCGAACGTGCCGGTGGCGACGTAGTTGTCGTCGAGGAAACGTTCGATGCGCGCGAGCCGTTCATACGACATGCCCTGCTTTTCCAGACCTTCCCTGCTCATGACGCCTCCTTGACCGGGTTGACGAGCCAGTTTCGAACAGACGAATTTTTTCCAATGCGCGCGACAGTATCGATCATTCGGCGCAATGTTGCCGCGCGTTCTCCGGCACGCCTCAACGCACCGCGCGAGTCCAGTCCATGCAATCGGCATAGAGTGCGGCACGCAGGCGGCGTTGCGCATCCTGATGCGCCTTGATACGTCATATCCGTGGGGTACACTACCGGGCGACAAAATCCAGAATTCGAGCGGGGTGGTTGCCATGGGCGAAACGGATACGCATTCCTGGCCCGGGAAAGCATTGTTTAGCGCATTGCCGAGAGACCCGGAAAAAGAGCAGGCGCTACTGCGTGTCTCGCTCGGCTCTGTCGTGCTTCTTGCCTACCTCGTTGCCAGCTCGGTCTATCGATCCGCTCACGTCTACGCGACGCTTCTGGCAGTCACCGCTTATGTGGCGTTCGGCGTCGCCACCTATGTGGCGCTGACGATCGCGCCGGCGCGCTCGCGCGTGCGCCTCACGCTCACCACAATCGCCGATCAGGCCATCGTGACCGCCGCGCTGGCCGTGGGCGGCACCGCCGCGCTGCCGCTCCTGTGGGTCGCGTTCTGGTTTCTGGTCGGCGCCGGCTGCCGCTATGGCCAGCGCATGCTGGCGCTTTCCTGCGGCGTGGCGCTCGTCGGCCTGATGGGCCTGGCGCAATGGCAACCGTGGTGGCGCGCCAACGTCGCGGCCGCCTTCGGCGTGGGATTGAGCATCGCGGCAACGTCGATCTATCTGGCGGTGCTCGTCAAACGGCTCGAACGGCAAGCGTCGACCGATCCGCTCACGGGACTCTACAACCGCGTGCGACTGGAGCAAGCCATTGGCCGGACGCTCTTTACACGCGCAGGCGAAAGCGAACGCAGCGCCATGCTGCTCGTCGACCTCGACGGCTTCAAGGAGGTGAACGACTCCTTCGGGCACGCGGTCGGCGACGAGCTGCTTTGCACCTTCGCCGAGGCACTGGTTCGCCGCATGCGCCGGGGAGACACGCTCGCGCGTCTCGGCGGCGACGAGTTCGTCGTGCTGGCGCGGCGCGTCTACGACAAGCAGGATGCGCTCACCATTGCCGATGGCATCCACGCGATCCTCGCAAATATGGACACCGTTGCCGGCTATCCGGTCACGGTTTCCTGCAGCATCGGCGTATGCCTGCTCACCGAGGGCACCGGCAGCCGCTCGCTCGATGCGCGAACCCTCATGCGCGCCGTGGACAGCGCCATGTACCGGGCGAAATCGCGCGGCATGGGGAAGACGGAATTCGTCGATATGGTCGGCGTCGTGCCGGGTGTAGCCTGAGCGCGTCGACGCCTGCCGCGTTCAGGAAACCGGCGCATCTCGCCATGGCTGTGCCCGAATTGTTCATATGGCCACAACAGTGAATTCGTTTCTTAGGTATTTACCCTGACCTTTACCCCTCCTACACTGACTTCACCGCTGCAACCAACCCCGTACGCAGCTCAAGAAGAAAGTCAATCCGGAGGTAAAGTTATGAAATCGCTCGTCCAAGCCGTTGTGATCGCTGCTGCTTTTGCCGCTCCTGTGGCTGTGTTCGCCCAGTCGAATAACCAGCCCCTGACGCGCGCCCAGGTCCGTGCGGACCTGATTCAGGTCGAAAAGGCGGGCTTCAACCCGGCACGCTCGAATCCCAATGAATACCCGGCGAACATTCAGGCTGCGGAAGCTCGCGTCGCTGCGCAAAACAGCGCCGTGGGCGGCGTGAACACCGGTTCGTCGCAGGCAGGGCAAGCCGCGCAGTAAGCGGCGGGGCTGACCGGCCCCCTCTATCCGGCCGTTTTCTGCTGGCCCGCCATCGCGGTGTGCGATGGCGGGCCGGTTGCATTTCTGGCTTCGAATAATACTGCGCTGGCTCGATCTACTGCGTCGAGAACACCGATATGCCGCCATTCGGGAACGCCGCCGAGCCCGGCTGGAACGGCACGTAGACTTCACCGAGGGTGCTGTCGATGGCAACCGAGTGCGCGCCCGTTCCCACCGCCACCGTATAGAGCAGCTTGCGCGTCGTGCCGTCGATCACACCCATCGTCGGCGTGAAGCCCGACGCCGCCGCCGTGCCGCTCGTGACATAGTGGCGCGCCGGCAGAAAGTAGCGGTTCGACGCGGGATCGTAAGCGACCTGGTCCACGCCGCCGAACGGCACCGATGCGAGCTGCGTGCCCGTGTTCCGATCGAGGATCAGCGTGATGAGCGGGTCGCCCGCGGACGGATCGCAGCCGATCAGCACGTCACTGTTGGGACCGAGCGCGATGCCCGACGGACCGCACTTGCCAAGCGGAAACGCCTTGCTCACCACCGGCGCGCCGGACGTGACGGAAGCGGCGGTAATGACGTCGAGTTCGCCGTCCGGGTTCGCGGCGGTTCCGTCGTTATTGATCAGGAAACTCTTCGAGGCCCGATCGTACACGCAGGCTTCGAGCCCCGAGGAACCGTTGAAAGGCATCTTCATCACGATCGATTGCGTCGTGGTCGAAATGAAGGTGACGAACGGCGGCGTGTCGCCCGGGCTCGCGAACATGATGAGATGGTCGTCGGGATCGTAGCAGCCCTCATCGACACGCGAGCCCGACGTGCTGATGGGAATGGTCTTGATCGTTTTCATCGCAGAAGTGTCGACGACTTTCACGTTATCGACGTCCCCCACGTAGAGCGTGTGTGCGCCCGTCACGCCCACGATGCCATCGGGCCCGGACACATCGGTGCTCGCGCCCGCGCCCGTGAAGCCGCCTTGAATCTGTGCGATCAGCGCGTTCGATTTCGTATCGACGACATCGACCGCTTTGCTGTTGCGGTCGGACAGATAGTACCTGCCTGCTTCCACATAGCCGATGTCGAAGCTGAACGCAGGGCTCGTCGTGCTCGGCACGGCAATGTTCGCGAGCAGTTTGGGAGCGGAAGACGTCGCCGACGAAACCGGGTTGGAGCTGGAGCTGTTTCCTCCGCCGCATCCGGCAGCGACGGCCGTCGCCACGAGTAGAACGGCCAATAACGATTTCTTCATCAGTCGGCTCCTTTGAGCAGCAGAACAAGTGGGTGAACTGGGTCAACCGGATCAACGCGCGATGGCTTCACGGAATCTGCGCGAGCGCCTCGATGACTTCTCATCGCACCTGGTGCTCACGTCATCCCTGTCTTTGTCTGGAAGCAAGCATGCGGAAGGAGCAGTCATAATGCACAGTTAAAGAATTTGATCGTTTCCATTCGAAAGCGCGAATGAATGTAGGGATGCAGAAACCTGGCGGCAGAGAAAACGCGCGCTTTTAGTAAGTTTTGAATCTCGGCGCAAAAGTTGAGAATGAAAGTCAGAATCGATCCAGCCGGGGAGCACAATGCGTCTTGCTGCGTCGCAGTACTCACCGGATTGCCAGGGTAGCGCGGCAAGCGCGCAGGCGAGTTTGGGGCTGCCGTCGCTGAATTGATGCGCAGGCACATCGATATGCACCGCCCCGCGGCGCATCAGGGCCGCGTCATGCGACCGGCGCGCCTATGTAAGACGCGGTTGTGAAGCCGAAAGGGGCGCGGGCGGCGAATCGGATGGCACGCCGCCACAAATGAAAGAGCGGCCAGGGAAAAGCCTGGCCTCCGGTTCCTCCACCAACAGCGGTTTTCCCCAACCTACCCTGCCGCACGGACTTCGCGCCGCACCGCCTGCGGCGGCACGCCAAAGCCGCGCATGAACGCCTCGCGCATGTGCCGCCGGTCCCGAAAACCCGTCTCCCGCGCGATGACGTCGAGCGGATGCGTGCTCTGCTCGATCATGAGCCGCGCCGCCTCCAGCCGCAGGCCTTCCACGGCGCGTGCGGGCGATTGCCCTGTCTCCGCCGTAAACACGCGGCTGAACTGGCGCGGACTCAGGTGCACCGCTTCGGCGAGTTGCTCCACCGTGAGCGCATGGCTCAGATTGCGGCGAGCGTAGTCGAGCGCATTCTGGATGCGGTCGGATTTCGGCGCGAGCGCGAGCATTTCCGAATGCTGCGACTGACCGCCCGAGCGGCGTTGATGCATCACGAGCTTGTGCGCCACCGAGCGCGCCACCTCCGCACCGAGATCGCGCTCGACCATGGCAAGCGCGAGATCGAGCCCCGCCGTCATGCCCGCCGACGTCCAGATCGGCCCATCGACGATAAAGATGCGGTCGTCCTCCACGTGCACAGCGGGAAAGCGCTGCTGCATGTCGCGCGCGAAGAGCCAGTGCGTGGTCGCGCGCCGCCCGTCGAGCAGGCCCGCCTCGGCCAGCACGAAGCCGCCCGTGCAGATGCCCGCCACCCGGCGCGCCCGGCCGCTCGCGCGGCGCAGGAACGCGAGCGCAGCGGGTGAAGCGCCCACGGCAAGCGGATCCACCACGCCCGCCACGATCCAGGTGTCCACGCGGCTGCGCCCGGGAGCGGGCGTGGGCAGCGTGCCCACGTTCATGCCGAGCGAGGAGCGCACCTCGCCGCCATCCACCGAGTAGGTCTCCATGGCGTAGAACGGCGAACCCGACACGAGGTTCGCGCATTCGAAAACGCTTTGCGTGGCGATCGCCATCACCTGAAAGCCGTCGCTCAGCAAGTAGCCGATGCGGTGCATGTCCATCTCCCGTCATCATGTCCTGAAAGACGACCTTATACGTCATTTGCGCCATCGTCAATCGAGGCCAGAATGCATCCACACGGCAGCACATCGAAGCAAAACGCAGTGACGTCGCAGTGACGTTCCAGTCAACCACGCAGTTCAAGGAGTGCAATCATGACCCAGCAAGTTCACCGTGGCACCGCGCTCGTCACCGGCGCGTCTTCCGGCATCGGCGCAGTGTACGCAGAGCAGCTCGCGCGCCGCGGCTACGACCTCGTACTCGTCGCGCGCAACCGCGAGCGGCTCGCCACGCTCGCCGAGCGCATCACCAGTGAAACGCGGCGCGCCGTGGAGGTGCTCGCCGCCGATCTCAACGACCGCGACGATCTCGCCACTGTCGAAGCGCGTCTGCGTGACGACAGGGGGATCACCCTGCTCGTGAACAACGCGGGCATCGGGACCCACACGCCGCTAGTGGAGAGCGACGTCGAGCACATGACGCGGATGATCGATCTGAACGTCACCGCGCTCACGCGGCTCACGTATGCCGCCGTGCCGGGCTTCGTGGCGCGCGGTCAGGGCGCGATCATCAACATCGCGTCGATCGTGAGCATCGCGCCCGAAATCCTCAACGGTGTGTATGGCGGCACCAAAGCCTTCGTGTTGGCATTCAGCCATTCGCTGCATCACGAACTGGCGGCTAAAGGCATCCGCGTGCAGGCCGTGCTGCCCGGCGCGACGGCCACGGAGTTCTGGGAGACGGGCGGCCTGCCGATCGAGCATCTCGACAGCGCGATCGTCATGTCCGCGCCGGACATGGTAAGCGCCGCCCTCACCGGCTTCGAACGCGGCGAAACCGTGACGATTCCTTCGCTGCACGACGTGGAGCAATGGAACGCGTTCGAAACGGCACGCCGCGCCATGTCCGCGCACTTGTCGACCAACACGCCAGCGCCGCGCTATCGCGTTGCCCAGTGAGTCCGCACGAGCGGCGACCCGCACGTCATGCCGCTCGATGCGTTGATCGGCGGGACCATGGAGGCGATCGAACCCGCCGGCACGGGAGCGCTACGGAACGCGTCACGACAACGCGGGCGCGAATCGTCGAGCGTTCATGAACCGGTTCAATCAGATCATCGAAGCGCCGCCGATTGCCGTGGCGCGAATCGCGATCAGTGAAGCGGCGGCATCGACCGTCGCTTCATTCGTCTAGCCTTGCGGCTGCCCATGCTCCCGCATTGGCAAGCCGCGTCAGAGCTCACGCGGCCGCAGGCATTGCATGCACGGGCGGCTCGCTTGCCCCGGAAATCGCCTGCACGACTGCCTGCGCCGCAGCCGACGTATCCAGCGCCGCCTCGCTCAGGCGGAACGTCGCCACGGCCTCGGCCATCTGGCTCGCCTGCTGCTCGAGCGACTCGGCGGCGGCGGCGGCCTCTTCCACGAGCGCCGCGTTCTGCTGCGTCACCTGGTCCATCTGGCTCACCGCCGTCTCGACCTGCTCGATGCCGGCGCTCTGCTCCACGGTGGCCGAGGCGATCTCCTTCATGAGGCCCGACACCTTGTCCACCGAGGCGACGATTTCGGCCATCGTGGCGCCGGCTTCCCCCACAAGCGACCGGCCGTTGCGCACGTCGTGCACCGAGGTGTCGATCAGCGTCTTGATCTCTTTGGCCGCTGCGGCCGAGCGCTGCGCGAGCGAGCGCACCTCGCCCGCGACAACGGCGAAGCCGCGCCCCTGCTCGCCGGCGCGCGCGGCCTCGACCGATGCGTTGAGCGCGAGAATATTGGTCTGGAACGCAATGCCGTCGATGATGCCCGTGATGTCAGCGATCTTGCCCGAGCTGCGGCTGATGGCCTCCATCGTGTCGATCACCTGCTCGACCACGCGCCCGCCACGCTGCGCGACCTCGGCTGCACCCGTGGCCAGCGCGCTGGCGGCGTTCGCGTGCTGCGCGTTCTGGCGCACGCTCGACGTGAGCTGCTCCATGCTCGACGCCGTCTGCTCCAGCGAGGCCGACTGCTGTTCGGTGCGGCTCGACAGATCGAGATTGCCCGCGGCAATTTCGCGTGCGCCCGTATTGATCGCATCGCAGCTCGACCGCACGCTGTGCACTGTCTGGCTCAGGCCGAGTTGCATGCGCCGCATGGCGCCCAGCAACTGGCCGATTTCGTTGCGCCCGCCACCTTCTATGCGGACCGCGAGATCGTTTGCGGCAATCTGGTTCAGCACTTCGACTGCCTCGGCAAGCGGCGCGGTCACGAGGCGGCGCAGCGCCAGATGGGTCGCGACGACGAGCGCCAGCGCGCCCAGCAGCCCCACGGCGACCATCGCCAGCACCCAGTCGTGCTCGCGCTCGCCGCGTTCGAGCGTCGCGCGCGTGAGCGCATCGGCATTCGCGCGCAAGGCGGCCACGGTCGCGGAGAACTGCGTGTTCGCGCTGGCGATATCGCCGGCCGCAAGCGCGGCGTAGGTCGCGGTATCTCCCGCCGCCAGCGCCGTGGAAGCGCGCTGCAGCGAATCGTCAAGCGCGCGGGCGGCGCCGAGCAATGCGTCGCGCTGCTGGGCCGCCTCGGCGTCGAACGGCGCGCTCGCGCCCAGCGCGGCGCCACGTTGCGCGGCCTGCTCGATGAGATCGTGCGCGTCCTGCAGCGCCTGCTTTTGCGCCGCCTCGCGCGCGGCGGCGTCGCCGTTCTCTTTCATGGCTTGATAGGCGCGCGCCAACGCCGTTTGCGCCAGCGCCGCCTCCTCGCGCAAGGCGAGCGCGAGCCCATCCTGGCGCGCCACTTCGTGGATGAAACGCGCCGAGTCGTCGGCGCGGCCAATCATCAGGACACCTACGGCCGCGCCCAGCATCAGCATCGTCGCGAACGTGCAGAGCACGAGCAGCAGCCCTTTTCGAATCGTCAGATTACGCATTGCCTTCTTCCTGCTTCAGGGCGTCAATGGAACTACGTCGGCGTCGCTGTCCAGCCGGGACAGCAGCACATTAGCCTGTTCGATCAGCGTGGCGCGGTACTCGCCGGGCAGCAGCACGTCGTCGGCCACGGCCATCGCTTCGCCGACGTGCGCGCGAAACGCCTGAATCGTGCGCTCGACCTGTGCCCCCGACAGTTGCGGCAACACCGCCTCGACGAACTTCGTCATCACCACCACGCTCGCGCCGAAGCGCGAAATGGCCTTGCCATGTGCGCTGACTAGCGCGGTCATCGAATGCAGCAGCATCTCGTCACTGGTGCTCACGGAAATCTCCAGATACGTCGGCTAAAGGGAGAAGGAAATTGCGGCCTTCAACCGGCCTCGCACACTTCGAGTGCGCGCGGCATCAACTCCGGCGGCGCGGGACGCGCGAGCAGGAAACCTTGTGCGCGATCGCAACCGATCTCGCGCAGAAACTCGAGTTGCCGAGGCGTCTCGACGCCTTCGGCCACGACCGTCACGCCAAGCGAGCGCGCCATTGCGACGATCGCGCGCACGATCGAGCGGTCACGCGCGGCGTTCTGCATCAGACGCGGCGGCGCAGCCACATCCGCGAGGAACGAGCGGTCCAGCTTGAGCGTGTCGACCGGCAGGGACTGCAGATACTTGAACGACGAATAACCGGTGCCGAAGTCGTCGATCGCGAGGCTGATGCCGCGCGCGGCCAGTTCCTGGAGCAGCGCCTCGATGCCGCCGCGGCCCGACGTCATCGCCATGCTCTCCACGAGTTCGAGCTGCAGACGCGTGGCCGGCAAGCCGGTTTCGCTCAGAATGGTCGTGACTTGATGCAGAAAACCGTCGTGCATGCATTGCCGTGCCGAAAGATTGACGCTGATGCGGCCGAAGTCGAAACCTTCGTCCAGCCACTCGCGTGCCTGGCGGCAAGCCTCGCGCAACACCCATGCGCCGAGCGGCACGATCAGTGAGGATTCCTCGGCAATCGGAATGAACTGATCGGGCGGCACGAGACCGCGGCGCGGATGCTGCCAGCGCACGAGCGCCTCGATATTGAGGAGCGCGCCGCTTGCGACGTCGAATTCGGGCTGATAGTGGAGCACGATTTCGCCGGCCTCCAGCGCATGATGCAACTCGCTCTCGAGCACGATGCGCTCCATCGCCGAGGAAGTCATCGGCGCGGCGAAGAAGCGGAAGTTGTTCTTCCCCGCATCCTTGGCCTCGTACATCGCGCGGTCGGCCTGCATCAGCAGTTGCCGCGGATCGTGTGCATCGTCGGGATACATGCTGATGCCGATGCTCGGCGTGACGAACAGGAGCTGTTCGCCAATGTGCATCGCCGCGCCCACGCACGCGAGCAAGCCCTGGGCGATCTGCCCGACGTGGCGAATGTCTTCGATGTCCTCGATCAGCAGCGTGAACTCGTCGCCGCCCAGACGCGCCACCGTATCGGTGTCGCGTACGGCTTCGCGCAAACGCGTGGCGATCACGGTGAGCGCCTCGTCGCCCACGCCATGGCCCATCGTGTCGTTGATGAGCTTGAAGCGGTCGAGGTCGAGGAACATCACCGCGACGCGCTTGCCCGAACGCCGCGCGCGCGCGAGCGAAAGCGAGAGGCGCTCGGTGAAGAGCGCGCGGTTGGGCAGACCCGTCAAGGCGTCGTGCGTCGCCAGATAGCTCAAGCGCTCTTCGTTCTGGCGGCGCTGGGTGATGTCGGCAAAGATCGCGGCGTAGTGCGTACACCGGCCGCTGGGGTCGCAGATGCTGGAAATCGTCAGGTATTCGAGGTAAATGGCGCCGTCCTTGCGGCGGTTCCAGATCTCGCCTTTCCAGTGGCCGTCTTGCCGGAGACTGCGCCAGAGCGCGCTATAGAAAGCCGGACCCTGGCGGCCCGAGTTGAGCAGGTTCGCATTGCGCCCGAGCGCCTCTTGCTCCGTGTAGCCGGTGAGCCGTGTAAAAGCGGGATTCACGCGCTCGATGGTCCCATCGAGATCGGTGATCATCACGCCGTCGAGCGTCGACTCCACCACCTGATCGGCGAGGCGCAGATTCGCGCGCGAGGCGAGCAGCGCGTCGTCGCGCTCGCGCAGCGCCGTCTGCAGCTCGCGCACGAATTCGTCTTCGATGTCGTGCAGGATGTGCGAAAGGTCGAGCAGGCCCGCGAGACTGCCGTCTTCGCCGATCACGCCCACGTGACGCATACGGTGCTCGACGAGATACTGGCGCGCCGCATACAGGCTTTGCGAATGCGAAAGCGAACGCAAAGGCCGGCTCGCGCGTGCGCCGACGGTGCCGTCGAGCGCGCCGCTGGCCGCGAGGCGCACCACGTCGCGCTCGGTCACGATGCCGTAGTCGCCTTCCGGGTAGATGACGACCAGCGCGCTCAGGCGCCGCGCGCGCATGCGCTGCATGGCGTCGTGCATGGGCGTGCGCGCGTCGATCACGAGCGGCATGGCGGCATTCACCGAGCCGACGGTCTTCAGACGCAGGAAGCACTCGAGCCCCTGGTTCATGACCAGATCGGTTTGCGTGACGATCCCCAGCGAGCGGCCCGACCCGTCCACGACGAGACAGTGGCGTATGCCCTCGCGCTTGAAGCGCAGGGCGGCGTCGCGCAGGCGCGTGCTGGCAGGCAGCGCGCGCACCGGGTGACTCATCGCGTGGCGAATGGGCAGCGAGAGCGCGGCGGCGTCTTCGCCGAGCGCCAGCGCGTCGTGCTCGGTCCAGATGCCGATCGGCCGCCCCATTTCGGTAATCACGATGGCGCTATAGCGCCGCTCGCTCATCATGCGCGCCGCTTCGCGTACCGGCACGTCAGGGCCGCACGCAAGCGGCGGCCCAGAAAGTAGCTGCCCGATTTCCAGGTCCAGCGTGAGGTGTTGCATGTTGCGCCCCGAACCGCACTGCTTTGTCTTTGTGAGATAGCGGAAAGCTAGCAGCGGGCGTCGGGTGGTCAATTGACAAAAATCAACGGTCTTACCGCGATCGGGAGCGCAAACGTTTGCGAGGTGCAGCGTGCGGACGAAATTGTGTACGGGGACCAATGAGTTGTCGTGCGGGGACGACACCAGGGAGGCGAATCGGTCGCCAGTTGCTTGTGATAGATGTGACGATTAATCGGGCAGGCTGCGCGCCGGATCAGCACCCGTCCGCACCGCGCAGCGCCTCGGAAGGCCGCATGCCGAACATGCGCCGGTAGTCGCTGGCGAACTGGCTCAGATGCCAGAAGCCCCAGGCGGCTGCGACGTCCTGCACCGAACCCGCTACCCGTCCGCACAGGTCGCGCCGCGCGCCGTTCAGGCGCAGCACGCGCAAATAAGCGGCGGGCGCCATGCCGAGCACGTCCTGAAAGCAATACTGGAGCGTGCGGCGGCTCACGTGGAGTTGCTCGCACAGCTCGGGCACGCCGACCGGCCGCGCGCGATGGGCGAGCACGTAGTCGCGCGCCTGTGCCACGATCCAGCGGCGGCGCGACGGGGATTCGACCACCGGCTCACCGCTGCACGCGCAGACGTCGAACAATGCGGCGAGCACTTCGGCCTGCACCTCGTTGCGCTCCATATCCGAAAGCGGGCCGTTCGGCGCGTGGGGATGTGAATTGGCGCCGTCGTCGTCCAGATATCTGCCAAGGAGCGCGCAGAGGCCCTGCAGCCTCGCCGCTCCCGCCTGCACGATGGGCGCGCGCGGCAGACGCGCTTCGAGCGGCACGCGCTCGACGCAAGCCGCATAGTGGCGCAGCGCATCGGCGCGCACGACCACGCCGTAGATCGAGAATTGCGCCGGCGTGAGCAGTTCGAACTCGACGTTGCCGGGACGCAGCGCGAACGAATCTGCCGCGATGGGCTGCGCGTCGATACGCGCGTGGCCTTCGCGCGCGACGGGTATGCCGAACCAGTAAGCGTCGCCGCGCACCTCGCACCCCTGGCGCAACGTGTGGCTCGTGGTCTCGCGAAACACCTTCATGGTGTCGAGCGGCAACTCCGTGAGCGTGCCGACAAAGCGGCCCGCCGCGAGCTGATCGTAGGTCTGCCGCCAGCCCACGAGATTGCGCGCCTGTTCGTCCGCGTCGTGCGCGACGCTCACCACGGGCCGGCCAGCAGGAGCGGCGGCGCCCTGGGCGTTGCGTTGGGTGTCCTCGGCTGTGGCTTCAGTCCGCTCAGCGATTGCGTTCATTGTGTTGTCTCCCAGCACACGCCTGCTCAATCGAATATCGAATGATGCAAGAGCCGCACCAGCCCGAACAGCCTGCGGAACGGCCAGTTGTGGGCGCCGCGCCGCTCCATGGCGGCGCAACGGGCTATCGCAGTCATGATCGATCGCGTTGCGCACGCGGAGCGACGCACCACGGTGGTGCACCGCGTGCCGAGCGTGGACGACGGCGATGCCTGCCGCATGACGTGGCTCACGCCGACGCGATAGGCGTGCCGCCGCTCCCGGGCAACGTGGCGTCGCTATCGTCCTTGAGGCCGACGCCAGTCAGGCAGAGCCGCCGCGCATGCGTGAGCAGGTAATGGAGCTTGTGCGCGGCCGACTCATAGGGCAGGCCTTCAGGCCGCACGTTCGAGATGCAATTGCGCTGCGCATCATGGCAGCCCACCTTGGGCGCGTAGGTGAGATAGACCCCCAGGCTATCGGGCGAACTGAGCCCCGGTCGCTCGCCGATCAGCATCGCCACCAGTTTCGCGCCCAGCAGTTCGCCGATCTCGTCGCCAAGCGCCACGCGAGCCTGGCGTGCGACGACCACGGGGCCGATGCGCCAGTCCGCAAGACGCTCGCGCACGGCGAGCAGGAGCGGCACGGCCTGTTTTGCGGCGGCGAACGCCGAAAGCCCGTCGCCGATCACGAACACGACTTCGGGCGATTCGCCGCCCGGCAACGCCGCCGCGGCTTCGCCCAGCGCAGCGCGGCTCGCCTCCGACAAGCGCCGCCCCAGGTCCGGCCTGCGCAAATAATGCTGCCGGTCAGGCGCCGCGCTTTCCACGCCCAGCGTGGCGAAGCCCTCGGCTTCGAGCGTACGTCGCAGGGCTTCGGCGTCGAGCGGGTGATGCACGGCGTCGCGCGCCTGCGCGTGCGAGAGATTGAAGGCAAGAAGCGGCGCGGTGGGCAGGCCGTTGCCCGCGCGCCCGAGCGCAATGCGCGCGTTCGTGAACGCCTTGAGCCCGCCCCACGGGTTCTTTTCGACGGCGTCGCTCATGCGTCGATCCCCATCCATTCGTGCGCGCCCGCGAGCAGCGGCACACGCGGCGAGCCCGGCAACAGTGCGCCTTTCGCATCGACGATGCCCATCGTCTCCAGCCACTCCTCGAACTCCGGCGCGCGGCGCAGGCCCAGCAGGTCGCGCACGTAGAGCGCGTCGTGAAACGAGGTGCTCTGATAGTTGAGCATCACGTCGTCGGCGCCCGGAATGCCCATGATGAAATTGATGCCTGCCGCGCCCAGCAACGTGAGCAGCGTGTCCATGTCGTCCTGGTCGGCTTCAGCGTGATTCGTGTAGCAGATGTCGCAACCCATCGGCACGCCCAGCAGCTTGCCGCAGAAGTGGTCTTCGAGACCCGCGCGGATGATCTGCTTCCCATCGTACAAGTACTCGGGGCCGATGAAGCCCACCACGGTATTGACGAGAAACGGCTCGAACTTGCGCGCGACCGCATAGGCGCGCACTTCGCACGTTTGCTGGTCCACGCCGTGGTGCGCGTTCGCCGAGAGCGCGCTGCCCTGCCCCGTCTCGAAGTACATGAGGTTATCGCCGACCGTGCCGCGCCTGAGCGAAAGCGCCGCCTCGCGCGCTTCCTTCAGAAGCGCCAGCGAAATACCGAAGCTCGCGTTCGCTTTCTGAGTGCCCGCAATCGACTGGAAGACGAGATCGACGGGCGCGCCTTTTTCGATTGCCGCGATCGTGCTGGTGACGTGCGTGAGCACGCAGGACTGCGTGGGCACGCGGTAGCGCTCGCGGAAACCGTCGATCATCGTCAGCAGCTTCACGATGGCCGCAAGGCTGTCCGTCGCCGGATTGATACCGATCATCGCGTCGCCGCAGCCGTACATCAGGCCGTCGAGCATCGAGGCGGCGATGCCCTTCACGTCGTCGGTGGGATGGTTCGGCTGCAAGCGCACGGACATGCGGCCGGGCAGCCCCACGGTGTTGCGAAAGCGCGTGACCACGGGGCGCTTTCTCGCGACGGCGATCAGGTCCTGGTTGCGCATGAGCTTCGACACCGCCGCGACCATCTCGGGCGTGAGCCCCGGGGCCAGGCGTTCGAGCGCTTCGGTGCTCGCCGCGCCCGACAGCAGCCAGTCGCGAAAGTCGCCCACCGTGAGGTGCGCGACGGCCGAGAACGCCGCCGCGTCGTGATCGTCCACGATGAGCCGCGTGACCTCGTCGTCCTCGTAGGGAATCAGCGCTTCGTCGATAAACGCCTTGAGGGGCACGGCGGCCAGCGCCATTTTCGCGGCCACGCGCTCCTCCTCGCTCGCCGCCGCCACGCCCGCCAGCTGGTCGCCGGAGCGCAGCGGGCTCGCCTTCGCGAGCAGCGTCTTGAGGTCCGCGAAGCGGTAGGTGCGCGCGCCGATCGTCTCCGTAAAGCTCATGCATTGGACTCCTGCAAATCCTGCCAGTCACTCTTCGAGCAGCGCCTCGCCCGGCATGGCGTCGCGCTGGGCGCGCGTGGCGAGGAAATAGCCGTAGCCGAGCGCGAGGAACACGACGAACACGCCCGCGACGAGCCCATTGAAATACACCATCGTCGCAAGGCAAACCAGCGCCGCCACGAGCGCAAACGCCGGGAAATACGGGTACAGGGGGGCGCGGAACGGCCGCTCCATGGCCGGCTGCACGCGGCGCAGCTTGAAGAGCGCCGCCATGCTGACAATGTACATCACGATCGCGCCGAATACCGACATCGTGACGATGTTGGCCGTGAGCGTCTGGCCGCCGAACTGGATCAGCTCGTCGCTGTAGATCGCGGCGATGCCCACCACGCCGCCCGCGAGAATCGCGCGATACGGCGTCTTGAAGCGCGGGTGGATCTTCGCGAGCCATGCGGGCAGATAGCCTTCGCGAGCCAGCGCGAAGATCTGCCGCGAGTAGCCGAGGATGATGCCGTGAAACGAGGCAACGAGACCGAAGAGGCCCAGCCACACCAGCATGTGCATCCAGCCGCTATGCTCGCCCACGATGAATTTCATGGCCTGCGGAAGCGGGTCGTTGATATTGGCGAGTTTGGTCCAGTCGCCCGCACCGCCAGCGAACACCATCACGCCCACGGCCAGCGCGACGAGCGTGAGAATGCCGGCCACATAGGCGATGGGAATCGAGCGGCGCGGGTTCTTCGCTTCCTCGGCGGCCATGGCGACGCCCTCGATCGCAAGGAAGAACCAGATGGCGAACGGAATGGCGGCGAACATGCCATGAAACGAGCCGAGCGAAAAGTGATCGTTGCCCGACCAGCCGCCCTTCAGGAAATGGCTCCATGCGAAGCCCGGCGACACCACGCCCATGAACACGAGCAGTTCGAAAATGGCCAGCAGCGTGACGATCAGCTCGAAGGTCGCGGCGATCTGCACGCCGACGATATTGAGCGCCATGAACACGAGATACGCGCCCATGGCCGCATGTTTGGGCTCGAGGCCGGGAAACTGGACGTGCAGGTAGGCGCCGATCGCGAGCGCGATGGCGGGCGGCGCGAACACGAACTCGACCAGCGTGGCTGCGCCAGCGAGATAGCCGCCCGTGGGCCCGAACGCGCGGCGCGCGTAGGCAAACGGACCGCCCGCGTGAGGAATGGAAGTGGTGAGTTCGGTGAAGCTGAAGATGAAGGTCGTGTACATCGCCGCGACGAAAAGCGCGGTGACGACGAAGCCGAGTGTGCCGGCGCTGGCCCACCCATAGCTCCAGCCAAAATATTCGCCGGAAATCACGAGGCCGACTGCGATGCCCCATAACTGCCATGTGCCGAGCGTTTGATTGAGCGCCGGCGCGGCCGACTGGCCTGCTGCCCTGGCGATTGAATTCTTGGCCGCCGCGGCATGTGCGTTCGACTCGCGTTGCATCGTTCCCCCTGGATGAACCGGGCGGCCGGCCACTGGCCACCTCCGGTGAGTGGAACCATGCTATTGGGTCATTAATCGGTGCGTTATCGAAAATCGGCAAACCTTGAATGCGGTGCAGCAAGGGCTGGGGCGTATGCTACGTTGTTGCGCCCGTGACGCTCGCGGTATCGGGAACGCGCGGGAACGCTGCTTGCTTGATGTAAGCCCCCGCGCAACCGCAATGCACACGCGCGCCACCGCGCCCGAAATTTACGAGCCCATGACGAAGAAAACCGCCACCCGCATCGTAGAAGGACAGCCTTTTCCGCTTGGCGCCACCTGGAACGGCCGCGGCGTCAACTTCGCGCTCTTCTCCGCGAACGCATCGAAAGTCGAACTGTGCCTCTTCGACAAAACAGGGCGGCGCGAACTCGAACGCATCGCGCTGCCCGAATACACCGACGAGGTATGGCACGTGTACCTCCCGGACCTCGAACCGGGCGCGATCTACGGGTATCGCGTGCATGGGCCCTACGAGCCGCACGCCGGCCATCGCTTCAATCCACACAAGCTGCTGCTCGACCCTTATGCGAAGGCGCACGTGGGCACGCTGCGCTGGCACCCGGCCGTGTTCGGCTACACGATCGGCAGCCCGGATGCCGACCTCTCGTTCGACACACGCGACAGCGCGCGCTACGTGCCGCGCTGCCGCGTGGTCGATCAGGGCTTCACCTGGCATCACCCGCTGCGCGAGCGCGTGCCGCGAGAGCGCACCATTCTCTACGAAACGCATGTGCGCGGCTACACGATCCGCCACCCCGAGGTGTCGCACGAGGAGCGCGGCACGTTCGCGGGCCTTGCGCAAACGCCGGTGCTGGAATACATCCGCGGGCTCGGCGTCACGACCGTCGAACTGATGCCGGTGCATACCTTCGTGAACGATTCGCATCTGCTCGAACGGGGCCTCACGAACTACTGGGGCTACAACACGATCGGCTTCTTCGCGCCGGACCCGCGCTATTCGGTGGGCGCGTACGGCTCGATCGACGAATTCAAGAACATGGTGGACCGCTTCCACCAGGCCGGGCTCGAAGTGATACTCGACGTCGTCTACAATCACACGGCCGAGGGCAGTGAGCTGGGCCCGACGCTCTCGTTTCGCGGCATCGACAATGCTTCGTACTACAGATTGCCAGACGAAAGGCGCTACTACATCAACGACACGGGCACCGGCAACACGCTCAATCTCTCGCACCCGCGCGTGCTGCAGATGGTCACCGACAGCCTGCGCTACTGGGTGCTCGAAATGGGCGTGGATGGCTTTCGCTTCGACCTCGCGACGATCCTCGGCCGCGAGCCCTACGGCTTCGACGAGGGCGGCGGCTTTCTCGACAGCTGCCGCCAGGACCCGATACTCGCAAGCGTGAAGCTGATTGCCGAGCCATGGGACTGCGGCCCGGGCGGCTACCAGGTGGGCCGCTTTCCGCCAGGATGGGCCGAATGGAACGACCGCTTTCGCGACACCACGCGCGCCTGGTGGAAAGGCGACGAAGGCAAGGCAGCCGACCTCGCCACGCGCCTGTGCGCCTCGGGCGACAGTTTCAACCGGCGCGGACGCCGGCCGTGGGCGAGCGTGAACTTCGTCACCGCGCACGATGGCTTCACGCTGAACGACCTCGTTTCGTACAACGAGCGCCACAACGAAGCCAACGGCGAAGACAACCGCGACGGCCACGGCGACAACCTTTCGTGGAATTGCGGTGCGGAAGGCCCGACCGACGACCCCGAAATCCGCGCGCTGCGCGAGCGCCAGAAGCGTAACTTCCTCGCGACGCTGCTGCTCTCGCAAGGTACGCCGATGCTGCTCGCCGGCGACGAGTTCGGCCGCACGCAGTTGGGCAACAACAACGCGTACTGTCAGGACAACGAGGTGAGCTGGGTGGACTGGGCGGGCATCGACGACGCCGGCCGCGCGCTCGCCGACTTCGTGCGCAAGCTCACGGCTCTGCGCCATGCGCTGCCGGTATTGCGGCGCAACCGCTTTCTCATCGGCGAGCACAACGCCACGCTCGACGTGACCGACGTCGAATGGCTCTCTCCCGCGGGCGTGCCGCTCGAGACCGGGCAATGGGACGATCCCGCGATGCGTTGCTTCGGCATGCTGATCGATGGGCGCTCGCAAACGAGCGGCATCATGCGTCTCGCTTCGGACGCGACCATGCTCATCGTGCTCAACGCGTATCACGACGTGGTGGAATTCACGCTGCCTTCCGTGCCCGGCCACGATCAGTGGAGCTGCCTCATCGATACGAACATGCCCGTGCGCGACGAGTTGCCCGAATTCGAAGCGGGTGACATGTACCAGGTGACGGGCCGTTCGCTGCTGCTGTTCGCTCTCCAGGCGCGCGGCGCGACGCAGCGCGTGTTTCAGCGGCTCGAAGAAAATCTCACGGGATGAGCATTGCCCAACTGGACTGCGGACTGGCGGCATCGTCGCCGGTCCGTTGCGCAGCGCGTGGCGGGGTAGGCGGTTAGTTGCACAACCTGGGAGGGATCAACGATCCTTACCGCGATATCGCTGCCCCCTTGCCGCCCGCTTAGCGCTAGCGGCAATCCGATTGGTCACATAAAAACGCCGCGTGCGACGTCACGCCCCCACTCGCGCGATCACCTTCGCGTTCGCCGCCATCCGCCAGGTATTGCGCCCCGCGCGTTTCGCCTCGTACATCGCGGCATCGGCAAGACACAGCGCGTCGTCGGCCCGCGTCCGGGGCTCGGTCTGGGTCTCTGCCTGGGCTTCCGCCTGGACTTCTGTCCTTTCCTCGGCCTCGGCCGCCAGCACCGCGCTGGCGGCGTCCACGACGCCCGCCGCCCCTCCGGCGCCGGTCAGCACCACACCGACGCTCGCGCTGGTCTCGATCACGCGCCCCCCGACGACGAACGCCTTGGACACTTCGCGGCAAATGGCCGCCGCGATGCGTTCGCCGGTGCGTGCGTCCATCACGCCTCGGCTCGCCACGACGAACTCATCGCCACCCAGGCGGCTCACCACGTCGCCCGAGCGCACCGTCGCGACGAGCCTGCGCCCGATCTCCTTGAGCAAGCTGTCGCCCACGTCGTGGCCGTAGCGGTCGTTGACCGCCTTGAAGCCGTCCATATCCATGAAAAAGAGCGCGAACGGCTCACCGCTCGCGCGCAACTCGCGCAGCGCGTCCTGCAGCGCGCGCCGGTTCGCGAGCCCGGTGAGCGGGTCGACCAGCGCCCGCTCGCGCAGGCGCCGCTCGGTGCGGTGCTGCTCGGTGACGTCATGCGCCATGACGTAGAAACCCGTCACCTGGCCGTCGCGCCGCACCGGAATGTAGGTGACCGACCACACCTGGTCGACGTCGGCCCGATACCGCACCTCGTCGCAAGTCACGCGTTCGCCGCTCAGTGCGCGCGCGAAGAATGGCTGCAACCGCTCGAACACGTCGGGGGGCAGCGTCTCGCTCAGGCTGCGCCCGCGCAATGCGGCGGGGTCCGTATCGAACACGCGCCTGTACGTCTCGTTGTTGAACTGGTAGCGGAGATCGCGATCGACCACGGCAACCAGCGCGGGCAGATTGTCGGTGATGATCTGCAGCGCGTCGCGGCTGCGCCGCAGTTCCGCCGTGCGTTCGCGCACGCGCACTTCGAGTTCGATGTGATAGTTGCGCAGCGCCTCCTCGCTCTTCTTGCGGCTCGTGATGTCCTGCACCGCCGCGATGAAATGCAGCGGGGTGCCCGACACGTCGCGCACGAGCGACACCGCGAGGTTGACCCACACTGTCCGGCCGTCGGGCCGCAGGTAGCGCTTTTCCATCGCATACGTGGCCTGGCGGCCCGCGAGCAGTTCGGCCACCTGAACGAGATCGGCGGCGACATCGGCCGGGTGCGTGATCGAGGCGAAGGTGCGCCGGCGCAGCTCGATCTCCTCGTAGCCGATGATTTCCGTGAACTTCTGGTTCACGTCGAGAAAGCGGCCGTCGAGATCGACCACGGCCTTGCCGATCGGCGTTTGCTCGAACACGGTCCGAAAGCGCGCCTCGCTGATGGCAAGCGAGCGGCGATCGCGTTCGTGGGCCGTGCGTGAGCGGACCAGTTGCTGACGCAACTCCAGCTCGCGCTCGACGAGCTGCGCGAAGTCTGCCAGCATGGCGGCCTCGCGCGCGTCGAAGCTACGCGGCATCGAGTCGATGAGACACAGCGTGCCGACCACCTGGGCATCGGGCAGGCGCAGCGGCGAGCCCGCGTAGAAGCGGATGTTCGGTGCGCACGTGACGAGCGGATTGTCGAAAAAGCGCTCGTCTTCGAGCGCGTCCTCGACCACGAGCATGCGCTTGCTCAGGACGGCGTGGGCGCAGAACGACACGCTGCGCGGCGTTTCGCAGGCGGCCAGTCCGTAATGGGACTTGAACCACTGGCGGTCTTCGTCCACGAGCGAGATCAGCACGATCGGCACGCCGAACGCAAAGGCAGCGAGCCGCGAGATGCGGTCGAAGGCGTCTTCGGGGTCGGTATCGAGTATGTCGAGTTGCCGGAGCGCCCGAAGGCGCACGTCCTCGTCCAGAGGAAGCGGAGCTGTGATCATGGTGTAGGCATCGCGAGGGCGGATACGTTGCGTGGCGCTTCCCGCACCGGCGCGCCTCACCGGGGTTTACGGCTGCGCCACGCAAAAACTGAAGTTCGCAGATGTGCCGAGCTGGCGCTGCGCGCAAGGCTTCTGAAACAGGATTTCACGCGAGCCGGAACAACAATTCAATGCACGAACGTTCGGTAAACGATGGGCTTCGCCAATCATCGCCCGTGCCGGCATTTGCGCGCGTGCTGTATGCGCGGCTCTCACGCGCTCCAGGGGGAACGGTCGCGCGCCCAATCGATTCGCGATCCGAACTACATGTTTAGCATTCGGGTGGCATCGGCGTGGCATGCCGAATCCGACGCATCGACGAGCCCTCGCGCTTGAAACAACGCTTCGCCGATGTACGCCGGCACGCATCGGCAATTTGCGGTACGCGGCTTGCTGCATTTGGCCGGAGGCGGCCAGAACCGCTGCGGCATCGCCTTCCGGCTGACATGGGAATCGTCGGGAGTCTGGCCTGACTCAACGCGCTGTTCCCTCCATATTCCATAAGGAGACCATCATGCCCACTTTCACCCCTCCCCCCATGCCGACGCGCAATGGTGCGCGCATCATCGGCAAGGGCCGCGTGAGCGCCGCGGGGCCGGGCCCCGACGTGATGGCGGCCAGCACGCTCGATAGCGACCGCGTACTCAGCTCGGACGGCCAGGAAGTCGGCAGGATCAAGGAAATCATGCTCGACGTGCAGAGCGGCAGGGTGGCCTATGTGGTGATGTCCAGCGGCGGCTTTCTCGGCATCGGGGACAAGCTGCTCGCCATTCCCTGGGGCGCGCTCATGCTCGACACGAGCCGCAAGTGTTTCCTGCTCAATGTGTCGTCCGAGCGCGTGAAGGAAGCGCCCGGTTTCGACCGCGACAGCTGGCCCTCCATGGCCGACGCGAGTTGGGGCAGGACGCTGCACGAGTATTACGGCGCCGAGCCGTACTGGGCAGAGGTCGAACCCGTGACGCCGCGTCACTGACGCGCGTTGCCGCGACCAGCAAGAACGACAGGCTGGCGTTCGGGGCCGGTCGCTGGGCCGGGCGAGCGCCCGGCCTGTGCTTCTCCGTGCTGTGTTCGCGCAGAGCGTAACGTACCGGCCGCGATCCGCCAGTGGCCGAACCGCGTATCCAGGCATCAACACCCATCTTATGATCTGACACCGATTTGAATCTGGATCGCGGACAGTCACGCCTTTGAGCGCCAGCGATGGCGCCGCCCGGCGAAAGGACACTCGACTCACCGCACGCGCAATGGGCAACGCCGTCGCGGCCTCGCGCTCCACGTTAGCTTTCGTGCACGCGCCACGCAGCAGCCGTTACACCAATGCGGCGAACTGAACGCGATATCGCACCCTGCTCGCGCCATTGGCCGTGGCCTGCGAGGCATAGACTGGTTCAGCTGTCAAAAAGGGCAACTGCGGAACACGGGGGCAGTGATGCGGGTGACGAACTGGATACTGGTGCTGGAATGCGCGTATATGGAGTTTTCCAGCTGGCGCGGGAAGAACGTTTACCGTCGCACCGTTGCGTACGATAGCGTCGTTTGGTGCTAGACAACATTGGCCTGCCCGAACCGGCAGCCATCGACGCGAGGACGATCCTCCACTACAGTCGAAGACGTTGATAGCGCCCGGCCAGGGGCGCCCGGCGAGGGGCGCCCGGCGAGGGGCGCTCGCCAGAGAAGCCCGGCTTCCGTCATCGTCACTGGATTCGAGGACTCGTACATGCTGTTTCCCGCAGTCGCCACCATCGCCTTACTGATCGTGGTCTATGTTCACGCGAATATTCCGCGCTTCACGGCCCGAGGCCCCAAGCGGATCGTCGCCCACGCCGTGCTATTGCTCTCCGGTCTCGGCTTCGGCATCGTCAGCGCAATGCTCTCGGGAACGATTGCGCCGCCATGGGCGGTGATCGCCTGCGGCATGGGCCTCGTACACCTGCCGACGCTGTGTGTGCTCGCGCTCAAGCGCTTCGGGCATTCGGGCCGCAGTTGACGCCGACCTCGGCCACCGCGTCGATGAATACTGCCGCGTTGCGCAGGAATCCGAATCATTTTTTCGCTATCACGGCGCGCTGACACTCGGCCAATGCGCCCAAGCCGCCCCGCGATTCCGGGCGTCTTGCCGTTCACGCGTCGCCCCGCATGTCAGGGTAGGCCTCGATTGCGGGACACCCCCGCCCCGCCTTCAGTTCTCTCGCGGCGCGCCGTAAACGTGTTCAGTGCTTTGCCGCGTGGCGCGTAAAGCCCTTCAACTTGTCCTGCAACGTTGCCCCTCGAGTTTCTGGAGCCTTTTCGTGTTTGCACGACTCTCTATCTCTGTCCGTCTGCGCATCGCGGTCGGGATTCTGGCCTTGCTGATCGTGGCAGCCGGCGTCTCCGGCCTTGCGGGCATGTCGCGCACCAATACCGCGCTCGGCTACGCGTATTCGAACCAGCTCGCCGCCGCCATCAACATCGGCAAGGCGAACCTGCATCTCACGATCGCGCGCACGACGCTCGACCGCATCCTCCTGCATCCCGACGCGCCCGATGTACAGCCGTTGCTCGAGAAAGCGCAAAACTATCTCGCCACCTCGAATACCGCATGGGAAGTCTACCGCTCGCTGCCCCACGCCCCGGAGGAACAGGCGCTCGCCGACGGCGTGCAGGCCGCCCTCACCGGCATGCTGGAGCAAGGCATCCAGCCGCTCATGGCCGCGATCAGGCAAGGCGATCGCCAGGGCGAGGACGACATCGCGATGAAGCGCATTCCGCCGCTCTCGGTCGCGCTGACCAAGGCTTCGACTGCGCTCGAAGCATGGCAGAAGGCGCACGGCGAGCAGGCGTTCGACCGCGCGCAGGAGCGCTATTCGTGGCTGCGTGCGGGCAGTATCGCGCTGATCGTGCTCGGCCTCGCGGTGGCGGGTGTGTGCGCCGTGGGCCTGCACCGCGCCATTGCCGCGCCGCTCGATTACGTGCAGGGCGCGCTGCAGCGCATTGCGGGCGGCGACCTCACCGCGCAGCTCCAGGCGCGTTCCAGCGACGAAATGGGCCGCCTGGTGACCAGCCTCAAGGCGATGCAGGATGCGCTCGCGCAAACGGTGCGCAAGGTCACACACAGCTCCGAATCCATCGCCACGGCGACGCGCCAGATTGCCGCCGGCAACGACGACCTTTCGCAGCGCACCGAAGAGCAGGCCGCCTCGCTCGAGCAAACGGCCGCGAGCATGGAGCAGCTCACGGCCACGGTCAAGCAGAACGCCGAGAACGCACGCACCGCGCAGACGCTCGCCAACAGCGCGCAGGAAGTCGCCGATCGCGGCGCGCAGGTCGTGAGCAATGCGGTGCAGACGATGGAACGCATCGACGGCAGCTCGCAGAAAATCGCGGATATCACCGGCATCATCGAGGGCATTGCTTTTCAGACCAACATTCTCGCGCTCAATGCCGCCGTGGAAGCCGCGCGTGCGGGCGAACAAGGCCGCGGCTTCGCCGTGGTCGCGAGCGAAGTGCGCTCGCTCGCGCAGCGCTCCGCCGCTGCCGCGAAAGAGATCAAGACGCTGATTGCGGAATCGGTCGAGCACGTTTCGTCGGGCTCGCAGTACGTGCGCTCGGCGGGCGAGACGATGAAAGAGATCGGCGAGTCGATCGGACGGGTGACGACCATCGTGCGCGAGATCGCAAACGCTTCGGAAGAACAGCGCGACGGCATCGAACAGGTGAATCTCGCCGTTTCGCAGATGGATCAGGTGTCGCAGCAGAACGCCGCACTGGTGGAAGAAGCGGCCGCGGCCGCCATGGCGCTCAGCGAGCAGGCCGATTCGCTGCGCGATGCCGTGGGGGCGTTCCGGCTCGCGCACTGACCGCATTCGAGGCGCCGGCAACCGGCCGCCTCCGTTGGCGCTGACAGCGGGGACACGCCATGAAGGCGGGAAAGCGTGCCCCGCCATGGGCCGCATCCCTCACGCCGACTTTGCGCCTGCCCATACCGGCCATTCATACAGCGTTTCCCTGAGGCCCGCGCGCGTCAACTCACGCGCGAGGCCGGACGTATCGAAGTCACTGGCCTTTTTTGCGCCTGCCGCGCAACCGCGCTTTTCGAGCCGTTCGGCCAGCAGACAGCAAAACGGGTCCAGCGCGGCGGTGCCGTGCGTAACAGCGAACTCTTGAAGCACTTCCTGCACGCCGGCTTCCTGAGTCGCTGCGGAAAGCATGCTGGCGATATGCGACGCGCCGCGAGCGAGTTCGAGCGCATACACCGATTCGTAATAGTAGAGGCCGCCTTGGCGCGCCTTTCTCAGGTTCTTTTTCATGATTTCCCCGTAAGCCTGGATCCGGCATGCGTTTGCATCTTTGCAGGTGACCTGTTACGGGGCAATGAAATGACGTGCGCGACAACGTAATCTGTCGCTATGTCTCAAAAAGTTGTTGTTTTGTCTCACACGTCGATTGCAGGAACCCCGTTACTTGCGCTAACGCATCAACGCCATCCAGTAGCGCCAGTCGTCGCTGGCGGTCTCGCCGCCCTGCGCGGCGCCGTTCATCGCCAGCATGCGCACGGCGCGCGGCGAAAGGCCGATCGAGCGGCGGAACGCGCGTGCGAAGTTCGCGGCGTCGGCGAAACCATAGGTGGCCGCGATGTCGGCAATCGACAGGTTCCGGCGCGCCGGGTCTGCGAGCATTTCTCGGCAGCGCCGCAGGCGCCGCTCGCGCACGTAGGTCGCGAAACCGCCCTCCTGCTCGAAGAGCCGGTAGAGCGTGGCGCGCGAGATGTCGAACGCACGCGCGACCTGCTCCACGCTCAATTGCGGGTCGCTCAGGCGCTTCTCCACATAACGGCAAATCGACACGAATGCACACTGCTGAACCGCAGGCACGTGCTCGGGGCTCACGCTCGCGTTCAGCACGGAGGCGGCAAGCTGAAGCGTGGCGGGCATGACCGCCTGGGCGTTCGCGAGCGTCATCTGCGGGGCGTGGCGATACAGCGCGCCCAAATGCTCGCGCAGCAGTGCGACCGTGGGATCGTTGCCGCGAATGACGCGCATGCTCTGCTGGTCGGGCGCTTTCAGCAGCGGCGCGAGCAAACGCCGCGGCACCGCCAGGTTCAGAAATTCGCTGCGCGTGGTTTGGGTCGCCAGCGGCTGGGCGGCATCCACGATAAACATGTCGCCCGGCTGCGTGCACGATTCAGAACCGCCGTCGCGCACGCGGCAATGGCCGCTTAGGTAGAACTGCAAAACGTATTGATCGTGGCCGTCGCGTCCGATCTTCGCATTCGAGCGATCGTAACGCTGCGCGCCCGTCTGAATCGAACCCAGCACCACGTCGCCGACCAGGTAGCCGCTCACGCTGGTCTCGAAGCCGGCGTCGCGCGAGTCGGCGGTCTGCGTATCGAAAATGACGCTCACCGCGTCGCGCCACGCAGAAAATTGCTGGTCTGGCGGCAAGACACGGGTATCGAATTCGGAATGCGGCAGAGAGTTCTGCGTGTCGCTCATGGGCCACTCCGGTGACGGAAATCCTCGACTCGACAACTACGATATCGGTTGCGTGCGGAAATTCTTTAGGGCGGGCTGCGGCGGAATTTCGCTGGGGCACGCGTTTTGTCCGCAGGCGGCAATGCACGCCGTTCACGACGCGCGTTCATGCACGCACTACCGTCACACCCGCCGCCTCGATCGGCTCGGTCAGCTTCGCGTCCGTCGAGCGCTCGACCACCACGGTCTGCGCCATGCCGATGGGACCGATGCAGTACGGCGACGCCGCGTTGAGCTTGGCGGCCGAGGCCAGCACGACCGTTTCCGCGGCACGCGCCGCGAGCGCACGTTTCACATAGGATTCCTCGAAGTCGCCGGTGCTGAGCCCTGCTTGTGCATGCACGCCGGTCACGCCCATGAAGTAAAGGTCCGCGTGGATATGCGCGATCGCCTCCACGGCCGCCGCGCCGACCGTGACCACCGAATGCTTGTACAGCTTGCCGCCGATCAGCACGACCTCGATGGCCGGATGTTCGGCCAGCGCGACCGCGATGCCGGGGCTATGCGTCACGATGGTCGCCTGCAAATCGGCGGGCAGGCACTCGACCAGAAGCGCAGAAGTCGTCCCGCCGTCGACGATCACCACTTGCCCCGGCGCGATCATGTCCGCCGCCTTTTGCGCGATGCGCCGCTTGGCAGCCACCTCCATCCCGCGGCGCTGGGCAATGGGCGCCACCGCCGGCGAAGCCGGCAGCGCGCCGCCATGCACGCGCTGAAGCAGGCCTTCCGCAGCGAGTTCCCGCAAATCGCGCCGCACCGTGTCTTCCGAAACGCCGAACGTTGCGCTGAGTTCGCCGGCTAGCACCTGGCCGTCGCGCTTGAGCGCGTCGAGGATGGCTTTCTTTCTCTGGTCTGTGAGCATGGGGCGTGGCGTGGGTGTCTGCACGAATTTTCTTGATTTTGCACGAAAATGCACGATACCATGAATACCGGACGTCGAAGGAGGAACGAAATGACTGCGACCCGAGACCGCGTGCGAATGATCGAAACCGCCGTGCTGTCCGACGACTGGTATGTACTCAGGAAGGTGACGTTCGACTTCCTGCGCAGCAACGGCACGTGGCAACGCCAGAGCCGGGAAACCTACGACCGCGGCAACGGCGCGACCATCCTGCTGCACGACCCGAAAAGCGGCAACGTCGTGCTCACGCGGCAATTTCGCATGCCGACGTTCGTCAACGGACACGACGGCATGATGATCGAGACGCCGGGCGGCCTGCTCGACGACGCCGCGCCCGACGAGCGCATTCGCGCGGAAGTCGAGGAAGAGACCGGCTATCGCGTGCGCAAGTTGCGCAAGGTGTTCGAGGCGTATATGAGCCCGGGCTCCGTGACGGAAAAGCTGTACTTCTACCTGGGCGAATACGATCCCGCCGAGCGGCCCGGCGCGGGCGGCGGCGTGGAGGAAGAAGGCGAGGATCTGGAAGTGGTGGAAGTGCCGCTCGACGAAGCGCTGAGCATGATCGAGCGCGGCGAGATCGTGGACGGCAAGACGATCATGCTACTCCAGCATGCGGCGCTTTCCGGCTTCGCGCGGTAACATGGAGCCCTTTGCCCGGTTTGACTTCCTCACCTCGAAACGCTCATGTACATCGTCTCGCTGACCTATACGGCTACGCTCGAACGCATCGACGACGCCCTGCCCGCTCATCGCGCGTATCTCGACGCGCAGTTCGAAGCCGGCAACTTCATCGCCGCCGGCCCGAAAATGCCGCGTGACGGCGGCATCATCATCGCCTCGCACATGCCGCGCGAGCGGCTCGACGCGCTGCTCGCCGCCGATCCCTTCGCGCAGCAAGGGCTCGCCACCTATGCGGTTACGGAATTCAAGGCGACGCGGCTCGCGCCCGGCCTCAATCTGCCTCGCGCCGAAACGCCATAAAACGCCGATGCGGGCTGCTCAGTTCGATGAGCCCGCAACCGGCGCCATCATGCCCGACCACACGATTTCCAGTTCCACGGCGATGGATCGCGCAAGCCCGTCGAGCCCAGGAAACAGCGACGCATTCGTGATGTTCATGCGATAGAGCCACTTCATCGCATCCATGCGGATGCGCGCGGGCAGCACGATTTTGTGCAGCAGTTCCTCGTGGCTCTCGTAGCCTTCGAGAATCGCCTGCAGAGGCTTGTCGATCACGCCCGGCACGACGAAGGTGCCCGATTGCGCGACGAGACGGTCGTCCATCTCCGTAGGCTCACCCGACCAGAGAATTTCGTTCGTGTTGCTAAAGAAGTAGCGTTCGAAGTTGTCGTGCACACGCGGGTCGATCACGTCGCGCGTGAGCGTGGGATTGTGCTTCGGCAGCGCGCGATTGTTCCAGAGCGCGGGCGTGTTCAGTGCGTAGACGGCGGCGTCGCCGGTTGCGCGCTCCAGCGCGAAAAAGGCCGCGACGAACGGGCTCTTGGTGAAATCGAGCAGCCGCGTGGGGGCGCCATGGTGCTGCATGAGCGCGAGACAGCGCACGTCGTCCTTGAGCAGTTCCGGATGCGCGAGAAAGTTGTGCGCCTTGCGGCGAAATACGCGAATGGCGCGCTCCTCGCGCTGCCGCCACTGCAGCCGGTCGCCCACGTAGTCGCGCATATAGCGCGTGAGCGAGCTTTCGAGGTGCCACTGCGCGTTCAGCTGGCCGCGAAAGGCCCAGCCGTCCAGCTGCGTCGTCAGCGCCATGAACTGCTGCCAGTCTGTGAGTACCGTGGTCTGCATCGTCGTTGCGTTTGAGTTGACGTGGGCGTTTGCGGTTGGCGCCCGCTTCGCGCGAGGCTCCCGGTGTAGGGGGCCGCACCAGGCGCGCGCCCAAACACGCTAGCACATCGACGATGACAACATCACGAAGGCTTTCAGCGGCCTTGCTGCCAACTCACGCGAGCGCGCGCAGCATTGCGATCTGCTCGCGCCAGCGCGCCAGCACGCGCTCGGGCTCGTAGAGCCGGAACGTCACGCCGCTCAGCACTTCGGCATACTTCGCGCGATGCTCGGTGACGGATTCGATTTCCACGCGAAACACGCTCAGTTCGGGCGCCGTCTGCGGCTGCGACACCGCATGCGCCCGCGCGCGGATTTCCAGCAGCGCGCCGTCATGCGCGAGCGAGAGCGTGAGGCGGCCGTCGCGCGCGAGGTTGCGGGTGGTGTTCGACTGCGGCCAGACCGCGATGAGCAGCGTAGCGGCGTTCACGGCCAGGATTTCGCCCGCGCTCAGTTGCGCGGCGTGCGGCCAGCCGTCCTCGCTCACGGTCGAAAGACGGACCGCAGCGGTCGTGCGCGCTTCGAGGTGGTCGCCGTCGAATTCGCGCACGATCGCCGCGGGCAGTTGCGCGGCCGAAGCGGAGTGCCCAGGCGCGGGGGCAGATTCATTCTGTTGCATGGGGCGTTCCTTGCGTGCGTCGTTACCGGCTCAGATTGGACCGTAGCGCCGCGCCGAAGTCAAACCGCCCCGCCCGTCGCTCGCTCAGCCCTTGGTCGCGCCGAACGTGAGGCCCGCCACAAAGTGCTTCTGCATCGCGAAGAACATCATCACCGAAGGCAGGGCGGCCAGGACCGAACCCGCGGAGACGAGGTTCCATGCCGTCGTCCACTGCCCCTTGAGCGCGGCCACGCCCACGGTGATCGGTGCGGCGTCGTCGCCCTGGGTCAGGCACAGCGCCCAGAAGTAATCGTTCCACACGAACGTGAACACGAGAATGGCGAGCGCGGCAAGTGCGGGTCGAATGAGCGGCAGCACGATGCGCACGAACACGGTCCACTCGTTCGCGCCCTCGATGCGCGCGGCTTCGACGAGTTCGTACGGCAACTGCTTGATGAAGTTGCGCAGGAACAGCGCGCAAAAACCGGTCTGAAACGAAAGATGAAAGAGGATCAGCCCGCCCACGGTGTTGTAGAGCCCGAGCCTGAGTGTGAGATCGCGCACCGGAATCATCAGCACCTGGATCGGCACGAAGTTGCCTGCGACGAAAGTCGCGAACAGCGCCGCATTGCCCGGAAAGCGGTAGATCGCGAGCGCGTAGCCCGCCAGCGCCGCCAGCGCGATGGCCCCGGCCACGGCGGGCAGCGTGATCTGCACGCTGTTCCAGAAATAATGGAGCATGGGCGAAGTCGTGAGCGCGTCGCGATAGTTTTCGACCATCGCGAAGTGCCTCGGCCAGCCCCAGTAGTTGCCTTCGCTGAGCTCTTCGGTGGAGCGCACCGAGGTCACCAGCACGGCAATGAGCGGCAGCAGCCAGATCACCAGCGCCACCGGCAGCGAGAGCTTGTACAGGCGGCGCGGCGCGGGCTTCCATTTGTCGATCGGAATCGGGAACATAGGCGGCTCCTCGTAGCGGGTTCAGTGCTCGCTGCGCAACAGGCGGCGCAGGTGATAGACGATATAGAGCAGCATGATCGCGAACAGCACGACGGCAATCGCGGCGGAATAGCCGAGCCGGTAATACTTGATCGCCTGGTCGTACATGTAGTACGCGAGCACCGTGGAGCTTTCGAACGGGCCGCCGCCCGTCATCACGGAGATGAGGTCGAAGCTGCGCAGCGCGCCGATCACCGTGACCACCACGGCCATGAACGTCACGGGGCGCAGTTGTGGCAGGATCACGTGCCACAGCATGGTCCAGCCCTTCGCGCCTTCCATGCGCGCGGCTTCGATCTGCTCGCTGTTGAGCGTGGTCAGGCCCGTGAGATAGAGGATCATGCAGTACGCGGTTTGCGGCCACAGCGCCGCGAAGATGATGCCGGGCGTGGCATAGCGCGCGTCGCCAAGCACGGGGATGCCGTGCCCCACGATGATCGCGAGCAGGCCGAACGTGGGGTCGTAGAACCACGAATAGATGAGGCCGACCACCACGCCGGAAAGCACGAACGGCGCGAAAAACAGCGACTTCACGATGCGGATGCCGCCCACGGCCTGGTTCAGGTACAGCGCGATCGCAAGACCCATTGGCGGCGCGAGCAGGAACAGCACGAGCCAGATCACGTTGTTCTTGAGCGCCGTGTAGAACGTGGGCGACTGGAACAGCTCGATATAGTTCGCAAGGCCGATGAAGCTCGCTTCGCTCATGCCGTCCCAGTTGTAGAGCGAGAGGCGCAGCGTGGAGAGGATCGGCCAGATCACGTAGACCGCGAACATGATGCATGCGGGCGCGAGAAAAAGACACGCGGCGCGGCGCTGGCGGCGCGCCGTGGGCGAGACCCGGCGGCGCGGTTGTATGCCACGTCCGCTTGCGCGCGGTACGGCGCCGCTCGCTTCGCCCGGCGGCGCGGCGCCGTCCACGCGCTGCGCAACGGAGTGAGTCACTGCCTGTCTCACGGCAAAACCTCCTGTCGATCCAGAGTTGGCGCTTCAGCGCTTACTCTGGTCCCATGCAAAGCTTGTCGACTCCACAGCAGGCGGCGCAAGTACGCACCGCCCGCATCCCTTCGAACTGCTTACTTCTTGTAGATGCGCTGACGCGTCTGCTCGAGCTGCGCGAGAATCGCGTCGAGCCTGGTCGGATCGGCCACGAACTGCTGCATGCCCTTCATGCCTTCGTCGGCCATCTCCTTCGTCATGTCGCGATCATAGAACTGCGCGATGCCGCCCTTCGTATTCGAAAGAATCTGGAAACCGATCTTCGAAATCGGATCTTCGGGCTCCGGCGACTTGCTGTTGGCCGAAAGCGAACCGAGTCCCTTCGCGAGTTGCGAGCCGATCTCCGGCGTTTGCGTAAACGCCAGGAACACATGCGCATCGGCCTTGTTCTTCGCCTTCCCCGGAATATGCAGCGATTCGACCGGGCCATCTTCGGCGGTCGGCACGTTCGGATCGATGATCGGGAACTGGAAGTAGCCCATTTGCTGCTTGACCGTCGGGCTGAAACCGCCCGTGATGAAGGTGCCCATCAGCATCATCGCGGCCTTGCCCTGGAACAGGAAGGGCTGGGCAGCATCGAGATCGTAGGACAGCGAATTGGGAATGAAGTCGCCGTCGTCGAGCAGTTGCTTCCACGTGACGTACACCTTCTTCACGCGCGGATCGGTGTAGGGCACTTCGCCCGCCATGAGCTTCTGGTGGAACGCGTTGCCGTTCAGGCGCAAGTCGAGATAGTCGAACCACCCGGCGAGCGTCCATGCGTCGCGCCCCGCGACCGCGATCGGCGTGATGCCCGCGGCCTTGAGCTTCTTGGCAGCGTCGAGGAATTCATTCCACGTCTTGGGCTCGCTCTTGATGCCCGCCTTGTCGAACAGATCCTTGCGATAGAACATGCCCCACGAGTAGTAGACCGTAGGCGCGGCGTACTGCTTGCCCTGGAACGACGAGGCCTCCTTCGTCGAGGCATACATGCTGTCCCAGTTGTTCTTCTTCCAGTCGTCCGAAAGGTCTTCGAACAGGCCGCGCTTGGCGTAGTAGGCCATGCGCTCGCCGTCGTGCCAGTTCACGATGTCGGGCGGCGCGGTCGTGAGCCAGTTCGGCAGCTGCACCTTGTACGCTTCTTCATCGACGAACGACACCTTCACGTCGGTGCCCGGGTGCGCTTTCTTGAACTCGTCGACGACCTGTTCCCAAACGGCGCGCTGGCTCGCGCCCTTGTAGGCGATGTTCATGGTGAGCGTGCCGGCCTGCGCGGCACCCGCGAATGTGCCTGCAAGCGCGCCCGCCGCCAGCATTGCGGCAACGAGCAGGGTCCGTGGTCTGAAGGTCTTGCCGATCATGCGTGTCTCCTTGGTTATACGTCGTTGTCGGTGCTGCATCCGGAAGCAACTGGCGATGCGTTCATCGCCGGGTCATCGCGCGTTCACGACGAGCGGTAAGCGCTCACGCCCTGCGCTTCTATCGTACGCGAGCCGATCACGAATGCCTCGTCGGGAATGTCCGCAGATAGCGTGTGCGTGCCCGGCCCGTAGTTGAATACCCACGTGAAGCCGCCGCGCCGGCTCACGCGTATCGCGTCGCCAAGCGGCTGCGGCACGAGGCCGGCTTCGCGCGCGGCGCCCGCAAAAACGGCCTGCGTGGTCGCGTCGTCGAACAGGCTCGCGAGGTAATGGACCGCCCCGCTCTTCACATAAGCGGGATGCCCGTCGCCGAACGTCGCGCGAACCTCCGGCACGGCCCATTCGTTTTCGCCCGCGTTCGTCACTGAGCCACCCAGTTCGATCAGGTCACGCCAATGGCGCGCATGGCCTTCCTGCGCGGCAGCCCCATCGAACTTCACCGGCTCGCTGATGTCCGGCCGCAGCGACTCCACGCGCCACACGCGCAGCGGCAGCAGCGCCGCGAGCGGCCCCGGCGGCAGGTTGGCCGGAATCTGCAGATCGATGGTCTTCGAGCCCGTGCGCGGCCCGATTACGATCTGTGCGCCCGACGCCGCGAGACGCTGCGCGAAGTCGTCGGGCACGATGGGCAGCGGCGGCACGACGATGAGCCGGTAGCCGTCGAGCGGCGCATGCACCGGCACGATATCGACGTCGAAGCCCAGCGAGCGCAGCGCCGAGTAGTACTCCACAGCAAAGCGCGGATAGTGGAAATCCGCGCCTTGCGGATGGATCTCGAAGAGCCACTTGGCCTCGTAGTCGAATACGAGCGCAACGGGTGTCTTCACGTCGAAGTCGCGGTCCGCCTTTGCCGCCGCGAGCACCGCCTCGATTTCCCCGGCCACGCGCGCGGCCTCCGCGCTGGCGAGATCAGGCCGGTTATCGGGCGTATTCAGGCCCGCGTGCATCTGCTCCTGCGCGAACGGCGCCTGGCGCCAGCGAAAATACGACACGCAGCCCGCGCCATGCGCGAAAGCCTCCCAGCTCCATAGGCGCACCATCCCCGGCAGCGGCGCGGGGTTCCACTGCGCCCAGTTCACGGGACCAGGCTGCTGCTCCATGACCCAGAACGGCAGCTTCGACATGCCGCGATACACGTCATGATTGAACGAGGCGAAATCCGGGTGGCCCGTGCGCAGATAGCGCGCCTTCACGTCGGGCGCGAACCACTGCTGGTCGAGTGCGCCGAGCGGATAGCTGTCCCAGGCCGCGACGTCGAGATCGGCGGCGACCTTGTAGTGATCGAACTCCATGAAGAGCTGCATGAAGTTGTGCGCGATGGGCCGGCCCGGCGCATGTGCGCGCAAAATGTCCACCTGCATGCGGTTGTAGCGCTGCAGTTCGTGGGAAGCAAAACGCTGGTAGTCGAGCCGGTGCGAAGGATGCGCTTCGGTCACGGTGCCCACGGGTGCGTCGATCTCGTCGAAGCTGCGGTACTCCATGCTCCAGAATACGGTGCCCCACGCGGTGTTGAGCGCCTCGATGCTGCCGTAGCGCGCCGCGAGCCATTCGCGAAAGCGCCGTACGGCCGCCGGCGAATAGCTGACCACCGTTTGATGGCAGCCGTACTCGTTGTCCGTCTGCCAGTACGCGACAGCGGGATGCTGGCCGTAGCGCGCGGCGACCGCCTCGCAAATGCGGCGCGAGGCCTCGAAATACGCCGGCGACGAAAAATCGTAGTGCCGCCGCGAACCGAACCCGCGCACGCGGCCATCGGCGCCTACGGGCAGGATGTCGGGATGCTGGTCGATCAGCCACTTGGGCGGCGTGGCCGTGGGCGTGCACATGACCACTTGCAGGCCTGCCGCGCCGAGCGTGTCGATCGCGCGGTCCAGCCAGCCCCAGTCGAATTCGCCGGGCGAGGGTTCGATGCGGCTCCACGCGAACTCGCCGATGCGCACCTGCGCGATGCCGAGCGCCTTCATGCGCGCGGCGTCGTCTTTCCACATGGCCTCCGGCCAGTGTTCCGGGTAGTAACAGACTCCAAGACGCATTCCTGTCCCCTCGTTCGCAGCTCTCATTCTGTTCTCATGCGGTTTGATCGATGGTGGCGAGCGGCGCGACGGCAAAGCCGTCCTCCGCGAAGAGATGGCAGGCGTTCGCGCTCGCACGGAACCGCACGGTGTTGCCGCTTTGCAGGCGCGCGTCACCGGGGGCCTTGGCGACGAGCACGGCTCCCCCCGGCTGATCGAGGTGCACGTAGCTGTGCTCGCCCAGCTCCTCGACCAGCGTGACGGCGCGCGCAATCGTCAAGGTATCCTGATGATCCTTCGATGCCCTCGATGGGGCGTCACCCTCCGCGAGTTCCAGATGCTCGGGGCGCACGCCGAAGGTAACCGGCGCACCCACAGCAAGCCGCGCGCCCTGCACCGGCAGCCGCACCGTTTCGCCGCTTGGGTCGAGCGTCACGCTCACGCCGTTCGTCTCGATGGCGGCCACGCGCGCCGGCAGGAAGTTCATGCGCGGGGAACCGATGAAGCCCGCCACGAAACGGCTCGCCGGACGGTGATAGAGGTCGAGCGGCGCGCCCACCTGCGCGATGCTCCCATGTCGTTCGGTGTCCTTACCGCTGTGCAGCAGGACGATCTTGTCGGCGAGCGTCATCGCCTCGATCTGGTCGTGCGTCACGTACACCACGCTCGCCTGCTCGAACTGGCGATGCAGGCGGGCGATCTCGATGCGGGTCTGGCCACGCAAGGTGGCGTCGAGATTGGAAAGCGGTTCGTCGAACAGGAACACGCCGGGCTCGCGCACGATCGCGCGGCCAATCGCCACGCGCTGGCGCTGTCCGCCCGAAAGCGCCTTGGGATGACGCTCGAGCAGCGCTTCGAGCTGAAGAATGCGCGCGGCCTCGCGCACCTTGCGATCGATCTCGGCCTTCGGCGTCTTTGCGAGCTTGAGGCCGAACGCCATGTTCTCGTACACGGTCATGTGCGGGAACAGCGCGTAGCTCTGAAACACCATGGCTACGCCGCGCTGCGCGGCGGGCACATCGTTCACGAGCGTGCCGCCAATGGAGATGTCGCCATCGGTCACGTCTTCGAGGCCCGCGATCATGCGCAGCAGCGTGGACTTGCCGCAGCCCGAAGGGCCGAGGAATACACAGAACTCGTTTCTGCCGATCTCAAGATCGACGTTGCGAATCACCGGCGCGTTCTCGCCGTATGCCTTCTGAACGCCGCGTAACGAAATGCTCGCCATCGTCCCGTCTCCATGTTCTAATCAGCACGACACGGAGATTAAGCGCTTAATCAGCAGCCTTAAAAAAGCGATCGCCGTAGCGATCCTGGCTGGCTTGTCTCCGGTAATCGTTTTGATTGTCGGGGCAATGTTGCAGTGGGCGTGACGATCATGCAAATGTTGAATGACCTTCCCATATTCTGAGATTACATGGCGACCCTGAACGAAGTCGCGCGCCGCGCCGGCGTCACGCCCGCCACTGTCTCGAACGTCTTGCGCGAGCGCGGGCGCGTGGGCGAGGCTACGCGCCAACGGGTGCTCGAAGCGGTCGAGGCGCTCGGCTATCGCCCCCACCTCTCGGCCCGCGCGCTCGCCGAGGGGCGGCCGCCGACCATCGCGCTCATGGTGTCGAGCATCGCGAACCCGTTCTACCCGGAGTTCGCGCTCGCCGTGGAGAATGCGCTGCGGCGCAGCGGGCGCTTCCTCATCATCTGCAACACCGACGGCGACCCGCAAAAGGGCCGTGCTTACCTCGAACAGATCGCGGGCACGCTTTCAGCGGGCGTGCTCGTGATGAACGCGAACCTCGATTTTTCCGATTTGCGCGCCACCATGCGGCGCGGCGCGCCCGTGGTGCTGTGCATGTGGGAGCGCCCGCTCGATCCGCCCGGCCTGCCCTGCGTCGCCGTGGATTTTCGCCTTGCGGGCGAGCTTGCCGCGCAGCATCTGCTGACGCTCGGGCACAGGCGCATGGGCGCGATCGTCGGCAGCAAGGTCTCCGGCATTCACGCGGCGCGCCATGAAGGCTTCGTCGCGGCCCTGCAGGCTGCCGGGCTCGACGGCGCAGGCGCGCCCGTGCGCCATGCGCCGGATACCACCCAGGGCGGCTACGCGGCCGCGAGCGAGCTGCTTGCGCGGCATCCCGATCTCACTGCCCTCTTCGCGACCAATGATCTGCCCGCGCTCGGCGCGATGCAGGCCGCCGCCGATCTCGGGCTCAACGTACCGCGCGATCTTTCCGTGGTCGGGATCACCGACATTCAACTTGCGCGCGAATCGCGGCCCGCGCTCACGACCGTTGCGGTCGCAACGGTCGAGGCAGCGGAGCGGGCTGTCGAACTGCTCACGGAGCTGGTCGAAGCGCCGCATTCGGCCGCGGGTGCGGCCTCGCGGGTATGTGTGGTTTCGGCGCCGCGGCTAGTCGTGCGGGCTTCGACGGCGGCGCCTCGCAAGTAAGGCAAACGCAAGGTTCGGCATCGAAATCCAGGCCGGAATCACAGAACGTTTAAGCAAACCTTTAGTTTCTTCCCGAACCATCCGTTAAAGACGGTGGCGCTGCAGCAGCGCACCGCCAGGAACAACAACAGAGAACGGCTGGAGAAGAACGACCGTGAAGCGAACAACGTTGAATCAGAAAGCCTGGAGCATCGTCGCGCTCCTGTGGGTCGCGCTCGTCGTGCTGGTGGTGGCCAACGCCTTCATCACGCGCTCGGGCATGCTCACCGACCGCAAGCAGTTGGTCGAGCAGGAAACGCAAACGGCAATGGGCGTGGTCTCGTACTACCAGAAGGAAGCGGCCGCCGGCCACGTGAGCGCCGACGACGCCAAACGCCTCGCCATCGCCACCTTGCGCAGCATGCGCTACGGCGACGACAACAGCGGCTACTTCGGCATCTACGACAGCAACGCAGTCGCGCTGCTCGTGCCGCCCAAGCCAGAGATGGAAGGCAAGAGCCAGGCGAACACGACCGATCCGCGCGGCACCCACGTCGCCGTCGAGATCGTCAAGAGTTCTTCCTCGGGCGGCGACGGCTACGCCAGCTACTTGTGGCCCAAGCCCGGCAAGAGCGCGCCGGTGGAAAAGATCACGTATTCCACCTTCGTGCCGGACTGGGACTGGCACCTGTTCACCGGCATCTATACCGACGATATCGACGACGCCTTCCGCAGCGCGCTGATCAGCAACCTCGTGCTCGTGACGGTGATCGGCGCGGCGGTGACGCTCGGCCTCATGTGGCTCATTCGCACGATCCGCCGCAGCCTGGGCGGCGAGCCGGAATATGCATCGGCCATCTGCCAGCGCATTGCCGAAGGCGATCTCACGGCGCGCGTGGATCTCGCGACCGGCGACCAGCACAGCCTGCTCCATTCGATGCACCAGATGCAGCGCCGGCTCGTCGAGACCGTGCAGCGCATTCAGACATCGGCGGAATCGATCACGACGGGCGCGAAGGAAATCGCGGCGGGCAACATGGATCTTTCCTCGCGCACCGAGGAGCAGGCCGCCTCGCTCGAGGAAACGGCCGCCAGCATCGAAGAACTCACGACCACGGTCAAACACAACACCGACAATGCGCGCCAGGGCAACACGCTGGCCGTCAACGCATCGGAAGTCGCGGCGCGCGGCGGCGAGGTCGTACGCCGCGTGGTCGAGACGATGAACGAGATCTCGAGCAGCTCGCAGCGCGTGGAGCAGATCATCGGCGTGATCGACGGTATTGCGTTCCAGACGAATATTCTCGCGCTCAACGCCGCCGTGGAGGCCGCGCGCGCCGGCGACCAGGGCCGCGGCTTCGCGGTCGTGGCGGGCGAAGTGCGCAGCCTCGCGCAGCGCAGCGCGACGGCTGCCAAGGAGATCAAGGACTTGATCGGGCAGTCGGTGGCGCAGGTGGCGCAAGGCACGAAGCTCGTCGACGAAGCGGGCAAGACGATCGACGAGGTGGTGATGTCGGCGCGCCGCGTGGCCGACCTGATGGGCGAAATCGCGGCGGCTTCCGAGGAACAGCACACCGGCATCGAGCAGGTGAACCGCGCCGTCGCGCAGATGGACGAAGTGACGCAGCAGAACGCGGCGCTCGTGGAGGAAGCCTCGGCCGCGGCGCAGTCAATGGCCGCGCAATCGGACGGGCTGCGCGATGTCGTGACGGTGTTCCGGGTCGCGGCGCATGATGCATCGATGGCGGCGCCTTTTGAGAGTGCGCGTGCCGCGCGTTCCAGCGCTGGCGGACCGGCAGTGGTGAGCGCGCCGCTCAAGCGTCCGGCAGCTACGGCCAAGCCGGCCCGAAGCGCGCCGGCGCGCAACGCCACGAATGGTGCAACGGCAACGGTAGCGGCAACGCCCGCGGCAGCCGCAGCGAAGCCCGTGGCGATGGCATCGAACCACACCGCTGACTGGGAAACGTTCTAGAAGCGGCTTCGGTCCGCGCCCTGCGCCGCGCGCCACGCCGCGAACGTCGTCAGCTCCGGCGCGAGCCGCGCATCGTCGATACGGGTCCAGCTCGTATGCGTGTCGTCGAGTCCCGGCACCGGCTGCGGCGTCGCGAACGCCAACTGCGACATGCCGGGACGATACGCCTCGTGCGGCCAGTACACGGGCATGACGCGCCGCGCCGCCATTGCTTCGCGCAGCGCAGCGGGGCCGCCTTCGTCGGTCACGACATCGCATTGCGCCGACCAGTCGCGGCTGTCCCACGCGAGGAACACGCCGGCGTTGCCTTCGGCGTCGAAGGTCAGCACGGCGTTCTGCTCGGGCCGCCAGTAGTATTCGACAATGCGCTCGCGCTGCGCGAGTTCGTGCAGCACGTCGGCCGCGCGCCGGTTCGCGTAGACCGCACCCACCCCATGCACGCCGATATGGCCGCGCCGCGCGCAGAATTTGCGCTTGGCGTCGTCGATGGCGCCGCGCAGCTTGCGCGTCATGGCGGGATCCGTCTTCTTCACGTAGAAGTCGATGAGCCCCGCGTTGAACGCCTCCACCGCGTGCGATTCGTCGGCCGTGGCCGTGAGCAGGATGCGCGTACACGCCAGGTCCCGCGCCGCAGCGAGAAATTCGATGCCGGTCATCGCGGGCATTTCATAGTCCACCACGAGCGCGGCGATATCCTCAAAGCGCGCCGTGTCGGCCATTACATCCTCGCCAAGGGCGTTGCCGCCTTTCTTCTCGAACTCGGACCATGCGGGCCCCGACGCGGGATTGCGCGCACGCTGCCGGGCCTCGTGCGAAGCGACGAAAGCTAGCGCCTCGTGCGCGCTCGTGAAATAGCGGTCCGTGCCGGCTCCGGGAAACAGCCCGCGCAGCGCGTAGAGAAAATCCGCACTGTCGTCGAGGAAAACGACGGAGACGGGATGATAAACCGGCTGTCTGACGATGGAACTCATGCTCGATCTCGGTTAAGCGCGCTGCACTTCATGCGGCAAGTGCCGTGCCGCAAGTCAACCCTGGCGATTATGCGGTGTGACGCCTTTGCACAGCAACCCGATGCAACCGTTCGCCGTGCGAAACCCGTTTGCGCAAACGTTATCGCACCCAGCGAGCATGAACGCACTTACGTATGTGAGGGGCACGATATTGATCAAAGAAGAACACGAAGAGAATGGCGCATGCCTCCCTTTTCGGGGAGCCATGCGCGGCTGCCGCTTGCAGCCCCTATCTGGAGTCATACTGATGTACGCACGCGAATCCATTCCCGCCGTCCTTTCCCGTGGCACCGCCGGATTCTCCGACGAAATCATGGAAGCCACGCCGACCAAAACGTTCCACCACGTCATCGATATCTACCTGAAGGACTCGAACGCCTTCATGAACACGTATTTCGCCCGCTATTTCGAGTGGCAGGGCATCTGCCGCGAGCGCTGGTTTCATGAGTGCATCCACAACAATCTGCTCGCGGCCGGCGGCGTGTTCGTCACCAAACGCGCGCACCAGGAATACGTGCAGGAGACGTTTCCGTTTCAGCGCGTGGATTGCTACATGAACACCTTCCAGGTGCGTCAGTGCTCGGCGTATCTCGTGTTCCGCTTTTGCGTGGACGGGCGGCCCGTTTCGCTCGGTTATCAGCAGATTCTCTTTGCCGGCACCGACAAGCGCATTCGCCGCTTTCCGCCCGGCATCGTCGAGCGCGTGAAAGAGTACGAGCTGATCCTGCCATCGGGTTCGAACTAAGCAATTGCAACCGGGCGGTTCGAAAGGCGGACTGAATCCGGCTGGATGAACTAGCCTGCAAAGTCCTGCCCCGCCGGCCAGCGGCGGGGCTTCGCCGGCGCATCGTGCAGCGCGCGGTCGGCGCTCGTGCCGGGCTCGGGCAGCCGGATCGTGAAGGTCGTGTGAACGTGCGGCTCCGACTCGCAGGCGATCGTGCCGCCCAGCGCCTCGGCCACGCGGCGGCAAAACGTGAGACCCATGCCGGTGCCGCGCCCGTGCGACTTGGTCGAATAGAACGGATCGAAAACGCGCGGCAGAATATCGGCGGGAATGCCACAGCCGTTATCGGAAAAGCGCAGCACGCACCAACCCGATTCGCTCGTCGCGGCAATCTCAACGCGGCCTTCGTAGGCGCTCGCCTTGTCGCCTCGTTCGGCGATCTCCGCCTGGATCGCGAAGAGCGCGTTCTTGAGCAGGTTGAAGAGCACGAACACCACGAGCGAATCCGAGCCCGAAAAGCTCAGTTGCGCGTCGATAGGCGCAACCCGCACCATATCGCGTTCGCCGGCACGAAACGGAAAGCGCTCGAGCGCGGCGTTCACGCAGGAGCGCACCGGGTAGGTCTCGAAGCTGCGGCGGTCGAGCCGGTCGAGCGTGAACGAGGCCAGCGACATCTCGACCACGGTGCTCGTGCTGTCCACCTGGCGGCGGATCGAGGTGGCAAGCGAGGAAAGCCGCTCCGACTGCCCCGGGTACAGCCCATCCACGCACAACTGATGCTGCACGGCCAACTGGTAGCCGCGCATGAGTTCGGGGAGCACGTTGCCGATTTCTTCCGCGTGCATGCCGATGGCCGCGAGCGGTGTGGCGACCTCGTGCGCCACGGTGGCCGCGATCAGGTACGGCCGCATGAGGCCGTAACGCACGATCGTGACCGCGAGTATGCCGAGGCTGATGGCGATGAACACGGCGCCCACGGGATAGAACGCGAGCCCGTAGTTCACGGCGTAATCGGTGGCCGCCAGCGCGTACAAGCCGAGGCTGAAAACGCACAGATCGAGCAGCTTGCGACGATCGTGCGCCTGCGACTGCCGGCGTGCGAAGAAAAGCAGCCATGCGCTGCGGCACGCGAGCAGCACCGTTTGCACGACGTGCACGGGATGCAGCGCACCCGCCTTCGGATACTTGCCGAAGAAGAACGTGCCATAGCCGTCCACCACGGCGTCGCTCAGGAGCAATAGCGCCGCAAGCAGTGCGCTCAGCACCCAGGAGCCGATGAGCCACGCGCGTTCGCCGCGCCGGGCGCTCACTTCGGTCACGAAGTGATAGAACGTCGTGGGCAGAAAGAGGATGAAGAAGTAACCGACCTTCACCAGCACACTGGAGAGTTCCGGGTCGGAAGTCTGGAACAGAAAGGCCCACGTGCCCTGCCAGAAGAACGTGGTTGCGCACATCAAGGCGAACGGCACCGAGAGGCGCGTGAAGCCCTCGGTCAGAAGCACGTAGACGCCGAATCCGAGAAATAATGCGGAAACGAACGCAGGCAGGATCGAATACATAGTCTGTCGCGTGGGTTCTTGTTCTTACCGACCTGTTGGTGCGGCGCGTTTCGTGCAGCTTCCCCGTGCGCCCGATGTCCGATACGGGGTGATATTTCGCCACCCAATGCGCGATGCATCAAAATTACGCGCCAATCGAACCGAATTTGCCGATTATCGCCGCTAATTGCTGTTGCGGCAAAAAATTCCTCCCAAAGCCCCCCTCGCGATGCGCGCTGAACCACCGCGATCGGGTTCTTGCAGAGGATTCCCAATCGATGCGGCGCGCGCTTGATACTGATTGATGCCGCTTGATCCTGATTGAGAGCGCTCGACGGCACCCGGATCTGCGCCCGTGCAATAGCCGGGCACCCTCATGCGCCGGGCATGCGCGCAAACCCGGCGAGCGTTTCGCTTGCGCGCTCACGCCCGGACAGCAGCGCGTCGCCGGGCCGCGAAAGACGCTACCATCGGCAACGACGATCGGCGAAGGGCACCTGACGCACGCCGTCGACCTGCGCCTTCGTTCGCGCCGCCGGAGCCCGACCGTACGCCATGAGCCCCCGACTCACCGCCCTGACGACATTCTGCGCCGTGTCCTTCGCCGTCCTGGCCACGCTCACGGGGGCCCTGTACGTGTCCAACGCTGCTTCCGAACGCCAGCTCCGCCAGCAGATCGACGCCTTTTCGAGCCGCGCGCTGCTGCGCGCCGACCAGGTGACCGCCGAAGTCGTGGAGGCCCTGCGCCATCTGGAGCCGTACGACGGCACGCCGTGCTCGAACGAGCATCTGCAGGCTCTGCGCGAAGCCGAGGAACAGTTTCGGTACATACGCGAGGTCGGCTGGACGGACGGTGTCCGCCTGCGCTGCACCGCGCAGCGCGGCAACGTCGACGTCGTATTGCCGCCGCCAGAATGGACCTATGGACAGGACGTCACCGCGTGGCAAACCGAGGGCGGTCAGCGTGGCAACGAGCAACGCATGCTCAACGTGCGCCTCGGCAATCACGTCGTCGTAATCGACCCGCGCTTCTACCTCGACATCGTGCCGCTCGACGACACCATCGCGCTCGCCGTGCTCGAAACGCAGGACGGCGTCGTCATCTCGCGCTCACCGCACGCCGACGCAGGACTCGCGCGCGCGGCGCTGCAGCGCCAAGCCGCCAGCCTGTATTTCGACGGACGCTATTACATCGCCGTGCGCTCGCAGCGCTTTCCCATCGCCGTGGTGGCCTATGAGCCCGAGGACCGCTTGCGCGCCAACCTGTTCGCACAACTCCGGACTGCTCTTCCGTGGGCGCTCGTCCTGAGTGCGCTCGGCACGTGGCTCGTGCTGCGCTGGGGCCACAAGCTGCGCACGCCGCGCCACGCAATCCTGGAGGGCGTCCGGCGGCGCCAGTTCGTGGCCTGGCTGCAGCCGATCGTCTCGCTCGAAAGCGGCCGCTGCGTCGGCGCCGAGGCGTTGGCACGCTGGAAGCTCGAAGACGGCACCTTCGTCACGCCAGACACGTTCGTTCCGATGGCTGAATCGCTCGGGCTCATCCAACCCGTTACCGATGAGATCGTGCGCTCCGTGTTCGAAGGCGTGGGCGCGCTGCTCGCCCGGCGCCCCGATCTGCACGTCTCGATCAATCTTGCGGGCGACGACCTGGGCGGCATGCGCGTGCTCGACACGCTGAACGCCGCACTTGCGAAATATGCGGTGCGTCCCGAGCAGATCTGGTTCGAAGCGATCGAGCGCGCGCTCATGGACACGGCCATTTCGGCACCGGTTCTCGAGGCGTTTCGCACGGCCGGGCACCGCGTGTTCATCGACGATTTCGGCACCGGCTATTCGAGTCTTTCGTATCTGCACGAACTGCCGGTGGACGGCATCAAGATCGAGCGGTCGTTCATCGGCCCGCTCCCGGATGGTGAGGAACTGAACAAGATCGTCCCGCACATCATCGAAATGGCGCGCAGCCTCGGCCTCGCGATCGTTGCCGAGGGCGTGGAGACCGAGGCGCAAGCGCACTATCTACGCGAGCGCGGCGTGCAGTACGCGCAGGGCTGGCGCTATGCGAAGGCCATGCCCCCCGACGAATTTCTGCACTATCTGGAGCGCGAAGCCGCACCGATGCAAAAGGCGTGAGTCTCGTGCTCGTTCATGCGTGCGGACTGTACGACACCGCGCGCGATGTCTCGCCGGGCAGATGCGCAGGCGCCAGCCCGCCGCGCACCGCCGCTGCCTTGCCGAACACGGCGCTATCGTAGCCCCGACCCGCAAAGCGCACGACATCGACGAGACTGAAGCCTTGCGCGCGATAGAACGCAACGAGGTGATCGGCGGCAAACGGCGTGTCGAGTGCGATTTGCGTGTAGCCGCGCGCAGCCGCCCAATGCCCCGCGAACGCGAGCAACGCGCGGCCGATGCCGCGGCTCTGCCATTTTGGCTCAATATCGAATTGATGGACCGAAGCAACGCTGCGCTGGCGATAATATTCGCAATGCGAACTGCTGTCGTGCCCTTCAACCGTCAACGTACCGACGATCCTGCCGTTGCACACGGCGACGAAACAGTCGCCCGCCAGCGCGCGCTCGCGTGTCATGCTCGCGGCCTGATCGGCGCGCAGAAACAGTGCAACCCGAGCGACGCGAGGCGTGCAAACGCGCGATGCAGCAAACGCGTGAGCGCCTCCCAGGAATCGTGGCGCGGATCGAAGCGCCGCAGCGCGAGCCGGCCGATTCCGGGCTGAACGAAGGTAGTCCGCTCATCCATGCGCTGGGTTGCACGCGAGGTCGACATGGCGCCTCCAGTCGTTTCGATGCACGCAGTCTAGAGTTGGGCCGCAAGCGCCACAAGAAAAAATGTCGTAAAAAACAGGGCGATACGCGTTGCCGAATCACGCTGTCATAATGAGCGCCCCGAAGTTCGATCTAGTGGAGAGACAACATGGCGCACGGCGAGCACACCTACCGCGTTTCGGTTCAATGGACGGGCAATCGCGGCAGCGGCACCTCGGGCTATCGCGAGTATGGCCGCGATCACGTCATCCGCGCGAGCGGCAAACCCGATATTCCCGGCTCGGCGGACCCGGCCTTTCGCGGCGACGCCGCGCGCTGGAATCCCGAGGACCTGCTCGTGGCTTCGGCCGCGGCATGCCACAAGCTCTGGTATCTGCACCTGTGCGCCGATGCCGGCATCGCGGTGCTCGCCTACGAGGACAACGCAGAAGGCACGATGGCCGATACAGCGCAACACGGCGCCTTCACGAAGATCGTATTGCGCCCTCGCGTGACGATCCGCGCGAGCGACGACCGCAGCCTCGCCGAGCGGTTGCATCACGCGGCGCACGATCAGTGCTACGTCGCGAACTCGGTGAAGTTTCCGATTACTTGCGAGCCAACCATCGAAGTGGCCGCGCCGGCTTCCTGATAGCCAGAGCGCGCCTCGGGCTCGGCTCTTCCCACTTGGTGGCGCGCTCCATCATTGTTCACACCGATCAACGCTACGCCACGTTCTCATCGGACGTTTCATCGGAAGATTGCCACCACAACGATTTGACAGCCGGCATTTTCGTTTACCTATACTCCATGGACTCTGGAAGGCAGCCCCATTTTCCGAAGACCAACAAGAACGGAGTGTGAGATGCAACGAGCGATGCGAAATGCGGGTTTGGCACTGCTGACTTTCTCTTTGTCGAGCGCAAGCGTGATCGTGCAGGCGGATTCGACCTGCGGCGGTGCGAGCTGCCTTTACCGCGGTCAGCTGGTCGAGCAGAGCACGACCCTGCGGCTGGGCGCGAGCGATTTCACGAAACTGCTGGGCAGCAGCGCGAGCGGCCAACAGTTGCTCCAGGTTGCCGGCACGCCGCGCTGCGACGTCGAAATCCGCTACTTTCGTTACCGCACGACAGGTGGCGCGGGCGAACCCACGATATCGAGCGCAGCGCTCATGATCCCGGGGGGCCGGGCAGCGTGCACGGGTGGGCGCCCCCTCATGCTGTACGCGCACGGAACGACGACCTATCGCAACTACAACATCGCCGACATCACCCAGACGGATCCGAACAACGGCGACGGCGCGGGCGAAGGCATCGCCGTGGCCGCGATCTACGCGGCGCAAGGCTATATCGTGGTGGCGAGCAACTATGCCGGCTATTCGGGTTCACCGTTGCCGTATCACCCCTATCTGAACGGCGACCAGCAATCGGCCGACGTGATCGATTCACTGCGCGCGGCGCGGCTCGCGATGGCCCTTCCGGGCCCGGGCAACAAGACCCGGGAAAACGGCAAGCTGTTCGTGACCGGTTATTCGCAAGGCGGCTACGTGGCGCTCGCCACGCACCGCGCATTGCAGGCGGCCGGCATCAACGTCACGGCGTCCGCACCCGGCTCGGGGCCCTATGCGCTCGGCGCAATGGCCGACGCCCTCGTTCAGGGAGAAGTCGACCTCGGCTCCACGATCTTTACGGTGCTGGCGACCATGAGTTACCAGCATGCGTATGGGAACATCTATCGTCAGCCGGGCGACTTTTTCGAGGCGGCCTATGCGCCGGGCATCGAGAACCTGTTGCCGAGCGTCACGTCGATGGATGCGCTGTTCGCCGAAGGCAAACTGCCCTCCACGCAGCTTTTCAGCAGCGTGCCGCCCGCGCCCCAGTTCGCTTCGCTCACGCCGCCCGCTGCGCCGCCGCTTGCGCCCCCCGAGTTGACGCCGCTATTCGCATCGGGATTCGGCACGTCGAATCTCGTGCGTAACGCGTATCGACTGAGCATCCTCGACGACCAGATCGTCAATCCGGATGGCGCATATCCCTCGCCGACCGCCGCGATGGCGCCGGCTGCGAGTCCGGCCCAGCCGCTGCGCCAGGCGTTCAGGCGCAACGATCTGCGCAACTGGGTGCCGCGCGCGCCGGTGCTTCTCTGCGGCGGCCATCTCGATCCGACGGTGTTCTTCTTCAATGCGCAGATCGAGCAGGCATACTGGAAAAACGCCCACGTCGCGCCGGGCCTGACGAACGTCCTCGACGTCGATTCGGCTCCGGGCGTGAACGACCCGTTTGCCGCGGTCAAGGCCGGCTTCGCAGAGGCCAGGGCCGCGGTCGCCGCGCAGGCTGTTCAGGCCGGCGCAACGGATAACGGCTTTTCCGCCGTGCTCGAGGCCTATCACGGCGACATCGTCGCGCCTTTCTGCATGGTCGCGGCGCGCGGCTTCTTCAGCAACTTCTGATCCAACGATCACATCGACGAGGAATGGTCAACCCTCGTCGATCGGGCGTGCGGCAATCGTCTCACGCAGGGCGAACGGCTTGCCCGGAACGCACGTACACTTGCGGTTCCGGACTCATGTTCGCCAACGCGAGGCCCATGCATGCCGACGATTGCCCTGATTGTCGCGACTATCGCGGTGACGCTCGTCGTCGTATTCGTGATCGCCAACCTGACGAGCGGCGAGAAGAAGATCGAGCACAAGATCGAACGGCTGTATGCAAGCGACGATCCCCAGTTCACCCGCTCGATGGGGCTGCTGCTCGGGCCGCCCGTCATCGGGGGCAACCGCTTCGAAGTGCTCGTGAATGGCGACGAGATCTTCCCGTCGATGCTGCAGGGCATTCGCTCGGCGCAGCGCACGATCACCTTCGAAACCTTCATTTACTGGTCCGGCGCGATCGGCGAGGAAATCGCGCATGCGCTCTCCGACAAGGCGCGCGCGGGTATCGCGGTGCATGTGCTGCTCGACTGGGTCGGCTCGTCGAAAATGGACAAGCGCTATCTGCAGATGCTGCGCGAGGCGGGCGCGGAAATCGTCCTGTATCACAAGCCGCACTGGACGGGTCTCGGCCGCCTGAACGACCGCACGCACCGCAAGCTGCTGGTGATCGACGGGCACATCGGCTTCACGGGCGGTGTGGGCATCGCCGAAGAATGGACCGGCCATGCGCAGGACGAGAAACACTGGCGTGACACGCACTTTCGCGTGGAAGGACCGGTGGTCGGCCAGATGCAGGCGGTGTTCATGGACAACTGGGTCAAATCGACGGGGAACGTACTGCACGGCCCGCAGTATTTTCCGGCGATCGACCCGGTCGGCAACGGGCTCGCGCACATGTTCAGCAGTTCGCCCTCGGGCGGCAGCGACGACATGGAGCTGATGTACCTCATGGCGATCACCGCTGCGACCTGCTCCATCGACTTGTCGAGCGCGTACTTCGTGCCGGACAAGCTGACGATCAACGCGATCGTCGAGGCCGCGAAGCGCGGCGTGAAGGTGCGCATCATCACGCCCGGCAAGCGGATCGACACCCACACCGTGCGCGAGGCATCGCGCGCATGCTGGGGCGACCTGCTCGCGGCCGGTGTCGAGATATACGAATATCAGCCGACGATGTTCCACTGCAAAGTGATTATCGTGGACGAGTATCTGGTGTCGGTCGGCTCGACCAACTTCGATAGCCGCTCGTTCAAGCTCAACGACGAAGCCAATCTCAACATCTACGACCGCGATTTCGCGCGCCGGCAGACGGCGATTTTCGACAGCGACCTGAAACACGCGAAACGCATCACGTTCGACGCCTGGCGCAGCCGCCCGCTCGTCGAAAAGCTGCTGGAACGCGCTATTGCGTTGCTCGATCCGCAACTTTGACGCCTGGTTGCGCCGCGAGCGGCCGCCAGGGACCGCGATTCGCCGATCAGGCTTGGTGAGCCAAAGTTCCCTGCCTATTTGGAGGCGGGGGCAATGGTTCTCGGCTTGCGTCTGAAAACCTGTCTGGGCAGCGCCTCGGTCGAGAGAGACCATAAGGAGTACATCACACCGCGCTGACGCAGCGCGCTCACCGCCGCCCCCACATGGCCGTGCTTGACAGCCTCGTATGCGTCGGCTGCGGCGATCGCTCCATGCATCAGCACACTCCCATGCCGATAGCAGGCCATCATGCAGGCGTAGCAGGGTTGCGTCTCGTCAGGCATGCGATCGAGGTCGAATACCGAACCCATGGGCGCCGACCACGCCTCGCAGCGCCAGATGTCGAGATTCCAGTCGATATAGAAGTACTTTCGCCCGCCGATGCACGGTACGCGCTGTTCTTCGCCGCGCACGAATCGCTCGACCTCGGCCAGCGCGCCGGCGGGATCGACCACGCGAAAATGACGCTTCATACCGGCAATCGCGTGCAATGCATCGACTATTTCATCCTTGTCGAGATCGACCAGCGTCGACGCTTCGTCGTAGACGAGCGATGTCGATCCGAACGGCTCGCGCCGCGGATAGGAAAACGCGACGGCGTCGAATCCGAGTCTCGCGAGCGTTTCCGGTAGCGCGTCATACCGGACCAGGCGGCTGACCGTGACCGTGGCACAGGTGGGAATACCGTGCGCGCGTGCGGCCGTAACGCCTTCGGTGATACGCCGCTCGAGCCCGTTCAGTCCGCGATTGAGTTCATGCTCGAGCATGCTGTGGCTGTCGATCGACACGAGCAGACGCTTGAGCCCCGCGCGCGCGAGCGCCTCGATATGCCGGGTGAGAAACCAGCCGTTGGAGATGAGGCTGCATACCATGCCGGCCTGCGTGGCCGATTCGACGAGTTCGACGATATGCGGATGCAAGAGCGGCTCGCCGCCCTGAAACGTGACGTACTTGATATGCCTTCGCCGCAATATCGGCAACGCGCGTGCAAACGCTTCGCGGTCCAGGTAGCGTCTTGGCCCCACGAGTTTCTTGTCGCGGGCAAAGCCGCAGAAGTCGCAAGCCGCGTTGCAGACGTTGGTGACCGAAATGTCGCAAATGGCCGGAAGCGCATTGCCTGGCACTGCAACACCGGGGGATGCCGATACGTTCATGTCAGCCTCGTCTTGTCCATCTCGTCTCGTCCGCCGTGTCTCTTCCCGATACGCCGGTCCGCCATCGGAAAGCATGGCGCCTTCCCTGTGCACGCCGGGCGAATTCGTTGCCGGACATGTCGCAAGCCTTGGCTCGCGCGATGTTTCGCATCGTAGCGCGATCTGTCGTTAGGTGTTCTGACCGGCGCACGCGCAAGGCGACGGCTTGTGGCGAGGACCGTTTACGGCAACTTGACGGTGGACTTACAGCCGGTGGCGCACGCCCGCGCCTCATGCGGCGTGCATGCCATTGCGTGCCGCTCGCATCGGCCCGAGGTGCGCCAGGGATTTCACCAAGTATTCGCGCGATGCCCGGCGTGCGACTCTATGTCCCATGCCATTCCCTATGGAGCCCGGCATGCAAACTGAGACGCTCAAGAAAGCAAGGGCCGCCGCTTTTCTGAATTGGTCGGCGCTGTGCCTGCTGATGTTGCCAGTTGCCTGCCTCTTGTGGGCGCTAGGGACGTATCCCCCGCAGGATGCGTGCTGGCTGTCCTTCTCCCTCGCCATCTATATCTGGCCTTTCGCCGGCGTCCTGTTTGTCGTTTCGGCAGGGCTCCATGTCGGCACCCGCGCTCGGCGACTTCAAAAAGACGCCGGGTTGCGCGAGGCGCATGGACACTAGTCGGCGCGCCGTCCAGCCGGGAAGTCCGCGGTAGTTGCTGGATAACTGCTGGATAGCTGCTGGAATCAACGCCCCCCTCGAAGAAGGGGGCGTTTGAGTTCAGCTTACGCTGCGCGACCGGCTATTACCCTTCTTCCGACCGCAAGACGATGCACAGGGTCGCGACCCGCCCTTCATCGTCCATTGCGGGAACGCCATGCGCCGACATTCCCGCATGCTGCGTGTCCTGCCCCGTTATGGCTAGTCACGATAGCCAGCCTGCCCCTGTGCGCCGTCTCGTCGTGGCGATGTGAAAGCCCGTCAAGCGCGCGACGGATGCCGCCAGCCATCTGCGTGATAACCTCTTCGGCCACGGGCCTGCCGCTAAAGTCCCGCTGCCGCGCAAGCGCCTCGCCCGGCAACGAACGTTGCGGCATGGCGGGCAATGCATCGGGAACGGCACATGAATTCGGGCAAATCAACCAGACTTACACTTGCGGAAAAGCGCGACCTCGAAGCCATGTCGACATTCCGGTACGACCTGCGCAAGTTCCTGCGGGCTTCCGAGGAAATCGCCAACGCGGCCGGCATCACGACGCTTCAATATCAGTTGCTGCTGCACGTATGCGGCTTTCCCGACCGGCAATGGGCGACCGTCGGCGAACTCGCCGAGCGGTTGCAGGCGGCACCGAACGGCACGGCGGCGCTCGTTTCGCGCTGCGAATCGGCGGGGCTCGTGACGCGCAAGCCCGATCCCGCCGACCGGCGCCAGGTGCAAGTGCATCTCACGCCGCGGGGCGAAAAGTTTCTGCTCGAACTCGCGGCCGAACACAAAGCGATTTATGGCGCATTTGGCTGGGTGTTCGAGGAAACTAACAGCTAACGCCCGCCCAACCAGGCAGGTGGCCCCTGCGCCGGCGGTCGATGCGGTTTATGTCACAATGTGCCTTAAATGGCATTTTCCCGGCGCCTCCATGCGATTTCTCAGATTCATCGACCGCCGCACGCTTCAACGCAGCCAACGGCGCTGGATGTACTTCGGCGTGTTCTGGCTCGGCGCAATCGCCACCGGGCTCGTGGCGGTCCTCTACGCCCGGCTCATCGACTACGGCTTCGACGTCTTTTTGCAGGCGACCGCCCACAACTGGTGGTTGCCGCTCCTCATCACGCCGGCGATCGCCGCGTTCAGCGTGTGGGCCACGCTCCATTGGTTTCCCGGGTCGGAAGGCAGCGGCATCCCGCAGGTCATTGCAACGCTGGACGACGTGCGCGAACTCGGACCACGGCTGCTCACGCTGCGCATCCTGATCGGCAAGATCGCCTTGTCGTTCCTCGCCATCCTCGGCGGATTCACGATCGGCCGCGAAGGACCGACGATCCATGTGGGCGCCGCGTTGATGTTCAGCCTGCGGCGCTTTTACCCATCGCGGCTGCGCAGCATTTACAGCGTCGGCCTCGAATACAAGCTCGCGCTCGCGGGCGCGGCCGCTGGCCTGTCCGCGGCGTTCAATGCGCCGCTCGCCGGCGTCGTCTTCGCGATCGAGGAGCTCACGCGCAGCTTCGAGGCAAAAACCAGTGGCGTCGTCATCACGGCGATCATCTTTGCAGGCGTCGTCTCGCTGGGGCTGCAAGGCAACTATGTCTACTTCGGCAGGATAGCCATCGCTGGCAAACTGCCTGATCTCCTCGCCGTCGCGGTCGTACTGGTCGGCCTGATCACGGGCCTTGCGGGCGGCGTGTTCTGCTGGCTTCTGCTCAACACCGGGCGATGGATGCCCGCACAGTTATTCGCACTCCGAAGGGAGCGTCCCGTGGCGTTCGGTGCGGTGTGCGGCTTGTTCATCGCCGTAATCGGCGTGGCGAGCGGCGGCCACCTGTTCGGCAGCGGCTATGCCGAAGCGCGCAACATGCTCGAAGGCCGTTCGCACCTCGGCGCCGTCTATCCGGTGCTGAAAATGGCGTCGATGGTGGGCTCGTATCTGCCGGGCACGCCCGGCGGCATCTTTGCGCCGTCCCTCGCGATCGGCGCGGGGATCGGCAACGCTTTGCACATGGTGTTCGGGCAGATGCAATTGCCGATGCTCATTGCGCTCGGCATGGTCGGCTATCTCGCCGCCGTCACGCAAAGCCCGATCACGGCCTTTGTCATCGTCATTGAAATGATCGACGGGCACGCGCTGGTGATTTCGCTGATGGCGACGGCGCTCGTGTCGAGCCAGATATCGAAGCTGTTCGCGCCGCCGCTTTACGAAGCCCTGGCGCACCGTTATTTGAAGCATTGACGCGCGCCAGCAGGCATTCATCAGTCAAATATCGCCTTTCCCAAAAAGCGCCGCACGCTCGGGAGCGCGCGTCAGGCTCCGCGCCACCTTGCGCTCGCGATGTATGATTTCGGCGGGATCGCCCACCGGACATTGTGGAGTACGCCATGGGAAGCGAATGGAAACGCCGCTTCAGACTGTTCATCCAGCGTTTCTGGCAACCCACCAGCGCGTGCATGACCTGTATGCCGGGGAGCTGGGGCAACGTCATGAGCGTTGCCCACTGGGCGATCGCGTTCAAGACCGGGCTGCTCACCGGCGTGCTGGCCTTGCTGCTGACCTTCACGCCGGCGGCGAGGTGGTACGCGAATCGCTATGGCAACGCCCTGCTCGTCGGTTCCCTGACCGCGATAGGCGATGCCTACTCGCACACGAGCCACTATCGCTTTCATGCGCTCGAACACATCGCGACCGGTGTCATCTCGGGCCTGTTCGCGCTCGCTGCGTCCTACCTGTTCGAGGACCGCGCGCGCCGCATACGGACGGCATGGGTGCGCTTGTTCGGATAACCCGGCTCGCTCATCCGTTCATATACGTTCTCAGGCCTTTGGCCAGCGCAGCGAATGTCACCGCGCAGCGAGCGCTCCCGCGCAAATCTTCGTGCATGGCGACCCACGTGTCCAACGTCAGTGAAAAGGCTTTCGGCAGCACCCTAACCAGCTTCGAATCTCGCGCCGCCAGGGCCGCCTGGCACGCGCCAATACCGAATCCCGCGCGTATGGCGCTCAATTGAGCGAGGTCGCTATCCGCCCGGAATGCAAAGTTCTCTCGCGTCAGCGCTTTGTTCTTTTTCTGGACGGAGCGAATGAATTCGGTTTCCACATCGAAGCCGATGAGCGCGTGGCGAGACAACTCGCTCATCGATTTCGGCACACCATGGCGGGCCAGATAGTTTTCGTGAGCGTGCAGACCGACTTCGATCCCACCGATGCGCTTCGCCACCAGCGCCTCCTGGACGGGACGAAACATGCGCACCGCAATGTCCGCTTCGCGCCGCAACAGATCGTCCGCCTTGTTCGACAGCACAAGTTCGATGGTCAGTTCCGGATGGTCGTTGCGCAGTGCGGCTAGTATCGGCGGCAGAACCTCGACGCCGACGATCTCGCTCGCCGTGAGCCGTACCGTGCCCCGGACGCCCGATCCATGACCGCTCGCCACCCGGCGCAACGCGGCAGTGGTCGCAGAAAGGCTCTCGGCATATGGCCTCAATTCATGGGCAGCGTCGGTCGGCGAAAACCCATCGAACGAGCGCGTAAAGAGCTTGAGCCCCAGCGCGGTTTCGAGGCTTTCGATGTGGCGTCCGATAGTCGGCTGCGTGAGACCGAGCGAGCGTCCTGCTGCCGACAGCGAGCCGGTCTCGACGACCCGCAGAAAACTTCGGTACCACTCCCAATTCGGTTCGTTTCCGGCCGTGACAGGCATCTTTCGAGCGTCATCCATCGTTTCTGGTCTCGTGGTTATCACCGGGTCTGCACTACCCGTGTATGGCTGGCAGGCGTCCAGTCCGACGCCATACATAAATGTATAGCCGCTCGCCTTCCTTAGGGGATTTTTTATTGGCCGTAAGCGGCGCAGAATGGCCTGCATGACACCTCACTCGCAAGGAGAACCCGCATGATCGCCGTCCCCCTGAATCCCCAGAACCGTGTCCTCGTGCTTGGCGCAAGCGGCGGGATTGGCGGCGAAGTGGCGCGCCAGTTGCGCGATGCCGGCTGGCAAGTCCGCGCGCTGCGGCGCGGCGGTGCGCCCGAGCCCGGCGCGAGTGCGGCTCTGGCGGCGAGCGGCATCGAATGGCTCGACGGCGATGTGCTCTCACGCGAAGCGGTGGTCCGCGCGGCGCAGGGCTGCACGGTGATCGTGCATGCCGTCAACCCGCCCGGCTACCGGCGCTGGGCGCAAGTCGTGCTGCCCATGATCGACAACACCCTCGCCGCCGCAGCCGCCGTGGGCGCGACCGTCGTGCTGCCCGGCACGGTCTATAACTACGGGCCCGATGCGTTCCCGCTGCTGCGCGAGGATTCGCCGCAGCAACCGCTCACGCGCAAGGGTGCGATTCGTGTGGAACTGGAGCGGCGCATGCAGGCCGCGAGCGAACGTGGCGTGCAGTCGATCGTCGTGCGCGCGGGCGACTTTTTCGGACCGCACGTGGGCAATAGCTGGTTGGCGCAAGGCCTCGTCAAGGCGGGCGCGCCGGTGCGGGTCGTGCGCCAGCCCAGCGCACGCGGCGTAGGCCATGCATGGTCGTACGTGCCCGACGTCGCGCGCACGATGCTCGAACTGATCGCGCGGCGCGACTCGCTGCCCGCGTTCGCGACGTTCCACATGGCCGGGCACTGGGACGCCGATGGCACGCAGATCGTCGATGCGATTTGCCGCGTGGCGAGGCGTCACGGATTAGAGCCGCAACGCAAGCCGTTTCCCTGGGCGATCGTGCGCGCCGTCTCGCCGTTTGTCACGACGCTGCGCGAAATGATGGAAATGCGCTACTTGTGGCGCGAGCCGTTGCAGCTCGACAATGCGCGGCTCGTGGCGACGCTCGGCCGCGAGCCCCATACGCCGCTCGACGAAGCCATGGAGGCGACGCTCATGGGTCTCGGATGTCTGCGCGCCGATGAACGCATGCCCAAGGTGGCGTGAGGGACAGGAATCGATACGTCAGGCGCATTCTATTCGGATGTCGAATCAAATGCTCCTGACGCAACGCAGGCGTCACCGCCCGGTCTCAATGCGAATGACTCGGCACATCCGAGCCGCGGCAGCCCACCAGGAAATCGAAGTCGCATCCCTCGTCCGCCTGCAGCACGTGCTCGACATAGAGCTTGCGATAGCCGCTGCGATCTGCCGCTATCGGCTGCTGTTTCGCGGCCCATTCGTCGAGCCTCGCGATGATCACCTCGTCGCTGATATCCACACGCAGCGTACCCTTTTCGCAGTCCAGCTCGATCCAGTCGCCGTCGCGCACGATCGCGAGTGGGCCACCCGCCCGCGCCTCGGGAGCGACATGCAGCACCACCGTGCCGTACGCCGTGCCGCTCATGCGTGCGTCCGACACACGCACCATGTCGGTCACCCCCTGCGCGAGCAGCTTGGGCGGCAGGCCCATGTTGCCCACCTCGGCCATGCCAGGATAACCCTTGGGTCCGCAGTTCTTCATGACCAGCACCGAATCGGGCTTGACGTCGAGATGGGGGTCGGCAATGCGGGCCTTGTAATCGTCGAAATTCTCGAACACGACGGCCGGTCCACGATGCCTGAGCAGCTTCTGCGTCGCCGCCGAAGGCTTCAACACCGCGCCGTTCGGCGCGAGATTGCCGCGCAGCACACAGAGCGCGCCGTCTTTTACGAGCGGATTGTCGAGCGGACGGATCACCTCGGCGTTGTGAATGGGCGCTTCGCGCACGTTCTCCCAGAGCGTCTTGCCGTTGGCGGTGAGCGCATCGGGATGCGGCAGCAGGTTCGCTTCGCCGAGGCGCCGCAGCACGGCCGGCAAGCCGCCCGCGTAATAAAACTCCTCCATCAAAAAGCGGCCCGACGGCTGCAGATCGACGATGGTGGGTGTGCCGCGCCCGATGCGCGTCCAGTCGTCGAGTTCGAGCGGCACGCCAATGCGCCCCGCGATCGCCTTCAGGTGTATCGCCGCATTGGTCGACCCGCCGATGGCCGCATTCGTGCGAATCGCGTTCTCGAACGCCGCGCGCGTGAGGAGCTTCGAGAGGCGCAAATCTTCGAGCGCCATTTCCACGATGCGCATACCCGACATATGCGCGAGCACGTAGCGGCGTGCATCCACAGCGGGAATCGCCGCGTTGTGCGGCAGCGTGACGCCCAGCGCCTCGGCCATGCAGGCCATGGTCGAAGCCGTGCCCATGGTGTTGCACGTGCCCGCCGAGCGCGACATGCCCGACTCCGCCGACATGAACTCGTGCATCGAGATCTTGCCCGCCTTCACCTGCTCGCTCAGTTGCCACACAACCGTGCCCGAGCCGATGTCATGGCCTTCGTGCTTGCCGTTGAGCATCGGGCCGCCCGTCACGGCGATGGCCGGCACGTCGCAGCTCGCCGCCCCCATCAGCAGCGCGGGCGTGGTCTTGTCGCATCCCACCAGCAGCACCACGGCATCGACGGGGTTGCCTCTTATGGATTCCTCAACATCCATGGAAGCGAGGTTGCGCGTGAACATCGCCGTGGGCCGCAAGTTCGATTCCCCGTTCGAGAAAACCGGAAACTCGACCGGAAAGCCGCCCGCCTCGAATACGCCTCGCTTCACGTGTTCCGCGAGCTTGCGAAAATGCGCGTTGCATGGCGTCAATTCGGACCACGTATTGCAAATGCCGATAATCGGCTTGCCGACGAACTCGTGATCGGGAATCCCCTGATTCTTCATCCAGCTTCGGTACATGAAGCCGTTTTTGTCCACGGTGCCGAACCACGCGGCCGAGCGAAGCTTGGGCTTACGGGTGTTCATGGCTCTGCCCACTTAGTGAGAAAGACCTATAAATAGCATGACTATATGGTCGTAGCTTACCGGGAAAACGCTAATCGAAACCGTCGATGACGTTGCATATAGTTTGTCTATTGTGGTCAGCAGGGGCGGCCGACGGTGTACCGCAAGGATACCCGGAGGTCAGGGATGGCGCGATACTCTCGTGATTCTGTCCGGCCGTGATGGACGCGGGTGTAGCGCCATGGATTAAAGAAATACAACGCACAGAGCTACATCGGAGACACGCATGAAACTGGCAATTCGCATGGTGAGCGGGCTCGTCGCAGCGGCGGCCGCTTTTTCGTTGGCGGCGGGCGTCGCGCACGCCGAAGACAAGCAGATCACGTTAGGTTTTGCGCAGGTCGGCGCGGAAAGCGCCTGGCGCACGGCGAACACCGTGTCGGTCAAGGCGGCCGCCAAGGACGCCGGCATCAACCTCAAGTTCTCGGACGCCCAGCAAAAGCAGGAAAACCAGATCAAGGCGATCCGCTCGTATATCGCCCAGAAGGTGGACGTCATCGCGTTCTCGCCCGTGGTGGAATCGGGCTGGGAGCCTGTGCTCCAGGAAGCGAAGCGCGCGAAGATTCCTGTGATCCTCACGGACCGCAACATCGACGTGAAAGACCAGTCGCTCTACGTGACGATGATCGGTTCGGACTTCATGGAAGAAGGCCGCCGCGCGGGCAAGTGGCTCGAAGATCACTACAAGAGCAATCCGGGCCCGATCAATATCGTCGAGTTGCAGGGGACCGTTGGCTCCGCACCCGCCAACGACCGTCACTCGGGCCTCATCGAAGTGATCAAAAACGATCCGAAGTTCAAGATCATCGCATCGCAAAGCGGCGACTTCACACTGGCCGGCGGCAAGCAGGTCATGGAAGCGTTCGCCAAGACGTATGGAAACAAGATCAACGTGGTCTACGCGCATAACGACGACATGGCGCTCGGCGCAATCCAGGCCATGGAAGAAGCGGGCATGAAGCCCGGCAAGGACATCAGCGTGGTCTCGTTCGATGCGACCAAGGGCGGCTTCGAGGCCATGATCGCCGGCAAGATGAATGTTGACGTCGAGTGCAGCCCGCTGCTCGGGCCGCAACTCATGAGCGCCGTGAAGGACGTCGTGGCGGGCAAGCAGTTGCCCAAGCGCATCGTGACGAACGAAACGGTATTCCCGATGGACGTGGCGGCGCAAGTGCTGCCGTCGCGCAAGTACTAAACTCGCTGCAAGCGGCGCGGCCTGCTTCGTAGCCCTTATCAAACGATAAGGACTTGCGATGCGCGCCGCGCGCTCTGGCCTTTTCCACGGTTGCCCATGAGCGTTTCCCCCATACTCGAAACCGTCGGTCTTACCCGAACCTTCCCCGGCGTGCGCGCGCTCGACCGGGTCGATTTTCGTCTGTTCCCCGGCGAGATCCACACGCTGATGGGCCAGAACGGCGCCGGCAAATCCACGCTCATCAACGTGCTGACCGGCGTGCACCAGCCCGAGGCCGGCGAGATACGCCTCGCGGGCGAGGCCGTGCATTTCCCGACTCCGCAGATGGCGGAGGCCGCCGGCATCCAGACGCTCTACCAGGAAGTCAATCTCTGCCCGAACCTCTCGGTCGCGGAGAACATCTTCGCGGGCCGCCAGCCGCGCAGGCGCGGCCTCGGCCTGATCGACTGGAAAGCAATCCATCGCCGCGCCGAAGCGGCGCTCGCGGAGCTGAACCTCTCGCTCGACGTCACGCAGTCGCTCGACACTTACCCTATCGCCATGCAGCAGATGGTGGCGATTGCGCGCGCCGTGTCGGTCGATGCGCGCATCCTCATTCTCGACGAGCCGACCTCCAGCCTCGACGAAGGCGAAGTCGCGCGCCTGTTCGAAGTGCTGCGCAAGCTCAAGGCGTCGGGCATCGCGATCCTGTTCGTCACGCACTTTCTGGAGCAGACCTACGCGATTTCCGATCGCATCACGGTGATGCGCAACGGCGAGCGCGAAGGCGAGTATCTCGCCGCCGATCTGCCGGTGCAGACCCTGGTCGCGAAGATGGTGGGCCTGCAGAACGCAGGCGAGCGGCTCACGCAGGCGGAAGCGTCGCACACCGTCACAGCTGGTTCGGATGCCGAACCGTATCTCGCCGCGCAAGGCGTGGCCCGGCGCGGCGTGCTCAATCCGCTCGATCTCGAGGTGCAGCCGGGCCAGATTCTCGGTCTCGCGGGTCTGCTCGGTTCGGGCCGCACGGAAACGGCCCGCCTGCTCTTCGGCGCCGATAAAGCCGACGCAGGCACGGTGCACATCAACGGCAAGCCCGTGAAGCTTGCTTCGCCGCGCGACGCGGTGCGTCACGGCATGGCCTACTGCCCCGAGGACCGCAAGAAGGAAGGCATCGTCGCCGATCTTTCGATACGCGAGAACATCGTGCTCGCGCTTCAGGCGCAACTGGGCTGGTGGCGCATGATCCGGCGTTCGCGCCAGCGCGAACTGGCCAACGACTATATCGAGCAACTCGGCATCAAGGCGCGCGACGCGGAGCAGCCCATCGGCCTGCTCTCGGGCGGCAACCAGCAGAAGGTGCTGCTCGCCCGCTGGCTCGCCACGAAGCCGCGCCTCCTGATACTCGACGAACCCACGCGCGGCATCGACGTGGCCGCCAAGTTCGAGATCATGGACCGCGTGCGCGCGCTCTGCGCGAAGGGCCTCGGCATTCTGTTCATTTCCTCGGAGATCAGCGAAGTGGTGCGCGTGAGCGACCGTATCGCCGTGCTGCGCGACCGGCGCAAGGTGGCCGAGCTCTCGGGCGCGGCGCGCTCGGAGCACGAGATCTACGACCTCATTGCCGGAGACCGTCGATGACGCGCCCCGCTCTCCCCGCCTGGCTTTCGCTCGTCATCCGCCATCCGCTCGTATGGCCCGCGGTGACGCTCATCGCCCTGTTCGTCGTGGACGTGGCGCATCGCGGCAACTTCCTCTCGATCACGATGCTGGGCGGCCACCTGTTCGGCGCGCCCATCGACATCCTCATGCGCGCCGCGCCGCTCGTCGTGGTCTCGCTCGGCATGACGCTCGTGATCGCCACGCGCGGCATCGACATTTCGGTGGGCGCCGTGGTGGCGATCGCGGGCGCGGCAGCCGCCACGGTGCTCGCCGCCGATCCTTCGCGCGTGGGCATGGCGTTCGGCGCGGCGCTCGCCGTGGGCTTGCTCGCGGGCATCTGGAACGGACTGCTCGTGGCCTTCGTCGGCATGCAGCCCATCATCGCCACGCTCATTCTCATGGTGGCGGGGCGCGGCGTGGCGCAGTTGCTCACGGGCGGCCAGATCATCCCGATCGGCGCGCCCGGCTATCTCTTCGCAGGCGGCGGCTATTTCGCGCTGGTGCCGTGCGCCGTGTGGATCGCGCTCGCCGTGACCGCGCTCACCGCGCTCATCGTGAACCGCACCGCGCTCGGCCTCTTCATCCGCTCCATCGGTGTGAATCCGGTGGCCGCGCGCCTTGCGGGCCTCTCGTCGCAGGCCGTGGTGTTCGGCGCATACGCGTTCTGCGGCGTCACCGCCGCCATTGCGGGCATTCTCATCAGCTCGAACGTGCGCAGCGCGGACGGCAACAATGCGGGCCTGCTGCTCGAACTCGATGCGATCCTCGCCGTGACGCTCGGCGGCACTTCGCTGCTGGGCGGGCGCTTCAGCCTGGCGGGCACGGTGCTCGGCGCGCTCATCATCCAGACGCTCACCTACACCACCTATTCGATCGGTGTGCCGCCCGAGGCCACGCTCGTCGTGAAGGCCGTGGTCGTGCTGCTCGTGTGCCTGATCCAGTCGCCCGCCGCGCGCACCTTCGCATTCCAGCAGCTCAAGCGTATTGCTCTCGCACGCCGTGCACGCGCGTGAGCCCCACAACGAACCCATACCAGGAAAGCCGAGCATGAACCGCCCTGCCCTGTCCTTGTCGAACACGCTCGCGGCGTGCCGGCGCGGCGCCATCCGCTTCGTCGATCCGCGCGTGCTGCCCATCGTCGTGACCGTCGTGCTCTTCGCCGTGCTGTTCGGCTTCGGCTCGGTCATGTACACGGGATTCTTCTCGCTTCAGGTGGCCTTCGGCCTGCTGGTGGACAACGCGTTCCTCCTGATCGTCGCCATCGGCATGACGTTCGTGATCATCTCGGGCGGCATCGATCTTTCCGTGGGCGCCGTGGTCGCGCTCACCACGATTCTCTGCGCCGTGGGCACCGAGAAGCTGCATTGGCCCGTGGCCGTGGTCGTGCCGCTCGTCCTGCTCGGCGGCGCGCTCTACGGCGCGGCAATGGGCGCGCTGATCCACTTCTTCCGGCTGCAGCCCTTCATCATCACGCTCGCGGGCATGTTCCTCGCGCGCGGCACCTGCTTTCTCATCACCACCGAATCCATCCAGATCAACGACCCCGGCTTTCACGCGCTCTCCGAATTCAACATTCCCGTGGGCAGCGGCTCGCTCACGACGGGCTCGTTGACTGCACTGGCCATGCTCGTTGCGGCGATCGTCATCGCGCATTTCACGCGTTTCGGGCGCAACGTCTACGCGATCGGCGGCAACGAGCGCTCCGCGCTGCTGATGGGTCTGCCGGTGGCGCGCACGAAGATCGGCGTGTATGCGCTCTCGGGCTTCTGCTCTGCGCTCGGCGGCGTGGTGTTTACGCTTTACGTGCTCTCGGGCTACGGGCTGCAGGCGCAAGGCATGGAACTCGACGCCATTGCCGCGACCGTGATCGGCGGCACGCTGCTCACGGGCGGCGTGGGCTATGTGATCGGCTCGGTATTCGGCGTTGGCATTCTCGGCACGATCCAGACGCTCATTACGTTCGACGGCACGCTCAGTTCGTGGTGGACGCGCATCGTGATCGGCGCCCTGCTCTGCGCGTTCTGCCTCATGCAGCGCGCGACCGAACGCCATGCCGCGCGCCGCAAATCCACCGGCACCGGTCGCGGCGCCCCGCGCGCGGCGCGCCGCCCGCAAGCTACCGCACCAATGGATCAGGCCAAGCTCGCCAGCCCGCCGCCGCGAATGCACGGGGCGAAAGGCGGTGCGTAACCCGCTTTTCGCCGCCTCGGCGCGCTCATCGATTCGTTAGGGGTATACATGGATTAGGAGCCCTCATCACGCTGCACTAAGCTTTTTGCGGTACCGTCGGCGCCCGGCGATAGCACGTTCGCTGCGGACGTCTGGCGCGCGATGGCTCGAATCCGCGAGCGCCGCGCGCGCGTTTCCCCGGTACTGTCTAGCATCTGCACGCTTTTCGACGAAACGTCGACCACATCGACCACGAAGACAAGACCGGAGGAAAACATGGCACACGATCGGGATGATGCAAAAGACGGCAAGAGCTTGATCGACACGGGCCGGCGCGGCCTGATGCAGGGTGCGGGCTTAAGCGCGGCGCTCTCGCTGCTCGGCGCGGTGGGCGGCGGCGGATTCATTTCGTCGGCCCAGGCGGCCGAATCGGGATTCCCATCGCACAAGAAGTGGAAGATCGTGTTCGTCAACCACGTCACCACGAATCCGTTCTTCGTGCCGACGCAATACGGCATCCAGGATGCCTGCTCGCTGCTCGGCATGGACTATCAGTGGACCGGCTCGGCCACCTCCGACGCTGGCGAAATGGTGCGCGCCGTGAATTCGGCGATCGCCGCGAAGGCCGACGCGATCGCCGTGCCGATCGTCGACCCCACCGCCTTCGACAAGCCCATTCAAGCGGCGCTCGACGCGGGCATTCCGGTATTCGCGTATAACGCCGATGCGCCGCGCGGCAAGAAGAATCCGCGCCTCGCCTATATCGGCCAGGATCTGTACCTGTCGGGCTACCAGATGGGCGAGCGCATCGTGAGCCTCATCGACAGCGGACTCGTGGCGCTCTTCATCGCCACGCCAGGCCAGCTCAACATCCAGCCGCGTCTCGATGGCGCGAGCGACGCCATCAAGAAGTCCGGCAAGAAGATCGACATCCAGACCGTGGCCACGGGCGCGACCGTCAACGAAGAGCTATCGAAGATCAAGTCGTTCTACCTCGGCCACCAGGACCTGAAGGGCATGTTCGCCGTGGATGCGGGCAGCACGCAGGGCGTCGCGCAGGTGATGAAGGAATCGAACCTGCCTTCGAAGGGCGTGCACGGCGGCGGTTTCGACCTGCTGCCCACCACGGTGCAGCTCATTCACGAAGGCTACCTCGACTTCACGATCGACCAGCAGCCGTACGTGCAGGGCTTCTATACGGTGATGCAGGCGTTCGTGACGCTGGCCTCGGGCGGTCTGGTCGGCCCCGCCGACACCAACACGGGCCTGAAGTTCGTGACGAAGGAAACCGTCGAGCCGTACCTCAATACCTCGACGCGTTATGAAGGCAAGACCACCAAGCCGCAAATCGTCCCGATGAGCGGTGGAATCAAGTCGTAACGAACCGGGCGCAACGAAAGGCGTGATGAACTCCGTGAACGAAACCAGCAAGGCTGACGTTGCCGCGCGGGCGCCCCGCCCGCGCGGGCAATGGATCTCCGCGTGGGCGCCCGAGTTGCGCATTCTGCTCGTGGCCGTGATTCTCGCGGCGTACTTCGAATTCTCCAACCGCGATTTCCTGCTCACCAACGCGAGCCTCGTCAACCTCTCGCAGTTCATCGCGCCGGTGGCGATCATCGCGTTCGGCGAAATCATGCTGATGATCGGCGGCGACATCGATCTCTCGGCCGGGATGGTGTTCGCGTTCGCGCCGTTCATGATGGTGTTCGCCAACGACGCGGGCGCGCCCATGTGGCTCGCCGTGATCGCCGGCCTCGTGGCGGCGGCCGTCGTCGGCTTCGTGAACGGCGCCGTGACCGTGTGGCTGCGCCTGCCCTCGTTCGTCACGACGCTCGGCACGCTCTTTCTCATCAACGGCATCACGCTCACCGTTTCGCGCGGCACGCCGGTGCAGACGCCGGGCTCGCCCGAGTTCGCGGCCTTCATGGGCGCTTGGGGCTATAGCGAGATCCTCTGGACGGTCGTGATCGCCTTCGCGATGCACGTGCTGCTGCGGCACACCCGCTGGGGCCTGCATACCCAGGCGGCGGGCGCGAACCCGCTGGGCGCGAGCGAGGCCGGCATTCACGTGAACCGGCTGCGCCTCGGCAACTTCATTCTTGCCGCCGTGCTCGCGGGCTTCACCGGCATTCTGGAAGGCTTTCGCATCACCTCGATCGACCCGCAGGCGGGCGGCAACCAGATCATGTTCCTCGCCGTGGCTTCGGCCGTGATCGGCGGCACGCCGCTCACGGGCGGCTCGGGCACGATCGTGGGCGGCCTGATCGGCGCGGCGGTGCTCGGCATTCTCAACGACGGCTTCACGCTCATCGGCATCAACGCCTTCACGTTCAACATCATCCTCGGCGCGGCGATTCTCGCAGCCATGGTCTTCAATATTCACGTAGGGCGCCTGCGCCGCAAAGGGAGCCGATGATGGACGAATCGCAGGCCTCCCCTGCGGGCCCGGGCACGGCCAACCCCACGGCCGACGCCCCGCTCGCGCTGCGCGGCGACAACATCGTCAAGCGCTTCGGGGCAGTCACGGCGCTCGATGGCGTCTCGCTCACGCTCGGCCGAGGTGAAATCCTTGGCATCCTCGGCGACAACGGCGCCGGGAAATCCACGCTCGTCAAGATCCTTACGGGTTTTCACCAACAGACGAGCGGCACGCTGCATATCGACGGCAATGAAACGCTGCTGCGGTCCGTCGATCATGCGCGCTCGCTCGGCATCGAATGCGTTTATCAGGATCTCGCGCTCGCCAATTCGCTGAGCATTTACCACAACATGTTTCTGAACCGCGAGATCGTCCGCAAAGGTCCGATCAAACTGCTGGACCACAAGCAGATGCGGGCGCGCGCGGCGCAACTCCTCGATGACATCGGCGTGCACGTCCCCTCCGTGGACCTCCCCGTGGAGCGCCTTTCGGGCGGCCAGCGCCAGGCCATCGCCGTGGCGCGCGCCGTGCATTCGAACGCCAGAATCCTCCTGCTCGACGAACCGCTCGCCGCGATGGGGGCCCGCGAGGCGGCCCTCATCATCGATCTTGTCATGCGGTTGAAGGAAAAAGGCGGCCTATCGATTATCATGATCATGCACAACTATGCGCAGACGCTCGATATCGCGGATCGCATCATGTTGATGCAGCGAGGCCGCGTGACATACGAGCAGCGCAGCGCCAATACCTCGGTCGCTGAACTGATGGATATCGTGCGGCGGGAATACCGGGCCATGCGCGCCACCAGCGCGAATTGAGCCCACTAAGGGCCCACTACAGGGGGAACATTCCGATCGGGTAGCCCCGGCCGGACCATCATGGATTACCGCAAACTAGAGAAACGCAAGAGCATGCACGCGCGCATCGTGCAGGAGCTCGGCATGCAGATCGTGGGCGGCGCGCTCGCGCCCGGGCAACGCCTGCCCGCCGAGCCCACCCTATGCGAAACCTACGGCGTGAGCCGGCCCGTCTTGCGCGAAGCCACGCGCGTGCTGGTCGCCAAGGGCCTCGTGGTTTCGAAGCCGCGCGTGGGCAGTGTGGTGCGCCCGCGCGAAGAATGGCACATGCTCGACCCCGACGTGTTGTACTGGACCGTCAACAGCATTCCCGAAGGCGAGTTCTTCCGCTCGCTCATGACGGTGCGGCAGATCATCGAGCCCGCGGCCGCGGCGCTCGCGGCGATCTCGGCCACCGGCGAAGACCGCGCGCGCATTTCCGCCGCGTTTGCGCGCATGGAAAAGGCGCAAACCGCCGCCGACCTGCTCGAGCCCGATCTGGAATTCCATCGCGCGATCATGGCGGCGACGCATAACGACATGCTCGCGTACATCGGCAACATGCTTTCGCTCGCGCTTTCCGAGTCGATCAAGCTCACGAGCCGCCATCCCAACACGCATGCGCTCTCGTTGCCGCGCCACAAGGCAATTCTCACGGCCATCGAGCACGGCGACGCACTGGCGGCGCGGCAGGCGAGCGTGGTGCAGCTCGACAATGCGCGGGCCGACGCCAAGTCCATTCTCGGCGGTGCCGGACTGGACACCTAGCCGCTCGATCAAGCGGGCCGCCGCGCTGGAAGCGCATGGCGGCCCATCGAAGCGCTGCCCGCTCACACCGCCCGCTTGCTGCGGCGGAACTGGTCGAACAGCACCGCGAGCAGCAGAATCCCGCCGCGAATCAGGTACTGGTAGAACGTCGGCACGTTCATGAGGCTCATGGCGTCCTGCACGGCGCCCATGATGAGCACGCCCACGAGCACGCCCGAGATCGTCGCCACGCCGCCCGTGAGCGAAACGCCGCCCAACACGCACGCCGAAATCACGCCGAGTTCGAGGCCCACGGAAGTCTTCGGGTCGCCGAGGCTCATGCGCGAGGCCAGCATCACGCCCGCGAAGCCCGTAACGAGCCCTTGCAGCACGAATACCGTGATCTTGATGCGCGTGACGGGCAGACCCGCAAGCCGCGCCGCTTCGCTGTTGCCGCCCACCGCGAGCACGTTCTTGCCGAACACGGTTTTCTTCAGCAGAAAGCCGAACAGCACGAATCCGATGATGTTGCTCCAGATCGGGAACGAGATGCCGAGGAACGAGCCGCCGCCCAGGTCGAAGAAGCGCTCTTCGGAGATCATCACGGCGTCGCCGTTCGAGGTGAGGAACGCGAGGCCGCGCACCGCTTCCATCATCGCGAGCGTGGCGATCAGCGAGTTGATCTTGAAGCGCGCGATCAGCACGCCGTTCACGAGGCCCACCGCGCCACCCGCGAGCACGCCCGCCGTAATGCCGAGCAGCACGCTATGCGACTGCGTGATGACGGTGGAGGCCACCACGCCCGAGAACGCGACGATCGAGGCGACCGAAAGGTCGACTTCGCCCAGCGCGAGCACGAACATCATCGTGACGGCGATCGAGCCGATCAGCGTGACGGAGAGCAGCAAGCCCTGAATGTTGCGGGTCGTGAGGAAGTCGGGCACCGTCGCGGAAAGCACCGCGAACAGCACCACGAACACCACCACGATGCCCGACTTGTTGATCATGTCCCACGCACGCGCGCGCTGTGCGGTAATGGGCGCGGCGGCTTCGTTGACTACGGGAGTGCCCTGTGGCTGCATGGCTTCACTCATTTCTGGTTCATCGTTTCGGATCGGTCGCACGGCTTCGCTAGCATTCGCTTCGCGCGCGACCGGCAAGGCAAAAACAAAGAGCGTTCGTTCAGCGCGGCAGCGCCATCCTGATCAGCTCGTCGGGCGAGGCCTCGGCTTTCGGCACGCTGCCCGCAATGCGCCCTTCGCGCATCACGATGATGCGGTCCGCCACGCCGATCACCTCGGCGAGGTCGCTCGACACCATGATCACGGTCTTGCCCGCTTCCGCGAGCTCGTAAAGCAGGTTGTAGATCTCGGCGCGCGCGCCCACGTCGATGCCGCGCGTGGGCTCGTCCATCAGGAACACTTCGATGCGCTCGGCCAGCCAGCGCGAAAGAATCACCTTCTGCTGGTTGCCGCCCGATAGCGTGCCGATGGCCGTTTCGCCGTTGCGCGTCTTGATCGCGAGTTTCTTGATGTAATCCTGCGCGAGGTCGCGCTCGCGCCGCGCGTCGAGCAGGAAACGCGCGGGGCTGAAGTGGCGGCGCGCGCTGATGTTGAGGTTGTCGGCCACCGAGGCGATCGCGACGATACCCTCCTGCTTGCGATCCTCGGGACACAGCGCGAGGCCCGCGCGCACCGCGTCGCGCGGGCTCGCGAAGTTCACGCGCTTGCCGTCCAGCTCGACGTGGCCCGCGCTCGCGCGCGTGGCGCCGTAAATGAGCTTCATCAACTCCGAGCGCCCCGCGCCCACCAGGCCGAAGAAGCCGACGATCTCGCCGCGCCGCGCCGCGAACGACACGGGCTCGGCAAGGCCCGGCCCGAGCAGGCCCTTCGCTTCGAGCAGCACGTCGCCCGCTTCGCGCGGACGGTAGCCGTAGACATCTTCGATCGAGCGGCCCACCATCGCGGCAATGAGACGGTTGCGGTCCAGATCGGCCACGGAGTCGAACGTCTCGATGCGCTTGCCGTCGCGGAACACCGTCACGCGGTCGCACAGCTCATAGACTTCGTCCATGCGGTGCGTGACATAGATGATCGCGCGCCCGTCGGCGCGCAGCGCGTTGATGATGCGAAAGAGGTTCTCGGTCTCGCGCGCCGAAAGCGAGCTGGTCGGTTCGTCGAAGGCGATCACGCGTGCGTCGCGCATGAGCGCCTTGCCGATCTCGATCATCTGCCGCTGGCCGATGGAGAGGTTCTTCACGGGCGTGCGCGGATCGATGCGCTCGCCGAGGCGCTTGAGTTCGTCCATCGCGCGCTTGACGAGCGTGCCTTCGTCCAGCACGCCGAGGCGGTTGGGCAATTGCCCGAGCATCAGGTTTTCCGCCACCGTCAGCTCGGGCACGAGATGCAGTTCCTGATAGATGATCGCGATGCCCGCGTCGAGCGCGGCCTTCGTGGTCGTGAAGCGATGCTCCTCGCCACCGAGCCTCAGCGTGCCTTCCTGTGGCTGGTTCACGCCCGAGAGCACCTTGAGCAGCGTGGACTTGCCCGCGCCGTTCTCGCCCATCAGGCCGTGCACCTCGCCCGCTCGCACGTCGAGCGCCACGCGGTCGAGCGCGCGCACGCCCGGGAAGCTCACGGTGATGCCGTCGAGCTCCAGATAGGCGCGATTCCCCTGTTGAGCGCCCGCATTCGCGTTCCGCGCCGCGTTCGCTCGTGCCTGCGCGCTCGCGTGTGTCATCGTTTCAGTCATTGCATCCCTGCCCTTTCCTGTGCACTGCTACGCAGTCCTTAGATACCCAGCTCGCTGCGCACGGCCGTCCAGTTGTCGCGCGTCATCAGCTTGCCGGTGGTCTGCGTGTCGGCGGCCGGCTGCTTGCCGTTGCGGATCCAGTCGACGAGGTTCTCGGTGCTTTCCTTGCCGTGGTTCGTCGAGCTGACCGCGATCGTGCCATAGAAGCCCGTGGGCTGCTTCTTCTGGAATTCGGCGAACGCTTCGCCCGCGCCGTTGATGCCCACGCCGATCACGTCCGCAGCCGGAATGTGCAGCTGTTCGGTCGCGCGCACGGCGCCCAGCACGCTTTCCTCGTTGAGCGCGAACACCACCCACTTCTTGATGTTCGGATGCTGCGCCAGCACGGGCGACGCTGCATTGAAGCCGCCTTCGTCGTCGGTGGTCTTTTGCGGCGCGTCGAAGATGTTTTCCTTCTTGAAGCCGCCGGCCAGCAGCGACTGCGTCGCGCCGTCCGTGCGCAGCTTCGCCGTCGGCAGCTCATAGTCGGTGATGCGCAGCGCGCCCACTTCTTCCGGCTTCCAGCCGCGCTTCTTCATTTCGTCGCTGATCGCCTGGCCCACCTGGTTGCCGATCTTGAACGCCGACATGCCGAGGTGCGGCACATTGGCGAGCGGCTTGCCCGCGGAGTCGACGAGCTGGTCGTCCACCGTCACGAACTTCATGTTGTAGCGCTTCGCGCGCGCCTGAATGGCCGGTCCGAGACGCACGTCGGGCGCGCAGATCACGAAGCCCTGCGCGCCTTGCGCGCCCAGGTTGTCGATGGCGGCGAGCACCTTCTCGCCGTCCGGCGTGCCGATGTTCACGACCGAGAAGTTCTCCTTCTGGCCGAGCGCCGTGGCGGCTTTCTGCTCGTTGATGAACCATGCCTGTTCCGGCATCTTCACGAGGAAGCCGATCTTCACGGGCGAGTCGGCGTGCGCCGCCATGTTCATGCCGAGCGGCGCGATGCACATCGCCGCGAACGCGGCACGAAGGGTCAAGCGGCGGATCTTGCTGGTCATGCTCCTGTCTCCTCAGGTGTGGTTGTTGCATATCGATGCAACTGCGGCAAAAAAGCGATCAGTGGCCGAAGGCCTCGACCTCGACGTGCCTGCCGAGCAGGAACGCGTCGGCCACGAGGCGCAGCGGGCGCACGTCGACGTCGTCGGTGCCGTGGGCGATCAACCAGTGAAAGCGGTCATAGAGCGCGGCATATTCGCGTTCGGCTTCGAGCGCGACCGGCTCGCCCGCAATCGCCAGGCGCTTGCCGCCTTCGGTGATCGCGAGCAGGCCATCGGTGGTTTCCACGTCGATTTCCCATTGTTCGACGGGGCCGTGGCGCCAGTCGAACTCGGCGCGCACGGGCACGCCATCGGTGTCGATGCAGTCGAGTTCCGCGGCGATCGGCGTGGCGCAATCGGCCGGCACGTGCAGCGTCGCGCCGCGCAGCAGCACCTCGCGCGGCAGGATACGCGTGACGATGGAAAGCGCATTGATGCCCGGATCGAACACGCCAAGGCCGCCCGGTTCCCAGATCCACTGCTGGCCCGGATGCCAGCGGCGCACGTCTTCCTTCCAGCGCACGTGCACGGCGCGGATGGTGCGCCCGGCGAGCCATGCGCGCGCCGGCTCCACGGCGCTCGCGCAGCGCGAATGCCACGTGGCGAACAACGTGCGGCCACGCTTTTGCGCGAGTTCGCGCAGCGCCTCGATCTCGCTCACGCTCGCGCCCGGCGGCTTTTCCAGCATCACGTGCTTGCCCGCTTCGAGCGCGGCGCGCGCCTGCGCGTAGCGCACCTGCGGCGGCGCGCACAGCGAGACCGCGTCGAGGTCGGACTCGGCCGCCAGCAGCGCGCCGATGTCGGTGTAGTTGCGCACGTTCTCCACCTGAGCGTTGCGGCTCGCGCTCGCCACCAGCTCGAAGCCGGGATTACCCGCGATGGCGGGCAGATGCTGGTCGCGCGCGATCTTGCCTACGCCGACGATGCCCAGGGTATAGGACGCTTTCATGAGGTTTCTCCGTCCCTGTCGCGTTGTCACGGAATCAGGGTGATTTTTATTCTGGATGACGAACGATTCACTTACCCCAGCGCAGCACGAGCGGATCGAGGCGGCGCGCAATATCGATCAGCTCGGCGCGCGTCGCGGGATGCATCGCGGGCAGCGGGTGGCGCGGCAGTTCGCACTCGATCACGCCCCCTTCCTTCATCAGCGACTTGCACGCGAGCAGGCCCGCCTGGCGGTTCTCGTGATTGATGAGCGGCAACCACTTCTGGTAGAGCGCGAATGCGTCGTCCGCGCGGCCTTCGCGGTGGGCTTCGATGATCGGGCGAATGCCGTCCGGGAAGCCGCCGCCCGTCATCGAACCCGTTGCGCCCGCGTTCAGGTCCGCGAGCAGCGTGATGGCTTCCTCGCCGTCCCACGGGCCTTCGGCCGCTTCGCCCGCGAGCTTGATCAGCTCGCGCAGCTTGTTCGCCGCGCCCGGCGTTTCGATCTTGAAGTACGACACCTGCTCGATCTCGCGCGCCATGCGCGCGAGGAACGCGGCGCTGAGCACGGTGCCGCTCGCGGGCGCGTCCTGGATCATGATGGGAATGTCGATGGCGTCGGACACGCGCGCGTAGAAGTCGTAGATCTGCTGCTCGGGCACGCGGAAGGTCGCGCCGTGATACGGCGGCATGAGCATGACCATCGCCGCGCCCTGCTCCTGGGCGCGCTTGCTGCGTGCGGCGGCGACGGTCGTGCCGTAGTGCGTGGTCGTCACGATCACGGGCACGCGGCCTGCCACGTGCTCGAGCACGGTGCGCGTGATTGTCTCGCGCTCGTCGTCGGAGAGCGAGAACTGCTCCGAAAAATTCGCGAGTATGCACAGGCCGTCCGAGCCCGCGTCGATCATGAAATCGACAGCGCGTTTCTGGCTTGCCAGATCCAGCTCGCCCGTTTCGGTGAACGTGGTCGGCACGACGGGGAAAATGCCCTGGTAGCGGGGCGTACGGCTCGTAGTCATGTCTTCAGTCCTGCTTGAAAAAGGGGGCGGGCCGCGCCTTCACGATTCGCTCGATGCCTGCTCGTGGCGCATGCCCGCTGCGCCCGACGGCGCGCGCTGCTGTCATTGCTGTCCTTCGGCCTTGCCTGCGTAGCGCCGCCTCACGTGGAGCGGATTCGCTTCACGCAGCGCCTCGGGCAACCACGCATCGGCGAGATTCTGGTAGCAGACCGGCCGCAGGAAACGCTCGATCGCCGCCGTACCCACCGATGTGCTGCGTCCGTCCGAGGTGGCCGGGAACGGGCCACCATGGACCATCGCATCGCAGACCTCCACGCCGGTTGGAAAGCCGTTGGCGAGCACGCGGCCCGCCTTGCGCTCGATGAGCGGCAGGAGCGTGCGAACGAGGTCGGCGTCCTCCGCTTGCGCGTGAAGCGTGATCGTCAACTGCCCTTCGATCTTGCGCAGCACGGCGCGCAGTTCGCTTTCGTTCGCGCATTCGACCAGCACGCTGCTCGGGCCGAACACTTCCTCGCCGAGCGCGGCGTCCGCCAGCAGATCGCCGGCGCTCACGCGCAGCAACGCCGCTTGCGCGCGTCCGGGCGCCGCGGCGCCGCGTGCGAGCGTCGTGACCTTCGGATGCCGCGTGAGACGGTCGATGCCGAGCTCGTAGGCGCGCAGGATTCCCGGCGTCAGCATCACGCCCGCCGCAGCCGCGCTGAACTCGCGCGCGGCGTTCGCAGCGAACGCGTCGAACGCTTCGCCCGCGACGCCGAGGATCAGGCCGGGATTGGTGCAGAACTGGCCGCAGCCCAGCGTCGCCGATGCCGCGAATTCGCGCGCCAGCGTCTCGCCGCGCGCGGCGAGCGCGCCGGGCAGCAGCAAGTTCGGATTCACGCTGCTCATTTCAGCATAGACGGGAATCGGCTCCGCGCGCGCCGCCGCGAGTTTCATCAGCGCGAGACCGCCCGCGCGCGAGCCCGTGAAGCCGACCGCCCGAATCGCCGGATGGCGCACGAGCGCGCTGCCCACGTCGTGGCCCGCGTCGAACAACAGCGAGAACACGCCTTCGGGCAAGCCCGCCGCCGCGACCGCTTGCTGGATCGCGCGGCCCACCAGCTCCGACGTGCCCGGATGCGCGGGATGCGCCTTCACGACCACGGGACAACCCGCGGCCAGCGCCGAAGCCGTATCGCCGCCGGCGACCGAGAATGCGAGCGGAAAATTGCTCGCGCCGAACACCGCGACCGGACCCACGCCGATGCGCCAGAAGCGCAGATCGGTGCGCGGCGGCTGCCGCTCGGGCAGTGCGGGCTCAATGCGCACGTCGAGCGAGTCACCGCTTCTCACGAGCGACGCGAACATGCGCAGCTGGCTTGCGGTGCGCGTGCGCTCGCCCTCCAGCCGCGCGCGCGGCAGGCCGGTTTCGGCCATGGCGCGTTCCACGAGTGGGTCGCCGAGCGCTTCGATGCGCGCCGCGCAATCGTCGAGGAATTGCGCGCGCTTCGCGGCAGGCAGCGTGCGATAGATGTCGAACGCTTCGTCCGCGAGATCGCAGGCCGCTTCGACATCGCGGTCGAGCGCGCCATGGAAGACCGGCTGCTCGATTGGTTCATTGCTCGCGGCATCGATCGCCCGAAACGCCACGCCTTCGCCGCGCTTCGCGCGTCCACCGATCAACAGTTCGCCAGTGATTTGCATTGTCATGATCAAAAGCCTTCAGCGCGCATCAGTGCGAATGCCGTGGAACCGCGGCCCCGCGCTTGCCCACGAGGAAGTCGAGATCGCATCCTTCGTCGGCCTGCAGCACGTGATCGACATAGAGGCGCGCATAGCCGCCCTTGCCCAGTTGCTCGGACACGCCGGGCGCCGCGGCCGGATCGACGTCGCTCAAGCGGCGCGCGAGTTCCTCGTCGCTGATGTCCAGATGCAGCCGGCCCGATTCGCAGTCGAGCTCGATCCAGTCGCCGTTGCGCACGGCCGCGAGCGGCCCGCCCGCGGCGGCTTCGGGCGCGACGTGCAGCACCACCGTGCCGTAAGCCGTGCCGCTCATGCGCGCGTCCGAAATTCGCACCATGTCCTTCACGCCCTGACGCAGCAGCTTGGGCGGCAGGCCCATGTTGCCGACCTCGGCCATGCCGGGGTAGCCGCGCGGGCCGCAGTTCTTCATCACGAGGATCGAGTCCTTGTCCACGTCGAGCGATTCGTCGCCGATGGTCGCCTTGTAGTGATCGAAGTTCTCGAACACCACGGCGCGCCCGCGATGCTTGAGCAGCTCGGGCGTGGCCGCCGAAGGCTTCAGCACCGCGCCGCGCGGCGCGAGATTGCCGCGCAGGATACAGATACCGCCGTCCGCGATCAATGGCTTGTCGAGCGGACGAATCACTTCGTCGTTGTAGTTCGGCGCCTCGCGCACGTTGTCCCAGATGGACTTGCCGTTCACGGTGAGCGCATCGGGATGCGGCAGCAGGTTCGCTTCACCCAGCCGGCGCAGCACGGCCGGCAGGCCGCCCGCGTAATAGAACTCTTCCATCAGGAAGCGGCCCGACGGCTGCAGGTCGACGATGGTCGGCGTGTTGCGGCCAATGCGCTGCCAGTCTTCCAGTTCGAGGTCGACGCCGATGCGGCCGGCGATCGCCTTCAGGTGGATCACGGCGTTGGTCGAGCCGCCGATGGCCGCGTTCGTGCGGATCGCGTTCTCGAACGCCTCACGCGTGAGGATCTTCGAGAGCTTCAGATCCTCCAGCGCCATCTGCACGATGCGGATGCCCGACATGTGCGCGAGCACGTAGCGGCGCGCATCGACAGCCGGAATCGCGGCGTTGTGCGGCAGCGAAACGCCCAGCGACTCGGCCATGCAGGCCATCGTCGAGGCGGTGCCCATGGTGTTGCAGGTGCCCGCCGAGCGCGACATACCCGCTTCGGCCGAGAGGAACTGGTGCAGGTTGATCTCGCCCGCCTTCAGCTCCTCGTGCAGCCTCCAGACCACCGTGCCCGAGCCGATATCGCGCCCTTCGTGCTTGCCGTTGAGCATCGGGCCGCCCGTCACGACGATGGCGGGCACGTCCACGCTCGCCGCGCCCATCAGGAGCGCGGGCGTGGTCTTGTCGCAGCCGCACAGCAGCACGACGGCGTCGATGGGGTTGCCGCGGATCGCCTCTTCCACGTCCATGGAAGCGAGATTGCGCGTGAGCATGGCCGACGGGCGCAGGTTCGATTCGCCGTTGGAGAACACGGGAAATTCGACGGGGAAGCCGCCCGCTTCATAGATGCCGCGCTTCACGTGCTCCGCGAGCTTGCGGAAGTGCGCGTTGCAGGGCGTCAGTTCCGACCACGTGTTGCAGATGCCGATGATCGGCCGGCCGTCGAATTCGTGATCGGGAATACCCTGATTCTTCATCCAGCTTCGGTACATGAAGCCGTTCTTGTCCGTGGTGCCGAACCACTGTTGGGAGCGCAGCTTGAATTTGGTTTCCGACATCGTGATCGTCTTTTGGGGCGAGTCATTCGCGCAATGGATTGAGCACAGTCTATGGAGAACTCTGATAACCTTCTAATGAAAAAATGGACGCATCCGATACCGAAACAGGCATTGGTATAAACACCTAATACTATTTGGGATTTCCAGCGAAATCATGCTCGACACAAGCCCCTGGTATGTGCGCACGCGGTTGAAAACGCGGCAATTGCTCCTCGTCGTGGCGCTGGCCGAAGAAGGCAACATCCACCGGGCGGCGGCGGTGCTCAGCATGACGCAGCCGGCCGCCTCGAAGCTGCTGCGCGAGCTGGAAGACATGCTGGGCGCGGTGCTGTTCGAGCGCATGCCGCGCGGCATGCGCCCCACGCTGTACGGCGACGCGCTGATCCGCCACGCGCGCGCCGTGCTCGGCAGCCTCGACCAGGCGCAGGAGGAGCTGAGCGCCCTGAAGGCCGGGCGCCTCGGCCACGTGGCGGTGGGCGCGATCACGTCGCCGGGCGTGCGCGTGCTGCCGGCGGCGGTCGCGGCGGTCAAGCGCACGCACGCCAACCTGCGCGTGAGCGTGGAGATCGACGCGAGCAACGTGCTGCTCGAGCATCTCGCGCAGGACAAGCTCGACGTGGTGCTGGGACGCCTCTCAGCCGAGCACGACAAGCTCCAGCTGCGCTACGAGCGGCTCGCGGGCGAGCCCGTCTGCGCCGTGGTGCGGCCCGGGCATCCGATGCTCGCCGACGGGCAATCCCGGTCTATCGCGCTCGCCGACATCGCACGCGACACGTGGGTCGTGCCGCCGGTGGGCAGCGTGTTGCGCCACCGCTTCGAGCTGATGTTCCAGCGCGCAAGCCTCGCGCCCCCTTCGAACGTGGTGGAAACGCCCGCGCTGCTTTTCATCACGCGCGTGCTGGAGCAAAGCGACATGATCGCCGTGCTCACCGAGGACGTGGCGCGCTACTACGCGGCGCACGGCATGGTCGCGATCCTGCCCGTGCCGATGGACTGCCAGATGGACGACTTCGGCATCATCACGCGCGCGGACGGCCTGCTCACGCCCGCGGCGAGCGTGATGATGGAGACGTTGCGGCAAGTGAGCGCCGAGATCTATGGAGCGCAAACCGCGCGATAATCGCGCGAGGAAACTCGTGCCCGAGGACGGAACCATGCACGCCAGCCATGCCGCAGCGCCCGACAGCACCGCCATTCGCGTCGCGCTATGGCGCGCGCTGCACATCGAGGTCGACGACGCGCCTCACGTCCTCGAAGACGAAACCGGTCTGCAGATCGCAGCGCCCGATGCGAACTGGCGCGAGCGGCCCGATATGGATCCGCAAGGCACGCGCGGTTATCGCGCTTCGATCGTCGGCCGGGCTCGCTTCGGCGAGGATCTCGTGGCGGAACAGACCGCGAAAGGCCTGGCGCTGCAATACGCGATTCTCGGCGCGGGTCTCGACACGTTCGCGCAACGCCGCCCGGAGATCGCTTCGCGGCTGCAGGTGTACGAGGTGGACAAGCCGGGGCCGCAGGCGTGGAAGCGCCGGCGGCTCACGGAGCTTGGCTATCGCGAAGAGGCGTGGCTGCACTTCGTGCCTGTGGACTTCGAAGCCGGCGAGGCGTGGTGGGAACGGCTCGCCGCGGCGGGATTCGACGCGGCGAAACCTGCGGTGATCGCGTCCACGGGCGTTTCCATGTATCTCACGCGCGAAGCGAATCTCGCGACGCTGCGGCAGATCGCACGGCTCGCACCGGGCTCCACGCTCGCCATGACGTTCCTCTTGCCGCTCGATCTCATCGCCGGGCCCGAGCGCTCGCAGCACGCCGCCGTGTACGAGCGCGCGCGAGCGGCGGGCACGCCGTTCGTGAGCTTCTTCGCGCCGGACGAGATGCTTGCGCTCGCACGCGAAGCGGGGCTGCGCGAGGCGCAACATGTTTCGACCGCGGATCTCACCGCGCGTTATTTCTCAGGACGTCGCGATGGGCTGCGGCCCGCGAGCGGGGAGTCGATTCTGGTGGCGACGGTTTGAACGGCAACGCCGCCCGGGGATAGGTCCGGCAGGATCCGCGGCACACGTTGTGTGCAGTTCATGTCGTCAGCCGGCGATACGCGTTCAAATGGCGGACCAGCCCCTGTGGATCGCCGCGCCTTTCGAGCAGTATCGCCAGATTGTGGTGAGCATCCGCGTACGACGGGTCGAGCGCAAGGCAGCGTTGATAACTTCGCTCTGCGTCTTCGAGGCGGCCCAGCTCCTCGAACGCAATCGCGCGGTTGAAGTGCAACACGGCATCGTCGGGGAAGTGAGTGAGCGCCTTCTCGAATAGATGCAGCGCATCTTCGCAGCGTCCTTCGAGTTCACACAGCAGCGCGCCGAGGTCCACATAGGCGGCATAAAAAGGCTGCGGCGATAGCTCGATGGCCTTGTTGTACGCGCGTTCAGCACCGCTTGCATCGGACGTTCTCAGTTGCTCGCCGAGTTCGTACCACTCCTGCGCCTGGTGCGCGACGTTCTTCTGCGCGGGAGCCGAGTCGAGAAAGACGACATCGCCCTTGATTTGCGCGACTTCGAAGTCCAGCAGAAGCTGGCCGGTAACGGCATCCCACTGCGAAGTGCCGGTTCGCACGGCGACCTCGCTGCCGACCGCCGATACGCGAATCCCTGTGAGCGGCAACGCATCGGGCAATGCGTCCTTGAGCCGAGTGAGGGCCGTGATGATCTTGCGCGGCGGGATGCGCGCCTCGCGCAACTGCAACGCAGTGCGCAGCAGCACGATATCCTGGAACGTGAAGCGGTATGCGTTGCCCGGCCCTCGCGACGGTGTCACGAATCCCGCCGCGACGAGGCCTGAAACCACGCTTCGCGAGACCCCCAGCATGGCCTGCAATTCGCGCATCGAAATCTCGCGCGCGGCGGCTCGTGACGTCACTTGCGTGCCCGAACCTTCGCAGGCGCTTCAGCGTGAGCCTTGGCTGCACGCGCCGGTGGCTTGCGCGTCTTGGGCGCGACGGGCAGCTCGGCAACGGGTTCCTCGCTCTTGCTGCGCCTCGGCGCCGGAGCCGCTTTCGCCTTTGCGCCTCCTTTCAGACTCGCGCGCAAGGCATCCATCAGGTCGATGACTTGTCCACCGCCAACCTGCTCTTCCTCGGGCTCGTGAATGACGACCTGCTTGCCTTCGATCTTCTCGTCGATGGCAGCGAGGATGCGCTTTTTTTCCTCGTCTTCGTAGGCATTCGGGTCGTAATTGTCTTGCGCACCCTGCTCGATGATCTGCAGCGCGAGTTTCATTTCGGTATCGGATACTTGAACACGCTCGATATGCAGCTCGGCCAGCGATCGAACCTCATCGGCATAGCGCAGTTGCTGAAAGACGAGCCCATCTTCTTCCGGGCGCACCTGCACGATTCGCGTTCGCCCTTTCGACGCCCATTTCGCCAGCGCGCACCGGCCGCTCTGTGCGAGCGCCTGCTGCAACAAGCTGTACGGCTTCCCGCCGCGCTTGTCGGGCGCGATGAAATACGCCTTGTCGTAGAACACCGGATTGATCGCCTCTTTCGGGATGAAGGCCATGATCTCCACGACATGGCTGGCGGCGTCTTCCAGCGCCTTGAGTTCGTCGCTCGTGAAGACCACGAAGCGGTCCTTTTCGAACTCGTAGCCCTTGTTCATGGCCGAGCGGTCGACCACCTCGCCCGTCTTCTCCGAGATGTACTGCTGCTTCACGCGCGAGCCGTCCGGCGCGAGCATGTGGAACCTGACGTCCGACGAAGTCTCGGTCGCGCTATAGAGCTTCACCGGTATCGAAACGAGCCCGAAAGACAGGGTCAAAGAAGCGATTGAGCGGGCGGGCATGGACTCCTCCTCGCGATTTGCACGGTCAGCATGTCGCTTACGCAAAGCGCATGCCGCCGCCGGCCAGCGATGGTTTCATTCTAGGCGCTTTATCGCCGACGCCAACGACTGCCGCGTCGACCCGTAATCCGCCCACGGGTCCAGCGGCTGGAAGCTCAGGTACTCGCGGGCCGTCTGGACCGTCCATTGCGCCCCGCTCTTGAGGGCAGCCAGTTGCTCCCAGGACACGGGCATCGAAACGCCCATCCCCGGCCGCGCGCGGGCCGAAAACGCGGCGGCCGTGGTCTGCGCCTTGCCGTTGCGCAGATAATCGACGTAGACCTTGCCGACCCGGTTCGAAGCCCCCGACGTCGCCGAAAAGCGCTCCGGAATGGACTTCGCGAGGTGCCGCACGAAAGCCTGCGAGAACGCCTTCACGGGCTCGTAGCCCAGGCGCGGCGCCAGCGGCACGACGACATGCAAGCCCTTCCCGCCACTCGTTTTCAGCCACGCTTGCAGACCGAGTTCCGATAGCAGCGTTTGAACGAGCAGCGCGGCCTCTTGAACGTGCCCCCATTTCACGCCTTCTCCCGGGTCCAGATCGAAAATGACACGGTCGGGCTTGTCGAGTTGTCGGACCGTCGAATTCCACGTATGGAATTCGATGGTGTTCATTTGCGCGGCCGAAAGCAAAGCGTCGACGGTGTCGACCGTCAACAAGGGCGGATGGTTCGGCCATAGCGCGCGGTCGTGGGCCGTCAGCCCGGGCATGCTCGTTCTCTCGGCATGCTTCTGGAAGAACAGCTGTCCCGCGATGCCCTCGGGTGCGCGGACCATGGCGAGCGGGCGAGCCTTCAAGTGAGGCAACATGCGTTCCGCAATACTCGCGTAGTAGCGGACGAGATCTGCCTTCGTGATGCCAGCCGAAGGATCGACTATGCGCTCCGGATGCGTGATCTTGAGCTTCGGCTGAGAGCTCGGTGCCTGGGTTCTGCCGCCCTCCCGGACGACACCGCCGGGCGGCTTGTCGATTCGCAGTCCTCTGAAGGAGGCCTGCCGGATGACGCCATCGGCCGTCCATTCCGCAAACTCGACCTCCGCGACGAGTTCGGGGCGAACCCAGCGCTCGCTGCCCGCGGAGCGCCGCCCCCAGCGGCGGCGCCTGTCGACAGCCATGTCGAAGGGCGCCGCATCCACTTCAAGGAGCGAGAGCCGTGCCCACAAGTCGTGCGCGGTCCTGGCGTCCCAGCCGGTACCGACGCTTCCGGCGTCACGAAGCTTGCCGTCCGTGTAGTAGCCGAGCAGCAGGCTGCCAACCTCGCCGTCCTTGCCGCCCCGGGCCGTGAAGCCGCAGATCACCAACTCCTGCCGCAGCCGCGATTTCGCCTTGAGCCACGTCTGGGTCCTCCCCGATTCATAGGGCGCATCGCGGCGCTTGAGCATGAGCCCTTCAAGGCCCAGTCCGGAGGCGGCCTCGAACAGCTGGGCGGGAGGTGCTTCGAAGTCCTGACTGAAACGGATATGCTCGCCGGGCTTTTCAAGCAGCTGCGCTAGCCGCGCGCGTCTCGCCCAAAGCGGCACCTTCCTGAGATCCTTCCCGTCGAGGTAGATCAGATCGAACAGGAAGTAGACGATGTGCTGGTTGGCGTTGCCGTCTATCGCATCCTGCAAGGCGGCGAAACTGGGAATGCCGTTCTTTATGACAGTGATCTCGCCATCGAGCCACGCACTCGTGACGGGAAGCGCTTCGATTTCCGCTGCGAGCGTCGGGAACCTGGCGGTCCAGTCATGGCCGCCTCGCGTAATGAGCCGCACATGCCCTTTGGCGATGCGCGCCAGCATGCGATAGCCATCGAGCTTCGCCTCCGCTATCCAGTCACCGCTTGTGGGAAGCGAAGCCGCCAGCGTGGCGAGTTGCGGCTCGAGTCTGGCAGGCAACGGCGCAGACACCGCCGCGGAGAGGTCTATCCCGGACGCCTCATTGTGCGCTGGCCTCGCTTCCTTCGGCTCGCGTTCTTCGATGAGCCCCAGCGGCTTCGTCGTGACGCTGTCGGGCAACGCCTTGATCACATCGTATTGCGCGAGCGGCTGCGCCCACGCATCGCGCTTCTTGAACAGCATCCACTGGTCCTGCTTGTCGTCGGGCTTCGATATGCGAACCAGTTCCCAGAGCCCGGCAAGCTTTTCGCCATGCAACCGAAAGACCAGCTTGCCGGCTGCCATTCCCTCCTGGGGATTGCCGACGGGCTCCCATGTCCCGCGGTCCCACACGATCACCGTGCCGGCGCCGTATTGTTTCGGCGGAATGGTGCCCTCGAAGCCTCCGTATTCGACAGGATGGTCTTCCACGTGGATAGCCATCCTTTTTTCCTTCGGGTCGTAGCATGGACCCTTCGGTACCGCCCATGACAGCAGCACGCCATCGAGCTCGAGCCGAAAGTCATAGTGAAGCCGGCTTGCCCAGTGCTTTTGAACGACAAAACAGGGATGCTCCCGGTCGGCGGTTCCGCCGGGCGGCGATGGCGCCGGTTCGGGCGTGATGCGGAAATCCCGCTTTTTGCCATAACGGGAAAGCGGCGGAGCCGCCGGGTCGCGGTCGCGGGGTGAGGCCATGACGATACTCCAGGAAGCGCTCTCGCCTGGTGTGTCGCAAATCGAAAGCCTGAAGACAGCTGCACGCGCTGCAGTTGGCAGACTCAGGTGGGCGCCAGGCCAGGCCTCAAACCACGGCTGCCTTGGTCACCGCAACGAGTACAAGCGCCGAACCGGGCTCGGGAATGCTTCCGAGGCCCGGTGCGTGGCGCCTGAGTGGATCTTCAGGCCGCGGCGGCCGAACTCGCAACCTCAGTGGCGGCCTGCGGCGCCGCTACTTCGACAGGTTCCGCAGACTTCACCGCGACCTTCGGCGCCCGTGCCTTTCTGGAGACCGGCGATTTCGCCGCCGCACCGTTCTTCGGAGCGGCCTTGCGCGCCGGCGTTGCCGCCTTTGCAGTGGCCTTCTTGACAGTGGCTTTCTTACTCGCGGTGCTCTTCTTTGCAGCGGATTTTTTGGCTGCCGGCGCCTTGGACGCCTTCTTTGCAGGTTCTGCGTTTTCAATCAAAAACTTCGACCGGTCTTTTGCGCCGGCGAGCCACGCGGGTGCCGTGCCACGGCCGGACCAGGTCGCGCCGGTTTTCGGATCACGGTATTTCGGCGGCTGCGGGCCACGTACGTAATTCCCCGCCTTCGGCGCTTTCACATCAGCAGCGGTTTTCGGCGTTGCGCCCGTAATCAGAAACTTGCTTCGGTCCTTCGCATTGGCAATCCAGGCAGGCGCTCGACCGCGGCCCGACCAGGTTGCACCCGTCTTCGGATCGAGATATTTTGCGGCCGACGAGCCCTGCCGGGCCGCAGCGGTAGTTCCCGCTTTGCGTCCGAGCCGTTTACCGACAAATGCTTCGATATCGGCGAGCGTCACCGCGTGCTTGCTCATGAGACCACGAATCTTTTCGAGCACCGCTGTCGATTTCGTTGTCGCCAATGCTTCTGCTTGAGCCTGTAACTTTGCGATCCTTGCCTGAATCGATTCGAGCGTAGCCATTCGTGTTTTTTCCCTTGAAAAGATAGTTTTCCGGCACTATGCCACATCGGACGGCAAATACAATATCTGGTTTTGAATTCCTTTGCGCTCGTCAGCGAGAAACATTACTGTCCATTGCTGACCAACTCACGTAATGCCGTTTACGGATTGGCTCGGCGAGCAGCTTCGGCAACTCCCGCGTCTGGAAAAATCCATGGTACGAGAAACCTATAAAGGATACGTTTTGTGGGGCCACGCCATCGCCCAACAGGCGGACATCCTCACGCCCGAGCGCTATGCCGGAGGCGGCACGGTGACCCGGGACCATAAACTCATCAGCGCTTCGGGCGTTCTGGATTTATTTAATTCGGAGGACGACGCACAGCAAGCGGGGTTAGCCTGGGCACGCGCGTGGGTGGACACCCATGGTTGACGCCGCAGATTCCGGCTCAACCGGATCCGCTTCGAACGATTGCACGCACATGCGGTGCAATGGCGCTTCAATTTGCGGCGCTTTTCGACGGCTCACTCCGGAAAGCGTTCGTGTCAGTTTCTAGTATTCCTCGATCAATCGGGCCAACGACTCGGCCTCCCGTGCGATGGCTTCGTCCGGTGACACGCCGTCGCTGATCCATAGCTGGACGGTATCCACGAACGCATTTTTCGCCGCGCCGCACAATTGCGTAATGCGAATTCTGTAGACACCGTCGAAGCTAAAAACCTCGAGACGCCCTTCGTGCTCACGCGCATAGAACTTCATTGTTTGCCCCTTTGAGTGATCGCTGCGCGTCCTTTCGCGGCCGTTGGCCCCGCTCCGCTCACTTACGCGCGGCCACTCATGCCGCGCATGCGCCTTGCGAAACGGGCACGCTCCGCGTCGTCCATCAGAGCCAGAAACTGGTCCGCTTCCATATGAACCAGTTCTTCGTGATCGCCCGCCTCGAAGTAGATGTCCGGTTGATCGGCAAGGTTCGTATCGAGGTAGGTTTTCATGCCATACGCCCCGCAGATCGGCGGCAACGCCCCTGCATCGCAGTCCTTGAAGAGCTCGCGCAGTTCGACCTCCGTAGCAAGGGCGAGCCTGCGTCCTGTCTTGTTCCAAAGCTCGGACAATTGCACGGCATAAGTCGAGGGCAGCACGACGGCTACATAGCCGTGCTCGTCTTCCAGCAGCACGGTTTTGGCAAGACGGTCGCCGGGAATGTGAGCCGCGGCAGCGCTTTCCATGCTCGAATGACTGTATGGGTGGCGCACGATTTCGTAGCGTGAGCCCTTGCTGCGCAGGCGCTCCTGCAAAGTGGTCGACATCGACATGGCACACCTCCTGTCGAATGCGTAGAAGAAAACCAACCGCGAGTCGTCCCTTCAGAATAGTTCACGCGCGTGCAAATAGCACGCCGCCACCGGCTCCATCAAACCTCGGCACGAGACCCGGTAACGGACTTCAAGTTGTCACCGATGAGTCCAGAGAAGCCGCCTTTCTCACCCGGGTTGATACTGCGGGCACTCGGTTTGGAACCAATGGTCGACGAGTTGCTGCGCCGCATGCAGATCGTCCGGGTAGTTCGGATCGTCGTTCCATGGTGACGGGTCATAGCCCGCTTTGCGCAGGGCCGAAAGCTCGCTTTGGCGTTGCGCCTTGGTCGGAGGTGCATTGGTTTTGAGCGCGGCCAGGTCGCGGCACTCCGTCGGGCTCAGATGTGGCCCGCTTTGCGGCACGCCGCCGACGACACATGCCGTCAGCAGGAGCGTCAACGCAGCAAGCGCCGAGCGGTTTCTCGCAAGGGTTTCCATAGCGCATCTCCACAGGTCTGATTGGCGCGGCGCAACCAGTGCGACGCCAACGGTCGCGCGTGACTTCCAGTGTTTATTCTGCCTTAGACCTGTCACCGGGGGAGGCGCTCAGTGCATGATGAGCAAATACTCGAGGCTAACCGGGCGTGCAAAGCGGTACCATGCGAAAGCCACCGGACGCCGGGTTTATCGGTGCGTCAGCCTCTAACGTCTCACTGGCTCGGGTTCCGTCATGATTCTCTATCACACCACTCACGGTTCATCGGTCATCGAAATATCCGTCGAAGGCAAAATCACAGACGGCGAACTGCGCGAAGCCATCGAGCGAATGCGTGACGACCTTGAACTGAACGGAAAGACCCGTGTACTCGAACGCATCGAGCATTTCACCGGTATGGAGCCTAAAGCGCTGTGGACTGACCTGACGCTCGGCGTTTCAGTGGCGCGCAAGGTCAAGCGCGCGGCGGTGGTCGCCGACGCGGGCTGGATTCGCGCCTCGATGCATTTGGCGCGATTCTTTACAAAGGCTGAAATCAAGGCGTTCCGTATCGACGAGCTGGAACAGGCGCGAGCCTGGATCAACGAATGAACCTCGCTTCCAGGGCGAGCGCTTGCGAACGGAACCTCAACATCGCCAGAAACGGTTGGCGAGGGGACGCGCACATCGACCAGGCCGCAACCTGAACCGACGCTTCGATGCCGCGCGAACCCGTTCGCGAAACGTAGCCGCTCCTGCTAAGTCAGTGAGTAGCCGGCTCGTTCAGATAGACACCTGCCGACAGCCCGGCTTTCACCTCCCGCGTGAACGCGTCGGTGGACACTTCCTCCGCTCCGGCCTCGATCGCGTCGTACGCCTGACGCACGACGTCGTCCGGCGTCGCCTTCGGCACTTCCAGCCCGCGCGTCAGGTCCGTATCGATAAAGCCGGCATGCAGCCCGACGACCTGCGTGCGCTGCTCGCGCAGCGAATGACGAAGCCCGTTGGTCACCGCCCACGCGGCCGACTTCGATACGCCATAACCGGAGAGGATCGGCCGGTTCACCCAGCTCGCAACCGACAGCACGTTCAGGATCGCGCCACCGCCGTTGCCGGCGAGGTTGCCCGCGAACGCCCGCGCCATCGCCAGCACGCCGAACACGTTCGTCTCGAAGTGATCGCGCAACGCATCGAGCGCGCCGTCGTCCGTCAGGCTGCCGAGCCGCGCGATGCCCGCATTGTTGATGAGCAGCGTGACGTCGCGCGCCGCGTCGGCGGCAGCGGCCACGGCCGCCGGATCGGTGACGTCGAGCTTCACGGGGACGACGCCCGGCAGCGTCACGCTAGCCGGATCGCGCGCGCCGGCGTAGACCTTGCGCGCCCCTCTTTCGAGCGCCTGTTTTGCGAACTCGCGGCCAAGCCCGCGGTTCGCGCCCGTGACGAAAACAACCGCACCTTCGATCTTCATATCCCATCCTTTCGTCTGATGGATCGCATGCGCGCCCGGCTTCGCGCGCGCTTGAATCGCATGCGCGCCCGGCTTCGCGCGCGCTTGAAATCCGGTGAAAGTTCATCTGGCCAGCCAGTGCATTGAAGCGCGATGAATCTGGACCGGCCGCAGCACCGCGCCGGCGTGGCGTCGCGTTGCACGCGGAAGTCGACTACACTCAGTCAATGTCGATCACCATCGTGGCATTGTGTCGATGCCATTGACGCATGTCAATGGTGATCGAAATTGTGTTTATCAATCGACGTGATCGCCTGGATCAGGGAGAAGGGAGGGACCGATGGGAGTATCACGACAGCAGGCCGCCGAGAACCGCAACGCGATCGTCGCGGCCGCCGAGCGGCTGTTCAGGGCGCGCGGCGTCGACGCCGTGGGGCTCACGGAGTTGATGAAGGAAGCCGGTTTCACGCAGGGCGGCTTCTATAACCACTTCAAGTCAAAGGACGCGCTGGTTGCCGCGGTGATGGAAAAGGCGATGCAGGACTATGCGGATTCGCCGAACAGCGGGAGCCTCGCGCAGCAGACGGCGCGCTACCTGTCGAGCGCGCACCGCGACAACATTGAAGCGGGGTGCCCGCTCTCGGGCTTCGCGGGCGATGCTCCCCGAATGACCGACGCGGCGCGTGCGTGCTACGCGCGCGGGCTCGCCGCTTATCTCGACCGCCTGGCAGACATGATGGCGACGGACGGCACGCCGCCGGAGCAAACCCGTCGCGACGCGATCGCAGCGTTCAGTGAAATGGTGGGGGCAATCGTGCTCTCGCGTGCGATCGCCGGCGCAGACCCGGCCCTCGCCGACGAAATCCTCGACGCGGGGCGGCGCACGCTCGTCGACGCGCCCGACGAGCCCCGAGCCTCGCGTCAGTAGCGCGCTGGACGAACAAAGGCCGCCCGCATCCTTTCCGATGCAAGCGGCCTGGACCTGCGGATCATGCCTTGATGAAGCGGTACTTCAACGGCGTATTACCCTGCACTCCTCATTATTTCAATAGCGTTGTACTTCGACAAAAACCGGTTAGCCTTGCCAGATACGACTGCTACCGCCGGACTGCTTTTTGCAACGGGTACATGGTATGGTCCAACTCTTCCGCAGGAGGGGAATCCCGGGATGGAGCCAACGACTCGCTCCATGAAAACCAGTGTAGACCTGGACGCGATGAACCAATTGCCCGAAACGAGCCCAATATGGCGCCGAGTTCACGCAATTGTCGACCGTCATGCAGCGCTCGACCGCCTTGCAGAGGAGGCGGCTTCCCTGGCGGTGCAAAAGCCAGCCGGTCGCATTTCACTTAGGCGTTGCGCCTCGAGGCAGTGCACACAGGCGTTGTCCCGATGGGTACTTTGGCTGAATCATGCAAAATACGCGGCATCCAATGATGCGGAGACCGCCCGTGGGCATCAATTTCGACTTGAACGACTTGCAAGCGTTTCGCGCGGTGGTCGAGCTGGGAAGCTTCCGAAAAGCCGCCGAGGCGGTCAGCATCTCCCAGCCTGCCTTGAGCCGCCGGATCGACAAGCTCGAGGAAGCGCTCGGCGTGCGTCTTTTCGATCGCACCACGCGCAGCGTCACCCTCACCACCGTCGGCCGCGTGTTTGCCCCGAGCGCCGAACAACTGCTCGATGATCTCGACGTCGCGCTGCTCGGCATCCGCGACGTTTCATCGAGCCGCCTGGGTCACGTGACGATCGCGTGCGTGCCTTCGGTGGCGTACTACTTTCTGCCGAACGTCATCGCGAGCTATCATCGCCGCTTTCCGCGCATCAGGGTCAAGCTGCTGGATTCGAGCGCGAACGACGTGCTCGGCGCCGTCATCAGCGGCGAGGCTGATTTTGGCGTGAGCTTCATGGGCAGCCAGGAGCCCGAGATCGAGTTCAAGTTGCTGCTGGAGGAGCGGTTCGTTGCCGCCTGCCGCCGCGACCATCCGCTCGCGCGCAAGAGTCGCGTGACCTGGGGCGAGCTTTACGAGCACGAGTACGTCTCGGTCGACAAGACTTCCGGCAATCGCCTGTTGCTCGACCAGGCGCTCTCGGCCGTGCCGCCGCGCGCGCCGAGCGTCTGTGAGACGCGGCACGTCACGACCATGCTCGGATTGATCGAAGCGGGGCTCGGCGTTGCCGCGGTGCCGTCGATGGCCATGCCCGGCGAGGACCACCCTGTCCTGACGAGCGTGCCGCTCGTCGAACCGGTGGTCAAACGACGCGTGGGCATCGTGAGACGACGCGGGCGTCCACTCACGCCCGCTGCGGAGGAGTTTCACCGGGCCATCATCGAAACGAAGCGCGGCAGAGTCGCAGGCAGCGATGCGGGAGGCAACAGCGCCACGACAGGCAAGACACGAAGGAAGACCGCGTCGTGAGTTTGACAAGACCGCTTCGTCTGCTCTATGTGCAGGTCCTGCTGGGCATGGCGCTCGGCATGACCGTCGGCCACTTCTGGCCATCGGCCGGCGCGCTGCTCAAGCCCCTCAGCGACGCGTTCGTCGGCCTCGTGCGGATGACGATCGCGCCAATCGTCTTCTGCACGATCGTCCTCGGCATCACCTCGCTTGCGAACGGGAAGGCCATCGGCCGCACGATCATCCGGGCGCTGGCGCTCTTCTATGTCCTGACGGCCGTCGCGCTCGCGATCGGCCTCGTCACCGCGCTCGTGATGCGACCCGGCGCCGGCCTGCACGTCGACGTGCGTCATCTCGATTCGAGCATTCTCGCGCCCTATGCGAAGCCCGCGCAGGGAACCGGGCTCGTGGCGCTCGCGCTGAGCGCGATCCCGGACACGATACTCGGCGCCTTCGAGAAGGGCGACGTGCTGCCGGTGCTGCTGCTCGCGATTCTCGCAGGCTTCGCGCTCAATTCGCATCAGCAGGCCGGCCGGCTCTTACTGGAGGTGATCGACGGCGTAGCACAGGTGCTCTTTCGCATCCTTGCGATGATCATGCGGCTCGCCCCGCTCGGGGCGTTCGGTGCGATGGCTTTCACGGTGGGCCGCTTCGGCATTCGCTCGGTCGGCTCGCTCGGCATGCTGATGGTGTCTTTCTATGTGGCATGCCTCGTGTTCGTCGCACTCGTGCTCGGCTCGCTCGCGCGGTTGCACGGTTTCGCGCTTTGGCGACTCTTGCGCTACCTGCGCGAGGAACTGCTGATCGTCCTCGCGACTTCGTCGACGGAGCCGGTCCTGCCGCGCCTGCTCGTGAAGCTCGAAGCGCTCGGTTGTGACAAGGGCGTCGTGGGGCTCGTGCTGCCCGCGGGCTATTCGTTCAATCTGGACGGCACCGCGATCTACCTGACGCTCGCCGCCCTGTTCATCGCGCAGGCGTGCGATGTGCCGCTCTCCGCGCCGCAAATCGCAACGATGCTCGCCGTCATGTTGCTCACTTCGAAGGGCGCGGCCGGCGTGTCCGGCAGCGGACTCGTCGCGCTCGTCGCGACGCTCACGGTGATTCCCGATCTGCCGGTGGCCGGCGTCGCGCTTCTGGTCGGCATCGACCGCTTCATGTCCGAGGCGCGCGCCTTGACGAGCGTGATCAGCAACGCCTGTGCGGCGATCATCGTGTCGTTGTGGGAAGGCGCCTGCGATCGAGCGCGTCTCGCTCGCGCGCTCGGCGCGGCCGGGCCGCGCTGCCGGGGCGGTGCCGATGACGCCGCCGATGACGCCGCGACAGACACCCGGGCGTGACGGGAAGGCTGCCCTTCCCGGGGCTCTGTCTCAATGCGCCGAGACGGAATCGAGCCCGGTCGAATTCACTTCTGCCTGTACGCCGGGAGAGGCGAGATAGTCGAGCAGCGCCTTCGCTTCCTTCGGATGCTGAGCGCCGACGGGGATGCCTGCGGCAAAGCGCGTGACCGACTGCAGAGACTCGGGAATCTTTCCGACGAAGGTCGCGCCCTGGATTGGCAGCAACTCGCTCACCTGCTGGAAGCCGATTTCGTAGTCGCCGTTCGCCACCACCGATGCCACAGGAATCCGCGGAATCATCTTCGCCTTCGGCCTGACCTGATCCTCGATGCCGAGCTTCCTGAATAACTCCCGCTCGATATAGACGCCGCTCGCGCTGTCCGAGTAGGCGACCGACTTCGCATGCAGCAGCGTCAGCCTGAGCGCTTCTGGCGAGCCGATGTCGGGCTTCGCCGCGCCTTCGCGCACGACCATGCCGATGCGCGAATCGGCCAGTTCGACCCGCGATCCGGCGATGACCTTGCCTTGCTTGATCAGATCGTCGAGCGCGTAGCCGACCATGATGACGGCGTCCGCGGGCTCGCCACGCTCGAGCCTGTTCGGGATCGCTTCGGGCGATTTGCCCATTGACGGTCCGTATGCGGTGTCGAGCGTGTTGCCCGTCTGGGACGCGAACCTGGGACCGAGCACCTTGTATGCGGCGGTAAAGCCGCCCGAACTCATGACGTGCAGGTCGGCGGCCTGCACGTTCGCCGCAGCGGCCGAGGTTGCGACGAGCGCTGCCGCGCAAAGTTTCCGAAGCAGGTTTCTCATGCTGAGGGTCGTTTGGGATAGTGATGATTGCGGGAACATGCGGGACCGCGCCTTGGCATCAGTGCGCCGGAGTCAGCGTCACCGCGCGGCGGCGATAGAGTGCGAACGTCGCCAGCAGGCCGCACGCCGCGGCGAAGCTCATCCAGTAGCCGGGGGCGGCCTTGTCGCCGGTCATATGAATGAGCGCCGTCGAAATCGCGGGCGTGAAGCCTCCGAACACGGCCGTAGCGAGGCTGTAGGCGAGCGAGAAGCCTGCAACGCGCACCTGCACCGGCATGACTTCCGTGAGCGCGACGACCATCGCGCCGTTATAGATGCCGTACATGAACGAGAGCCAAAGGAGCACGAGCAGCATGTTGATGAAGCTCGGCGCGTGAGCGAGCAGCGACAGTGCCGGGTACGCGGTCGCCATGGCGAGCACCGTCATGGCGACGAGGAGCGGCCGGCGGCCGATCTTGTCGGAGAGCGCCCCGCCGATCGGCAGCCACACGAAGTTCGACACGCCGACACACAGCGTCACGAGCAGACTGTCGGCGGTGCTCAGATGCAGGACCGTCTTGCCGAAGGTCGGCGCGTAGACCGTGATGAGATAGAAGCTCGTGGTGGTCATCGCGACGAGCATCATGCCCGCGATAACGACGGTCCAGTTCTGCCCCAGCGTGCCGAACACTTCCTTCATGGACGGACGATGCTGGCGCGCCTTGAACTCCTGCGTTTCCTCCAGATTTCGCCGCAGCATGAAGATGAACGGCACGATCATGCAGCCGACGAAGAACGGTACGCGCCAGCCCCACGCGGCGATGGCCGATGCGCTCATCCATTGATTGAGCGCGAAGCCGAGGCCCGCGGCAACGACGATCGCCACCTGCTGGCTCGCGGACTGCCAGCTCGTGAAGAAGCCCTTGCGGCCCGGCGTGGCCATCTCGGCGAGATACACCGAGACGCCGCCCAGTTCCGCGCCGGCAGAGAAGCCCTGCAGCAGCCGACCGAGCAACACGAGCGCGGGCGCCAGGAGTCCGATCGTGGCGTAACCCGGCACGAATGCGATCAGGATGGTGCCGCTCGCCATGATGGAGAGCGTGACGATGAGGCCCTTGCGGCGGCCGACGTCGTCGATATAGGCGCCGAGCACGATCGCGCCCAGCGGCCGCATCAGAAAGCCGGCGCCGAATACCGCGAACGTCATCATCAGCGAAGCGAATTCGCTTTGGGCGGGAAAGAAGACGTTGGCGATCTGCGTGGCGTAGAAGCCAAACAGAAAGAAGTCGAACTGCTCCAGAAAATTCCCGGCCGTTACGCGGAAAACCGCAGCGGCCTTCGACTGTGCGGTCGAAAGGCTAGACGAGGGGTGCATCGAGGTGTCTCCAGAGATCCAGAAAATATGCCGTGGTCCGGTCGTTTTGGTTTTGGCAATCTTCGCCCGGAACCGGCACAACGATAAGTGCAATTTTCGGAACGATTGATGTTGTCTGGTTATCAATCGATGCCTGCTGGTACGGCCGCAGCTTGCCGTGCCACGCTGTACTTGCCCGGTTTCCCGCAACGGCTTGCCCGGCCTGGATCACCCATGGGCCGGCCGAGCGGGCAAATCCGTTCGGCTCCCCCACCCCTGGGCGAACCCGGGAATATTGATTGCGGCACTGCACCAAGGCGCGCGACCGATGCGCGTCCCCAATTGAACCCCTCGAGCGGAGCCATGATGACTGAACCCACGATCGCACTACCCGACGCAGGCCCAGGCAAAGGGTCTCAAGGCGCTTCGACGCCGGACACTGGAATAAACGACTTCGCACGGCTGTGCGCCGACACCGCTGGCCGCATCGCAGAGCTCAACAGCCGTGCGCTCAGTACAACCCTGGATGAGTAGCGCGCAATCGCGCTGGAGGCAGCCAGCGAACGCTCGCCGTTCGACGCATGGCGTTTGAATGCAAGCTATGCGTTAGCGGGCACCGCGAAGGCTGCGGCCTACTGGCGGCACGTCAACGAGATCCTGCTCGGCGCGGTCGTCGATGCCGTAACCGATACGGAGAGCCGCCTGAACCGCGACTTCATGGCATGGAGCGCAGCGTTCAAGGACAGTGCTTCCGGATTGGGTTCGACGATATTGACGGGCGATCCGACTCACGCCGTTCGCGGTGCTACGCAGGCGGTACGGATCGTGGGTGCCGACGAAAAGCCGCCCCCATCCGGAACGCGTTGATGCGCTGTGGAAGCGAACTCACGCGGCGACACCCGTCCGCCGGTCTGCGCAGCGGGTACAGCTGCCGCGTCGAAATCGCGGTCAGCACGCCGGTTGTTCGCGCGTAGTCAGCACCGCAACAAGCCGCCACGAAAAAACAAAGCGGGAGCCGGCTCGACGCCGCTCCCGCCAGATCACTTCGTCGTGCTTCTAATCGGCGTGCGACTCGCGACCGACTCGCATGCCGCCGCGACGCTCAGCTCATATGCAGCCCGCCATTGAGCGAGAAGTCCGCACCGGTCGAGAAGCCCGATTCATCGGACGCCAGCCACGCCACGATGGAGGCGATCTCCCATGGCTCGCCGAGGCGCCGTACCGGAATGCTGTCCACGATCTTGGAAAGCACTTCGGGCTTCACCGCCTTCACCATGTCCGTGCCGATATAGCCCGGCGAAACGGTATTGACGGTCACGCCCTTGGTCGCCACTTCCTGGGCGAGCGCCATGGTGAAGCCGTGAATGCCGGCTTTGGCCGTGGAGTAGTTCGTCTGGCCGAACTGGCCCTTCTGCCCGTTCACCGACGAGATGTTGATCACGCGCCCAAAGCCCCGCTCGATCATGCCGTCGATCACCTGCTTGGTCACGTTGAAAAGGCTCGTGAGGTTGGTGTCGATCACGGCGATCCAGTCTTCATGCGTCATCTTGCGGAAGACGACATCGCGTGTAATGCCCGCGTTATTGACCAGAATGTCGATCTCGCCAACGTCCTTTTTCACCTTTTCGAACGCTTTGGCCGTGGAATCCCAGTCGGCCACGTTGCCTTCGGACGCGACGAACTCGTAGCCGAGCGCCTTCTGCTCGTCGAGCCAGCGCGTCTTGCGTTGCGAATTCGGGCCGCAGCCCGCGACGACCGTGTAGCCGTCCTTATGCAGACGCTGACAGATGGCCGTACCGATGCCGCCCATGCCGCCGGTCACGTAGGCAATACGCTTTGCCATAAATCCTCCTTTTGCTTTAGGGAGTAGGTGAGTGGGGAAGACTCTGGAGGATGGAGTCAGTTTGACGACCACCTACAAGCCGGGCGATGGGGATAAACCCGTAATGGGAAACGCCCGCTGTGCGGCTGCTGAACTCGTCCGGGAAACGATTCAGCCTAACAGCGGACTTATGGGGACACAAGGGAAGCAGGCTGTCAGGTGTGCGCGATCACACAGATACCTGGCATAACTCAATAAATGAATGAGCAGGAAATGCGTTTTGCATAGTTGCGCAGGCAGCCCCGCGCCGCGCGGGCTACCTGCAGGCTCGTTGAAAGGGCATCAAACGCCGGCAGCGAAATCAGCAAAACGCCCGCTGCCAAACGTCTCGGGCAGCCCCGTCACATCGTCCAGCCGCCCCATCGCTTCGAGCAGCGAGCGGCCCGCGGTCGTGAGCGACAGCCGGCGGTGGCCTTCCGTCCACTGCTCGAGCGCAACCAGCTGGCGCTCAAGCAGCGTGTCCAGTTCCTCGCGGTTCATGTCGATCTGCTCCGGCGAATGACGGACCAGCATTAGCGTGGCGAATTCATGCGGACTCAGCAATGTCGTCTCCCAGTAACTCGAATGCCGCAACCAGGGGCACAGGGCCGCATATCTTCAGGGTTCAATGTGTCACTGCGATGACTGTCACAATTTCGCGCCGGCGCGGTAGGGATCCTGTATTGCCGGCGTTGTCTCCGTCTTCCCGGCCCGCGGCGCGTGCGTCGGCAGCAGCGCTGCGCCGCATTCCTCCACGAGGTTGCCGAGCGAGGTGGGAAAGAGCGTGCCGGGATCGTCGGCGATGCCGGCGCCGTCGTCGCGCAGCGTCGCACCGATGCCCACCACGATCGTCGAGTCGGGAGCGCGCTCGCGCAGCCGCCGCACGAGATTGCGCAGGTAAGGCGCCGACTCGGGCGCGTCGAGCGAGACCACGCAAATGACCGGGGCACGTTCATCGATCACGGCCCCGCGTGTGGCGCGCACCTCGTCGTAGGTGGTCGCCGCGCAGGGAATATTGCGCCGCATGAGCAACTGGCCGACGATCGCCACCGCCACCTCGTCGAACGCGCCGCGTCCGGGCACGCAAAGCACTTCCCCCGCAACCGGCGACAGCGTGAACTCGTCCGCGCGCGCAGCGGACTCCTCGCCGCTGCCCTCGGGCGCGGCGTGGCGCGAATCGTCCACGGATTCGAGATCCTCGACGATATCGAGCAGCGCCTGGTTGATGCGCGCGACCTGCTCGGCGGGCAGCACGCCGCGCAAGGCGTCGTTGCGCGCGAAGCGCAGTCCTTCGAACACCACCTGCTCGTAGTAGTCGATGAGCCGCATGCTCGTGAGCAGCCGGTCGGCCTGCAGCAACGCCTCGTGCGGATCGTCGGCGAGCAGGCGCTGGTAGCAGGTTTGCGCGGGCGTGAGCGCGGGCTGGTCGCCGAGCAGGATGGTGAGGAAGTGCAGACGGTCCACATAACGGCCGAGCGTGACGATGCACAGCGTGAGCGGCGTGGACAGCACGAGACCCACGGGCCCCCACAGCCAGCTCCAGAAAATCGCCGCCACCACCACGGCGAGCGGCGAGAGGCCCGAGCGCCGTCCATACAGCATCGGCTCGGCGAACTGACCCGCCACCACGTCCACGACGATGAAGAAGATCAGCGTCGTGACGGCCATGGTCCATTGCGGCTGCGTGGCCGCGGCGACAATGGTCGCCATGATCGCGGCGATCCAGATGCCGATGTAGGGCACGAACCGCATGAGCGCCGCGACCGCGCCGAACAGCAGGGCGCCCGGCACGCCGATGCCCGCCAGCCCCAGCGCGATCACCCCGCCCACCGAGACATTCACGCCGAGTTGCGCGATGAAGTAGCGGGAGAGCCGCTGCGAGGCGTCGTTGATGGCGGTCGTCGTGCGGTGCAGGTCCTCGGAGCCGAACACGCTGATGAGCCGGTCGCGCAGATCCTCGCGCTGGAACAGGATGAAGATCGTGACCACAAGCACGATAAAGCCCGTTTCGAGCGGCGCGAGCGCCGGAGCGAGCGCCCTTTGCGCGAGCTGCAGCGGCGTGGGCGCCGGCGTGTGGACCTCCACGGGCATGGGCTGTTGCGGCTGGTTGCGCGCCGCGCGCCCGCGCGGCTGCAGCGGCGCGGGCGGCGGCGTGGGCGTGACGCGCTGCAGCGTGGCGGCGGCGCGGGCCATGAGCGAATCGGCGCGGCCCACGGTCTTTTGCTGCACCGTTTGCACCTTCTGCTCGATCTCTTCCTGGTACTGCGGCAGCGAGGCGGAGAGCTGGTAGACCTGCGCGGCGATCAGCGCGCCCACACCGGCGAGCGCGAGCACGGTGGAGAGAACCGCGACGAGAATGGCGATGAACTGCGGCACGTGGAAGCGCCGCAGCGCGGTCACGAGCGGCGCCAGCAGAAAGCTCAGCAGCACCGAGAGCGTGATGGGAATCAGCACCGCTTGCCCGAAATACAGGCCGCACACCACGACTACGCCGGTAATGACAGAGGCGAGGCTATGCAGCGTGGGCGGACTTGGCGGAAACACCCGGTTGCGTCGGCCCTGCGGCGGCAGCGGGAAATTCATGTCAGATCAGATCGGCAAGAAAGGGAAGCGAAAAACGGGGCCGTGACAGCTCGGGCAAGCGCACGGTCCATTTGCGAACAATTTTGCGAACCGGCCACACGCACCGGTGACATGCACCCGGCATGTCTCGAAATGGTACAGCGCCCGCGCGCCCTGGAGCGCAGCACAAAAAATCCGATTTTCGCAGGTGGGGAGGCCGGGGTGCAGAAACCGCGCGTCGCGGCCGTCCGTCACTGCGACTGCGTCTTGCCCGACACGAGCTCCTGATTGCGCGCGGCAAGGAACTGGATCAGCCCGTCCACCCCGCCCTGCTGGATCTTCTCGTTGAACTGCTGGCGATAGGTTTGAATCAGCCACGCGCCGAGCACGTTCAGGTCGTAGAGCCGCCAGCCCTGCGGCGTCTTGTAGAGGCGGTAGTCGATTTCCACCGGGTTGCTGTTCGTCTGCGCGAGCGTGCGCACCACGACGTCGGTGTCGCCGGGCGCGTTGCGCATGGGCGGGTAGTCGATCTTCTGGTCGGGCTTCAGCTGCGCGATCGCGCCCGAGTAGAGATGGATCAGCAGCAACTGGAACTGCTGCTCGACCTGCTCCTGCTGCCCGGGCGTCGCCGTGCGCCAGTGCGGCCCCATGGCGAGCCGCGTGGTGCGGCGGAAATCGACATACGGAAGAATGTCGCGGTTGACGATGTCCTGAATGCGCGCGATGTCGTCTGGCGCGATGGCTTTGGTGCGCACTTCGTCGAGCACCTGCTGCGTGGCGGTCTTGATGAGCGCCTGCGGGTCCGACTGGTCCACCTGGGGCGATTGGGCAAGCGCCGCCGTGGCGGGCAGGAGCGACAGACAGCACGCGAGCAGCGCGGTGATGCGGAATGACCTTGTCATCGATATCTCTGGGCAATGGCGGGAACGACGATGCGGCGGGATTCGACGAGCGGGACGGCCAGCGTCACGCTGCTTGCCGTTGCGCGAGGCTCTCTAACGCCGGGCCCCGGATGCATCGCATGAATTGCATATCGTACGAACCGCATGAACCGCTCGCCAGCGCTTAGTCTAGCGGGTTGCGCGCGCGCAGGTCAGGTCGCTGCGCCTTTCATGCGGCTTCGCGCATGCGCGTCCTCCGCGCGGGCCCGCCTCCGGGCGAGTCGGCGCGAAGTCTAGCAAGACCCATTCCATCCTGGCGGTCTCTCGATGGGCTTGCGTCGCAGGGGGCCCCGAGCCGCACCGGCTCTGTAAAAACGACACGCGCGTCACGGCAAGGCGGAAAACCGGAATGCCACCGGCCGCGAAACAAAGCGAGCGCGCCCCCGTGCTGAGTTACCCCTGTGCGGTGCGCTTCTGGAGAACCGCATGGATGTCCGCCCACTCGATGCCCAGGATCTCGAATTGATCTGCCGCCATCGCGAAGCGATGTTTCGCGAGGCTGGCCGCGACGAGGCCACATTGCGCACGATGACCACACACTTCCGCGAGTGGCTCGAGCCGCGCCTCGCCAATGGCGCGCATTGCGGCTACGTGCTGAGTGAGCAGGCTGTGGCGCTCGCGGGCTCGGGCTCATGCTGATCGACTGGCCCCCGCATCCGATGCATCCGGAAACCGGTCTGCGCGGGTATGTGCTCAATGTCTACGTGGAGCCGCGCGCCAGGCGCCGCGGTCTTGCACGCCGGCTCATGCAGCTCGCCGACGACGAATTCGCGAGGCGCGGTGTCACGTACGCGATATTGCACGCGACCGGGCAAGGGCGGCCGCTTTACGAGCGGCCAGGCTGGATCGGGACGACCGAGATGGCGAAGGCGCTTCCAGCCGCGCCCGTCTGAGAAGCCACCGTTCGCCACCGTTCGCGCCGCCGGATTTCCATTCGCGCCCGCTTCCCCGCCCTTCGTCGCATTCCCGTCGCCTCCCCGACTGCCGCTCTCCACACTGCAGCCATCGACTCCGCTCGACCTGCCAAGGAGGGCCAGCATGCCTGCCATCATTGCGGCGCACGTCGTCGCCGCGACGCTTTCTGTCATACTCGGAACCGCCGTCATGCTGGCCGAAAAAGGCAGCGCGCGACACAAGTGGCTCGGCCGCCTCTGGGCGCTCACGATGTGCGCAACCGCGCTCAGCTCGTTCGACATCCGCGAGCTGAATCCGGGGCATTTTTCCTGGGTGCACAGTCTTTCGCTGCTGACGTTCGCGAGCGTCGGACGCGCCATCTGGGCGATCCGCCACGGCAATGTCCGCGGCCATCGCCTCGCCATGCGCGGGTCGTTCTTCGCGCTCGTCGTGGCAGGCCTCGCCGCCATCGCGACGCCGCACCGGCTGCTCAATCTCATCGTCATGAGCTGGATCGCATGATTCCCTGGACGCACGTCGAGTTTCCGAACGCCTCGGCCCGCCTGCCCGCGCCGGCGGCGCATGTCCTCGTCGCCGGATTCGCGCGCGAGGCGGTGATCGTCGTCATCGGCAACGCGCTGATCGCGCTCGCGCTCACCGCCGTCGGCGTTGGCAAGGGCTTCGTCGACAACCTCGTGTTCAGCCAGTCGATCGGCCTCTCGATCATGCTGCTGCTCGACGCCGGCCGGTTTTTCCTGCAGCGTCGCAGCGCGCTCACCGTCCCCCGGCTCGCCGTGGCGATGGTGCTAGCCCTCGTGCTCGGCACCGCGCTGGGGCGCGGCATCGCGAGCATGCTGCTCGGCATCGGCCTGAGCCACGCCTTCGCGACAAAGGATCTCGAATTGACCGGCTGGATCGCGCTCACGGCCACGCTGCTCGTCACCTGGTATGGCTGGTCGCGCACGCGCATCGCGGAGCTGAGCGAGCAGGTCGCGCGCACGGCATGGCAGAAAGAAGCCGCCGAACGCACGGCGCTCACCGCCCGCCTGCAAGCGCTGCAAGCACAGATCGAGCCGCACTTCCTCTTCAATACGCTGGCGACGCTAGACAGCCTGATCGCGTCCGATCCTTCGCGTGCGCGCGAACTGCTCGCCAGCCTGAACCGCTTCCTGCGCGCGACGCTGGAAGCCTCGCGCGCGCAAAGCGAAACGCTCGCGGTGCAGTTCAGGGTGCTCGACTCGATGCTCGCCGTGCATGCGATGCGCCTTGGCCCTCGCCTCGCCTATGCGCTCGATCTGCCGCGCGATTGCGCCGATCTGCCGGTGCCGCCCATGCTGTTGCAGCCGCTCGTCGAGAACGCGCTCAAGCATGGCATCCAGGGCTTGGTACAAGGCGGAAGGATCGACATCGGCGCGCGGCGCGACGGCCAGGATGTCGTGCTGACCGTGACCGACACGGGCCCCGGCTTTGGCGTCACGCCAGGCACGCAGGGCGCGGGCGTCGGCCTCGTGAACGTGCGCGAGCGGCTTGCGGCGCTCTATGGCGAGCGGGCCTCGCTCACGCTGATCGAAAACGTGCCGCATGGCCTCGTGGCGCGCGTCCGGCTGCCTCTGTTCGATCCTGCCGGTGCTGACGTCGGCGTTGGCCTTGGCGCAGCCGGCGAGGCGCGCAAATCATGAAACGCCGCATGCCCGCCGATACGGCGCAACACAGCAGCAACGCGCACCGCTCGCCCGACACCCCGACCGCGCTGATCGCCGAAGACGAGCCGCTCATCGCGGCCGCGCTCGAACGCGAGCTTGCCGCCGCGTGGCCGGACTTGCGCATCGTGGCGATGGTCGGCAACGGCCACGAGGCCATCGAGCGCATCGCCGCGCTCGAGCCCGATATCGCCTTCCTCGATATCGCGATGCCGGGCGCGACGGGCCTCGACGTTGCGCGCGCGTGCGCGAATCTCGCCGCGCCACCGCAGATCGTGTTCGTGACCGCATACGACGCCTACGCGCTCGAAGCGTTCGAGGCCGCGGCCATCGACTATCTGCTCAAGCCCGTCGAAACGGCGCGGCTCGCGCGCACGGTCGAGCGACTGCGCGCCCGGCTCGCACGGGCGGCCGCGCAGGGCGCCGAAGCGCCGCAGACGCAAGCGGACCTGCAACACGTGCTGCGTCAACTCGAAGCAATCACGCAGGACGTGCGGGCAGCACGCGCGGGCTCGCCTGGCGGCAGTGCGACGGCCGTCGCGCGCGAGGCGCCGCTGCGTTATCTGCGCGCCTCCAGCGGCAACGATATCCGCATGGTGCCGGTGGAAGATGTGCTGTACTTCGAAGCAGCCGACAAGTACGTAGTGGTCACGACACGCAGCGGCGAATTGCTGATCCGCACGAGCCTGCGCGAGTTGTGTGCGCAACTGGACCCCGCGCGCTTCTGGCAGGTCCACCGCAGCACGGTGGTCAACGTGGACCAGGTGGAAAGCGCGTCGGTCAGCGCACTCGGCAAGATGACGCTGCGGCTGCGCGGCCACGCCGGCGCGCTCGACGTGAGCAGGCAATACGCACACCTGTTCCGGCAGATGTGAATCGGGCGCATGCGCGAGCGCGGCTCCTTGCCGGCGATGCCACATTCAAGGCATCACGCCGCGTCCGGCGGTCCGCCTTGCACCGCACTGCCGCCGAGATAGGTGGCACGCACCCGGTTATCGACCGCCAGCTCGCGAGCCGCCCCCGCGAGCGCCACACGCCCGCCTTCCAGCACATAGGCCCGATTCGCGATGCGCAGCGCCTGGCGCGCGTTCTGCTCCACGAGCAGCACGGCCGTGCCCGCATGGCTGATGCGCGCGATCACCTCGAATATCGCGCGCACGAGCTTCGGCGCCAGCCCCATCGACGGTTCGTCGAGCAGCACGAGCTTCGGCTCGAGCATGAGCGCGCGCGCAATGGCGAGCATCTGCTGCTCGCCGCCGCTCAGCGTACCGGCTAGCTGGTCCTTGCGCTCGCGCAGCCGGGAAAACGTTTCGTACGCCTGTGCAATGCCTTGTTCGAGCGCGGCGGCGTCGCGGCGCAACAAATATCCGCCCAGGCGCAGGTTCTCCTCCACCGTGAGCCCGCCGAAAATGCGCCGCCCTTCGGGCACGTGCCCGATACCGAGCGCGACGATACGATGCGACGGCAACCCGACGATCGCCTGTCCCCCGAACGCGATGGTTCCCGCGCGCGGCCGCAGCAGCCCGGAGAGAGTGCGCAGCGTCGTGGTCTTGCCCGCGCCGTTGGCCCCGAGCAGCGCAACGATCTCGCCCGGTGCGACATCGAGCGAGATGCCGTGCAACGCTTCGATGTTGCCGTAGTTCACGCGCAGGTCGCGAACGTCGAGCAGCTTGCCGGTCGTGCCCGGTTCCGCGTTCACCCCCATAGCGACTTCTCCCCGTTCGCGGCATCGGGGCCGTCGTCCTCGTCGGCCGTGCCGAGGTACGCGTCGATCACCACGGGATCGTTCTGGATCTGCGAGGGCGTGCCCTCGGCAATGATCTCGCCGTGATCCATCACGATGATGCGGTCCGACACGCCCATTACGAGCGCCATGTCGTGTTCGATCAGCAGCACGGTCACGCCCAGGTCGCGTATGTGACGGATCTGCGCCATCAGCGCGTGCTTTTCGGTGGGGTTCATGCCGGCGGCCGGTTCGTCGAGCAGCAGGAGGCGCGGCTGGCTCGCGAGCGCCCGCGCGATTTCGAGCCTGCGCTGATCGCCATACGGCAGGTCCGACGCATATTCGCTCGCGCGCGCGCCCAGCCCCACGAGATCGAGCCAGCGCTGCCCGAGTGCGCCATGCTCGGCCGCCTCGGCGCGCGCGGCGCGCGTGCCTGCCAGTTCCGCCACGAGCGGCGTATGCAGCCGGTGGTCCATGCCGATCAACACGTTCTCGAACGCGCTCATGTGATTGAAGAGCCGGATGCCCTGAAACGTGCGCGCAATGCCGCGATGGACGTTGCGGTGCGGCGCGCCGCCGCCCAGCGGCTCGCCGCGCCAGACGAGGCGCCCGCCGCTCGGGCGGATCACGCCGGTCAGGCAGTTGAACACCGTAGTCTTGCCCGCACCGTTCGGGCCGATCAGCGCGAGAATCTCGCCGCTGCGCACCTGGAAGCTGATGCCGCCAATGGCGCGCACGCCGCCGAAACGACGCTCCAGCTCGTGCACCTCCAGCAGCGTTTCATGCGCGGCCGCGGCTTCGATGCCGCCGCTATCGGCAAGCGAAACGGCGGCCGCGCTTTCCTTGCCCGCCGCTTCGGCCGCTTCCGCTTCATGGGCCACGGTCGCCTCTTCCGGTCGCGGCGCTGCGCGTTTCACGCGCGCGGGCCACAACCCTTGCGGGCGCAACAACATGAGCACGACGAGCGCCACGGCAAAGCCGAGAATGCGCCACAGGTTCAGGAAGCGCAGCAACTCCGGCAGGCCGGCCACGATCACCGCGCCGAGTATTACGCCGGGAATGCTGCCGCGCCCGCCCATCACGACGATGATGAGGATCGTGACCGATTGCAGATAGGTGAACGCCGTGGGGTCGATCGTGCCGAAGCGCGCGGCGAAAAGGCTGCCCGCGAGCCCGCCGATCAGCGCACCCATCACATAGGCGAGCATCTTCGCGCGCAGCGTCGCCACACCCACCGCCTCGGCGGCGGCTTCGTCCTCGCGGATGCTGGTCCACGCACGGCCTAGCCGCGAGCGCCCGAGCCGCACCGCGAACACCAGCACCGCAATGAAGAAGGCCATGCCCAGCTCGTACACCGCGCGCGGCGAATTGAACTCGAAGCCGAACAAGCTCGGCGGCTCGATGCCGTAAATGCCGTTCGGCCCGCCGGTGATGTCCAGATTCGTGGCGATGATGCGCGTGATTTCGCCGAAGCCGAGCGTGACGATCGCGAGATAGTCGCTGCGCAGCCGCAACGTGGGATAGCCGATCACGACGCCGGAAGCGCCCGCGAACGCGAGACTGAACGGCAGCGTCTCCCAGAAAGTGAAATGAAGCAGCGTTTCGAGCAGCGCTGTCGTGTAGGCGCCAATGGCGAAGAACGCCGCATAGCCGAGGTCGAGCAGCCCGGCGTAGCCCACGACGATATTGAGCCCGAGTCCGAGAATCGCATACGTGATGATGGTGAGCCCGACGTCGACGAGATAGCCGCTCGCGAACGCCGGCAACGCGATCGCCGCCGCGATGAGCACGATCGCGACGAGCCACGAGGTCCGCGATGACCGTAGCGCCCGCGCGCGCATCGCTCACATCCTCTCGACCACGCGCTCGCCGAACAGCCCTGTCGGCTTCACCACGAGCACGGCGATCAGCACGCCGAACACGAACACGTCGGTCCACTGCGACGACACATAGCCCGCGCCGAACGCCTCCAGCAAGCCGATCAGGAAGCCGCCCACCATGGCACCCGGAATATTGCCGACGCCGCCCAGCACCGCCGCCGTGAACGCGCGCAACCCGAGCACGAAGCCCATGAAGAAGTTGATCTGCGTGTAGAAGAGCCCCTCCATCACGCCCGCCACGGCGGCGAGCGCCGAGCCGATGAAGAACGTGAGCTGGATGAGCCGCTCGACGTCGATGCCCATCAGGCGCGCGGCGTCCTGGTCGATGGCGAGCGCGCGCATCGCCGTGCCGATGAAGGTATGGTGTACGAACAAATACAGCGCGGCCATCAGCGCGATGCTGGCCGCGACAATACCGATCTGCGCGAACGTAATATGAACCTCGAACACTTCGAAGCCGGTATGCGTGAGCAGATGCGGATACGTGCGGAAGCCCGCGCCATAGCCGATCAGCACGGCGTTCTCCAGCACGAGCGAAATGCCGAGCGCGGTAATGAGGATGGAGAGGCGCGGCGCGCGCAGCAAGGGCTGATACGCCACGCGCGCGATCACCACGCCGAGCACGCCGGTTGCCAGCATGGCTGCCGCGAAGGCCACGAACAGCGCGAGCGCGAGCGGCAGACGCCCCGCCGTGAGCGAGGCGAGCGCGGTCCAGCCCACGAACGCGCCCACCATGAAAAGATCGCCGTGTGCGAAGTTGATGAGCCGGATGATGCCGTAGACCATCGTGTAGCCGAGGGCGACGAGCGCGTAGAACGAGCCGATCGTCAACCCCTCGACGACGAACTGGAAAAAGGTGCTCATGGGCGGCCCGCGATGCTTACTTCATCGCCACCCACTTGCCGCTGGCATCCTGGCGTTGATACGGCTCGAACTGGTCGTTGTGCACGATGACCGTGATGTACACAGCACGGCTGCGGTCACCCTTCGGATTGAAGCCGATCGTGCCGGTGGCGCCCGCATAGTTCGTGATCTTGTGCAGCGCGGCGCTGATGTCCGCGGGCTTCGTCGACTTCGCGTCGGCGATGGCCTTGGCGGTCACGCCCACGGCGTCGTACTCGTACACCGAGTACGGTCCGGGCCCTTGCCCATAGGACTTGTTGTACTGGTCGACATAGTCGTGCGCACCCGCGAGGAACTGTGCGAGCGGCGCGGTCGTGATGATCATCCCGTCCGCGGCCGGCCCCGCCGTTTTCATCAGCGTCGGGTCGTTGGTGCCGTCGCCGCCCATGAACGTCATCTTGAGGCCCACCTGGCGCGCTTCCTTCACGAGCAGACCCGCTTCCGAAAAGTAGCCCGTGTAATAGATCACGTCCGGCTTGAGCGAGGCAACCTTGGTGAGCGTGGGCGAATAGTCCATCTGGCCCGGCGTGATCGAATCGGCGTAGACCACATCCACGCCCATCTTCTTGAGCGATTCGACGGTGTTCTGCGCGAGGCCCTTGGCATAGGTCGTGTTGTCGTCGATGACGGCCGCACGCTTGACATGCAGCGAATTCTTCATGAAATTCGCGGCGAAAGGCCCTTGTTCGTCGTCACGGCCAATCGTGCGAAACACGTTGTCGTAGCCCATTTCGGTGAGCTTCGGATTGGTCGAAGCGTCGAGCACATAGGGAATGCCGGCGCGATGGAACGCCGTCAATTCGGGCAGCGCCGCGCTCGAGCAATAGCCGCCCGCCACGGCAACCACGCCTGCGTCCACGAGCTTCTGCGCCGCCTGGACCGCCGTTTGCGCGTCGCAGGCATCGTCCTCGGGCACGAGTTCGATCTGTTTGCCGAGCACGCCGCCTGCCGCATTGATCTTCGCGGCCGCCAGCTTCGCCCCGTTGACGATGTCCGTGCCCGCTGCGGCGCTGCTGCCCGAAAGCGGCACCGGTACGCCGATCTTGATGGTCTGGGCTTGCCCGAGGCCAGGCGCGAGCGCGGCGAGCGAGAGGATCGCAAGCGCGAGCGTTGCGTGCAATGTGCCCGTCAGGCGGGGGGCGTCGGGCGTGCCATTGTTCTGATGATTCATGTGAGCGGCTCCTGAGCGTGGACCCGACCGGGCGATGCCGCAACGCAGGCGAGCCCGCGCGGTCAGTTAGCGAAACGAAATAATTCGTCCGGTGCGACGCCTTGCACGTCTATCGCGCTCATGGCGCGCAGCTTGCATGGGGACCGGCGCATAACGACTTATCCATGATAGGTCCACGCGACCGATTAACGCCTATAGGGTATGCGCGTATACAAATCGCGTGCGCTCGCGGCAGCGGGACGCTAATTTGTATACACGCAGGGAGGGCGCCGATGAAGACCATCGTGCTGGGCGGCGGAATTGCGGGCGTGACGAGCGCGTACTATCTCGCGCGCGACGGCCGCGACGTCACCGTGATCGAGCGACGCGGGGGCGTTGCGCTCGAAACCAGTTTCGCCAACGCCGGACTCGTCGCGCCGGGACATTCGTATACGTGGGCCTCGCCTCGCGCGCCGAAGATCCTGCTCAAGTCGCTGTTCGTCGAAGGCCAGGCGCTGCGCCTGCATCTCAGGGCGGATCCGCATATGTGGGCATGGTGCGCGCAGTTCCTGCGCAACTGCACCGAGGCGCGCTCGCGCGAAAACACGTCGCGCAAGGTGAGGCTGTGCCGCTACTCGCAACATCAGCTGCAAGCGCTCACCGCGCGCGAGCAGCTCGAATACGACCGCATCAGCCGCGGCCTGCTCTATCTCTACCGCGACGCCGCCTCCTTCGAACGCGGCCGCGCACACATGTCCATCCTTGTCGAGAACGGGCTGCCGCTGGAGACGCTGGACGCCGCCGCCGTCGCCGAACGCGAGCCCGCGCTCGCCCACGCGCGCGCGCGCATTGCGGGCGCGATCTACTGCCCCAGCGACGAAAGCGGCGACGCGCACCGCTTCACGCGCGGGCTCAAGGAGGTTTGCGAACGTATGGGCGTGCGCTTCGTGTTCGACGCGCCGATTCAGGCAATCGAAGCCACCGGCGATCGCATCGCCGGCGTGCGCACGACGGCCGGGGTGATCGCAGGCGACGACTACGTGCTCGCGCTCGGCTCATGGTCGCCGATACTCGCGCGGCCCCTCGGCTACCGGCTCGCGATCTATCCTGTGAAGGGATACTCGGCGACGTTCCCCTGTGGCCCCGGACATCGCCCGCCCGAAGTGGGCGGCGTGGACGAGAACCACCTCGTCGCCTGGGCGCGTTTTGGCGCGCGACTGCGCTTCACGGCCACGGCCGACTTCGCGGGCTACGACACGCGCCACACGCCAGCGGACTTCACATCCATGATGCAGGCGGCGCGCGAACTCTTTCCCGATGGCGCCGACTACACGCAGCCGGGCTACTGGGCCGGGCTGCGCCCGATGACGCCCGAGGGCACCCCGCTCATCGGCCGCACGCGCCATCGCAACCTGTTCCTGAACACCGGGCACGGGCATATGGGCTGGACAATGTCGTGCGGCACCGCAAAACTGCTCGCCGACATCATGGCTGGACGCGAGCCCGAACTCGACATGACGGGATTGACGCTGACATGACCACGACTGCACCGCAACATCGTACGGACACCTACACGAAGCTCGATTTCTCGCTCGACGAAGGCATTGCGCGCCGCGCGTCGATCGGCCTCGTCGTGCTCGCCACCGACCATACGATCGAATACGAATGGCGCGGCTTGCTGCGTCAGCCCGGCGTGGCGTTCTACGAGAGCCGCCTGGAGAATTCGCCGGACATCACGCCGCCGCGCCTCGCGGAAATCGAGGCGCGCATCGCCCCGGCCGTGGCCCTGCTGCTGCCAGGGGAGCGGCTCGACGTAGTGGCGTTCGGCTGCACTTCGGCCTCGATGGTGATCGGCGAAACGAAGGTCTTTGCGCGCATTCGCGAGGCACGCTCCGAGATTGCCTGTACCACGCCGATCACGGCGGCGCTCGCCGCGCTAAACGCGCTCGGCGTGCGGCGCGTGGCGCTGCTCACGCCGTATGTGCGAACCATCAACGACTTCATGCGCGACTATATCGAGGCGCGCGGCGTGGCTGTCACGCGCATGGCCTCGTTCGAGCACGCGGACGACAACGAAGTGGCGCGAATCGATGCGAATTCGATTCGCAGTGCGATAGAAGAACTCGCGCGGCACGATGACGCCGACGCGGTGTTCGTGTCCTGCACGAGCTTGCGTGTGGCCGCGCTCGTGCCGGAACTCGAAGCCGCTGTCGGCAAGCCGGTGCTGTCGAGCAACTACGCGATGGCGTGGCACGCGCTACGGCTCGCGGGGGTGCTGGATAGCGAGCCGCAGCTCGGCAGATTGTTCGCGCGTTAATGGACCCTGGTGCGCAACCCGATTCAGCGTCGCTGATGGATCAGGCGTAAATGGGCTTGCCGGCAAGCGCGCTGCGAATCGCGCCCGCGAGATCGCCGGCTGCGAATTTCGCCACGTAGCCGCTCGCGCCGGCATTCTTCACGTGGGCTTCGTTCGCGGTGCCCGTGAGCGACGAATGAATCACCACCGGAATATCCACGGTGCGCGGGTCCGCCTTGATCTTGCGCGTCAACGTGAAGCCGTCCATTTCGGGCATTTCGAGGTCGGTGAGCACGAGCGCGATGCGATCCTTCGCGCGCACGCCGTCGCGTTCCGCCTTCGTCGCAATCTCGTCCAGTTGCTTCCAGGCTTCAAGGCCCGTTTTGGCCATCGTGTATTCCACGCCGAGCGCCTTGAGGCTCTGGCCGATCAGCTCGCGCGCGAAGCCCGAGTCGTCGGCGGCCAGCACCTTCGCGCCCGGCGGAATGACCGCGGGCTCGCCCACCTCTTCGGGCACGACCGCGCCGTGCTGCGCCGGGAATACGTCGCGCAGCACCTGCTCCACATCCACCACCTGCACGAGCTTCTTGCTCTCGGGGTCGTTTTCGAGCCGCGCGATGCTCGTCACGCGGTTGCCCATCGTGACGTCGGCGGTCAGCACCTGGCTCCAATCGAGCCGCACGATCTCATCCACGCTTTCGAGCGCGAAGCCCTGCGTGGAGCGCGCGAATTCCGTCACGAGCAGGATGTTCAGACCCGTGGCCGGCTCGCAGCCCATGAGCCTCGGCAGGTCGATCACGGGCATCACCTGGCCGCGGATGTTCGCCGCGCCGAGCACGTAGGGGGACGACGCCGCGATCGGCGTGATCGTCGGCATGGTCAGGATTTCCCGCACCTTGAACACGTTGATGCCGAAGACTTCGCCAACCTCGCTGCCCGGCGCCGCGCCGAGCCGGAAAAGCAAAAGCTCGAACTGGTTCGTGCTCGTGAGGCGGGTTCGTTCGTCGATTGCGAAGCCGCTATCCATGGTTCCCTCGTGTGCTGTTCGTCTACCGTCTGGTGGAATGCGATGCGTCCGGCATCCGCTGCCTGCCATCGTCTACGGCCTGGCGCGGGAAATCTTGAGCCCTCATTCCACGCACGGTCGTTCTGGATCAAGCCACCCTCACGTATCCTCCCGCAGGCGGCTGGCGGCGTGCTCGCGCAGCAGCGCCGCGCATTCCCTGGCGCTCACCGGCCTGCCGAACAGGTAGCCCTGCTGCCGCTCGCAGGCGAGCGAGCGCAGAAGCGACGCCTGCTCGGGCGTCTCCACGCCCTCGGCCGTCACGCGTATGCCGAGCGAGTGCGCCATCGCCACGACGGCCCGCGTGATCGCCGCCGAGTCGCGGTTGGCGGGCAGGCCCGCCACGAACGTGCGATCGACCTTCAGATGGTGCAGCGGGAAGCGCTTCAGGTACGAAAGCGACGAATAACCGGTGCCGAAGTCGTCCACCGAAATGCGCACCCCCTATGTCGCTGAGGGCGCGCAGCACGGGCTGCACGCTCTGGCAGTCGCGCATGAGGATGCCTTCGGTGATTTCCACTTCGAGCGCCTCGGGCGCCAGCCCCGTTCGCGCGAGGCAGCCCGCCACCTGCTCGACCAGCCCGTCCGCGATCTGGCGAGGCGAGAAGTTGACCGCCATGACGAAGTCGGGCGCGAGAAGCCGCCGCCATTGCGCGGCCTGGCGGCACGCGTGCTCCAGCACCCACTGGCCGATCGGGATGGTCATGCCCGTGTCCTCGGCCACGGGAATGAACTCCACCGGCGAAACCGCGCCCAGCTCATCGCTCTCCCAGCGCAACAGCGCCTCCGCGCCGATCACGCGGCCGCTTTCGCCATCCACGATCGGCTGAAAAGCGAGGCGCAGCTCGCCCGACGCAAGCGCCCGGCGCAAGCCGCGTTCGATCTGGAAGCGGCGCTGCAGGCGCTGGCGCAGCTCGTTCGTGAAGAACTGGAACTGATTGGCGCCGCGCTGCCTGGCCGCATACATCGCCGAATCGGCGTTGCGCATGAGCGCGGCGGCGCTGCGGCCATCGTCGGGATAGAGGCTGATGCCGATCGAAGCGCCCAGGTAGTACTCGTTGCCCGCCACCCCGAACGGCGCGGCGATGACGTCGAGCACGCGTTGCGCGAGCGCGCTGAGGTCGTCCACCTTCTCGTAGCAGCACACCGCGATCACGAATTCGTCGCCGCCCACGCGCGCGAGCGTATCCGCCTCGCTCACGCAGCCTGCAAGGCGGTGTCCCACGTCGCGCAGCAGCGCGTCCCCCGCCTCGTGGCCGCCTGTGTCGTTGACCTTCCTGAAACCGTCGAGATCGACGAAGAGAAGTGCGGGCTTCGCCGCGCAGGTCGCGCGCCCCAGCATCGCCTGCATGCGCTCGGCGAGAAAGGTGCGGTTGTAGAGGCCCGTGAGCGCGTCGCGCGTGGCGAGGTAGCGCAACTGCTGCTGCGCCTCGCGCACCGGCCCGATGTCCGTGAACGAGACCACCGCGGAAATCGCCTCGCGCTCGCCGGCGCGGAAGATCGGCAGCACGTTTTCTCTCACCCAGACGACCTCGCCATCGGCGAGTTCGAATCCCACCGTCTCGCCGATCACGGGCTGGCCGGTCTATAACGCACGCATGCTCGGGCGCATCGAATTGGGCAATGGCGCGCCGTTTTCGTCGAGTACACGCCCGATGACGCTCATGATGCTGCGGCCGATGGCAACCTCGGACATGCGCAGGAGACGCCGCGCGCTGCGGTTGCAGGCGAGCACGATGTCGTCGCGCGACTGCATCACGATGCCTTCGTTGAGGTGATCCACCACGAGGCGGTGATGTTCCTCGCTTTGCGCGAGCCGCTCGGCAATCGTCTGCTGGGATCAGCAAGGCCGCGACGCTGCTGGCGATGTCGCACAACAACGCCTCCTCGGCCGCCGTGGGCCGCCAGGGCCGGCTCTGGTACACGGCGAGCGCGCCCAGCACGCCGCCGTCGAGGTCCTCGATCGGGGTGGTCCAGCCTGCGCGCAGGCCGCTCTCGAGTGCGATGCGCCGGTACTCGCCCCACTCGTGCGCGCCCTCGTAGTCTTCGACGCAAACGGTGCGCCGCTCGGCGATGGCCGTGCCGGACGGGCTGGTGCCGGAGCCGACCGGCGTGTCATCGAACGCCGCGTGATACTGCGCCGGCAAGGACGGCGCGCTGCCGATGTGAATGCGCCGGCCGTCGGCGTCCAGTTGCAGGATCGAGCAGTTCGCGCCCGCGCCCAGCAGCCGCTCGGCGCGGCAGCAGACCTCGGCGAGCAGTTCCTGCAGCGGCAGGTTACGTGACACAAGCCGCAGTACGTTGCGCTCTCATGCGAGCGCTTCATCTGCAGCGCTCGCTGTTGCGTTCGTCTCTTTCGACGCCTTACGTTGAGCGCCCCGTGATCCCGCTGCGCCGGACGCTCCCACCGCCTGGGAATAGTCCATACCTGCTTCCCCTCTTGTTGCCGTGGTGCGTGTCGTGCACGTAGCACCCGTGGCCGGCTCGATCTCTAGTGTGTCCTGCGCGGCTTCCCGCCAGCGCGCCTGGCGAGCGAGCGCGCCGCAACTGGGTTAACGGCAGAGGTGGTGGGATCTTGAAGCGGGTTGGGGGCGGCCAAGGCCGGCGGCTAGCCGGATAGCGGGGGTCGAATGGAGAGGCGCGCGGGGTGGACTGGTGCGCGCTGAACCCCGCGCATTTCGAAAGTGCATGCGGCCACATCAACGATGCCGCCGCCACTTGGGTTATTCGATCGAGTTAGAGCGGTTGTCTGCTGGGCAAAAAGACCAGTCGGAACCGTAACAAACGCAATTGGCAATGCGACACCTCGAAGCTGCGAGTCTTAATGTTCGTCCAGTTTCTAAAAAGTCCCGCCCGAAGCGGAACTACTTTGTTACCTAATCGCTTCGGTATTCGGAGTCACGAGTGGATCATTGCAGAGCCGCTCGCAGCCGCCCTCGCATATGGGAACCAGGCTGACCGCTATCTGGTTTAGTGTGGCGTTCCCTCTGTCATCGACGTCTGGCTCCGTGATGATTCTCGTATCAATCCAAATATTGGTCTCCCCGACGCCAAGTTGCACTAGATAGCTCCTTAACTCGCTCGCACGCGCTGCCGCGACCGCCCTCGGATTCCGCTCCTTGATATAGCCGCCGGTGTACACGATTCCTCCAATCTCGGCATTCGGCCACTGCTTCGCAGTGGCCATCATTTTGGCAATTTTGACGCGATCCACGTTCGGAATTTCCCTGGAATTGGGTGGCAAGCTGCTCACCATATCTTCCGAAATTGTGCAAGCGCTTGCGTTGCCAATTCCTGCCGCCAGGAATAAGGAGAAAACGCAATACAAAGCCTGAAACCTTTGCCAATAATTTCTCATATCGCTCCCCTTAGCCCTTGAACCCTATGTAGCACGTCAAGCTATCCGCGTTTCTCAGGGCCTTCTCGGGGTTATCCTGTGCCCAAAATGAAAGGCTGACAGTAACTCCGTACACATCATCAGTGGAGTCGAACACATCCGTAAAGTGTGTGCATTCGTGAATCAGCGCTAGGACTTGGCAGCCGTAACGAACGCAATTAGCAATGCGACCGCGCAGCAGCAAGCCTTTTTTTCATGCTTCCCCACTTTCGAAATAGCCCCGTCGAAGCGGGGCTATTATCGACGACCGGTGACTAATACTTCAATAGCTCGCCAATTTCCTTTGAGCGGCTTTCCGTAATGCCCGCCATACACTCCCAAAAGAATATATAGCGCTCAGCTGCCTCACCCATTACATAAGTTTCACTATAACATTCGTTGTCGCGATATCCGGCCCACGAGCTTTGTGCCTTCTCGAAATATGGCATCGCTTTCGGCTCACCGTCCGCCGTTAGCGATTTATCGCGATTCGCAAGTTTTTCCCGCATCGCTTTCAGCCTCCCGTTTAGCTCACTATTCAATCGTACAAATTTCTGGTGCGAGCATTGTGCCAAGTCATCATTCGTAGCATTGTCTCGGCCGTCGCATAAGCGCGCAAGTTCTGCCGCGGTTCGCCCTTTGAAGTAGACTTGCGGCGACTCGAAGTAGTGGTAATCGAACTCTCCGGAGTAGACCGTCTTGCCGAATGCTGCGACGGGAAGAAGCACAAGCATGAATAGACATTTAGTGCGTCGAATCATAGATCCCCGCTTCGAACATCTCCGCTTCTCGATGGCGGCGCCTCTGAAGCCCTCTAACGGGCTTTCCCTTCGAACTCGCGTATTCACGCATTTTATTTCCCACCTTTCCGTAGTCGCCACTATTGACAAAATCAATTATACCCACACCATTACCTTGCAGATTGTACAGAAAGCAGACCAACGCATCGTATTCAAATTGATATAAAGTCAGTTTAATTCCGTCATTGAGTTTTCTCTCAGCCCATGCAATGTCCTTCCTAATCAACTCCTCCGCTTCAGCTTCGCTAATTCCTTTCCTGAATGGATTTTCCGAAGCCGCACCTGAAATTTTACCGAGATGCACCAAATGTCCATAGCCGATAGTCGCGTTGCCGCTCCGACTTCCGTCCTTATCGTACATAGTAGCGCTGAACGCCTCCCATCCCTCAAGAAATCTAATTCCTGCCTCTGAGAACTTCCACGGCTTGCAATAACGCCGCGAATACACATTGACGTTCGAGTTTGGGTCCGTGTTCGTTACGCACTCATGCAAGGGGTCGGTCATATTTACTCCGTCATTACGACAGTGAAAATCGAAGAATCAGCAAGCAGATTCGCGATGTCCAAGGTAGACGCGGATGCTTTGCGCCCGGTCTGTCTTGTGGCGTTGGGTGCGTCCGTAAGAATCAGTAACGCCGTGTGTTAGCGCGCCTTGCGACTCGATCGTGTAATACGTGTCGGCCAGAATCGAGCCGTTGGCATCGTGCAACGTGAACTGTTCGTCGTAGCTCGTGCGGGCGAGACTGGCACACGCGCAGGAAAGCTAGCCGACACTGGGGGGCCGGTATCGATGTACTCACAGCAACGCGCATAAACGGCAATGAGTCGCGGGTGTGTTTCGCACTTGCAGATGACGATATCGCCCTCAACCGCTTCCTTTGCGCTGCCAAGCGTATAGTCAATTCCCCGAAGGTAATCCGATATTCCGGCCCCCGCGGCAATTACGCCAACAGACTGACACGCCGCGCACCATGCTTGATGACCTAGATACGCTTGCGCACGGTTTCGCCCTTCGTGGTCTTCGATAGTGCAGCGAGTATTGCCTTCTATGACCTGGCTATTTCCGCCACTGGTTAATGGATCACCTTCGACAATTGCATAGTAAATAGCCATTTAAACCTCTCTATGTCCGAGATAGAGCGCTAGCGTCCGCGCTCCGTCCGTTTGATAGCGTGCCGTGCGACCTAGCGAATCGGTAACGCCGTGTTGTAGTTCGCCCGATGGTAGGCGTACCGTGTAATACGTGTCGCGCAACACGCAGCCGTTCGCGTCGTGAAGGGTGAATTGCTCGTCGTAGTTGCGTTGCGCCGTGCTCGATGTCGTGGTGTTCGCACGTTGCTCTATAAGCCCCATCGATTCTTCGGCGGTAAAAACCATCGCCATATTTCGCTCGGCGTAGAACACTGGCGGCGGTGAACAACCGCAGATGTTGATATCTCCGCTCAGTGCCCATGGCTGCCCATTCGGGCCGGTACCTTTATGGCGCGGGCCGCGCGGTGCGATGTAGCCTTCCTGTTTGCACGCCTGGCAATACGTCTTCATGTAGAGCGTGGAGATATTCACTTCAGGCGGCGGATTGGAACAGGTCACACTCGACAAACCCTCCGTTATGAACGCATCGCCAGCCTTGTCGCCGATGCCAAGGAATACGCGCCTCATACGGCCTCGCCTCGATGGTTCATTTCCTCTGCGGTGACAATCTCCCAGGTGTCCAACCACGCGGACCCCTTACGATCTGTGCTATCCGTTATTGTGTCGCCGTTATCCAGCACGCTCCCCACATATGCGAACTGAGCCATCGTCGGATTCGTCCTTATTGCGATCCCACTAATGATTCGCGCCGTCGTTCCGTTTGCATAATGGACCTTATCGCCGAGAATGCCGACCTTCACGCGTTTTCCGTCAACGCTCCATTCGCCGCCCGGATCACGCAATACGCCGCCGCGAGCAGTCGTTGATCCATAGAGTGCGAAGCGCTCGCCCGGTATGCACGGCGGCGGCACATATGACGCATCGAAAAGGCCTTCTGGCGTTTCGCCTTCCGCGACGAGCAAGCCTGACTCCCCATCTTCCCAAGGCGTGAATACGATCTTGTCTCCGTTGCTCAAGGTGCTACCTACGAGAGCAAAGCAACTCGCACGATCCGCAGCCAGGGAGCCGGAACCATCCTTGATTACCGCCTGGCTGCCGTCGGGATAAGTGACGATATCCCCCACAAGTGCGACGGGAAGGTCGCAGATGACAAGGCCTGATGTCGCGCTGGTGACATACCCGCCGCGCTCCGTGCGCGCGCCAATTGTTGCGAATGCGTACACGGTGCCTTTGCACTTTTCCTGATCCGACATCTCCATTTCTCCACAAGGTCGACGAACGAGACCGGCCCGGCGAGGCGACCGGCGAAGCGCCGGGGTATGTTTTTGCCCGGCGCTACGATAACTACGCCGTCTGAATCAGCGGGGATATAAGACTGGTCCGAATTGGAAAGAAAATAGTCTCGCGAGTGCATTCGCACGCAACTGATTTGACGTCCGACAGATAAATATGTCGGTTAATTGAGATTGTCTGAGTTTTCTCCCAATACTCGCGACCATGCAATACGGCACGGCAAGAGCTACGAACGGCGCAGCGCACGCACGAGCGGCATCACTTTGGCGTGCTCGATTCCCGGATTCGCACACGCGCTATTACGGTCGGCGCGCGGCTCGATCAAAGGGATGAAATATGTGCGACCGCGCGAAGTTACACGCGCCGGTGCCGCTCGTTGATACGGCGCAGGCAATGAAAAGCGGCGCAGTACGCGTGAAATACTGGCCCAAGACGTTACGCCATGCGCGTATCGCCACCATGCCGAACTGGCATAAGGGCATCTTCGAACGCGAAGGAACAGTGCACAAGGGCACACGAAAAAAGGCCGCCCACAAACGAGCGGCCTTTCTGTCCAAAAAATACGGGCCTTTGATACCCGATGTACCTACAAGCGACACCTGCCCAATTTTGCCGTATCGCCTCGCACGACTACACGCGCCGACGAACAACCGCCTTACGCCTGGCTCTTATCGCCACCACCATCCTTATGAAACACCCGCTTGGTCGCGCGCTTCGTAGCCTCATAACCTTCGCGCGATACGTGCGCGATGCCATGGCCCACCGTCTTCGCCGCGCTCGCGGTGGCGTGGCCGAAGTCGCGCGCGGCGTGCCCGGTTTTCGTGGCCGCTTCCTTCGAATCGTGCTTGATGTTCTCCTTCACTTCGTGAAGGTCGGCGTGCGCCATCGTGCTGGCCATGCCCAGCACGAGCGCGGCAAGTATGAACCGTTTTGTTTTCATCATCGGGCTCCCTTTGTGTTTTCAACGGATGACCGCGGACGCGTCGAGCATCACCGCCGCGCGTCCCGTAAGCAGCACGCTGCCGTCGCAGCGCAAAGTAAAACCGTAAAGGATCGTATTGCCGCTTCCGCTCACGCGCTCCGCCTCGATTACCAGCGGCGCATCGAGCGTATCGAGCCGCTCGACGTACGCCTCCACGTTGCGCACGCTAGCAAGATACCCTACGCGCGGCACGCTCGTCGTCGATCCGTCCAGCGCACCCAGCAGCGCGCCATGCACGGCCATTGCCTGTGCCGCATACTCCACGCCGCAAACCGCCGCGAGACGGCCGCGCGAACGCAGCGGATTGCCCACGTCGCGATGGCTCGTCGCCGTGCAGCGAATGCGCGTCTCGTCCCACGCCTCGACCGCGTCGAGCAGGCACATCGCGCCGCTATGCGGAATGTGCGCCGCGATCCACGCATGGTCCAGCGGCACGGTCCTCGCTGCGTTGGCGATCGCGTGCACGAGGACGCGCGGCAGGTCGGCCTGCATCGTCATGCACCTTCCCCCGACACCTCGGGCATCGTCACGTCGATATGCACGCGTACCTCGGGCATGTAGTCGATCACCACGCTGCCCTGCCGACGTGGTTCGGCAAGGCACGCCAGCACTTCCAGCAGCGGCAGCACGCGCGCGGCAGGGTTGTTCGTGCGCAGCGCTTCGAGTTCGGGAGAAGCCAGCGTCGACGCCTGCGCATCGGTGAGCGTCACATCGAGGCGCGCGAGCGTCGCCGCGCTCGCCTGCGGCGCGAGCACGAGCGCGACGCCGAATGCATCCGCAACGGGCCGCACCGCGTGAAGCGGTTCGGGGTAGTCCGCATCGTAGGCAATCAGCAAGGTGGGCACGCCATCCACGGCCACCTGGCACACGCTTTCGAGCAGCCCCGCCGCGAAGCTGCCGTCGTGCGCGCACAGCACGTTCGACGTCGCCCGCGCCCCCGCCGCGATGCTCCAGTAGCCAGCGGGCGCGTTGTGCACCGAGTTGTGAAAGCGCGTGGGCGAGAGTTGGCGATCGTCGCCCGCGAGCGTTGCGCAGATCGCGTGACAGTTCACGCCATCGCCGCCCGAGGCCGCGAACACGGCGGCGAGCGTGGTCGCGTCACGGCCGCTCGCCGCCACGGCTTCGTGGCCCACGGCCAGCGCGATCTTGACGACCGGCCCGGTGCGGCGGCGCTCCGCGGCGGGCAAACCGTCCGGCGGCGGCAGCACCGTGCGTGCGCTCGCGTAAGGCGCGCGCGCCGCGAGCACGTCGGCGGCCTGCGGCCAGTTGGCGAGCCCCGGGCCGATCACGCCGACGCTTTCGATGAAGGCGGAAAGTCTCATGAGGGTCATCCGTGACAGGCGCGGTCCGCGCGGCCGAGCAGCAGGCTGCAGTTCGTGCCGCCAAAGCCGAAGGAGTTGCTGAGCGCGGTGCCCACGCGTGCCTCGCGGCTTTCGAGCACGTAGTCGAGGCCGAGCGCCGCGTCGGGCTGCGTGGTGTTGACGCCGGCAGGCAAGAAACGATGCCGCAGCGCGAGCGCCGCGATCACGGCTTCGAGCGCGCCCGCAGCGCCCAGCGTATGTCCGGTCGCGCCCTTCGTCGAGCTGCACGGCGTGCGCTCGAACACGCTGTTGATCGCGCGGCTTTCGGCGGCGTCGTTGCTCGGCGTGGCCGTGCCGTGCAGGTTGATGTAGTCGATGTCGCGCGCAGCGAGGCCCGCGGTCGCGAGCGCCTGCTCCATCGCGGCGCGCGCGCCGAGGCCTTCGGGATGCGGCGATGACATGTGATGCGCGTCGCTCGATTCGCCTACGCCGAGCAGCAGAATCGCGTCGTCATCGAGCGTGTCGGGCACGCGTTCGAGGAAGGCGAACGCCGCGGCCTCGCCGATCGATATGCCGTTGCGGTTCACGTCGAACGGGCGGCACGGATCGCGTGAAAGCAGTTCGAGCGAATTGAAGCCGTACAGCGTCGTCAGGCAGAGCGAATCGACGCCGCCCACCACGGCCGCGTCGATGAGCCCCGCTTCGATCATGCGGCGCGCGGAGCCGAACACCTTCGCGCTCGACGAGCACGCCGAAGAAATCGACGTCGCCGGCCCGCGCAGGCCGAAGTACGCGCGCACGAAAGAGGCGAGCGCGAACGGGTTGTGCGTTTGCGCGTAATGGAAGCCGGGTTTGAGCGCGCCGCTTTCCGGGTCGCGCAACCGGTACGCGTTTTCGGTTTCGAGTATGCCCGAGGTGCTGGTGCCGACGAACACGCCCACGCGTTGCACGCCATAGCGTGCGACGGCGGCCTGGACGTGTTCGGCGAAGCCGTCCTGGGTGAGGCCGAGCTGCGCGAGACGGTGGTTGCGGCACGCGTAGTCGGCGAGATCGGCGCGGATGGCCCCGCTCTCGACGCCGGCCACGGCGCCGATCCACGTATCGAGGTCTGCGCGCTCGAAGTCGCAGCGCGCGAGGCCCCCGCGCTTGCCGCGCAGCGCGTCGAGCGTCGCGTCGAGCCCGCGCCCGAGGCAACTGGTGGCAGTGAAATGCGAAAGGAGGATGGGTTTCACGTCAGTCGATCCGTTGGCGCATACGTGGAATCAGGGATGGCCCGTCTGGTCGTCCAGACACGCGCGCAGTGTCGCCCACTGCAGGTCGTTGTCCGCAGCGGCGCGCAGCAGCGGCGGCAGCACCTCTAGCACGAGCGGCTCACCGCGCGCGTCGCGGGCCGCGTGGCCGTCATGCACTAGCAGGATGTCGCGTGGCGCAAGACCGTCGAGCAGACGGCGCGTGATCGCACCGGCCTCTTGCGCGCGCGTGTCGAACCCGCGCCGCGTCCAGCTCGCGAGCTGCAGGCCGAGGCTGCACAGCGCCGGCTCGAGAAACGGATTACGCAAGCCCGCAGGCGCGCGGAAAAAGCGCGGCGCGACGCCCGCAATTTCGGTGAGCGTGCGCTGCCCGGCCGCGATCTCGCGCTTCATGGCGCGCGGCCCGAACAGCGAAAACGTAAGCCGATGGTGCTCGCTATGGTTCTCGACGGCGTGGCCGCGCGCCACGATCGCTTCGACCAGCTGCGGATGGCGTCGCGCCAGCTCCCCGATGCAGAAGAACGTTGCGCGCGCATCGAACCGATCGAGAAGATCGAGCACGCGCGGCGTTACTTCGGGGTCCGGACCATCGTCGATGGTCAGTGCGATGCGCCGCCCCACAGGTTCGGGCAAGCGCGTCCAGTTCGGACCGAGCAGCGCGCTGCGCGGCCACAGGCCGGCGGCGGTGAGCGCCAGATGCGAGGCGGCCACGCTGCCCACGGCCCACGGCCACGCACCCGGCTGCACGGCGAGCGCGGCGGCCGCGCCCGCGTGCAGCGCCGCCGCGCCGCAAATGAACGGCGACGGCTTCCAGCGTCGCACCGCGGCGGGCGTGAAGCATGACGACGGCAGCGAAGGCGAACTCATGCGCGGCCTCCGTCGGGGTGGCTCAAATGTGCGGCCTCGGCGCGAGTTTGCGCAGGACGCCGCAGCGGTTGGGGCGCGTCGGGAGCGTGTGCCTCGTCGGTGCCGTGAACCAGCGGCGGCGCGAGGATCGCCGCGAACACGAGCGCGAGCACGGCACCTGGCCCCACCGTCAGACCAAACGTTTCGAGCAGCGGCACGTGAGAGAGCGCGAGCAGACCGAAGCCCGCCACCGTCGCGAGATTGGCCACCAGCAGCGAGACGAGCGTACGCGGCGTGACGCTCGCGTGCTCGTCGTGCTTGCAGAAGAACAAGGCATAGTTCGATCCCACCGCGACGATGAGCAGCATGCCCACGAGATGCAGGATGGTGAGCGACACGCCCGCCAGCGCGAATCCCGCCGCCACGACCAGCACGGCGGCGACGAGCGGCGCGAGCGCACGCGCCGCGCGAGTCGGCGAGCGCAGTGCGACGGCCAGCAGCACGGCGATGGCGACGAAGCCCGCGAGCGAGAGGCGGATGTCCTCATGCACATAGTTCGCGTACAGGCGGTCCGCCTCGGCCTTCAGGTCCACGAAGAGCGCGCCCGGCACATTCGCGCGCGCGACGGCGTCGCTCACGGGCGTGGCGTCGAGGCTCGGGGCGTCCGCAGCACGCGTGCCCTGCGCATTGGACGGCGCGCGCAAGGCCAGCATCGCGTTCCATTGGCCGTTGCGCTGGGTCAGGAGCGCATCGACGGCGAGCGCCATCGACGTGCCCTTGAGGTCCGCACGCGTGACCAGCGGCTGGGTGCGCGCAGCCTCCACATCGGCAAGGAAAGGCGCGAACGCATCCGGCCTCACGTCCACCGACTGATTCCTGATCGCCTCGGTCAGGCGTGCAGCGAGTACATCCTTCGCGGGCAGGCTCGCGAGGCGCGCGCGTTGGGTCGCGTCGCTCGGCAAATAGCGCGACGGGCTCTCGAAACCGCCCAGCACGCCACGGTCGACGAGCGGCTGCAACTGCGCGCCGACCTTCTCCGCGCCTTCGAGCGCGGCCTGCTCGCTCGCGGCCGGAATCACCACGAGATAGCGCACGTCGGGCGCGCCTACGTCCGCGCGCAGGCGCGTGTCGAGCGCCTGGCTCGCGGCGGGCACCGGGCTCAGCGAGGAAAGCTCGCGGCTCCAGAGGCCGTCGCGATGCAACCAGAGCAAGGCGACGGCGGCGAGCACGAGCGCCGCGAGCGGCCAGCGCAAGCGCGGCGCGGCCTGCGCGAGACGCGCGAGCGCCGCGCCGATGCGCGAGACATCGCGCATCGCGACCGTGCCGCCGCAAAGCTGCGGCAGCACGAAACGCGTGACGAGCGCGGCGCTCACGAGGCCGGCAATCGAATAGAGGCCAAGCTGCACGAGGCCGGGAAAGCCCGAGAACAGCATCGACGCGAAGCCGCACACCGAGGTCAGCACGCCGAGGCGAATGGTCGGCCAGTAGGCGGCGAGCCACGCGCGCAGCGTGTCGCGGCCCTGAAGCGCACCCGGCGGTGCGCCGCGTGACCCACCTTGCGACGACTGCACGAACAGATAGATCGAGTAGTCCACCGCTTCGCCGATCAGCGTGGTGCCGAAGCCGAGCGTCAGGCCGTGCACCGTGCCGAATGCGAGCGCGACCGCAGCGATGCCCGCCGCCACGCCCGAGAGCACCGGCAACAACCCGAGCGCCAGCGTGCGCGGCGAGCGGTAGAGCGTGAGCAGCAGCGCGACGATCAGCACGAGGCTCAGCGTCGAGAGGCGTTCCACGTCGTGACGGATGGCATCTCGCGTCGCAACCGCGAACACGCCAGGCCCCGTCATCGATACCTGGTAGGCCGAAGCATTGGGCAAGGTGGCCGCGGCGGCGGCAAAGGCCTGACGCACGGCGTCGATGGCGCGCCCCTGGGCGTCGGTGTCGGAGCCGGCGACGGTCTGTGCGACGAGCACGGCGCGCCGGCCGTCGCGCGAGGCCCATACACCGGCGCGGCTCGCGGGCTGCGCCGCGCTATCGAGCTGGCCGAGCATCGCCGCCACCTCGCCCGTCGGGTCGCGCGGCAGCAGATCCTTGGCGATGAGCCCCGCGGACGAAGTCAACAGATCGAGGCTCTCGCCGAGCGCGTCGTGCAGCCCGTGTTCGGTGAAACGTTGCGGCGTGACCGCTGGGCTCAGCACGTAGCGGTGCGCAAACATGAACTGCTCGTCGCGCGCGTCGTTTTCGTCCGCGCCGTTATGCACGGCCGCGAACTGCGGGTCGGCGCGCAAGGTCTGCGCCACGCGGCGCGAAAGCGCAGCGCGCGTGCTCTCGTAACCGCCGTCGATGCCGATGAGAATGAGCCGCGAAGCGAGGCCGTCGCGCAACTGATCGACGAGCACCTGCTGCTTCGGGCTCGGCGAGCGCGGCAGGAACGCCGAGAGATCGGCGGTGAAATGCGCGCGGCCTATCGCCACGGCGCACGCCACGAGGCACAGCAGCCACACCGCGACGGCGCGGCGCTGCGCGAGCGCGAAGCCGCGTGCAAGGAGCGGATGGGCGCGCGGATCCATCAGTTCGCGTCCGCGGAAAGGGCGTGCAGGCGCATCAGCGAATGATCGCCATCCGCCTGCTGGATCGCGACGCTGCGCAATGCGTCGCCGGAGCCGTCTATGGTGATCGTGCTCACCACTTTGAGCATGCGCGAGTCGAGCGGCGTGAGCGTGAGCGACCAGTCGTCGCCCTCGCCCGCGAGCGCGACCTTGTACACCTTTTCGAGCGCGAAGCGGTTGCCCGCCAGCGTCGCGCGGATGCTCTCGATGAACGCGCCAAGCTCCGGATAGCGTGCAAGGGCGAGCGTGTATTTGTGGTTCTCGCGCTGCACGGTCAGCATGTCGCCGTCCACCACGAGATGCTCGGGCTTCGGGCTCTGCGTGATCTTTTCCAGGTGGTCGGGCGCGACGAACACGAGTTCGCCCGACGATTCCACGGGCTGCGTGGCGATCGAAAGGTATTTCGTCTCGGTGAAGCTCGCGTGGCCGGACTTGTGCTGCGCGAGCGTGGACATGAGGCGGTCGATCGTCCAGGCCGGTTGCGTCGTTCCGGCCGCCTGCGCGATGGCGCTCGAAACCATCAGGAAACATGCAGCGCTTGCCGCCGCGCGCATGGACACGAATTGGCGGATCGCGCTCATGCGTCGGTCACCTCGTGCACGGGAAGCTCGGCGTGGGCGCGCGACTCGCGGCGGCGCATCGGGGCCGCGCCCGCCTTGCGGGCCGCGGCCGGAGCCGCAGCCGGAGCCGATGCCGGGACGCCCGCATGCGCGGCCTTTCTGCCGCCCTGCCAGAAGTCGAAGTAGTTGAACCAGTTGTACGGCGCGGCGCGGCAATAGCGGTCGAGCAGCGCGACGTAGCGCACGAGCGCCGCGTCGATCGTGCGCTGGCGCGCCTCGCGCGGCACGTCCGTGAAGTCCGCGAGCGTTTCGAAGTGCACGTCGTAGCGGTTGCCGTCGCGGTAAAGGCCCGTCATGAAGAGCACCGGGCGCTTGAGCATCGCGGCCATGTAGAGCGGGCCGAGCGGAAACGCCGCCGGCTCGCCGAGAAAGGCCATGCGCCGCATGGTGGCCGCGTCGTCCGCGAGCAGCGTGCGGTCGGCGAGCAGGCCGACCATGCAGTTCTGGTCGAGACGCTCGTGCACCTTGAGCATCGAGCCGACCTGGCCCAGGCCGATCACCTCGGGCTTCGCCGCCGGATTCACGGCGGCCAGCGTCGCGTTGATCTTCTGCGCGTTCTCCTCGTACATCGTCACGACCACGCGCAAGTCGGGCCGCGTACGGCCGAGCGCGCGCACGACCTCGAAGCTGCCGAGGTGCGCGCCCATCAGGAAGACGCCCCGTCCCTTCTCGAGCGCGGCGTCCACGAGCGTGTGGCCATGCGGGCGGATGTCGAACAGATCGAAGCGCCCGTTCGCCAGATAGATGCGGTCGTGGATCGTCGCGGCAAACGTGAAGACGTGGCGGTAGACGTCGCGCCACTGCGCGGGGCGGCCCAGCACGCGGCGCAGATAGTCGCGCGAGGCCGCGCACGCGCGCGGCGAAAACAGCACGAAATACAGTGCGATCAGGTGCAGCAGCGCGCGGCCCGCACGGCGGCCGAGGCGCAGGGAAAGCCACGTCATGACGCGCAGAAGCAGCGTGTTGCTGCGTTCCTGCTGGTTCGCCCAGTCGGTGCGATTCGTCATGGCTGCGCTCCCGTTTGCCCGCTCGCACGGGTGAGAGGGCCGGCGCTGCTTGCGCCGCTGAGCACGCCGCTCGCGACATCGCGCGCGCCCGCGCGCAGCGTGAAGCGGATCGCGCCGCTCGCAGCGGCATCCCAGGCAAGGTCGAAGGTTTCGCCGGGCGCGGCCGGGCTCAGGAACTTGGCGGAGCTGAGCTTCCATGTGGCGAGCGGCCGGTTCAGCGCGGTGCCGATCGCATCGATGGCGTGATCGAGCAGCACGACGCCGGGCACCACCGGGTGACCCGGAAAGTGGCCGGGCAGCGCCGGATGGTCGGCGGGAATCGTGAACGAGAGCGCGGACGACGGCGTGCCCGCTTCGTTCGCATCGGGCGCGTGCTTCGTGGCGGGCGCGAGGCCGCCGCCCGTATGAAGCGCAACCAGCGCAGCAAGCACGTCGTGCGGCAGCTTGCCGGTGTCGTTGCGCGGCAGCGCATCGACGAATATGAGCGGACGCGGCAGGAACGCGGGGTCGATGCGCTCGCGCAGCGCGCGCTGCAGATCGGCGAGCGAAAGCGTGGGCGCGACCACGAGCGCGACGAGGCGCTTCACGTGCTCGTCGCCGTCGCGCTCGTCGTGCCGGGGCATGAAGAACACGCCGTCCACCACGCCAGGAATCGCGTTGATCTGATGGTTGAGGTAGGCGAGCGACGTGCGCTTGCCCGCGATGTTGATGAGGTCCGTCTTGCGTCCGTGCAGGAGGAAATGCTCCGCGTCGAGCAGTTCGAGTGCGTCGCCCATGGGGACCGGCTCCTCGACATGGCCGCCCGAAACCCACATCGTGGGCCCCTTGTCCACGTCTTCCGGGGTCTCGCTCTCGCGCGCTTCCAGGCGGATCTTCGGGTGCAAATGCCACGTCGCGCCCCGTGCGGTGCGGCGCGTCGCGATCTGGCCGGTTTCGGTGCTGCCGTAGATCTCGATGAGCGGCGCCCTCAGGCGCGCCTCGGCTTCGCTCGCGAGCTTCTCCGAAAGCGGCGCGGTGGCGCTGAGCACGAGTTCGGACGGCGGCAACGCGTGATCGGTGCCGAGCAGCGCGCGCAGATGGATCGGCGAGGTCACGAGCACGCGCGGCTGCGGCACCGCTTCGAGTTCATCGCGGATATCGCCGGGATAGAACGGCAGCCGGTTGCTGAACGCGAGACCGCCGATCAGCGCGAGCAGCACCGTCGCCTCGAAACCGTACATGTGCTGCGGCGGCACCGTGCCGACGATGGTGCAGTCGCGCGCATCGAGCAAGCCCAGCCGCTCGGCCGACGCGCGCACGCCCGCGACGAGCATGCCCCAGGTCTTGCGGTGCGGCACCGGCGCGCCGGTGGAGCCCGAAGTAAACACGTAAGCCACGGTACACGAAGCGTCGATCCGCGGGACGACGAACGGCGCCTGCGCGCCGGGCGCTTGCTCGGCGCCGGATTCGGGATACGCAAATCGCGGCAGGTCGATCGCGCATTCGGGCGCGTCGTGCAGACAAAACGTGTCGGGTGCGAAGGCGGCGAGCTGGCGCACCGTCTCGGGCGTCTGGGTGGACGGCAGCAGGCTGACGCGGCCGGACACGAGCGCCGCGCACAGGCTCACCGTGAAGCGGTAGCGGTCGCGGCAGACGTTGAACACGTGCCCGCCCGCCGGCAGCGCCGCGGCCACGCGCGAGACCTCGGCGAGAAAGGCGCGCACCGTGACGGGCGCGCCGTCGCGCCAGGCAATGATCTGCTCGGGCGATTTGTGAAAAACGAGCGGATGAGTCTGCATAACTTCAGTCAAAACGAAATCCTGGGTTGGCGAGGCGGGCAAGACGGCATCCATCCATCACGAATGCGCCCGGCTCGTCTGCCGGTAGGCGCGGATCGCGTCGAGCATGCCGGCGCGCGGCTCGCCCGGCAACGCGAAACGCCGGCACGCGTGCTCGGCGACGAACATCACCGCCACGAGCGGCAACGCGAGGTAGTTGGCGAACGTCGACCACGCGAGAATCGGTGCAATCGCGAACATCAGCGTCGAAACGCCGGCAATCGCGATGAAAAAGAGCGTCCATGCGAGCGTGATCTGGCGCGTGTAGCGCGCGACGGCAGGCGTGAGCGCGCCGCCGTGGATCATCGCCGCGAACTGCGTGCAGAGCGGCACGCGCCCCGCCGCGAGCGTGCGCCCGAACAGCAGCGCCATCGCGAGGTTGAAGCTCACATGCTCGAGGAACAATCCCCATGCGAAGTGCAAAGCAAGGGGCATGCGCGCAACCCAGAGCGCCAGCGCGACGAGCGCCCAGAGCGGCAGCAGCACTGTCCGGCGCGGCGAGCGGGCGGCAGCGGCGAGCGCGATCGCGAGCGGCGGCGCAAAAGCCATCGCAAGGCCAAAGCCGTGCGCGCCCGGCGTCGCCACCGCGTAATGCGCGCCGACCTGCCAGGCGACCACTGCCGCCACGGCCAGCACCGCGCGCGCCGCCGGCGCCACCGCGCTCATCGCGTGCCTCCGCGCAATCGCCCTGCAGCCTGCCGGGCGCGCGACGCCGCCTGACGCCGGAAACTCGCCGGGCATGACCGGGCACGCACGCCGGCGCAACGCAACGCGGTAAGGCTAAACGAGCATGGCATGTTGGCAATCGTTGTAAGAATCGTAGGATTCGCGCGCGTGCGGCCGTACAGCGCCCGCGTCGCGAATCGTCATATAAAAATGCAATTATCGGGCCGGTTTCTTGCGGACCTGTTCCGGCCCGCACATTTTAAGATGGCGCGACGCCAACACCCGTCCAGCATCACACCGGTTTGTAACTGAATGTTCGGAATCCCGCGCGGCAAGGCTTCCGTCCGAAGAAGACAGGCGCAAAGCGGCGCAAGCGTCTCGCGCGTTCCGATCCCAAAATGCGTGCGAGAGGGCCCCGACCCTCTGTAACCCTTTCGGCCCGCAGCACCGTATACGCACCGATACCCATCGACTAGAATCCGCGTAACTTTTACATCACACGAACCCTAAAAAAGGGGCGTCCGCCGCAAGGGCGGCCTGCCCGAAGAGCCCACGCATGATGAACGCACTGCAAAAAGAGCTCGCCACGCTGATCGTGACCGAGCTGAATCTCGAAGACGTCTCGCTCGACAACGTGAGCGCCGATACTCCCCTCTATGGCGAAGGCTTCGGGCTCGACTCGATCGATATTCTGGAAATCGCGCTGCTGATCTCGAAGAAGTACGGCTTCGAGCTGCGCTCGGACAATCCGGATAACGAAAAGATCTTCGCGACGCTCGGCGCACTGGCGGCCTACGTCGAGGCGCACCGCGTGCGCTGACGCACGGGCGCCGGCATTGGGGGAATACGCATGCGTGCACTCGTGACAGGCGGCAGCGGCGCACTCGGGCAGGCTATCAGCGAAGCGCTCGCACAGGCGGGCCACGAAGTCTGGGTCCATGCGAACCGTCGTTTGGGCGCGGCCGAGGCCGTCGCGCAGCGCATCGTCGCCGCGGGCGGACGCGCGCACGCCATCGCCTTCGACGTGACCGACGCCGATGCCACCGAAGCCGCGCTCAAGCGTCTCGTGGAGGCAGCGCCCGTGCAGATCCTCGTGAACAACGCGGGCATTCACGACGACGCGCCGCTCGTGGGCATGCGCCGCGAGCAATGGCGCCGCGTGATCGACGTCTCGCTCAACGGCTTTTTCAACGTGACGCAGCCGCTCCTCATGCCGATGATCCGCACGCGCCACGGGCGCATCGTCAATATCGCGTCGCTCGCGGGTGTGATGGGCAATCGCGGCCAGGCGAACTACGCGGCCGCGAAAGCGGGGCTAATCGGCGCGACGAAATCGCTCTCGCTGGAACTGGCCTCGCGCGGCATTACCGTGAACGCCGTGGCGCCCGGCATCATCGCCTCGCCCATGGCGGAGCAAGCGTTTCCCGCCGAGCGCATCAAGCAGCTCGTGCCCGCGCAGCGCGCCGGCCAGCCCGCCGAAGTCGCGGGCATGGTGGCGTACCTCGTCTCCGACGCGGCCGCCTACGTGACCGGGCAAGTACTCTCGATCAACGGCGGCCTCGCCTGAGCGGCCTCCGCGCTAACCGCATCCTCTGAGGAAAGACAAGTGTCCGTGCAACCCTTCGACGCCAAGCGGCAGTCGCGCTCCGCGCCCGGTGCAAGCACGGGCACGGCTGGCGAAGCATCCTGTTACGAAGTCGCGCCGCCCGTCGGGCGCGATGCCCGCGACGGCGCACATGACGGCGGTTATGCGCGCGCGGCGGCGCGACCTACCATTTTCTCAGGGTCTCCCGCCGCCGGAGCGGCCGCTGCCATGTCCACGCCGAGCGCCTCGTCCACGCATCTCGTCCTGATACCGAGCTACAACCCGGGTGCGAAGCTCGACGAGACCGTGCGCGGCGCGCGCGCGCAATGGAACCCGGTGTGGGTGGTGGTGGACGGCAGCACGGACGGCAGCGCCGAGCGCCTGCAAGCAATGGCACTGCACGACCCCGGCCTGCACGTGATCGTGCTGCCCGAGAATCGCGGCAAGGGCGGCGCGGTGCTCGCGGGGCTGGAAGCGGCCGCCGAGCGAGGCTTCACACACGTCTTGACGATGGACTCCGACGGCCAGCACCCCGCCGCGCTGATTCCCGAGTTCATGGCTGCCTCCCAGGCCGCGCCCGAGGCCATGGTGCTGGGCTTGCCGAAGTTCGACGCGAGCGCGCCGCAACTGCGCGTGCAGGGACGGCGCCTCTCGAACTTCTTCGCCGACTTCGAAACGCTGTGGGCCGGCATCGGCGATTCGCTCTACGGCTTTCGCGTCTATCCGATCGCGCCGCTCGCCGCGATCATGCATCGCCAGACGTGGATGCGCCGTTTCGACTTCGATCCCGAAGCCGCCGTGCGGCTGTGCTGGGCCGGCGTGCGGCCCATTCGCATCGAAGCGCCGGTGCGCTACTTCAGCGCCGGCGAAGGCGGCGTTTCGCACTTCAACTACGTGCGCGACAACCTGCTGCTCGCGGGCATGCACCTGCGGCTCGTGAGCGGGTTCGTGCTACGTCTGCCTCTGCTCGTCGGCAGACGCCTTTTCGCTTGACCGGCTGCCATGGCGCAGCGCCCATCGCGCCGGGCATTCGATAGTCGGCCAGCAAGCGCTCGCGCTGTTTCGTTCGCTTAGGATTCTTGATAAATTCCGCAGCGGGCAGCGACACGCCGTACCAGCTACGCGAGAGGCCCACTCGAAGCGAAGACGAAGCAGAGAAAACCCTGCATCGAGGGCCGTTTTCTCAAGCCCCCCGGGCGCTTGCCGTTAACACATGGGACCAACCACAACCCATTCCGGAGTCCCGTTTGAACGCGAAATCACGCGCTCTGCCATCTGCCTTTGCCCTGACCGGAACCCTCGCCGCCACGCTGCTCATCAGCGGCTGCCTCAGCAGTCCCCGCGTCGCCACCGCACCCGCGCGCCCCACGACCGTGGCCGCCGCCCCCCCGCCGCCCCAGCCTGTCGTCGTCGCGCAACCCGTCTACGTGCCGCAGCCGTATGACGCGTATGTCGCCGTCGTGCTCGACCGCGATGTCGTCTACGCCGGCGGCAGCACGTACATCTGGATCACGGACCCTGAAGGCCGTCGCCAGCGCCGCTACTATGGCCGCGGCGACCTGCGCGGCGAAGTCCTGCACCGCCGCGCGGAACTGCGCGTGGTAATGGCGCACAACCAGGGGCATCTGCCGATGCAACACGCGCGTGCGCCCGAGCCGCAGCGCGTGAGGGTGACGATGCAGCCCCCCGGCACGCCGCCGCACGCGGCGCAGCCGCATGGCTCCCGCCCGCCGCCGGGC